>NZ_JAIQYY010000001.1:0-95706 GCF_020181035.1 Streptomyces sp. CoH27
GCGGCGCCGCCGATGTCGTTCTACGGTCGTGTATGGGGGACTTTCCACCTCCTCAGCCCCGGAAGGGCAGGCGAGATCCATGGCAGCTACCGGCATACGGGTCGTGGTCGTCGGAGCCACCGGAAACGTCGGAACCAGCGTTGTCCAGACGCTCGGCGCAGATCCGCAGATCGCATCGATTCTTGGGTTGGCCCGCCGCCTTCCGCAGTGGTCTCCGCCGAAGACCCGGTGGGCGAGTGTCGACATCGCGGACGACACCACCGATCTGGCCGGTCACTTCGCCGGCGCGGACGCCGTCGTCCACCTGGCATGGCTGTTCCAGCCCACGCATCACCCGGCGACGACCTGGCGCACGAACGTGCAGGGCAGCATCCGGGTCTTCGACGCCGCGGCCGCGGCCGCCGTTCCCGCCCTGATCTACGCGTCCTTCGTGGGGGCCTACTCGCCCGGGCCCAAGGACCGCGCCGTGGACGAGCTCTGGCCCACCGATGGCTGGCCGGAGTCGACGCTCTGCCAGGAGAAGGCCTACGTCGAGCGCGTCCTGGACACTTTCGAACTCCAACACCCCGAAATCCGGGTGGTGCGGATGCGGCCCGGCTTCATGTTCAAGCGGGAGGCCGCGTGCGAGCAGCACCGCTTGTTCCGCGGCCCGCTGATCCCCAAGCGCCTGACCCGCCCGGAGCGTATGCCCGCGATCCCAGCCATCCCGGGCATGCGGTACCAGGCCCTGCACACCGACGACGCGGCCGAGGCGTTCCGGCAGGCCATCGTGCGCGCGGTGCACGGGGCCTTCAACCTGGCCGCAGAACCCGTCGTGGACGCGCCCATGCTGGCAGAGATGTTCGACGCACGGACCATCCCGATGCCGGGCCGGCCGGTGAAGGCAGCGGTCTCCGCCGCCTGGCGGACGCATCTGCTACGTACTCCCCCGTCGCTGTTCGACGCCGTACTGCACTTCCCGATCATGGACACGTCGCGAGCACAGCGCGAACTGGAGTGGACTCCCCGCCACACCGTCCAGGAGGCGCTGCGGGAGTGGCTGGCCGGCCTCCGCGAAGACGCGGGCATGCCCACCCCGCCGCTGGCCTCTCCAACAGGACGCGCCGGTGAGGCCAAGACCACGGTCGGCNCGCGAAGACGCGGGCATGCCCACCCCGCCGCTGGCCTCTCCAACAGGACGCGCCGGTGAGGCCAAGACCACGGTCGGCACCTGATCCTGAAGCCGGGCCGACCCGGATATCAGGCCGAACCATCGATTCGACGGGCGTCGGCGGTAGGCGCTGAACGGGACCGAGGCGCGCAGCTGATTCGCGTATTCGGCCTGGGCATCTCGCTCTGTTCAGGAAACGAGGAAGTCGGCGCTGCTGGACAGTGGTGTGTACAAGGCCGCCGTCGAGGCCGGCCACGCCTCCACCGCAACCGGCTTCCGCATCCAGGCCGTGGAATGCGACGGCGATCGGCTCGTCCTTGTCGCCGAGGACGGCCACCAACGGGACCCGGTCGACAAGATCATCGTGCTCACCCGCTTCCGCCCCAACCTGTCCTGACCTCTCCGAGGTCCGCCTCGGCCCCGACGAACGCTTCCAGGCACCGGCCGCTCTGACCCGCCCCGACCTTCCTCGCCATGACCGGCTACGAGCAGGTCCGCTCCATCACCGCAGCCCTCGCCGCGTCGACCGCGAGGCCGCCGAACGCGTCGAACTCACCCTGCCGAGACCGGCGTATGCGACGACACCCCCGACGCCGCCCAGAGCAGCGACGGCGGAGGCTGCTGTGCGGCCCCGGCCACTCTGCAGATCGGTATCGGCGCTCCCGCCTCTTCGGGTGGCTGCTGACCCGCCGATGGACACCGTCCAAGCCAGCGAAGCTGCGATCGGTACGGGGACCAGTCACGGCCTCGCGCCGCCTTGCCTGCGCTCCGCGCCACGCAGAGCGCAGGGTAGCTTGGGCTTGGTCACCATCCCGGCCCACGCGCTCGCCCTGCGGGCCCCGTGGCCAGCGGCCCCGGCGCACCGCACCCGACACACCAGCGACAGCAGGTCAGCGGCCCGCAGCCGCACCTTCCTTCTGCTCGCCGCCACCTCACCCTCAACGGCTTCGCGATGTACTCCGTCGTCACCGCCCTTGTCCCGCTCCTGACTTGAACGCGGCGCGAGGTCGACGCCGCGGCTTGGGCTCTCGGTCTCGGAGGCGCGGGCCAGACCCCGGACCGTACGCCACCGCCGTACCGGCGTCACTCTCCGCACGGCCACGCTGATCACCGCAGGTGGCGCCACCACAGACGCCCTCGCGGCATACCGCGCCATCATCGCTTCCGGGCCCACGCCAGCACGGACGACGCGTCCCGTCTGATGGATCCAAGCCAGCTCAGAGACATCCTCTGCTCCCTGTGCACCAGGGACTTTTGCAGGGCAGCGGCCGGGTCCTCTGGATCAACGACCTTCTTCAGGAAACTGGTTGATCGCAACATCACGCTGGCCACAGCTGGCGTTTGACGGAAGCGCCGTGGCTATCAGCCCCCCGTCGTTTCACCCGTCGCTGACGCTCACGGCAGTTCGCCTACGGCAGACGGCCATGACTTGAGACCTGCGCGGACACCATGTCAACGTACGGGTGCTGGCAAAACCGCAGCTCAGCGAGAGGAGGATCGAGCGCGATGGACTGCTAAGCCCGAAATCGGCAGTCGCACATCAGCACCCCTGATGCAGCCAAAAACGCGCACTCCCACAATTTCCCGGTTTCACCAATGCTGGACTTCCCTGGACGCAACCGAAGACACTGAAGATCATGCAGTGGCCGCAGGTCACAGCATAGACCCTGTCCGCTGGCAGGATGCGTTCGAGGTCCTGATGTCCCGGATAGAGGTTCGGTTCACACGGTCGAGCCTGGCCTGCATCTGCATAGCCGTCATCCGCAGCCGGCCTCAGAGCCCACGCCTCCCAGTACACGGGCGCCCCCGGCCCGCCGCTCCCCGACAGACTCCGCGACGCTGCTGCGCGAGGCACTCGACTTGGTCCGCGACGCCGTGTAGGCCTGATTCGGGTGCAGCGCTGCCTTCCGTACCCTGGAACTCGGGGCGGTGCCGGCTCTGATCGTGCGGTCCGAAGGGCAGCCCCAATAGCATGCGAAGGTGGTCGGCAAGGGTGCCGGTGGCCCTGCCCGAAGCTGCACTGCCAGGAGTCCGTCCGGGACACACCGGCACACTCTGCGACCGGAGCCGTACGTCCTTCTCTACTCGCTGTAGGGAACGATGTGTTCGCCTGTGGCGTCGATTCTGTGCTTCCCGGTCGCCAGCTCACGTACGAGTTCTTCGTCTACTTCCATCTCCAGCACAGACTCCCCTTTGCCGCTCAGCACCGTTACCCGTGCATCGGGTGCGGGGCGCGCTACTGACACAATGCGACCGACCTCATCGTGCACGATCTTGACCTTCACAGTCGACATGATCGCCCTCCGCCTTCCGGAGATCCACGTTCACAGGGAATCGACTTGCGCGATTACGTGCACGTCGCATGAGTTAAACGGCGCGTTGTTCTGTATGTAGAACTTGTAGGCTTTCGTGCCATCGACGTGCTCAAACGACTCGCCTTGCGTGAGTGTCGCGTGTCCCAGCGGATTGGGCACGCCTTCGCCCTGCCCCGGGAAGACTATGATGCTGTACACGACTGATTGATTGGAATCCCAGCCGTGATTGAACCATGAGAGGGAGCCGTTGGCGGCTATGGTGGCCCACCCTATGTCTACCGCTGACATTTTCCCCAACCTCTCCGAGAGAGCTCTCGGTTGACCATTAAAACGCCCAGGAAGGTAACACCTTCCGAAAACGGCTGCCCGGCGCCACATATCGTGGGTCCATTGCATGCTCGCCTCTATGGCGGTGACTCCTCTACCGCCGAGCGGCAACCCCCATACCTTCCTCCATGGTTACTCCAGATGCAGGGCTACGCCACTTGGGGTTTCTGACCTGATTGGAATCTGGAAGAACTCCTCTTCTCTCGACAAGCCCTGCACCATATCCGAGACACCACGTTCGCCGAGGACGCCTCCCGACTGCGCGGAGGCAACACCCCCCGCGCCGGTCCCCCGGTGAGAGAGCATGACGTTCGCCGGTTTGATGTCCCGGAGGACGATGCCGTGGCGGCGGACATGATCGAGCGCCTCCACCACTCCGGCGGTGAGTTCCAGGGCGTGCTCGGGTCCGGTGTGGTCGCCCGCGTCGTGGACGGCGACGACGGACGGGAGCCCCAAACAGGGCCGCCGAGACGACCTCACGGCGGAAACGCGCCCAGACCCAGGACCTGTTCCGGCCGGTAGCGTCCGCCCAGACGATGTGAACGATCCAGGGTGCTCCCCCTCGTTGCCGACGTCCGCCGAGGCGCTGTAGGGGCGGTTCATGTGGGATCTCTGTGATCCGGGCAGACCCTGTTGCGGTGCCTTTGCCGAAAGTCGCTGGGTACGCCGATTCCTACGTAATGTAGGAGTTCATCGGGTGCCGCCCACCGGGTCCTCCGTTCCTCGACGGCGCGGGGTGCCTGTCACGACCGCGCGAACGGGAGCAGAGTTGTCCAGCGAGAACGACGGGGCGGTTACGGTGGTGGTCATCGCCTACAACGACGTGGAGCACGTCGCGGAAGCGGTGGCCTCGGCTCTCGCACAGGGCGATGTGGTCGGCGAGGTCGTCGTCGTGGACGACGCTTCCACCGACGGGACAGCTCACCTACTGGGACAGCTCGCAGCCACCGAGCCGCGCGTGCGCGTCGTACACCGTGCGGTCAACAGCGGCGGCTGCGGCACCCCGCGCAACGACGGTATCGACGCGGCCCGCCACCCATGGCTCGTCTTCCTCGACAGCGACGATGTGCTTCCGCCGAAGGCTGTGGACACGCTCCTCGCCGTCGCGCTCCGGCATGGCGCCGATGTGACGGCAGGCCTGTGCGTTCGGCGCGAGCTGCCCGGCGGACGTGAGATCCCCTGGCAGGAACACTTGTTCACGACGGAGTCGGTGCACGACGGGGTGGCCGGGCGCCCGCAGACACTGTGGGACACGCTGTCGGTGAACAAGATCTATCGCCGTGACTTCCTGCTGTCCCGGCGGATCCGATTCCCCGACGGCGCGGCGCACTACGAGGACTTCGTGTTCACCGCGCGGGTCTACGCGGCCGGGCCACGCTTCGCCGTCACTCCCGAAACCGTCTACATCTGGCATGTGCGCTATGGCACCGGCCGGGCGTCGATCTCGCTGCGCCGGGACCGGATCCAGAACTGGCAGGACCGGGTCACCGCCCATCAGCAGGTGGTGGAGATCATGCGGGACAGCGGCGACCAGGATCTGCTGATCGCCGCGCAGACCAAGTTCCTGGAGTTCGATCTCGCCGTTTACCTGAGCGAACTGCCGCAGCGTACGCCGGAGTACCAGGACGTCTGGTGGCGGATCACCCGCGAGCACGTGGGCGCCTTCGAGGCGGAGGCCGTGCGCCGGGCCACTCTCGCCGCCCGTTGGCGCACTGAGGTGCTGCTCGGACGCGAGCGACATGCCGTGGACATCCGGCGGCTCGCCGAGCTGGCGGCCGACCCGCCGCGGCTGACGCCGCCGTACGCCGGAGACGCGCGGCGACCGCTGTGGGACGAGGCGGATTCCATGCCCGAGGGAACAGGCGAGATCGTGCTCGACGGTCTTGCCGACGCCCCTGTCGCACTGCTGCCCTTCTACGTCCTCGGGAACGTCGGTGCGGGCCGCCGACTCGTGCTCGAACTCCGACTGGCCGACCTCTACGGCAGGACCGCGCACGCCGGCCCGGAGCGGGCGACCGTCGAGTTGCGGCACCGGGTGACGGGCGCGGCACACCGGTACGAGGCCGAGTGGGACGCCGAGCCGGACGGACACGGCTGGCGTGCCGTCATCACCGCGGACGTGGCGCCGCTCTGTGAAGGCGGCACGATCACCACCTGGGATGCCTGGGTGATCCTGACCTTCCGGGACGGCGAGTCGGCCACGAGGCCACTTCGTGCGGGATCCGGCCTCAGGCGGCTGGTGCGGATGGGCCGTCGGGGACGGGTGCTGTTGCTCCAGCCGTACGCCACCAACAGCGGCTGCCTCGCCGTGCGTGTCGCGGATGGCCTTTCCGGGGTGCGCCGCGTCGTCGCGGGACGGGTCGCCCGCCGCGTGCGGAGTTGACCGGCGGCGAGGTCAACTGCCCGCCTGCGATGGCCGGTTCTTGTCGGCCGACTCTCCCAGGAAGACGCTGCGCACCACGCGTTCGGCCGCGTGCCCGTCGTCGTAGGGGCAGAAGCGTGCCCGAAATCCGGAGCGCCGCTTGTCCATGTGCGGCCCCGTGTACTCGCCGCTGAGGAAGACCTCGGCGAGTTGCTCCTGCGTGGTGGCGACCACTCCGGGCGCCTCGGCGAGGAGGTCGAAGTAGACGCCTCGTGCGCGGCGGTACGCCTCCCAGTCGGGCGCGTAGATCACGATCGGCCGGTCCAGGGCGGCGTAGTCGAACATCACTGAGGAGTAGTCGGTGACCAGCACGTCGGCAGCGATGCACAGGTCTTCGATCGACGGGTGGGACGAGACGTCCACGACGCCCCGCGACGGGACGGCCTGTGGGGTGTCGAAGTAGTGCGCACGCACCAGCAGGACATGATCGTCACCGAGCTGATCGGCGAACCGCTGCACGTCGAGCAGGGGCGCCGCCTGGTCCTGGTGGTCGCGGTGGGTGGGCGCATAGAGGACGGCGGTCTGCCCAGGGGTGATGCCCAGTTCGTCCCGCACCCGGTTCACCTCGTCGAGCGAGGCGTTGACCAGCCGGTCGACGCGAGGATAGCCCGTCTGGAGCACCTCGTAGCCGCCAGGGTAGACCCTGGTGAACACCTCGGTGGTGTGCGGGTTCGGCGAGACCAGGAAGTCCCATCGCCCGCACTGCTCCACCAGCCGGTCGAAGTTCATGCCGCGTGCGGCTGCGGGATGTTCCCGCAGGTCGGTTCCCATCTTCTTCAGGGGGGTGCCGTGCTGTGTCTGCACCAGCACCGCGCCGCGCCGCTTGGGCAGCTCATAAGGGAAGTTGACGTTGTTGACCAGATACTTGGCCCGCGCCATGGTGCGCAGGCATCGAGCCGATCCGTCCACCACGTACTCGACCCCCGGGGGGATGGATCCCGTCCGGTCCTTGGCGACCACCCACACCCCGCGGATGCCGGGCGCGAGCTCGCGGGCCTTCTCGAAGACGGCCGCGGGGTTGCAGGCGTAACCGCGGCTCCAGTAGGCGGCGTAGACGGCAAGGCTGTCGTCGACGGGAAGCAGCAGACAAGCGCGGTGGTACGCCCGCCGCAGCGCCGTCGCCGCGAGCCGGGGTGCCCGCCGCGCCGCGCCGCGCGCCCGGCCGAGGCCGGTACGAAGTGACAGACGAAGCCTGTTCACCGGTTCCAGGGCCGCGTACGCGGAGTAGGCGCCCCGCTCCACCAGCCGGTACTGCAGGCCGCGCAGCCCGGACGGGTGGGAGTAGCCGCGTGGCCGGAATCTCCGGAAGTGTTCCGACGTCTTCCGGAAGAAGTCGCGCCGCATGTTCTCCGGCACGAGTCCGGGTGTGGCGAGCACCGTCGTCGCATGTCGTACGGTCCGGTCGAACACCGCCCTGCGGAAGGGCTCGGCGGTCTCGGCCTCACGGTCGATGAAGGCGAAGATCCGCTCGTACTGGCCGAAGAGATCGAAGTGCTTCGGGCTGGAGGTGTTGGTGATCGCTCCCGCACGCCCGCGCCGGTAGTGGTAGCAGACACGGTCGAGCATGCCGAGCCGGCGCGCGGCGAGCAGGACGGGGTAGGTGACGGAGATGTCCTCGTAGTACCCGTGCCCGAACTCCACGTCCAGGCCCAGCAGGAAGTCGCGGCGCAGTACCCTGCCCCACGCGGTCATGATGAGGTCCAAGGTGCCCGGGCGCTCCGCGAGCGTGAACGTCTCGGGTGCGTCCCGGAAGAGAGGCGCACGCACATTGCGCTCCATGCCCCCCTCCGGGTCGAGGAGGGCGTGGTCGACGAGAAGCACGTCAGGCTCGGTCCGCTTCAGCCGCTCTGCGACCGCAGCGAGTGCCCCGTCGGCCAGCCGGTCGTCACTGTCGACGAACCACACGTAGTCGCCGCGGGCCCGAGCCAGTCCCTCGCCGCGCGCTCGGCCGAGGCCGACGTTCTGCGGCAGGTGGACCACGCGCAGCCGCTGGTCCTGGGCAGCGTACTCGTCGAGAAGGGCGCCGCTGGCGTCAGGGGAACAGTCGTCCACGGCCACGACCTCAATGCCCTGAAAGGACTGCGACGCCCCGAGGACCGAGTCGAGGCACTCCGGCAGATACTCCTGCACCTGGTAGACGGGCAGGACAATACTGATGAGTACCTCTTCGGGCGGTTGCATGGCCGGGGTGTCAGTCATTACCACATGGTCTCCAGTCAAATGTCGGTGTGTCTGTGTTCCACGCCCGGCACCGATCCGATGACAGCGTTCCGCCGTACGCCTGAGGTCATGTCGCGCCACTTCGTGCCATGAAGGAACCAACCATCCTGGCCGGCGGCCCACCAAGGCGCCCTTCACAGGGGAACGCGGCTGCTCGTCTGGCACACAGTAGTCCTACATCATGTAGGACTACCAGTGCAGTCGTTCGTACGGGCTCTACGACTCACCCGCCGTCCGCACTGTCGCCCGCACGAGGCGAGGCGCCACTGTGGCGGCTCCGATCGTTGACGGTTTCGCGGAATTTCTCGGCGTCGGTCGTGCAGCAGCCGACGGTCCACACCCCTCTCACGCCGGCCGACACCATCGTGCGAGTCCGCCTACTGCCGGCCACTGCCACGGCCGGCCCGTCTGCAGCCGACTCGGCTGGGTGCCTGAGGCCCGGATGCTCACTCTCGGGTGGCGAGGAGGGACCGGTTGAGCAGTGGGCCCAGGGACGACCGCCTCGTGGACAGCGAGCCGGTGAGAGCTGAGCCCGGATTCGCCCACGGCGACGGCTCCGCCGACCGCAACCTCGCAGTACCCGGGAGACCGGGATGCTCGCCGAGCCCCGCTGCTCCGGCCGGCAGGTCTGGAACCGCCGGCGCACCGACCACCACCTGGTCGACCCCGCCGACACCACTCTCGGCCACCGTGACGTCGTGCGCTGCAACATCCCCCGCCGGGAGGCGCATCCGGACGCACCTACCTCCTGGCGGAGTTGCTGTGCTGCGGCGTCTGCGGGCGGCGCATGGAATCCCGGTGGACCCCCACCACCGTCCCGGCTACCGGTGCCGCCACGGCCACATCGGAGCCAACCGGCCCGACCCCGGCCGCGCTGCCCACGCCTGGCGGGGCTTCGGTGCAGCCCGTCAGTCGCGGGGGCGGAGGCTGGCTTCTTCGAGGTCGAGTTCGTGCTGGATCCGGCGCCGGGTGGCGTTGCTGATCTTGTTCGCTTCGTAGAGGCGCTGGAGCTCGGCCGCCTCGATGGCGATGAGTGTCCGGCGTATCTCGCGGTAAGCGTCGGCAGGACGGGCGTCCGGGTCGCTGTAGTGGGCGTCTTCGACCTGGTGGATGCGTGCTTCCAGATGACGACGGGCCTGTTTCAAGGCGGCCTCGGCGGCGGTACCCAGATCGGCGAGCTGATCCAGATCGCCCAGGAGTTTGAGCTCGTCGAGAGCGGCGTGGGCGATGTGTCGGCGGGTCTGGGCCTCCTCGCGGGCGGTGTGCTCCGGTTCCAGAGCGATGCCGGAGCGGCGGACGACGGTGGTCAGGGTGAATCCCTGGAATATGAGAGTGAGTGCGATGGTCCCGGTGGTGAGCGTGAGAATGAGCGCCCGGTGCGGCAGCGGCGCCCCTGTGTGGGTGACCAGGGGGATGGAGAGCGCGGCTGCCAGCGGCATGACGCCTCGGGTGCCCGCCCAGGACAGGACGGCCGGGACGCGCCAGGACAGGCGGTTGTCGCCCTCCCTGTGCCGGTGGTGGATCAGGGCGGACAGCGGGAAGATCCACAGCAGACGGATCGCCAGCAGGGTGAAGGCGATCACCGGCACCCACAGCGGCCAGCCGTGCTCGTCGCGCGCGAGATGTCGGACGGCCGAGGGAAGTTCGAGGCCGATCAGGGCGAAGACGACGCTCTCCAGCAGGAAGGTCACGGTCTCGTAGACGGCGTGGACCTGGAGGCGGACGGGGGCGTTGCCGAGCTTGTGGCCGGTGCTGCCGAGGACGACCCCGGCGACGATGACAGCGGTCACGCCGGAGGTGTGCGACTGCTCCGCTACGACGTACGAGGCGTAGGGAGTGACCAACGCGACGACGGTCTCCAGCATGGGGTCGTCCGTCCGTCTGCGAATCAGGGTCACCACCGCGGCGACCGCCGCCCCGATCAGGGCTCCTCCGCCCGCAAGGATCAGGAATTGCAGGACGGTCCCGGACACACTGATGGCGCTGCCGGACACCGCGGTGGCCACGGCGACCTTGTACAGGACCAGTGAGGTGGCATCGTTGAACAGGCTTTCCGCCTGCACCATGGCCTGCACACGCGGTGGAAGAGACAGGCGCCGGCCGAGCGCGGTCACGGCCACGGGGTCGGTACTGGCCAGGACAGAGCCGAGGATGAACGCGGTCGCGGCCGTGAGCGGGGTGATCGCGTGGGCCACGTACCCGACGGCGATGGCCGAGGCGAGGACCAGGCCGAAGACCAGGCCGGTCACAGGCCGCCACACGGTGCGCAGGTCGCGGACGGAGATCTCCCCAGCCGAGGCGTAGAGCAGCGGTGGCAGCACCAGCACGCTGATCACGTGAGGCGGCAGGCGCACCTCGGGAACCCAGGGCATGAGCCCCACGACCAGCCCCACGACCACGAGGAGCGAGGGGGCGGGCAGGCTCCAACGCCGGGCACCGGTCGCCACGGCTGTGGCCACGACCACCAACAGCAGGACGACGATCAGGCCGGTCATGGAGCGTCCTCGATGGGTTACGGCATGTTACCCCCCTGTGACCAGGTGCTTTACCAACGTAACCGACGTACGGCGGTGACGCAGCCGACGGTGAGCAGCGACCGCCCGGTGTCCCGGCCCCTTGTCCGAGCCCCGGAGGTGTCACCGGCAGCCCCGGCCGGCGATCCGGTGCAGGGTCAGCGCGGCGCCGAAGAGTTGGACGCTGCGGGCGGTGTGCGGGCCGGACGCCGGTCAACTCCCGCGGCGGCGGTGAGCCGCACCGAACGGGTGGCGCGGCCGAAGAGCTTGACCCCAGGTCCCGTTCGGGCAGCCGGATCTGCTGGCTGAACGCCGGCTGGGCGATGTGCGGACGCTCGGCGGCCCGCCCGAAGTGCAGTGCCTCGGCGACGGCGACGAACTGAGCCGCTGCGCCACGCAGCCCGGCCACGCGGCGTACCCCTGAGACCGCCGCCCAGCAACGCCGTGCGTGAGTTCCCCAGCCGGCGGACCACCTCGCCCGTGCAGTCACCCGGTGCCGCTCGGGACTCTCCTCCTGCCCTGCGACGAGACCAGCGTCGACATCGGCGGCTGTCACCAGGCCGGACTCCCGCTCGTTCAAGGTTCGGCAATGCCTGTGCGGCGGTTGAACATCCCGTGGGCTCGGCACGTACCGCAAGTGGATCCGTCTTGCCGGGTGATCGGGTTGGTCGTCCCTCCGTCGCGCCGAGAAGGGTCCGCGCTGTCATGACCGTCGTTGCGCCCGCGCCGCCATGGGTTACTCCCTGCGGAGGGGCGCACAGTGAGGAGCAGCTCAGTGGCCCGCAACACCTTGACACAGTCGTCGCGTACGTCGCGGCGGGAGCACGCCCAACGCTGGAAGCGGTCGAAGGTGTCACTCGCGTTCATCGGCGGGCCGATGATTCTCGCCGTCGTCGCGGGTTCGGTGTTCGCGGCCGAAGGCCGTGATCAGCACCGCCCGCTACAGCACCAGGAGGCCGCCGCGCAGCCCGCGGCGGCCCGCAAACCTGATCCGAACTGCACACTGCTGGTGCCGGACAACCCGCTCACCGCCAGGGGCCTGGCCACGCCGTACAGGCTCGTCGCGACCGATTCGGCACAGGGACCCTGCCACGAGGCCAACCCCGAGCAGTCGGCGTTCGTGGAAGCCGCGATCGTCACCCCGAGCGGCAAGCTGACCGTCTACAACCCATTGGTGATCGACAAGGGCACGAGACCGGCCGCGCGTACCGCACGGCCCTCGGTGCCACGCGGCTCGACCGTGGGCATCTGGTTCGGTTTCAACAGCTCAAATCTGACCTTGCGGACAAGCGGTCGTCCGGACAGTCTCACCCAGGGCAAGTGCGTCAACGGCCTGCCGGGATCGGTCTTCGGCCAGTTCGCGTACTGCAATGCGCCGGCCTTCTTCCGGGCCGCCAACGCCCAGATAGCCAAGAGGCACCTCAGGGTACCGACGCTCGGCACCGCCAAGGACGGCTTGCCCTGCCCGACCACTCGGGACTTCTCCGTCGTGGACCAGGACGGAAGCGACAACGTGGTGACCCACTACCTCACCGACGCGCACGGCCGTACCGCACAGAACAACGCCGCCGGCAGGGCCGCACTCAAGAAGGCCGCTCGTCTGACCAACCGCGGCGACCGGCACCACTGGCACAACGGCAGGGCCGCGTCGGCGACCACCAGCGCCCCCAGGGATCTGGCCAACGGCAGCGACAACCTGTTGCTGACCCAGTTCATGGACCCCGCTCTTGGCTGCAAGCCGTTCACCGCGCCCGACCAGTCCGGCGACGGCCGGGCCACGTCCGCCCTCGCGCTGGACGAACTGTCCGCCGCGGCGGACCAGAAGGCGCCGATCGCGCTGGTCCCGCGGAACGACCCGATGACGCTTGTCGACGGCCGTAGCAGTGTCGCGAAGACCGACGCGTACCGCACCGGGGTCGACATGCCCGCGGTCGGTGCCGGCGCCGATGGTGACGGAGCGGCCTTCTGTGCCACCCTCTTCCGCGATCCGGCCGGCGTCCAGCGCGTCTTCAAGGACAAGGCGCTCTTCGAGAAGGCGCCCTCGCCGGACCCGGCCATGGCGCCGGACCTCTTCGGTTTCCTCGCGGCACGGGCCAACCAGACGTTCACCAACCTGGGATGCGATCGGCTTCTCGGCACCGCCGACCCCGTCGCCCTCACCACGAACGCGGACGGCCTGGTCACCGACGCGGTGCTGACAGCGCTCGGCCGGAGGCCTTCCTCGGCCGCTCCCACGGCCGGCACGTCCCCATCAGTATCGCCGAGCACCCCGTCGGCCGGCACAAGCGCCAGTCCGACCGCCGCCGCCACCTTGCGGAGCAGCGCCTCCGCCTCCCCGTCCCCGAAAGCACAGCAGTCCCATGGAGGCCACCGCTCCGGCTCCTGACAGCGACGCCCGCCTTCATGTCGCCCGGCCGCACGGCTCGTGATCGTCAGATTGCCGTCGGGGCCGGTGGTGGCCTTGTCGCGGGCTGTTGCCTGCACGTCGGGGGCGGATGGGTGGCCAGGACGCCTCTGGCCCGGCCGTGGCCATGGTGCACCGCTTGCGCAGCGGGCATCCGGTGCGCAGGTCATGGAGAGAGCGGCCTTGCGTCACTGGCGCTTCCCGCTGAAATCGCGGAGGACGGCTGCTCAAGTCGCGGGCGGCGAATCCGGCCTTGAAGATGGAGGGGCGAATTTCATTCATCCCCTGGGACGGCAGCATGCTCGTAAGACGACTCACCGGCCCTGTAAAGGGCCAGCGCCGGATCGTGCTGCGAGGCGCTCTCGGAAGCCTTCTCGTTGCCAGTGCACTTGCCGGCTGCGGCAGCGGAACTGGTCAGCACGCCGGTTCCTCACCCCAGCCCAGTGCTTCCAGTATGCCGAATGCCTCATCCTTCTCCGGAACACCACCGTCGGCGCTGGCCTCAAAAGCGTCCGCAGCGGTCAGCTCGGCCCGGGCTTCCGCATCTGCGGCAGCGTCGTCGGCCTCGGCACGCGCCTCCGAATTCGAAGCATCGGTGGACGCCGAGACCCAGCGAAGGAGCGCGGCAGCGGAAAAGGAACTGAAAGGCGTCAAGGATCGAGGCAACGCACTCTCCGAGGTCGCCATGACAGGTATACCGAGAGCGCAGACCGGCGGAGTACTCGCTGTCCTGGTCACAATCACCAACAAGACCCGCAGCGAAGCCTCCTACGCCGTGCAGATCAACTTCACGAACTCGGCCGGCGACGTCGTCGAGACGCGGTACGTCGGCGCGGAACATCTCCAGCCTGGAAAGAAGGAACAGCCGATTGCCTTCAGCCACGAACCGCCGGAGCCGAAACTGACGGCTGTCCTGGCCAAGGCACAGCGTTACTGAGGCCGCCCCCTGGGCGGCTGGTCCCAGCGCTGCGAAGGTGAAGCCGGGGCCGGTAGTGGCCGATGGAGGAGGATGTGCCGGGATGCGACGGGGACGGCGGGCCGCCGGGCTGGTGGAGATCGGGATGCGTTGCGGCACCGACATACAGTCGCCCTCACCTGCCGATGGCTCGCAGGGGCCCTGGCCTGCGTTTTCGGTAGGGCCGGGGGCATCGCATGCACGTGCGCACGCGGAAGCGACCGAGGAGGGCCAGGCGGATGCAGTGGCACAGGCGGCCATGCTGCGATCGGCCCGGTGCAGCGGGAGCGTCATGCCCAGTTCCCGCGTGGCGGTGGCGGGCGGGAAGCCTTCGGAGCGTTCGGTCTTGCAGCCCCTGACATGGGCTGCGCGGGCCCGGGGCGGTGGCTTCAGCGGGGGTGCCGTTGGCGTAGAAGGCCATGGGGCCGGCTGTCGCGGTCGTGAGGCGGGAGCAAGAAGACGCGGCGGCGGAAGGTGCCGGAAGCGCGGGAGAGTGCCGGGCCCAGGAGGGAGCACCGACCCTGCGGCCGTCGCGGTGGTGGGCAAGGCGGCTCTTGCGGGTGGGCAAGTCGGCCCAGGCCAGGATCTGCCTGTCAGCCCGTCATGGCGGACTTCTGGCCGGTCGGGGTGACGGCGTACCACTGCCTGCCCTTGCCCTGGCCGTTCATCTGCCCGGCCTTGGTGTCACCCATGTACCGGTAGAGCGGCCAGCCGCCGAGGGTGACCTGTTTCATGCCGTTGCGGTGAACCGTGCCGAGAAGCCTTTTCTCCACGCCCATGGTCCGTACGGAGTCCTGCACCAGGACGGGCATCCACGTCTTCGTGCACTCACCGGCGCACGTCCACTTGGAGGGGTGCGCCTGGTCCTTGTCGGAGCGGTAGAGCGTCAGCCCCTTGTCGTCGGTGACCACAGTGCCCATCCCCTTCACCGCCTTGGCCATCAGCATGGTGGTCGTGGCCATGTGCCCGCTGCCGGAGTTGCCGCTGTCCGCAGGTGCGGAGGCGGCCGGTGCGGAGGTCGCGGGATCCGACGCAGCCGTGGCGACGGGGGCGGCGTTGCCGGGGTTCGTGCTGGAGGCGTTGTTGTTCGAAGAGCTGCATGCCGCCAGCAGGAACGCGGACACGAGCCCTGCGACCGAGGCGAGGACGATGCGTTGCGGGATCACGAGGTTGCCCTTCGTCAGGAGTCGCCGTCTGCTTCCTCCCTCAGTACGACGGACAACTCCCGCCCTCTCAGCCACCGATGCCACATGGCGAAGTCTTGACCATCGGCCGGACTCGGGGCACCGAACCGCCGCCGATACAGCAGCCCAGGTTGCCATCATGTTCCCCGGTTGCATCCGCGCGGCCATCCCTCACGCGGGGCAGCCTGCCCGTCGGGCACGGCGAGCTGCGTCAGGTGGTCGTGGTGGCGGACGACCATCGGGCCTTCCGGCTCTCCCGCCACCCACGCCCGGAACAGCTCGGCGGTTTCTGCCTCGTCGTGCGCCGTGCGCGGCCGGTCGCCGTGACCGGCCGCATCCATGACCGCGCGCCGTGGAAGCCGCTGCGGGCCACGAGGAGGCGGGCGCGGCCGACCATCGCCGCATGCTCCTGGGCGGGGAACTGTACCTCGCTCTCCCCGAGTTCGACCTGCCCGTCGATGTCCTCAGTCGCCTGCAATTTCCGGACACCCCACTGGTCTCGTCACGCGACGCCGGAAGCGGCAACTACATAAGCTTCCCGTACGTCCGGAAGTGGCTCCCACGAGGGTGAGGGATCATATCCAGTCCTTACGTTTGAAGGCCCAGTAGAGCAGCACGGATGCGACGACCATGACACCGGTGGAAGTGAGGAAGCCCACCTGGGTGTTGACACCCGGATAGGGCACGTTCTGTCCGTAGAAACCGGTGACGGCCGTGGGCACGGCCACTATCGAGGCCCAGCTGGTGACCTTCTTCATGATCAGGTTCAGGCGATTGCCCTGAACGGTCAGATTGGTCTCCATGATGGACGTGATCATGTCCCGAAGTGACTCGGTCCACTCGGTGGCCCTGAGGACGTGGTCGTACACGTCCTGGTAATAGGGAAGCAAGGGCTCGGCGACGATGTGGAGGTCGCGTCGGAGAAGGCTGTTGACGATCTCCCGCATCGGCAACACCACGCGGCGCAGCTTGGTGAGGTTCTTGCGCAGCGCGTAGGAGTCCCGCTGGACGGAGTCCATCTGCTCGCGCCCCTCGTCGAAAAGCAGATCTTCCACCGCTTCGATACGGTCGTCGAGGTCCTGCACGGCGGCGAAATGCCCGTCGACTATGTGGTCCAGCAGTCCATGCAGCAGGAATCCCACTCCGTACTTGGCGAGATCGCTGTTGTTGTCCCACCGTTCGACGACCTTCTCGATATCGAACCGATGGTCGGGACGGATGGTAATCAATGCCGTCGGCGTTACAAATACGGATAGTTCACTCGCGGTCAGCTGCCCATTGATCTCGTCCGCGCTGACAGCATAAGCACTGAGGAAGGCATGGGTGCGGTAGCGGTCCAGCTTTGGCCGCTGATGCTCGTGACGCGCGTCCTCCACCGCGAGCTCATGCAGACCGAACTCCTCGCTGATCATCGCGAAGTCGGCGGAGCATGGATCACACAGGTCGAGCCAGACCGCCACGTCCGGATCGTTCACGTATTCCGAGATGTCAGCGGTCGGAAAGTCCTCCAGGATCAGGGAGCCGTTGCGGTAGAGCCGTGTACGAGTCATGGCGACGCACCATAAGCCGCCTCGGTAAGAAGCCCCCTCGTCTGTCCTTGCCGACCATCGGCCGGAGGCGTTTGCAGACACGATCGATGCTGCCGGCGCCGACGGTGCAGGCGTCCGCAAGGCGCGTTGCGGTGGTGAGTGAGCCTGCTGCACATCGGCGCCGAGGCCGTGGCCGAGGTGACCGGCCTGCGGAATCCCTGTCTGCGGATCGACAACTTCCAGGACGGGCTGCTGAAGCGGGTCGTTGGTTGGGGCCTGGACAGAGGGGTGTCTCCGATGTCCTTCAGCGTGCTGCCACTGAAGAAGCCGAGCCCCACGGTGGAATGGTCACCAGCCGAATGCCGATCCTGCGGCTGTCGCACTGCCAACCGCCGCCCTCCTGCGCCGGGTGCGCGGGCCTGACCGCTCCCACCGGCCGAGGCTTCAAGGGCTCCGTGGCCGGCCAGGTGCGCGAGGGCCTCGGCTACGTGGCCCGCACCGCGGCGCTGCGGGCCATCACCTGCTGCACGGCCACCGCCAACCTCTTCAGCGGGGTCCTCGGCGCGGTCAACGTCCTCTTCCTGACCCGCACCCTGGGCCTGTCCGAAGCGGCCGTCGGCCTGCTGCTGAAGGTGCTCGGCACGGTCGGTGTCCTCGCCGCCGCCACGCCGGCCGGCGGTTCCCGCGGGGCTGCATGGTGACCGTCTCCTCGCGGCACTCGGCGGCGGCACGGTTCAGCGCAGCCCGTAGCTCTTCCAGGCTGGGGATGACCTCCGCGCAGCTCTCACCGCCGCGGGCGCGTAAGAAAGGGTTCCGTAGCAGGTCGAAGTCGTGCAGCAGGAGGCTGAGTTGGGCCTGTTCACGCCGGATGGCTCCGCGCCAGCCGCTTGAAGGCGGTCGCCGCCTGCCGCTGATCCCGAGGTCTCGGGCGGCTCTGCCGAGATCGGCATGCCTGTTGTCCAGAATCCACCCCTACCCAATCCCCATGACTCCCTCCAGTGCCCTGTCTTTTGTTTTCTTGACAGAAGATTAAATTTCACCTCTACCGATAATTCGGCCATAAAGTTCCTGAATCGGAGTCGACAACGGCCGACCGACGACTGCCGGATTCGACCGTCACTCGAGACCGATCACGTCACAGGCATTGACGATCGGGGCGGGATTTCTATCATCCTGAGGGTCCGAAGTGCCGAGCACTGTTCGGTATTCCGGACGTGTGATGACGGAAAAGGTGAGGCACCCCCCACCCGCCGAAGGAGCTCACTCATGCCCATCCGCTCACTGATACGGCCCTGGCAACGCGCACTGCTCGCGACCGGAGCGGCCGCCGCGCTCAGCGTCGGCGTGCTCACCGGCGCGGCACCCGCCGCCCCGGCGGCCACCTCGCTGCCGTGCGACCTCTACGCCGCCGGCGGCACCCCCTGCGTGGCGGCACACAGCACCACACGCGCGCTGTACTCCTCGTACAAAGGCCCGCTGTACCAGGTCCGCCGGGCCTCCGACAACGCCACCCGCGACATCGGCGTCCTGAGCACCGGCGGATACGCCAACGCCGCCGCCCAGGACTCCTTCTGTGCCGGTACGACCTGCCTCATCACCGTCATCTACGACCAGTCCGGCCACGGCAACCGCCTCACCCAGGCACCCCCCGGCGGCTTCTCCGGCCCGGCGGCCGGCGGCTACGACAACCTCGCCAACGCCACCGCCGCACCGATCACCATCGGCGGCCACAAGGCCTACGGCGTCTACGTCGCCCCGGGCACCGGGTACCGCAACAACAGCACCAACGGCGTCGCGAAGGGCGACCAGCCCGAAGGCATGTACGCCGTGCTCGACGGCACCCACTACAACGGCGGCTGCTGCTTCGACTACGGCAACGCCGAGACCAACAGCCGGGACAACGGCAACGGCACCATGGAAGCCATCTACTTCGGCAACATCAAGGTCTGGGGCTACGGATCGGGCAACGGCCCCTGGATCATGGCCGACCTCGAAAACGGCCTGTTCTCCGGCGTGAACCAGCACTACAACGCGGGCGACCCCTCCATCAGCCACCGCTATCTGACGGCCGTCGTCAAGGGCGAGCCCAACCACTGGGCCATCCGCGGCGGCAACGCCCAGTCCGGCGGCCTGTCGACCTTCTACAGCGGCACCCGTCCCAACGTCTCGGGCTACAACCCGATGAAGAAGGAGGGCGCCATCATCCTCGGCATCGGCGGTGACAACAGCCACGGCTCCGCCGGCACCTTCTACGAAGGCGTCATGACCTCCGGCTACCCGTCGGACTCCACCGAGAGCGCGGTCCAGGCCAGCATCACGGCCGCCGGCTACGGGAAGTAGACCGGGCGCTCCCCGAACACACCGAACGGGCCCGTGCCGGCGTGGCGCGGGCCCGTTCGTCCTGAGTGTCACCAGGTGACGGGCAGTTCCCGTACCCCGTGGACCGCGCGCCCCTCGAAGGCCGGCTCCTCCGGGGCAGGGTCGGCGAGGCGTAGGTCCGGCAGTCGGTCGATGGTACTGACGGCCTCGTCAGGCGGGCGCCTGGGCGGGGGGTGACTCGTCGGCCGGCGCCGCGGCCAGGAACTCCACCACGGCCAGCACGAACAGCAGACACAGGGCGATGCCGACGACGACCCAGCCGGTGGGGTACGTCCACAGGAGGTAGACCACCAGCGACGCGGCCACCAGCAGCCAGGTGATCCAGGTGCGGTAGCGGCGTACGAAGGGACCGACCGGGCCGGTGCGCAGACCGGCGTGGTCGGCGGTGGCGCGGACCGCGCCGATGCCGGAGGTCCACAACCGCCGTACGAGTCCGGCGTACCGGCCCGGGCCGGTGAGCCAGGCGCCCAGGGCCACGACGACGGCGAGGGCCACGACCATGCGCACGGCGGTCTGGAGGAAGTGGGTCAGCGCGTCGTACACGGCACCGGCCGCCTTCGGGGAGACATCGGCGGGCAGCCGGTCGAGATAGATCACGCGGAACACGCGCAGTCCGATGCCGAGGACGCCGGTGGCGACGGCGACACCGAGGCAGCCCGCGACCAGGGCCCGGCGCCGCCGGACCGAGAGCAGTACACCGGCGGCGACCAGCAGCACGGCCAGCACCGGAAGCCAGTTCCCGGCGAGTTGGAGCAGCCGTACATACGTCTTGACCTTGCCGACCTCGTCCGATCTGACGAGGGTGATGTCGGTGTGCACCGCGGGGATGTGCCCGGCGACGGTCATGCCGGCGTCGACGAGACGCTGCTTGACGCGGTCGATGACCGGGCCGAGGTCGAGGGTGACGGCGTTGTTCTTCAGCTGGATCGCGCCGCCGCCGCTGCCGGTGAGGGCTTTGTCGAGGGTGCTGTGGATCCGGCGGTTGCCTTCGAACCAGACGGTCTTGAAGGCGTCCGACGCGGCGACCTTCCGGGCCTGGTCGTGGACGAAGCTGCGTACGGCGCCTTCCAGGGCGTCGCCCAGCCTGCCGCCCAGCGCCCGCTTCAGGCGGGGCAGGTCCTGGGGTACCACGCCCGACAGCAGGGAGGGCAGGTCGAGGTGGGTCATGAGCGCGTCGGTGGCCCGGTTGGCGATGGCGTTCTGCACATCGGGGTTCGAGGCGAGCGGGGCGACCGTGGCCACGTAGCGGCCGGTGTCGTCCACCTCGTCGGCCGCCCACGCGGCGACGACGGAGAGCGGGGCGAGCACACAGCCGATGACGATGAGCACCGCGGCCACGAAGGATGAGACGCGGTGCCGGGGCGGCCGGGCCCGCGCGTTTTCGAGAGCCGCCACCCGTGCCCGCAGTGCGGCCATCTCCGACCGTTCCGGGCGTTCGTCCGCGTCGCCGCCGCTGCCTTCCGTCACCGTGCCTCCCGTTCGTCTCCGACCCCTCTGCCTGCCAGCCGACCCGCTTCGGGGCAGCGGCGCGAGCAGGAGTGAGCCGTCCGGGTCACCGCCACGGACGACCGGGCGGAAGCCGCCAGGCGCCCGCCGTTCCGGCGCCGGAAGCAGGCGCAGGCGCAGGCGGGGAGAGGCTGGCCAGTGGTGTCCGGCTGCCCGGCGCCGACGGCCCGTCGCCATGCCTCCGACTCCGCCGGGGGCGAGGACGCGGGCCATTCGGGGGCACGGCTGGCCCGGGCTCGTATCGCGAGCAGCGGCAGGACGAGCACCGGGAGCATCGCGGCACCGACCAGCGCCGCGGCCTCGTGCCGAGCACCTTCTGGTCCACGCCGATGGTCGTGATGGCCACGCCGAGGGGCAGGCAGGTGGCGGCGAAGAGCGTGAGCGCCGTACGGCCGCCGCGGCGCATGCCACGCGGGGCCAGGGGGTGCACCGGGCCACCTCGCACGAGGAGGGACAGCAGCAGGAACACGGAAGGGGCAGGAGGGCACGGCCGAGGGAGCAGGGCGAGCAGGTCGAGCGGCGTACTCGTCAGCGCGGTGCCGGTGACGAACGCCTTGAACGTCTGGCCTCCGCTGACGGCGAAGCCGAGGCCGGCGGCGAGGGAGAGCAGACAGGCTCCCAGGGCACGGCGCAGGGTGCCGCCCTGGATCCGTGCGAACTCGGTCTCGTATCCGGCGAGGAAGATCGGCGCCGCACTCGCGGAGATGCCGCCGCTGCGACGGTACGTGCGGCGGTAGCGGACCGCGCCGGCACGGATGCCCCCGCCGGCGCCCGGTCAGCCGCGAGGCGGGGCGGTGCTGTGCCTGATCACCAGCCGGACCGGGACGAGGTCGGTGCCGGGCCGGGAGTCGTCACGGGTGCGGATCTGGCGCAGGGCTCCCTGGACGCAGCGGCGTCCCACCTCCGCGAAGTCCTGGTGGACCGTGGTGAGGGGCGGGATGAAGAAGGCGGCGTCGGGGGTGTCGTCGAAGCCGACGACGCTGATGTCGGAGGGGACGGACAGGCCGCGTTCGTGGAAGGCGCGCAGCAGCCCGAGGGCCATCTGGTCGTTGGAGGCGAACACGGCGGTGCAGCCGGGTTCCTGGGCGAGGGCGAGTCCTGCCGCGTGGCCGGACTCGGCCGACCAGTCGCCGTGCAGGGGCGCGGGGACCGGGCGTCCTGCCTCCTGAAGGACCGCGCGCCAGGCCTCGGTGCGGCGTTGCCCGGCGTAGGAGGTCTCGGGGCCGGACACATGCCATACGGTCCGGTGACCCAGGTCGAGCAGGTGCCTGACGGCCTGGCGGGCGCCGTCGGCCTGGTCGGTGTCGACCACGCTGTAGCGGTCGCCGGCATCCGAGTCGACGACGACCACGTGGACGCCCGGGGGCAGTTGCACGGTGCCGGTGTCGAGCAGGTGGCTCTCCATGATGACGATGACGGCGTCGACGGCCAGCTCGCCCATGCGGGTGAAAGCGCCCAGCACGTTGTCCTGCGTGGGGATGTCGATGGGGATCAGCGTGATGGCGTATCCCTCGGCCGCGGCGTGGGTGGCGATCGCCTCGACGGTACGGCTGTTGCCCGTGGTGGACAGGTTGAAAAGGATCACGCCGATGGTGTTGAACTGGCCGTACCGCAGGGCGCGCGCGGCACTGTTGGGCCGGTAGCCCAGCTGTCGCATGGCGGCGAGCACCTGTTCGCGGGTGGAGTCGATCACCCCGGCGTGGCCGTTGGCGACCCGGGAGACCGTCTGCGACGAGACGCCCGCCAGCTTGGCCACGTCCGCCATGGAGACACGCTGTCTGCGGCGCCCGCCGGGCACGCCGGAGCCGCCTCGCCACACACCGCCCGCCGGCGGCGGGACCCGCTGCTCCGCCTCGTTCGGGTTCATCGCGCCACCACTCCCACCTGATCCACGCACCCGGATGTTACGCGTGGGAAAACCTTGACGACCGCTGGAGCGGGTGCCACGATTCCGACGCCTTCGTGTTTACGTAAACATTCTGCCTGCGACCGGTACGGACGGAGATCCCGTCCCGGTTCTGGCGCACCAGGATGTTTACGTGACCATCATGCCGTGCCGCAGCCGGCCCGAGGAGCCTCCGGGGAGGTCCCGGTGCGCCTGGCCCGGCATCCCTGCGACCTGTCCCGCGCGCCCGTCCCCGAGCCGCACTCTCCCGAAAGGGCACGTCCGATGCGCAAGTCCCCCGCCAGAGCCCGTTTCGCGCCCCGCCTGCGCGCCGCCTTCGTCGCGGTCGCGATCGCCGCGGTCAGCGGTACGACGCTCGCCGGCAGTCCCGCCTCCGCCGCCGTGCCGGGCACCGGAACGACCCAGTTCAAGGGCGTCAACTGGGCCGACCCCCGCGACAACTACGCCGACGACTACCTGCACCTGTCCGGTCTGTCGCTCTCCGACGACTACGCGCAGACCTACGCGAAGTCGAGCCGGATCATCGAGGCCTTCCGTGCGAACCTCGGCGCCAACACGGTGCGGCTGCCCGTCAACCCGTACACGGTCAACGGCGCCTACTGGAAGTCGTACCGAGCCGTCATCGACGCGGCGACGGCCCGCGGCTTCAAGGTGATCCTCTCCTACTGGGAGGGCACGGGCGCCCAGAAGGACGGGTTCATCGACGACCCCAGCACCTTCTGGCCCATGTGGGACACGGTGGTGAAGACCTACACGGGCAATCGGCTCGTCTATTTCGAGCCGATGAACGAGCCGCACGGATACACCGACAGCCAGTGGGCCGACATCGCCGCGAAGTGGCTGGCGACCTACCCCTCGGTCCCGCGCGACCGTGTCTTCGTCAGCGGCGCGGGCTACAACGACCACGTCACCTCGGTGTGCGCCGACCCGCGTCTGAAGGGCACCTACCTGTCGCTGCACCACTACGGGTTCTGGAAGAGCTACGCGACCTACGACCAGTGGGTGGCCGACCTCAAGGAACGCCTCGGCGACTGCGCGAACCGGACGGTCGCCGACGAGTTCGGCGCCCCGATGACCACGGGCCTCGACTACGACAAGCCGGCTCCCGACAACAACTCGGTCAACTTCATCCAGGCCGACACCGACACCTTCCGCAAACTCGGGATGGGGTCGGTCTACTGGCCCGGCCTGCGCACCGACGACACCTACTCGATCCAGACCCTGACCGGCACCACGGCCCGCCCCTGGCTCGCCACCACCAACCAGTCCGGTGCCGACCGGCTCGCCTGGGGCTGGGGCCGGGGCAGGCCCGTCGGCCACTGAACAAGCCTCGTACGCGAAGGACTTGGCGGAGCGTCTGATCGTCCGCAGCCGGTCCCTGGCCGCCCTCGCGGGTACCGGGGGCCGGCTTCCCGCGTACCTCCTGCTGACCGGTGGCGCGACCCCGCAGACCACCACCGCCGAAGGCTAGCCGGATACGGCGAGGTGTCAGGCGTCCGACAGCAGGTGCAGGCACAGGACGAGTTGGAGTTCCAGGGCCTGCTCCGGGATGTCCCAGTCCGGGCCGAGCAGGGCCTGTGAGGTCCTGGGCCGTGGCGCCGCCGCGCCGCGCCTCGACGGCCATGGCTCCGAATTCCTCGGCGGGCGGCGCCCGATGCGAGGAGTTCGGCGAGGCGACGCAGGTGAGGGGCGGCGGACGGGGGTTTCGGTGACACGGCGAGCCATCGTCGGGAGTGGGCGAGGCGACGGGACCGAGTCAGGGCGCGGGGCGGGGCCGGGTCTCCTGACGGAAGGAGACCAGGCCCCTCCCGTCAGGAGACCGGGGCCTCGCGGGTCAGGCGGAGGCGGCCCGCTGCTGGTCCGTGGCGGGCCGTGGGGCGGGGCCGTCCGGCTCGATGGCCGCGAGGTCGCTGCCGCGGGTTTCCCGGGCGGCGAGGACGGCGATCACGGTGATCAGGGCAGCAAGGCCGACGTACACCGAGATCGGGGTGGCGGTGCCGTAGGAGCCGAGCAGGGCGGTGGCGATCAGCGGGGCCGGGGCACCGGCCGCCACCGAGGACAGCTGGGCGCCGATGGAGGCGCCGGTGTACCGCATCCGGGTGGCGAACAGCTCGGAGAAGAACGCCGCCTGCGGGGCGTACATGGCGCTGTGAAAGACCAGGCCGACGGTGACGGCGAGTACGAGCGCGGGGAAGGAGCGGGTGTCGAGCAGGCCGAAGAACGCCCAGGACCACAGGCCCACGCCGACGGCGCCCACCAGGTACACCGGCTTGCGGCCGACCCGGTCGGAGAGGGCGCCGAACAGCGGGATCAGGCAGAACTGCACGGCGGAGCCGATCAGTACGGCGTTCAGTGACGTCTGTTTGCCGAGCTTGAGGTGCTCCACGCAGTAGGTGAGGACGAAGGCGGTGATCACGTAGTAGGAGATGTTCTCGGCCATCCGGGCGCCCATCGCGACCAGGACGTCGCGCCAGTGGCTTCGCAGCACCGCGACGAACGGCGGCTGCTCGGCCCGTTGTTCGGCCTTGCGCTGCTCGGCCTTGGCCAGTGCCTCCTTGAACAGCGGGGACTCGTCGACGGACAGTCGGATCCACAGGCCGATCATGACGAGTACGGCCGAGAGCAGGAACGGCACGCGCCAGCCCCAGGAGTTGAACGCGTCGTCGCTCAGCAGGCTGGTCATCAGGGAGAGGACGCCGACGGCGAGCAGGTTGCCGGCCGGTGCGCCGCCCTGTGGCCAGGAGGCCCAGAACCCGCGCCTTCGCGGATCGCCGTGTTCGGACACGAGCAGGACGGCGCCGCCCCACTCGCCGCCTAGGGCGAAGCCCTGGATCAGGCGGAGGGTGGTGAGCAGCAGGGGTGCCGCGGCGCCGATGGAGTCGTAGCCGGGGACGCAGCCGATCAGAGCGGTGGAGCCGCCCATCATCAGCAGGCTGATCACCAGCAGTTTCTTACGGCCGAGACGGTCGCCGAAGTGCCCGAAGACCACAGCGCCGATCGGTCGGGCCGCGAAGCCGATGGCGTAGGTGAGGAAGGAGAGCAGGGTGCCGGTCAGCGGGTCCGACTCGGGGAAGAACACCCGGCCGAAGACCAGGGCGGCCGCCGAGCCGTAGAGGAAGTAGTCGTACCACTCGATGGTGGTGCCGATGAGGCTGGCGGCGACGATGCGGTGGAGCTTGGACGGGGCTGGTGGAGCGCTTGCGGGCGACGACATCGGCACCACTTCCTGGCGTTCGACGGGGACGTTTGCGTGTCGCCACACCGTAGGAACGCACAGGTCAGAGGCGTATGTGGTGGGACACCATAGTTCTGGGCGTCGGAGTGCGTGTGGCCACCATGGAGGCGCTGCCAGGTCCCCGGCGACGGCCGCAATGGGGCCGCGAAGGGCGCAGTCCGAGTTGCGTTGTTCGGGCATGATTCGGGGGCGCCGTGCTGACTCCCGTGCTGGTTTGGTGCTGACTACGCAGCGTAGAACTCCGACATGAGCCGCAGATCGGGCGTCGCAGTGCTGGGAGTGACACGCCGACCCGCATCACAACACTCGCCACGGCGGGGCAGCCGCGTCTGCAAAACCCGCGCACCTACACTGCGGCCCGGGTGCGCGCCCCGCAGTCAACCCGGCCTGCGTCAGGCCTCCTCGACGACTGCCTCGAACTCAAGAGGCAAGTTGAGCTCCGCATGCATCGTGAAGACGGTACCCATCAGAGACCTCAAACGCTCCGGAGCGTCAGGCATCACGTGCGCGTAGGTCTGATGGGTGATCCTCGGCTGGAGGCATACCGGGCGATGGGCGCCGAGGCCCGCCGGGGGTCCCTGCTCTCCTCGTACGCAACCGCCGACCCCCTCGCGGCCGTCACCGACCAGAGCGCTCTCGTGCACCAGTGGCTCGGCACCAACGACTGGGGCGACAACGGCACTGCGGACCAGTCGGTCTCCCAGCAGCCCACCGACACGTGGCGCGGCAGCGCCAACGGCCGCACCTGTACGCCATCGACGGCCTGCTCCACGCCTATTCCGGCGGGGCGCCACCGAGCTTCACCGACATCACGACCGACCCACCGGGCCGAACATGCGCGCGGTGGCATGGCAGTTCATGCTCGGACAGGCGGGTGCGGGAGGCGCACCGTGCGGGGAATGAGTCTCACAGCTTGCGGCTGACAATCCTGCAGGGCGGGACCGATCCGGGCTCTTCTCGTCGACGTTCGACATGGTTGGCACCTTCGAATGCAGAGAGAAGAGCCCCGACTGGATGGCTGTCCGCAGCGCCAGGTCCGGGTCACCATCGTTGGGACTGCGCCGATCATCAGTTGTGGTCGGGATGCCCGTGATGGTCGCCGTGGGCTTCGTGCCCGTGGTGGTCCATTCCTGAGTGGTCCATCGTGCCGTGCTCGACCTGGTGCGTCCCGATCCCGGCGTGCGCACTGTGGTCGTGGGTGTGGTGGGCCATGTCGTCGGGGCCGCCGCCCATCATCTTCAGCATGGGCCCGCCGCCGGTGCGCAGGAACCGGACGACCAGCGCAGCCGCCAGGATCAGGAACGCGATGTTCAGCCAGGTGGTGTAGTTCCAGGTGATCCCGGCTTCCATCACCTTTGCGGTGCGCTGCGACGGGACCAGCCCCAGTGGCTTGAAGACCAGCTCGACGACGTAGCCGGCGCCGACCATCGCCAGGTAGAAGAAGCCGAAGATGCGCAGTGCCATCGCGGTGCCGTAGTAGCGGCGGTAGATCAGCAGGATCGGGATGATGAGCAGGTCGGCGAAGATGAATGAGGCCACGCCGCCGAAGGAGATACCGCCGTTCCACAGCACCGCGGCCAACGGAACGTTCCCGATGGAGCAGACGAACGACACGATCGCGATAACGAGTCCGACGATCGGTCCCCAGACGGCGGAGGCAACCGGGTGACCGGTGAGGAAGAAGTGCCGCCAGAACGAGTCCGGCACCCACGCAGCCACGGCGCCGGCGATCAGTAGCCCGATGATGATGTCGCGCAGGATCGCGGCCCATTCCATGACGAAGATGTGCGACACGGCGGTGAATCCGCGCGCGGATGTCAGCCGCTTGAACAGCGAGCCGTCGGCGGGGACGGACATGTCCATCGCCGCGTGGCCCTCTATCGAACCGGCCAGCCCCTGCTCGGCTTGCTCCTTGGCCGCGTTCAGGATCCGGCCCTTGATGAAGCGGCGGAACAGCAGTGCCACGATGAGGATCATCACCGGCCCGCCGAAGAACTCGGCGAGGGTGAACTGCCAGCCCATCAGCAGCGCCAGGATCACCCCGAGTTCGATCACCAGGTTGGTGGAGGCGATCTCGAAGGCCATCGCCGAGGTGAAGTTCGCGCCCTTGCGGAACAGCGAGCGGGCCAGCGCCACCGCGGCGTAGGAGCAGGACGACGATGCCGCGCCCAGTAGCGAGGCGACGCCGAGGGTCTTGGGCGAGTCGTCCGGCAGCAGCCGTCGGATCGTCTCCTTGGACACCAGGGCCTGCACGATCGCGGACAGCAGGAAGCCCAGGATCAGGGCCCAGGTGATCTCCCAGGTCATCGACCCGGCGGTTCTCAGCATGTGCAGCAACGCGTTCATCGGTTCACCCGATCCCTTCGCTCGGTGGTCATCAGTTCGGCTCAACATACCCCCTGGGGGTATGTATCCCAATGGGGGATCCAGACGGCAGCAGGAGGCAACGATGTCCTGCTGCTCGACGAATGGCACACCCCCATCTACGACGAGTTCATCCCCAAGGCCGACGTCGACTCCGCCCTCGACGGCTTCAACGACTTCCACCCTCTCGGCCGCACCGGCACCCCGACGACACCGAATGTGAGACAGGGCCGCTCGTTTGACAGACCCGGCAGGAGCGCCCTGTTCGCGGCTTATGCCAAGGGAGTCGTCTGCGGCGGAGTCTTGCCACCCCGCGGAGAACCCTTCGTCCCAAGGGCCGTGCCCATGACCGCCGGTCCGGCCGGCCCGAGGGCGACCGGATACAGTGCGCGAGACGGCAGCCCGGTCAGGGAGGGGAAACGTGACCGACACCAGCAACACCCGGCCCGCGGAAAGTGAGGTGCAGGCGCCGCAGCAGAGCCGACTGCACCGCCTGATGCGCTACATCCCCCTGATCGCCCCCGTCCTGCTGTGGGCCGTGCCCTGCTGGGTGCTCCTGCACAGCGGCCAGCACTGGCCGCTGCCCGTCACGCTGGCCGGCACCGCCCTGTTCGCCCTTGGCCTCATCGGTATGCCGCTCGCGATGGTGCGCGGCCACGGCCGGCGTCAGCAGGACCGGGCGGCGATCGTCGGTGACACCCTGCTGGGCACCAGCTGGGTCCTGTTCACCTGGTCCGTTCTGCTCGGCGTCCTGTTGCGGCTCGCCCTGACCATGGCCGGCGTCGGCGACAGCCAGGACCGGGCCCGAATCGTCACGTGGGCCGTCCTCGGCGTAACCGCCGTACTGCTCGGCTGGGGGTACGCCGAGGCCCGCCGCGTACCGCGCGTGCACCGACTCGACGTGCAACTTCCGCGACTGGGTGCCGGGTTGGACGGCACCCGCGTCGTCCTCATCACCGACACCCACTACGGCCCACTCGATCGCGCCCGCTGGTCGGCACGGGTGTGCGAGACGGTGAACACCCTGGAAGCCGACCTGGTCTGCCACACCGGCGACATTGCGGACGGCACGGCCGAACGCCGCCGCGCCCAGGCCGCCCCACTCGGTACCGTGCGGGCCACCCGGGCCCGTGTATACGTCACCGGCAACCACGAGTACTACAGCGAAGCCCAGGGCTGGGTCGACCTGATGGACGAGCTGGGCTGGGAGCCGCTGCGCAACCGCCATCTGCTGCTCGAACGCGGAGGCGACACCCTCGTGGTCGCCGGCGTGGACGACGTCACCGCCGAGTCCTCCGGCCTGGCAGGCCACCGCGCCCACCTCGCCGGAGCCTTGAACGGTGCCGACCCCGACCTGCCCGTCCTGCTCCTGGCACACCAGCCCAAGTTCGTCGACCGGGCCGCAGCCGCCGGCATCGACCTCCAGCTCTCCGGCCACACCCACGGCGGCCAGATCTGGCCCTTCCACCACCTGGTCCGCATCGACCAGCCCGCCCTCGCCGGCCTCAGCCACCACGGCGCCCGCACCCTCCTCTACACCAGCCGCGGCACCGGCTTCTGGGGCCCGCCGTTCCGCGTCTTCGCCCCCAGCGAGATCACCCTGCTCGTGCTCCGCTCCCCGCACCCGCCCACCTCGTCGTAGACGGGGCGGGCCACACATCCGTCTCGCCGACGACATCGGCACCACTTCCTGGCGTTCGACAGGGACGTTTGCGTGTCGCCACACGGTAGGAACGCACAGGTCAGAGGCGTATGTGGTGGGACGCCATAGTTCTGGGGGTCGGGAGTGCGTGCGGCCACCATGGAGGCGCTGCCAGGTCCCCGGCGACGGCCGCAATGAGGCCGCGAAAGGACACTGTCCGAGTTGACGCTCTGCGGTCTGCGGTCGCGGGTTCGTGACGTCGCTGCCCCAGGAGGCGCGGGAGCTCCCGGTTCCCATGCCGTCGGCGTTTGAGCAGTACGCGCATGGTCGAAACATGTGCAACTGACCGATTGAGGGAGAAACACCAGGTCGGGCGCCATTACTGACCCTAAAGGCTCTCCAGGCCCACGTACGTGAAATATTGCGGTCCTTTGGCGGACTTCTCGAACCGGCAGTGTGTGACGCAGCTCCCGGGTCGTGGCCTCCCGCGATCGAGGGGAGCGGACCGGTCTGCGATCCTGTTGTCATGTCGATCATCGCGACCGTCGCAGTGCTGACCATAGCCGCCTTGCACGCCTACATCCTGGTTCTGGAGATGTTTCTGTGGACCACCCCGCGGGCTCGGGCCGCCTTCGGGACCAGTGCCGAGTTCGCCTCGCAGACGAAAGTGCTCGCGGCCAACCAGGGGCTGTACAACGGCTTCCTCTCCGCTGGTCTGGTGTGGGGTGCCGTGGCGTCCGACCCCGTGGGATTCCAGGCGAGGGTCTTCTTCCTTGTCTGTGTGGCCGTGGCGGGTGTGTACGGGGCCGTGACCTCCAGCCGGAAGATTCTCTTCGTGCAGACTGTTCCGGCGCTGGTCGGGCTCTTGCTGGTGCTGACGGCCCACTGACCGGGATGGTGCAGAAGCAGCCCACCCGGACCCACGGGTCCGACGTGCCGGCTGGTCCCGTCGCCGTACGACATCTCGAAGGCCGGCTCGCATAGTGCCCTCTTCACACTCCTGGGCCGCGAGAGCCGGGACCAGTCGAACGTGAGGGCGTTGTGGGCGCGGAAGAGGACGAGTTCGCGAAGAGAGCGTCAATGGCCCCTCGGCGCCGGACATGGCGGGCTGCGCGCGGACGGCGAATCGGGCGTCGCCGAACACGACGAACAGCATGGCCAGGAACCAGACCACGCCGACCATGGTCAACAGCGCGGCGTTGTTCACGATCCCCGCGCCAAAGCGGGGGCAAGGTTTGCCTGCGCCACATGACCGGCCCCACATTGGCCCCTTTTCCAAGGTCCGGGAAGTGTGCCCGATCGCCTCTCGCAAGCCCCAGGAGAAGTGTGCGGCTGCGCCCTCGGCGGACCGAACTGCACCCGGTACCAGGAGCCTACCTTGATCACTCCGCCGCCGTGGGCCTGGACCACGGCGGCGGAGTGCCGGCGAACTGGGTGGCGTTGGTGATGGTGACCTGGGCGACCTTGGCCGCCTGAGCGGGAGATCCGGCGATCAGCAGGGCGAGCACACCCATGGAGGCGGCCGGCACATACGTCAGGGCACGTCCGGGCATCAGAGGTCCTTCGAATCCACTCCCACCCTCAACAAGGGTTGGGATTTGGGGGATTGCGTGCGACTCCGTTGAGGACCGTAGACGCCAAGCATGCCGTCGTCAAGGCTCGGAAGACGATGACATCCGATGTTTCTGGAAGATGCACTCTCCAGCGATGCAACAGCATGGCTATTTCAGCCGATTGTGTCCGCCCACTAGACGCGGCACGGATTGATGGCCATTAATACATCCGATGTCATCCCGGCGAGACATGCACCTCCGTGCGGCTCCCCGTATCTCGCCGATGGCAGATGACTCATCCCATCCATTCGGTCCGGATGCTCAGCCGCGTCACCGCCCGGGCTCTCCTGTGGACAGTCAGGAGTCTCGTCTTGTCGTATTCCCTCAGCCGCCGAAGAATGCTCACCGGCGTGGCCGCCCTGACGGTCGCCGCCGCTGTCGGGCCCGCCCTGGCCGCTCCCGCCCGCGCCGCCGCCTCCACCGGGCCTCAGCCGTTGCCGCTGCCTCCGCTGCGCATCCCGCAGACGGACATGGGTGTGGAGCAGCAGCCGGACGCCAAGATCCAGTGGATGCGGGACGCCAAGCTGGGCATGTTCATCCACTGGGGCGTCTACTCCGGCCCGGCCAAGGGCGAGTGGTACATGCACAACGCCCCCGTCACGCCGGAGAACTACAAGAAGTACGTCACCGAAGCCACCGGCGAGCAGTTCACCGCCGACGCCTACAAGCCGGCCGACTGGGCCCAGTTGGCCAAGGACTTCGGCGCCAAGTACGTGACCCTCACCACCCGTCACCACGACGGCTTCGCCCTGTGGCCGCTGAAACACCCCAACAGCTGGAACTCCGGCCAGGCGCCGCTGAGCCGTGACTTCGTCAAGGACTACGTCGCGGCCGTGCGGGCGGCCGGGCTGAAGGTCGGGCTCTACTACTCGCCGATCGACTGGCGCTACCCCGGCTACTACGACGTCCACGGCACCAACTGCGCGGCCAATCCCTGGGGTTACACCACCGACCCCTCCCACAAGGAGAACGCGCGGATCATGAAGACCGAGGTGTACGAGTCCGTCAAGGAACTCGTCACCCAGTACGGCGTCATCGACGACCTGTGGTGGGACGGCGGCTGGCTGGCGGAACAGGGCACGGACGCCGACGCCGCGTTCTTCTGGGAACCCGGCCGGTACCGCGACACCTCCAATGCCTGGCCCGTGGACGCCACCTACGGCGAAACCGACTCCGACGGCAAGCCGCTGGGCCTGATGGGCATGGTCCGCAAGCACCAGCCCGACATCGTCGCCACCTCGCGCTCCGGCTGGATCGGCGACTACGCCAGCGAAGAGGGCGGATCCGTGCCCACCGGCAACATCCGCTCCGGCAAGCTCGCCGAGAAGGTCTTCAGCGTCGGCAGCACCTGGGGCTACAACTCCGACGGCAAGGTGATGAGTTACGGCACCGCCATGGACATCCTGGTCAACTCATGGGTGCGCGACATCACGGTCATGGTCAACGTCGGCCCCGACCGGCACGGCACCGTCTCCGACGCACAGGCGAGTCTGCTGCGCCGGATCGGCACCTTCATGACCACCTACGGCGAGTCCGTGTACAAGACGCGCGGCGGTCCCTGGCAGCCTGTGGACGGCCAGTACGGCTTCACCTACCGGGACCGCACCGTCTACGTCCATCTGCTGCCCGGCCACAGCGGAACCGGCTTCACCACACCGTCGATCGGCGACGCCCAGGTCGAGCGGGTCTTCGACGTGGCGACAGGCCAGTCGCTGCCGTACGCGTCCGGCGCGGACGGCACCGTGACCGTCGAGGGCATCAACCGCACCCGCCACGCCGAGGACAGCGTGATCGGCATCAGGCTGGACCGGAACGTGCGGCAGCGGGACATCGCCCTGCACAGGAGGGCCACGGCCGCCGGCGCCGCCAAGGGTCACCCGGCGGCGAACGCCGTGGACGGCTCCACCGCCACCTACTGGATCGCCGGCGACAGCGGTGCGGGGCAGTGGCTGAAGGTGGACCTGGGCTCGGTGAAGTCACTCACCGGGGCCCGTGTCGCCTGGGAGAAGGACAACACCAACTACCAGTACAAGATCGAGGGTTCCACGGACAACAGCACGTGGACCACCCTCGCCGACCTCACCACGACCGCCGCCACCGGCCAGGTCCAGGTCTCCGCCTTCAGCTCCACGGCCCGGTACGTGCGGGTGACGGTGACCGGGGTGCCGGCGGGCGTCACGGCGGGCATCCGCAGCCTGGAGGTCTACGACCGGCCCTTCGCCACGGATCTCGGTGTCTTCAAGCTGGTCAACCGCAAGAGTGGCAAGGTCCTCGACGTCAGCGGCGCCTCCACCGCCGACGGCTCCCCTGTCGTCCAGGGGACCGCCACCGGCGAAGCCAACCAGGACTGGCAGCTCGTCGCCCTGTAGCGGCGACTTGGCGACGCGGGCACGGCAGGCAGGCCATGCCCGCGTGCGCCCCTGTCCGGCCGCCGGTTCCGGTCGGCCGGCCCCTCGTCCCGCCGTCGCTCACAAGGAAGTGGTAGCGCATGGCCGTACTCCGAAGAAGCGCGGCGGGCAGCCTCGCCTGCGCCTTCGCGCTGGCCGCGGCTCTCACCGTCGCACCGGCGTGGCAGACCGCCCACGCCGCCACCGCCACGACCGCGTGGGAGTCAGGCAGGTTCACCGTCAACGCGCCGAACCTGGTGCGTCGCTCCAACGTGGTGCTGCGCCGGCCGAACGCCGCGCAGTCACAGTTCATGCCGCTCGGCAACGGCAGGCTCGGCGCCGCCGTCTGGGCCGCCGGCGGTTTCACCGCCCAGCTCAACCGCTCGGACACGTATCCGGACCGCAAGTCGCCGGGATGGGTGACCATCCCGGGACTCGCCAAGCTCACCGGCGCCTCCGACTACCAGGCCCACCTGGACCTGTACAACGGGACGTTCACCGAATCCGGCGGCGGCATGACCGCCACCGTCTACGTCCGCGCGGACAAGGACGAACTGGTCGTCGACGTCACCGGGGCCGATCCCACCACCCCGCAGACGGCCCGGCTCGCCCTGTGGTCCGGGAGGTCACCGCAGGCGGAGGCCGACGGCGTGATCGGCACGCTCGCCGAGACCTGGAAGGACACCGGCCGGCCCGGATCGGGCGGTGGCCCGTTCGGCTCGCTGGGCACGATCACCGCAGGCGGACAGGATGTCACCGCGAGCGTCGTGGACTCCCGCACGGTGCAGGTCTCCTTCACCCCGCACGCCGACGGCAGCTTCCGTATCGTGACGGCCGCACCGCACTGGACCGGCCGGGATGCCCGGCGCACCGCCGCAAGCCTGCTGGCGAAGGACACGGCCAAGACGTCGTCCGGCCTCTTCGCGGCGCACCTGTCGTGGTGGCACTCCTTCTGGAACCGGGTCGGGCTGATCAAGTACTCCTCCGCCGACGGCACCGCCGACTACCTGGAGAGCCTGCGCACACTCGACCTGTACGACGCGGCGGCGCAGAGCCGCGACCTCTATCCCGGTTCCCAGGCCGGCGTCGCGGACCTGTTCTCGGCGTACAAGGACTTCCACCGGTGGGATCCGGGCGCGTACTGGCACTGGAACCTGCGCATGCAGGTCCAGGCGAACCTGTCCGCCGGCGCCTTCGACCTCAATGCACCCTACTTCCGCCTCTACCGGCGCAACCTGGCGAACATCCAAGCATGGACCAAGGCTCACCTGGGCAACCGCACGGGCATCTGCGTCCCCCGAGACCATGCGCTTCAACGGACAGGGCTTCGAGCACGAGACGTGGCTGTCCTCGCCGGGCCTGAACTGCGACTCGGCTTCCAGCCCGTACTACAACGCGCGCACCATATCCACCGGGGCCGAGGTCGGGCTGTGGGTCTGGCAGCAGTACCTCATGACCGGCGACCGGTCCTTCCTGCGCGCCAACTACCCCCTCATGGCCGAGGCGAGCCGGTTCCTGCTCGCGTACTCGACCACGGGTGAGGACGGCCATCTGCACACCGCCCCGTCCAACGCGCATGAGACCCAGTGGGACGTCAAGGACCCCACCACAGACATCTCGGCCATGCGGGCCCTGTACCCGGCGACCGCCAAGGCCGCCCGAGTGCTCGGCAAGGACGCCGGTCTCGCCGGACGGCTGAACACGGCCCTGGCGAAGATCCTCCCACTCCCCCGCACCGACGCGGCGACACAGTCCAAGCTGCTCACCGAGGCCGCCGACGCCGACGGCACGGATGTCATCGCGCCCTCCTACGAGCCGTCGGCCACCAAGCACAACACCGAGAACATCGGGCTGGAACCGGTGTGGCCCTACAACCTGATCGGCGACTCGGGAGACTTGTCCGGCCTGGCCAGGCGGGCGTACACGAGCCGCCCGAACAAGCAGGTCAACGACTGGAGCAACGACCCGATCCAGGCCTCCCGCCTCGGTCTCGGCGACGAGGTCGCCGCCACCTTGACCGGGCTGACCAAGAAATACCAGACGCTGCCCTCGGGCCTGGCGACCTTCGTCGGCAATGAGCCCTACTTCGAGCAGCAGGGTGTGGCGGCCGCCGCACTCGGCGAGGCGCTGGTGCAGGACTACGACGGGCTGCTGCGCATCGCGCCCGCGCTGCCCTCCGGTTGGAACGCCGACGGCACGGTGTTCATCCAGGGCGGCAGCAAGGTCTCGGTCCAGGTCCACGACGGGACGATCGGCACCGTAGGCGTCAACGCGGGGTCCACCGGGACCATCAGGGTCCGCAACCCCTGGCCGGGGAGTCAGGTCGAGGTCGTCGACGGCAAGGACGGGCACACCGTAGTGGTCCGTGCGACCGACGCCGCGCAGATCTCCGTCCCGGCCGTCAAGGGCAGGTCCTACCTCATCCAGCAGCCCTCCGACCCGGTCGGCGCCCGGCCGTTCGCCGCGGTGACCGCGACCCCGGCGGCCGACGCGCGCAGGCTCGGATCCGCGTCGATCGGCCTGGCAGCCATCAAGGTGCCCGCCGACAGCCCCCTCGTCGGTGGAGCCTCCGGACGCTGCCTCGACGATCCGGGCGCCCGTACGATCCCGGGCACCCGGGTCGGCATCTGGGACTGCGACGGTTCGGCGAACCAGAAATGGACGTACACCTCCGCGGGCACCCTCACCACCAAGGGCCTGTGCCTGGACGCGAAGGACGGTTCGACCGCCCCCGGTACCCCGGTGATCCTGGGGACCTGCACCGGCAGCGACGACCAGCGGTGGACCTTCAACTCGGACGGCACCGTCCAGAGCGTCCGGTCGGGCCTGTGCCTGGACGTGTCGGGCGGCGCCACAGCCAACGGCTCCCCCGTCATCCTCTGGACCTGCACGGCCGCCGCCAACCAGCGATGGACGACCGAATGAGAAGCCGTTCGCCGTCCGAGCCCCGACAGGGCCGACACACGTGGTTCCACATGAACCCGGACAAGGTGGCGCACTACCCCTTCGGCATGCAGCTCGCGGCGTGACGCCGCTTGAGCAGGTCGCGGTGCCGGCGCGGGATCGTGTCCGGGCTTGTCAGCAGCAGGAGATGCTGCTGCTTCTCCCCCGGCACGTGGTGGAGCAGGCTGGCGAGGACTGCGCGCGGTCGGTGCCGGTGAACGCGGGCCTGCCGACTTGGCGCGACAAAACCGGTAACTGGTGGCGAGGCCAGAAGCAGCACCACAACCGATCATGATGCAGTCCGTCCTTGCCCAGGTGAAGACAGCGTGCGGCCGACAGCCCGCAGACCCACAGCAGTGACGCTCTCCTCGCCGAAGCGCACCAGGAACCGGCGCTTGAGCACGGGCTGCAGCAGGATGGTGACAAGTACCGGAAAGCCGAAGACCCCCCAGGACCGGCCCCACGGGAACCACTCGCCAGGCAGACAGGCCGCTTCCCGCCACCGCCCGTTCATCGTGCCTCCTGCGCACAACACTCGCGCTCACCTCACACCATTCGACGCGAAGCAAACTGATGTGAATGATTCAGATTGCATATAAGCTCATGTGAACCAGATCCAGATGCTCCGACTCCCGATCAGCGCGAGGGAGCCGGATGGGACGGAATGGAGAACAGTGAGACACGCAGGGGGAAGACGGCAGGGCGGGCGCGCGGGCGCCGCACTGGCCGTCTGCGGGGTGTTGCTCGCGGGATGCTCCGGCGGCCACGGATCCGGCCCGAAGGACGCGAAGCCCACGACGGGCCCGGCCGCGACAAGTACGGCGTCCGTGCAGGCCGGTGCCGGCGGCGGCACCAGTGGGACGCCCTTCCGGACCGACCCCGCACGGATGCCGAAGACACGGTCGGCCGCCCTGGAGTTGCTGAGGGCTGTCACCGCCGGTCCGGAGAGCTTCGGCCCCGGCTATGGGCGGCGCACCCCGTACGAGAGCGACCCGGCCGACTGGCCGGTGCTCGGCACCGACTGCGTATGGCAGCAGCAGGCGCTGCCCAGTGACGTGCTGGGCAGTCTCAGCCGGTACGGCAGACTTCCGGCGACCGGCGGCAAGGGCGAGGTCCACACCGCGGCGACCGTCACCGTGCACCGCACCGCGCAGCAGGCCGGCTGGGAGATCGCCGAGACGCTGGAGGAGGCGCTGCGCTGCCCCGACCAGCAACTGCGGGACACGGAGCGGATCTCCCAGCTGGACTCGGTCGGCTCCGGATACGGCACCAACGACAACCTGTCCGCCGACGACTTCGTGATGGAGCTGGGCAACTACTTCAATCCCGCCCTCTCAGCGGGCGCGCTGTACTACGCGTGGGACCAGGCACGGCTCGGGCCCGTCACCATCGCCGTCGCGGTCGAGGGCGGCAGGGGATACACCCGGAACGACCTGATGACCGTGGCGGCGCAGGCAGTCGCGGACATGGAGACGAAGGTGCGCAACGCACTGGGGGTGAAGAAGTGACCGACCGTTCGCTGCGGCCGTCCGACCCGTCCTTCGTCGGCGGTCACCGGCTGCTTGCCCGGCTCGGCGAGGGCGGCATGGGCGTCGTCTATCTGGGGCGGACGGAGTCGGGGGCCCTTGCCGCCGTCAAGGTGATCCAGGCCGGTTACGGGGACGACGAGGAGTTCCGCGCCCGGTTCAGCCGTGAGGTGCGGGCCGCGCAGGGGGTGGACAGCCCGTGGGTGGTGAAGGTGACCGGAGCCGACCCGGAGGCCGGACAGCCGTGGCTGGCCACCGCGTTCGAGCCGGGCCCCTCCCTCGCCGAAGCGGTCGGCCGGCTCGGTCCGCTGCCGCCGCGGGCGGTACGGGTGCTGGGCAAGCTGCTGGCGCGGGCGCTGACGGCCGTACACGAGACCGGTCTGGTGCACCGGGACGTCAAGCCCGGGAACATCCTGCTGGCCGCCGACGGGCCGCGGCTGATCGACTTCGGTATCGCGCGCTCGCCGCACGACACGGCCCTCACCTCCACCGACCTCGTGATCGGCACGCCCGGCTTCCTCTCCCCCGAGCAGGCGGCCGGCGGCGATTCGCTCTCGCCGGCGAGCGATGTGTTCTCGCTGGGTTGTGTGCTGGCATACGCGGCGACGGGACGCCTGCCGTTCGGCAGCGGGGCGGCCGACGCGCTGCTCTACCGGACCGTGCACGACGAGCCAGACCTGGACGGCGTGGAGCCGGAGCTGGCCGCGGTCCTGCTGCGCTGCCTCGCCAAGGACCCGGACGATCGGCCGACGCCCGCCGAGCTGGACACGGCATTGGTCGAGGACGTCCCGTCCGGCACCGCGAACTGGCTACCGCCGGAAGTGGTCCGGATGGTCGCCGAGCAGTCGGCGCAGATGCTCGCCCTGCCCGAGATCGAGGCCACCCTCGCCGAGCCCGCGGCGGCCACCGGCCGGTCCCGCCGGGGCTTTCTGACGGCCGCGTCCACCGGGGCGGCCGTCCTGGCCGTCGGCGGCGGGGCGGCGGCGTGGGCCGCGCTGCGCGGGACCCACGGCGGCGGCTCGGGCAGACCGGCCGCGCCCGGCTGGGCGATCGGTGTACAGGCCGACCTCAGCGGCCCCGGAAAGGTGGCCGGGCAGGCGCAGCTCCAGGGCGCGCAGCTCGCCGTCGAACAGTTCAACGCGCGCCGTGACAAGCCGTTCACGCTGCAGCTGCGCACGGCCGACGACAGCGGCAGCACCGGCCGCGCGCCCAACGCGGCGCGCCGGCTCGCCGGCGACGACAGCGTGCTGGCGGTGATCGGGTCCAGCACGGACCTGACGACCAAGGCCGCGCTCCCGGTGTATGACGCGGCGTTGCTGCCAGTGCTCACCATGTCCGCCGGGCAGAACCTGTACCAGAACATCCGTTCGTTCGTGCGCGGCCGGCCGCTGCACAACACGGTCGCGATGAAGCTGGTGTTCCTGTGGGCGGCGACGAGCGCGGCATCACCCGTCGGCCTTCTGATGGACCGCAGCGGCGGTGACCTCTCCTGGATGACCATCCAGATGGCCAACTTCGTCATCCGACAGTACGGACGCGCCACCCACCCCCGGGTCGTGCCGCCCGGGACGACCGATCTGCGGCCCGTGCTGGACGAGATGCGCTCGGCCGGCATCCAGGCCTTCGTCTACGCGGGCCCGCGAGACGGCGCGATCCGTGCGGCCCGCGGCCTGGCCGGCTTCACCGGGCCCAAGTACGCGATGGAACCCGCCCTCGACGCCCGGTTCGCCGCCGAACCGGCCGCGGACGGCTGGACGGTGCTGGCCAGCGCCATCGGCCCCGGAGCGGCCTCCGTCCGCGATTTCGCACAGGCGTTCCGCGCCCGTAGCGGCCACGCGCCCGGCTTCTGGGCGGCCGAGGGCTACGACGCGGCGAACCTGCTGATCAGCCGGCTAACGGCGAGCGGAGGCAGACGGCCGGCCCGCAGGGATCTCATCGCCCCGCTCCAAGCAGCCAAGTACCACGGCATCACCCGGACCTTCGCCTTCGACTCCAAGACCGTCGGTACGCCCATGCTTGCCACGCCCGCCAGCTTCGTCCACCAGGTGCGTGACGGTGCCTTCGACTATCTGGGCCCAGCCCCGGACATAGCCCTCCCGCTGAAGGGCAAGTGACGGTGCGTCCGCTTCTCACCACCGACCCGGAGGCCATCGGCCCGTACCGGCTGCTCGCCCGGATCGGAACCGGCGGCATGGGCGTGGTCTACCTCGCCCGCTCCGAAGGCGGCACCCTGGCCGCCGTCAAGGTGATCCGGGCGGAACACGCCGCCGACCCCTCCTTCCGGGCCCGCTTCCGGCGCGAGGCACGGGCGGCGGCGCGGGTCGACGCCCGCTGGACCACTCCGGTGCTGGCCGCCGACCCGGAAGCCCCCGAGCCGTGGCTCGCCACGGCGTTCGTGCCCGGCCCCTCCCTCGCCGAGATCATCGCCGGGCACGGCCCACTGCCGCCGGGCACCGTACGGGCACTGGGCGCCCGGCTGGTCGAAGCACTCACCGCGGTACACGCGGCCGGGCTCGTGCACCGCGACATCAAACCCGGCAACGTCCTGCTCGCCCTCGACGGACCACGCCTGATCGACTTCGGCATCGCCCGCACGGGCGGCGCGACCGCCCTGACCGCGACCGACGTCGTGATCGGCACACCCGGCTATCTGTCCCCCGAGCAGGCACGGGCCCGCGGCGGCGAGCCGGGCCCGCCGAGCGATGTGTTCTCACTGGGCTGCCTGCTCGCCTACGCGGCGGCGGGCCGCCCGCCGTACGGCACGGGCATGGCGGCATCGGTGATCTTCCGCACCATCCACGAGGCCCCGGACCTCACCGGCGTCCCGGACGACCCGCTGCGCACGCTCATCGCCCGCTGCCTGGCGAAGTCCCCGGCCGCCCGCCCCACACTGCCCGAACTCCGGGTGGCGCTGGGCCACTTCGGCACCGACGACTGGCTGCCACCCGGCCTGCCCGCGCTCATCGCCGAACGCTCCGCCCAAGTCCTGGACCTGCCCGAGCCACAGCGCACCGAGCCGCCGACACTCGTGGACGCGCCGCCCACGCCGACCAGACGCCGCTTCCTGCTGCTGGGCACCTCGGCCGGCGCCGCCCTGGCGGCGGGCGGGGCCACGGCGGCCTGGTACGCCACCACCCGCTCCACCCCGCACGCCCCTGCTGTCCCCACCCGGGCGATCGCCGTCCACGCCGACCTGACCGGCCCCGGCAAGGCACTGGGCACGGCGATAGAGCAGGCCGTCCGGCTCGCCGTGTCCGACCACAACGCGCACGAGGACCGCGGCTTCGACCTCGCGCTGCAGGTGCACGACGACCACGGGGAGGCTGCTCGGTCGCAGGCGGTGGCACGGCAGCTCACCGCCGACGGCCGGGTGTGCGCGGTCATCGGCCCCTCCTCGGACACCACCGCGCTCGCCACCCGGGACATCTACACCAAGGCGTCGTTGCCGATGGTGACCGCCTGGGCCGGCTCCGACGACCTGTACGCCACCGTGTCGTCCACCCACCCGGCCGTGTTCCAGCTCCGGCCGGCCGACTACGCGATGCCCACTCCCCTGTTCCGCTACCTGACCGGGATCCGCCCGGTCAGCCGCTGGGCCCTGATCCAGGACGACGCGGCCCGCGACTTCAGCTGGCTGATCGCCAAACCCCTGACGGAGAATGCCCCGGCCCATGGCACGGTCACCACCCACACCGTCCCCGCCGACAGTGACGACTTCGCCCCGGCCGCTGCCGCCGCCATCGCCGCCCGCGCCCAGGCCGTCGTCTACTGCGGCAACTCGCCCCAGCGGGCCGCCGCCTTCGCCCGGGCGCTGCGGACGGCCGGGTTCACGGGTACGGCCGCGGCGGCCCAGCCGGTGCTCGACCCGTCCTTCCTCGCCGCCGCAGGAGCGGCGGCCGAGGGATGGGTGTTCTCGTCCACCTGGGTGGACCCGGCGCGCCTGGCGCCGGCCGCAACGTTCGTACGGGACTTCACCCAGCGGTACGGAGTGAGGAGCATCCCGCCCGGCGCGGCCGAGGCCTATGACGCCCTCGGCATGGTCGCCCACATCCTCACCCAGTCCGGGACAGGCCCGGTGGACCCGGGCTCCCTGATCCACCCGCTGAGGTCCCTGTCGTACCGGGGCATCACCCGCACGTTCGCCTTCGACGCCTCGACCGGTGCAGTGCAGTTGAACCCAGGCCTTTTCCTGTGGCAAGTACGGCAGGGAAGGCCGGACTTCCTCGGGCAATACCAGCAGGTCAAAGCAGCGTGACGCGCCGATCTCGGTACTTCCGCGACCAGGCGGGCGGCCCCGGGGCAGGTCCCGCAGGCGCTGCGGGGGATGCCACCGTCCGGTGGCATCTGCCGCGCCCTCCGAGGCCTCGGCCTCATCTTCTGGGTGAAGTGGCGGGTGGGGATGCCAGGATGTCCAGCCTGGTGTGGCGGAACGCTCGGGCGACTTGGGCCAGCCACGCGGCCTCCGCCTCCACCGTGCCCGGTACCGGGCTGGGGCCGGGATCGACCTCGGGGGCGGGGGTGCGGCGGCGACCGTGTCGGTGGTTCTCCAGTGCGGCGGCAAGCGCCTCGGCCTCACGTTCCGCGTCGGTGTGGACCATGGTTGCGGGGGCGGCCGGGCCGGCGTAGGGGCGTAGTGCGAGCTGGCCGTCACGGATCTCGATGATGCGCCGGTAGAGGGCGAACTCGGCCTGCCACAGCGGGAGTCTGCCGCCCGGCTCAGCCAGGGGCAGGGCGATCTCCGGCAACGCCTCGTGCAGGGCGACCCACAGTGGCTCCAGGTTCCGGTAGCTGCGGTACGCGCGCAGCCAGCGCAGCGGTGCGGCCAGCCGGCTGCTCCACAGCGTCACGGTCGCCGCGGCGACGGCCAGGGCCACGCAGATCATGCCGAGGGCGTTGGAGAGCGTGTCCTCGCCTCCGTCCTGGGTGCCCCGTGTCAGGACGGCGACGATGTCGTCGAGGGACCAGAGTGTCCACAGGGTCCCGGCGGCGACCGCGGCGAGCGCCAGGCGAAGTCCGATCCGCAGCAGACCCCGCCCCGCCGAGCGCAGGTGGCGGACGAGGACTCGGCCGAGCACGGTCAGGCACCAGAAGGCATAGCCGGTGAACAGCGCGTCGTAGCCCGCCATCAGCAGCCGCCCGGCGGTGTCGTGCAGTACGGCGGCGCCGCCGCTCCAGGCGGGACGGGCCGCAGGCAGGAGGGCGGCGGAGGTGAGCTGGACGGCCCACGCGGCGAATCGGTGACGCCGCATCCGGTGCCGGCCCGGGTCGTCGGGCTCCGAGGACAGGGCGAGGGCGAACAGCATCAGAAAGCTCAGCGACGCCGTCTTCAGCGCGTCGCCGGCCAGGACGGCCGCCGTCTGCGGTACCAGGTGGGCGAGTCGGGTCAGGTTCGCCGGGGCGAGGAGGACCAGCGAGGCCCCCATGCAGAACGCGAACCCGCACAGGTACCCGTGCACCGGGTCGGCTCCGGTCTGCCGGGCCGTCATGATGCGGCGTGCACCGAAGCCGAGGAGGAGTGCGGCGGCGAGGAGGGCGGTCGCCTCAACCACGGGCCACCCACCGGTGCGGGGCGGTGAGCAGCGTGGCCAGCCGGGAGCCGTCCGGCACTTCTGAGGCCGCCGTGCGGCTGTCCTCCCGGGCGGCCCGGCAGCGGATGAGGGAGGCGACGAGTTCCGCCTCTCGCTCCTGGGGTTCGGTGTACACGGTTCTGCCCAGGACCCGTTCGACCAGCGAGGGCGGGAGGTTGGGCAGCAGGACGCGCGCGGCGGCGGAGAGCGGGGGCGGCGCATCGTGGTGGCCGCAGATGAGGTGGGCCGCTTCGTGCAGCAGGATGTGCTGCTGGTGCAGTGCGGTGGTGTCGGCCGCGTAGACGATGCAGTCAGCGCGGTCGGTGGTCACCAGCAGGCCGCACGGTGTGTCGGTCCGCCCGGCCACGGGCACCAGGTCGATGGGCCTGCCCCGTTCGGCGGCGAGCGCGGCGATGAAGCCGAACGCGTCGAACGGCCGCGGCAGCGACAGGGCCTGGACCCTGCGCCGGTGCTGCTGCGTCAGCGCTCCGCGGCGCCGGTCGGTCCACACCTGCGATACCTCTTCCGCTTCCCCTGCGCGCGTGGTGGGTCGGTGCGCGTCAACTCTGCTTACCGTGCCCGGCGGTCCCCTGCTCCCTGCGTGCGAGGACGTCGATGATGTCGCTGATGGTGCTCACACCCTCCGGGGAGAGGTTCACCGCACGCAGGGCGACACTGCGCACCCCGGCGTCACGCAGCGCCCCGAGCAGCTCCAGCTCCCTGGAGATGGCCGCGCCCTGGTCGTCGTCGAAGAAGTATGCGACGGGTACCTGGAAGAAGCCCGCGAGCGCTTCCAGATGACGCTTGGTCGGATTGTCCCGTCGGCCGGTGCGCAGCTGCCACAGATAGGTCGCGGAGAAGGACTCACCGCTGGCCTCACGGCAGGCCCGCGCGACCTCCTCGTGGCTGTACGGCTCATGGTCGGGCCGACGTACGACCCTGAAGAGCGCGTCGATCTTCTCGGCCAGCGTCGATCCCCGCTGGTCCTGTTCCGCCGCGGACTCACGCTGACTGGCCATCCGACGTGTCCCCCTTCCTCTGCTCGCTCATTCATCCTAGCTGAGGCATTCATCCTGGCTGAGACGGAAGATGCGCCTCAGACCCTCCACTCGTGACCGGCGCGGCCTCCGCAGGCCGGGGTCAGCCGAACAGCACCAGATACGTGATCTCGCAGGCGGTCAGATAGATCGCCGCTCCGGTGAGCAGCAGGTACCACGGCGACAGCCGCTGACGCACGGCCCAGATGCCGCCCAGCAGTGCGACGAGCGCCGCCGCCACGAGCCCGAGCCATGGCAGCGCCAAGAGGATCAGCCACACCCCTGCATCGCAGACCGGCGCGGAGCCGCCGGGGCCGCTGGTGCCGCAGCTGTCCCCCGCGAAGAGCATCCCGAACGAGAAGAGCAGGTCGGCGAGGACGCCGACCGCCGCGAACACCGCCAGGACCACGATGAACCCGGCGGGCAGCCGGGGCGGTCGCACGGGGCCGTATCCCGGCAGCTGCCGATGCCCATATGAATGGAATGAGTCCATTCATTCATGCTAGCTTATGCTCCTCGACTGTAGGGGAGGTCATGACCATGGGGGACACGAACGCACAGGTCGTCCTGCGCCCGAGCACGGGCAAGCGCAGAACGGTGATCGCACTCCTGGTGGCGGGAGACCTGGCTTTCGTGGCGCTCCCGATCGTCGTGGCCTCGATGCAGAGCCTCACGACGGTCGCCGTACTGGCCGTGTTCTGCGCCTTGTCCATGGCCGTCATGACGTTCCTCCTGCTGCGCCTGGCCAACAGCCGGGTCGAGATCGGGCCGGACAGAGTCCTCGTCCATGCCTTCCTTCCCAGGCACTGGAGCTGAGCAACAGCTGAGATGAATGACAAGAGAGACATGACCGAGCACAACGATGTCCCCGCGCCTCCGTCCGGACCGCACCGCGGCCCCCTGCTCCTGCTGCGCCACCCCGCCGTCACCGGCGCCCTCGGCCTCCTCCTGGGACTGGCCGCGGTCGGCATACCCGTTCTGGTCGGCGGCAACGGTGACTCCGCTTTCGGCACGACCAGCAGCGGCCCCCTCCACGCGCCCGCCGACCTGAACGGGTTCACCTCCTTCCCCGACATGGAGCGCGCCCAGGCCACCAACGCGTACCAACGAGTATCGGCGAAGCGGCATGCCATCGAGGACGTCCGCAGCGGACAGCGGTTGTCCGACGACTACGGCGGTGCGGTGGCGGTGGTGCGCTCCTATGCCGACAAGCCGGAACTGAACTTCCTCGATCTGCGGGCGGTCCGCAGCGACTCGCCCAAGCCCTACGTCCCCTACGAGGACCCGGTCGACACCGACACCGCCGTACCGTTCGACCAGTTGCTGACCTACGGGAACGTGTCCTGCGTCGTGATCAACGCATTCACGGCCGCCGGAAGGAAACCCGCCCCGGACAGCGTGACCACGTCCTACTGCCAGCGCAGCGGAGGCGGCCTGACCGTCCAGATCCGCATGCACGGCGGGCCTCTGATCCACCACCCGGACCAGGTCGCAGCACTGGTCGACAAGGCCTGGAGCGACCTGTCCTGACCGGAACCACGCCCTGGCAGCATCCACGAGGGGAGGGCCGAGGCCCAGCGCCGACGGACCATCAGAACGGCCCGCCGACGTCCGCCGATCCCCCGGATCACCGGATCCGCCAGGCTCTCCGACCATCCCCGTTCGGCCGGTGGTGCAACTCTCTCGGTCGAGCGCTGTTCGCGACCGTGGCCGGACAGAACACCTCAGGAGGGGCTCAGGATGACCACAGTGCGGTTGGCCTTCATGCGGCGGACGGGGGAGATGGTCTTCTACGGCTGCATACTGGCCTTCCTGACGGTGATCGTGCTCAGTGAGACCGGCACCGCAGGTCCAGGCACCTGCATGCTGATCGCGGCCGTGATCGTCGCGGTCATCGCCGCGGCGACGCCTCACACCTACTGGCTCCGGGCAGACGCGAACGGCCTCACCATGACGCGGCTGCTCGTCCGGCGCACCTACCCGTGGCCAGCCGTCCATGGACTCACCATGTGGTTCCAGGAGGAGGCGGAAACCGGCGCCCACCGTGTCACCCTCCGGCTACGCCTCACCGATCCCCCGGGACTGAACTGGGGCCCGCTCCTCGGCAAGCTCACAGTCACCGATGACGACCTCCCGCGCGGCACCGAACCCCGCGCCCTCGCCGATCTCTTCGCCCTGTTCGGCACGTACGGCCTGCACGTCGACCGCACCGAGTTCGCCGACGCCGTCCTCGCCGCACACGGCCTCCCCCCTCTCCCGCCCCAGCCCGCCAGGCACGTGCCGACCGGCCCGGTCCCCACACCGCAACAGGCCTACGCCGACGCCCCGAGTATCGAGGATGAGCGTCGCCACCTCCGCACCAGGCCGGCGTTCCCTCGCAAGCAGCGCGAGTACCTGCTGCGCTACGCCGCGATGTCCGACCGGGCGTCGCTCCAGACCGACGACACCGTCTCCAAGGACGTCGTCCGCGCACTCCGGACGGCCGGCCAACTGGCCGAGCACGACCAGGTCGTGGCCGACGGCGACCCTCGTGGATACGTCCGTCAGCAGTACCTGGTCTGGCGCAGCAGGAGGCCGTAGGCGTGCACGAGTCCATGGGCGCGGCGAAGGTTTTCGGAGCCGCCGGGTGGTCCTCCGTTGTCGGTCAGGCAGAGGCGCCGGTCGCATGGCCGGACGTGAGAGCCGGACATGACCGTCCGGCGGTTGCGCCCAGCCGGTCGGCCGACGGCGGAAAGGGAGAGAACAGTGGGCGATGAACATGTCGGGCAGCAGCGCTTCGAGGCGCCGTTTCGGTACCGACGGACGGGCTGGAGAATCCTGATCCTCAGCTCGGCCGCTCTGGTCGGTCTCATCGCCTTCATCGACGCCACATCGACCGACGGCCGCGATCCGGCGTGGATCGCGATCAGCACGATCGGCGTGATCGGTGCCTGCTGCTACTTCGCCGCCTTCGTGGGCCCGATGTGCGGCAGCACCACGGTGGACGCCAAGCGTCTCACCACGCGCACCCTGCTGAGAACGCGCGTGGTCACCTGGCAGGAAGTGCAGTCCTTCAGGTTCTCCCGCAGCAACGGCCTCCACCTCGTTCAGGCGCACCTCCGCAAGGGGCGGCCGCTCACGCTGCCGGGTCTGGTCGCCGAGAGTGCCGGCGACCCGGAACTGAGCTCGCGCCTCGACGAGCTGGCCGCATGGATCGCGGCCCAGGCCGATGCGGCGACCGAGCAGTCCGGTTGAACACCGGCCCGCGCCGCCGAGGGCAGTTCCGCTTTGCCGGTGACGGACGACAAAGACCTGCTCCAGCCGGCCTCGTTGTCCCAGGCGAGCATCCTGGGCACGGCACCCCAGGCCGTCGACAGGGAACGGGACAGGGAACGGATCGGCCCTGTCAGCGGGCAGTCCAGCCGCCGTCCAGGGGGATCGAGCTGCCCGTGACGGAGCCGCTGTGCTCGGTGCAGAGCCACAGGGCCGCCGCGGCGACCTCCGCCGGTTCGATCAGGCGCTTGATCGCGGTGCGGTCGAGGAACACCTGGTCCATCACGTCCGCCTCCGGTATGCCGTGGGCGAGCGCCTGCTGGGCGATCTGTTCCTCGACCAGGGGTGTGCGGACGTAGCCGGGGTTGACGCAATTGCTGGTCACGCCGTGTGCGGCACCCTCCAGGGCGACCACCTTGCTCAGCCCCTCCAGGGCATGCTTGGCGGCGACGTACGCCGATTTGTAGGCGCTGGCCCGCAGGCCGTGCACCGAGGAGATGTTGACCACCCGACCCCATCCCCGCGCGTACATGGCGGGCAGGGTGCGGCGCAGGATGCGGAACGGGGCCTCCACCATCACCCGCTGGATCAGCGCGAAGCGCTCCGGCGGGAACTCGTGGACGGGTGCCACGTGTTGCAGCCCCGCGTTGTTGACGACGATGTCGGAGTCGTCCGGCAGCGTGTCCACGGCCTCGGGTTCGGAGAGGTCGGCCACGACGGCGATGCCGCCGATTCGCTCCGCCACCTCCTTCGCGGCCTCCGCGGCCCGGTCCACCACGTAGACCTCGGCCCCGGCCGCGGCGAAGCCCTCGGCACAGGCGCGGCCGATGCCACTGGCCGCGCCGGTGACCAGGGCCTTGCGGCCCGCGAGGAAACTCTCAGCGGAGTGCTTGGTGCTGTCCATGGCGGAACACGGTAGGGAGGAAGCCCGCCGCGAGACACATGGGTCGGTCACATATTTCCGAGCCATGAGGTGGGTGGCGACACCATGTATGCCCCGACTACATCGGCTGCCGCCTTCCTGGGCGCCCTTCACATATCGCGGTCCGGTCACCGGTCGTACGGTCCGCATCCAGCAAGCCCGTACGCCCCTCTCCCCCACTCATCGGAGCCGCCCCATGCATGCCTCCACCGTGCGCAGAATCTTCAGGCGCACCGCTGCGACCACCGCGCTCGGTGCCCTCGCCGCGGGCCTCGGCCTGGTCACCCCCCTCGCACCCGCCACCCCGGCCGCCGCGGCCTCCGGCACCTTCCAGCAGGTCACGAGCTTCGGCTCCAACCCCGGCAATCTGGCGATGTACGAGTACGCGCCGGCGAACCTCCCGGCCGACGCCCCGCTGGTCGTCGCCCTGCACGGCTGCACCCAGTCGGCGAGCGACTACCACACGCACTCCGGCTGGCAGAAGTTCGCCGACGAGTGGGGTTTCGCCGTGGTCTACCCGCAGACCAGCACGGCCAACAACAGCCTGTCCTGCTTCAGCTGGTTCGACTCCGCCAAGGACACCCGGGACAAGGGCGAGGCGGCCTCGGCCAGGCAGATGGTCGACACCGCCGTGGCGCAGTACGGCTCGGACCGCGGGCGGGTCTTCGTCACCGGCCTGTCCGCCGGTGGCGGCATGACGGCCGACCTGCTGGCCGACTACCCGGACGTGTTCGCCGCCGGCGCCGTCGACTCCGGGCTTCCCGCCCAGTGCGCCACCACGCAGAGCGCGGCCTCCGGATGCCAGTACAGCAGCCAGAACCTCACGCCTCAGCAGTGGGGCGACGAGGTCCGCAATGCATACCCCGGATACACCGGGTCATGGCCGCGGGTGGCGATCTGGCAGGGCACGTCCGACACCACCGTCACCCCGGTCAACGGCACCGAGCTGCGCGATCAGTGGACCGACGTGTGGGGCATCGGCCAGACGGCCTCCAGCACCCGGGCCGTGACGGGCGGCACCACCGAGAGCATCTACGACGACTCCTCCGGCAAGCCCGCTGTCGCCCTCTTCTCGGTCTCCGGCATGACCCACGGCCTCGCCGTGAACCCCGGTTCGGGTGCCGACCAGTGCGGCAGCGCGGGTACCTATTACCTCACCTCCATCTGCTCCAGCTACTACACCGCGAAGTTCTGGGGCCTGGACGGCTCCGGCGGCGGCTCCGGCAGCAGCGGCCTGCCGGCGCCGACCGGGGTGACGGTCACCGGCACCACCGACACCGGCGCGTCACTGTCCTGGACCGCCGTCGCCGGCGCCGCCTCCTACGACGTCTACCGCGACGGCACCAAGACCGGCTCCGCGACGGGCACTTCGTACACCGACACCGGTCTGTCCCCCGGCACCTCCTACCGGTACAGCGTCGCCGCGGTCAGCTCCACCGGCGCCGCCGGCACCCCTTCGACGCCGGTCACGGCGACCACGACCGGCGCCGCACCCCGGTGCTACACCGGCAACAACTACACCCAGGTGGCGGCCGGCCGCGCCCACCAGAGCGGCGGCTACACCTACGCCAACGGCTCCGACCAGAACATGGGCCTGTACAACGTCGCCGTCACCCACACCCTGAGGGAGACGTCCCCGGGCTACTTCGTCCTCGCCGACAGCGGCTGCTGAGCAGACGCCCCCGGGTGAGTCCTGGTCGGCGCAGTTTTCCGCGTCCCAGGGATGTCCGATGCCGCTCGGGGCCCGCTGTCGTGCCGCTCCGATAGCATGATCGACCCCACGACGGGCGTCCTCACCGCTCGTCCTTCACACATCGGCTAGAGAATTGACATCCATAACATCGCGGTTGTTTTCGCGAATCGACAGCAGAATCAAGCCCGCCGGGTGGCGTCAGCCACGAACGCTGCTGTGGGCCACGGCGGGTGCGACGACCGTCGGATTCCTCGTCACGTTGGAAATCGCCGCGCGTCACTACGGGTTGCCCGGGCCGATCACCAATCAGGTGAAAGAGGTGATATTCCCGCCGAAATCGGGTTTCCTCCTGTACGCCAGCATGGCGTTGACGATGGTGGTACTCACCTGGCGGGAGCGGTTCATCGCGGCGGGTGCCGCGATCGGCATCGACCTCGTTGTCTTCCTGGTGCGGTGGGCGCTGGGCATCAGAGTCGCCGACGGCCACCCCTTCGGCAACGGCGCGCTGTGGGTGATCCTTGGCTGCGCTGTCATCGCGGTCACGCGCCGCGCGGGGCGGGAACGGGTCCTGCTGTTGAAGGGTGTCGGGCTCGGCCTGCTGCTGGTGGCCGGCCGCAAGGCCGGCGACATCTGGCTGCTGATCACGTCGAGGACCCGCCCTACGGTGCTCGACCAGTACGCGGCGACCGCCGATCACGCGCTGGGCAACCCGTCATGGCTGGCCGGCCGGATCGTCAGGGCCAGCGGTCCGATCGGCTCCCACGTGCTCGACTACGTCTACATCCAGCTCGCGGTGGCCGCGGTCGTCGTCGCGATGTACCAGCTGCGCCACGTGGCGGTCGAGCGCCGATTCCCGCGCCACCATCTGGTGCGCACCTTTCTGGTCATCGGCCTTCTCGGTCCGGCCGTCTACATGATCTTCCCGGTGGTCGGTCCGGTCTTCGCGTACGGCACCGAAGGCGGGCACTGGGCGGTGGCCGAGGTCTGGCCCCACACACCGCCGCCGGTGCATGCTCCGCACCCCATACCGTTCGACGAGATCACCCCGCGCAACTGCATGCCCAGTCTGCACACGGCATGGGCCACCACCATCTTCATTCATTCCCGCAAGGGCCCGCGCATTCTGCGGTTCGCGGGCACGTTCTGGCTGATCGCCACGCTCGGCGCGACGCTGGGATTCGGGTACCACTACGGCGTGGACCTCGTCGCCGGCGCCGTCTTCGCACTCACCGTCGAGGCGGCTCTGCGCGCGCTCGAACGTGGCTGGGACCGGTCGGGAACACAGCTGGTCGCCCACGGCGCGACGGTCTTCGCCGCGCTCCTGGCGTCCTATCGCTTTCTGCCGTTGGAGATGGCCCACCATCCGTGGGTGTCCGGACCACTCGTCGTTCTGGCGATGACCTCGGTGGTTCACGGCTACGTACGGACCACCACCCTGTGGGAAGCCACGGCACGCGCCACCGGCCCCCGGGGTGCGGTCCTCGTCACCCCGGAGACGGTGTCCCCGTGACGTCACCGAGGGAGAGGTAACCGGCCACGGGCGTCAGCTCTTGCCGGACAGCCGCCAGATCTGGTTCTTCTTGGCGCTCAGGGCACTGGCCGGGTCGCAGGTCCACTGGTGGACGAGGGCGCCGGCCGAGGTCGAGATGCCGCTGACGTCGACGCACTTGCCGCTGTGCACGGCGGTCAGCTGGTAGTCATTGCTGTTGCCGAGCGCGGTGACGGGGTTGAGGGTGAACTGCTGGTTGGTGCCGCCGTTGCAGGTGTACTGGATGACGGCGGCGCCGTCGGCGGTGGATGCGCCGGAGACGTCGAGGCACTTGCCGCTGAGCTCGTTGACGACGGTGTAGGTGTTCGTCTTGCCGCTGACCGGCTTGAGGTCGAGCATCTGCTGGTAGCCGCCCTCGCAGTACCACTGCTGGTACTGGGTGCCGTCGGCGGTGCTCAGATTGGTGTCGTCCAGGCACTGCCCGCTGTTCTCGCTGACCGCGACCGTCGAGACGGTGGTGTTGGACGGCGGGAGCAGGGTGATGGTGTAGCCGTCCGTGGCGTTGGTGTAGGGGAGGGTCACCGAGGCGGCGTTGCTGCTGACGGTCAGGTCGGTGTCGGAGACGGTGGTGGGTCCGGCGACGCCGTTGCCGTTGGGGAGGCGCTGGATGACGGCGCGGACCTTGCCGTTCTCCACGACCGAGGTGGTGTCGAGCCGGTTGAGGTTGACAGTCACGTTGCCGGTGTTGCCGTTGCTGCCTATGAGGATCTTGGCGTTCTCGGCGGTGTTGTCCTTGGTCGCCAGGCCGTCGGTGTTGGTGCCAGGCACGAGCTTGACGACATTGCCCGTCTGGGAGCCGTAGTAGCGGTACATGAACCATTCACCGCGCGGCAGGTACTGGCCGGCGCTGTTCTTGGTGAGCAGGTTGGCCTCGTAGTCGTGCAGGGCGGTGCCCGACGCCCAGTTGCCGCGCAGGCCGTCGACGCCGGCCCGCTCCAGACGGCTGATGTACCAGGCGCCGCCGCCGGGGGTCTGCTGGACGCGCGTGGCGTATTCGTTGATCTGGTACGGCCGTTGATTGGTGAGGCCGTAGGAGGCGAGCAGGCTGTCCATGGCGCTCGCGTCGGCGACGGGGTCGCCCGCCTCGGCGTGCCAGCTCCAGATGTCGGGGACGGCCTTGTTGGTCTTGACGTAGGGCAGGTACGCCTGCCACCAGGTGTTGTTCTCGGGGTGCTGGGAGTAGCTGGGGCCGACGATGAGCTGGCCGGGGAAGTTGGCGCGGACGGCGGCGTAGAAGCGGGACCACATCTGGAGGTACTGGCTCTCCGGCCGCGGCCAGAATCCCTGGCCGTTGGGCTCGTTCCAGAGGTCCCACTGGACCGTCATGTTGTTGGCCTTGACGTCGGAGAAGAGCTGGTTGACGAAGTTGTCGAACTGGGTCCAGTCGCCGTTGTCACCGGGGAAGGGCTGGGTCGTGGTGCTGTCAGCGCCCCACAGGTCGTGCGGGAGGAGGATGAAGGTGCCGCCGAGCGCCTTGGTGCGCTTGTACTGGGCGAGGGTGGCGTTCCAGCGGGTCTGGTAGTCGGCGAGGCTGGTGCCGTAGCCGCCGCTGTTGAGCTGGGCGCCGCCGGCCCGCATGAAGTGCCACTTGATGTCCTTGAAGAAGTGATCCTGCGGGAGCGAGCCGTTCGGCGTCATCCCGTAGATCATGCCGGAGGCCCGGTAGGTGGGGGCACCGCCGGCGGTGGCGAAGTCGACGGTGACGCTGGTGTCCGCGGCCTGGGAGGGGGCGGCGGGCACCAGGGTCGAGGCCAGGGCGGCCATGAGGACGGCGACGGAGGAGATCGCTCGGCAGCGAGTGCGGGTCGTGGATCGTGGAGGGGGCATGGGCGACTTCATTGTGCGGCTCCTGGGGGGAGGAGGTTGACCGGGGCCCGTCCGGCCCCGGGGCTTCGTGGGAGGCGGCCGCTCAGCGGCTCTCTCGGTGTGCGTGTGCTTCGGCCAGCAGGAGGTAGCTGCTGGCGGTCCAGGTGTAGGCGCGGTCACGCAGGCCCGTACCGGTGAGTGCGTCGAAGTTCTCGGCGAAGCCGTGGGTCTCGCACAGGGAGCGGAACCGGGCGCTGATGTCGTCCGCCAGCTGGTGGTGGCCGGCGCGGCGCAGGCCGTCCTCGACGAGGACGGTGGCGGGCGCCCAGACCGGGCCGCGCCAGTAGCCGTCGGCGAGGTAGTGCGGCGAGGTGGTCAGCTCGGTGGCCAGGCCGTACGGCGTCAGATGGGCCGTGATGCGGTCGGCCAGCGCGCTGCCCACCTCGTCGGGCAGGAGCTCGCCGAGCACTACGGGCATCAGGTCGAGGAGGCCGGCACTGCTCCAGGTGTCCCCGGTCGCGACTCCCCGGGCGACGAACCTGTCTGTGGACCAGAGCTGGTCGAGCAGTGCCGTCAGCAGTTCCTGGGCCGCTCGCGTCCATCGGCTCGCCTCGTCCGGTCTGCTCAACTCTGTTGCCAGTTCGGCGAGTTCCCGGAGCTGGAGGACGAGGAAGGCGGACAGGTCGGCCGTGGCGACCACCCGCTCGGGGTCGAAGACCGTGGCGTTGTCCCAGCCGCTGTCGTTGCCGTGCTGGTAATGGGCCAGTTCGGCCCCGGGCGCTCGTCGTGCGGCGAGCCAGAAGGCGGTCCAGCGCTCCAACCGGTCGTACGTCCGGGCCAGTTCGGCCTGGCTGAGGGGCGTCGGCAGGCGGCGGCGCAGGTGGCCGAAGGCCCAGCCGTGGATGGGGGGTTTGACGAAGTTGTACAGGACCTCGGAGTGGGTGACGGAGTCGGGCAGGGCGCCGCTGTCCTCCTGGTGGTCGAAGGGGAGCGCGAACTGGTCCAGGGCCAGTTCGGGGCAACCGGGCGCAAGGGCGAGGGCGTTGAAGCAGTGGTCCCAGCTCCAGACCTTGTCCATCCAGTGCTTGGACATCAGGACGGCGGGCCGGGTGACCAGCCCGGTCGGTCGTACGGTCGCCGACCAGAGGACGTAGGCGGCGAGTTCGGCCGCCGGGGTGGCGGACGAGCGCCAGGGGGCCACCGCCTCGACGAAGTCCGCGAACGCGCCCTGTGCGGACGCCGCGATGTCGTCGAAGGTCGCCGAGGACGTGTACGGCGGGCGGGCGGTGTCGAGCTCCTCGATCGCGATCTCCCAGGCTCCGTCCGTCTCCGCGGTCACGGCGATACCGCGGTCGGCACTGCCCAGGGACTGGGCTCCGGCCGCCTCGGCGATGGCGCCGGACAGCACGGTGACGCGGTAACGGCGTCCGGTCTCGTACGACGTGAACACGTGCGCGTCCGCCACCGGATCACGGAAGAAGTACGTTCCGCTGAACGGGGTGAGGGTCCGCGCGGCGGCGAAGACGCCGATGTCCAGGCCGCTCCCCCGCAGGCGTACGGTGTCCGGTGACGCGTAGGCGAGGTCGATGTGTCCGCTCGTGCCGGTCCAGCTGAGCAGTCCCGGTGTCGCCTCGATGCCGGTCTCGGCGCGGTCGCCCGCCGTCGGGTGCAGGGCGACCAGGCGCAGGACGGCGTGCATGCCGTTCTGGTGCGAGACGAGGTGGAGGTCGTCGGCGTACGTCTTCTCGGCCACCACGGGCGAGATGCCGAACCAGGATCCGTACGTGCTGAACGGGATGTCGTGGACGGAGAAGGCCGGGCCGGATCGGGCGGCGGTCATGAAGTGCAACTCGTTTCCCGAGCACAGGGACTCGAACGGAGGAAGGGAACTCAGTCCTTGACGGCACCGGCGGTCACGCCGGCGGCGACGTAGCGCTGGGCGAGGACGAGGATGACCGCGGCCGGCAGCGAGGCCACGACGGCGGTGGCCATGATGGCGTTCCACTCCTGGTTGTTGTTGCCGATGTAGTGGTAGATGCCGAGGGTGATGGGCTCGTGGGCGCCGCCGTTGACGAGAGTGCTGGCGAAGACGAAGTCCGACCAGGACCACAGGAAGGCGAACAGGGACACCGTGACGACGGCGTTGCGGCTGATCGGCAGCACGACGGACCAGAAGGTGCGCAGGGCCCTTGCCCCGTCCACCTGCGCGGCCTGGAGCAGTTCCGCGGGGATGCCGGACATGAACGCCGTGAAGATCAGGACTGCGAACGGAACGGCCAGGGTGGAGTCGGCGACGATCAGGCCGGGGACGGACTGGAGCAGGCCGAGCTGGAGGTAGATGGCGTAGAAGCCCATCGCCATGATGATGCCGGGGATCATCTGGGCGGCCAGCAGGACGAAGTTCAGGATGCCGGCGCCGCGCGGGCGCAGCTTGGCCAGGGCGTAGCCGGCGGGGGCGGAGAGGGCGACGGTCAGGGCGACGGTGCCCAGGCCGATGACGAGGCTGGTGCCGAGGTAGGGCAGCTGCTCGTCGAGGACGGTGCGGTAGCCGGCCAGGGTGCCGTGCAGCGGCAGCAGGTCCGGCGGGCTTTTCCGCATGTCCTGGTCGCGGGTGAGGGAGACGTTGAGCATCCAGTAGACCGGGAAGAGCATGATCCCGGTCAGCAGGACGCCGATCGTGGTCTTCACCCACGTGCGCTTGCCGCTTCGGCTCATGACAGCGCCTGCCTTCTCTGCGCCCGGACGTAGACCAGGCCGAAGACCAGGGCGGCGACGACGAGCAGGTTGCCGACGGCCGCGCCGGGGCCGAAGGCCGGCAGGAGGTTGCCGAAGCCGAGCTGGTAGGACCAGGTGGCGAAGGTGGTGGACGAGTCCGCCGGGCCGCCCTTGGTCATGATCCAGATGATGTCGAAGACCTTGAGCGTGTAGACCAGCCCCAGGAGCAGGGTGATCGCCGACACCGGGCGCAGCAGCGGGAAGGTGACGCGCCGGAAACGCTGCCAGGCGTTCGCCCCGTCGAGGGCGGCTGCCTCGTACAGGCTCGCGGGGATGGACTGCAGGCCGCTGTGGAGCACCACCAGGTTGAAGGGGACGCCGATCCAGATGTTCGCGATGATCACGGAGGTCAGCGACCACGAGGGCGAGGTCAGCCAGTTCACCGGTCCGATGCCGACGGCGTGCAGGACGGCGTTGACGACGCCGGATTCGCTGTTGAGCATCCACGACCAGGTGGAGGCCGAGACGATCAGCGGCAGCAGCCAGGGCACCAGGAACAGGGCGCGCAGGGTGGCCGACAGCCGGAAGTGCTGGTTGAAGAAGACGGCGAGGGCGAGCCCGATGGCGTACTGGAAGGCGAGGCACACGGCGGTGAACACCGTGGTGTGGAGCAGGGCCGGGGCGAACGTCGGGTCGTCGAGGACGGTGCGGTAGTTCTTCAGGCCCGTGAAGGGCGCGTCGCCCTGGACGAAGGAGCGGACGGTGTAGTTCCGCAGGCTCAGGTCGATGTTGCGGTACAGCGGATAGGCGTAGAAGAGGACGAGGTAGAGGGTCACCGGGGTGAGGAATCCCCAGGCGGCCCACTGTGTGGAGGGGCGCCGGCGGCGCTGCTCGCCGCGGGCCGGGGACGGGGCGGCGACCGCCCCGTCCCGGGCGGGCGTGGAACGGTGATCCGGCAGATGTGTCGTCTGTTTCATCGGGCCCACGTCACTTGACCGCGGCCTGCGCCGAAGTGAGCGCGTCCTTGGGCGACTTGGATCCGCTGAGTGCGGACTGGACGGCCTTCCACAGCTGCTCGGAGATCGTGGGGTACTTGGTGCCCAGGTCGTCACTGGTGCGGCCCTTGGCCGTCCTGACCGCGGCCACCCACGGCTTCAGCCCGGAGTCCGCGGCCACCTGCCGGTCCTGGACCTCGCTGGTGGGGGCCACGTAGGACAGGGTGGTGTCCGTGGTGTAGAGGTTGTCGGTGCTGGTCAGACAGGTCACGAGCTTCTGGGAGGTGGTGTAGCGGCCGGTGTCCTTCTGGACCGGGACGGTGACGAACTCGCCGCCGGTCGGGGCCGCCGCGGTGCCGCCGTCGGTGCCGGGGATGGGCAGCACCCCGTAGTCGAGGCCGGCCTTCTTGGCCCCCGCGAGCTGCCAGGTGCCGTTCTCGCTGAACGCGTAGTCGCCACTGGCGAACTCCTGCCAGCTGGTGGTCTGGGTGTTGTTGAGCACCGAGTTGGGGGCGTAGCCGTTCTTCAGCCAGCCCTGCCAGAGGGAGAGGGCGGACACGGCCTGAGGGGAGTCGAGTTCGGTCAGCTTGGCTCCCGAACCCCAGAACCAGGGCAGGAACTGGAAGCTGCCCTCCTCGGTGCCGATCGCCGAGAACGTGATGCCCTTCTTGCCCGCCTTCTTGACCTTCTCCAGCGCCGCTGTCAGCGACGTCCAGTCCTTGACCGTGGCGATGTCCACCCCGGCCTCCTTCAGCACCTTCTTGTTGTAGTAGAGGGCGAGGGTGTTGGCGCCGATGGGCGTGCCGTAGGTCTTGCCGCCCGACTGGCCGGCCGCGAGCAGGTTGGGGTCGGTCTTCGAGGTGTCCAGCTTGTTGTCCTCGGTGGTGGTGAGCACGCCCGCCTCGGCGAGGGTCGAAACCACCGGGTTGTCGACGATGAGGACGTCCGGGGCGTTGCCCTGCTGCGCCGCCAGCAGCGTCTTGTTGCCCAGGTCGCTGGTGTCGAAGGCGGTTCGCTTGATCGTGACTCCCGCCTTGGTGCCGCACTGGTCCAGCAGCTTGGCCCACGCCGAGCCCTTGTCGAACTGCGGGTACGGGTCCCAGACGGTGTACGTACCGCTGTCGGCGCCCGCGGTGCCGCTGCTGCCCGAGCCGGAGGAGCAGGCGGTGGCGCCGGCGGCCACGGCCAGAGCGGTGAGGGCCGCCGCGGTCAGACGGCGGTGTCTGGAGGAGCTGTTCATCGCGGGTTCCTTTGTTCTTGGCATGCGGGTGCCGAGGACACGGGGTGGTGGGGCGGAAAGGGCACGCCGAACAGCGCCGGTGAGCGAACGGGTGATCGGCGGGTGACGTAGGTGCGAGGGGGTTGCTCGTGCGGTGCGGTCAGGACTCCGTAGCGGGCCCGGTGCTGGCCCGCAGCGAGATGGGGGGTGCCAGGAGGTGGTGCCGGGGCGGGGCGTCGGGATGGCCGAGCCGTTCCACGAGGAGTTCGACGGCGCGCCGGCCCATCTCCGCCGCCGGTACGTCCGCCGCCGTGAGCTGGGGGGTCACCGTCTCCGCCCAGCGGCCGGCCACGACCCCGGTGACGGAGAAGTCGCGCGGCACATGGCGGCCCGCCTGGGCGAGCCCTCGGTAGAGTCCGCCCAGCGCGGCCTCGTTCAGCGTGACCAGGGCTGTGGTGGCCGGGTCGTCGTGCAGGATCCGCTCCAGGCAGGCCTCGCCCGACGCGGCATCGTCCCCGCAGCAGTACGTCCGCACCGTCAGCCCGCGCTCGGCCGCGGCCTTGGTGAAGCCGTCCAGGCCCCGGTGCGCGGACTCGTACCCCGCCCGCAGCAGCTGTTCGGGACGGTTGACGAAGGCGACCCGGCGGTGGCCGAGGTCCGCCAGGTGGTGGACGCACGCCGCCGCCAGCGCGGTGTGGTCCAGGCCCACCCACCAGCCGTTCTCCGGACGGGCGGTACGTCCGATGGCGACGGCGGGGAAGTCCAGCGCGGCCAGGTGATCGACCCGGTCGTCGGCCAGCCTGATCTCCATCAGGATGGCACCGTCGACCCGCCGCTCCCCCAGCAGCCGCTGGAACGAGCGGTCGCTGTCCACGCCGCTCGGGGACAGCAGCACGTCGTAGTCGTAGGCCGCGGCGGCCTCCACCACGCTGCCGATGAAGTCGAGCTGCATCCCGGTGTAGTGATTGCCGGCCGGCGGGAACACCAGGCCGATCGTGCTGGTCCGGCCGTTGGCCAGGGCACGTGCGCTGGCGTTGGGACGGTAGCCCAGCTCGTCGATGACCTGCTGGATCTTCCGGCGGGTGTCGTCCGAGACCGGGCGCTTGCCGCTCAGCGCGTAGGACACGGTGCTGCGCGAGACACCGGCCCGCCGGGCGATCTCACCGATGTTCACGGTGACTCCTTGCTCGAACCGGTTCGACACTTCGGAAGGGGAGAGGCCGCCGGTCGTGTGGATGCGGGAGGGGATGAGAAGCGAAGGTAGGAACTGCCCGGGCACCTGTCAACACCCCCTGGTAGAAGACTTCTTCACCCGGAGGGGAGATCGCAAGAACCTCCCGTCGAAGGGATTGCTCGTCGGAGTGCCCGGTGCTAGCTTCGCGAACCGGTTCGACGCAATGATCCTTCGACGCCCGTGTTCCTCCGCCACCCCGGCCACGCCTTCCGTACTCAAGGATCGAGGACCTCATCCATGGCATCCGCTGACAGATCCGCCCGGCGCCGGGCCCCGGCCGCGGTGGCGCTGGCTCTCGGCACGGGCCTGCTGGCCGCACCGGCCGTCCCCGCGCAGGCGGCCGAGGTGCCCCGGCCCGCCGCCCACTACACCTTCGACCAGGACGACCTGACCTCCGGCACCATCAGCGACAGTTCCGGCAACGGCCTGACGGCGACACTGGTGAACGGCTCCACCGCCCGGTCCGTCGAGGGCGCGGACGGCGGCAGGGCGCTCGCCCTGCCCGGCGGGGCGTCCGCCTCGGACGGCGCATATGTCCGGCTGCCCCGCCAAGTGCTGGGCGACGCAAGCGACTTGACGGTCTCGGCCCGCGTGAGGTGGAGCGGTGACACATCACCCTGGCAGCGGATCTTCGATCTGGGCACCGACACCACCAAGTACCTCTTCACCACCCCGTCCAACGGCGACGGGGTTCTGCGCACCGCCGTGACCACCGGCGGAGGGGGCGCGGAGGCCCAGGTCTCCGGGTACGCGCCGCTCCCCGCCGACGCCTGGCGGACCGTCACCGTCACCCTCGACACCGCCGCCCGCCGCGTCACCATGTATCTCGACGGCGTGGCGGTCTCCTCCGCCGAGACGTCCGTCAGGGCCAAGGACCTGCTGGACGACGCGGCCACGGCGGGCGGCTACATCGGCAGGTCCTTCTACCAGGACCCGCTGCTCAAGGGCGCGATCGACGACTTCACGGTGTGGCACGCGGCGCTCAGCCCCGAGCAGGTGGCCGGTACGGTCGGCGCCGTGCCCACGCTGCGGCAGCTCTCGCAGACGTCGTTCGAGGCCCGTACGACGACGGGGACCGCCCCGCCCCTCCCGGCGGCCGTCCGCTCCTCCTTCTCCGACGGCTACGACCGTGACACGCCGATCGCCTGGGACGCCGTACCCCCCGAGAAGTACGCCCGGCCGGGAACCTTCACCGTGGCCGGAACCGCGGCCGGGCGCGCGGTGCAGGCGACCGTCACCGTGGTCCGCGAGGGCGAACTGACCGTCGACCTCGGCTCGGACACCGGCGCGTTCCACGGCGGCGCCTCCGGCACCCTGTACGGGGTGTACGGGCCGGGCGTCCCCACCGACAACCTCATCGAGGGCATGGGCCTGCGCACGGTCTCCACGAAGGCCCAGGACGGCCCGCAGCACCCCGGTGCCGACGCGCTGGAGGTGGTGAAGCCGCTGGCCGACTCCACCGACGGCGACGTGTACATCTACATGACCGACATCCACCGGGGGTTCCCGTACGAGTGGCCGGGCGGCACACCCCAGGAGAAGCTCAAGCTCTACGAGGAGAAGATCGCCAAGCAGGTCGACCAGGTACTCCAACTACCCGCGCGATACCGGAAAAACATCGTCTTCGTGCCGTTCAACGAGCCCGAGGGCAATATGTTCGGCACCGGCGAGTGGAGCTACGACAAGGTCAGCTGGCTCACCGACCCCCACGAGTACTTCGCGGCCTGGGACGAGGTCTACAAGCTCATCAAGGGCAGGATGCCCGGCGCCCGCATCGCCGGGCCCAACACCAGTGTCCTGTACGACCAGGTGAAGGGCTTCCTCTCCCACACTCTGGCCGCGGGCACCCTCCCGGACGTCATCACCTGGCACGAGCTGAGCCACCCGGAGGCGGTGCGCCAGAGCGTCGCCAAGTACCGGGCGTGGGAGAAGGAGTTGTTCAAGGGCACCGACAAGGAAGGCACGCGACTCCCCGTCAACATCAACGAGTACGCCTTCAACTACCACACCTCCGTCCCCGGCCAGATGATCCAGTGGGTGTCCGCGATCGAGGAGTCCAAGGTGGACGCCGACATCGCGTACTGGAACATCGACGGCAACCTCTCCGACTCCGCGGTGCAGTCGAACCGCGGCAACGGCCAGTGGTGGCTGCTGCATTCGTACGCCTCGATGAGCGGCCACACCGTGAAGGTGAACCCGCCGTTCCCCGGCGAGAACTACACCATGCAGGGCGTCGCCACCCTGGACGAGGACAAGCGGCAGGCCCGGCTGCTCTTCGGCGGCTCCACCGGCCGAGGTCACATCACCTTCGCGGGCATCCCCAGGAAGCTCTTCGGCGACCGTGTGCACGCCTGGGTGAAGGAGATCGAGTGGACCGGGCAGATCGGCGACAGCTCGGGCCCGAAGCTGCTCACGGAGACGAACCTGAAGGTCGGCGAGGACGGCACGGTGAGCGTCGGCTTCGGCGACGGCGCGCTGCCGAGGCTGAAGGAGTCCTCGGCGTACGAGATCGTCCTCAGCCCGGCCGGACAGGCCAAGGGCACACAGGCCCCGCCGGTGCGCTGGCAGGCGTCGTACGAGGCGGAGGACGCCGCCCACACCGGGTCCGGCTACTCGAAGAACGGCCCGGAGGGCTCGACGCGCGACGTGTCGAAGTTCTACACCTCGGGCGGTTACGACGTGGGCGGCCTGCGCACCGGCTCGGACGTCACCCTCGACTTCACCGTGGACGTGCCCGAGGCCGGCACCTACGACCTGAGCGTCTTCGCCAACTCCCTCAACACCTACGACAAGGTCAAGGAGCAGGGCCCCACCAACGTCTTCCTGCGGGTGGACGGCAAGACGGACAGCGAGCAGGAGCTGTATCTGCCGCTCGGCTACAAGTGGGTGGTCTGGGACCACACCGACACCGAGGTCCGCCTCGCCAAGGGCACACACACCCTCACGCTGGCCGCCAAGAGCCTCGACGGCAGGCGTGCCACCCAGGGCGACGCCATCGTCGACCGCCTCACCCTGTCCTTGCCGGACGCGGCGGCGGCCACCCAGGTCTACGAGGGCGAACTGGCCTGGCTGGGCGGCGGGGCACGGCCCGTCTACGACCTGCCGAAACACATCGGAACCCCGGCGACCGGCTCGGGCGCGGCAAGGCTCCCGAAGAGGGGGACCGCCACGTTCTGGGTCTACTCCCCCGCCGACCGCGAGGCCACCCTCAGGGTCGACACGCTGGGCACCGCGGACGCCCGGCTCTCCGTCAACGGACACGACGTACTGCACGTCACTCACGGCCGGCACGCGGTGGCGGTCTCGCTCTCCGGCGGGATCAACAAGGTGACGGTGACCGGCGGTTCGTCCACCACCCTCGTCGACCGTCTCACGGTCACACCCACCGGGGGCACGCTCACCACGCGGACGTACGAGGCGCAGGACGCCGAACTCACGGGCTCGGCCACCCTCACCCCGCTGTCCCTGGCCACCGGCGGCACGGCGATCACCGGTATCGGCGGCGACCCCGGCAACGACAACACCGCGGCCTTCACCGTCGCCGCGGACCGCACCGGCCTGTACGCGCTGCGCATCCGCTACTCCAACCCCGAGCAGTCCCAGGCCACCCACTACAACCCCGACCCGCTCGCCCGGCACGCCGACATCAGCGTCAACGGCGGCGAGACGCAGCGCGTCAGCTTCCCGCACACCTTCCACCAGAACGACTTCTGGGAACTGACCGTCCCGGTCCAGCTGAAGAGGGGCCGGAACACGATCGCCTTCCGCTCCGAGGAACTGCCGAACTTCGACGGCACCACGTACGCCTCGGACTCCTTCCCCGGCATCCTTCTCCGCTCCCGCTACGCTCCGCTGATCGACCGGATCACCGTGGCGCCGTATGCGCGGGAGGCGGGATGAGGTGAGGCCGGCGCGGCTCCCTTTCCACGCGAGCAGGGAAGGTCCGCGCCGGCCGCCCCTTGAGCCGTCGGACGGTGCCGGTCACGCGGTCCTCCGGAGGACCGGCTCACCTGTCCCGGACGGTCACGACGGCGGCGTAGGTCATGTCGAAGGGGCCGTCGTTCTGCACCAGGCGGCCGGCGTCGGCAAGGGCACGGCCGACACCGCACCGCACAAGTGCGTGCCCGCCCTGCAAGACGCCGCGCGAGCCGGGTGGTGTTCGCGCCGCCCTCCGCTAGGGTCGGTTCGTATGCGCTACTACGACCTCGGCAGCCACGGCCGGCGCGTGACGACGTCGTCCGCCGAGGCACAGACATGGTTCGACCGCGGGCTGAACTGGACCTACGCCTTCAACCACGAAGAAGCCGTCCGCTGTTTCGAGGCCGCCGTCGCGGCGGATCCCGGCTGCGCCATGGCCGAGTGGGGCCTGGCCCACGCGCTCGGTCCCAACTACAACAAGCCCTGGGAGTTCTTCGACGAGCAGGACCTGGGGCGGACGGTGGAGCGTGCGCACGCCGCCGTGCAGCGGGCCCAGGCGAAGGCCGCCGGTGCCACCCCGGTCGAACAGGCCCTCATCGGCGCGTTGCGGGCCCGCTACCCCCGGGCCCAGGCACCGCACGCCGAGGACTGTTCGGTGTGGAACGTCGCCTACGCCGACCGCATGCGAGCCGTCCATCGCACGGCCCCCGACGACCTCGACGTGGCGAGCCTGTACGCCGATGCCCTGATGAACCTCACGCCCTGGCGGCTGTGGGACATCCGCACGGGCGGGCCGGCCCCGGGCTCGCGCACCGCCGAGGCCAAGGCGGTCCTTGAGCGGGCCATCGCCACGGAGGCGGGCACTCGGCACCCGGGCCTGCTCCACATGTACATCCACCTGATGGAGATGTCCCCGACGCCCGAGGCGGCCCTGCCGGCGGGCGACCGGCTGCGCGGGCTGGTGCCGGACGCCGGCCATCTCCAGCACATGCCGTCCCACCTGGAGGTGCTGTGCGGCGACTACCGCCGTGTCGTCTCCGACAACACCGAGGCGATCGCGGCCGACGAGAAGTTCCGCACCAGGGCCGGGGCGATGAACTTCTACACGCTGTACCGGTGTCACAACTACCACTTCAAGATCTACGGCGCCATGTTCCTCGGCCGCTTCCAGGTCGCGATCGACACGGCGGACCGGCTCGAAGCGGCCGTACCCGAGGAACTGCTGCGCGTGGACAGCCCTCCCATGGCGGACTGGCTGGAGGGCTTCCTCGCGATGCGGGTGCACGTGCTCATCCGCTTCGGCCGCTGGGACGACATCCTGAGGCTTGCGATGCCGGCCGACGCGCGGCTGTACTGCGTGACCACGGCGATGCTGCGGTACGCACGCGGGGTCGCTCTGTCGGCCCTGGGCAGGATCGAGGAGGCCGCCACCGAACGTGCGCTCTTCCGCGATGCGGTCGCCCGAGTCCCCGAGTCCCGGACGTTGTTCAACAACACCTGTGCGGACATCCTCGCGATCGCCGCGCACATGCTGGACGGCGAGCTGGAGTACCGGAAGGGGCGGCACGAAACGGCCTTCGCGGCACTGCGCCGGTCGATCGAGCTGGACGACAGCCTTCCGTACGACGAGCCGTGGGGGTGGATGCAGCCCACCCGGCACGCATACGGCGCACTGCTCCTCGAACAGGGGCTGGTCGCGGAGGCCGAGGCCGTCTACCGCGCCGACCTCGGGCTCGACGACACCCTGCCCCGCCCGCTGCAGCATCCGGGCAACGTCTGGGCCCTGCACGGCCTCCACGAGTGCCTCGTGCGGCTCGGCAAGGAGGGAGAGGCACAGATCGTGGCCCAGCAGCTGAAGATCGCCTCAGCGATGGCGGACGTACCGATCGAGGCGTCCTGCTTCTGCCGTCAGGACACCGATGCGGGTGCCCCGGCCCGACACGGGTGTTGCGCCGGAGAGCAATAGCCTTCGAGGCCGGTCTCATGGGAGAAGGCCGCGCAGGGCCGTGCCGATGGTGGCGATGCCTTCGTCAATCTCGTGGACGGGGCCTGCCGCATAGCCGAGGACCAGGCCTGGCGGTCCGGGGTTGATCCGGTGCCAGGACAGTGGGTGCGCCTTGACGCCCCGGGCGAGCGCGGCCGCGGCCAGATCGGTGTCGCGGAGGCCGCCGCCGTGGGCACCTCGCCGCGCCTCGCCGAAGGTGACCATCAGGTGCAGGCCGGCGGCCGCCCCGTGGACGCGGGCGCCGGGCAGGTGCTTCTCGATCGCTCGCAGCATCGCGTCCCGGCGTCTGCGGTGGCGCAGCCGGACATGGCGCAGGTGCCGTTCCAGCTCACCCGAGTCCATCAGGCGAGCGAGGACGAGCTGGGTGAGGATGCCGTTGCCGAGGTCGGCGTAGCGTTTGGCCGTCACGAGGGCGTCCAGCCGGTCCGCCGGTACCAGGAGCCAGCCCACCCGGAGTGCGGGCGCGAGCAGTTTGGAGACGCTGCCGGCGTAGCAGACACCGTCGGGCAGCAGCGAGCGCAGCGCCGGCACCGGCGGGCGGTCGTAGCGGTGCTCGGCGTCGTAGTCGTCCTCGATCACGACCCCGCCGTCGGCCGCCCAGCTCAGCAGTTCGCGGCGGCGTTCCCCGTCGAGGACGACTCCGGTGGGGAACTGGTGTGCCGGGGTCAGCACCACCGCCCGGGCGCCTCCGGCACGCAGCGCCGCGACGTCCAGGCCGCCCGCGTCCACGGGGACGGGCACGATCTCGTGTCCGCTGTACTCCAGTTGCTGGCGCGCCCCGAGCGAGCCGGGGTCCTCGACGGCGATGCGCCGGATCCCGTCCGCCCGCAGGAGCTGCCCGAGCAGGCCGAGGGCCTGGGCCACACCCGCGACCACCACCACCTCGTCCGGGTCGGCGCGGATGCCGCGGTTGCGGGCCAGCCAGCCGACCACGGCCCGGCGGAGGGCGGGGGCACCCCGGGGGTCCCCGTAACCGAAGTCGGCAGGGGTGACGGCCCCGAGGACAGCGCGTTCGGCGCGCAGCCAGCCGGCGCGGGGGAACGCGGCGAGGTCGGGGACGCCCGGGGAGAGATCGATGCGGCAGGGCAGGGCGCGCAGCGCGTCGACGACACCCTCGCGGTCGACGTTGCCGAAGAATGCGGGGCCGGCCCCGGACTCCTTGGGCGCGGAGCCGGCTGCGGGCCCGGGTTCCGCCGTGTCGCGGGCCCGTTCACGGGGCGTGGCGGGGGCCGCCACGACCACCGTGCCGAGCCGGCCGCGACCGGCGATCTGACCGGACTCGGCGAGCCGCCGGTAGGCCTCGGTGACCACGCCCCGGGTGACGCGCAGTTCCCCGGCGAGCACGCGGCTGGCGGGCAGCCGCGCTCCGACCGGCAGCCGGCCGTCGGCGATGGCCGACCGCAGCCTGTCGGCGAGCCAGGCGGTGCGCCCGCCGGGCGGCGCCTGACCGATGTCCAGCTGGAGGAAGTCCGAGCCGACGGCCGCTCCTGAGGCCCGCGTGCGGTCCCCCGAGCTGTCCGCCGCCGTCGCCGGGCGTGGATTTTTGGACCCCTGGGCCGGGGGCATGGTGGACCTGTCCATGACGTCCATGGTGACGGCAGCGTAGGCGGTATGGAAACACCTTCCGCATCGTTCGCCCGGCTCGTGCCGGGCATGGCCGGGATGACGCTGGTCGGCAGCAGCGTCACCGTCTCGCGCACCCTCGTCGACGCCCCGCTGTTCACCGGTCAGGCGATCCGGTACGCGGCCGCGACCGCGATCCTGCTGGTCATGGCCCGGCTCACCGGTGCCCGCCTGATGTGGCCACGCGGCCGGGAGTGGCTGTGGCTGGCCGGGATCGCGGTCACCGGACTGGTGCTGTTCAACGTGGCCGTGGTCCGCGGTGTCGCGCACGCGGAGCCCGCGGTGGTCGCCGTCGCGGTGGCATGCGTACCGGTGGTGCTCGGGGTGGTGGGGCCGGTGCTGGAGCGGCGCAGGCCGAGCCGGCAGGTCCTGCTGGCCGCACCTGTCGTCATGGCCGGCGCGGTACTGGTGGAGGGCACGGGCCGCACCGATGCCGTCGGGGTGGCCTGGGCGGTGCTGGCCCTGGGCTGCGAGGCCGCGTTCACCCTGCTCGCGGTGCCGGTGCTGCGCCGGCATGCGCCGTGGGGCGTGTCCGTGCACGCGACGTGGCTGGCCGCCGTGCTGCTGGCCGTTCTCGGCGTGACGTCGGAAGGACCGTCGGCCGCACGGGAGTTGACCGGTGCTCAATGGGCGGCCGTCGGTTATCTGGCGTTGATGGTGACGGCGGTCGCCTTCGTCCTGTGGTACTCGACGGTCCGCGCCGTCGGGGCCGGGCGAGCCGGGCTGCTCACCGGCATCGCGCCGCTCGCCGCGGCGGTCGTCGGCGCCGTCTCGGGCAGCGGTGCGCCCAGGCCGTCGGTGTGGCTGGGCATCGTCGTCCTGGTCCTCGGCCTGGTCGTCGGCCTGCGCCGGCGCCCCCGTCCCGCGCAGGAGGTCCCGGCCATGGAGCGCCCGGCCACGGCCACGGCCGCTCCCCCACCCCTGTAGCGACTCCGGGACGAGCCCTTCGAACGCCGGCGGCTTCGAGCACTCCGGTGACGTGAGTGCGTCGCACATCGGGCCTCACCTGCGGTGCCTGGCCCGGCAGCGGCTCCGATCCCGGCCATGTGGTGGTGGCACGCGCGGCAGGGTGTCCGACGTGGCACCCCCGCCCGTCGGCCCGCCGGTGCCCGTCCTCGTCGTGCACACCGGACGGTCGGCGATCCGCGATGGCCGGCGGACGGGGCCGCGTGGCCGGAGCCGTTTCATGCCGGGGAGGCGCTGGTCGCTCCGGCCGGCTGCGCGGCCGCGCCGGCAGGACGACGTGGAACTGCTGCTGCGGTCAGACGCTCTTCCCCCACAGCGGCTGCACCGCCCGCTCAGCCGCGACCACGGCCCGGCCGGGTGGACACCGGCGGCAGCGGCCGCCCGCCGGGCCGCCGCCGTCCGTCTCCGACGTCCCCAGCACCGCCCTCGCCCGCGGGTTCGGTCCTGCGCAGGGCCGGTTCGACGTCGCGGAGCGTCTGGCCGAGCACGCTCGCCCGGCGCAGGACGTCCGCGCGCGGACCCGCCCCGCAGGCCTGCCTGTCCTCCCGGGTGATCTCCCGGGTGCGGCCGGTGACCCGGCCGAACGGGCCCTGAGCCGCCGGACGTCCTGCCACAGCACGTGGTACGGCAGCTGGTCGGGATGCAGGTCCATGTGCGACAGCCCTGCGCGCCGTCGCGTCGGCCTCTTGGTCCGGTGGCGGAGACCTACCCGGTGATGGTTCCGTAGCCGCCGTTGTCCAGACCGGTCTGGCTCTGCGACGACCACAGCCGTCCGCTGGTGCCGAGCGAGGTGACGTCGGCGATCACCAGGGAGTCGACGTCGTCCCGGGGCAGATCGCCTGCCTGGGCGATGTCGTACGCGTAGGCGTGCTGCGCAGTGCCCGCGGCGGCCACGAGGGGTGCGGTGGCGGACGACCAGGGGGACGTGAGGGCGGTGGCGCCCGCGCCGACGCCGAGTGGCGTGCCGCCGAGCTGGCCGTCGGCGTCGCCGTCCAGGACGTTGCCGCTGTTCCAGACCTGCTGATGGGCCATCTGGTAGTAGGCGTTGGACGCCGTGCCGGTGACGGGTCCCGCGATGAAGGCGTTGTCGGCCACGTCGTGCCGGAAGGTCCCGCCGGAGTTCCCGGCCGTGTAGCCGCCCTGGTAGTCGTAGACGACGTTGCCGATGAACTGGGTGTCGGCCTTGGCCAGCGGGTTGCGGTTGTGCGCGTTGGCGAAGACGTCGTGGTACCAGGTGAACGGTCCGCCCTCGGTGTGCGCGGCGAACCGCTGCCCGATCGGGTCGGCGATGATCGAGTTCTGCACGGTGATGTTCTTCGCGCCCACGGCGTCGATGTCGTCCCACTTGGCGAACTCCACCGACACATGGTCGAAGATCATGTCGCTGGCGTCGGCGAGCGCGACGCTCGCCTTGCCGTTCGCCGGGTCGAGTGTGCCCTCCCGGAATCTGACGTACCGCACGATGTCGTTCGAGGAGTGGGAGAACGACACCTCCCTGCCGCGCAGGCCGATGCCCTGGCCGGGCGCGGTGTCTCCCTCGATGGTGATGTCGTCGGCCACGGACACCGCGGAGTTCAGCGTGATGTAGCCGCCCACGTCGAACACGACGGTACGGTGCGGCGCGCTCACCGCGTCCCGGAACGAACCGCTGCCGGAGTCGCTGAGGTTGGTCACGTGGTACGTGGTCCCGCCCGCTCCCCCGGTGGCCGACGCGCCGTAGCCCACCGCGCCGTCGAACGCCACCGCCGCCCGGGCGGCCGGGGCCGGGCCGGCCGGATCCGCCCAGGAACCGGGCGCGAGCACGGCGACAGCGGCCGCGCCCAGGGCGGCGGCCGCGGCGATGACGGTACGGCGTGTGGTGCGGCGTCTGCGTGAAGTCATGTCTGCCTCCGACTCGTTGATGCCGTGCAGTTGCCGGCCGCCCCGCAAGGGTTGCCGCCGATTGACGTGCGTGACGGGCGTTGCTACGTTGCCCCGCTGACAGTAAGCGCTTTCCCCATCGTTCTCTGCGCTCCCCCGGATTCCAACCCCCATGAAAGGAACCGGAATTGGCCATCAGTAGACGATCCGTGCTCGCGGCCTCCGCCGCTCTCGTCCCCCTCGGCGGCGCGGGCGCGGCCGTCCTCACGGCCGCGGTGCCCGCCCAGGCCGCGGGCTTCGGCTACACCAGCAGCGGCGGCTATTACACCGTGAACACCGGCGCCGGGCTGAGCTTCAAGATCAGCCAGAGCAACGGCGACATGACCTCGCTGAACTACAACGGCACCGAACTCCAGCCCTCCGGCACCAAGGGCTCCCACGTCGAGTCGGGTCTCGGCAGCACGGCGACCGTCACCGCCACGCAGACCGGCAACCACATCATCGTCACCGAGTCGGTCACCAACTGGTACGGCAGCGGCACCCTGATCCACTACTGCGTCGTCGTCAGCGGCCAGAACACGATCTACATGGCCACCTACGTGGACTCCGCGGGCGGCGGCGAACTGCGCTGGATCCAGTACCTGAACCGCTCCGTCCTCAGCGGCATCACCACCTCGTCCGACATCAGCGGCGGCACGGCCATCGAGTCCTCGGACATCTACCAGGTCGGCAGCCAGACCCGCTCGAAGTACTACTCCAACCGCCGCGCCCTGGAACTGACCCCGCGCGGCGTCACGGGCAACGGCATCGGCGTCCACATGGTGTACGGCAACCGGGAGAGCAGCGCCGGCGGCCCCTTCTTCCGTGACATCGAGCAGCAGGGCACGGACTCGTCGATCGAGCTCTACAACTACCTGTTCTCCGCCCACAATCAGACGGAGAGCCAGCGACTCGGCGTCCTGTACGGGCCGTACGCGCTGATGGTCGGCGGCACGAGCACGCCCAGCGCACCCGACATGAGGTTCCTGTACGGGCTCGGCCTGCGCGGCGCGGTTGCGGACTCCGGGCGCGGCTATGTGAGCGGCAAGGCGTCCGGGGTGGCGAGCGGCTCCACCGCCCTGGTCGGTTTCGCGAGCGCCACGGCGCAGTACTGGTGCACGCCCGACGCGTCGACCGGCAACTTCAGCAGCCCGATGATGAAGCCGGGGACATACACCCAGACGCTGTACCAGGACGAACTCGCCGTCGCCACGCGCACCGTGACGGTCAGTGCGGGCGCCGCCACCACCGGGCAGAACATCACCTCCGCCTGGACGACCCCGACCGCCCTCTTCCGGATCGGCGAGTGGAACGGCACACCGACGTCGTTCAAGAACGGTTCCCGGCTGACGTCCATGCACCCGTCCGACGCCCGGATGAGCAACTGGGGCCCGACGACCTACGCGGCGGGCAGCAACACAGCCGCCGACTTCCCGGCGTACCAGTGGAAGGACGTCAACGACCCCACCAAGGTCGTCTTCACCCTCACCTCCGCCCAGATCGCCGCCCGCACGGTCCGCATCGGCATCACCGCCGCCTACGCCGGCGGCCGCCCCCAGATCACCGTGAACGACTGGACCTCCGCCGCGCCCGGCGCCTCCGGCCAGCCGAGGTCCCGCAGCCTGACCATCGGCACCTACCGCGGCAACAACACCGTGTTCACCTACTCCGTCCCGGCGGGCGCCTTCGTCGTCGGCACCAACACGCTGACCATCAACGTCATCAGCGGTTCGAGCGGCAGCGCCTGTCTGAGTCCGGGCCTGAGTTACGACTGCGTGGAGCTGTACTGATCCCGGCGCTCACCCTCGGAAGGGTTCCAGGTGGCGGCGGGCGCTGACGCGGGACAGACGGTGATGCGGACGGCCCGCGCGGGCGGCGCTGGTGATCAAGGGCGACGCGACCGGCAAAGCCGGCCGGCCGAGTTCGGCGGCGTACGACGGTGCCGGTCAGCCGGACCTCGGGATGCGGTACGACTGGGCCTCCACCGTGCCGGGCAGTCCGACGGCCGGCTGGGGTGGCTGGGTGGCCGCCTGGGGCATCGGCTGCTGCGCCGGCGGTGCGGGGACGTTCTGGAAGGACACGCCCGGCGGCTCCGGTACCGCCGTCAGCCGCCGGGCGACCACTGCCCTGCCGTTGCCCGACAGCCGGTTGCCGGTCCTGTCGGCCGCGCTCAGGACGAGGTCGGTGCCGTTGAGGGTGACCGAGTTGTCCCTTACGACATTGCCGGTGGCGGGGTAGCCCTGCACGTCGCTGATGGCGATCCCGGCGGCGCGGTTGCCGGAGACCAGGTTCTGCTGGAACAGGTTGTCGCGTCCGCCGCCGGTGCCGATCCCGATGCCGAAGCCGACGTCTGCCTGGTTCGGGCTGTCGGCGTCGTTGTTGTCGGTGAAGGCGTTGCCGGCGACGACCGCGCCGTGCTGGGGGCCCAGGGTCCCCACGTCGTTGGAGTTGACGGTCAGTCCGATCCGGTTGCGGGATGCCCGGTTGCCCAGCAGCCACAGCTGTTCGGAGGCGTTGGTGACCTCGATGCCGACCGCGTTGTGCTCGGTGACGTTGTCCCGCACGACCGTCCAGCAGGGCTGGCACCGACCGACGTAGATGCCGGAGCCGGCCTGTCCGGAGGCGTAGGAGTGGTCGATGACGCCGGCCTGGGCGTCAGAGACGTAGATGCCGTGCAACGCGTTGTCGTACGCGGTCACGTAGGACGCGCGGAAGCCCTGCAAGGGCGGGAACTTCTCGGTGTCCTGGAGGTCGTGGGCGGAGCCGCCCGCGCGGCCGGCCTGGAGGCGGGCGTCGGTGACGCCGGTGAACAGCACGCCGTCGGCGAGGTGGTTGCGCACGGTCAGGTTCTCCACGACCGAGCCGGCCCCGGTGACGGTGACGCCGTTCGGGCGGCGGAACTCGCCGTCCACGACGACACCCGAGCGGTCCGTACCGCGCAGCACGACACGGGGCTTGGCGATGGTGACGCTCTCGCGGTACACGCCCGGCGAGACCAGGACGAGGCCGCCCGGACGCACCCGGTTCATCGCCTTCTGCAGGGAGCGGGTGTCCTGCGGCACGCGCACCACGCCCGCTCCCCCGGCCCCTGCCCGGGCCGCGCCGCCGGTCGCGCCGCCGGCCGGACCGGCTGCCGGGCCAGCTGCCGGCTGCCGCCCACTGCACCCGGCCGCCCCGGCGAGGCCCAGCAGCAGCACCATGGCCGGCCACACCACGCGGCGCGCCATGCCTCGTTGGATGAGATTCGATCGCATGACACGCAGATGTATCGTCCCTTTCATGCCGATGAGGAGGTTTGCGAATTTCGACACGCCAGCTGATGCGGAGCCGCGCGGCGAGCCGGGTGGCGAACCGGGCGCGCTCTCCCGTCGGACGGTGGTCCGGTCGGCCGGAGCCGCCGCACTCGGCGCCGGTGTGTCCGGGTGCGGCAAGGCGCCGGAGGGCCGGGCTGCCTCCACGGGGGGCCTGCCGCGGTCCGGCCCGGACGGGTCCGCGGTGGCCCGACGGGCGCGGGAAGCCGCCCGCGTCCGGCCCTTCGCGGGCGACCGCCAGGCCGGGGTGAGCACACCGCAGCAGAGCCACGTCCTCCTCCTCGCGTACGACCTCGCCGAACCCCGGCCGGCCGCGCTGCGCACCACCCTCGGCCGTTTCGCCAGCGCGTTGCCCGGCCTCGTGGAGGAGGCCCGGCGGGCGGCGCTCACCGTGACGGTCGCCGTCGGACCGGGTCTGCTCCGTACCGCCCGCGTCCCGCACCTCCCGGTCTTTGCCGGGGACCGGTTGGACCCCGCCGGCTGCGGTGGCGACCTCCTCGTCCAGTTCTGCGCGGCCGACCCCGCCACCGTCGCGGGTGCGGCGGGCGAGCTCACCCGCCGCACCGCCGGAGGCGTCCGCTGGCGCCAGCCGGGCTTCCTGCCGCCCACCCCGCCCGGGCAGACCCCGCGCAACGTCCTCGGCTTCAAGGACGGCACCGCCAACCCGGCTCCCGAGGAGTGCGAACACTGGGTGTGGGACTCCCGGGGCGGCACCTACCTCGTGGTGCGCCGCGTCCATGTCGGCGTGGCAGACTTCGCCGCGCTCCCCCTGTCCCGCCAGGAAGAGGTCATCGGGCGGCACCGGGCCGACGGCGCGCCGCTCGGCGGCAGCCGTGAGCGCGACCGGCCGGACATGTTCGCCAAGACCCCGCAGGGCCGCTACGTCATCCCGCCGCACGCCCACATCAGGGCGGCCGCGCCGCACCTCGACGGCGGTGCCCGCATGCTGCGGCGCGGCTACTCCTACGACAACGGAGCCGACGACCGCGGCCTGCTCTTCCTTGCCTACATGCGCGACCCCGCTCTCTTCGTCCGGGTCCAGCAACGGCTCGCCGAGCGTGACGAGTTGAGCCGTTTCATCGAGCACCGGGGTTCGGCGGTGGGGTACGTGCTGCCGGGGGCGGCCGGTCGTCCGCTGGGGGCGGGGCTCGTGTGACCGGGGCGGGAGGACGGCGCACCGGCCGGGCCGAGCCGGCCCGTGCGGGTCCGGGGTGCGCCTCATCAGGGCCGTTCGACCCCTGCCGTCCGGGGACGGCAGGGTGGAGGCTGGTGGATGGGGATCGATGTCGTCGAAGGGCGTGGGATCGGTGATCACACGAGTGCGGATGCCGCACCGGCATCTGACGCCGCCCGCCCGGTCCGGGCCGCCGCGCGAACCGCCCACCCCTCCGTCCCGGCCGCCGCAGCCGCTCGGCGGGCGGTGGATGTTCTGGTGGGTCCTGATGACGCTCGTCATGGTCCTGCTGCTCTCGCGCGCGCGGTCCGGAACGCACGCCACCGCACTCTCCTACAGCGACTTCGTCGGCAAGGTGGGCGCCAGCCAGGTGCAGATGGTCGACATCAGCGACAAGGGCGCGGTCAGCGGCACCCTGAAGAACGGCACGAAGTTCACCACCCAGATCCCCACCGCGCTGGGCACCGGCGCCCAGCTCCAGCAGCAGCTGACCTCGCACCATGTGCGGATCACCGCCCGGCAGAGTGGCAGCGGCGGCTCGCCATGGCTGTCCGTGCTCGTCGCGTTCCTGCCGTTCCTGCTGCTGGCCGGCTTCCTCGTGTGGATGGGACGCCGCGCCGCGGGGTCGGTGACCGGCGGGCTGAGCGCCATCGGGCGCTCACGCGCGAAGATCATCGAGGCGGAGCGGCCCACCACCGGCTTCGACGACATCGCCGGGTACGACGGGGTCAAGCAGGAGATCAGCGAGGTCGTCGACTTCCTGCGCAATCCCGCCCGGTACACCGCCGCCGGGGCCAAAGGCCCCCGTGGCGTGATCATGGTGGGGCCGCCCGGGACCGGCAAGACGCTCTTCGCGCGGGCGGTCGCCGGCGAGGCGGACGTGCCGTTCCTGTCGGTGACCGGCTCCGCGTTCGTGGAGATGTTCGTCGGGGTCGGCGCCTCCCGGGTGCGCGATCTGTTCGGCGAAGCACGCAAACGCGCCCCGTCGATCGTGTTCATCGACGAGATCGACGCGCTCGGTTCGCGTCGCGGCGGCGGGACCCGGCTGGGCGGCAACGACGAGCGCGAGCAGACCCTGAACCAGCTGCTGTCCGAGATGGACGGCTTCGACCAGTCCAGCGGCATCGTCGTCCTCGCCGCCACCAACCGGCCCGAGAGCCTCGACCCGGCCCTGCTGCGTCCCGGGCGGTTCGACCGGCAGGTCACCGTGCCGCTGCCCAACCAGGCCGAGCGGGCATCGATCCTCGCCGTTCACACCCGGGACAAGACCCTGGCCCCGGAGGTCGATCTGGACGCGGTGGCGCGTGCCACCCCGGGGTTCTCCGGCGCGGATCTCGCCAACCTGGTCAACGAGGGCGCCATCAACGCCGTACGGAACGACCGCACCCGGATCGAACCGCACGACCTGGACGCCGCCCGCGATCGCGTGCTGCTGGGACGCCGGGAGTCCTCCAACGCGCTGCTGCCCGAGGAGCGCCGCTCGGTCGCGGTCCACGAGTCGGGTCACGCCCTGGTCGCGGCACTGTGCGAGCACGCCGATCCGGTGGCCAAGGTGACCATCCTGCCCGCCGGCGTCACCCTGGGAGTCACCGAGCAACTCCCCGAAGCAGAACGTCACTTGTACAGCGAGAGCTATCTGACCGACCTTCTGGCGGTGCGCCTGGGCGGGCGGGCGGCCGAACTCGTGGCCTTCGGAGAGGGATCGACGGGAGCCGCGAACGACCTGGCCGGAGCCACCCAGATCGCCACCCGCATGGTCCGCGAGTTCGGCCTCTCCTCGGCACTCGGCCCGATCGGGTACGCCTCGGCCCAACCGCACTTCCTCGGTGAGACGGCCGACGAGCCGGGCCGGCCGCCGTACTCGGAGCAGACCCAGCGCGTCGTCGACGAGGAGGTCGCCCGTCTGCTCCGCCAGGCCGAGGAACGCGCGACCGCGCTGCTGCGCGACCACCGGACCGCCCTGGATGACCTGGCCGGACAACTGGTCGCCCACGAGACCGTCGACGGCTCCGTCGTGCTCGACGTCCTGTGCCGGGAAAGCGACCGGGCTGACGGGACAGGCGATGCCCTCGCCGTCGATGCGTCGCCGACCCCTGACCGCCGCGAGCCGGGAACACACGACCCGCCGCGGTGATCACCGGCATCATCGGTGAGCCACGGCGCCTCGGGCCAGGTGCCGCCGCTCGCCGACAGCGCGGCAGGCACGGGCAGCCACCGCAGGAGTCCGTGAGCCGTGACGCGCGATTGCGACCTTGTGGCGCCGCCGCCACGATGAGGGCATGGTTCCCACGGGCCCTGTGGACCGCTTCGACGCGTTCCGGGCCCTGGCCGAACGGCGCGGCCGGCCGGGACAGCGGCTGCATCAGCGAACAGGCGCCCCCGGCCAGGTCTTCTGCTCCTGCCGCTTCCCCGCGAGCGGGGTGAACCGCGCCACCTCCGAGCACGCGGACACCGCCACGTCGTGCCCCGAGTACCAGGTCACGGCGGTACGTGTCCACGACGCGTCGACGGGCGGCGCACGATGAACCGCACGAACGCCGGCGCGCCACGGATCGTGGCCGGGACCGACGACTCCGAGCTGGGAAGGTGCTGGCTTCCATGACGTATGTCGCCGTTACCGCGCTGAGTCATCCAGGGCTGATCCGCGACAGCAACGAGGACAGTCTGGTCGTCGGGCCGTGGACCGTGTGCTCCACCGTGACCGAGAATCCGCAGACGCTGGTGTTCCGGCTCGGCACACCGCTCGTGGTCGCGGTCGCCGACGGGCTCGGCGGCCAGCCCGGCGGCGAGGTGGCCAGCGCCCTGGTGGTCCGCCGGCTCGCCGCGAGCGGGCCCGGTCTGGCCGGTGAGGACGAGGTGCGCCAGGACCTCGACATCTGCAATCGCGAGGTGTACGCGGCCGCCCGTGCGAGCGGTGGAGCGCTGGCCACGATGGGCACGACCGTCGCGGGAGCCGTCGTACTGCCGGGGTCGCTGCTGGTGTTCAACGTCGGGGACAGCCGGGTCTTCGCCGTGCCCCGGGACGGGGTGCTCCAGGTCAGCACGGACGACAGCCCGACGCCGGAACCGGGGCGGCGCACCACCTCCCTCGTGACGCAGTCCCTCGGCGGCACCGCGGAGTACCGCCCTGTCGCCCCTCATATGACAACCGTGTCCCTCGCCCCCGGCGACCGATACCTGATCTGCACCGACGGACTGACCGACCCGCTGCCGAACGACGTCCTCGACGACGTACTGCGCGAACACGACGACGGACGGGCCGCCTTCGAACTCTGGAAGGCGGCCATGGCCGCCGGCGGACCGGACAACATCACGCTCGCCGTGATGAGTGTCGTGGAACGATGACGGCGGTCGCCGGGAGCTGAGCGGCCCCTGCGGTACGGCAGCTGCGGCTCGGCGGCCCGAGCGGCCCGTCAGCAGGACCGGCTCACGAGAAAGGCGTGCGAGAGGTGCCGACCGGCCCCGGACCGGGCCCGAAGAGCCCTTGGCCCGGGCCCCCGGCCGAGGCCCACCATGAGGGCAGAAGCTGTTCGAAACTTCGCTGGTGGAGGTGGATGCGGTGATGTACTGGGACGGCGGCTGGGCCTGGATGGCCTTCATGCCCCTGCTGTGGATCGCGCTGATCTGCCTCGCCGTGTGGGCCGTGATCCGCCTGACGCACAGCTCGTCCGCGGGCGCGTCCGGCCGCGGTCACGGCTGGGAAGGCCAGCAGCACCGCGAGACCCCGGAGGAGATCCTCGACCGGCGCTACGCCTCGGGAGAGATCGACACGGACACATACACCGAGGCGCGCGAACGCCTCGCCGCCCACCGGCAGAGGCCGCAGTGAACCGTCTGCGTACGCGGGGGCTGCCACTGGCCGTGCTGATCGCCGCGGTGGCCGCGCCGATCGCCTCACTCCTCTGGGCCGCCGCCACGACTCCCCGTCGTGGCGGCCACGGGCCGGGATGACGGCGGGCGAGGTGACGGCGCGGCGGGAACCGGTGCGGAACCTGGCCGACGCGGACCGCGCCGCTGCGCGCTTCGCCGGCCACTGGGGTCTGCACGTCGGGGAGGTCATGCGGTTCAGCAACGGGTTCTGGGCCCAGCTCCTCGTCTCCTCCGGCAAGGGCGCCACCGAGGTGCTCGTCGACCCGGGCAGCAGCCGGGTCCGGCTGGAGTTCGGGCCGGCGATGATGTGGAACACCGCCTACGGCATGATGCCCGCCGGCACCCGGCTCGGTGCCGCGAAGATCGATTCCGGACAGGCGGTGCGGATCGTCGGAATGCTCTCGGTCAACGCGGCCACCGGCGCCGTCCGGTATCACTCGTGGCACGGCCGCTTCCTGCAGATTCAGAAGCACGGATCCTCCACCTGACCGAACACCCACAGCCGGCCATCTCCCGCAAACTTCTATAGATCGGATAGTAGAATTGCGAAAATCGGCAATTGCTTAGATGCTGTCTTCGTTGTGCTTGCAGATGGCCGCGGGCACAGCTCTGCGAGGAGAACTGGGTGCTGGAGTTGCTGCAGGACGGGCCGATGCCGGTGCGGGATCTGCCGGCCGCCATCGAGGTGGAGCGGAACAAACTGCCGGCCGAGCTGCGGGAAGCCGAGGTCGGCGCCCGATGAGCACGACGGCCGTCCGGGCGGTTCTGGCCCGCCTCACCTCCTTGCTGCCCGCCCGCTCCGATCTGGCGCAGATACGGCGCGATCCACGCCGTGATCTGCTCGCCGGGCTCACGGTGGCGATCGTGGCGCTACCGCTCGCCCTGGGCTTCGGGGTGTCCTCCGGGCTCGGCGCCGAGGCCGGTCTGGCGACCGCCGTGGTGGCGGGTGCGCTGGCCGCGGTGTTCGGCGGGTCGAATCTGCAGGTGTCGGGGCCGACCGGCGCGATGACGGTGGTCCTCGTGCCGATCGTCGCCCAGTACGGTCCGACCGCCGTTCTCACGGTGGGGCTGATGGCCGGCGTCATGCTCGTCGCCCTCGCCCTGCTCAGGGCCGGACGCTACATGCGGTACGTACCGGCGCCCGTGATCGAGGGCTTCACACTCGGCATCGCCTGTGTGATCGGACTTCAGCAGGTGCCGAACGCGCTCGGCGTGCCCAAGCCGAAGGGCGACAAGGTGCTCGTCGTCACCTGGCACGCGGTCCGGGAGTTCATGACGGCGCCGAACTGGACCGCCGTCGGGCTCGCGGTCGCCGTGGTCGTGCTCATGCTGGCCGGTGCCCGGTGGCGGCCGACCGTTCCGTTCTCCATCGTCGCCGTGATCGCCGCCACGGTCGTCGCCCAGGTCGCCCACCTGGACGCGAAGCCCATCGGCGACCTGCCCGCGGGACTGCCCGCGCCGTCGCTCTCCTTCTTCCAGCCCGGCGCGCTCGGCTCGCTGCTCGCCCCGGCCGTGGCGGTGGCCGCCCTGGCGGCGCTGGAGTCACTGATGTCCGCGGCCGCCGCCGACGCCATGACGGTGGGACAACGGCACGACCCGGACCGGGAGTTGCTCGGCCAGGGTCTGGCCAACATCGCCGCCCCGCTGTTCGGCGGCGTCCCGGCCACCGGAGCCATCGCCCGGACCGCCGTCAACGTCCGTACGGGTGCGGGTTCCCGGCTGGCCGCCCTCACCCACGCCGCCGTCCTCGCGGTGATCGTCTTCGCCGCGGCTCCCCTGGTGTCGAAGATCCCGCTGGCGGCGCTGGCAGGCGTCCTGCTGGCCACGGCGGTCCGCATGGTCGAGGTCGGCTCGCTGAAGGCGATGGCGAAGGCGACGCGGTCCGATGCGGTGATACTCGTGCTGACAGCGGCGGCGACGCTGGCGCTGGACCTGGTGTACGCGGTGATCATCGGCCTGGTCGTCGCCGGTGCCCTGGCCCTGCGCGCGGTGGCCAAGCAGGCCCGTTTCGACCAGGTCCCGCTCGACCCGGGCGATCACACCGCCGAGGAGCACCGGCTGCTGGCCGAGCACATCGTCGCCTACCGCATCGACGGCCCGCTGTTCTTCGCCGCCGCGCATCGCTTTCTGCTGGAGCTGACCGAGGTCGCGGACGTACGGGTCGTGATCCTGCGGATGTCGCGGGTGTCCACGATGGACGCCACCGGCGCCCTCGTGCTGAAGGACGCGGTGGAGAAGCTGAACCGGCGCGGCATCCTCGTCCTGGCCTCCGGCATACGTCCCGGCCAGCGCCAGGTCCTCGACTCCGTCGGCGCCCTCGGTCTGCTGCGGCACGAGGGCCGCGAGTACGCCGGCACGCCCGAGGCGATCCAGGCCGCCCGCGACCACCTGGAGTCGGCCGGCGTCCTGCCCGCCGTACCGGCGCGGAAGACGAGCCGGGAGAGCGCCGGTACCAGCGAGGAAGCAGCCCGATGAGTGATCTCGTCCAGGGGGCGGTGCGGCGATGACCACGCAGTCGGAGGCACTGCCGCACCGGCACGTGCTCACCCTGCCGGCCGTGCCGTCGGCGGTCCGCGTGGCCCGCGAGACCGCTGAACAGACCCTGGTGGAATGGGGCATCGGGCTGCGGCACCCGACCGTGGACCCGGCCCTGCTGATCCTGAGCGAACTGGTCACCAACAGCGTCCGGCACGCGGCCGCACTCTCCCCGCAGCTCACCGTGGTCTACGCCGCGGGCCGGGACTGCCTGGCCATGGGCGTCCACGACCGTCACCCCGGCCGGCCCCCGCTGTCGGCGTCCGGCGCCGGCGGCATGGGCACCGTGATGGAGTTCGTCCTCGGCCTGGGCGGGACCGCGGTCGTCCGCGACGACGCCGACAGCGCAGGCAAGACCGTCTGGATCACCCTGCCCCTGTGACCCCGGCCCGTCCGCCCTGCTACCTGACCCATTCGTATCCGCTCACCGAGAGAAAGACACTGGTTCCATGAGCGACAGCCTTCCCGCCTGCCCCGAGTGCTCCGGCACGTACACGTACGAGATGGGTGCCCTCCTCGTCTGTCCCGAGTGCGGCCATGAATGGTCGCCGTCCGACGCGTCCGCCGGCGCGGGCGGGGACAAGGTCGTCAAGGACTCGGTCGGCAACGTGCTCGCCGACGGCGACACCGTCACCGTCGTGAAGACCCTCAAGGTCAAGGGCAGCCCGACCGGGATCAAGGCGGGCACCAAGGTGCGGGGCATCCGGCTCGTCGACGGCACGGACGGCCATGACATCGACTGCCGGATCGACGGATTCGGTGCCATGCAGTTGAAGTCCAGCGTGGTCAAGAAGGCCTGAACCGGCCCTGCCACCGGGCCGGCGGCCGGGTGCGGAGTTCGGCTCCGCCCGTGTCGCACGCGAGGATGGGTCACATGTTCTTGACGAGTGGATGGATGCGATGAGCGCGCCGCTGTACCAGCTGAAGGCCGAGTTCTTCAAGACGCTCGGCCATCCGGCCCGCATCCGCGTCCTGGAGTTGCTGAGCGAGCGCGAGCACGCGGTCGCGGAGATGCTGCCCGAGGTGGGCATCGAGCCGGCGCACCTGTCCCAGCAGCTGGCCGTACTGCGTCGGGCGAACCTGGTCCGGACCCGCAAGGAGGGGTCGAACGTGTACTACTCCCTGGCCAGCCCCGAGGTCGCGGAACTGTTGCGGGTGGCACGCTCGATCCTCTCCGGCGTACTGGCGGGGCAGGCGGAGCTGCTCGCCGACCTGCGGGCGGCCCAGCCGGAGGGGAAACCGCCGGCGTAGCGTCGGCTATCGAACGCCTACGAGAGGGGCAAAGTATCCCCAACTAGGCAAAGCACCGGGAAACCCTCGTAACTCCGGCCCCTGGTCGCCTTGTTTGTCACTGGCGGAAGACCTCACCACCAGTACGAAGAGGTTTCATGGGCCTGTTGCGCAAGATCCTGAGCACCGGCCGCGTCGCCGAACCGGCCCCGCCTCCCCCGGCGGGCGACGTACCCGAGGCGGCACGGGAGTTGCGTGGTTCGGCGCAGGTGCGCTGTGTCGACGCGGGTTCCTGCAACGGCTGCGAGATCGAGATCGCCGCGGCCTTCAACCCGGTGTACGACGCCGAGCGGTACGGGGCGCGGCTGGTGGCCTCGCCCCGGCACGCGGACGTGGCGCTGGTGACCGGACCGGTGACCCGGAACATGGCCGGGCCGCTGCGCCGCACGGTCGCCGCGATGAGCGCGCCGCGGCTGGTGGTCGCGGTCGGTGACTGCGCGCTCGACTGCGGGGAGTTCGCCGGCGGGTACGGCGTCGAAGGCGCGGTCGCCGATGTCGTACCGGTGGATGTGACGGTGCCGGGGTGCCCGCCGGAGCCGGCGGCGATCGTGGCGGCGCTCAGGACAGTGACCGGACGGTGAGCGCGATTCCGGCCGCCCTCGCGACGGCCGTGGCACTGGGCGGCGCGGGGGCGGCGGCGGGTCTCGCACTGCCGTACCGGCCGCGTGTCCCGGTCGTCGGAGTGCTGACGGCCGGTGTCGGCGTGGCGGGTGTCGTGGCGGGTGCGGCCGCACTGAGCGGCAGCCGCTGGGCGGCCGTCTGCTCCGGGCTGGTGCCGCCGGCCGGAGCGCAGGTGGCGGTGGACGCGCTGGCGGGGCTGTTCATGGCGGTGGCGGGGGCCGTCGTGGCCGCGGTGGCGGTGTACGGCATCGGGTACGCGGCCGGGCGGGGCGCCGGGGGGCTCGGCTCCCGGACGGCGCAGGCGGTGCTGCCGCTGTTCGCGCTCAGCCTGGTTCTCGTACCGGTGGCGGCGTCGGTGTCCACGTTCCTGTTGCTGTGGGAGGTGTCGGCGCTCGGCTCGCTGCTGCTGGTGCTCGGCGAGCACCAGCAGCATGCCTCGGTACGGCAGGCGGGCGTCTGGTACGCGGTGCTGACCCACCTGGGCCTGGTTCTGCTGCTGGCCGGATTCTCACTGTTCGCCGCGCGGGCCGGTGGAGAGACCTTCACCGCGCTGCGGGCGGGCGCACCCGGCGTCCCGGCGGGCGTACGGGGGCTCGTCTTCGCCCTCCTGGCGCTGGCCTTCACCTCGAAGGCGGGGGCGGTGCCGCTGCACGCCTGGCTGCCACGGGCGTATCCCGAGGCCCCGGGCCCCGTCGCGGCGCTGATGAGCGCGGCCACGGTCAACCTCGGCATCTACGGCCTGGTGCGCACCGCGTCGATCTGCTCGGCGGTGGCCCGGCGTGGTGGTGGCTGGGGCTGCTGGCGGTGGGCGGGGCGAGTGCCGTGTACGGCGTCCTCCAGGCGGCGATGGCGTCCGACCTGAAGCGGCTGGTGGCGTACTCCAGCAGCGAGAACATGGGCCTGGTCCTCATCGGTGTCGGCGCCTGTGGGCTGTTCGCCTCCCACGGTGACCGGCCACTGGCGGCGTTGGCGCTGGCGGCGGCGCTGCTGCACGTCGTCAACCATGCCGCGTTCAAGGCCCTGCTGTTCTGCGCGGCAGGGTCCGTGCAGCGCTCCACCGGCCTGCGCGATCTGGACCGGCTCGGCGGGCTGCGGTCCCGCTTGCCGGTCACCGCCGGCTGCTTCGCGCTGGCCGCGCTCGGCGCGGTGGCACTGCCGCCCGGCAACGGCTTCGTCAGCGAATGGCTGCTCCTCCAGTCCCTCGTCCACGGCCGGAAGGTGCCCGGTGTGGCCGTCGCGGTCGCGCTGCCCCTGTCGGTGGCGTTGATCGCGTTGTCGGCCGGTATCGCCGCTGCCGTGTTCGTGAAGGCACTCGGCGTCGGCTTCTTCGCCCGGCCGCGCGACCGGCGCGCTGCCTCGGCGCGGGAGGCGCCGCCGCTGATGCTCGCCGGGATGGCCCTGCTCGCCGTGGCGGTCGTGGCGCTGGCGGTGGTGCCCGGACTCCTGGGTGACGGCCTCGACCGGGCCGTGGGCGCGGTCGGGCTGCCGGGCACGGGGGCGGTGTCGGGGGGCGGAGCGCGGGTGCGGCTCGCCGGCATCTCCGCGTCGCTGTCCCCGCTGTGGGTGGTGGCCGCCCTCACGGCCGCGATCCTGCCGGCCACCGGCCTGCCCCGGCTCCGCGGCCGGCGCGGGCGCCGGGTGAACGCCCGGCTGTGGGACTGCGGGGGCGGGGCTCCGACGCCGCGTATGACGTACACGGCGACCTCGTTCGCCGAGCCGTTGCAACGCGTCTTCGACGATGTGCTGGCCCCGGAGCAGCATGTGGACGTCACCCCGGTGCGGGAGTCGGCGTACCTGGTGCGACGGGTCCGATTCCGGCACCGGGTGCCCGACCGCATCGAGCACCGGCTGTACGACCCGGTGCTGCGCGCGCTGGCCGGGGCCGGGCAGGCGGCCCGCGGGCTGGCGGGCGGCAGCGTCCATCTGTATCTCGGCTACGGCTTCGCCGGGCTGGTCGTCCTGCTGCTGGCACTGGCGGTGGGCTGGTGACGCACGGACTCGGGTACGTGGCCGTCGCCGGTCAGGTCACGGTCGTGGCGGCCGGGGCGCCGCTGCTGACCGGGTGGATGCGGCAGGTCCGGGCCCGCCTGGAGGGGCGGGCCGGGGCCGGGGTGCTGCAGCCCTGGCGGGACGCGCGCAAACTGCTGCGCAAGGAACCCGTCACGCCGATGGGGACCGGCCCCGCGTTCCGTGCCGCCCCCGCCCTGCTGGCCGCCACCGCCGCCGTGGCCGCCGCGCTGCTGCCGCTGCTGTCCACGGACACCCCGGTGAGCGGGCACGCGGACCTGATCGTCGTGGTGGCGCTGATCTCGCTCGGCACGATCGGCCTCGCCCTGGCCGGGCTGGACTCGGGCACCGCGTTCGGCGGGATGGGCGCCTCGCGTGAGATGACGGTCGCCTCCCTGGTGGAGCCGACCCTGCTGCTGTCGGTGTTCGCGCTGTCGATCCCGGCCGGGACGACCAACGTCCCCGCGATCGTCGCCGGCGCCGTCCACCAGCCGGCCCGCCTCGCCTCCCCGGCCGGGCTGCTGGCGGTGGCCGCGCTCGCGGTGGCGGTACTCGCGGAGACCGGCCGGATCCCGGTGGACAACCCCTCCACCCACCTCGAACTGACCATGATCCATGAGGCGATGGTGCTGGAGTACGCCGGACCCGACCTCGCGCTGGTCGAGTTCGGCGCCCAGATGCGGCTGACCCTGCTGCTCGGCCTGCTGTCCTCGCTGTTCATGCCGTGGGGCATCGCCACCGGCCCCTCCTGGACGGCTCTGGCGGTGGCGCTGGTGCTGTTCGTGGTGAAAGTGACTGTCCTGGGGGCGCTCCTCGCGGCAGCCGAGGTGTTCTGGGCCAAGATCCGCCTGTTCCGCGTGCCCGAACTGCTCGCGGGGTCCTTCCTGCTGGCGCTGCTGGCGGTGACCGCGTCGTACTTCCTGAACGGAGCGCCATGAGCGACGGCCTCTACACCCAGCTCCTCGACCTGGCCTGCGGTGTCTTCCTGCTGGCGGCCGTGCTCGTGCTGTGGCGGCACGAACTCGCCGCGATCGTACGGGCCTTCGCCCTCCAGGGGGTCGCCCTGGCCGCGATCGCCCTGCTGCTCGGCGCGCACGAGGAACGCGGGGACCTGACCGCCGTGGGCGTCGCTCTGGGGCTGCTGAGGGCGGGCGTCCTGCCGTATCTGATGCGGCGCGCGACGGCCGTGCCGGCCGATGGCCGCGGCGGCGAAGAGGTCCGCGAGACCCAGCCCCTGGTCACCGTCGCCGCCTCGCTGCTCACCGCGGCACTGCTGACCCTGCTCGCCTACGCGGTCAGCCGGCCCCTGACCCGGCTGGCCCCGACGCCGGCCACCCATGCCCTGCCGGTGGGGCTCGCCGTCGTCCTGATCGGCTTCTTCGTCCTGGTCACCCGCAGACGCGCGCCGGCTCAGGTGGTCGGCTTCCTGCTGCTGGACAACGGCATCACCGCCACCGCCTTCCTGGCCACCTCCGGTGTGCCGCTGATCGTCGAACTCGGGGTCTCCTTCGACGTGTTGCTCGCGGTACTGGTGCTGCAGATCCTCACCACGCGGATGCGGGAGGCGTTCGGCACGACCGACATCGACGACCTGAGGGAGCTGCACGACTGATGCTGCATCCATCAGAAGGGTCCGCGCTGCTGATCACCCCTGTCGCCGCACCTCTGGTCGTCGCCGCGGCGTACGCGCTCATGCCCCGCCGGTGTGCGGCCGCCTGGCCGGGGCTCGTCCCGCCCGGCACGATCCTGCTGTGCGGCAGCCTGCTGGCGGCGGACGTCGTCGGCGCCGGGCCCGTCTCCGCGTGCGCGGGGCTGCTGCGCGCCGACGCCCTCACCGCGTGGATGCTGCTCGTCATCGGCGCCGTCGCGCTCATCGCCTGCGGCTCGGCGCCCGCATACCTGGCGGGCGAACGCGCCGCCGGACGGGCCAGCGAGCGTACGCTGCGGCACTACCACGTCCTCGTGCAAGCCTTCCTGGCCGCGATGTGCCTGGCCGTCGTCACCGCCAACCTCGGTGTGCTGTGGGTCGCCGTCGAGGCCACCACCATCGTCACCGCCTTCCTCGTCGGCCACCGCCGCACCCGCACCTCGGTGGAGGCCGCCTGGAAGTACGTCGTGATCTGCTCCGCCGGCATCGCGCTGGCCTTCCTCGGCACCGTGCTGATCTACTACGCGGCCCGGCAGGCCGGCATCGCCGAGGCCCGGGCCCTGGACTGGCCCATGCTCGTCGCCCGCGCCGGCGGGCTCGACCCGGCGGTCACCCGGCTCGGCATCACCTGGTCGTGCTCGGCTTCGGCGCCAAGGCCGGTCTGGTCCCGCTGCACGCCTGGCTGCCCGACGCCCACAGCCAGGCGCCCGCGCCCGTCTCCGCGCTGATGTCGGGGGTGCTGCTGTCCGTCGCCTTCGCCGCGATCCTGCGCTACCGGGTCATCGCCGACGCCGCCCTCGGCGCCGGCTTCACCCGCGTGCTGCTCGCCGGAATGGCCCTGCTCACCCTCGCGCTCGCTGCCGGGCTGCTGCTCGCCCAGCGCGACCACAAGCGGATGCTGGCCTACTCCAGCATGGAGCACATGAGCCTGATCGCCCTGGCGGCGGCGATCGGCAGCCCGCTCGCCCTGTCCGCCGCCCTGCTGCACATCGCCGGCCACGGGCTCGCCAAGTCGGCCGCGTTCTGCGGTGCCGGCCGCATCCTGCAGCTGACCGGCACCGCCAGGATCGGCCGGATGCGGGGGCTGCTCGCCCGGGCGCCGGCCCTGGGCGGGGCGTTCGGCTTCGCGGTGGTGGCACTGACGGCTTTCCCGCCGTTCAGCCTCTTCGCCTCAGAACTCGGCATCGCCCGCGCCGGGTTCGCCGCCGGGACCGGCCTGGCCTGGGCGACCTCCGGGGCCCTGCTGCTGGTGGTGGCCGCCTGCGCCGCCCTTGCCGCCCGGACCGCGCGGATGCTCCTCGGCCCCGCTCCGTCCCGGCCCTCGGGCCCGGCGGAGCCGGGGATCTGGCCGCTGGTCCTCGGCCTGGTCGCCTGCGCCGCCCTGGGCACCACCACCGGCCCCCTCACCGGCCTGCTGCACGCCGCCGCCACGACGCTCGGAGGCCACTGACATCGATGCGCACCACAGAAGAGCTCACTGCGACCGAACTTCCGTACCGCTTCGAACAGTTGCTGACCGGTGGACACCGGCTCGCCCTGATCGCCGCCCACCACGACGACCACGGCATCCGCGTGGTGTACCTGTTCGTGGCGGGCCCGCCCGACACCCGCACCGAACTGCAGGTACGGCTCGACGCCGACCGGCCCGTACTGCCGACGCTGGCCCATCTCTCCTTCCCCGCGGGCCGGTTCGAACGCGAGATGCGGGACCTGTTCGGCATCGTCCCGCTCGGCCACCCCCTGCCCCACCGCCTGGTGCGGCACTTCCACTGGCCCCGCGGCTGGTACCCGATGAACCCCGCCGCCGGCCCCCCGCCGCGCTTCGCCGAACAGGAAGGCCCCTACCCCTTCCTGGAGGTCGAAGGCGACGGCGTGTACGAGATCCCGGTCGGCCCGGTGCACGCGGGGCTCATCGAGCCCGGCCACTTCCGGTTCTCCGTCGTCGGCGAGACCATCCTCAGACTCAAGGCCCGCCTCTGGTTCGTCCACAAGGGCATCGAGAAACTCTTCCAGGGCCGGACCGTCGCCGCCGGTCTGCCGCTGGCCGAACGCATCAGCGGCGACACGGCCGTCGGCCACGCCCTGGCCTACTGTCTGGCCGTCGAGGAGGCCACCGGCACCGACGTACCCGCCGAGGCCCGCCGGGCCCGAGCCCTGCTGCTGGAGCTGGAGCGGATCCACAACCACGTCGCCGACCTCGGCATGCTCTGCAACGACGCCGGCCACGGCGTCCTCAACGCCCACGCCCAGCGCGTCCGCGAACAGCTCCTGCGCCTCAACCTGGAGACCACCGGCCACCGGCTGCTGCGCGGCGGCGTCGTACCGGGCGGTGCCGTCCTGCGGCGCGTACCCGACGTACGGCGGCTGAAGGCCATCGGCGAGGACATCCGTGAGATCGCCGCTCTCGCGCTCGGTCACTCCACGGTGCGCGACCGCTTCACCGGCACCGCCGTCCTGAGGACCGACGCCGCACGGGAGATCGGCTGCCTCGGCTACGTCGCCCGCGCCAGCGGTCTCACCGACGATGCCCGCGTCGCGCACCCGTTCACCGGCCACGGCACCCGGCTCGGCGTCCCCGTGCACACCGACGGCGACGTCCTGGCCCGCTTCCTGGTCCGCGCCGAGGAGATCGACGCCTCCCTCGCCCTGATCGAGCACCTCGCCGACGGCCTCACCGCCCCGCGAACCGTCCGGGGGCCGACGGCCACGTCCGGGTCGGCGGGCAGGAGCGGTGTCGGTCTGGTGGAAGGCTGGCGCGGCACCATCGCCACCCGTGTGGAACTCGCCGCCGACGGCACCCTGGCCTGGGTCAAGCCGGTCGACCCGTCGTTCTTCAACTGGCCTGCCCTGCCGGTCGCGTTGGCGGACACGATCGTCCCGGACTTCCCCCTGACCAACAAGAGCTTCAACCTGTCGTACGCCGGCAACGATCTGTGATGCCGGGACGGGACCGCTCAAGACGGTATCCGGTGACCAGTTCGGCGTCGATGCGGACCACGTACTCCATGTCCCTGCTGACCCAGGGCGTGAGTTCGGCGTGGTAGCGGGACAGCGTCGTCGGGTCGGTCACGCGGCTCGCGACACCCGTGACCATGACGCTCCAGCCGGTGTGTGTGTCCCCGTCGATGTGGTCCGCCTCGTACACCACCACCTCCGAAGCCGTGGCGCTGGTCAGCAGGGCGGCTCCGGCGTGCGTGCGGATGACGACGTCGCCGGTGTCCGTGACGAGGTGGTTGACCGACCGGATCACCGGCAGTGCCTGGTGGGTGAAGCCCACCCGTCCCATCGGCACGCCGGCCAGCAGCCCGAGGGCCTCCTCCCGGCTCAGCTCGACCAGGCGGGCGACAGGCGGAGAGGAAGGCGACGGGCCGGTCATGACGGTTCTCCGCCGACGGCCCTGCGCTCGGCTCCCCGGGGCCAGAGCACCTCGACGTCGGCACCGTGACCGCGGGCACAGGCGACCAGGTGCGCCGTGGTGTCCCTGCCGGACGAGGGCGAGCCGTCCCCCACGGCCAGGACCCGGGCGCACGAGCGCGGCAGGCCCTCGTCGGCCGTGCTGCACGCGGTGCGCTCGCCGGGGTCGTACTCCAGCAGCCGCACCTGCTGCGACAGCGACAGCAGCTCCCCGGCCGCCTTGCGGTCTCTCTCGCCGAGCCACGCGGGCAGGCCGTCGCGGGACGGCAGCACCGTCACCAGGGCCGGCCCCGTCCTGCGCGCGGCCCGCCCGAACGCCACGGACCGTCCGTGTCCTGCGCGGACGAGCCCGGCCCGGCCCGCGCGGGCCAAGCCGGCCGGACGGGAGCGCGGCTCTTCCTCCGGCAGCGCGAGTGCCGACGCGGAGAGATCCGTGTGCCCCACGACAGCGATCACTTCTGGTTCTCCTTTCCGTGCATCCCTTGATCATCGTCATGGGCGACCGGCACGCGCAGGGACCCGTCGGCCCCGGGACCGGGGCCGTTCGGCTCTCGCGAACCGTCCGCTACGGGATGACGATGCCGTGTTCCCGTACGGCGCGACGCGGTGGCAGTGCGGGCAAGGTCACCCGTGCGGGAGCCGCCTGGCCGACGGGCTCGGCGCCGCTGGGCAGGCCCGCCGCGGCGGCGACGTAGTCCCGGGCCGTCAGCAGTCCGATCAGTCGCCCGTGCGCATCCGTGACCGGCAGGGCGTCGAGATGCTCCTGCGCCATCACGGACGCCGCGCGCGGCACGGGGTCCTCGGGGTGGACCGTGACGGTCCGGCGGGCGTGCACGAGGTCGCGCACCCTGCGGCGGGACAGCGTCGTGGCGGCGGCAGCGCAGACCACGGCGAGTTCGGCCCGGTCCAGGAGTCCGGCGCAGCAGCCGTCCCCGCGGACCACCGGGAGCTCGCGCTGCCCGGACCTCTCCATGATCTCCCAGGCCATCAGCACGCTCTCGTCCTCGCTGATCGCGTACGGGGCGGCGTCCATCAGACTCCGCACCACGGGTTGCTCGTTCACGGTTGCCCTCCTTGTGCCGGGCGCCCGGTGGGGTGGTCCACGCACAGGCGCCGCGTCGCACGTCGCCGGCGGTCGGCATCGTCGTCGCGCCCCGCGTGCCCTTCCACGCTCGTCCATCCGACGCCGGCTGTCATGGGCCGCATGGCCTCGCCGCCCGCCATTGGCCCCATGTCCGGGCTGCGGGACGGGGCCGCGCGGCCCCGTCCCGCAACCCGATGAGCCCCTGTCCGCGCCGGTCACCCGCCCGGACGCCGAGCAGGCCGACCGCTGATGCGGGCCTGCCGCCGCCACGGCGCGGGTCTGCTCGGCCCGGACTGCCCGGTCCCGGCCGCCACCGAGCCCGGCGTCCGGCCGGACGCCACGCCGCCCGGCATCCCGGCCTGGGCACCGCCGGAGTCGCCGTACCGTCGGGCGCTGTCGGCACGAACCTGGCGCTGCTGCATCCGGAGTCGTTCGGCATTCGTGCCTTCGCGCGTACTGCCCGCCGGGCGGCCCGCACGACGCCGGTGCTCTCCGGGGACGACAGCCGCTCGGAGGCTGGCCGGCGGGCAGCCGCCGCGAACACGGCCGCCGCGGCCACCCCGGACATCACCCGGCAGGCCCTGTTCACGCAGGCCGGCCTCATCGCCACCGGCACGCCCGGTGAACTTCTCGACACCGCGGCCGATCTCGTCGACAACCTCCTCGCTCTGCTGCGCCACCCGCGCCCTGGCCCATGCCGCCACCCGGGCCCGTCGGCTCAACCGGCCCTCCGGCACCGTGGCGGAGCTGCCGGACATGGAGACCGGGCGGGCGCGGGACGCCGACGCCACGTTCCTGGGCCGGAATCCCGAGGGGCCTGCTCGATGCCCGGCAGAGCACCGAACTCCTGGGCTGCTACGGCATTCTGCGGCTTCCCTGGGCGTGGGCGTGGGACGCGGCCGAGGCGGTGGCGGTGTTCGATCGGGTGCGGGTCCCGAAGGACGGATGGTCATGAAGGCGTACCGGCCCGGGACCGCTGCACAAGCTGAAGCAGCCCTCCCCGGTCCGGAGCAGATGGTGCACCGGTCGTCCCGGATGGCGGCCGACCTGCCCCAGCTGTCCGTATCCATGGGCCGAAGGGCCCCGCGCCGGGTCCTGGCGGCCCGTGGTGACGGGTGCCGGACGCGACCAGGCTGGGGGTACACACCATGAAGGGAGCCGGTGCGATGACTTCCGCCACCACCTTGACCTCGGCCCTTGAACCGGCGCACCGCGAACGGCTGATGCGTCTCGCCCGCGAGGTCTCCTTCGAGGCCGGGATCCGCCTGTTCGAGGAGGGGCGGCGCGCCGACCGCTTCTGGATCGTGCGCACCGGAACCGTCGCCCTCGACCTGCACGTGCCCGGCCGCCGGCCCGCCGTGATCGAGACACTCGGCCACGGCGAACTCGTCGGCTGGTCCTGGCACTTCCCGCCGCACCTCTGGCACCTGGGTGCCCAGGCGACGAGCCCGGTACGGGCCTGGGAATTCGATGCCGACGCGGTCCTGCGGCTGTGCGCCGAGGACGCCGAGTTCGGCCGGGCGGTCGCGATCTGGGTCGGACAAGTGGTCGCCCAGCGGCTGCACGCCTCCCGGGTCCGGCTGCTCGATCTGTACGCCCCCTACGGAAGCGGCAGTCTGATGTGACCCCTCGGCCCTGTGAGGAGGAGAGCATGGAGAGCAGCCCGCACCACGTGTGTGACGTGATGACGCATGCCGTCGTCGCCGTGGGCCGCAAGGCTCAGTTCAAGGACATGGTCGAGCGCATGGAGCAGTGGCAGGTCAGCGCCCTTCCCGTGCTGGAGGGCGACGGCCGGGTGATCGGGCTCGTGTCCGAGGCCGATCTGCTGCCCAAGGAGGAGTTCCGGGGCAGCGATCCGGACCGGTTCACCCAGCGGCACCGGCTGGCCGACCTGGCCAAGGCCGGGGCGGTCACCGCCGAGGAGCTGATGAGCACGCCGGCCGTCACCGTGCACGCCGACGCCACGATCGCCGAGGCGTCGCGCATCATGGCGCTGCGGCACGTCAAACGGCTGCCCGTGGTGAACACCGAAGGCCTGCTGGAGGGCGTGGTCAGCAGGGCGGACCTGCTGAAGGTGTTCCTGCGCCCGGACAACGACCTCGCCGACGAGATCCGGCGTGACATCGTCGACGTGCTGTTCCCGGCGCCGGTCGAGCCCGTGCACATCACGGTCGCCGACGGCGTGGCCACGCTGACCGGGCGGGTCCAGGACGCCGCCCGGATACCGCTCGCCACCCGGCTGGTGCGTGGCGTCGAGGGTGTGGTGGGCGTGGACTGCCGGCTCACCGCGACCGAGAAGGACTGAGACCAGGCGAGAAGGACTGAGAGCAGAGCCGAGAGCGCGGACGAGCAGCACCCGACACGGCCCACAGGACCGTGTCGGGTGCTGCGTTCAGCCTCTGCCTCCGCTCAGGTTCCCCCACCGCGGTCCGACCCGCCGCCACTCCGCGTCCCACTCGGCCATGCGCCGCCGGATGAGCCGGCCGCGGACGACCCGTCCCATGCCCCAGACCGCGGCCCCGGCCGCGGGGGCGACCAGGGCGCCGGCCATGGCCGCCTCCAGCGTCGCCGCGGCACCGGTGACCGGAGCGAACACCACCCGGTGGCCTCGGGTCGTCCACACCGTGACATGGGTGCCCACCGGTGCGCCCGGGAAGACCTTCGCCTGACCCGTGTGCACCGAGCCGTCCGCGTCCGTCCAGCGGACGGCGGCCCACACCCGCCCGTCGTCGTATCCACCGGTGTCGGCCGGGGTGCGCGCCGCCGCGTCGGTGAGGACGGCGGACACCGCGTGCACCTGGATCGACCGGCCCACGGCCTGTGCGGCCATCGCACCGGCCACGACTGCGGCGAGGATCGCGAACATCCAGACGGCGAGCACGATCCAGCCCTCGACGACATCGCTGTGCCGGCGCAGCGGATTGCGCCGCCAGTGCCACAGCCGCACCGGGGTGAGCTTCGCGGGAGCCGGCCCCGCCACCGTCGCCGCCTCCTGTCTCCGGCCGACGGCTCCGCGTCAGGCCGTACGGGTCCGGCCGGCACCGTGGAGGCCGGGGGCGAGGCCCGCGCGGCGGGGCGGGCCGGTCAGTGCGCACTCCACGTCGACCACGCCCGGCACGGCCCGGGCGAGCCGGGCGGCCAGGGGGATCAGGACGGTTTCGCGGACCTGCCCGGAGAGTGCGACGACGCCGTCGTGCACCGCTACTTGGACCGTGTCGGAGTGCGGGCCGAAGAGCCGTAGGACGATCTCGTGCCGCACGTCCGCGGCGATGTCGGCGTCGTCCCGCAGGAAGACCTTCAGCAGGTCGGAGCGGCTGACGATGCCCTTCAGGGTGCCGTCGCGGCCGACGACCGGAAGCCGCTTGACCCCGGTGCGAGCCATGATGCGGGCGGCGTGCGCGAGAGTGGCGTCGGGACGCACGGTGACGGCCGGGGCGGTCATGAGCTCGCCCGCGGTCACCGCGTCCGCCTTGTGCACGTCAGCGAGGTGCCCCAACTGCCCGTACCGCCCGATGTCCGCGTCGCTGTACTCCTCCTTGGGCAGCAGATCGGCCTCGGAGACCACGCCCACGACCACCCCGGTGTCGTCCAGCACCGGCAGGGCGCTGACCCGCCACTGCCGCATGGCCTTCACGATGTCCTTGAAGAGCGCGCCGATACGCAGGGCGACGACCCGGTGGGCCATCACGTCGTTCACGACGGTCGGAGTGCCGTTCATGGCGTCCTCCAAGGGCTCGGCTGCGTCGTCGGACACCTTCAGCCTGCGACCCCGGGCCGTCGGCGTCATGGGCCGAGTGGGCCCGAGACACCACCCCCGTCGGCCCCGCACCCC
>NZ_JAIQYY010000001.1:95822-265686 GCF_020181035.1 Streptomyces sp. CoH27
CACAGGCGACCTCCAGCCGCCCGCCGAGCTGGTCCGCCCGCTCGGCCATGTTGCGCAGCCCGCTGCGCCGGCCGTCGGCCGGGATGCCGACGCCGTTGTCCGAGACCTTCAGGCGGATCTCCCGGCCGTCGGTGGTGAGCGCCACGTCCGCCCGGTGGGCATGCGCGTGCCGGGCGATGTTGGTCAGGGCCTCCGAGAGCACGGCCACGACATGGTCGGCGATCTCACGCGGCACATCGGTGTCGAGCAGGCCTTCCATGCGCACGCTGGGCGCGAAGCCCAGCACCCGCGCGGCCTCGCCGGCCACCTGCACGACCCTGGCCCGCAGCCCGCCGCCCGCGCCGCTCTCACGGGTCCGCAGGCCGAAGATCGCCGACCTGATGATCTTGATGGTCTCGTCCAGGTCGTCCACGGCCCGCAGCACCCGCTCGGACGCCTCCGGGTGGTCGATGAAGCGGCCCGCGCTCTGCAGCGTCATCCCGGTGGCGAACAGCCGCTGGATGGCCAGGTCGTGCAGATCGCGGGCGATCCGGTCACGGTCCTGCAGCACGGCGATCCGCTGGGCGTCATGCCGGCGCTCGGCCAGCTCCATCGCGATCGCGGCCTGCGCGGCGAATCCCCGCAGCGTCTCCGTCTCCTTGGCGGAGTAGACCGGCCCGCCGGTCTCGCGGGCCAGCAGCACCACTCCGCGCACGTCGCGCTCGCCGGTTCCGATGGGGATGGCCACGGCGGGACCGAGCCCCGCGAAGCGCGGGGGTTCCGCGGAGATCCGCTCGTCGTGGAAGACGTCGTCACTGATGACCGGGGCGGCGGTGGAGAACGCCAGCCCCATCAGCGTCCGGTCCAGGGGCAGTACGAGACCCCGGTGGGCCTCCCCGTCCATACCGACCGCAATCTCCACGCCGAGCGCCTCGCTGCCCTCCACGGGCATCGCGACCGCGGCGAGGGCGGAGCCGGAGATCTCCCTCGCGCGTTCCGCGATGAGGTCCAGCGCCTCGGCGCGATCGCTGCCGGACATCAGGCTGTGCGTGATCTCGGCGTTCGCCCTCAGCCAGCGCTCGCGCAGCCGGGAGTCCTCGTACAGCCGGGCGTTGTCGATGGCGACGCCGGCGGCGACGGCCAGCGTGGACAGGACCGCCTCGTCCTCCTCGTCGAAGGCGAGTCCGCCGCGCTTCTCGGTCAGGTACAGATTGCCGAAGACCTGGTCGCGGACCCGGATCGGGACGCCCAGGAAACTGTTCATCGGCGGGTGATGGGCCGGGAAGCCGTACGAGGCGGAGTGCTGGGAGAGCTTTTCCAGGCGCAGGGGCTCGGGGTGGCGGATCAGCTCGCCGAGGATGCCGTGGCCCTCGGGCAGCGCGCCGATCTCGGCGATCTGCCCCTCGGTGACGCCGACAGTGTGGAAGCCCGACAGCGTCGTGCCGTCGGGGCCGATGACACCGAGGGCCGCGTACTCGGCGTCCACCAGGGTCGCGGCGGCTTCGACGATGGAGCGCAGGGCGTGTTCCAGGTCCAGTTCCCGGCCGACGGCGAGGACCGCGCCGAGCAGGCTGTGCACGCGGTCCCGGGTGCCGCGCACGGCGTCGATCCGCGCCTGCAGCTCCCCCAGCAGCTCGTCGAGCTTCAGCTGGGGCAGCAGTTCGCGGAGCTCGTCGGGAGTTCCCACCGTGTGCCTCCCGGTCCCTCGGCTCGCGGACCCGGCATCCGGGGTCGGCTCCACCGTAGCCCGCCCGGGCGGGCAACGGTATTCGGACCGGTGCAACCGGCCGCTCTGCCGGGTCCGCCCGGCACGGTCCGCTCCGGCCGGGGCCGATCGGCCCGGTCAGGGGGACCGTGGGCACCTCCCCGGCCGTACGGTCCCGGCCGACGCTGGAGTCGTACGCGAGACCGCGCTGCCGAGGAGTGCCCGCCATGGTCCGTTATGTGTACGACTTCCGGGACGGGGGCCGTGACCTGGCCGGTCTGCTCGGCGGCAAGGGCGCCAATCTGGCCGAGATGACCCGGCTTGGTCTGCCGGTGCCGCCGGGGTTCATCGTCACCACCGAGGCCTGCCGCGCCTTCCTGGCCACCGGTGCGGAGCCGGACGGCATGGCGGCGGAGGTGTCCCGGCATCTGTCGGCGCTGGAGGAGACGACCGGGCGGCTGCTGGGGCAGCCCGACGATCCGCTGCTGGTCTCCGTACGCTCCGGCGCTCGCTACTCCATGCCCGGCATGATGGAGACGGTCCTCGACATCGGCCTGAACGACGACTCCGTGCTCGGCCTCGCGAAGGTGTCCGGAAGCGAGCGTTTCGCCTGGGACTCCTACCGCCGGCTGGTGCAGATGTTCGGCAGCACCGTGATGGGCGTCGACCCTGCTCTGTTCGGCGAGGCCATGGTTCTGCTGAAGGGGGCCCGGGAGGCGCCCGACGACGTCCATCTGGACGCGTCCGACCTCGCCTGGCTGGTGGAGACGTACAAGAGGCTGATCCGCGACGAGACCGGCCAGGACTTCCCGCAGGACCCCGCCGGGCAGTTGCGGCAGGCGGTCCTCGCCGTGTTCCGGTCCTGGAACGCCGGGCGGGCCCGCGTGTACCGGCGGCGCGAGCACATCCCGGACGACCTGGGCACCGCGGTCACCGTGCAGCGCATGGTGTTCGGCAACCTCGGCCCCGACTCCGGCAGCGGCGTCGCCTTCACCCGCGACCCGGCCACCGGACAGCCCGGCCTGTACGGCGACTACCTGCCGAACGCCCAGGGCGAGGACGTCGTCGCCGGCATCCGTGACACCGTGCCCCTCTCCGCGCTGGAGCGGCTGGACCCGCGCTCCTACCGGCAGCTGCGGGACCACGCGCAGACGCTGGAGCGGCACTACCGCGACCTGTGCGACATCGAGTTCACCATCGAGCGCGGCACGCTGTGGATGCTGCAGACCCGGATCGGCAAACGCACCGCCGAAGCCGCCTTCGCCATCGCCGCGGAACTGGCCGGCGAGGGGCTCATCACCCCCGACGAGGCGCTGGGCCGGGTGCACGGGGAACAGCTCGGCCGGCTGATGTTCCCCCGCTTCGACACCGGCCGGGCCGGCCCGGCGCTCGCCCACGGCGTGCCCGCCTCGCCCGGCGCGGCGTCCGGTGCGGCCGTCTTCGACTCCGCCGAGGCGGTACGGCGGGCCGCCGCCGGCGAGCGGGTCGTGCTCGTACGCGAGGAGACGACCCCCGACGACCTGCCCGGCATGGTCGCGGCCCGGGCGGTGCTGACCAGCAGGGGCGGCAAGACCAGCCACGCGGCCGTCGTCGCCCGGGGCATGGGCCGGGTCTGTGTGTGCGGTGCGCAGGACATCGCCGTCGACACGGGCGCGCGGCGGTTCACCGCCCGCGACGGCACGGTCGTCGAGGAGGGCACCTTCATCTCGGTGGACGGCTCCACGGGTGCCGTGTACGCGGGAGCGGTGCCGCTCGTCGCCTCCGCCACGATGCGGTATCTGGAGTCCGGCGAACAGACCGGCAGCGTGGTCGCGGCGGTCGCCCGCGCCCTGGAACACGCCGACGTGGTACGCCGTCTGGAGGTCCGGGCCAACGCCGACACGCCCGAGGACGCCGCGCGGGCCCGGCGGTTCGGGGCTCAGGGCATCGGGCTGTGCCGCACCGAGCACATGTTCCTCGGCGAGCGGCGCAAGCTGGTCGAGGAGATGATCCTCGCCCGTGGCGACGCGGGCCGTGCCAAGGCGCTGGCGGCTCTTCTCCCGCTCCAGCGACAGGACTTCGCGGGCATCCTGCGGGCGATGGACGGGCTGCCCGTCACCATCCGCCTGCTCGATCCGCCGTTGCACGAGTTCCTGCCCGACCGCACCGAACTCGCCGTCCGTGTCGCCGTCGCGGAGGCCGCGGGTGGACAACCCGAGCCGCACGACGTGGAGTTGCTCGACGCCGTGAACCGCATGCACGAGCAGAACCCGATGCTCGGCCTGCGCGGCGTCCGGCTCGGGCTCGTGGTGCCGGGGCTCGTGGCGATGCAGGTGCGGGCGGTGGCCGAGGCGGTGGCCGAGCGGGTGCGGGCCGGCGGCTCGCCCCGGGCGGAGATCATGGTCCCGCTGGTCGGTTCGGTCGAGGAACTGCGGCTCGCCCGCGAGGAGGTGGCGCGGGTGCTGGCCGAGGTCGGCGAGGAGACCGGCGTGGCGGTGCACTGCCCCGTCGGCACGATGATCGAACTGCCCCGGGCCGCGCTCACGGCGGGCCGGATCGCCCAGGAGGCGGAGTTCTTCTCCTTCGGCACCAACGACCTGACCCAGACCACCTGGGGTTTCTCCCGCGACGACGTCGAGGCCGCGTTCTTCTCCGCCTACCTGGACAAGGGCGTGTTCGCCTCCTCGCCGTTCGAGACGCTCGACCGCGAGGGTGTGGGCCGACTGGTCCGGATCGCCGTCGAGGAGGGACGTGCGGCCCGGCCCGGTCTGCAGACCGGCGTCTGCGGCGAGCACGGCGGCGACCCGGAGTCGATCCGCTTCTTCCACACCGCCGGACTGGACTACGTCTCCTGCTCTCCGTTCCGGGTCCCGGTGGCCCGTCTGGAGGCCGGACGGGCCGCTCTCGGCGGGACCGACACGGGTGACAGCAGGTGAGCGGAGCCAGCCATGATCCAGGACCACGAGCCGATCCGCCGCCGTGTGGAGCTCGACCGGGCCGAGGCGCTGCGACTGCTCGCCAGCGTGCCCCTGGGCCGGATCGTCTTCACCCGGCAGGCCCTGCCCACCGTCCGCCCGGTCAACCACATCCTGGACGACGGCGACATCGTCATCCGCATCCACGAGGGGGCGGCGCTCACCTCGCACGCCTGGCAGGACCCCGGCACCGGCGTGGTGGTCGCCTACGAGGCCGACGCCATCGACCCCGTCACGCACCTCGGCTGGAGCGTGGTGGTCACGGGGTACGCCAGCCTCGTCACCGACCCGCGCGAACTGGCCCGTATCCGCTCCCTGTTGCCCCCGTGGGCGCCGCAGCAGGGCATGGACCAGGCGGTACGCATCCATCCCGAACTGGTCGCGGGTGTGCTGCTCACCAGCCCGGTCGAAGAACACCGCTGAGGCGGTGCGCGTACCGGGCTGCGCACCGCCTCGGCGACTCCGGCTCGCTGTCCTGTCCGGGGACCCCGCTTGCCTTCCCGTTCAGGCCGTGGGAACGGCCACGTCGTGCCGCTCGCCGCCGAGCGCCACCTTGAGCGCGCCGGTCTCGGCGGCCTTGGCGAAGACGTCGTAGGCCTCCTCCATCTGCTCCACCGGGAAGGTGTGGGTGACCAGGTGCCCGGTGGGCAGCCGGCCGGCGGCGGCCAGCCGCAGCAGGGTCGGGGTGGAGTCGGTGTCCACCAGGCCCGTCGTGATGGTCACGTCCTTGCTCCACAGCTCTTCGAGGTGCAGCGTGGCCGGTCTGCCGTGCACGCCGATGTTGGCCACGTGCCCGCCCGGGCGGACCATGCGGGTGCACAGCTCGAAGCTCTCCGGGACACCGACCGCCTCCATGACCACGTCCGCGCCGAGTCCGTCGGTCAGGTCGGCGACCAGCTGGCCGGGGGCCTCCCGGGCGTCCGCGACCGCGTCGGCGCCGAGCCGGTGGGCCGCCTCCAGCCGGGCCGGGGCCAGGTCCACGGCGATGATCCGCTCGGGGGACAACAGCCGGGCCGTGGCGATCGCGGCGAGTCCGATCGGCCCGGCGCCGACCACGGCCACGGTGTCTCCGGGCCGCACTTGCCCGTTGCGGACACCCACCTCGTAGGAGGTCGGGAAGATGTCCGCGAACAGGACGGCGTCCTCACTGCGGACGGTGGCGGGCAGCGGATGGACGGACAGGTCGGCGTGCGGGACGCGCACGTACTCGGCCTGGGTGCCGTCGATCAGACGGCCGAGGATCCAGCCCCCGCCGCCCCGGCACTGGCCGTAGCGCCGCTCCCGGCAGAAGCGGCACCGGCCGCAGGAGGTGATGCAGGACATCAGCACCCGGTCCCCGGGCCGCACGCCGCGTACGTCGCTGCCGACCTCGACGATCTCTCCGACCGCCTCGTGGCCGAGGACCGTACCGGCGCTCACCTCGGGCACGTCGCCCTTGAGGATGTGCAGATCCGTCCCGCAGATCGTCACGACGCCGACCTGCACGATCGCGTCGGTCGGCTCCTTGATGCCGGGGTCCGGGACGTCCTGCCAGGACGCCTGTCCGGCACCTTGGAAGACGAAGCCCTTCATGGCGTTCCTCACCCTCTTCGGCCGGTCGTCGCGGGATCGGCGTGTCCGGCGCGGGGCCGGACACCACCCCGCACGCTCAGCTTCGCCAGCGCGCGAACCGTTCCGCTTGGGCCGTACGGCCCTCACCTCGGACCGGGCAGTGCCGCAGGAGCCCCACCCCCGGCCCTCACCGGCGGCGCGGGTACCCCCGGACGGACCGACGACCAGGGCCGGACGGCCCTGTCGTCCGCCCCTGCCTGCCCGGTTCGATCTCCCCATGGTCTTGAACCACCCGCCGGTCGTGACCGACGAGCACCGCATTCCTCGGTCGGCCGGATCCCGCCCCGCTCCCGGCGGAGCGACAGTCGTACCCCTGCTCGGCGCGATCGACGTGCTCACGGCGGTGTCGACGGCGGCGCCACCCGACGAGGAGGTGTTCCGATGAACGCCAGGAATCCGCTGGGGCGTTGGCGCGACAATCCGCTGCGCCGGCGCGAGGACGTGGCCGAGGCGTGGATCGTCGTGGCCCTCTGGGTGGTCGTGCTGGTCGGCGGCGGGTCGGCGGGCTGACGGCGGCCCGTGCCGCCGAGTACGTGTTCGCGCAGCAGCGCGCGCTCCGGCACGCCGTCCGTGCCGTACTCCTGGCCGACGCGGCGGCGCCGTGTCCGCTCCGTCGGCGGACGGCCAGGTCCGGGCGGTGGTGCGCTGGGCGGCACCGGACGGCACCTGGCACACCGGACAGACACTGGTCTTCGCGCGGGCGCGGCTCGACCGGCGGCGCATGGCCCGCCGGGACCGCATGTGGGATGTGGCGGAGCCCCGCTGGGGCCACCGGCGCGGCTGGCCCGGTCGAGCGCCCGCCCAGTACGCCCCGCCCCGCCCCGCCCCGCCGGCCGCGCCGGCCGCGCCGGGACCGACCGTCCCCGACGAGAGCCGACCGGCCCCTGCGGCGGGGACGCCGGGCGCCGCACGCTGAAGGTACCCCGGACGTGCTGCGCGGCAGGAGCGCGGAAGCGGTGGCCCATGCGGTGCGCGGCGGAAGGCGAGGCGAGGTTCATGGACGAGACACTGCCCCTCGGCCGGATCGCCGGGGTCCGCATCGGCCTCCACTGGAGCGTCCTGGTCATCTTCGCCCTCATCACCGTCGCGCTGGCACGCGGGCGTCTCCCCGCCGCCCACCCCGGTCACTCCCCCGTGGCGTACTGGGCGCTCGCCGTCCTGACCGCAGTCGTCTTCCTCGCCTCCCTGCTCGCGCACGAACTGGCGCACGCCGTGGTCGCCCGGCGCAACGGCGTGCAGGTGGAAGGCATCACGCTGTGGATGCTGGGCGGCGCCGCCCGGCTGCGCGGCGAGGCACCGTCTCCGGCCGCCGAGCTGCGGATCGCTGCGGTGGGTCCCCTGACGAGCCTGCTGGCCGGTGCCGTACTCGCGGGCGCCGCGGTGGGGCTGCGCGCGGTGCACGCGTCGGGGCTGGTGGTCGAGGCGGCCGTCTGGCTGGCCGCGATCAATGTGCTGCTGGCCGTCTTCAACGCGCTGCCCGCCGCTCCGCTGGACGGCGGGCGGCTGCTGCGGGCCTATCTGTGGCACCGCACCGGCGACCGGCTGCGGGCCACCCGGGGCGCCACGGCGGCGGGCCGGTTGCTCGGCTGGTTCATGGTGCTGACCGGGTTCGCGGACGTCCTGTTCGCGGGAGACATCACCGGTCTGTGGCCGGCGCTGATCGGCTGGTTCCTCATCGCCGCGGCCACCGCCGAGGCCCGTCAGGCACAGCTGCGGGGCGTCCTGGACGGTGTTCCGGTCAGCCGGGTCATGACTCCGGATCCGGTCACCGTCCCCGCGACGGCGGCTCTCTCCGACTTCCTGGCCGAGGGTCCCTTCGGTCCCTACCGGCACTCGGCGTTCCCGGTCCTGGCGGCGGACGGGTCGGTCGCCGGCCTGGTCACGGTGCGGCGCGTGGACCGGACCCCACCGCAGGAGCGTGCGCACACGACCGTCGGCGACGTGATGCGCCCGCTCACCGAGGTCCTGACAGCGGCTCCGGACGAGCCCGTGCTCGACCTGCTTCCCCGTCTCCAGGAGAGCCCGGTCCGGCGTGCCCTGGTCGTGGACGGCGGCAGGCTCGTGGGCATCCTCACCGTCGCCGACGTCACCCGCGCCCTGGCCTGGCCGGCCGGTACGGCGCACCCCGGCCCCGAAGGACCGCACCGGCCCCTTCCGTAGCCCTCCGCGCAGCAGCGACTCGGCCGTGCGGGCCCGGCGCGTGCCGGTGCCGGCTCAGGGGTGCCCGCCGGGGTGCCCGCCGGACTCGGTTCGCCGGTCCGTCAGGAAGGCTCGGGTACGACGGCCACGGGGCACGCCGCGTGGTGCAGTACGCCGTGGGCGACGCGGCCGAGCTGGAGTCCGTAGTGACCGTGCCGGCGCCGGGATCCGACGACGAGCAGGTCGGCCTCGTGGGACGCGGCAAGCAGCGCGTCGCGGGCGTGGCCCTCGACGGTGCGGCGGTGCACTTCGAGGTCGGCCGGTGCGTCCCGCAGAGCATCCTCCACCGCCTCGGCGGCCTGCAGCTCGTGGAGGTGCGCCGGCGTGCCGACGAGCCGGGGGTGCCCCTGGACGAAGTCCGTGGGCGGATGGCCCGTGGTCGCGTGCCCGGGGCGGCGCCAGGCCCGTACGGCTTCCAGCGGCACTCCGCGCAGCAGTGCCTCCTCGGCCGCGAACCGTACGGCGGCCGCGCCCTCGGGTTTCCCGGCGACGCCGAGGACGACACGGCCCCGGGTTCCGGACCGGGCCTGGTTGTCATGGCTGCCGCGCAGCACCACGACCGGGCAGTGCGCGTGCCCGGCGACCGTGACACCGACGGAGCCGAGGAGGGCCTCGGCGATCCCGCTGCGGCCCCGGCAGCCCAGCACGACGGCGCGGGCGGTGCGGCTCTCCCGCACGAGCCCGTACTCCGGCTCGTCGGGCAGTACGTCCGTGCTGACCTGGACCTCGGGCCGGCGGCGCGCGGCCCGTTGCCGGGCGGTGCCGACGACGTCCGGTGCCGTCACCTCCTCCGCCGGTCTGCCGAGTTCCTGCGCGATCAGGGCGCCTTCGTAGCGGTCCCAGAGCGAGGCGTACACCAGCCGCAGCGGTGCCCCGCGCAGGGCGGCCTCGTCCGCCGCCCAGTCCACGGCACGCAGGCTCGGTTCCGAGCCGTCCACGCCCACGACGATCGGAAGATCCGCCATGCTTCTCTCTCCTCGGTTGCTCTCCTCGTCCTCGCCGCATCTCAGCTGTGGGCGACGACCGCGACGGGCGCGACGACGTGGTGCAGTACGGCGTGGGTGACGTGACCGATGTGGGCGCCGAACGGGTTGGTCCGGATGCGCCGGCCGACCACGGTCAGGGAGGCGTCGCGCGAGGCGGTGACGAGGACCTGCGCGGCGCTTCCGCAGCGGCTCGCCTCGATCACGTCGACGCCGGGGAACTTCTGCCGCCATGGGCGCACCGCCTCGCTCAGGGCGGCCGCCTGCTCACGCGCGAGGGTGCCGTAGAGTTCCGCGTCGCCGTAGAAGCGGTAGAAGGCGGTGGGCGGCTCCGGCCAGCCGTGCGCGATCCTCAGGGATGCCCCACGGCGTGCGGCGGCGTCGAAGGCGAACTCCATCAGCGTCTCGTCCACGTCGTCGGTGTCGAGGCCGACGACGACGGGCCGGAAGGGGGTCGCGGCCGACGGGATGCCCGCGGGGTCCGTCCGGTGTTCGTCGGCGGCCTGCTCCCCTGCGCGCACCAGTACCACCGGACGGGCGGCGTGGGCGATGACGGACAGGCTGACCGAGCCGACCATGAACCCGCCGATCCCGCCGAAGCCGCGCGAGCCCAGCACCAGCATCTCCGCCGCGTCCGCCGCCTCGGCCAGGGCCTGGGAGGGTTCGCCGGTGACGCGGTCGACGATCACCTCGACACCCGGGTGGCGCAGCCGAAGCCCTTCCGCGGCCTCGGCCGGAATGCTTGCCGCCCAGTCCTGACCGGTCTCGGTGCCGAGCAGCGGTGCCTGGGCCACGGGCACGGGCGCGGGCTCGAAGGCGTGCAGGAGCTTCACCGGCAGTCCGCGCAGACGGGCTTCCCGGGCCGCCCATGCGGCGGCTGCCCGGCTCTCGGCCGAGTCGTCGAGGCCCACGGTGATGGGTCGGGTCATGGCCGGCACCTCCCGGGACGAGCAATCCGATACCAGCGTGGTGACGCCGGGGCCGCACGGTCAGGGGCCGCAGGTCCCTGCGCGGGGCCGAACGGCCCCGGTGTCCGGGTTCCCCCGACGGCGCCCGGCACGAGGCGGAACGGCCCTGTCGGCGGAGCCGACGGAGCGTGCAGTGTGGACGTGACGGGTGAGACGTCCTCAGGCCGCTACTGCCCCGCACGCCCGCCGCGGTGCTCGGCGCGCTCGTCGTGTGCGCCGCGGCCCGCATGCCGGCCGAGCCGGTGCGAGGGGCCAGGTGGCCCTGGCCAGGCGTCCCGCACCGGCACAGGCTGGTAGGGGCAGGACCCACGCAGACCCGATGGAGCTCACCATGCACGGCACCTCGCACATCGTCAGCGATGTCATGACCCAGACGGTCGCCGCCATCGGCCGGCGGGCGCCGTTCAAGGAGATCGTGCAGCTGATGCAGGACTGGCAGGTCAGCGCCCTCCCGGTGATCGAGGGCGAGGGCCGGGTGGTCGGTGTCGTCTCCGAGGCCGACCTGCTGCCCAAGGAGGAGCTGCGGGACGCCCCGGACGCGGCCTACCTCCAGCTGCGTCAGCCGGTCGACGTGGCGAAGGCCGAGGGGATGACCGCGGGCGACCTGATGTCCTCCCCCGCCCTCACCGTCCGGGCGAGCGCCACCGTCGCCGAGGCCGCACGGCTCATGGCGCGGGGCGGCGTCAAACGGCTGCCCGTCGTCGACGAGACCGGGCTGCTCCAGGGCATCGTCAGCCGCGCCGACCTGCTCAAGGTCTTCCTGCGCGACGACGAGGACATCGCCGGGGAGGTCCGGCGCGAGATCGTGTCGTACCTCTTCCCGCTGTCCGCCTCAACCGTCCAGGTGGAGGTGGCGGACGGCATCGTCACTCTGACGGGCCACATCCGCGACAGCGCGCTGATCCCGGTGGCCGCACGCCTGGTACGGGCCGTCGAAGGGGTGGTGGACGTGCGGTTCGACCTCGCGCACGGCGCCGGGCAGGCGAGTGGGGCCGGACGGCCCTAGTGCGTACGGCCGCGAAAGGTCATGATCGGCCTCACGAACGGCCCGTAGTCTGTCCGTCACCGGGGAACGAGAGGTCGTCATGACCGAGCCACGCACCTTCACCGAGCGGGACCCGATCCGGGTGTTCCTGCTGGACGACCACGAAGTCGTCCGGCGCGGACTGGCCGATCTCCTCGACGCCGAACCGGACATCCAGGTGGTCGGCGACGCGGACACCGCCGAGCACGCGCTCACCCGTGGCCCCGCGCTGCGCCCGCACGTCGCCGTACTGGACGTCCGGCTCCCCGACGGCGACGGCATCACGGTTTGCCGGGAACTGCGCGACCGGATGCCGGAGCTCGCGTGTCTGATGCTGACGTCCTTCGACGACGAGGAGGCGCTGCTGGACGCGATCATGGCCGGAGCGTCCGGCTATGTGCTGAAGCAGATCAAGGGCTCCGACCTCGTCTCGGCGGTCCGCACCGTGGCCTCGGGACAGTCGATGCTGGACCCCGCGACCACGGCGCGCCTCATGCACTCTCTGCGCGATCCGGCCGTGGCTCCCGCGCTGCCGCCGGAGCTGGCCGGCCTGTCGCCCCGGGAGCGGGACATCCTGACCCTTATCGGCGACGGTCTGACCAACCGGGAGATCGGCAAGAAGCTGTACCTGTCGGAGAAGACCGTCAAGAACCACATCTCGCGGATGCTGTCCAAGCTCGGTGTCCAGCGCCGGGTCCAGGCGGCGGTCCTCGCGTCCCACCTGGAGCCACGGGACTAGGGCGTTCTCGGGGGAGCGGCTTCTACAGGGCGCGCAAGAAGTCCAGCAGCGCGTACGTGACGGCCTCGGGCCGGTCCTGCCGGGTCCAGTGGCCGCAGCCCGGCACGTCGACGACTTCGCGTCGCTGCGCCGGCGCTGGGCTCCCCGGTTTGAGGGGGACCTCGCGGCCGTGGAACCGGCCCTGGGAGGCGAGCACGAGGAGGCGGTACGGCGTCGCTGGGGCCGCTTCGCGCGGCGTGACCGCGGCGCGAAGCGCGCAGACGTCGGCGGGCCCGCTCGGGCCCGCCGCGGACGCAAGGCGTCCTCGTCAGCTGCCGTGCTGGATCTCGACGTGCCGGGCCTCCGCCTTCTCGACGCCCAGCCCCACGCTGACGGTCAGCATGCCGTTGGTGTAGTCGGCCTTGACGTCGTCCTCGTCGGCGCCGGGCGGCAGCGTCACGCTGCGGCTCATCTCGCCGTACCGGATCTCGCTGTGGCTCTTGTCCACCTCCCGCTCGGTGCGCTCGGCCTGGACCGTCAGCACCCCGTCGCCGATCACGACGTCGATGTCCTCGGGGGCCATGCCGGGAAGCTCGGCGCGCAGCACGTAGCGCCCCTCCTCCAGGTAGTCCTCGATACGGACCGCGGGCATCGTGAGCCTGCTGGGAATCGTCTCGAACCAGTCCGGGATCTCCGGGAACGGGAACCTCTGCCTGCGTGTCAGTGTGGCCATCGCCGTACCTCCTCGGTTGTCGTCGTCCGCCGGCGCCTCCAGTGCAGCGCGCCCCGGCGCTGTCGCACTGAGGCCGAACAGCCCCTGCCGGGGTCCCCTATGTCCTTTTTACCCATACCTGGCACGATCAGACTGGTGCCGGGAGAAGCGACCACATGCGGCGGCGATCACCATGTCCGACGTCACCACCACCGATCTCTACGAAGTGACCATGGCCCTGTCCTACCTGCGCGAGGACATGCACGCACCGGCCACCTTCAGTCTCTTCGTCCGCGACCTCCCGCCCGGCCGCGGCTTCCTGGTCGCCGCCGGTCTGGAATCCGCCCTGGACTTCCTGGCCGGCTACCGCGTCGAGCGCGAGGACGTCGAGGAGTTCGCGGCCGCCCTGCGTCGCCCGGTGCACGACCTGCTGCCGCTTCGCGGCCTCTGTTTCGAGGGCGAGGTCCGGGCCGTACCGGAAGGCCGTGTGGTGTGCGCCGGAGAGCCGCTGCTGGAGCTGACCGCGCCGCTGCCCCAGGCCCAGCTCGTCGAGACGTACCTGCTGAACCAGCTCTGCCACCAGACGTCGGTGGCGACCAAGGCGGCACGCTGCGTGCTGGCCGCGGCCGGACGGCAGGTCGTGGACTTCTCGCTGCGCCGCACCCACGGTCCGTGGGCGGGGTTCCAGGCCGCCCGGCTGGGTGCCCTGGTGGGGTTCGCCGGCACGAGCAATGTCGTCGCGGCCACCGCCCTCGGCATCCCGGCCTCGGGCACCATGGCGCACTCCTACATCGAGGCCTTCCCGAACGAGGAGGCCGCCTTCCGTGCCTTCGCGCTGAGCCACCCCGGCCCGGTCACCTTCCTCGTCGACACCTACGACACCGAGGAGGGGGTGCGCACCGCTGCCCGGGTGCTGACCGGCCTGCGGCGCGGTCCCGGCTGTGCCATCCGTCTGGACAGCGGTGATCTCGAAGCGCTGGCACGCCGGGCCCGCGCGCTGCTGGACACCGCCGGCCTGGACGACGTACGGATCGTGGCCAGCGGCGGACTCGACGAGTACGCCGTGGACCGGCTGGTGCGCGCCGGCGCGCCGATCGACGTGTACGCGGTGGGCACACGGGTGGGCGTGGCCGCGGACGCCCCGTACCTGGACGCCGCGTACAAGCTGGTCGAGTACGCCGGCCGTCCCGTCATGAAGCTGTCCTCGGCGAAGGTCACGGCCCCGGGCCGCAAACAGGTCTTCCGCCGGCCCGGACGACCCGACGTCATCGCCCTGGCGGACGAGGAACCGCCGGACGCGGCACGGCCCCTGCTGCGCACGGTGATGCGCGGCGGGCGCCGGACGGGCCCGCCCGACCGGCTGCGGGACGCCCGAGAGCGATTCCGCGAGGACGTCGCCGCGCTGCCCGAGACAGCTCGCCGGATCGAGAGTCCGGAGCCGGTCGCGCCGGTCCGGTCCCGGGCCCTTGAGCACCTGACGGCCATGGTGCGCTCCGGCATCGACGCCCGGCCGCGCCGGCCCGCGGCCGCGCCACCCTCCTCCACGCTCTCGGCTCGTACACCGTGACCCGTCCCGGTGCGCCGCCAGGGCCTACGGGGCCGCCCTGGGGACCAATGGCCCCTGGCAGGCCGGCCCCGGCAGAACCTTCGATGGAACCGGCGGCGGTGCTCGTCCGCGCCACCGCAGGGAGGAGGCGAGGGCGATGGCCGCTCCCGCACCACTGAATGACACGGACCGGGCCGCCGGACCCGCGGTGACCGGCGAGGTGATGTCCGGAGGCGGCCATGTCCCGGCCCGGTGACCGCCGGCCGGTCGTGGTGGGCGTCGATCCGGATCCGGCCCGGCACACGGCGCTGGCCTGGGCTGCCGACGAGGCCGCCCGCCGCCGGCTCCCGTTGCGTCCATGTCGAGGGCGTGCCGACCAGGGGGTACCGGGGGCGGGAGGTCCCGCCGTCCTGGGAGGAGTGGAACGAGGCGCTGCACAAAGCGGGCCGACGCGTGCTGGAGGCGGCGGCGGACTTCGTCGCCGCCAGGCACCCGCAGCCGGAGGTCGATGCCCTGCTCGCGGAGGGCGACCCGGTGTGGGTGCTGCGTGAGCAGAGCCGCGACGCCACCGCCGTCGTGCTGGGATCGCGGCATCTGGACCGGACGCAGGAACTGTTCGGCTCCGTGTCCGTCGCCCTGCCGCTCATGGCCCACACGCACTGCCCCCTGGTGGTCGTGCCCGAGCCGGAACACATCGTCCAGGATCCCGCGTACTTCGTGGTCGGCGTCGACGGCAGCCCGCACTCGGCCGCCGCGGTCGACGTGGCGTTCGAGGAGGCGGCCTTGCACGGCGCCGAGCTGCGGGCTCTGCTCGTCCGGGAGTCCGGGCCGCTGAGGATCTTCGACGAGCACGGGCCGCAGCAGGAGGCCCGGGGGCTGCTGTCCGAGATCGTGGCGGGCCGCCGCGACCGCTTCCCCGAAGTGGACCTGCGTCACGAACTGGTCGTCGGACATCCCGTGCAGGTGCTCACCGACGCCTCGGCCCACGCGCTCGGCCTGGTCGTGGGGACCCGGGGGCGCGGAGGCTTCACCGGCATGCTGCTGGGGTCGGTCAGCCGGGGTGTGCTGCACCACGCCCGCTGCCCGGTCATCGCCGTCCCGTCCTCCGGGTGAGCCGCCGGACCGTCACGAAGGCGGTCACCATGACCACACAACCGCTGGACGTGAACACCGTCACGGCGCTCGTGGCGGACGCCGGCGCCGCACCCTCGCTGCACGACGCACAGCCCTGGGCGTTCCGTCACCTACGGGATCTCGGTGTGCTGCGCCTGTACGCCGACCCGGAGCGCACCCTGCCGCGGGCTCGCGGCCCGGACAACCGGGGTCTGCACCGCACCTGGGCTGCGGGGCCGCGCTGTTCGACCTGCGCGTGGCCGCCGCCGCGGCGGGGCCGGCGCCGGTCGTCCGGCTGCTGCCCGACGCGGCCTGTCCGGAGTTCCTCGCCGAGCTGCATCTGTGCGGCGCCGGAGCGCCCGACGCGGCGTCGGCCCCGCTGCGGCCCGCGGTCCGCCGCCGGCACTCCAGCCGCCGGCCCCACCGCGACGAGGCGGTCCCCGCCCTCGTGCGCGAGGGGCGGTGCGAGGCGGCCCGCGCCGAGGGCGCGCAGCTGCTGTTCCCCGGTGCCTGGCATGTGCGGTCGGTCCTGGAACTGGTGCGGGACGCCGAGGGCAGGGAAGGGGCCGACCCGGGCCTGCGCGAGGAGACGGCGCGGTGGACGCGTACGGAACCGTCCGGCGCCGCCGCAGCGTCCGACGGCATCCCCGCCGAGGCGTTCGGACCGCGCCGGCGCGGCACCTCGGTCCCCGTGCGTGACTTCGCCGTCGGCCGCAAGGTCCCCGGGCGCGGCTGGGCGCCCTTCGAGAAGAACCCCGACATCGCTCTGCTGGGTACGACCCGCGACGGACCGGCGGACTGGCTGCGGGCGGGTCAGGCAGTGGAGCGTGTCTGGCTGCGGGCCTCGATGGACGGACTGGTCGTCTCGGTCACCTCCCAGCCTTTGGAGTGGCCGGAGATCCGGTGGGCCGTCCCCGACCCCGTCTCCGCAATGGCGCACGTCCAGATGGTGATCCGGCTCGGCTACGGCCCCGAAGGGCCCGCGAGCCCGCGACGGCCGGTGGCCGATCTGCTCGATGTCCTCTGACGCGGGCTCGCGGCCCGGACCCACAGGCGCCGGCCGACCTCACAGGTAGGAGGAGCCGTATGAACGTCTCCGAGTTGATGACCGCTCCGCCGGTGTGCGTGACACCGGACGTCTCCCTGGCCGAGGCGACCCGGTGCATGACCGAGTACGCCGTCGGCTCCGTCCTCGTGACCGAGGACGGAGTACTGCGCGGCATCGTCACCGACCGCGACCTCGCCCTGCGCGGCCTCGGCGGCGGCCTGCAGCCGACGGCACGGGTGGACACGGTGATGTCGGCGAAGGCGGTCACGGTCGAGGCCGACGACGACCTCCAGGCGGCCTACCGGGCGTTCCGCCGCTCGGGCGTCCGCCGGCTGCCGGTCCTCGACGCGGGCCGGGTGGTGGGCGTGCTGACCATCGACGACCTGCTCCTCGACGTCTTCCGACGGCTGGCCGACCTGCTGGGCCCGGTCTCCTGGAGCGTCCTGCAGGAGCCGCCGGGGCCGCCCGCGCAGCCCCGGTCCCGGTACGGGCCCTGAAACGTCACGCCGGCGCGGGGCGCACGATCACGACCGGGCAGCTCGCGTGCTGCGACACGTTCTGGCTGACCGAGCCGAGCAGGGCCCGGGCGAATCCGCCCCTCCCCCGGCTGCCGACGACGATCACCTCGGCTCCCTCGGCGGCCCGCAGCAGGACATCGGTGGGGTTGCCGTGCACCACATGGGTGCGGACCGAGCCGGCCACGTCCGTGCCGAGCACGTCGGTCAGTTCCTTCCGCATCGCCTGCCGGGCCTCGTTCTCGTCGACGTCCATGTCCACGGCGGGCGCCGACCAGCCGTACAGGCCCGGCAGCTCCCACACCGCGACGGCGTCCACGGTGCCGTCGACGAGGGCGGCGTAGCGCACGGCCCAGCGCAGGGCCTCGTACGAGGACGGCGACCCGTCGACGCCGACCACCACCCGGCGCTCGGAGACATCCCTGTCCATGCGTGCCACCTCTCGTTCCGTCTGCGCGCACCCGGCCGGTCCGCTCCCCTTCTCCACGCTGCGGGACGCACCACCCCACCGCCAGAGATGAGCATCCGGCGGCATGACGACGCCGGCCGCTCATCGACAGCCGTACCGCGCCACCCAGCCGGGCTCCACGCGTTCCCCCTCGCGGGTCCAGGGCGGCATGGCGACGGCACCGCGGGCCTCCTGCCATATGGTCGCCGTGGTCCCTCGGCCGTCAGGACGACGTGCGTCGGCGCTCCGGTCCACCGGCCGTTCCAGGGGGCGTTGGACCTCTCCGCCCCTGCAGCCGTCGGTTCCGCGCGCCCTCGCACCATGCCGTGCCGGGGAGCGATGCTGGGGTGTGTCGTCGGCCTGCCCGACCACGGCCGTCGGGCAGCGACCGTCGGATGTCCGGACGTACGGAGGGAGGGACGATGAACGAACGCGTGCAGGCCGGGCCTGGAGCCGAGAGCGCCGGCTGCGGTGCCCTGTTGCCGTCGACGGGGCGGGCACGGCGACGGACCGCGTCGGTGGCCGGCTCGGTCCGCTCACGCGCCGTCGGCGCCGGCGGCGATCGCATGCTGCTGCCCGACGGCCGATGGCGGCGCGTCGAGACCATCCGCGTGCCCCGTCTGTTCGGCTGAGAAGCTGAGAACGGGGAGAGCCGGCGGTCGGCCTCGAAGCGGTCAGTGCCGCTGCGGCACGACGGCGACCGGGCACAGGGCGTGGTGCAGCAGCATGTGACTCACCCGGCCGAGCTGAAGCCCGAGGAGCCCCGTCCTGCGCCGGACCCCGATGATCACGAGATCCGCGGCCGCCGACCCGTCGACGAGCACCTTTCCGGCCGGTCCCTCAAGGGTCGTCCGGCGCGTCCGGACGTGGGGATGCTCGGCGGTCGCGTCTTCGAGCAGGGTGTCGAGCAGTTCGGCGGCACGCTCCTCGTGGGCGTCGCCGGCCGCGGTCCGGGCGCCGCCGTCGTAGGCGGGCCGGCGCCAGGCACGCACCACGTCCAGGACGCAGCCGCGCGCCTCGGCCTCCCGGAAGGCGAACCGCACCGCCTCCACGCCGGTGTCGGCCTCGCCCAGACCAAGCAGGATCCGCTCGTGCGTCCCTGCCAGGCCCGCCCGGTCGCCCCGCACCACGACCACCGGGCAGGGTGCGCGGGCCGCGACGGCCAGACCGACCGATCCGAGCAGCAGCCCCTTGAGCCGGCCGCGGCCCCGGGATCCCGTGACCACGGCGAAGGCATGGTCTCCTTCGCGTACGAGGGCGTCCGCCGCGTCCTGCGGGAGGATGCCGGTGGTGACCTTCACGTCGGCGTTGCGCCGCGCGGCGCGGTCGGCGGCGGTGGCGACGATGTGCTCCGCGATCATCTGCTCGGAGGGGCGCTCGTGGCCCGCGGAGGGCAGGCCGCCCTCGTAACGCTCCCAGAGGGAGCCGTACACCAGCCGGAGCGGAAGACCGTGGCGGACGGCCTCGTCCACGGCCCAGTCGATCGCCTCCAGACAGGAGTCCGAGCCGTCGACGCCCACCACCAGAGGGAGAGTCATGTGGTGCACCGCCTTTCATGGGCCGCCACACGGGGTGACCTTCACCGTCGCACCCCGGGGCGGGAGCCGCGAGGGCGTTTCGGCCCGCGTCGCAGGTCCTTCGGCCCCGTGCGGGCACGACGGGGCGGGAGGATGGTCGTAGCAGGCCCGCGGGAAGGAGAGGCCGGCATGCGGTGGGACACCATCCGGAAGGACGCCCCGCTTCGGGTCGCCCCGAATCTGCGTGACTACGACGAGGCGTGCGCGGACTTCTCGTGGTCGCGGGCGCGGGCCGGGCTGGACGGGCTGCCCGGCGGGCGGGGGCTGAACATCGCGCACGAGGCCGTGGACCGGCACGCGGCAACGGACCGCGCGACGGCGGTCGCGCTGCGCTGCGTCGGCCGGGACGGCTCCGTCACCCGGGTGACCTACGGGGAACTGGCCCGTTCGACGGCGCGGTTCGCGCATGTGCTCCGTGGCCTCGGGATCGGTCATGGCGACCGGGTGGCGACGCTCCTGGGGCGGTGCCCCGAGCTGTACACCGTGGTCCTCGGCACCCTGAAGAACACCAGCGTGCTGTGCCCGCTGTCCTCCGCCTTCGGCCCGGATCCGGTCTTCCAGCGGATCACGCTGAGCGACGCGCAGGTGCTGGTCACCACGGCGGACCTGTACCGCGCCAAGGTCGCCGGGCTGCGCGGCAGACTCGCCGGGCTGCGCCATGTGCTGATCGTCGGTGAGGGCGCGGGGCGGCTGCCCGGCACCGTGTCCTTCTCCGCGCTGATGGCCGACGCGCCCGACACCTGCACCATCGCGCCGACCTCGCCGCACGACATGGCCCTGCTGCACTTCACGAGTGGGACGACGGGCATCCCCAAAGGCGCGGTGCATGTGCACGAGGCGGCCGTGGCCCACTACACGACCGCGCTCTACGCGCTCGACCTCCACCAGGACGACGTGTTCTGGTGCACCGCGGACCCGGGCTGGGACACGGGCATGTCGTACGGGATCATCGCTCCGCTCCTGCACGGCGTGACGGTCGTGGTGGACGAGGGCGACTACGACGCCCGCCGCTGGTACCGGATCCTCGCCGAGCAGCGGGTGAGTGTCTGGTACACGGCGCCGACGGCCCTGCGCATGCTCATGCGGACGACGCCGCGGAGCGGGCCGTACGGCCTTCCCCGCTCGTTCGACCTGAGCGCCCTGCGGTTCATCGCGACGGTCGGCGAGCCGCTCGGCCCCGAGGCCGTGGTGTGGGGACGGGACGTGCTCGGGCTGCCGGTGCACGACAACTGGTGGCAGACCGAGACCGGCGCCATCATGATCGCCAACTTCGCCGCCTGCGAGATCCGTCCCGGCTCGATGGGACGTCCGGTGCCCGGTGTGCGGGCGGCGGTGCTGCGGCGCGGCGACGACGGCCGGGCCGGGGTGACCGACGGACACGTCACCGTACTGGAGGAGCCCGGCGTGGAGGGTGAGCTGGCGCTGCGCACCGTCTGGCCGTCCATGTTCCGCGGCTATCTGCACGACGAGCCACGCACCGCGGCGGCCTTCGCGGACGGCTGGTACCTCACCGGTGACCTGGTGCGGCGCGACGCGGACGGCTGGTACTGGTTCGTCGGACGTGCCGACGACGTGTTCAAGTCGGCGGGGCACCTCGTCGGGCCGTTCGAGGTCGAGAGCGCGCTGACGGAGCATCCGGCGGTGGCCGAGGCAGCGGTCATCGGCCGGCCCGATCCCGTGGCCGGGAACATCGTCAAGGCGTTCGTCACGCTGCGGCCGGGCTTCGACGCGGACGGCACCACCCGGCGGGACCTGCTGGTCTTCGCCCGGCGCCGGCTGGGCCCGGCCGTCGCGCCCCGCGAGATCGCCTTCGACCAGCATCTGCCGCACACCCGCAGCGGCAAGGTCATGCGCCGTCTGCTGCGGGCACGTGAACTCGGCCTGCCCGAGGGCGACACCTCCACCCTGGAGGACTCCACCCCGGCACCCGCCGCCACGAAGCGGACGGAGCAGCCCGCATGAGCCCCGCCCACGCCCCGCCGGCCGGCCGAACCGCCGGGCCTCGCTGTGCACCTGCGCGACGCCGCCCGCCGCTGCTACGACGGCAACGCGCTCGTCGCCGGCGGGCTCCCGCTCGTGACCACGCCACGGGCCGTACCGGGGGAGCGCGCTGCCTCACCGCCGTCGGCCGACTGCCGCGGAAGCCGGAGGAGCTCTGAGCCGCATGACGTACTTGGACGACGCACAGGCCCTGTCCGTGGTCAAGGAGTCGATCACGCGGATCGCCCCCGACGCCGACTTCGCCTCGGTGGGACCGGACGACCGGCTCCGTGACGTGTTCGACCTGGATTCCCTCGACTTTCTCAGCCTGGTGGAGGTGCTGTCCGAGCGCACCGGAATCCGTATCGACGAGGCGGACTTTCCGGACCTGGCCACGCTGGCCGGTGCCACGCGCTTCCTGGTCGACAGGTCGAGGACCGGGGCCGGCCGCAGGCCGTGAGCACCCTCGGTCAGGCCCGCCCCGTCCCCCGGACGACGGCGACGGGACAGTCCGCGTGGTGCAGCAAGGCCTGGCTGACCGAGCCGAGCAGCAGCCCGGTGAAGCCGCCCCGGCCGCGGGCACCGGTCACCACCAGCTGGGCCTCGCCACCGGCCGCGATCAGGGCCGGGCGGACCCGGGCGCGCACCAGACGCCGCTCCACCCGGACCCCGGGCCGGCGCAGTTGCCACGAGGCCAGGGTCGCGTCGAGCAACCGCTGGCCCTCCGCGCGGATCCGGTCGATGTCAACCACCAGGTCCAGCGGATTGTCCGGGCCGGCAGCGGCCGGCTCGCTCCAGGTGTTCCACACGTGCAGCGCCACCAGGTCCGCGCCGCGCAGCGACGCCTCGGTGAAGGCGAACTCGACGGCCGCCGCGTCGGCCGGTGAACCGTCGACCGCGAGCAGCACGGGCCCGCTGGGATCCGCCCGGCCGCGTACCACCAGCACCGGGCAGCGGCCGTAGGCGGCCAGGTGTACGGCGGTCGATCCCAGCAGCAGCCCGCCGAACCCGCCGAGGCCGCGCTGCCGACCACGAGGAGCGAGGCGGTGCGCGACTCGATCTCCAGCACCGTGAGCGGCTCGCCGAGGGCGACCTCCCGGGTGATCTCCACGTACGGTCCGGCTTCGCGTGCCCGCCGCTCGGCCGTGGCCAGCGTGCCGTCCACGAGCTCGCGTACTCCCGCCATGGCCGGATTCCACGGCACTCCCCCGGACGGCAACGGCAGGGAGGGCCGCCCGAAGGCGTGCACCAGCCGCAGCCCCACGCCCCGCAGCACGGCCTCGTGCGCGGCGACGGCCACCGCGGCCAGGCTGGACGGGGAGCCGTCCACGCCCACGACGACCGGGGTGCCCATGGCACACCTCGCGCTTCCGGCGGGTTCACTCGCGGTGCAGCACGATCTTGAGGGAACCGGTGGCGGTGCCGTGCGCGAAGACCTCGTAGGCGTCCTCCATGCGCTCCAGCCCGAAGGTGTGGGTGACCAGCCCGCAGACGGGCAGGCGGCCGGACCTCATCAGCTCCAGCAGCCGCGGTGTGGAGGATGTGTCCACCTGGCCCATGCTGATCGTCACGTTCTTGCGCCACAGGGACTCAAGGTGCAGCGTCGCCGGTCTGCCGTGCGTGCCGATGTTGGCGATGTGTCCCCCCGTGCGGACGGCGCGCGTGCACAGCACGAAGCCGTCCGGATCGCCCGACGTCTCGACGACCACGTCGGCGCCCGGTCCCTCGGCCAGGTCGGCGATCATCCGGCCCGGTGACTCGGCGGCGTCGGCACCGATCCGCAGGGCGGTCTCCAGCCGGGCGTCGGCCAGGTCCACGACGATGACGCGGCGGGGCGAGTAAAGTCGCGCGACGACCGCGGTGGCGAGGCCGACGGGACCCGCGCCCACCACGACGACGGTGTCTCCCGGGCACACATGCCCGTTGCGGACCCCGACCTCGTAGGCGGTCGGGAGGAGTTCGGCAAGCAGGACCGCGTCGTCGAGCGGAAGGCAGCACGGGCGCCGGGTGGTGGAGTGATCGGCGAACGGGACCCGCACCAGCTCGGCGTGGGTCCCGTTGATGAGATTCCCCAGGATCCATCCGCCGCCCCCGCGGCACTGCCCGTACCGGGCGTCCCGGCACTCGCCGCAGTCGCCGCAGGACGAGACGGCGGAGACGATCACCTGGTCGCCGGGGCGCAGGTGATGGACTTCGCCGCCGACCTCCACGACCTCGCCGACGGCCTCGTGGCCAAGGACCGTCCCCGGCTTCACCTCGGGGAGGTCGCCCCGCCGGATGTGCAGGTCGGTGCCGCAGACGGTGGTGGCGTCGATGCGTACGATCGCGTCGCCGGGCTCCTCGATCACAGGGTCCGGGGCGGTGTCCCAGGAGGCCTGTGACGGGCCGTGATAGACGAGCGCTCGCACGGTACTCACTCCCTCGCTCCCCCACACCTCCACGGTCACCCCCGCCGTACGTCCGGGCAACACGGCCGCCCGTCCGCTGCCGCCCCGCTGTCCGGCGGTTGCGTGGCGGCGGCCCCCGTCCCGTACCAAGCTGGACATGCCGGCGAACAGTCCGGCCGAGTGGCCGGGCCGCACGTCTCCCGCGGACGGGGGGTGCCGTGCGTGTCCTCCTGCGCGGGGAAGCCGGCACGAGAGGAGACAGGGGCGGTGGCGATTCCCCTGGTGGTGGGCGTCGACGGGTCCGAGGGAAGCCTTGAGGCGGTCGACTGGGCCGCCGCCGAGGCGGCCCGGCACGGCGTCCCGCTCCGGCTGCTGCACGCGGCGGCCGGTGAGCGTGCGGCGTCCGCGGTGCTCAGCGACGCCTCGGCACGCGCCAGGAAAGCGGCTCCCTCGGTCCCCTTGTCCGGCGAGGTCGCGCACGCGGACGCGGCTTCCGCCCTGGTCGGCATCGGACGCAACGCCTTCGCGCTGGTCCTGGGGTCCAGGGGGTTCGGCGGCCTCGACGGCATGCTCCTGGGCTCGGTGAGCCTCGCCGTGGCGGCACGCGCGGACTGCCCGGTCGTCGTGGTGCGGGGCACCGAGGAGCACCGGGAGGCCCGGTTCGGGAGCGTCGTCGTGGGCGTCAAGGACGGGGAGGGCAGCGGCACGGCCGTGGAGTTCGCGTTCCGCGAGGCCCGGGTGCGGCGCTGCGGGCTCGTGGCGGTGCACGCCTGGAGCGCGCCATCCGGTGCGTGTACGACACCGCGGGCACCGTCGTGGTTCCTGGACGCCCACCGCCGACCGCCGGCCCAGGTGCTCGACGACGCTTTGTGCGACCCCGTGACTCGGTACGACGACGCCGCGGTGAGCCGCCGCCTGATCGAGGAACCGGCGCGTCCCGCGCTGCTGGAAGCCGCCGCCATGGCGGATCTGCTGGTCGTGGGCGCCCGGCGGCGACTCGGGCATCCGGGTCTGCAGCTGGGTCTCGTCAACCACGCGCTGCTTCATCACGCGCCGTGTCCAGTCGCGGTCGTGCCCCAGAGGTGACGCCCGCCGGTGTGGGGCCGGACGTCGCTCCCGCCGGGCCCTTCGGCCCTGTGGCGGAGAACCGCTGCCGGTTGATGGTGAGAGGACCAGGACAGGACACCGGCCCGGAGGCAGGGCAAGGGCGATGTGCCGGAGACCGTCTGCGAACGGGTGGCGGATCGTGCCGTGCGGGACCTCGCCCGTCAGCTGCTGCACACGGCCGAACGCGACCTCGACGGCATGACGGCATGACGGCTCACGGGCAGGGCGCCCGCAGGGCACCGGACGGCCCGTCCGAACCCGGAGAAGCGCCGTGCGGCGGCGGGTTCCGCGTGGCAGGTTGGATACAGCATCACTCTGAGGAGAGGGCGGCGATCATGCGAGCTCACCTCGGCGACCAGCTCGTCATCGAAGGTCCGACGACCGGCGCGGCCCGGCGCGACGGCGAGATCGTCGGACTCCACCACGAGGACGGAACGCCTCCCTACGACGTGCGCTGGTCGGACACGGACGAAGTCACGCTCGTGTTCCCCGGACCCGATGCCCACGTCCGCCACCTTGAACACCTTGAACCGCTGGAACAGGGGCAGCCGGTGTCCCGGCCTGAGGCACGGCCGGCGGGCGCGGGCCGGGCGGAGAGGGCACCCACGGCGGCCCGGGCGGCCGACCCGGGCGACATCGGCCGACGCGTGGGCGTGGAACGCCGTAGAAGGGGGCTCAGCCGGGAGGAGGCGGCCGCTCGCGCCCGGATGTCGCCCGACTACCTGGCATATCTGGAGGAACGGCCCGCCGACCCGACCCTGGGAACCCTCATCAGGCTGGCCGACGCCCTGGGCACCACGGTCGCCGCGCTGCGTGGCGGAGGCCTGGATCTCCCGCCGGGGCGGGGCCACGCGCTGCTGCACCCCCGATTGCGGGATCTCAGCGTGGAGGAGTGCCGCACTCTGCTGTCCACGCACGGCGTGGGGCGCGTCGCGGTGACGGACTCCGCCGGCCGTCCGGCCGTCGTGCCGGTCAACTACGAGGTCGTCGACGACACCATCGCCTTCCGGACCACGCCCGATTCGGTGACGGCCGCGGCCGCGGAACGGGAGGTCGCTTTCGAGGTCGACCACGTGGACGAGGCGCTGAGCCAGGGCTGGAGCGTGCTCGCCGTGGGCCCCGCGAGCGTGGTGACGGACCCCGAGGCCGTGCGCAGGCTCACCCGGCAGGCCCACACCACGCCGTGGGCGGGCGGCCGGCGCGAGATGTGGGTGTCGATCCGGCCCACGAGCCTCACGGGCCGCCGGATCACTCCGGCCGACCAGTAGCCCGGCCTCCTGCTCGACGTCCTCGTCCGGCCGCAGGCGCGCGGACCGTGACAGCGGGCGTGCTCATCAGCTCCCCGGCCCGGCCGTCGTCTCCGGCATCATCGCAATCCGGCCGGCCGCGCACCGGCGCGGCCCCGCCCTCCGGGGCCGGGCGTGTCGCGGCGCCGCGCGGCCAGTGCGACGGTATTCAGAGGGGCTCCGGGCAGCCTGGCGGAGAGGACGGTGACGGCGATGGAACTCCCCCTGGTCGTGGGCGTCGACGGCTCGGACTCCAGTCTGACGGCGGTCGACTGGGCGGTGGACGAGGCGGCACGGCACGGACTCCCCCTGCACCTGGTCCATGCGTCCCTGTGGGAGGCCTACGAGGGAGCACAGCCCTCCTTCGGCACCGGCCGGCCCGGCGCGGAGGTCATGGCGGAGCACATCGTCGCGTCCGGCGTGGAGCGGGCCCGGTCGCGCAATCCGGAGGTGAAGGTGTCCGGCAGGGTCATGGCCGAGGACGCCGTGTCCGTGCTGCTGCGTACGGCACCCGATGCGTTCGCACTGGTCACGGGCTCACGCGGGCGCGGCGAGATCGCCGGGATGCTGCTCGGGTCGGTCAGCCTCGCGGTGGCCGCTCGCGCCGTCTGTCCGGTCGTCGTGGTCCGGGGCACGGAACCCGGCATCGCGGGGGCCCGGCACCGGGTCGTGGTAGGGGTCGGGGACCCGACGGGGGCCGAGGGCGCCGTCCGGTTCGCCGTCCGCGAGGCCGAGGTACGCGGCTGTGCCCTGACGGCCGTACGGGCCTGGCGCAACCCCGCACAGGAGCCCGTGGACCACATGCTCATCGCGGACGACGCCGCACGGCTGCGCGAGGAGCGTGCCGCGACCGCCCTCGCGGACGCCCTGCGCGCTTCCGTACGGGCGCATCCCGGGGTGGATGTCCGCAGCCTGGCCGTCGAAGGGCCGGCGCATCGCGTCCTGCTGGAGGCATCGGCCGAGGCCGACCTGATCGTCGTCGGCGCGAAGCGCCGGCACGGTCGCTTCGGGCTGCAGCTCGGCAGGGTCGCCCACGCCCTGCTGCACCACTCCGCATGCCCGGTCGTCGTGGTTCCGCAGCCGGTCTGAGGCCCGCCGGATCCATCCGGGCCATGCACGGTCCTGTGTGAGCGAGAGGGGCGGGCGGATGCCGGAGTGGACATGGGAATGGACGGGCTGCGACCCCGGCACGGAGCGTCTGCGGGAATCGCTCTGCACGCTCGGCAACGGCTCCTTCGCCACGCGGGGCGCGCTGCCCGAACACCGGGCCGGTCCGGTGCACTGCCCCGGCACCTACGCGGCCGGGTGCTACAAGCGTCTGGGGTCGACCGTGGCGGGGCGGCAGGTGGTGAACGAGGACCTGGTCAACCTCCCGAACCGGCTGCCTCTCCGGTTCCGTCTGCGCCGCGCCGAGGCGGCGTGGGGTCCGCGGTTCTCCTCCGGCACGCACACGCTCTCCTACCTGCGGCGCACCAGCCACGGCTCCACCCTCAGCGGGCTCGTCCACGGCCTGGTCCTCGCCCGCGCCGGACGGGCCGAGGCATGGAGCTACGTCCGTGAGGTCCTGGAGGCCGACATCGCCGACATCCAGGGCGGCACGACCGGCGAGGACATCCATCTCGGGGCCATGGCCGGGGCTCTCAGCCTGGTCCAGCGCGGCCTGACGGGGCTGGAGACCCGCGAGGACGCCCTGTGGCTGGACCCGGTGCCGCTGCCGGCGCTCTCCGAGTACGGGTTCACCATGCGCTGTCGCGGTCACCGGGGCGTCGGCGTACGGCGGCGCAGCGGGCTGCTGGAGATCATCGTGCCCGACTCGGAGGAGTCCCCGGTCCGCGTGATGCCGGCCGACCGCGCGGTGACGATCGCGCCCGGAGAGACCTGCTCGCCCGTGCTGCCGAGCGCCTCGTCCGGGTGAAGGGTGATGACAGACAGGAGGCGGAGGCGATGCGCGCTTGGGTGGTGGCTCGGCCGGGGCCGGTGGAGAACGAGCCGCTGCGGCTCGTGGAACGGCCCGTCCCGGTGCCGGAGTCCGGCGAGCTGCTGGTGCGGGTGCGGGCGTGCGGGGTGTGCCGTACCGATCTGCATGTCACCGAGGGCGACCTGCCGGTGCGCCGGGCGGGAGTGACGCCCGGGCACGAGGTGGCCGGCACGGTCGCGGCCCTCGGCCCGGGCGTGAGCGGGTGGGCGGTCGGCGACCGGGTGGGGGTGGCGTGGCTGCGCCGCACGGACGGCACGTGCCGGTACTGCCTGCGCGGGGACGAGAACCTGTGCCCCGGGTCCGAGTACACCGGCTGGGACGCCGACGGAGGTTACGCCGAGTACACGACCGTTCCGGCCGCTTTCGCCTACCGGCTGCCGGCGGACGTGGACGACGTCGCGCTGGCGCCGTTGCTGTGCGCGGGCATCATCGGCTACCGGGCGCTGCTGCGGACGTCACTGCCGCCGGGCGGGCGCCTCGGGCTGTACGGCTTCGGCGGCAGCGCACACCTGTGCGCTCAGGTCGCCCTGGCGCAGGGGGCCACCGTGCACGTCCTGACCCGCGACGAGCCGTCGAGACGGCTCGCGCTCGGCCTCGGCTGTGCCTCGGCCCGCGGCGCGTACGACCAGCCGCCTGAGCCGCTGGACGGGGCGATCCTGTTCGCACCGGCCGGTGAGCTCGTACCGGTGGCCCTGCGGGCGCTGGACCGGGGCGGGGTGCTGGCGGTCGCGGGCATCCATCTCAGCGACGTCCCCGTCCTGCACTACGACAGCGAGCTGTTCTACGAGAAGGAGCTGCGCAGCGTCACCTCCAACACCCGGGACAACGGCCGGGACTTCCTGGCCCTCGCGGCCCGGTACGGCGTCCGGGCCACCACCCATCCCTACCCGCTGTCCGAGGCCCCGCGGGCGCTGACCGATCTGAAAGCGGGGCGCTTCGACGGGGCGGCCGTACTGCTGAACGACCTGTGATCGCCGCGCACCACGGCACGGCCGTGACCGCACCGTGGGACTTTGCCAGGGGCCGGTTGTCGGCGCCCGCCGGGCACCGCCTACTCTGACAACTTGTAGGAGTTGCCGGGAGTGATCGTTCCGCCCCAGGTCAGGTCCCCACGACGCACCGCGGGGGTCGGGCCGGATGCACCGCGGCGGACAGGCCCGTGCCTGGCTGAGGAGTGGCGAGTATGAGTGAACACCGGCGCCGATCGTCGGGGAGGACCGGGCCGGCCGGCTCGGACGGCATGCCGCAGGGCGGCCGGGCAGCGGCGCGCAGGGCCGCCAAGGCCGGCGCCGGACGGGGCCGCCGCGCGGCGGACACGCGAGGCGCGGAGGCCAGGCGCACCGGCCGACGCCGCCTCATCGACTACCCGCGGGCGGACAAGCGGGGCCTTCGGCGGTGGCTGCCCTCGTGGAAGCTGGTGTCCGGCACGTTCCTGCTGTTCCTCGGCGGCCTGGTGGGCCTGTTCGGGTACGCCTACGCCACCACGACCATCCCGAGCGCGAACCCCAGCACCCAGCTGCAGAGCAACACCTACTACTGGTCCGACGGCTCGGTGATGGCCACGCAGGGATCGACCAACCGGCAGAACGTCGACCTCGCCGAGGTCCCGAAGCTGGTGCAGTGGGACTTCCTCGCCGCGGAGAACGCCACCTTCTACTCCGACCCCGGCGTCGACACGCAGGGCATGCTCCGCGCCGTGTACCACATGGCCACGGGCGGTGAGGTGCAGTCCGGATCCACCATCACCCAGCAGTTCGTGAAGAACACCTACCTCACCCAGAGCCAGTCGGTCACCCGCAAGCTCAGGGAGATCATGATCTCCCTGAAGATCGGCGACCAGATGTCCAAGCAGCAGATCCTGCAGGGCTATCTCAACAGCTGCTACTACGGCCGGGACGCCTACGGCATCGAGGCCGCGGCCCGCACCTACTACCACGAGCACGCCTCCCAGCTGACCGTCAGCCAGGGCGCGTTCATCGCCGCCACGGTCAACGAGCCGAGCCTGCTGATGCACGCCGACACCGACCCGCAGGCCAAGGCCCAGGCCGAGGCGCGCTGGAAGTACGTGCTGGACCGCATGGCCAAGATCAACAAGATCACCGGCGCCCAGGAACAGCAGTACCTGGCCGCCGGGTTCCCCACGCCCAAGCCGTACGCGCCGTCGGCCGGGATGTCCGGGCAGACCGGCTATCTGGTGCAGACCGCGGAGAAGTACGTCGAGGCCCACTCGTCCCTCACCGACCAGCAGCTCGGCCACGGCGGCTACCAGATCTACACCACCTTCGACAAGAAGAAGGTGAACGCGCTGTCGGCGTCCGTCGCGCAGATGGAGAAGAAGCACCTCGACGCGGGGCACCGCTCGGCCGACAAGGACGTCCAGGTCGGCGCGGCCTCGATCGATCCGTCGACCGGAGCGGTCGTGGCGCTGTACGGCGGGGCGGGCTGGGACAAGGGCCACTGGACCGACAACGCCGACGCCACGGGTGTGCCGGTCGGCTCCACCTTCAAGCCCATCGACCTGGCCGCCGCCCTGGACCACGGCGCAGTCCTCTCCCCCGGCCGGCCGGCCTCACCGGTGACCCCGGACTCCAAGTTCAACGGCGACGACGGCATCACCATCAAGAACCAGCAGGGCCAGGAAATGCCCGACTCGAACGACCCCACGGGCCTTCTCCACCAGCGCAACGACGTGCCCACGAAGTGGGGTTACATCACCCTGCGCAAGGCCATGGAGCAGTCCGTCAACACCCCCTACGTCCAGCTCGGCGAGTACGTCGGCTACAACAACGTGGAGGGCGAAGCCCTCAAGGCGGGCCTGCTGCGCAAGAGCCTGCAGTACGACACCCCCGGCTTCTACATCGGCACCTCCACCCCGTCGGCGATCCGCATGGCCGACGTGTACGCCACCTTCGACGACGGCGGCGTCCAGCACGAGCCGTACTCGGTGACCAAGGTCGTCTCCGGCGGCCAGCAGCTGTCCGGCTTCGAGGCGCCCAAGGGCACCACGGCCATGCCCTCCTCGACCGCCGACACCGTCACCGACGTCCTGCAGGGTGTCGTGAAGAGCGGTACGGGCACCAACGCCCAGGCCCTGGGCCGCCCGGTGGCCGGCAAGACCGGCACGACCGACGACTACAAGTCGGCCTGGTTCATCGGCTACACCCCGCAACTGGTCACGTCCGTGAGCATGTTCAAGGAGGACCCGAAGAACTCCGGCCTGCAGTCGATGAAGGGCGTCGGCGGCTTCTCCAAGGTCTTCGGCGCCGACATGCCCACCGAGGTGTGGACCGGCTACATGACCGCCGCTCTCCAGGGGCAGCCGGTCCAGCAGTTCCCGCCGGCACCGCAGCTGGGCCAGGGCACCGACGAGTTCGGTGCCCCGTCGCCCACCCCCTCCGCGCCCCCGAGCACGGCCCCGGCGAGCCCGACCACCTCGCCGAGCCCGAGCCCCTCCGCCGGAGCGTGCCACCAGAAGCGTCACTGTCCTTCCCCGACCCCGACCGACACCTCAGGCACCACGACCGGTGGCACCACCACCGGGACCACCACCGGCGGTGCGACCGACGGCGGCTTGATCGGCGGAGGCACCGGAGGTACCGGAGGCACCACCGGCACCACCACCGGCGGGACCTCGCCCACCCCCACCTTCTCCCGCCCGGGCCGGCACGGGTGACGGGGTGGGGGGCTCGCCCCGTGCCCACGGTCCCTCGGGGTCGCCCGCGACGTGGAGGCAGGTGAGGACGGCCTCGACAAGGAAGTCTTCGTCGAGTGTCAGACTCAGGGGGCGGCACTCAGGGGTGTGCCGTCCCCGGTCGTGCCCTGCCGTGTCCTTCGTCGCGTACGGCCCCGGTCCGGGTGGACCAGCGCCCCAGACAGTCCCGCACCTCCTCAGGGCCACGGGCCCGCAGGGCGATGTGCAGGTCGGGACGGACCAGTACCAGGGCGCCTGCCGGCAAGTGGGGTGAGACGCCGTGCGAAGGATCCAGGACGCGGACGGTGACCGGCGCGGCATGTGCGGCCGCCACCGCCTCCGGCGCGGGGTCCGGTTCGGGGCATGGGCTGACCGAGAGCAGGGTCCAGTGCTGGTAGGAGAGGAGGTCGTGCAGGCGGTGCCGGCGGCCCTGCGACCAGACCTCCTGGTCCGGCATCCGCTCTCCGCCGCCGTGCGCCGAGAGCGGACTCTCCCGGTGGCCGAGGTCCAGGTCGCCGAGCCGGTCGCGGATGCGGTCGGTCGCCCAGCGGCTGCGCATCACCCGGCGGCCGAACAGTCGCATCATCAGCAAGGTCCGCCAGGTGCCGGGCGATTCCAGCACGTCGCGTCTGGTCCGGCGCATCACCTGCAACGCGGTGCGCCGCTGCTCGGTTGAGTAGGTGTCCAGCAGCGCGGGCGAAGCCCAGCCGTGCACCACGCCGGCCAGTTTCCAGGCCAGGTTGTGCGCGCCGCGCAGCCCGGTGTTCAGTCCGCGTCCGCCGATCGGCGCCCACAGGTGCGCGCTGTCCCCGGCCAGCAGGGCCCGTCCGGAGCGCAGCGAGGGGGCGAACCGGTCCTGGAAACGGGCCCGGTTGGTCCACAGCGGCAGCGTCGGTGTGAGCCACACATCAGGCTCGTGTGCGGCGCGCAGCAGCAGCTGCCGCATCTCCTCCGCGGTCACCGGGGTGAGCGGTGTCGTGTCCGGCTCCCGGGTGAAGGCGAAGCAGCGGTAACCCCCGCCGGGGCGGGGCGCGCAGCCGATCGACAGGTCCTTGTCCAGCAGGAGGTAGGTGCGGTCGCCGTGGTAGGGCAGGCTCCAGTCCACCTTGGCGTTGATCTGCGCGACCTGCAGACGGCGGCGCGGGCCGCCGTCGAACGGCAGGCCGGCGGCCTTGCGCACCAGGCTGCGCGAGCCCTCGCAGCCGACCACCCAGGCGCAGTGCAGGATCTGCGGCCGGCCGTCCGCGCCGCGGGCGTCGACCTCGGCTCCGTCCTCGGCCACGCGGACCGCCGTGGCCTCGGTCGACCACTCGATCGCTCCGCCCACCTCGGTCAGCCGCTCTCCCAGCAGCCGCTCCACTGTGTCCTGCTCGATCGAGAGCGGGTTGGGGTAGCGGGTGCCGGTCGCGGTCAGGTCGAGCACTCCGACCGGCCGCCCCTGGGCGATCAGCTCGGTCGAGTTGAGCGCCACTCCCGCGGCGAGGAACCGCTCGGCGCAGCCGAGGTCGGCCAGCACTTCCAGGGCCCGGTGCCAGACGATGCCGGCGCGAGCCTCGCGTTTGCCGCTGTCCTCCTTCTCCAGGACGCGCACGTTCAGCCCGTACTGGCGCAGGCCGATCGCGAGGGCCAGGCCGGTCGGTCCGGCTCCGACGATGACGACGTCGCAGTCGTACGTCTCCATGTCACGCTCCCCCATTCGCCACCTTCTCCAGGTCGTCCACCGCCGCCTGGACCGGCGGCAGGCAGAGCATTCGCCGCTGGGCGTGACGGGTCCGTGCGGTCACCTCGGGGTCGTTGAGTACGTGGTGGCACACGGCTGCGACCTGATCCGGGGACGGGATGCGCCGGCCCAGGCCGAGCTGCTGTACGCGGTCGGCGTTGGCCGGCTGGTCTCCGAAGGCGGGCAGCACGGCCATCGGCACCCCGGCCCCGACGGCTTCCCTGATGCTGTTGTATACGCCGTGGGTGACCAGGAGTTGGGCGCAGCGCAGGACCATCGGCTGGGGTACGGAGTCCGCCAGGTGCACCCGTCCCGGTGGCAGCGGGCGCTCCACCGGGACGCCGCCGGTCGCCACGACGGCCTGGCAGTCGAGTTCGGCCAGGCCGGCGACGAGCGCGTCGAGGAGGCCCGGCACGTTCGTCACCCCGGGTGGGACGGTGGGGAGCACGGTCCCGATCGAGGCGAGCACCAGCGGCTGGTCTGCGGGAAGTTCGGCCATCCAGTCCGGCAGCACTGCGCCGGGATCGATCTCGGAGGGCTGCCGGTAGCGATAGAACGTGCCGGCTTGCCGGCGGGCGAAGGAGAACTCCGCGGGCATGCAGTCCAGCCGGCCGTGCCGGTGGATCGCGTCCGGGTCGTCCTCGGCGCGCAGTCCGAGCGTGGCGCGCAGCTGGTTGAGCCGCTGTTGCAGGACCGCCGGGTCCAGGTGGTTGGCCGCTCCCGACGGCGCGGCCAGGTGCGGCAGCCCGAGCGTCTCCGCCACCAGGTATCCGGTGAGCTCGCCGCCGTCGCGGATCACCAGGTCGGGGGCGAAGGCGCGGGCCGCGGGCAGCAGCGCGCGGTAGCTGTCGATGAGGTGGGGTCCGGCGAACAGGTCGAACGCGCGCTGTTCGGGCGGTCCTTCGGCCTGCGGCGCGAAGGTGGCGAGCGGGTCGGCCAGAAGTGGTTCCCGCCGCACCGGCAGGTCGTCGAAGACCCCGAGCAGTTTGGCCGGGGCCGTGACGAACACCTGGTGGCCCGCCGCCGCGAGCGCCGAGACCAGCGGCAGTACGGCGTTGACATGTGAGGAGGATCCGGTGACGGTGACAAGGACACGCACGGTGTGACGGCTCCTGACGGTTCATCAGTCGGTTCTGGTCGGTCGTGACGGAAGGCCGGAGCGTGGGCATGGCGGAAGGCCGGAGCGTGGGCATGGCGGACGGGTCCCGGTCGCGCTGGGACGGATCGGGCCGTGCGTCATCGGCGTCCCCCGCGCACGGTGTCCACCAGTCCACCGCTGTCGAGCGGCAGCTCGGGGCCGTGCCAGGCGACATGGCCGTCGGGGCGGACCAGGACATACGGGCTGCGGTAGGCCGGCGTTCGGGTCAGGGTGAACGGGATCCCGCGACTGCCGAAGGCTCGGGCCAGTGCGTCGAGTCCGGGCAGGTCGGGGTGGGGCTCGGAGGCGACCAGGTGGAAGCCGGGACCGAACAGGTCCAGGCTGGAGGTCTCGGGGCCCAGCCAGACATGCGGGGCCCGGCCGCCGGCCACGAGGTCGGCGCTCCAGTCGTAGGCGGTGACACCGTCGGGGACGATCACCGGGGAGGTGTGACGGTAGCCGAAGTGCATGTCCGGCGCCTCGAACTCCCGTCGTACACCGCTGCGTTGGATGCCGCGCGCGAGTTGTGTCCGCGCTCTGGCGCCCTGTTCGGTGTCGAGGAGGATCTCCGTGGGCAGCCGGCGGTCGAGGGTGCGGCGTAAGTTGCCGTCCGCCTCGACCAGACTGCGTTCGGCCACCGGACGGCGCTCCCGCTCGTAGGAATCGAGCAGTGCGGGACCCGCCCAGCCGGCGAGTTCGGCGGCCAGTTTCCAGCCCAGGTCGGCCGCGTCCGCGATGCCGGTGTTCATCCCGAAGCCGCCGGAGGGCGACAGCGTGTGGGCGGCGTCTCCGGCGAGGAACACGCGGCCTCGGCGATAGCGTTCGGCGACGCGGTGGGTCAGGTGCCAGACATTGTCCGAGAGCACCTCGACGGGCGTGTCCAGGATGATCGCCGACCGGATGGCCGACATGGGCTCGGCTGAGGTGTGGTGTCCGACGGTCAGCCGGTACAGGTCCCGGCCGTCGATCGCCCGCAGCGGGTAGCGCAGGTCCGGGGGCTGCGTCAGGAAGTACACCAGGGCGCCGCCCGGCCCGAGTCGCTCGCGGAGCCGGGGAGCGCGGAAGAGTATGTTGCGGAAGACCCGAGTCCGGCGCCGTGGCGGCGCCGCGATCCGCAGGGCGGTGCGGACGGTGGACGCGGCACCGTCACATCCGACCAGGTACCGGGCTCTGATATCGAGACGGCTGCCGTCCGACAGGTCGGTGGCAGTGGCCAGGACCTGGTCGTCGTCCTGGAGGAAGGACTCCAGACGGCACTCGCGCCGCAGTACGTCGGGCCCCACGGCCTCGGCGAGGAGCGGGAGCAGCCAGTGCTGGGGGCAGACCTGCTCGGGTTCGGGTGTGTAGGGGAGGGCCGTACGAGTGTCGGTGGTGCCGAAGTGCAGACGATGGATCTCGTGCCCGCCGACCGCTGTCACCCAGGCGACGTCGAGCGGATGGTCGCCGGGCCAGCCTGCCTTGCGGATCCGCTCGGCCAGGCCCCACCGGCGCATCAGCTCCATGGACCGGGGCCCGACCGTGCCGACTCTGGGATGGCGGATCCGGCCGTCCGTGGCCTCAAGGACCATGCCGGCCACGCCCCGAGAGCGCAGGTCGAGGGCGAGCGCCAGCCCGACCGGCCCGCCACCGATGATCAGTACGTCGGTCTCGTTCACAGTGTCTCCGCGTCCCCGGGGAACCATTCGGCGTACAAGGCCGTCAGCTCCGGCGCATGTCGTGGCGGCTGCTCGCATCTCTGGGCCGCTGCCCGGCGGTGCGACGCGGGGGCAGTGGGGGCTTATGTCCGGACTCTCGCAAAAGTACTGCACGATCAGCCGGCCATGAGGGGACGGGACCGGCAGAACAGTTGCGGGATGATGCGCGACCGGCGCAGTCGCCCCTCGTTCGCGCCGTCTCCGACGGACCCGGGCGGGCCCGGGACCAAGGGTACGGAAGGCGGGAATTCGGAAGAATCCGTCTCGGGGCATGCCGTGATCGACAGGAAGGGTGAATGGGCCTGGGTGATGTGCGGCCGGGCGGGGCGCAGCCAGTGGTGGTGCGGGTTCCGGTGGCACCGGTCGAGGCCGCGGTGGGGCCGACGCGGTCGACCCCGCGCTGCCGGCGGTGACGTGGCGATCCGCGGCCCGCTGTTCGGTGTCGTCGCACAGGACGCGGACGACGGGCAGCGGTGGCGAGTGGTGGTCTCGGTCTCGTCGGGCTTCCCGCAGATGGCCCGCGACAGCCTCATTTCGCGGCTGTGGTTCCGCGCCCGGGACGAGGCAGACCATGCCCAGCACGCGCAGCCGGCGCCGGCACATCAGCGCGTGCGCCGCATGTGCCGGTCCGGACGGGGTCCGTCACATTGGCCGGCGGAGCACATCACCCAGCATGTGCGGACCATCATGTCGGGCAGCATCGCCGAATTGGAGGCCGCGGCCCCGGACGGCCACTCCCGCACCGGTCGGTGATCCCACCGGGCCGAGTACCAGCCGTGCGAGCGATCTACTCTAGGCCGAATGCTGCTGCTACGGCTCGACCTGGACGACCTCGCCTCCGTCAGGTTCGCCTGTTCACCCTTGCAGGAGACCGTGCTGAGCCTGTGGGCGTGGCAGAACCCGGTCCGGCACGCCGAACATCAGCCCTTTCTGCGCCACTGCGCCCCACTGCTGCGGCAACTCGACTGGCCCCTGCTGCAATCGCTGGTCGGCCCGCGCCGGCGCATCCCCGACTTCCTGACCCCGCACCCGACCGGCCCGTCCCCCGACATCGACGACGAGTTCAGCGCGCTGCGGGCGACCCCGCCCGAGCGTGTGCGAAGCGAGCTGATCCAGGCCGCCAGCGGTTCGGCACTGCACCCCGGCCTCCAGCAGGCGCACGAAGACCCGGCGGGCCTGCTCGACCGCATCGTCGACGCCGTGCACGCCTACTGGGCCCTCGTGATCGCACCGCACTGGCCGCGCATGCAGGCCGTGCTGCGTGCCGACGTCCTGCACCGGGCCCAGCGGCTGACGGACGGCGGGGCCGCGGCACTGTTCGCCGACATCGACCCGGGCCTGCGCTGGCAGGCCGGCACCCTCACCGTGGACGCCCTCCGTCACGAACACCGCGACCTCGCGGTGGACGGCCGCGGAGTGGCGTTCACCCCGTCCCTGTTCTGCGATCATGCCAACACACTGGTCAACCCGGCGCTGCCACCCAGGATCGGCTACCCCGCGCGAGGCCGTGCGACGGTCTGGCACCCGGGCACGGCCGCCCCACCGAAGGCTCTGGCCGCCCTCCTCGGCAGCACCCGGGCCCGTCTCCTGGCCCTTCTGGCGGAGCCCGCCAGCACCACCGACCTGGCCCGCAGACTGGGCCTCAGCCCCGGCACGGTGAGTCAGCACCTCGGCGTCCTGCATCGTGCGCGGCTGGTGACGCGGGCCCGGCACGGACACGTCGTCCTGTACCAGCGCAGTCCCCTCGGCGATCAACTGGCGGTTCCGCTCAAGTAACCCCGCGTCAGTTCGCGGAGCCGCTGGGGGCCGAAGCTGCGGCCGTGGCCGGGGTGGACGACGGACACGTCAAGGCCGGCGAGGCGTCGCAAGCTGCGCCGGTAGGTGGGCGGGTCCGATTCGGGGAGGTCGTCGATGAGGTCGCCGTTGTAGATCACATCGCCGGAGTACAGCGCGCCGGTGCGTTCCTCAAGAAGGGCGATGCATCCGGGTGTGTGGCCGGGCAGGTGGAGAACGGTCAGCGTCCGGCCCCCCGCATCGACGGTGTCTCCTTCCCGCAGCGGGTGGGTGACCGTGATCGGGCCCGGGTGGTAGGTCCTCGGGTCGTATGCGGGGTGCGGCAGGGCGTTGATCAAGAGGTGCGGTACGGGTTCTCCTGCGGCGTCGATGCCGAGTTTCGCGTAGAGCTCGGCTCCGTACAGGCTCGCCGGGACACCTGCCGCCAGGACCTCGACGGCAGCCGAGTGCGCGGCCCGTTCCCGGAATTCGTGGGCTCCGCCGACGTGGTCCAGGTGGGAGTGGGTGAGGATCACCAGCGGATCCCGTTCGAACAGGCGCGGAATCTCCCGGCGCAGTGAGGCCACTCCGAGACCGGCGTCCACAACGATGTCACGGTCGGTTCCGCGCAGCCACCACAGGTTGGCCCGCAGCAGCTTGTCGACCTGCGGCTCGGTGATCCGTACGACGCCGTCGTCCACCTCGTGCAGCTCGTACCAGTGTTCCGACTCCGGCAGGTCCGCGCCCGCCGCGTGTTCACGGGCTGTGCCCCTCGCAGGTGTCATGCCGCACCGGACCCCGCGCCTGCCACCACCGAGCGCACCCCTCCCAGGACCCGGTGGATCAACTCCGCCGGCCGGGGGTCGGGGCGGCGGACGCGCTGGTAGCCCACGCCGATACGGTCATACATGGCCGGCATACCGCCGGCAGCGGAGAACCTCATGCCGGGCATCCCAGCAGAAGCCCTGTCGGGCTGACCAGAGATTCGGCGTGGGCCGAATACCACACGCCGCGAGGGGCCCTCCGGCCACTCACCCGTCCGCGGGCACGAGCATCCCCGACGGACCGGCCGGCGCACAGCCCACGCCGGTCAGAGCGAGCACCCTCGGTGCTCAAGCCGCCCGGTCCGGGCGCTACTCCGGCACCTCCGGGCCGCCCGCGAGCTCCCGGTCCTGAACCTCGGGCAGTCCCCCTCGGGCGCCTGGAGCAAGGACATCAGCCACGGCGAGATGATCCGGCCCGGGTACGACCAGACCCTGACCATCCCGGCCTGCCACCTGCAGTACCTGTACCAGGGCATGGATCCGAGTGCGACCGGTGACCACAACAACCTGCCCTGGCGGCTCGGTCTGCTCACCCAGACCGACTCCCCCTGCTGACCCGACCCCCACCGAGGACGGCTACTTTCCGCCCGGGACCCCGTCGTACCAGCGGTCATCACCGGTCTCCAGCTCCGGCTGCCGCGGCAGTGGGCCGGTGCGGCGGGCCTCGGCGGCGAGAAGGAGGAACCATACGGCGACGCTGACGAGATGAATGCGCTGCGCGATGCCCTGACCGCCGGGGTGGCCCAGATAGGGGCCGACGGTGGCGATCGCCGATGCCATCGACACCGGCATCAGATACGGTGCCCAGCGGCCGGCGACCGACCCCGAGCGATCGTGGCCAGGGCGGCGCGCCGCAAGGCCGAACAGGGCCATGGACGCGAACAGCGTGAACTCCACCAGGCCACTGGTGGCGGTGTGCTGGATGTTGTCGGGCGGGCAGCCACGCTCCACCGATGGCGCGCATCCCATCGGCAGCAGCACGTCCAGGACGGAGCATGCGCCGAATGCCGCCACGGCGCCCCAGCCTGCCAGGGCCAGGCCCCACGGTGCGGAGCTCGCGGCCAGCGCCGCACCGACGATCAGCAGCGCGGCACAGGCCAGCTCGACGGTGCCGAACAGCAGCCGGTGCGGCTGATCGACGGCGAAGGTCTCGCTGACGTAGGAGCTGGCCTGCGGCAGGCCGGTGGTCACGACGAACTGCAGCAGCCAGTCGTTGTAGAGGACGGCCGCGACGCAGAACATCACCGACGCGGCCGTCGAAGCCGCGCCCCGCGCCAGAGATCTTCTCAGCAGAGTCAATTCCGTCGAGCTCGCACCGGTGCCGTCGCTGTCCAATCGTGCCGTCTTCACCGTACGCGACGGCACGGCGTGGACCAGGCACCACGCGCGCCGTACCCCCATGCGGCAGGGGGTGTACCGGGGGCTTCTGCCCCCGGCGCACTGGTGCCGTCCCCAGCATCGAGTCGCCTGCCGGCCGGAGTGATCGGGGCCCGGACGGTGCCTGGCGTGCTGTTCCATGGCCATCCCCTTTCTGAACTCCGTGTTCCGCGGACGTACCGCCCTCGCGGCCGTGGCGACGGCCGTCGTGCTGGTCGCCGCGCCCGTGTCCGCCGCGCGGGCATCGCCCCATATGCCCCGCCCGTGCGGCACACACGACGCGTTACGCCGCTCCGCCTCACCCACGCGCGACACTCCGCGCACCGGCCGCTCGCGCCGGCCGGCGGCTCGGATCGGAGCGGCGGCCGCCCTGTGTCTCGCGGGCACACGCACCCCGGCCACCGCCGCCACCGCGGCCCCGACGGCCACCGTCCCCCTCGCCCGCTACCACCAGCCCTCACCTGGAAGAGCTGCCGGCTCGGCCCCGACGACACCACCGGCAAGGAACTGGAGCGGGCCGCGCTCGATGTGCCGGCCTCACCGTGCCGTTGGACCACGCACACCCCGACGGCCGTACGATCACCGTCGCGTTCTCCCGGATCCGGGCCACCGACACCGCCCACCGGGTCGGCGCACTGCTGAACAACGGCGGGCCCGGCGGGCAGACCATCGGTGATCCACCGTGGGTGCGCGCGGCGATGAAGAGGGCAGGCGCACGCTACGACGTGGTCGGCGTGGATCCGTGCTTAGTCGGCCGGAGCACCACGGGTCCCCCGGCCGAAGGCTGGGGGCGGCTCCGGCCGCCCGGCTGGACCGAGATCAGCGCTGTCCGCACCGCGCGCGAGGCACGCGGCCAGGGCCACGCCGCCCGGCTCGCGCGCGCTGATCGCGCGCATCGAGTCCCGGGGCGAGCATGCCTTCCTGCACGTGGCCGAGGCCAACACGACCGCCGTCGCCCGCTACGAACGGCTCGGCTTCACCGTGCGCAAGCCGGTGACCTTCCGCGGCTCCCGGATCCCGTGACGGCCCTGTGTCCCTGAGACCTTCCCGCCGCGGGTCGTCAGTCGCCGATCGTCCGGCGGATACGGCGGGACGGGGTGAAGGTGTACAGGTCGAGGATGTCGGGCGGATCGGCGAGGCCAGGGCCGCCGGACCGGACCCAGGCGGTGATGTCACGTGTGGCGTCGGGGTCGTTGACCAGGCCGAGCCAGACCGGGCGCCCGCCTGCCCTGCGGCCCTCGGCGGACGGCTGGACGACGATGACGTTGGCGTGCTCGCAGGTGTCCAGGCAGGTGACGGGCCGCACGGTGGCCACCTGCGCCAGCGAGGCCCGCAGATCGGTGAGTTGCCCGGCATGGTCCACACCGGGCACCTTCGGAGTGCCGCAGCAGCAGCCACGGCAGACGGTGACCGTGCAGCGGGCCGCCTCCGCGCCCGCGGCGGAAGCGGTCCCGCGGGTACGGCGGCTCACCGGCCGTACCCCGAGCGAGCACGGCGCCAGGCGCCGTCCGCCAGCAGGCGCAGGCCGTTGAGGCCGACGATGACGGTGGACCCCTCGTGGCCGGCGACGCCGAGCGGCAGCGGCAGCGTGCCGGCCAGGTCCCAGACGACCAGGCCGGTGATGAACACCGCCGCGATGACGAGGTTCTGCACCACCAGGTGCCGGGCGCGGCGGGACAGCGCGACGACGGCGGGGACGGTGGCGAGTTCGTCGCGGACGATGATGGCGTCGGCGGTCTCCAGGGCGAGATCGGAGCCCGCCCGGCCCATGGCGATGCCAGTGTGCGCGGCGGCGAGTGCGGGGGCATCGTTGACGCCGTCGCCGACCACGAGGACCCGCCGCCCGGCCTGCTCCAGCTCCCGTACGGCGGTGACCTTGTCCTGGGGCAGAAGACCGGCACGGACCTCGGTGATGCCGACCTCTTCCGCCAGGCGGGCCGCGGCGCGCGGGTTGTCCCCGGTGACCAGCACCGGCGCGGTGCCGGTGAGAGCGGTCAGCGCGGTGACGGTGCCGGCGGCGTCCTCGCGCAGCCGGTCGGCGATGCCGAGCACGCCGACCGGGGTGCCGTCGAGGGTGACCAGGACGGCCGTACGGCCCTCGGTCTCCAGGTGTGCGGCCTCCTCGGCGGCCGGGTGGGCCCGGCCACCGAGGAGCCGGGCGGGGCTGCCGACCGCGACCGTCCTGCCGCGGACCGTGGCGCGCACGCCCGTACCGGGGGCGGAGTCGAAGTCCTCGGCCGAGGGGATGGTGAGGCCGCGGGCACGGGCAGCGTCCACGACGGCGCGGGCCAGCGGGTGCTCGCTGGGGTGCTCGGCCGCCGCCGCGAGCCCCAGCAGTTCCTCCTCGCCCAGGCCGGAGCCGGCCGACGGGCTGATGTCCGTCACCCGCGGGGTGCCCTCGGTGAGTGTGCCGGTCTTGTCCAGCGCCACCGCGTCGACCTGTCCCAGGCGTTCCATCACCACGGCCGACTTCACGAGCACGCCGTGCCGGCCCGCGTTGGCGATCGCGGACAGCAGCGGCGGCATGGTGGCGAGCACCACCGCGCACGGCGAGGCCACGATCATGAAGGTCATGGCCCGCAGCAGCGTCGGCTGCAACGCCGCGCCGAAGAGCAGGGGAAGCGTGAACAGCGCGACGGTGGCGGCCACCATCCCGATCGAGTACCGCTGCTCGACCTTCTCGATGAACAGCTGGATCGGCGCCTTGGTCTCGGAGGCCTCCTCGACCATGGCCACGATCCGGGCGATCACCGAGTCCGACGGGTCGCGCTCGACCTTCACCCGCAGCGCGCCGGTGCCGTTCAGGGTGCCGGCGAACACCTCGTCCCCGGCCTCCTTCGGCACCGGCAGCGGCTCGCCGGTGATAGTGGCCTGGTCGACCTCGCTCCAGCCGTCCAGCACCTGGCCGTCGGCGCCGACCCGCTCCCCGGGCCGTACGAGAATCACGTCGCCCACGCTCAGGTGCCCGGTGGGGACGGTCTGCTCGGTGCCGTCGTCGGCCAGCCGGGTGGCGGTGGCCGGGGCCAGGTCGAGCAGGCCGCGCACGGAGTCGGCGGTGCGGGCCGTGGCGATGGCCTCCAGGGCGCCGGAGGTGGCGAAGATGACGATCAGCAGCGCGCCGTCCAGCACCTGCCCGATCGCGGCCGCACCGAGGGCGGCGACGACCATGAGCAGGTCCACGTCCAGGGTCTTCTCCCGCAGCGCCTGCAGTCCGGCCCAGCCGGGCTCCCAGCCGCCGGTGACGTAGGTGAGCGCGTACAGGGGGCCCCACGTCCAGGCCGGCGCCCCTGTCAGCTGGAGCGGCAGTGCGAGCAGGAACAGCGCCAGGGCTGTGGCGGCCCACCGGGCCTCCGGCAGGGCGAAGATCCGCGTGCGGCGCTTGGGCGCCACCGCGTCTCGGACAGCACCGGCGGGGACCGGCCGGGCGAGGGTGGATGACATACGGCGGATTCCTCAGGCACGCGGGATTCGATTCGGTCCGACGCTCCCACCATACAGGAACACATGAAGAAGCCTTCATGTGTTCCTGTCGGTAGCATGACCGGCATGGGTCATGGAGCAGCCACCCCCGCCAGTACCGTCCCGCGCACTCGCCTGGACGCCGACAGCGCCGCGAAGGTGGCCACCACGCTCCAGGCGCTGGCCACCCCCTCACGGCTGCTGATCCTCGCCCGGCTGCGCGAAGGGCCGCTGCCCGCCACCGAGCTCGCCGCCGAGGTCGGCATGGAGCAGTCCGCCTGTTCCCACCAGCTCCGCCTGCTGCGCAACCTCGGCCTGGTCACCGGCACCCGCAAGGGCCGGTCCGTCGTCTACGCCCTCTACGACCACCACGTCGCCGAACTGCTCGACCAGGCGCTGTACCACGTCGAGCATCTGCGCCTCGGTATCCCCGACGCCCCCGCCAAGGCTCTTGAGGATGCGCCGGAGGCGCCCGGGGTCAGCCCCTGAGCAGACGGCCGAAGCCGCCGGCTTCAGTGTTCGTGCGGGCCCGGCCGGTGGACGGGGCCGTGGGCGTCGTCGCAGTGCTCCGGCGGCTCGGCCGACGGTGTGGTGATCTGCAGGAGGTCCGCCGCGTCCACGTCCTCTCCGAGATGGTCGACCTGGAGAGTGGCGTGGCCGATGCCGTGCCGGGCGCGCAGCAGGTGCTGGAGGTGGCGCCGTACGGCGTGGCAGTCCCCGCCGGGTTCGACCAGGACGTGGGCGGACAGGGCGGGTTCGCCGGAGGTGATGGTCCACACATGCAGGTCGTGGATCTCCACGACGGAGGGCTGCCCGGCGAGTTCGTCACCGATCGCGTCCGGGTCGAAGCCTGCCGGGGCGGCTTCCAGGAAGATCCGCCCGGAATCGCGCACCAGACCGTAACCGGCCTTGACCATCAGGGCGACCACGACGAGCGTGGCGATGGCGTCGGCCCGGGCGAAACCCGTCAGCACGACGATCAGTGCGGCGACGGCGGTGCCGATGAACGCGAACAGGTCGTTGAGGATGTGCTGGTAGGCGCCCTCGACGTTCAGGGAACTGCGGTTGGCCTTGGAGAGGCACCAGGCGGCGGCCAGGTTCACGGCGATGCCGACGAGCGCCGTCGCCAGCATCAGACCGCCCTCGACCTCGGGCGGGCTGATGAGCCGGCGCACCGCCTCGTACGCCAGCCAGGCCCCGAGCAGCAGCAGGGTCAGGCCGTTGGCCTGGGCCGAGAGGATCTCCGCTCGCTTGAGTCCGTAGGTGAAGCCGCCCCGGGCAGGGCGCGCGGACAGCCGCATGGCGACGAGGGCGAGCACGATCGAGGCCGCGTCGGTGAGCATGTGCGCCGCGTCGGAGATCAGGGCGAGGGAGCTCGCGATGATGCCGACGGCGACCTCGGCCGCCATGAACACCGTGATCAGGGTGAGCGCGATGGCCAGCCAGCGGCGGTCGGCGTCCGCCGACACGCCGTGCGCGTGGCCGGCGTGACCGCCGGCGCCGTGTGCGTGCCCGTGGCCGTGGTCGTGGCCGTGATCGCCCATGTCTTACGTCTCCCCCATCGCGTCGGGTCTCTGGGGGCAGTGAAACGCACGGTCGGCACAATCGCCAAAGGCTGCACCGGTGACCGTTGTCATCTCCTTTAAGAACAGTGTGACCTGCGCAAACCACCGTAGCGTTCGTGGTGCCTCCGATCCCCTCCCCGTCGGCGGCGTCCGCCGCCTGACGCCGCCGCGGAGGGGGCGGCAGTCAGCGGCCGCGGCTCACCGGACGATCCGGTGCGGGTGGACCGCCTGGACGATCGCCGCGCGCGGTGTGGCGGTGGCCGCCGCGAAGGGGCCGCAGTGCGTGTCGGTGGGGATCAGCCCGCTGTAGGCGTCCGTGGCGTCCTGCGGCGCGTCGGCGTTGGTCTCGACGAACAACGGCCGTACGGCGAAGGGGCCGTCGGCGGCGAGCCCCTCGTAGTCGCCGAGGAAGTGGCCGCCGGCGTACGGGGCCTGGAGCCAGTCGAAGACGCGGGAGATGCGGCGCTCGGCGGCCTGGTTCCCGGTGCCGTGCGGGAGGGTGAGCAGCCAGGCGGCCGTCGGCAGGGTGGTGGTGTTCCCAGCGGTGAGGTAGCGCAGGTCGTAGTAGGTGATCGCGACCGTGCCGCGGTCGTCCACGCTGATGGAGGGCGTGAAGGCGGGCGCGGAGGCGACCGGGTTGACCCGCTCCGGGGCGGACCAGGTCCGGCCGCCGTCCGTGGAGTGCGTCAACTCTATGGAGTTGTAGGCTCCGCCGCTGAAGTCCGAGCCCTCGTAGGCGACATACAGCTCACCGGTGTGCGGATCGATGGCGACGCTCGGCAGGTCGCCGCCCGCCCGCAGGGACTTCGTCGCGTCGGCGGGGGCGTTGGGATCGACCTCGGCGGCGGCGGTGTCCTTGGCGATGGTGACCGGCTTGCTCCAGGTGCGGCCCTGGTCGGTCGACGTGACGACGGCGAAATGCAGATCGGTGGGCGTGAAGGTGCTGGTCGTGTAGTCGATGTCGTACGTCTGCCAGTCGAAGACGTCGTAGAGGGTGTCGGTGCGCGGGTCGGCGACGATGACGTTGCCGATGGTCTGCGAGTGCGGGACGACGGAGGTGTCCACGAACGGGCGGGCCGTGGACCAGTGCCGCCCGCCGTCGCGCGTGACGGAGATATAGGCGGGTCCGTCGTAGACCTTGGCGGAGTCGTCCTCGTCGATGCGGTCCCAGACCTGGTAGGCGACGCCGGGGTGGACGGGGTCGGCGGTGACGGAGTTCTTGTCGTCGGTGAACTCGGCCTGTGTGTCGTCGATCAGGGGGGTCGTGTGCGTCCAGGTCCGTCCGCCGTTGTACGACGTCGAGGCGGCCACGCCGTTGCGTGCGTCGGTGGCGTCGAACACAAGGCCGCTGGCGTAGACGGTGCCGTCGGGTCCGGTGCTCACCCAGCCGTCGGACGCACGCTGGTAGTCGAGCCCGCCCGGCGCGCAGTGCGAGAACGGCAGCGGAGTCTCGGTGAAGTGGCGCCCGTCCTGGGTGTACGTGGCGGTCAGGCCCCGGGCACCGCCGTTGGACCAGCGGTCCTGCTGGAAGATACCGACCGCGTCGCGCGGATCGCGGGGGCTTGTGGTGACGTACGGCTCGTCCTCCGCCGAGAGGTGGTTGGTGCCGGTTCCGTCGCCGCTGATGTCGCAGGCCGCGTAGGGGTCTTGGGGCGAGACCAGCTGGACCGGCTGGTCGCCGCCCGCCGCGGAGGAGCTGTCCACGGCGGCGACGAGCAACAACGCGGCCGCGGCCGCGACGACGGACGCTCTTGTGCGTGTACGCATGGCGAATCCCCCAACTCCCCGGACATCGGTGCGTCTTGGGTGGTGCTGGCACAGGTGCGGTCCCGCGATCACCGGGACACGCGTCGCCGGGCGAGCCTAACCCGGCACCATGCGAGGCGAGTTGGAGGAAGCGGTCAAGGACACGTCAATTAATCATGAGCGCACCCGCGCGCCCCCTCCCGTCTCCAGGGCCGCCCGGAGGGACCGTCGGGCCCCAGGGCGATGCCGTGCGATTCGGAGGAGGGTGACGGCAGGTCGTACTCGGTGAACCAGCAGTCCCCGGTGCCGGCCGCGACGACGGCATGGGGCCTGGCCGTGGGGTCGGGAAGCGGCAACCCGGTGATCCCGCCGTCCGTCGCGATCCTGCCGATCCGGCCTGCCCTGGTCGCGACGCACCACGACGCCTCGCCGTCGGTGGTGATGCGGCCGGTCGCGTTCGCCTGGTTGAGGGCGAACCACAGGGCTTCGTCGGGGCCGGCCGTGATGCCGTAGCGCCCCGCCTCCTTTCCCGCCACGGAGATCTCCTGGATGCGCCCACCAGCCGTCATCCGGTGAACGTACGATCGCGGACCCGCGGCCCGCTGATCATTTCCCGGCCGCCGCGGACCGCTGTCCGGCGCGTCAGGCTTCGGCGCGCGGCGGGGCGGTCGTGCCGCGCACGTCCAGGCGGGGAGTGGCGAGGTCGACCTCGGCCGGACGGTCCGGTTCGTCGATCCGGTCGAGCAGCCGCTGCGCGGCGCGCCGGCCCACGTCATGGCTGGCGTTGTCCACGGTGGTCAGCCACAGATGGCGCAGGCGCGAGAGGTAGGTGTTGTCGTAGCCGACCAGGGAGAGGTCCAGCGGGACCCGCAGGCCGCTCTCCTCGGCGGCGGAGAGCGCGCCGACGCAGGTCATGTCGTTCACCGCGAAGACGGCGGTCGGGCGTCGCGGGCGGTTCAGGAGCCGGACGGCGGCCCGGTATCCGCCCTCCTCGGTGAGGTCGCCCTGCTCCACCACCGTCGTGTCCGCCAGGCCGTGCGCGCGCATGGTGGCCTCGAAGCTGCGTCGGCGCAGCTCGCCGACCGCGCCCTGGCCTGCGATGTGGGCGATGTGCCGGTGACCGAGGCCGATGAGGTGCTCGGTCGCCAGGCGGGCGCCGTGCTCGTCGTCGTTGGCGACGATGTCCACGCCGGGCAGCACCGGTTCGCGGGTGCCCGCGACGACCGTGGGGACATGACCGGCCGCGGTGCGCAACGCCTGGGGGTCCTGCAGCGTGCCGACGGCGATCAGGCCGTCGACGCGCAGCTCGGTGAAGGTGCGGGTGAGGTCCTCGCCGAGGCGCCGGTTGAGGTGGCCGTCGGCCAGCAGTACGTGCAGGCCGCTGTCGTACAGCCGGGCGTTCAGGCCGTCGAGCAGTTCCACGAACCAGGGATTGCGCAGGTCGTTGAGCAGCACCCCCACCGTGCGGGTGCGCCGCTCGCTCAGGCTGCGCGCGGCCGCGTTGGGCCGGTAGCCGAGCTCTTCGACCGCCGCCAGGACGGCCTCGCGCTTCTCGGGCCGTACGCCCTCCGAGCCGCGCAGCACTAGCGAGACCAGGGACTTGGACACGCCGGCCCGTTCGGCCACGTCACGGATGGTGGGAGAGCTCACTACTGGACCGTTCCACAACGCGCCTCCCCCTGTAAAGACCCTTGACTTCCCGGTGAACCGAGGCCCATCGTGGGCGGGCCAGCTCTGGAACGGTCCAAAGAAGGGCTCTCATGGTGAACACTCTCGGCGTCGCCGTCGTGGGATTCGGCTGGATGGGGCGGGTGCACACCCAGGCGTACGCCCGCCTGCCCCACCACTTCCCCCAGCTGTCCCTGCGGCCGGACCTGGTCGCCGTCGCCGACGAGGTACCCGGCCGGGCGGAGGAGGCGGCCGGGCTCTACGGCTTCGCCACCGCGACCCGGGACTGGCGCGAGGTGGCCGCCGATCCCCGGGTCCAGGCGGTCAGCATCACCGCTCCCAACTTCCTGCACCGCGAGATCGGCGTCGCGATGGCCGAGGCGGGCAAGCACATCTGGATCGAGAAGCCGGTCGGCCTCACGGCCGAGGATGCCCGGGCGGTGGCCGACGCGGTGGCAAAGGCCGGCGTCCAGGGCACGGTCGGCTTCAACTACCGCAACGCACCCGCCGTCGAGCTGGCCCGCGACCTGATCGCCGCCGGGGAGATCGGCACGGTCACCCACGTCCGCATCCGCCTCTTCAGCGACTACGCCGCCCACCCCCAGGGCGCTCTGACCTGGCGCTACGAGCGCGAGCGCGGCGGCAGCGGCGTACTGGGCGACCTCGCCTCGCACGGCGTCGACCTCGCCCGCCATCTGCTCGGCGAGATCACCTCGCTCACTGCCGACACCGCCGTCTTCGTCCCCGAGCGCGCCCGACCGACCGGCGCCACCGCCGGGCACAGCCTGGCCACCGGCGGCGAGCTCGGCCCCGTGGAGAACGAGGACTACGTCAACTGTCTGCTGCGCTTCGCCTCCGGCGCCCGGGGCGTCCTGGAGGCGTGCCGGGTCTCGGTCGGCGAGCAGAACAACTACGGCTTCGAGGTGCACGGCACCAAGGGCGCCGTCTTCTGGGACTTCCGGCGGATGAACGAGCTGGCGGTCAGCCGGGGCACGACGTACCAGGACCAGCCGGTGAGCACGGTGTACGTCGGCCCGGGCGCGGGCGAATACGCCGCGTTCCAGCCGGGGGCGGCCACCAGCATGGGCTACGACGATCTGAAGGTGATCGAGGCGTACCGCTTCCTGCGCTCCATCACGGAGGGCACCCCGGTGGGCGCCACCCTGAGCGACGCCGTGGCCAGTGCGACGGCGCTGGACGCGATGGGGCGCTCGGCCGAGCAGGGGACTTGGGTGAGTCTGGCGTGAGCACCGTACGCATCGGGGTCGTCGGCGCGGGCGTCATGGGCGCCGACCATGTGAACACACTGCACCGCTGTGTGTCCGGCGCCGAGGTCGTGAGTGTCGCCGACGTGGACGAGGAGCGAGCCGCCGCCGTCGGCACGGTCGGCGCCCGTCCGACCGGCGACGCCGATTCGACCCCGCCTACAGGGACCTGAAGGCGGCCATCGCCTCGGGAACGTACGGTGCGCCGCTGCTGCTGCACTGTGTCAGCCGGGGCGTCACCTCCGCGCCCGGCTGCACCGACGAGTTCAGCGTCACCGGATCGGCCATCCACGAGTTCGACACCGTGCCCTGGCTGCTGGACTCCCCCGTCACCGAGGTCAGCTGGCACGCACCCCGCGCCACCTCGGCCGTGACCGGTCTGCGTGATCCGCAGGTGATGCTGCTGCGCACCGCCGACGGCGCCCTGACGACCGTCGAGACGTTCCTCAACGCCGGTTACGCCTACGACGTCCGCTGCGAGATCGTCGCCGAGCACGGCGCCGTGGCCCTGGCCCACCCGGCACGCCTGGTACGCGACGCGGACCGTACCCGTGCCACGGCCCACCCCGCCGACTGGCGGCCGCGTTTCGCCGACGCCTACCGTCTGGAGCTCCAGGCCTGGACGGACGCCGTCGCACAGGGCGGCCCCTCCCCGCTGGCCACCGCGCACGACGGTCTGGTCGCCACCGCGGTGGCCGAGGCCGTCATCCGGTCCATGAAGGACGGCGGCAGAACCGTCCCCGTCGCGGTCCCGGAGGTCTGAACGCCGATGCCCGTCTTCCCCGACGACCCGACGCCCGCCTTCCCCGGCTCCCTCCCCACCCCTCGCACCCCCGACCCGCGGGCGATGGACGACATTCGCGCCTTGTGCGGCCTCACCTACCCTGTGCAGTGACCCCGAGGCACCCCCGCTCAGAGATCCCGTGTCCGCCGGGCAGCCGTCATTCCGTCGTGGTCCGGGTACGGCGGGCATAGGCGCGGGCGGCGCGGGCGCGGTCGCCGCAGCGGGTGGAGCACCAGTGGCGGCGGCCGTGGCGGAGTAGATAGCGGTTGCAGGGGGCGGAACCACAGGCGGTGAGGCGGTCGGCGTCGGGTCCGGTGAGCAGGTCGGCGGCGTCGGCGGCGAGGGTCGCGAGGGCGTGGTCGACGATCTCGGTGGTGGGGTGGGGGGTGGCGCGGTAGGGGCCGGTCTTGTCGTCCCACCGCAGCAGCGGGGCCGTGGGGACGCGGGTCATCGCGTCGTTGACGGCCGTGACGGCGGCGGGGAGTGCGGGGAGCCCCGCGTCATGAGCCGCGAACAGCGACCTGATCTGTTCGCGCAGCGCACGCAGCTGTGTCGCGCACATGTCCCGCATGCCCGCGTCGACCGGGGCGAGCCCGCGTTCGGTCAGCCAGTGGTTCGCCAGTGCAGGAGTCCTGAGAAGATCGACCATGTGCCCACCGGGCAGCGCGATGGCGCTGTTGGCGAGGGCGAGGGAGAGGTGCTCCCCCTCGCCCTGTGCGGGCGGCAGGCCGGCTTCTTCCGTCACGGATTCCTTCATGCCGTTCATGGTACGGCGCCTACCTCACGGTATGGAGAGCGCTATCCGTGAGGCACCTGACGCGGTCACTCCCCCGCGGCGCGCCGGCCGGCAGGCTCCGCAATGCAGTCCCCGAGACGTTCCGCTGGAGGCGCCCGGTCCACGGGCGCCGACGCGCTTCTGCTCGGAGTTGCTGGGCTGCTGGGCTGGGAGATCGCCAACGACTCGACCACGGCGCGGAATTCGTCGGGCCGTGTGGCATGCACCAGGTGTCCGGCACCGACGGCGACCCGTCGCATCAGCTCAACGCAATGGGCACCGGGCCGGCTGCTGCCGCCTTGGCCACGAAGGCCGGGCACGATCGCGTGCCGGCTGCGCCGGAACCATGCTGCCCCTCGGCTGACGGACGTCGTGGAGGGCATTCGTTCGGCAAAGCCCCCTCCCCTGCCTGACCAGCTCCCGTAACCCGCGCGATCAATGTCCGTTACGCCCGGTATGGAAGAAATCCTCGATCCCGCATTCAGTCTGCACGAACCACGCGAGCCGCGCCTTCCCCTGCTCACTCTCTCGGAGGCACACGAGCTGCTCGACGTCCTCCAGCACTTCGGTGCGATCGACCACGACTGGGGAGCACAGGCCCGGCACTTCGCCGCGGAACTCGCCGCCCGCGTCCCCTCCTTCGAGGCGTAGGCCGATCCGGCTGCCGGGTGGCGGATTCCAGCCCGTGGCACGAGGGTGTCTGATGGGGGACCTGACCAGGAAGAGCGAGAGATGCCCGAAGTCACCACCACGTACGCGACCGGTACCCCGTGCTGGGTCGATCTGATGGCGAAGGACCAGCCCGCCGCGCTGGACTTCTACCGCGATCTGCTGGGCTGGCAGGGCCGGCCGGGCCCGCCCGAGTTCGGCGGGTACGCGGTCTGTGAGCTCCGCGGCAAGTCCGTGGCCGGCATCGGCCCGACGATGGCACCCGAGGGAGCGCCGGAGCCGCCGACCGTCTGGACCAGCTACCTGTCCACCACCGACGCCCAGGCCACCCAGGACGCGATCACCGCCGCGGGCGGCACCCTGCTCGCTCCGGTGATGGACGTCGGCACGCTCGGCCGGATGCTGATCGCCGCCGACCCGCAGGGCGCGGTGTTCGGTGTCTGGCAGCCCGGTGAGTTCTTCGGCGCACAGGTGGTCAACGAGCCTGGTGCGCTGACCTGGAACGAACTGCACACCAGCGACGTGTCCGCCGCCACCGCCTTCTACGGTCAGGTGTTCGGCGTGGAGATCGAGCCGATGGAGGGTGCGGACTCGTACTGGGTGCTGCGTGTCGCCGGCCGGTCGGTCGGCGGCGTCACGCTGCTCGCCAACGACCCGGCGGGCACCCCGGCGCACTGGCTGACCTACTTCGCGGTCGACGACGTGGACTCCACCACGGACGCCCTGGTCAAGCGCAACGGCACGGTCCTCGTCCCGCCGTTCGACATGCCGGCCGGCCGGATGACGGTGGTCAGCGACCCGCAGGGCGCCCCGTTCGCGATGATCCAGCCTGCGTCGCAGTGAGCCGTAAGGCGCAAGGCGTAAGGCGTAAGGCGTGGGTGACGCCCCGCGCTCGTGGTTGTGGGTGGCGCACGAATGACGTGTGTCCGCAGAGGCCGTGTGCGCTTGACTTCGTGTGGCCATGGAGCAGGCCCGCTGTCGGAACCACGTCCGCGACGGTGACAACGGCGCGTGTCGTAGTCCAATCCCGCCAGCGTGACGCAGTTCAGTGCCTGGGTCTTGGTGGTGGAACCGCCGGGTTGTGCGCGTCCGCTGTGGCAGGGTCAGAGCATGTCCCTTGATCACAACGACCACTATCACCGTCTGCTGTTGCGCCACATGCCGCAGAATTGCGGTGCGGCCCTGGACGTCGGCTGTGGGACCGGCCGGTTCGCTCGTCGGCTCGCTCACCTGGGCATAGAGGTCGATGCGATCGACCCGTCGGAGGAGGCCATCACGGAGGCCCGCGCGCTGTCGGGGCGGATAGCGGGTGACCGGAGCCCACGCTTCGAGCACGCGAACGTCACCGAAGTCGAACTGCCCAAGGATCACTACGACTTCATCTCGTGCCTCGCCAGCATCCATCACATGCCGTTCGACACCGTCGCCGCACTGCGTGACGCACTCGCGCCCGGCGGCGTCCTCGTGATCTTGGGCTGCTATCCGGAGAAGACCCTGCTCGACTGGGCTTGGAGCCTGGCGGCCGTGCCCGTCAACGCTGTCGCCAGGCTGACCGTCGCTTTGAAGGACAGGCTTCGCCCTGCCGCCGCTGCGACCGGTCGAGAGCAGGTGAAAGCGCCAGTGAGACAGTCGGCAATGCCCCTGATCCAGATCCGCCGGGAGGCCGCGGTCCTGCTGCCTGGATGCAGCATCCGCAGGCTCCTCTTCTGGCGCTATCTGCTCGTCTTCCGTAACAACGGCTGACGGGACCGGCGCCCGCGCCCGCCTCAACTGCAGGTCCCGATCACTGTGGTTCGCGGTGCTGGGAGGCGGCTGACTCGGCTTGTTCCGGCGGCGGCCTCGCGGAGCCGGACGGTCTCCTCGTGCTGTGCGGCGAGCCGGGCCAGGGCCGGGGCCTGGGCCTGGGTGCGGGAGTCCGTGAGCTCGATGATCGGGTCAGCCGTCCCCTGAGCTTGGTGTTCTTTGCCTTGAGTCAGGTGATCCGGGCCTCCCGAGGGTCGGGTCCCTCCGCAGGAACCGGTCCGGCGCAGGCACCAGCTACCTCGGCGGCGCGTCCTGCTCCAGCGGGTCCGAGGGCGCGAGCCTCAGTGGACGTTCAGCAGCCACCTTCTCTCTCCGTCGTGCCATTGACCAGTGGGGGCGAGGCCGACGGCGGTGGCGACAGCGGCGGATGCCTGGTGATCGGGGTGGATGTGGGCGACGACCGTTCGCACGCCTCGTTCTGTCAGCCATGTGACCAGGGCCCCGGCCGCTTCAGTGGCAAATCCCCGCCGCTGCCAGGGAGTTCCCACGACCCAGGCGATCTCCGCCACCTGTCCATGGGCACCCACGGTGACCGTCGCCTGGACCGTGCCGGTCAGGCACGCCGAGTCGCGGAGCCGGATCACCCAGTTGCACCAGGTGACGGCGGGATCGGGTGAGCCCGCGACCAGGCGTTCGTAGCGGGTGCGGAGCGATTGCGCGGTGTCCGGGGCCCCTCCGATGAATGTATGCAGGTCGGGGTCGGACAGTGCCGCGGCCATCTCTTCGGCGTGTCCGACGGACAAGGGCAGCAGCTCCAGCCGTCCCGTGCGGATGGGCTCGGGAACGATACCGGTCAACGCTGCCTCCCGCGCTGGGCGTTCGATGGGTAGGGGCGAACTCGGCCCGTCGGCACACCGTAGCCGCACCGGCCGCGCATCGTGACGCCGCGGGGCCATTACCTCGGAGGGAATGGCCGTGTATGGACGTCCATGGCTACGTTCGGATCGGCCTCCCCACCGGGAAGGCGGACGATTCAGTGAAGGAAGTCACCGTGCCTGCTTATGGTTTCGCGCATCTGCGCAGCCGTCGTCAGCACCCCGAGATTCTGGAGTACCTGGAGCGGATCCAGGCCACCCTCGATCCCTTCCAGGGACGCTTCGTCATCCACGGCCCGCCGACCGAGGTGGTGGAGGGAAACTGGCCGGGCAGCATGGTGCTGATCGAATTCCCGGACCTGGCCAAGGCCCGCGCGTGGTACGCCTCCCCCGAGTACCAGCGGCTCCTCAGGCTGCGGACGGACCACATCGAGGGGGACGTACTCCTGATCGAGGGCGTCGGACCGGCGTACGACCCGCGGGAGCGGGCGGAGAAACTCCGGGCGCAGGCGGAGACGGACGTCTAGCCGGTGACTTCGCACATGGGGTTTCAGGTCTCCAGCCAGCGGGGGTGCGTTTCGTCGATGCCCAGGAGTTCGAGCAGGTGTGCTTGGACTCCTCGGTTGATGAGGACGGCGGGCGGGCTGGTGGTGGTGCCGGGCCGGATCATCAGGCCGGCCTGGTGGTGGAAGATCATGCGGCCGGTGGGGCGGACGGCCCGGTCGTCCGGGTAGAGGCCGCGCATGGTCTGCTCGGGGCCCAGCGCCTGGCGGCCTTGGCGTTCGATCAGGCAGAACACCAGCAGGGCCAGACAGATCACGGTGATGAGAGCGGCGATGCGCCGGTTGTGCTGGAGGAAGACCGGTGCGACCGCGAGTGGGCCTTTGAAGTCGTGGCAGCGGCGTTCGACCACGGCCTGGCCCTTGTAGCGCAGCAGTACTTCCTCGGCGGTGGCCTGCTCGGGCTGAGGTTGGTCAGCAGCGCGTACCAGCCGTCCGTGGCCTCCTGGGCGTCGAGGGCGTCCTGGTCGAAGTGCCAGTCCAGGACGGGCCGACCGGCCTCGTCGGCGGTGATCGTGGTTCGCAGGCAGTCGGTGACGCGGCGGGTGCGGGCGATCACACCGATACGGGCGGTGATCTTCTCGGCGGTCGGGTAGGAGTGGCTGCCGGCGCCGCGTTGGACCTTGTTCAGGTCTTCGGTGGCGCGGGCCAGGCGATTGGCGCGGGCGGCCTGCCGGCCGCGGGCGTTGCTGGTGGAGTGGACCAGGATCCGGCGCAGGGTGTGCACGGGGTCGCTCTTGCGGCGGCCAGTGAGGGTGTGGGTGTCCTCCAGCACGCGGTGGACCTCGCGCTGACCGGCCGGTTTGTCCGTGTCGCGGTCGGGGGCGTAGTCCACGACCGTTCGTTGTCGAGGTTCAAGGCGGTGTAGACGTTGTCGGGAATCTGGCGGCCGGGGCGGGGGCGATGAAGGCGACCTTCGCGTCCAGCAGTGCGGTGATGTTCGGGTGGGACACCAGCTTGGAGTCGGCGACCAGCAGGAAGTCCTTGCGGTCGGCCATCATGCGCAGGGCGTTCATCGCGCCGACGACCTGGGCGACCTCGCCCGCGCCGCCGTCGTAGACGCGGTGGAAGACCGGGATCCCGCCGTCGCCGGTGACCGCGAGTCCGGCTCCTGGATCTGCTTCGGATCCACCCGCCGGTCCTTCGGGTGACCGTACTTGACCTGCGGGAACTGCCCGTCCTGGTCCTCGTAGGCGCCGAAGAGGGACATCGAGGTCATGTCCCAGTGGATCCGGGACACGTCGATGCCGAACTCGGCGATGGCCTGCGCGCCGACCGTGCCCACGAGCTGGTCCAGGTGCGGCGCGATCGCGTCCAGCGCGCGGGCGAGCCGGTCATCGCCCAGCAGACCGGGCTCGACGCCGAAGACGTCCCCCACCGCCCATCCCCGCGCCCAGTCGCCCACCCGCACCAGCGGCGCCGGGGGGACAATCGGTTGGCGCCCAGCACCTCGATCACCTGGCCGTGGGTGAGGTGCGCGGCCTCGCGGACCGGGCACAGCTCCTCGACGATCTCGGCCACGTCCAGTCGGCGGAGAAACTCGGCAGAGGCAGGCAGAGCGCCCAGACGCCTCTCCGCCACGGGCCTCGACTCCACGGCGAAGCGCGGACGGTGGACCCGTGAGCGACGTGAACGAGATATCGGCACGACCGGCTCAACGACCGGCACCCCATCGAGGTACCGGTCGCATCGTCGTTTCCTCCGAGCTCGTCATGAGCTAGCCGCGTACCGCAGCCAAGCCCCGGTCGTACAGGTCAAGGATGTCGCCCTGCCCGTTGTCTTCAAGCCACGTCGCAGTGGCGGCATCGAAGCAGGCGAACGCTGTCGCGACGATGGCACGGGCCTGCCCCCGGTCCGTCCCCGAGGGCGTCATTCTGGCTTCGAGCAGTGGCATCAGCGCCTCCTGGCAGCGCACCCGCTTGCCGAGGTAAGCGGCGCGCAGCGAGTCGGTGTGGTGCACCAGGCGGAAACGCTCCAGCGCCTCCTCGGGAGTTGCATGGAGGGAGAGCGCGGCCTTGAACGCGGCTCGCAACGCCTCCCAGACGCCGACATCGACGGGTTGGTCACGGACGGTTTCCGTCAGAAGGGCGACGAACCGCTCCTCGCTGCCGGCGACGAGGTCTTCCTTGGTGCCGAAGTAACGGAAAAGGGTGCGCTGGGAGACGCCGGCCTCGCGGGCGATCTGCGCGATGGTCGTCTCGTCGTATCCCTGTTGCATGAACAGGCGCAACGCGGTCTGGAGGATCTCTTGGGCAGCCAGCTGGCGCGTCCGATCCCACAGCGTGGACGTAGTCGCCCCTTTGTCTTGCGTTCCCGGCGTCATCCTCCCAGTTTAGCGCAGCATGCCAATCTGGCACTCACATAGAGTTTGGCAGTCGCTGCCAACCAGTCGTACGCTGTCACGGAAGCGGCCGGGCGCCTGCACGGCGCTTCGCCTCCCAGCTCTCTTCCGCCTACGGCGACAGGACTGGAGGCGCCCCGCGCAATCAGCAAGGAGAACAACCGTGGCAACGAAGACAGCACTCATCACCGGCGGAACCAGCGGGATCGGCAAGGCCACCGCAGAACTGCTCCACTCGCGCGGCTACCGCGTCATGGTCACCGGCCTCGGCGACACCGCCAAGGCCGGCCTTCCCGCAGACGTCGTCGCCGTCGAGGCCGACATCAGCTCCCTGACCGACATCGACCGAGCCCTGGGCCAGGCGCGCGAGCACCTGGGCTCCCTCGACCTGCTCCACCTCAACGCGGGCCTGCCTCGTCCCGGCCTGACGATCGAGTCCACCGACGAGGCCGCCTTCGACACCTTGTTCAACATCAACGTCAAGGGCAACTTCTTCGCACTGCAGAAGGCGCTCCCCCTGCTGAACGAGGGCGCTTGCGTGGTGTTCACCGTCGGCGCCGCCGAGGGACTCGGCGTCGCCATGACCGCCGCCAAGGGAGCCCTTCTGCCTCTCGTGCGCTCCGCGGCCATCGAACTCGCCCCCCGCCGCATCCGCGTCAACGCGGTGAGCCCCGGCATGGTCGACACTCCCGCGTACACGAAGATGGGTGTCTCCTCGGACATGATCGCCTCCTGGGGTGAAAGCGTCCCCCTCGGCCGCATCGCAGCCCCCGCCGAGATCGCCGAAGCCGTCGCCTTCCTCGCATCCGACGGTGCCGGATACATCACGGGCGACAACCTGCTCGTCTCCGGCGGCATCGGCGTCCACACCCGCCCCATGTAGGTGATCGCAGCGGCCGCAAGCCGATCAGCACCTTCGTGAGCTCCCGCCGGATCTTCAGACCAGGCCTGCCGTCCCGCGCACCGGCTGGGCGGCGGGCGCCGCGGGTGCGATACGGGGGCCGGGAACCGTGGTCGCCCCCGCGGCGGCGCACGGGTCGAGGTGGGCATTCGTGTCCAGCTCGAACCGGCCGGAGGGGTTCACGTGGGTCCAGAAACTCAACGACCGGCACCTCACCGAGGTACGGCCGCATCGTCAGTTCATCCGAACTCGTCATGTGCGAAGGACCGGTCCAGCGGACGTGGACGCTGTGGTCGTCCAGCCGGTGGGCCCGTGCCCATCCGGTACGCCCGACAGCAGCCGCAGGGTGACCGCCTGGGCCTCGGTGAAGCCGCCGCACTCGGCCACGTCGGACTGCACGACGTCGAAACGTTGCTCGGTGGTCGGGATGTGGGCGGGCTGCCCGAGCAGCGCCTCGCCCCAGCCGACGGCGCCCTCGAAGGCGGAAGTGGACCGTGCCGGCGGCCAGGCCGAGCACGAGCACGCTGGTGGCGACGACGGCGATGCAGAGCACGCCCATGACGGCGACCGCCAGTGCGGCGGCCCGGGGCAGGTCCTGCGCCGGGCGGTGGAAGTCGGCGGCCAGGTGGGTGATGGCCTCCCAGCCCGCGAAGCTCCACATCGGCAGCTCCGCGGCCGAACCGACCGCGGACCAGCCGCGCGGCGCGAACGGATGCGGGTTCCGCAGACGGGTACGGGGCGGCGCGGCGAGCACGGTGGCCGACAACAGGGCGACCAGCAGGACGGCGAGGGCGAGTTGCAGCCGGTCCGAGACGCTCACCCCGATGCTGTTGGCCACCACGACGACGATCAGCAGCAGTGCCGCCGGGGCACCGGCGGGAACGGCGAAGTGGAAACACCAGCCGGCCACCCCCGCCGTCCGGGTACCACGGCGCCCAGCGCAGTGAACGTGGCCGCGAGCGGCGCCGACAGCGGGACCTGCCCGAGCCGGGCCGGCAGCTCGGGCGGCGCGGGCAGGGCGATCACACCGGTGCCGAGGACCGCGCTGATGTTCAGTGCGGCCCGTGCCGGACGGTCAGTGTCCCCGCGCGGCCGGCCTCCTGGTCCTGCGGAGGCCTACGCTGCCCGGCGGAAATCCATGGTCCAGTTGGTCTCCCAGCTCTGCCCGCCGTCGGTCGAGAACGCCTGCTCCCAGTGGGCCGCGGCCGGCGTGATCCGGGACCAGATGAAGCGGCACAGGACCGGGGTGCCGTCGTGGCTGTCGGCGCCGTGGAACTCGCCGTGTCCGTCGGCGTGGAACCGGCCGACGACAGGCGGGTGCAGCAGCCCGGTACGGCTGTTCACCCAGTTCAGCGACCACTGCTCGCGAACCGGGTCGAACAGGCGGAGGGTCAGGCCGGCGAAGCCCTTGGTCGGAAAGCTGATCTCGTCGAGATTGGCTGCCCCGCCGAACAGCGTGCCGTGACAGACCGCGGTGGCCGGGAACTCGTCCCACTCGGTGCTGCCGGTCAGCGGCGCGACCAGGCGCCGGTTCGTCACGTCCCAGGTGCCCACGAGGAAGTCGAAGTCGCCGATACCGGGCCTGGGGGTGGAGGGAGTGCTCATCCGCGAGTTTCCTCTTCCGTTTCCGTGTCAGGTGCGCTGGAAATGCGCCCGGCCGGAAAGCTATCCGTCTTCCCTGACAACCTGTGTCAGTGGACCGCGGAAGACTTTCCCCATGCGTGCGAGCCGACTGCTGTCCGTCCTGTTGCTGCTCCAGACCCGCGGCCGGATGACGGCGCGGCAGCCGGCCGACGAGCTGGAGCTGTCCGTCCGCACCGTGTACCGGGACATGGAGGCGCTCGCCGCGGCCGGTGTTCCGCTCTACGGCGACCCCGGGCACGACGGGGGCTACCGCCTGCTGGACGGGTACCGCACCCGGCTGACCGGACTGACCGCCGACGAGGCCGAGGCGCTCGCCCTGGCCGGACTGCCCGGACCGGCCGCCGACCTCGGGCTGGGGACCGTGCTCGCCACCGCCCAGCTCAAGCTGACGGCGGCACTGCCCGCCGAACTGCGCGACCGGACCGGCGAGATACGGCAGCGGTTCCACCTGGACACCTCGGGCTGGTACGCGGAGGCGGACGCCACCGTGCACCTGGCCGCCCTGACCGACGCGGTGTGGCGCCGGCACCGCATCCGTGTGCGCTACCGGCGGTGGAAGGCTCCCCAGGAGGTGACCCGGACGCTGGAGCCGTACGGCCTGGTCCTCAAGTCCGGCCGCTGGTACCTGGTGGCGGGCCCGCCGGCACGTGTCCGCACCTACCTCGTCTCCCAGCTCCTCCGGGTCCAGGTGCTGCAGGACCGCTTCGAACGGCCCGAGGGCTTCGACCCGGCCGCGCACTGGCGGTCGTATCTGGCCGGCTTCGACGCCCGCCGCTTCCGGGACGAGGCGGTCGTACGGCTGACGCCACGGCTCCTGGAACAGCTGCCGGACCTCTTGGAGCCGGCGGCGGCACGCGCGGCCCGGGACAGCGCCGGGCCACCGGGCCCCGACGGCCGCGTCCGGGTCGTCGTTCCCATCGAGTCCGTCCAGCACGCCGTGGGCACGCTGCTCCGGCTCGGCGCGGAGGCCGAGGTCGTCGCGCCGACCGCGTTGCGGGCGCTGATGGCTCAGACCGTTGCCCGGCTGGCCGACGCCTACGGGAGCCCGGTGCCCTGAGAAGGGGCCGCCGCCGCTCGGCTCCTGACAGGGTCCGGCCGGGATCAGATTCCAGGCGCTCGGCCGCCTGTACGGCCGCGACGAGCCCCCTTCTCATTGCAGGGCGCGGCTGGACCAGCGGGTCAGCCATCGGTGTGCGCGCTCCCGGCGCCGGGACACCGGATCTCGGGGGACGGTGTGGGTGCCCGGCCTCCGCCTTTCCACGTGCTGGTTTCGAGCCACCGGGCTGTCGTGGCCGAGAGCCTCCGTTTCCTCGGGGTTGGGGATCAGGGCGTTCATATGGGGAAGCAGCCGGGCGACTTCCGCACATCCATTCACGCCGGGCGTCGGGCAGGATTGAGCACGACCCTGACGCCGGCCTCCTCGGCGATCACCGACGCATCCTCGGACAAGGTGGCGCGCATCTCCGATGTCGCCATGAGGACGTCGGCGCGGATTGCCCCCGACCTGCAGTTCGGAAACCCCGGGCCGTCAACTTCCCATCGCGCGGGGCCGTTTGACAGGTGATCAGTAGAGGAACGGGGGCTCGGGCAGTGCGGCGCGGTCCTGCGCGGTCAGGTCGGTGCCCGGGGAACGTCCCATCAGCCAGCTCAGCAGCGAGCTCTCCGTGCCGTGGATCACCGGTGCGGGCTGCGCGCCGCCGATGCCGTACCAGGTGTCGGTGTCGGTGGCGTGCAGCCGCATGGCGGGGGCGTTGTCACGGACGACGAATGCCGTGACCACCCGGCCCAGCATGTCGTGGACGAAGACGGCCGGCCACTGCGCGGCGGTGTATCCGGCGTCCAGGTCCGCATGGTGGACCAGCACCTCGCTGAGCCTGGAGTCGGCGGCGCGGGCCGCGGGACGCTCCTGGCCCCGGGTCCAGCGGACCGTGCGGCTCCAGGCCGCAGACGTCATCCGCCGGTACTCCGCCGCGAACCGGGCAGCGCTGTCCCGCAGGTCCGCCACCAGCGCGGCGGCGCCGCGCCCCGCCCCGCTCTCGATCTCCTCCTCCCTGGCCGCCAGGCTCGGATACTCCGCCGTCTCCACGCCGGTCCGGGCCCAGCTGAGCAGCCGACGCCCGCCGTCGGCATTGCGGGCCAGATGGGTCAGGACGTGCCCACGCGACCAGTTCGGCAGCAGCGACGGCGCGCGTACGTCGGCGTCGGTGAACCGGGCTGCCGTCTGCAGAAGGTGCTCCGTCGCGGCGTCGATCTGTTCCAGGACGGCAGGGGGATCGAAGTCCGCGAGGGCGGTGGAGGCGTCGTCGTTCACCATGGTGAGCACCCGTGTCACTTTCCCGGCCCGTACGGCGATCCCGGGCCTGCTCGGCGGATCTGTAGCGGATCTGTACATGCGTGACAGACGCAGAATCTCTTTCCGTTCCCTGCACGGTAGTCTCGGCCGGGTGAACCTCGCCTTCATGGTCACCGGTCTCCCAGCGGGCGGACCGTCGTGATCGTCCGCGACGCCGCCGCCTCGGACGGTGATGACATCTACCGTCTGCTGAGCGGGTTCGTGACGAGCTATCAGCCCGAGCGAGCCGTCTTCGACGCCGTCACCTTTCCGCAGATCATCGAGGCCGCCGCAGCCGGGAGGGCCGAGTTCCTCGTCGCCGAGCAGGACGCCCGCGTGGTCGGCTACCTGCTCGCGGTGCGCATGCCCACCCTCTTCGCCGGCGGAACGGTCCTCGAACTGCTGGAACTCACCGTGGACACGCCCGTGCGCGGCCGTGGTACGGGTTCCGCGCTGATCCGGGCCGCGCAGACCAGGGCCGGGGAGGCGAACGACGTCGAGGTGACCGTGCCGACCCGCAGGGCGGCCGGTTTCTATCGCGATCTGGGGTTCCAGGAGACAGCCGCTTATCTCAAGTGGACCGCGACCGGGGAGCAGTCATGAAGATCCAGGGTGCGACGGCGCTCGTCACCGGTGCCAACCGCGGGCTCGGCCAGGTCATGGCACGGATGCTCCTGGAGCGCGGCGCCCATCGGGTCTACAGCGGCGCCCGAGACCCGCGGACGGTCGTGGAGCCCCGTGTGACCCCGGTCCGCCTCGACGTCACCGATCCCGCCCAGGTGGCCGCCGCGGCCCGGACATGTTCCGATGTGAGCCTGCTGATCAACAACGCCGGAGTGCTGACCGACAGCGCCCTGCTGGCCGCACCCGACACGGCCGCCGCTCGCACGGAGATGGAGGTCAACTACTTCGGCACGCTCGCCCTGTGCCGCGCCTTCGCACCGCTGCTCATCGGCAACGCGCCCGGCGCCATCGTCAACGTGCTGTCCATCGCGAGCTGGTTCACCAACCCGGCGATGGGCTCCTACAGCGCCTCCAAGGCCGCCGCGTGGGCCCTGACCAACGGGATCCGCGGCGAACTCCACGACACCGGCGTCCTCGTCGTCGGCGTGCACTGCGGTTACATCGACACGGACATGGCCGCCCATGTCACCGGCCCCAAGAACACCCCGGAGGCGGTCGCCCGGCAGACGTTCGACGCCGTCGAAGCGGACCGTACGGAGGTACTCGCCGACGAACGCACCCGGCAGACCAGGGCGGCCCTGGGACTCCTCCCCGGCGAATTCCCCACCGGAAGCCGGTGAACCGGTCGGCCGCCCCCTGGTACCGCCGTATCTGCCCTGGTCCGCGGCACGTCCTACCGCGAAGGGTGCGCGGAGGCGCATTCTGTGGGTACTCGAAGCGTTGCTCCTCGCCGCACGGAGCGCGGGCCGCAGCCGCCCGGGGCGGAGACACAGTTCTGGGACGTGATTACGATGAGTTACCGGCACAAAGGTCACACGGTCCGCATCACCCTGACCGAGCGGCTGCCCGGCACCGTACGGACGGCACGGGGCTCCGCGCCGGCAGACGTGGGCGACTGCGGGGCGGGACACGCCCCGCCGGTCACCGGCGCGGTGGCTGTGCCTTGACGCGCGATCTCGTGGTGGCGTGAGCCGTGCGCACCGTAGGAGTGGAGGAGGAACTCCTTCTGGTCGACCCGGGCACCGGGGAGCCGAGGGCCATGTCGGCCGCCGTCCTGGCCCATGCGGCACAGGACGATCCGGGGCAGAGCGTGTTCGAGAAGGAACTGTTCGGGCAGATGCTGGAATACGCCACCCACCCGCAGTCGCGGATGGGCGCCCTCGGCGCCGAGATCATGCGCTGCCGCCGGGAGGCGGCCCGGCACGCCGGCGAGGTCGGGTGCGCGGTCGCCGCGCTGGCCATGTCCCCGCTGCCGATCAATCCGTCGCTCTGCGTGAACGAGCGCTATCAGTGGATGGCCGAGCGGTACGGGATCACCGCCCAGGAACAGCTGGTGTGCGGCTGTCATGTGCATGTGTCGGTGGAGTCGGCCACGGAGGGCGTGGCCGTGATCGACCAGATGCGGCCATGGCTCGCCGTCCTGGCCGCGCTCAGCGCCAACTCGCCGTACTGCCAGGGCCGGGACACCGGCTACGCCGCCTACCGCACCCTGGTGTGGTGGCGCTGGCCGTCGGCAGGGCCGTCGGAGCTGTTCGGGTCCGCCGAGCGGTATCACCGGCGGGTGGCGGAGATGCTGGCCACCGGGGTGATCCTCGACGAGGCGATGGCGTACTTCGACGCACGCCTGTCCGCGCGTTACCCGACGGTGGAGATCCGGGTGGCGGATGTGTGCCTGCGCGCGGACACCGCGGTGCTCGTGGCCGCGCTGGCCCGTGCCCTGGTGGAGACGGCGGCACGTGACTGGCGGGCGGGCCGGCCACCGCTCGACCACGACGTCTGCCTGCTGAGGCTGGCCGCCTGGCAGGCCGCCCGGGCGGGCCTGGAGGAGGATCTGCTCGACCCGGTGACCATGCGGCCCCGGCCCGCCGCGGACGTGGTGCGGTCGTTGCTGGAGCACGTCGGGGACGCGCTGGCAGACAGCGGTGACACGGACTGTGTCGAAGCGGCCGTGGCCGGGCTGCTCGGCAGGGGGAACGGCGCGCGTGAGCAGCGGCTGCTCAAGGAGCGCACGGGCAGCCTGCGCGAGGTCGTCACGGAGTGTGTACGGCGCACCCAGCTCTGCCGCTGAGAAGGCCGTCATGGGCCGGCCCGCGCCGGGTACCCGGGTCCCGCGGCGAGATTGGAGGTGTCCGCCATGGCACGTGCGGTGTGGAACGGTGCTCTGACCTTCGGTCTGGTGTCTTCTCTGAACTAGCAGGCGGGCGAGGTGGCGGAGAGTTCGGTGGGGCCTCGTCCGTGCTGATTCACTTATTGGCATCGCTCCGCGACCAGATCCGCCGGTACCGCCGTGTGCGCCCATCTTGCCCAGGGGGTGGCTCCCCGCTTTCATTCACGTGCGCCAGCATGCCCGGGACTACGAACGGCTCATCCAGCATTCGGAATCGTTGATCACATGGGCCGCGATCACGCTCATGACCAGGCGCATCACCCGCCGGACCTCCCGCAGGAGGGGACAGCCGGCCTTCCGTGAAGCCGAGCGAAACTGATCGTTGCGAAGGCTTGCGGGCCGCGACGAGTTCGGACTGGTCGCTGGTGGTCGTGCCGGGCAACTGCCCCGTATCGATGAGATGTTGGCGCCGCCAGACATAGATCGTCTGGTCGCTGATGCCGAGGAGTTGGGCGACCTCGGCGACCTTCCTCCCGGACGCCACGAGATCGAGCACCTTACGGCGAAATTCGGGCGGATAGCTGCGGGACATCACGGCCTCCGAAGGCTGCTGGATCGTCAATTGTCCAGCAACCCGGCTCCATCAGAACCGGGGCATACCACCGTGTGACGCAGCATCGAGGCAGCAGGACTTGGGGCAGCATTCACCCCGCCCGCCTCGGCGATCGCCCCGCGTCGGATGATGGTGTCCCAGGCGGAACGACTTCCCCAGGGAACGGCCGAGCCTGAATGCCCTTCACAGTCAAGGGCCCTTGGCGACCGGGGAACACATGGAATGGCGGGCCAGGCGGCCCGCCGAGTCCTGTCAGAAATTGGTCCCGGGCTCTCGCGCGATGCTGAGACGGTTGATGTCGGTGGTGTGCAGGACGAAGGGGCCCTCGCCAGCGAGATGGGCTGCGGAGATCATGGCGCGTCCCAAGTCGTCGGTGGTGGTCACAAGGTTCGGGATCAGACGCCGTAGCAGGGGGAACAGTCGGCCAGTGAGCCGGTAGAGCACGCGGTAATGCGCGGTGCGGGAAACGGCGCCGCTCACGGGCTGGATGAAGCCGGGGCGAAACATGTAGGCCGTGAACGGCATTGCCAGCAGCTCGTTCTCGGTGCGGCCCTTGACCCGGGCCCACATGGCACGCCCCTTCTCGGTGCTGTCCGTACCCTCCCCCGACACATACACGAACGTCGTTGAAGGGCTGGCCACGCTCAGAGCTTTCGCGGCAGCGATGGTGTAACCGTACGTGATGCGGGTGTACTCCTCCTCGCTGTGGCCGACGGCCGAGACGCCGAGGCAGTAGAAGCAAGCGTCGACATCCTTCAACGCTGGCAGGATGGCCGCGTAATCAGTGAAGTCGGTGTGGATGATCTCCCGCGCCTTGGGGTCTTGAAGGCCGAGCGGCCTCCGGGTGACAACCAGCACCTCGGTGACCCGACTGTCCAACAGGCAGGCGCGCAGCGCGCCGTGCCCGACCATCCCGGATGCTCCGAAGACTACAACGCGCACAACTGCTCCAGGTGAGGGTGGAATTAAGCGATGGGGCGATCACAGGTTCGAGGAGGGCTGGTTGTCTCGGCCTTGGTGACAAGCCGTTCACCTGGACCAAGTCCGCCGACGAAATCTTCGAACGCCTCGCCGGCTACTTGAACTGCCTGCCGAACCCCAAATCCTAGATATGCAGCTCTTCCGGGACTCAGGACAACTAGCTCGTCATCGATTCGATCAAGCGGTCGAACGCCCGGTCGGGGAGAAACTTGCGCAGGAAGAGTGCGGGCTTCGCCTGGTAGCCGGTGGCGTATCGCGTCCGCGGTCGGGCGGCCGTCGCGGCCTTGACGACCGTCTTGGCGACGACTGACGGATCGGAGAGCCGTTTGCCTGCGAACAGCTTCGCCGTGCCGTCGGCCGTCTTGTTCGCCGCAGCGGCATAAGGGCCCGACCCTGAAGCCTTGCGAAGATTCTCGACGAGCGTGTCTCCGAACGGGGTACGGATTCCACCCGGCTCGATGATGACGACATCGACACCGAAGGGTGCCATCTCGACCCGCAGTGCGTCCGACCACCCCTCGAAAGCGTGCTTGGCAGCGTGGTACCAGGCCGCGAAGGGCGTGTGGAACTTGCCGCCCACCGACGTAATGTTGATGATCGTTCCCGAGCGTGCTGCCCGCATCACCGGCAGGACGAGCTGGGTCAGGCGCGCCGGGCCGAAGACGTCGACCTCGAACTCGTGGCGGGCATCTGCGATGGGCACGTCTTCGACCGCGCCGTAGGCCGGATAGCCCGCGTTGTTGACGAGGACGTCGATGCGGCCCTCGCGGTCAAGGATCGTCTCGACGCAGGCCTCGATCAAGGCGTTGTCGGTGAGATCGAGAGGCAGGACATGGATGCCGTGCGCTTCCAGCGCCTTCATCCGATCCACCCGGGGGGCAGCGGCATACACCGTGAAGCCTTGCTCTTTGAGAAGGCGCGCGGTGGATTCGCCGATTCCGGATGAGGCGCCGGTGACCAATACCGTTCCTGAGCTCATGAGAGTCCTCTTCAGTTTCGTGTGCGACATGCGGGTCAGTGAGCGACTCGGACGGGAAGGCGACGCCGGTCATTTCCTGGGAGGCGGTCCACAGACGGCGGGCGGTGGCGGGGTCGCTGGCCGCGGCCAAGCGGGCGACCGCCGACTACGCTGTTGGCGCCGGTCACGACGGCGGTACGGCCGCTCTGTCGGGGATGTTGGTGGTGTTCCAGGGCTGGGTGTTCTTGTTGTCTGCCGCGATCCCAATGTATACGGCGATCACAATGTAATCAAGGGTCACAATGTAGTTACTGATCACACTAGATTGGTCTGGGCGCATTGCAGAGAACCGCCCCTACCGCGAGGGAGGCCTCTTTACGGCACTGCTCTTCACGCGGGCCGGACAGACGCTGCGCGAGCGGGGGTCGGGCACGCTGTTCCTGCGGGAACGGGCCCACGGCATCGGGGTGAGCCCCGCCTCGCCCTCGCCACTTCAATACCGAGCAAGCTCTTCTGGACGCCCTGACGCTGCCCCGCTTCGAACGCCTGGCCGAGGCCATGACGGCGCCTCGGGACGAGGTGTGTCAACGGCCATTGAGATGCAGTGGTGTTCCTGGGGTGGGAGGGCAGTTCAAAGGGGCCACTCCCTTCCCGGCGAGGGCCTCGGCGAGGCGGTGCGAGTCACCGGTGGTGGTCACGAGGTGAGCGTGTGCATGAGGCGGTCGGCGGACGCACCCGCGAGAGTCTTCGGTGTGATCGTGTCGAAGCCGTCTGGAGCTGGATATTGCTGGGTACCGCGGTGGAGCGACGCTCGTGGGCAGCGTCGATGATCCGGTAGAACGCCTCGGCGGCGTCCTCGTCGACCGGCAGCAGGCCGATGTCGTCAATGACGATCAGGTCGGCCCGGCAGATCCGGGCGACGGCGCGGGCGGTGGATCCGTCGACCTTCGACTTGCTGATGGTGGTGCTCAGCGTCTCCAGGATGAACCAGGACACCCGCATGCCCTTCTCGATCGCGGCCTGGGCGAGGTCTCGGTGAGGTGCGACTTTCCCGTGCCGGACGTCGGGGTCGGCGATCACCAGGTTCTCGGCCCGGCCGATCCATTCCAGGGTGATCATGGGTCGTGCTCTATGTGAAGCGATGGCTTGTTGCGCCGCTGTGCAGCAGGACATCGAGGGCTTTGAGAACGCGTTCGCGGCACGAGCGGACCGAACCTACCTCTACGCCACCGCGACCTCCTCGAACGCGTCCACACGCCGCAGCCGCCCCACCGGAAGGAGGTCGGATCGCGGCCGTCGGCCGTGCCTCGCTGCGGGCAGACCTGACCAACGCGCTGGAGCGAAACCGGAGGCTGACATTCCAGGTCCGGCAGCTGGGGCGCACTGAACCAGGCCCACTGACACATCTGCGCAGCTCCGGCGTTCTTGCTTCAGTGCCCGTTTCTGTAACCAGCCGCCTCTGTCGCCAGTCTGTGAAATGACCCTCAGCCAGTTCTGGTTGGCCCCTCTGATCATCCTGCGCGGCTCTACTGCGGCGCGCAGCCGCGCAGGATGGACGCGATCAGGTCGTCCAGGCCGTGCTCGGCCACCTCTGGCGGCAGTAGGCCGCTCACCGTCAGGCCGGCGTAGCCGTGCAGCGCCGCGAAGACCGGTAGCGCAACGCGTTCCAGCTGCCCCTCGCGCACTTCGCCCCGGCGTTGCCCGTCGCCGATCAGCTCCAGCAGTTGTTCGGACCACTGGTGGGCGGTCGCGCCCAATGCCTCCGAGGCCTCCGGGCTGTGCTTGGCCGAGAACATCAGGTCGAGCAGCGCGGCGTTGGCCACGGCGAAGCCCACGTAGGCGCGGGCCGCGGCATCCATCCGGGCGGCGAACGTCTCACCGGCGCCTTCCTGCGAGGCAGCCAAGGTCTCGGCGAGCCTCTCGAACCCGGTCACTGCCAGGGCGTCCAGCAGTGCCTGTTTGGACTTGAAGTGGCGGCTGGGTGCGGCGGGGCTCACCCCGATCTCGCGGGCCAGCTCGCGCAGGGACAGCGCGCCCGATCCCTTGTCGCGCAACGTCTGCTCGGCCCGCGTCAGGAGCGCGGCGGGGAGATCTCCGTGGTGGTAGGGGCGGTTCTTCATGCTCTCAGCCTAGCCGGGAATGAGCGACGCCTACATTGTTTATGTTGCCCACATTGTGATCGGTGTATACATTGGGGTCATGGCAAAGAACACGCACACCCAGCCCTGGAACACCACCGACATCCCCGACCAGACCGGCCGCACCGCCGTCGTGACCGGCGCCAACAGTGGCCTCGGCCTCGCCACCGCCACGGCCCTGGCCGGCGCGGGCGCGCACGTCGTCCTCGCCGTACGGGACACCAAGCGCGGCGAGGCCGCAGCCCAGGCCGTGAAGGGCAGCGTGGAGGTCCGCCGGCTCGACCTGGCCGACCTCTCCTCCGTGCGCGAGTTCGCCGCCGGCTGGCACGGTGACCTGGACCTGCTCATCAACAACGCCGGCGTCATGAACGTCCCCGAGGGCCGCACCAAAGACGGCTTCGAGACACAGTTCGGCACCAACTACCTGGGGCACTTCGCCCTGACCAACCTGCTGCTGCCGCACATCACCGACCGTGTGGTGTCGTTGTCGTCCACCGCGCACAAGTCCCCGGGCAGCCCCCGCATCCACTTCGACAACCTCGACCTGACCGGCGAGTACGACCCGATGACCGCCTACAGCCAGTCCAAGCTGGCGATGCTGCTGTTCACCCTGGAACTCCAGCGACGGCTCACCGCAGCCGGCTCGCCCGTCCGCGCGCTGGCCGCCCACCCCGGCTGGTCCGCCACCAACCTCCAGGGCAACGACGCCAGCACCCTGCGGCGCCTCCTCTGGCGCCTCGGCAACAAGTTCATCGCCCAGGACGGCCAGGCGGGCGCGCTCAACCCCCTCTACGCGGCCGTCCAGGACCTGCCCGGCGGCAGCTTCGTCGGCCCCGATGGCATGTTCGAGATGCGTGGCACCCCCTCCCTGGCCGGCCGCTCGGCAGCGGCCAGCGACCCGGCCGCCGCCCGCCGCCTGTGGACCGCCTCCGAAGAACTGACCGGCATCACCTTCCCGGAGACGATCGCGGCAGTTCAGTCCTGAAACCGTGGCCGGCCCGTCGGGTCGGCGGTCCTGCGGCGGTACGGGTGGCCGCACTCGGTGGCACGGAGGCTCGGCCAACCGGTCCAGCCGGCAACCGCGTCGCGGGGCTCGACTGTCCACCTCGCTCTGTATTCAGGGCACTTCACGATGGAAGGAAGGCCGAACCATGCCCGAAAACGTAGTTGTCGTCGGAGCCGGACAGGCCGGCAGTGAGCTCGCAACAACGTTGCGTCAGCGCGGCTGGAGCGGCGGCATCACCCTCGTCGGGGACGAGGTGAACCCGCCGTACCAACGTCCCCCACTCTCGAAGGGCTTCCTCCTCGGAAAGCTCCCCCGGGAGAAGCTCTACCTCAAACCTGCCGCGACGTACGAGCGCTTCAACATCGCACTGCGACTGGGCACATGGGCGGAAACGATCGACCGGGCGGCGAAAGAACTCGTCGTCAGCGACGGCAGCCGACTGCCGTACGACAAACTCGTCCTGGCGACCGGAGGCCGCGCGCGCCGCCTGACACTGCCGGGCGTCGACGTGGACCAGCTCGACAACCTCTTCACCCTGCGCCGGATCGACGACGTCGACGCGCTGCGCCCGCACTTCGTCCCCGGCCGCAAGCTCGTCCTCATCGGCGGTGGCTACGTCGGCCTGGAGATCGCCGCCGTGGCCACACAGCTCGGCCTCGACGTCACCGTCGTCGAGGCGGCTCCTCGACTGCTGGCGCGCGTGACCGGGCCGGAGGTGAGCGGCTTCCTTGAGGACGTTCACCGCTCCCACGGCGTCCGCTTCCGGCTCGCCGCCACGGTGGCCGACGTGGCCGTGGACGCGTCGGGACACCGGGTGACCGGCGTGGAGGTGTCGGCCTCCGGGGTCGTGGAACGGCTCGACGCCGACCTCGTACTCGTCGGAATCGGCATGGAGCCGAACACCCACCTGGCCTCCGCAGCAGATCTGGAGGTCGACAACGGCATCGTCGTCGACGAATTCGCACGCACAAGCGACCCGGACATCCTCGCCATCGGCGACTGCGCCAACCAGCCCAGCGCCTACGCCGGCAGGCGCATCCGGCTGGAGTCGGCGCCCAACGCCATCGAGCACGCCAAGGTCTGCGCAGCGACCATCCTCGGCCGACCACAGGCGTCCACGGCAACGCCGTGGTTCTGGTCGGAACAGTACGACCTGAAACTCCAGATGGTGGGCCTGTCAGCCGGCCACGACCGGTGCATCACCCGCGGCGGCACGGGCACGGCCATGTCCGCCTTCTACCTCACGGGCGACAGGATTGTCGCCGCCGACGTCATCAGCCGGCCCGCCGACTTCGCCACCGCGCGGCAGCTCGTCACCAGCGGCCGGCCCGTCGACCCCGAGCGACTGGCCGACAACGAGATCCCCCTGGCCCAGGCAGCACTCTGATCCCGGCCGCGCCCACGGCGCGGTGACTGCTCCGTGAACCCGCCGACGAGGCCCGCAAAAGGGCCGCCTGTTCATGAAACACACCCACGCAAGGAGAGGCAGTTCCACCATGCCCAAGATCACCTTCATCGAGGACGACGGCACCGAGCACGCCGTCGAGGCAGGCGCCGACGAGTCGGTCATGCAGGCCGCGATGGACAACCTCGTCCCCGGCATCGTCGCCGAATGCGGCGGCTACGCCAACTGCGCCACCTGCCACGTCTACATCGACCCGGAGTGGGCCGACAAGCTGCCTGCACCCGAGGAGGCCGAGGAAGTCATGATCGAGGCCGCCTTCGACGTCCGGCCCACCAGCCGACTGTCCTGCCAGATCCAGGTGACCGAGGACACCGACGGCCTGATCGTGCAGCTCCCCGCCTCCCAGACCGGCGCCTGACCCGCCCATTCCTTCCTGCACCACCCTGACGAGAGAGGTGACATGATGACCACAAGCTCCACGATGGGCATCCCCGCGCACGTCCCGGAAGACCGCGTCGTCGACTTCGACTACCTGCGGCCGACCGGCGTCGACGAGGATCTGCACCTGGCCTGGAAGAACGTGCAGGACACCCTGCCCGACATCTTCTGGACCCCCCGCAACGGCGGCCACTGGGTCGTCACCCGCGCCGACGCCATCAAGGCGATCCAGCTCGACCACAAGCGCTTCTCGCACTCGCGCCTCACGATCGGAGGCGAGTACGTGCGCGAGGGAGCCGTCGTCCAGATGGACCCGCCACGGCACGCCTCGTACCGGATGCTCATATCTCCCACGTTCTCCCCCAAGGCTGTCGCAGCCCTGGAGCCGATCGTGCGGGAGACCACGATTTCGATCGTCGAAGAGCTGCGTCGCAAAGGGGAGTGCGAATTCGTCGGTGACTTCGCCAAGATACTGCCCGTCGTCGTCTTCCTCGGCACCGTCGACCTGCCGCTGGAAGACCGCGACTACCTCCTGCCGCGCGCGGAGAAGATGCTCCGGCCGCGCGATGCTCAGGAACAGCTCGAAAGCCACACGGCCCTGGCCGAGTACGTCGCCCGAGCCCTGGCCGCCCGGGCCGAGCAACCGGGCAGCGACCTCCTCAGCAAGATCGTGACGGCGAAGATCGGTGGCGAGCCCATCGCCTTCGAGGCGGCCGTGGCTCTGTCCCAGGTCGTCCTGGCCGGCGGTCTGGACACGGTCGCCTCGATCCTCGGCTTCGTCATACGGTTCCTCGCCCTGAATCCGGGACACCGACGGCAGTTGATCGACGATCCCTCCCTCGTGCCCAACGCCGTCGAGGAACTCATCCGCCGCCACGGGCTCATCAACACCGCCCGGCTGATCACGCAGGACACCGAGTTCCAGGGGATGCAGCTCAAGGAGGGGGAGCAGATCCTCGTCCCCAACCACCTCTACGGCCTCGACGAGCGACAGGTCGACAACCCGCTCGTCGTCGACTTCACCCGGCCTCATCCCGAACAGCACTACGCCGCCTTCGGCAACGGCCCCCACAGGTGTCCGGGCTCCTTCCTCGCCAAGACCGAACTCACGGTGTTCCTCCAGGAATGGCTCGCCCGGATCCCGGACTTCGTCATCAAGCCCGGCACGACGCCGCGCATGGCCTCCGGCGCCGTCAACACCACCCACGAGCTTCACCTCGCGTGGGACACCGACCCCCGCTGACCTACCGCTCAGCCAACCCGTCGGCAGATCAGCGCCATCACACCGGTCCTCCGGTACCAAGAACTAAGGAGCAATCATGTCCCAGATCACCTTCACCGATCGTGTTGTCGCGATCACGGGCGCCGGCCGAGGACTCGGCCGCGAGCACGCCCTGGACTTCGCCCGTCGGGGAGCGGCCGTCGTCGTCAACGACCTCGGAGGCACCGGCGCCGGGGCGGGGGCCTCGGCGAGCGCCGCTGATGAGGTCGTGGCCGAGATCCGGGCCGCAGGCGGCCGGGCCGTGGCGAACTACGACTCCGTCAGCACCCGATCGGGCGGCCAGGCGATCATCGAGTGCGCGATGGACTCCTTCGGCCGCATCGACGCGGTCGTCAACAATGCCGGTTTCCTGCGCAACAAGGTGTTCGAGGACCTGGGGGACGCCGAACTCGACGACATCATCGACGTGCATCTCAAGGCGGCGTTCTACGTCACTCAGCCCGCCTACCGTGTCATGCAGCATCAGGGCTACGGGCGGATCGTGTTCACGTCATCGGCCTCCGGCGCCTTCGGCAGCCCGGAGCAGACCAACTACGGCGCGGCCAAGGCCGGTCTGCTCGGCCTCACCAATTGCCTCGCCTGGGAAGGGCGCAAGCACGGCATCCTCGTCAACGCCGTGCTCCCCACCGCCGGTACCCGGCTGGCCAAGGAGATGAGCCAGCAGTGGTACGAAGAGATGGTCGGAGAGGTCCACCCGGACGCGGCCATCCTGGCACCCACCAATTCCCCCTCCTACGTCACGCCCGTCGTGGTCTACCTCGCAAGCGAGCAGAACACGGCCACGCGCGGGTTCTACTCAGCCACCGGCGGCCGATTCGCCAAGGTCGTCCCCGCGGTGACGCACGGCTGGTTCGGCCCGCTGGAGCGTCCGGCCACCGCGGAGGAGATCGCCGAGCACTTCGCCGACATCGAGTCCGACGAACACGGCTACGACCTCCCGGAGAACGTGATCGACGAGGGCCGCCCCGTGCTGGCGCGCAGGCTTCAGCAGACGGGTTCCGCATCCGTCGGGGCCTGATCTCCCGTCGCAGGTCGCTATCCTGCTGGTCGCAGCCTTACAACTGAGCACAACACGCAACACCACCCCGTAAGGCGGCCGAAGCCATTGCAGCTGGCTTCGGCCGCCGCGCGCAGTCTACGGACACGACGCACTCTGTCCGTCCCGGTCCGAACCTCGTCTCTGGCGTTGCGCTAGCGGCGTGCAACATCGCCTGTCCCCTTGGGTGGCCGATCCCAAGAACTGCTCGGACGGCCTCGACTACTTCTTCCACGCCGGTGCCCTCGACGACCTCGCCGAGGATGTCCGGGCCGTCTGGGATGACGCGGTCGCGGCCCCCGAGTGGGAGGGCCCGCCGGTGTGAGTGCATGGCGTCGGTTGAGGGCCATGCGGCAGCCCCACCTTCGGGGGCTCATCGATCACCACGCGTGGTGGGGAGGCCCAGGTCCACGGCTGTCGGCTGCCCGTGGCGCCGATCGAGCTGGCGTAGCTTCTCCTCGGCGCCGACCAGGCTGACCTGGAGACCTTCGATCTCGCCGAGCCAGCCTTCCGCCTCGGCTTCGGCGATTCGGGCGATCAGGTTGTCGCGGATCTCGGCAAGCCGTGCCCGTTGGGCCGGGTCAGGTCGCAGGAGCGAACACCTGACGCAAGCGTGTTCATGAATGCAGGCGGTGCCGTAGGCGCGGGCGCAGGTGCCGACGGAGAGCTTGCGGCGTTCGAAGTGGCCGAGGAAGTCCTCCCACTCGGCATCGGTGGGGGTGCGGTACTCCTCCGCCGGCCGCAGGGCGCGGCGCCGGGCGATGAAGGCGCGATGGGCTTCGACGGTCTCTTCTGGGTAGATCGCGTTGTAGCCCATCGTGGTGTTGATATTGGCGTGGCCAGCGATGACCTGCGCGATGTGAGGCGGGAGGCCGGAGCGGATGGCATCGGTGATGAACAGCCGGCGGAAGTCGTGCGGCGCGAAGACCAGAGGCTGGCCGGTTGAGTCGGTGAGGCCGATGAAGGCGAGGACCTCTCCCAGCGCGCTGCGGATGAACTCGCCCGACATGCGGGATCTCTCCCCGCCGCGGTCCCACTGGAACAGCAGCGGGGACGGCGGGTTCCAGACGCGTTCCTCATAGTCGTAGGCGGACAGGAGCGGGATGGCACCGGTGCGCGGGTCGCGGACACGTCGGATGATGGTCGCCAGGACGTCGGCCAGTTCAGGGCTGACGAGTACGACACGCTCCTGGTCGGTCTTGGAGGGAGCGATCTGCAACAGTGGGACGATCCCGCCGGTGGTCGGCAGTTGGTACTGGATCATCGCGTGATGGCTGATCTCCAGCATCTCCTCGATGCGGGCGCCGGTGTGGCGGAGGAACTCCACCGCGGCCCAGGCCCAGAACGCGCGGTGCTCGCCCTGGCCGAAATGGCGAAGGGTGCCCTGCTCGTCTCGCGCGGCGGCGGTCGTCGCGTTCTTGGTGCGGACGAAAACCGCGTCGCCGATCGTGAAGGTGGCCCCGGGTGGGACGGTGAGGAGGGTCTGGAGGTGGGCCGATTGCTGGGCGTGGTGATCGGCCGCAGCCCGGACGAAGGTATCCAGGACGGGCAGCCGCTCGCGCGTCCGCTGGTCCATGCGGGCCTTGCGCCGCTTGACGCGCTTGCGGTTGGAGACTTCAGCCTCCTTGATCGGACAGGGCGCTGCCCAGGGCCCCCACCGGGTGGGTTCCTCGGCCGCCCAACGTGCAATGTCCAGGTAAAGAGCCCGCACCGCCACGAGTAACTGGTCGTATTCAGCACGCTCGACGAGCGTCTCTTCCACGGTGCCGTCCGGCTGTTTCCGCCGCTGGATCCTGGTGCGGAACCGCTCCTTCCACGCGGAGGCGACCCCCGACGGCAAGTCAAGCGAGTCGATGCCGGGATGGTGCATCTCCAGGTCGGACCAGAAGTTCCTGGTCAGATTGCGGGCGAGATTGTCGAGGGTGCTGTAATCGAGCCGCGGGCGGCGTTCCTCCAGATAGTCGATCAGCAGCTCACGGACCGGTGCGCAGGCCACGCCATGCCGGTCGACCAGCTGCGCGCACGTGAGCTGCCCCGTGACCTTGTTCAGGAAACGCAGCGTCACCGGAGCGTCGGACGGCACATTCCCCAGGTCTCGCAGCCAGGAGTAGAAGAGGGTGCCGCCGGCTTGGGTACGGACCAACTTCCGTGACTCGACGTAGTACTCGAAGGCGTCCCCAGCAGTGATCTCCGCCAGACCCCCGCCCTTGGCGAGCATGATCCGGGCCAACGCCAAGCGGGCCCGGCCGCCTCCGACCGATGCCCACCTCGTCGTGCCGACGATCTCCTGTAGGCGTGTCAACCCCTCAGGGTCCCTGGTGCGCTCGACAAGGGGACGCAGATGCGTAGTGCGGTAGTCGAACTGCCAGGGAATCGACAGGCGCAGCGCGTCGATGCTGGCCAGCATCAGCAGCCCCGTCTGCACGTGCTTCCACTGCGCATCGGCCGCAGCACTCACCCAAGCGTGCCCCTCTTTGACCCAACGCTGAGGACCGGCAGCTGCCGGCGACGCTTCCCATCGTTCCTGCCAGGTCTCGCCCTGGAAGCCGGATAGCCAGGCCAGAACCGCACGCGCACCGTGCCTGCGCTCCCACCGGGTGTGGGCCTTGTCCGCTCGAAACGGTGGCCGATCGAGAGCGGCCAGCACCTCCTCGACGGACAAGCATGTCATCGCCCATCGTGTCCCGGCGGATCGAGCCGGGAACCGAGCCTGGGCCTGCCGCATCACGCTGCCCACGGCCGGCCGCACCGGTGGACGATCGTCCGCCCGGACGCGTGTGCCGCCGGTCATCTCCCGGACCCGAACCTTCACCGGGCGCCTCCGAACAAGTCGTGCAGTGACTCGGCGCGGTATCCAGGGGCGGGTGCTGCCGGGACTTGCGCCAGTCGCGTCTGGCGCTGGTGGTGCGCACGGACCGCTTCAATGATCTCGTCACGGCCGGCCGGCAGGTAGATCTGAGTGGTACTCAGGTGCGCGTGGCCAAGAACCCACTGCACGTCCGTCAAGGCCAGTCCGGGATCACGGGCCATCCGGTAGGCGGCGGTATGCCGCAGGTCGTGCAGCGTCCAGTTCGCCCCGAGCAACGCGTTGGCCCGGTTCAGCATCGCGCGGGCCGCGTGGTAGGTCAGCGGTCGAAACGGCCGCCGCAACGTCCACCACAACGCCTGATGCCCTCCCCGGGGTGCCCCCGCTCGCCACGCTTCCTCCTGATACAGACGCAGCCACACGAACGCATCAGGCGAGGACGGCAACTGCTGAAATGCCTGGGTTCCCTTGCGAATCACGCCAAGCAGTTGCTCTCCGGGCAGAGAGTCGCGCTGCCGGCTGGTCAGCAACTCGCTGGCCCGGGCCCCGTTGGACACCCAAAATGCCAGAAGAGCACGGTCACGGTTGTAACGCAGCGCGGCAAACAGCTCGTTGAAGCAATCGTCGGGCAACCGCCGCGGTAAACGCTGAGGAAGCGACGGCCGGTACCTGCCTCCCGCCGACTGCCGCGCCGCCCGGCCAGCTGCAGCGGGCAACCGGCGGCGTTCACGAGCCGAGGGAAACGGGTTGATGATCGGGCCGGTGCCCTCCTCCAAATGGAAGTCGTAGAACGACCTCAGCACAGTCTCGCAGTGCGCCCGCGTCGACGCCGAGTACAGCAAGCCCGGCGCGGCCCGCCCTGTGACCGGGTTCGGCACGCCCGCCGCGGGTCGTGTCACCGGCTCCGAAGGCCCCTCGCCAGAGGCCTGGCGGCGCCAATGCACCCGGGAAACCTTCGGCGCGATCTGCATCCACCGGGCAAAGTCCCGCGCATCCCGCCGGCTCGCCCGATCCCACGCGACGCCCCACCCGGACAGGAAACGCCACCATCGCAGCAGGTCCATGCCGTAGGAACGGATCGTGGTAGCCGGACGCGCGTTGGCCTGGAGCTCCGCGAAGAACGTCTCTACTGGGGCGACGACGGCGCCTTCCGCATCGAGCAGGACACATGGCCGCAGCGGGTCCGCCGTCTCGATCAGTGCACCAGTCTCCGGCAGCACGAACCCCGCTAAGTCCCGGGCAGCATCATCCGTCTCAAGCATGGCCGGGAAGCTAGCAGATATGGCCTCTGACCAGCGAATATTCTTTGTGTAGTTCAGTCAACGGCACGTTGCCGGTCCAGTTGTTCACGGCTACGGACAGCCACACCATCCGGTTCCGTCAGCTGCAGCGCGGCACCTCGGACCGGGTGCGCAACAAGCGCGTGAACGAGCGCACCGGCGAGGAAGTGCCGCCGGACGAGATCGTCAAGGGGCTCGACGCGGGAGACGCCTACGTGATCCTCGAACCCCGGGAACTGGAGGACATCGCCCCCGGCCGCTCCCGGGAGCTGGAGATCACCGGGTTCGTGGACCTCGCGGACGTCGAGCCCGTCTTCTTCGACCGGACGTACTACCTGGGCCCCAAGGGGGAGCAGTACGAGAAGGTGTACGCCGTGCTGGAGAAGGCCCTGGAGCGTGCGGGAAAGGCGGGGATCGCCACCTTCGTGATGCGCAACCGGGAGTATCTGGTCACGGTGAAGGCCGAGTCCGGGATCCTGACCCTGCACACCTTGCACTGGGCGGACGAGATCAGGGATCCGCGCGCCGAGATCGACGATCTGCCCGGCCGGGTCCGGGTGGCCGACCGCGAGCTGAAGACGGCGGAGCAGCTGATCGACGCCTTGAGCATGGAGTGGGACCCGGAGGACTTCCACGACACCTATCACGAGAAGGTGCAGGATCTGGTGGAGGCCAAGAAGAAGGGCGAGAGCGTCGAGAAGGCCGAGCAGCCGGCCGAGGCCACGAACGTCATCGACCTCATGGACGCGCTGCGAGCCAGCGTGGACCGCGCGAAGTCGAAGAAGGCGCGCCCCTCCCGGGGGAAGGGCGGCACGGCCGAGCGGTCGGCCGCCGGCCACCGGTCCCGTGCGCGGACGGAGGCCTCGCTCGCCTCACTCACCAAGTCGCAGCTCTACGACCTGGCGGCCGAGGCCGGCGTCCAGGGCCGTTCCGCGATGAAGCGCGAGGAACTGCTCGAAGCGCTCTCGCACGCCGGTGCACGGGCCAAGGCTTCGTGACACCTCTGCGGGGTTTCCGCCAGGAGCCCTGCGATCATTCGCTGATGCGGCAGGAGACCGTCATGAAGAAGCCGGACCCGCAGCCGAACGCCCCGCGGCCCGTGCCGAGGGATCCCCCCGACCAGCAGGCGGGAAACGGGGACGACCGCTGGGAGCCGCGCTCGGACGAGGGGCACGGTACGGGCGACGTACCCGATGTGGACGAAGCCGGTGCGGGGCCGCGCGGCGCCCCGCGGCAAGCCGGCGTGCATCCGGACCAGCCCGTACCCGACGAGCCGTCCGGCTAGTGCCGTACGGCGGTCAGTGCTGGCAGTTCGCGCACCAGACGGTGCGGCGGCCGGAGACGCGGCGGGACCGCAGTCGTTCGCCGCAGCGGGGGCACGCCGGTTCGGCGTCGTCGCGACGGCCGGTGAGCCAGGTACGGCGCGGCGGTACGCGTCCGGCCCGGCCGGCGGTGGCGAGCACGCGGCGCATCGCCGTGAACACGTGACGCGCCTCGGATTCGTCCAGGTCCCGCGCCGGGCGCCGGGGAGCCACGCGGGCCCGCCAGAGGATCTCGTCGCTGAGCAGATTGCCCAGACCGGCGATGAGGGACTGGTCCATCAGCACGCTCTTGACGGCGCCCCGCCGCCCGGCGAGCAGCTCCAGGAAGTCGGGGCGGTCCATCTCCAGGGCGTCGGGGCCCAGCCGTGCCAGCAGCCGCTCCAGCGCCCGCTGGTCCGGGCAGAGCCGGACGCCCTGGAGTTTGCGCTGGTCGCGGTGCGCAGCTGCCGTTCGTCGTCGAGGGCCAGGACGACCCGGTCGTGGGTCTGCAGCGGGTCGTCCGCGCCGGTGCACACCAGCTCACCGGTCATGCCGAAGTGCCAGACGAGGGCCGGGCCGTCGCCGAACGGGACCACCAGCAGCTTGCCGTGCCGCCATGGGCGGCCCAGCCGCTGTCCCTCCACCTCCCGTCGCAGGTGTCGCGCGCCGACCCCGCGCAGCACGCCCGTGTCCCGTACGTCGACACGGCGGACGCGCCGCCCGCGGCCACAGGTGTTCAGCACCTCGCGGTAGCCCTCCACGTCGGGCAACTCCGGCATGACTGCCTCCGAAGCGCGTCAGGGGCGGTGCGCGAAGGTCAGCGGCTCTCGGCTTTCCGCGTGTGCCCGTCGCCGTCGGCCAGGACGTCGGCCACGAGGCGCAGGTCGGCGACGAGGCCGTCGTAGACCTTCGCCCGGTCGGCGTCGTCGGCGCGCAGCACGGCGGACGGGTGGATCGTCGCCACCAGGGCGCTGATCCCCTCCTCCGCCGCACCTGTACCGTCGCCGTCGCCGTCCACACCGAGCCCGGGCCAGGGCAGCAGGGCGCCCCGCTGCTCGGTCACCCGGAAGCCGGAGCCGAGCAGGGCCTTGCCCGCCGTCCCGCCGAGGGCGACGACCACCTCCGGTGCCACGACCCGCAGCTCCGCCCCGAGCCAGGGCCGGCAGGCCGTCATCTCGCGCAGGGTCGGAGCCTTGTGGATACGGCGTTTACGGCCCTCGGGGACAGTGAACTTGAAGTGCTTGACCGCGTTCGTGACGTACACGTGCTGCGGGTCGATGCCCGCGTCCGCGAGCGCGCGTCTGAGCACCCTGCCCGCGGGGCCGACGAACGGTCTGCCCTGCCGGTCCTCCTGGTCCCCGGGCTGCTCGCCGAGGAGCAGGACGCGTGCGTCCGTGTCGCCTTCGCCGAACACGGTCTGGGTGGCCTCCCGGTACAGCGGGCAGCCCCGGCATCCCGCGGCCGCCTTGCGCAGCCCGGGCAGTCCCGCGCGCCGTCCCGGGAGGAAGGGTGTCGCGTCATGCCTCTCGGCCGGGTCGGCGGGCTCGGTGCCCATGGCCGTTCCTCCTCGTGTCCGCCTCGTGCGTGAGCCCTCACGCGCGGCCGGGTACCCCCCACGCGGCGGGTGCACGCGCCCCGACGACGGCCCGCTGTGCGGACCGCCGGGCATCGCGCGGGGGCGGTTTGCGGCGGCCGGTCCCGGGCAGCGGAACGGAAAGCACGTCCGTGGGAGCGTGGCACGCGTCGCCGGGACGGGGCTGCCCGGACCACGTCCGCACTCCTGCGATACCCGCTCACGTCACACAGGACTGCGAGACATCATGTGCGCTCACGTGACAGCACGACGCCATCCGCACGACGACGCCCCGGATACGGAGGAAGCCTTCCGCAGGCTGGCCGCGCTCCCCGCGGGGCGGCAGCACGACCAGTTGCGCACGGACATCGTCGTGGCGTGGCTGCCGATGGCGGAACGGCTGGCGGGACGGTTCCGGCGGCGCGGAGAGAGCGACGAGGACCTGCGTCAGGTCGCCGCGCTCGGTCTGGTCCGGGCGGTCGACCGCTACGACCCCGATCGCGGCCACGCCTTCGAGAGTTACGCCGTGCCCACGGTCACCGGCGAGATCAAGCGGCATTTCCGTGACCACCTGTGGACCGTGCACGTGCCGCGCCGGGTCCAGGAACTGCGCAATCGCGTGCGGTTCGCCTGCCAGGACCTGGCGGGGGGCGTGTCGGACCGCTTGCCCGGCGTCGCCGAGATCGCCGATCACGCCCGGCTGAGCGAGGAGGAGGTCCGGACCGGGCTCCAGGCGCTGGGCAGCTTCAGCCCGTTGTCCCTGGACGCCGGGGTTCGCGGCGCCGCGGACGGCCGCCTCCTCGCGGACTCCCTGGGCGCGGCCGACCCCGCCCTGGAGACCGTCGTGGACCGCGAGGCCGTCAAACCCCATCTCGCGGCGCTCCCCGAACGCGAACGCGCCATTCTTTACCTGAGGTTCTTCCAGGACATGACGCAGAGCCGCATCGCCGAGCAGTTCGGTATCTCGCAGATGCAGGTGTCACGCCTGATCAGCCGGTCCTGCCGGAAAGTACGCACCGAGGTGCTGCGGGAGGCTTCGGCGCGGATCACTCCACCCGGCTCCAGGTGATCTCCTCACGTCCGGTGAAGGCCTCCACGGCCGCGTCGACGTTCAGCGGGAGCGGCAGCGGCCACCGGGTGCGGATTCTGCCGAGGGCCTGGTGCGAACGGACCAGGCCGGCGAAGTCCCTGGGGTACTCGGCGGCGTCGACGCCGGTCAGAACGCCGATCTTGCGGGCCCGGGCGGCCGTGCGCCGCCAGTTCTCCGCCGGAGCCAGGCCGATGGACTCGGTGCCGTGGTTGAAGAGCAGGACGCGGATCTCGTCGTACGGTTCGGTGCCGTCGAGGTACTCCTCCAGGCCGGCACGGCACGTCTCGGTGCCGAACACGGTCCAGAACGGCACCGAGCCCGTGCGCAGCGCCTGCCGCGGGTCGAGGAGCAGGAACGACTCGACCAGGAGGCGGTCGGTGGGCACACCGCGCTCGGCGTACGCCGCACGGCACAGATCGGCGACGGCGGGGCTGAGCCGCTGGGGGCTGTCGAAACGCAGTGCGTCCAGGCGGAGTCGGTGTCGCCGGGCGAAGGCCGCCATGTCGTCGAGGAGATCGGTGCGCAGCCCCCACTCGGCTTCGGGGCCGGTGCCGTCGGGCGCCGGCGGGTCCCAGTGGCGCGTGGGGGCACCGTAGCGGGCGAGCAGGGCGGCGACCCGCGGGCCGCCCTGGTGGTACTCCTCGGCGGTGGCGTCGCCGAGGGCGCCGAACTGGAAGACGTACCGGTCGTCGACGGTCGTGGTGGGCCAGCGCAGGGTGCAGTCGACGGCGACGAGCAGTCCGCCCGGCGCCAGCAGGTCCCGGATGAAGCGGCGGTACGCCTCCGGCAGACGCAGCCACTTGACGCGGAAGTAGGTCATGCCGGCGATCATGAGACGGTCCTGGTTGGGATCGTGCATGTGATGCAGCGCGAGGTCGGGGTTGGCCGCGAGCAGGGCCCGGCCCGCGTCGCGGGAGGCGTCCAGGTCGCCGCGCGCGTCGTCGGGGGCCACACCGTGCCGGCGTACGGGCACGAGCAGGGTCTGCGGCAGCCACGGGGCGTCGAGTGCTGCCGCCAGATGGACCAGGGCGCCGTTGGCGGAGCCGACGAAGATCACCGGGTAGCGGCGCTGCGGATAGTGCCCCGTGATCCACTCGGCGAGGGCCGCGGAGCGCACCTCGCCGGCCCGGCGCTGCGGTATGGCCTCGGCCCAGCCGCTGAACGCGTAGACACGTTCCTGGACCGGGACCGGCAGCCGGTTCAGGGTGCCGAGCAGCCCGGACATCGGCGTCTCGAAGGCCGCGGGCAGCTGACCGATGGCCGGGATGTCCCGCCCCTGCAGGAACCGGGACAGCGCCCGCACCATGCCGGTCGCCGAGTCGAACGCCGCGACGGATCTGGCCGCCTTCACCGCGCCGGCCCCTGTGCCTGCGGCCGGCCGGCGGCCGTTGCCTGATCCCCGGTGAGGCAGGTGAGGAAGTCCGTCACCAGTGCGGCCAGCGCGTGCGGCTGCCGGTACGGCACCATGTGGCCGCTCTCCGCCACGACGGCCAGCCGTCCCGCCGGCAGCAGCCGGGTGACCTCCTCGGCCCACTCCTCAGGAACCAGCCGGTCCCGGGCGCCGCGGACCACCAGGGTGGGCACGGGCACGTACGGCAGCTTGTCCTCGATCCGGTCGCGCAGTGCCTCGGCGAACGCCTCGACCAGGCGGCGCGGTCCCGCATCCCGGTAGTCGGCGAGGTTGAGCGGCGCCATCGAGGCCCGTTCCTGGGGCGCGTTGTGCGCCCAGCGCAGCAGCTGGCGGAGGAAGCCACGGGCCGCGGGGTCGACGGTGGGTCCGACCAGGACCAGGGCGGTGACGCGCTCCGGGCGGCGGACGGCGAGATCGACGGCGATCTGGCAGCCGAAGGAGCTGCCGAGCAGGACCGCCTGGTCCAGGCCCACGGCCGTCAGCCAGTCGGCCAGCGAGTCGGCGAGCGCCCGCAGTCCGAGCGGGCGCGCGGGCCCCGCGCTGGCGCCGAATCCGGGGAGGTCCACGGACCAGGCGTCATGACGGGGACCGAGCGCCTCCAGGAGGGGTCGCAGCTCGCGGCTGGACACCCCCGCGCCGTGCACGCACACCACCGACGGCCCCTGTCCGGCCTTCCGCCACGCGACCATCGGCCGGCCTGCCGCCTCCCGGGTCATCCGCTGCATGGGCTCACCCCGGTGGGCTTTCCGCTTCACCCGTCGGGCCGGGCCGCGCTGATGTCCCCGAGCGCGGAGCCGGGATCCCGTTCGATGGCCAGGTCCCCCAGGGAGACGACTCCGACGGGGCGGTCGCCCTCGACCACGGGCACCCGGCGCACCGCGTGCTCCCGCATGAGCCCGATGACGTCGCCGACGGTGTCGCCGGGGCCGACCGTGACCAGGTCTTCGCTGCACGCGCTCGCCACGGTCCGGTCGCCGGGGTTGCCGCCTTCCGCCATGACGCGGATGACGAGATCCCGGTCGGTCACCATGCCGCGCAGATGACCGTCCTCGACCACGAGCACATCGCCGATGTCCTCCCGGCGCATCAGCTGGGCGACGTCGACCACCGATGTCAGCGGAGCCACCGTGACGAGGTCCTTCGTCATGATGTCGCGAACATGCCGGGTCATGCTTCCTCCCTCGCATTCCGGAGAAACGGGGAGAGCGGCCTTTTCCGCCCTCCCTCCGTCGTACAGAACGTGAGATGGACTCGGCGGGTCGCGGTCATCGTCCCGCCGCCTCGTCCTCGAAGACGTCCAGATAGCTCTCGCAGAACGCCTTCAGGTCGTCCGGCTTGCGGCTGGTGACCAGCTTGTTGCTCCCGTGGTCGCAGATCTTGACCTGCTCGTCGACCCAGGTGCCGCCCGCGTTGCGGATGTCGGTCCGCAGACTCGGCCACGACGTCAGCTCACGCCCCCGCACCACGTCCGCCTCGACCAGGGTCCAGGGCGCATGACAGATCGCGGCGACCGGGCGGCCCTGCTCGAAGAAGTCCTTCACGAACGCGACGGCCTTGTCGTTCATCCGCAGGAAGTCCGGATTGGCGACCCCGCCCGGCAGCACCAAGCCGTCGAAGGACTCGGCCGACGCGTCACCGACGACCTCGTCCACCGTGAACGTGTCCGCCCTGTCGAGGTGGTGGAAGGCCTGTATCCGACCGGCACGCGTCGACACCAGCACCGGATCGTGACCGGCCGCGAGGGCCGCCTGCCAGGGTTCGGTGAGCTCCACCTGCTCGACGCCTTCGGGCGCTGTCAGAAACGCGATACGCATGATCGGTCGACTCTCCTCTCCGGTGTTCGCTGTCCGTGTCATGCGGTCCTGCGCCGTGTCGCGGTCACGCGCCGGGTACGACTCTGCCGTGCAGTTCCGGCGTCGGTGCCACGGTGGGGGCCCAGGTCGCCCCGAGGGCCGGGTCGTCGGCGCAGACGAGGCCCACGGGTTCACCGGCGACGGTCACCGCGGCGTACCGGGCCGACCGCTCGCGCATCCTCATGGCGGCGTGAGCGATGTCCTCGTCCACCGTCACCGTGACCAGTTCCCCGGGCACCGACCGGGCCACGGGCACCCGCCGCGGGTCGGCCCCGTCCGCGACGGCACCGACGAGCAGATCGCGGCCGCTGACGAGCCCGATCAGGTGTCCGTCGGCCACCACCATGACGAGGTCGATCCCCCGGTTGCGCATCACCTGGGCCACGGCTGTCACCGACGCCCGGGCGTCCACGGCTGTCGGAGCGTCGGTCATGATCTCGCGCACCTTCCTGACCATCGCGGCCCCCTTCCAGGCCCGGGCCCGGCCCTGTCACCGCGCTCCCGCGCCGGGTACCCCGCACCGCCCGCTTCACCACGCACACGCACCCGGCTCGCTCCCCTCGGTGCCGGCGGCACCCCTTTGGACCAGGTGGGTTCCATGCCCCCGCATGAACGGCGCTCACCGGGGCATTCGCCGAGCAGAGGGGGACGTCGGGCCCTGGCGGCCGCGCCGGTGTCTCGCCGCGGCGGCCGACCCGAGATCCGCGCCCGGTCACCTCGCGTCCGCGGCACGAGTCGGCCGGCCGGGTCCGTACGGCAGGCTGGAGGGCTGTGTTGGGGAAGGACACCGACGGGAAGCGCGGCCGGAACTCCATGGCCCGGGACCTGCGAACCCGGGTCACCGTCCTCGTCGCCCTCGCGGCCAACCTCGTGATCGCCGCGGCCAAGGCGGTCGCCGGGCTCTTCGCCGGGTCGCCCGCGCTGCTGTCGGAGGCGGCGCACTCGGTCGCGGACAGCCTGAACGAGGTGTTCCTGCTCATCGCCCTGCGCCGCAGCAAGCGGCCCGCCGACGACCGTCATCCGTTCGGCTACGGAAAGGAGCGCTACTTCTGGGCGCTGCTGGCCGCGGTGGGGATCTTCGTCATGGGCGGCTGCTTCTCGGTGTACCAGGGCGCGCAGGCGCTGCGTACCAACCGGCAGGAATCGCTGACGGGTTACCTCGCGGGACTGGCGGTGCTCGGGGTCGCCCTGCTGGCCGACGGCGCCTCCCTGCTCCGCGCCGTGTACCAGGCGCGCCGGCACCGGGAGGGCGCGACCGACCCGGCGCTGCGCACGGTGATCGCGGAGGACGCGACCGCGGTGACGGGTGTGCTCCTCGCGGCGGCCGGTATCGGGCTGCACCTGGTGACCGGGCAGGTCGCCTGGGAGGCCGGTGCCTCCATGGGGATCGGCGCCCTCCTGGTGTGCGTGGCCTACCAGCTGGCCCGGGAGGCGCGGGACCGGCTGATCGGCGAGGCGGTCGACACGGAACTGCGCGACCGCATCGGGGACTTCCTCGCGTCCCAGGAAGAGATCGACAGGGTCGCCGCGCTGCTGACGATGCGGCTGGGTATGGACGCGGTCCTGGTGGCCGCCCGCGTCGATCTGGTGCCGGGGCTCGACAGCGAGGAGGTCGAGCTGGTCTGTGTGCGCCTCAAGCGCCGGATCACCATCGAGTGGCCCCAGGCCGAACATGTCTTCCTGGACATCACCGAGGCCCCCGGCCCCGAGGAGAGCCCCTGATTCCGGCTTCTCAGGCCTGCGGGCCGCGCCGGGGCAGGTCCGGGTCGGCCAGGAACAGGGCGCCGTAGGAAATCAGGTCGGCGACTCCGTCCTCGATCAGCTGCAGCTCCTCCGGGCCCGTGGGGCCGGGGGCAGTGAGATGGGGTTGAGGATGAAGGTACCCGGCCACTGCTTGCGCAGCCGGACGGTGAGGTGGGCCAGAGCGAGCGGGGCGAGCGCGTCGGCCAGGGCCGTGCAGGTGGCCTCCGCGTCCGTCTGCTCGGATCCGGCGCCGCCACCATGACCCGCACCGTTGGCGCCTGGAGAACGCGGGGTTCGTCCGCCGCCGCTCCTCCCCCAGCGGCAAGCGGGGCACGATCGCCGAACCCACGGTCGCCGGCATGGCTCTGCGGCGCGAGGTGGAACGCGTGTGGCTCGACCTGGAGTCCGGCGTCGCCGATGAGCTGACCCCCGAGGAACGGGCCGAGGCCCTCAAGGTCCTGGAGCGGATCGAGGACAGCCGTGCACGGGCGACCGCGCAGCAGGACTGCAACCGCGGCGGTGGGACTCGGCCTGGGCCAGGTCGAGTTGGCGGGGTGTGGAGAGACGGGGCCGTGTTGCCGCGGTCCCGTCCATCAGGTCCGCCCGCCCCGCGGCCCGGTGCTGAAGCATCGCGTGTGCGTCGGCGGAGGAGAGCATGGTCCTCCTCCCTCCCCCCGCCGGCGCGGCAGGTCAGCGGCGCGCGGGGTTCCCGCGCGGGGTGATGATCGCGTTCGGCAGCTGCGGAGCGGGAAGGCGGCCGCCCGGAAAGCCCTCGACGGCACCGAAACGGCCGGAGGACGCCTCCCACTCCTCCCGGGCCCGCACGATGTCCTCGTGGGTGCGCCCGATGAAGTTCCACCACATGACGATCTGCTCCCCGAAGGGAGGCCCTCCCAGCAGGACCACCCGCGCCGGAGCGTCCGACTCGTTCACCACTGTGAGGACGCCGGTGCCGCAGGGGACGTAGCCGAGTTCCGCCGGCCGCAGCACCGTGTCGAGCAGGCGGACGTCGCCGCTGTCCACGAGGAGGCCGTGTTCGAAGGAGGGGTCCACGGCGAGGTCGAGTGACGCACCCGGTCCGAGGGTGATCTCGGCGCCGAGCAGGGGTGTGAAGGTACGCACCGGTGAGGTGGTTCCGGCGAGCGAGCCCAGGAACACCCTGATCTCGGCCCCGTCGGTCCGCACCGGCTCGGGCACGTGATGCTGGAAGTCGCGGCCGGTGTTCCGGTGCTCCTCGGGAAGCGCCACCCAGAGCTGGACGCCGTGGAGGACGGTGGTGCGCGGGGTGGAGACCTCGGAGTGGCAGATGCCGTATCCGCCGGTCATGAGGTTCATCTCGCCAGGCCGGATCAAGGCGCGGGTGCCAAGACTGTCGCGGTGCTCGATCTCCCCGCTGAACAGCCAGCTCACCGTCTGCAGCCCGGTGTGCGGATGCGGGGGCACGTCCATGCCGCCCGTCGCGGCGACATCGGCGGGGCCGTAGTGATCCGCGAAGCACCAGGCTCCGATCAGCGTCCGGGAGCGCTGCGGCAGCGTCCGCCGCACGCGCAGCGCACGCGGACCGCCCAAGGGCACCTCGCGCGCGGACAGCACATCGACCGAGGGCTCCCGATCCGGCCGGTCGCCGTCGGTCAGCGATCCGCACCTCAAGGCCGCAGGGTCGGTTTCCACGGTGCTCACCGGGGCCGCCTCTCACCCATACTGGTTGTCACATCAACTACCTTGCCATGAGGGCAGGCGGATGGCCACCCACCCCCGGTCAGGACGGGTCCGCGTCCAGCTGTGTGATCACTCGCTCGGAAACCCGGGCCAGTGTCCGCAGTTCCGCCGGAGTCACATGGTCGAGGAACAGAGAGCGCACCGCTGCCACATGAAGCGGAGCAGCAGCCTCGATCGCCGCCCGGCCCGCCTCCGTGATCACGACGAACGCCCCGCGTCCGTCCTCAGGACACTCCTCCCGCACCACCAGACCGCGGCCTGCCATGCGCGCGATGTGATGCGACATCCGGCTCTTCTCCCACTCCAGCGCACGGGCCAGATCCTGGTGGCGCTGCCGCCCCTCCGGCACGTCGGTCAGATTGACCAGCACCGCGAAGTCGGCAGCCGACAACTGGGACTCCGACTGGAGCAAGCGCGCCAAGCGGCCTCCGAGCCGCTCGTGCAACCGTACGAAACCCCGCCACGCATGCTGCTCTTCCGGCGTCAACCACCGCACGCTCTCCTCCATGAACACAGTGTAAATGTCGTTGACGCATCATCTACCTCGCCGATGCCGGAGAAGTGCCGCCCGTGAATACGGGATGTTGCCCAGAGTCTTGACGCCTCTTGTTCGAACTGCGTACACATGACTGCGCAGTCATGACGGCGCAGTCAGCCACAGGGACCGGACGGCAGCGGGTCACCGACGCCCAGGGAGAGGCCATGGCACAAGGGGAAGTGCGGAGCGGCAGCGCCGCCGCACCACGCGGTGTGGACGTGGCCCGACAAGCGGGTGTGTCTCAGAAGACCGTGTCGCGCGTCTTCAACGGGGAGCGGTACGTCTCCGAGGACGTGCGCCGCCGTGTGCTGGAGGCGGCCGAGGAACTCGGCTACCGGTTGAACAGCGCGGCCCGGGCACTGGCCTCCGGGCGGACCCACTCCATCGGCGTGGTCACCCTGGGGACCGCCCTGTACGGGCCCGCCTCACTGCTGATCGGCATCGAGCGGGCCGCGCGGGACGCGGGGTACGCGCTCCGGGTGGCCAACACCCTGGAAGGCGACCCGGGCGGCATCGCCGGCGCCGTGGAACACCTCCTGGAACAGGGCGTGGACGGCATCGTCGTGTCCGAGCCGATCGACGAGGGCGCGGTCTCGCTCAGTGTCGACGTACCCGTGCTCGTCCTCGGCTCTCCCGCCCCGTTCGCCGGTCCTCGCACGGTGTCCGCGGGAGTCGGGGCCGAACTGCCGGCCCGGGAAGCCACCCGGCATCTCCTCGGCCTCGGGCACCGGGTGGTCCATCATCTTGCTGGTCCCCAGCGGTGGTTCGCCGCCCGGGACCGGCTCGCCGGCTGGCGCGCGGCGCTGGCCGAGCGGGGCAGGGATCAGCCGCCCGTCATCGAGGGTGACTGGTCGGCCGCGTCCGGGTACGCGGCGGGCCACGAGCTCGCCTCCGACCGTGACGTGACCGCAGTGTTCGCGGCCAACGACGACATGGCCATCGGTCTGATCCGCGCGCTGACGGAGGCCGGGCTACGCGTGCCCGAGGACGTCAGTGTCATCGGCTTCGACGACACCCCCGTCTCCGCCTATGTGACGCCCCCGCTGACCACCGTGCGCCAGCCGTTCGACGCCGTGGCACGGGACGGGCTCCGGCTTCTGGTCCACGCGATCGAGGAGCCGGACACGGAGCTGCCCCCGGCGCACGACCCACCGGTCGAACTCGTGCTCCGCGCCTCCACCGCACCCCCGCCACAGCACCGGCCACAGACCACCGACTGACCCACTGCCCGACTGACCGGCCACGCTCATCGCCTTCCTCTGCACGGCACGAACGGCACCCACCCGACACGCCCTCGCCAGGCGTGCCGTTCCTACGCCCATCGGCGGGAGTTCCCCATGCCCAGATCCTTCAGCCACCCGTCCCCGATGAGCCGCCGGCGGTTGCCCGGCGCCGTCGGCGCGACATCGCTCGGCGCGGCGCCGGCCGCATGCGGCGGCGGCAGCGGCTCCGGCGGCTCGTCCGGCCCCGCCAAGCCGGTCAGCCGGGCCGACATCGACACAGCCATGAAGACACCGGCCCAGCTGACGTTCCGGACCTGGGTCCCGGACATCACCGAGGAGGTCGCGCTTTTCGAGAAGACGTACCCGGCCCTCAAGATCAGGGTCGTCAACGCCGGTCAGGGCGTGACGCATCACACCAAAACGCGTACGGCCCTCAAGGCGGGCAGCGGCGCTCCGGACCTCGCGCAGATCGAGTACCAGGCGGTGCCGACGTTCACGATCACCGGCAGCCTGCTCGACCTGCGGCCGTACGGCGCCGCGGCGCTGAAGAACACCTTCGTGGACTGGACCTGGGGTCAGGTCAGCGGCCCGAACGGTGAGGTCTGGGCCGTCCCACAGGACACCGGCCCGATGGGCATGCTGTACCGCAAGGACATGTTCGACCGTACGCCACCTGGCTCACCGCGGCCTGGGGGCCGGCGTTCCTGTCGTCGGCGCCGCGCTGCTCGCGGCCGCCGCCGGATGCGGCTTCGCCACGTTCCGCTTCCGTGGCGACCGCGTGGCCTTCGGCCTGGTCCTCGGCGCCGTCATGGTCCCCGCGACCGCGCCGGCGATCCCGGCCTATCTGCTGTTCGCGAAGGCCGGCCTGGTCAACACCCCCTGGGCGGTGATCCTGCCCTCACTGGTCAACGCCTTCGACCTGTACCTCATGCGCGTCTGCGCCGCCGACGCCGTACCGGACAGTCTCCTGGAGGCCGCCCGCCTCGACGGGGCGGGCGAGGCACGGATCTTCTTCCGGAACGCCCTCAGGCTCCTGGCCCCCGGCCTGGTGACCGTCCTGCTCTTCACGCTCGTCGCGACCTGGAACAACTACTTCCTGCCCCTGATCATGCTCAATGACCGAAGTCCGTTTCCCGTCCCGGTCGGGCTGTCCTCCTGGGCCACCCAGGCGCAGAGCGGCGGCGCCGGCGCCGGCAGCGGCATGGCCGCGCTCGTGGTGACCGGATCCCTGATCTCGATCGTCCCGCTCGTCGTGGCCTTCCTGCTGCTCCAGCGCTACTGGCAGAGCGGCCTGGCCACCGGAAGCGTCAAGCAGCAGCGCCACCGGCGCTTGCCCTTCTCTCTCCTCAGGAGGTCCCTTCATGCCGGATCTGCCCGCCCGTGTCCTCTTCGGTGCCGCGTACTACCACGAGTACACGCCCGCCTACGACCCCGGGCTGCGGCCCGAGGAACGGCTGAAGACCGACCTCGATCTGATGGCGGAGGCGCACTTCAACGTCATCCGGGTCGGGGAATCGGTCTGGTCGACGTGGGAGCCGGAGAACGGCCGGTTCGAACTCGACTGGCTGCAACCGGTGCTGGACGGCGCCCAGGAGCGCGGCATCTCCGTCGTCGTGGGCACGCCGACGTACGCCGTACCGCCGTGGCTGGCCCGCCAGTACCCGGAGATCGCCGGGGAGCAGGCGACCGGCCGGCGCATCGGCTGGGGCGGGCGCCAGGAGGCCGACTTCACCCATCCCGCCTTCCGCTTCCACGCCGAGCGAGTGATCCGCAAGGTCGTCGCCCGGTACGCCGGCCACCCCGCGGTCATCGGCTGGCAGGTGGACAACGAACCGGGCCTGCACCTCTTCCACAACCGCTGCGTCTTCGAGCGCTTCGTGGACCACCTGCGCCACCGTTACGGGGACGTGGAGACCCTCAACCGGGAATGGGGGCTGGTGTACTGGTCCCACCGGCTGACCGACTGGGCCGATCTGTGGACCCCGGACGGCAACGCCCAGCCCCAGTACGACGTCGCCTGGCGGGAGTTCCAGGCCCGCCAGGTCACCGAGTTCATCGGCTGGCAGGCCGGCATCGTCCGCGAGTACGCCCGCCCCGGGCAGTTCGTCACCACCTGCATCTCGTACACCCGCCAGGGCGTGCGGGACGACGACCTCTCCGCCGTGCTCGACATCGCGTCCGGCAACCCGTACTACGACATGCAGGACGGCCTCCTGCTCCCCGACCCCACGCCCGACGACCACCGACAGATCTGGAAGACGACCGGCGTCTGGGCGATGTACCGGACCGCCGACTGGATGTTCTCCTCCCGCCAGGAACCCTTCCTGGTGACCGAGACCAACGCGGGCTCTGTCGGCTTCGCCTGGGACAACCGTCCCGCCTACGACGGCCAGTGGCGGCAGGCCGCCTGGGCACACGTGGCGCGCGGGGCACGGATGATCGAATACTGGCAGTGGCAGACGCTGCGCTTCGGTGCCGAGACGTACTGGGGCGGTGTCCTGCCGCACAGCGGACAGCCCGGCCGTGTCTACGCCGAACTCGCCCGGCTGGGCGCCGAGTTCGACAAGGCGGGCGCACTCGTCGCAGGTCTCGAACCGGACGCCGACCTCGCGATGGTCTACTCGACGCCGAGCAAGTGGCTGATGGAGAAACACCCCCCGCTCGCGACCGCCGACGGCGCCCCGGACCCGACGGCCTACGACGGCATCTTCGACCCCTTCTACCGTGGCGCCTTCGACGCCGGCCGCCAGGTGCGCGTCATCCACGCCCGGCAGTTGCACGACCCGCTCGGAGACCGGGAGGGCATGGCCCCCGAGGAAGCGGCGCGCCGGCATGCGGTGCTGCTCGTCCCGGGCCTGTACCTCGCCCACGACGACCTTGTCGACTGGCTCGCCGCCTATGCCGAGGCCGGCGGCCATCTCGTCCTGGGCCCGCGGACCGCCTACGCCGACCACGAGGCCCGCGCCCGGCTCGCACCCGCGCCCGGCCAGCTCGCCGACGCCGCGGGCGTGCGGTACGACGAGTTCAGCAACCTCGTCCACGACCTCCCGGTCCGCGGCACGGCGGGCGGCCCACTCCGGCTGCCGGAGCACGCGCATGCCACCCGGTGGGCGGACGGCCTGGTCGTCACGGACGCCGACGTTCTCGTCTCGTACGAGCATCCGCACTTCGGCCGCTGGCCGGCGGTCACCACCCGCCCGCACGGCGCGGGCCGGATCACCTGCGTGGGCACCGTTCCGGACCGGGGCTTCGCCCGCGCCCTGGCCGCATGGCTGGCGCCCACCGCGCGCCACGGCTGGCGGGACCTCCCCGCGTCCGTCACCGCGACCACCGGCACCTCCCCCGACGGCCGACGGGTCCATGTCCTCCACAACTGGGGCTGGGCACCCACCCGTGTCACCGCCCCCGCCGAACTGACCGACGTGCTGGACGGCGGCGAGATCCCGTCGGGGACCGAGCTGGAGCTCGGCGCGTGGGACGTCCGCGTCCTCGTCACTTCACCGAAGAACTGAGCGTCATCCCTGGTCATCCCCGAGGCATCCCTGGTCATCCCCGAAGGGACGTGGAGCAGGCGACTGCCGAGGTGGTCCGGATGAGCCGCCTGGTCAACGGCCTGCTCGTGCTGGCCCGCGCCGAGGCGAAGGTGACGGCGGCGGCAGAACCGCTCCCGCTCGGCGACATCGTCCGCGAACGCCTCTCGGTGTGGCGGCCGGCCGCCGCCGAGCGCGGAGTGCGCATCGCGTCCGAGGGCCGGACCGACGGCGGGCCTGTCGTCCTGGCCGGCCCCGGTCATCTGGACCAGGAGAAGTCCCGGGCCTTCGACCGCTTCTGGCGCGGCCAGGGCCTGGCCGACCGCTCGGGCTCCGGCCTGGGCCTGTCCGTCGTGCGCCGGCGGTCGAGCACGTTCACGATCGACTCGATCTTCCTGCCGACCGGCTTGTTCTGCAGCAAGTGCTCGAAGTAGTCGACGATCCCGGCGTGGTCGGTACGGATCCTGTGGGAGACCGTCGGCAGCACAACGGCGTCCTTCGCGTACAGGTCGGGTGCCTTGGTCGCCTTGGGCTTCGGCGCCTCCTTCGCTCCGGCCACCCCCGCTCCGGCAGTCAGGGTGGTGGCGGCGAGGGCGGTGGCGGTGATGACGGAGGCGCGGGTACGGGTCGTACGGTTCACGGTGAACTCCGTTGCGCAAGCGGCCTGTCGAAGTGACTCCAGACTCGCTTCGCGCCGGTCAGGGCCCGTGCAGCGGACGTACAGCGCGGCCCCGGCAACCGTACAAATCCGCGCTCGACGTCAGGATCCGGCGGCGGACCCATGGCGGGCCAGCTCGGTGGCCAGCCGTTGCATGACCGTGCGGTTGGCGCGCCGCATCACGGACCGGACGACGGGTGCCAGCAGACGGTCGGCGAGGGGAGCGCGCACCCAGGTGTACGTGAACGACACACGGCTCCCACCGCTCGGCAGCGCTTCGACGGTGTAGGTGCCGTGAGCCAGGCGCCGGCCGGCCGCGCTGACGTTGCGTTCGACGATGCGCCGCGGCGCGTCGGCCTCGACCACTTCGATCGTGACGTCGGTCCTCGTGCCGCCCAGCGCGGCGGTGACCGTGGCGGACGATCCGATGCCGCGATCGGGGCCGTCGTAGCGCCAGTTGCCGAGGTAGTGGTCGGTGAAGCGTTCGTGATGAGCCATGACATCGAGGAAGTCGTAGACCTGTTGGGGCGTCTGCGGTACGTCGATCGACACGGAGACGGGCTTCATGTACCACACGGTACATGCGGCGTGTACCCATGGGTACACTGCCGGCGTGGCGCGTGACGGGATCGACGACGGGGCGGATTCGGACGACTCGCACCCCGGGGGCGCCGCACGTGGCACGACAGGGGACCGGCGTGCCCAGCTCGTGGCCGCCGCCGTCGACCACGTCACGGCACAAGGCATCGCCGACCTGAGCCTGCGCCGCCTGGGCGCCGCGATCGGTGTCAGTCACCGCATGCTGATCCACTACTTCGGCTCCAAGGAACAGCTGCTCGTCGAGATCGTCCGGACGTCGGAGCGACGCCGGCGCGATGAGTTCTCCCGGCTGCGCACGGAGCCCGGCCTCTCCCCCGCCGATGTCGCACGACGCCTGTGGCGGCAGCTGACGGATCCCGCACTGGCCGGCCAGGAACGGCTCTTCTTCGAGATCTGCGGGCACGCGCTGCGGGGGCGCCCCGAGGCCGTACCGGTCCTCGACGGACTCGTGACGGACTGGCTGGAGCCGCTCGTCGCCGCCGAGACGGCCGCGGGGGTGGACCCCGTCACGGCCCAAAGCCGCGCCAGGCTCGAACTCGCCACCGTCCGCGGCCTGTTGCTCGATCTGCTCGCCACCGGTGACCGGGCCGGCGTCGACGCGGCGATGGAGGAGTTCCTCCGGCTCTACTACGGCCCGAAGTGACGCCGTTCACCGATCGGCACGGCTCCCGCCATTCCGTCAACAACCAAGTTCCGGCCACGCGTTTCCCTCGGGGCACCCTGCTCTAGATAAATCTTCAACCAAAGGATCACCCGGTGCGGCAAAGGGGTCTACCCGCATAGATGGGCGGGGTGGTGTCATGCTCATGCTCGCCCGGAACGATGCCGGGCAACACACCGGGAGACCCCCACATGTCCCGAATAGCGCGCCCCCTGGTGACCACTCTGTCCACCCTCGCCCTCGCCGCGGCGGGGCTCGCGGTGACCACCGGAACCGCGCACGCGCAGTCGTGCAGCCAGGCCTACCTCCCCCTCCCCGACCCCACCTGCCAGCCCGGCGCCCTCAACCCCGACGTCACGCAGGACACCATCGACTCCACGATCTGTGTCTCCGGCTGGACCTCGACAGTGCGGCCCCCCAGTTCGTACACCACCGCGCTGAAGAAGAAGCAAATAGTGGAGTACGGCTACACGGACACCAACACCTCCGACTACGAAGAGGACCACTTCGTTCCCCTCGAACTCGGCGGTAGCCCGACGAGCGAGCAGAACCTCTGGCCCGAGCCCCACTACGACACGGGCGGCTACACCGCCTCCGACAAGGACACCGTCGAGAACAAGCTCAAGAAGGCCGTCTGCGCGGGCACCGTCAGCCTCGCGGACGCCCAGAACGCGATCGAGACCGACTGGACGACAGCACTGTCGAGCCTCGGCCTCAGCTGAGCTCACACCCGCACCACAGGGGCCGGCGCCCCCCTCGGGGGCGGCCGGCCCCGCTTGCGCCGCCTGCCGCGTCCCGGCCCACCCGCGGCGGTCGTCGACGGCGCGGCGTGAATTGCCTGGCGCGACGGCCGTCGCGGGGCGGAGACTCGTGTCATGGCCGACATGGGGGCGTTCCGGGACGCGGTCACCACGTGGGCGGCCGGCGGCCCCGGCGAGCCCGCGCGCGCGTGGGCCGCGCGGCTGTCCGTCCGAGCGGCCGTCCTGCTCGAAGGGCCGAGCGACGTCGCCGCGGTTGGCGCGCTGGCGGCGCGGCGCGGCCGGGACCTTGCGGCCGAAGGAGTCTGCGTCCTGCCGATCGGCGGCGCCATGAGCGTCAGCCGCTGCACCCGCCTTCTCGGGCCGACCGGCCTGGACCTCCGCCTCACCGGACTGTGCGACGAGCGGGAACGCCCGTACTACGCCCGCGGCTTCGAGCGCGCCGGTGCGGCACAGCAGGAGTTCTTCGTCTGCGCGGCGGATCTGGAGGACGAACTCATCCGCGCGCTGGGCGTGACACACATGGCGGAGCTCATCGAGGCGGAGGGCGACCTGCGCGCCCTGCAGACCTTCCTGCGCCAGCCCGCACAGCAGCGCCGCACCGCCCAGCAGCAGTTGCGGCGCTTCCTCGGCACGAAGAAGGGGCGCAAGATCCACTACGGCCGCGTCCTCGTCGAGGCCCTCGACCCCGACCGCGTACCGGACCCACTCGACGCCCTGCTCGCCGGCGTCTGATCACCGGCCGTGACGCCGCACGGTCAGATGGCGGACGGCCAGGGGACGGTGGTCCGGCTCGGGGCGCTGTAGTCGATCCCGGGCACGTCCCAGCCGTAGAGCCGGCCGACCTGGGTCCGGAACCAGCTGGTGTCCGCGAGTTCGGCGAGGGTGTCGGTGGTCGCGGCGGTCCAGCGTTCCCGGACGGCGGCCTGGACCTTGTCGTCGAATTCCCATCCGTCGAGGCGGATGCGCTGCTGCTCGTCGAGCTGGAGCGGGGCCTCCCCGGTGAGCTGCCGCCACAGCGCGGTGGCCTGCTGGGCCGTGCTCTGGAAGCTGTCGCCGAGAACGGCGTGGAGAAGGCTGGTGTAGAGGGCGATGGAGGGGATCGCGGTGGAGGCCTGGGTCACGGCCGCGCCGGCGACGACGGTGTGGGCCTGACCGCCGAGCGGGGCCAGCTCCTGCTGGAGGCCGCGGGCGGTGTCTTCCAGGTGCTGCTTGGCAGCGCCGATGGTGCCGGCCCGGTAGATCGGCGCGGTCAGGTCGGAGCCGACGTAGGAGAGCGCGACGGTGTGGAAGCCGTCCTGGATCAGCCCACGGTCGGCCAGGGCCTCGGCCCACAGCCGCCAGTCGGCACCGCCCATGACCTGTACGGTCGCGTCGCGCTCCGCGTCCTCGGCGGGTTCGAGCTCCAGGGAGCCGACGAGCGGGGTGTCGCCGTCGAACTGCAGCGTCTTGGCCCGGTAGGCGGATCCGAGAGGTTTGATCACCGAGTGGTGGACCTCGCCGGTGACAGGGTCCGTGCGGCGCGGCGCGGCGACGCTGTAGATGAGGTGGTCGACCTTGCCGTACCGGGCGGCGAGGTGGTCCAGGGCCTGTTCCTTGGCCGCGGCGGAGAAGGCGTCGGCGTTGAGGAAGGCGAAGCCGACGTCCGCTCCGGCGAGTTCGGCGGTGCGGGCGGTGCGGTACCAGCCGGCCGACGCGGTACGGCGCCCGGTCTCGGGGGCCTCGAAGGCGATGCCGAGCCCGCGCATGCGGTAGCTGCGCAGCGCGGCGACGGTGGCGGCGAGGCCGTAGCCGGCGCTGGAGCCGATGATCAGGGCGACGGGCCCCGGCCCGGCCGAGTCGGCGGCGGTGCCGGTGTGCTGCCACAGATCGTCGACCACGGCAGCGCAGCCCTCGGGGTGGGAGTTGACGTAGAGGAAGCCGCGGCCGCCGGGGCTGATCGTGCGCAGTGTCATCGAGTTCCTTCGTTCCGGGTGTGGTCCGCGCCGGCCGGGCGCGAGGCGGTCCAGGTCAACGCCCCGGTGCGGCGGGTCTCCATCCTGCCCGGTCAACCGGCCTCGGGAAGTGGCGACTTGTACCAGGGTCCGCCGGCGAATCTTGTCGATGTCGTAAGGCAGGGGGTGCCCTCGGCACGGAGGGCCCGAGCGGCTCGTCGCCTATGATCACCGGCATGTCCGCCCTCCACGAGCGTTCCGCCCTCAGTCAGCTGGCCTTCGGTGAACGGCTCTTGGGGTACGGCAGCGTCGTTCCCGCCAAGAGCGCCAAGGGCGTCAGCATCAACGTGGGCGGGGTCGTCGCGAACCAGCTGATGCACACCATCGGCGCGCAGTCCGGCGGAGCCGGCAGCATCGCCGCGGGGATGCCGGGCGCCTCCGGGGCGCTGCTGCTGCGCGTGACCGACCAGCGGGTCGGACTGGTCCGACCCCTGGACGGCACCCCGGTGTGGGAGGTGCCGCGGGCATGGGTGGCCCGGGTCGAACGCCGGCCCCGCACCCAGCTGATGGCCCGCTTCCGCCTGCACTACGCCGACGGTTCCTGGCTCGCGTTCCTCACGATGCGCCGCCGTACGATCGAGCAGTTCCGCTCGCTCATCGGCTGACCGTGCGCCGGCGTGTGACCGTGCGCCGGCGTGGCGCCTCGTCGTCAGGGACGTCCGGGGAGCTGAAGTGGAAGGGCACGCCCAGGTGGCCGGCCAGGGCGCGACCGGCCTCGTCGGCGATCCTGCCCGGCAGCGGCCCTCCAGGACGGCGGTGGACGGTCGCCGGATGGCCTTCCCCTGAGGGTCCTCCAGGACGGCGACCACGTCCACGAACCAGTCGTGGACGGTGTCACCGTCCCAGAGCGCCTCGACCGCGATCACGCGGCCCCGGTGAGCGGCGGCACGGGCGGCCTGCGAGGGGACGTCGAGCGGATCGGGTGCTTCGCGCCTCACCTGGTCGCCGAGAACCTCGTAGCGCGCGTGGACCACCTCTTCCGCCTCGCGCACACCCGGCCCCAGCGGCCGCAGCGCTTCCCACACGGCCTTCATCGCCGCAAGCGGGCGGTCGTCCAGCACGTGCGCGTCGACCTCCCGGCGGGTCCGGTCCTCCAGGTACGTCCACCACGTCATGGGCCGAACGTACCCCGGTGGCGCACCGAGCCGTATCGAGTTCCGGGCCTGGGGAACACGGGCCCGTTCAGCGGGACGTGCAGGCGACGAGCACGCCGAGGCCGACCAGTGCGGTGCCGCCCGCCGCGCCGATGGCCGACAGGCGGCGGTCCGAGGCGGCGAACCAGGAGCGGGCGGCCGAGGCGCCCAGCCCCCACAGGGTGTCGCAGCACAGTCCTACGGCGGCGGGGACCAGGCCGAGGATCATCATCTGGGCCGGGATGCCGCCGGCGTCGTAGTGGACGAACTGCGGCAGGACCGCCGCGAAGAAGACCAGGCCCTTGGGGTTGGTGACGCCGACGAGAAGGCCGTCCAGGACGGTGCGTAGATCGCCCCGTTTCCGGCCCGCCGGGACCGCCATGTCCGCGCGCAGCCGGTCGCGGTGCCGGATCGCCTGGACGCCGAGGTGGATGAGGTAGGCGGCGCCGGCGAGCTGTACGGCGGTGAGGACGTGGGCCGAGCCCTGGACCAGGGGGCCCAGCCCCAGTGCCACGATGACGACGAGCGCATAGCTGCCGAGGAGGTTGCCGAGCACGGTGGCGAGCGCCGCGCGGCGGCCGTGGGCGAGGGCGCGGCCGACGACGAACAGGACGCTCGGTCCCGGGATCGCGATCACCACGAAGCACATCGCCGCGAACGCCAGAAGGCTCGACGTGGACACCATCGGCCGGTCCTCTCCTCAGGTCTGGGGCGGTGCGCCGTGCGCCGGGCTACTTGTGCAGCAGGGCCACGTGCGCGCGCGGAAGCCGGGCGAGGACCGCGGGCCGCACCTCCACGGTGCGGGCGGCCGATCCGGCACCGCAGAAGACCGGCCCGCATGATGCGACGACGGCCGTGTCGATCCAGCACGGCACGCCGGGCCGGGGGCTGATGGGCGGGATGCCTCCGGGAACCAGTCCCGCCGCGGTGAGCAGGTCGGTGCCGGCCGTACGCAGCTGGGCGCGGCCGATGCCGGCGGCGGCCGCGAGACGGGCGAAGTCGACCCGGTCGTCCGCGCGCAGGGCCACGAGCAGGAGCGGCAGCCGCGGGGAGGTGAAGGCGAGCGTCTTGACGGCCTGGGACCAGGGGAAGGGCAGCGCCTTGCGTTCGGCGACGCTGTGGGCGGCGGCGTGCTCGTGGACGGTGTACGCGCTGCCGTCCGCGTCGAGCACGGCCTGCCAGGGTTCCTCATGGGTGCTCATGCGCGACCTGGGCTTTCGGCTGGTGAAGGCGATGGCTGCTGCGGTGAGCCTGGACGACGCGGCCGGATCCGATCAACTGATTGTGAAATCATGCAATCGTGATCACGATGCGCTTCAACGAGACGGCCGAGGAGGATCTCGCCTTCTCCCTCTCCCCGTTGCTCGAAGCGGTCCATTCCTGGCACGTGCTCACCCGTCCCGGGCACCACGCCCTGCACGTGCCCTGGGTGCGGCGCTGCCGACGCCTGCCCGCCGCGCTGCGCCGGCACTTGCGCGAGCACAGCTTCGTGGTGGCCGACCACATTCCGGCCCTGTTCGAGAGCCTGGCGAACGATCACGAGGCGGACTTCGCCGAGCAGCTCGCGGCCGTGCGCGCCCTGCCGCCCGTGCAGTTGGCCGCGGAACTCTCCGAGACCCTCGTCGACACCACCCGCTACCGCGGAGCCGACCTCGTCGAGAACGCCGGCACCCGTGATGCCGCGCTCGCCGGGCTCCGGCAGAGCGACTCCGGCCGGGCCGCACGCCTGAGCGCCGTCCTCACCGATCCGCTCCCGGTCCTCGAAGGCACGCTCACCGCGCTGGAGGACTACTGGAGTGCCGCCTTCGCGGCCGAGTGGGAACGCGTCGAGCCCGCCCTGTACCAGGCGATCGCCCAGGCCGGACAGCGGATCGCCCACCAGGGGGTCTTCCCCATGCTGCGCACCCTGGTGCCGCAGATCCGCATCGACCCGGGACAGCGCACGCTCCGCCTGGACCGTCCGCACGACCACGACATCGCGGTCACCTCGGCCCGCCCGGTGACCTTCACCCCCAGTCATTACGTCTGGCCCCACGTGCGCGTCACCTGCGACGCTCCCTGGCCGTTGCGGATCACCTATCCCGCCCTGCCCCTCGCGCCGGCCTCGGCCGCCCGCCCCACCAGCCAGGCGGAGACACTCACCGCGCTACGGGCCCTGGCCGCCGCCCCACGCCTGCAGATCATCTCCTGCCTCGCCGCGCAGAGCCGCAGCACCCAGGAACTCGCCACCCTCCTCGGCCTGTCCCAGTCCGTGATCTCCCGCCACCTCCAGCAGCTCACCCAGGCGGGACTGACCACCACCCGGCGCGAGGGCTACTACGTTCTCTACGCCCTCGACCAGACCCGCCTCGCCCAGATCGCCGCGGCCCTCACCGGCCTCGCCACGCCCGGCGACTGACGCGGCGCTCGGGGCGACCGGCGATCATGTGTGTGTCAGCGGCAGGCGGGCCTCGTACTGTATCCGCGTGACCAGTCCCGTCCCCCGTCCGCAGTCCCTCCTGCTCAGCTTCCTCGGTGACGAGGTGCTGGGTCGCGGTGTGTGCGTGTACACGGGGAGTGTCATCGAGGTGTTCCGGCGCGCCGGTGTCGGGGAGCAGGCCACCCGGTCCACGCTCACCCGGATGGTCGGGCGCGGGCTGCTGAGCCGGCGGCGTGCGGGGCGGCGGACCTATGTCGGGCTCACCGGCCGTTCCGAGGCCATCCTGCGCGACGGGGAGAGGCGGATCTGGAAGACGGGCGCGGTCAACCGGGACTGGGACGGCACCTGGACGCTGCTCGGGTTCTCGCTGCCGGAGTCGTGGCAGCGCCAACGGCACGATCTGCGCTCACAGTTGACCTGGGCGGGCTTCGGGGCGCTGTTCAGCGGGCTGTGGATCGCGCCGGGCGAGGTCGACGTCTCCGGGATCGTCGCCGAACTGGGTCTGACCACGCACGTGAAGGTCTTCCGTGCCCACGCGGACCCGGGCATGGACATCGCCGAGATGATCGACGACACCTGGGATCTGCCCGAACTCGCCGCCCGTTACCGGGACTTCGACGCGACCTGGCGGCCGTACGCGTCGGGCGGCGCGGGCCTCGCAGGCGAGGACGCCCTTGCGCTGCGCCTCCGGCTGACCGCCGAGTGGCTCCAGGTCATCCGCGCCGATCCCCGGCTGCCGGTGCGGCATCTGCCGGCGGACTGGCCGGCGGCCGGGGCGGAGCGGACGTTCCGCGCGGTGCACGCCCTGCTGGAGGCGCCCGCCCGGGACGCGGCGCGCCGGCTGATCGAGACCCTTCCGGTGGCGTAGCGCTCCGCCCGCATGTGGGATCTCCGCACGGACTCGCCCGCCCCAATGTTGTGCATCGCATTGACGGCCGTGAGAAATCAGCCCTACATTCCTCGCACCGTCGTTCAGTGCACTGAGCATCTGCCCATGTCGTCGCCCCCGCTCCGCAGCCGCCCAGAAGGAGCCCACGTCATGCACGACAGCAGCCGTCCCGCTGCCCGTACCCGTCTGCGCATCGCCCTCGCCGCGCTGGCCACCCTCGCCTCCACGGCCCTCGCCACCTCCCCCGCACCCGCGGCCGAGGCCGACGCGCCGGCCGCCTCCCACCTGACCGGCACCCTCTCCGACGGCGCCACCTGGATCGCGGACGTGCCCGCCCGCTGGAACGGCACCCTGCTGCTGTTCAGCCACGGCTTCGGGCCCACCGTCGCCAAGGACGCGCCCTCCGACGCCGTACGCACCGAATTGCTCGCCGAGGGCTACGCGATGACCGGGTCGTCGTACGACCCCCATGGCTCGATGTGGGCCCTGAACAGCGCCGAACGCGACCAGTTCGCCACCCTCGGTGCCGTCACCGCCCGGATCGGCACTCCCCGGCGCACCCTGGCCGTCGGCCAGTCCATGGGCGGGCTCGTCAACGCGCAGATCGCCCGCGACGGCGCCGGACGCGTCGACGGCGCGCTCGGGCTGTGCGGCCTGGTCGCGGGCGGCACCGACCTGGACAACTACCAGCTCGACGCCGAGTACACCCTCGCCCGGCTGCTGCTGCCGGGGCAGGACGTCGGCCTGGTCCGCTTCGGCTCCGCCGACGCCGCGGCCGCCACCGCGAAGCGGCTCACCGACGCCGTCACCGCCGCCCAGGCCACCCCGCGGGGCCGCGCCCGGATCGCGCTGGCCGCGGCCTTCCTCAACCTGCCCGCCTGGGCGCCCGGTGCGGACCGGCCCGGCCCGGCCGACTGGGCAGGCCAGGAGGAGCAGCAGTACGCGTGGTTCGCGCAGGGCATCCTGTCGTTCGTCGAGGGAGGCCGGTACGCCGTCGAGCAGTCCGCCGGTGGCAACAACTCCTGGAACCAGGGCGTCGACTACGCCCGTCTGCTCGCCGGATCCGTGCACGCCCCCCAGGTCCGCGCCCTGTATCAGGCGGCCGGGCTCGACCTTCGCGCCGATCTCGCGACCCTGACCCGGGGCGCCTCGATCACCGCCGACCCCGCCGCGGTCCGTGCCGCGCAGCGCACCTCCTCCGCCGGTCAGGGGCTCGCCGTACCCCTCCTGGACGTGCACACAGTCGCCGACAACCTGGTCCCGGTCGAGCAGGAACGGCAGTTCGGCGACCGGGTGCGCGCGGCCGGGGACGGCGCGCTGCTGCGGCAGGCGTACGTCGAGCGGCAGGGCCACTGCACGTTCACCACCGCCGAGACCGTCGCCGCCCTGCACGCGCTCGAACACCGCGTCGCCGGCGGCCACTGGGACGACGCCGCGACCCCGGCCGCGCTCCAGAAGTCCGCCACCGCGCTCGGTCTGGACGGGGCGGCCTACGTCCCGTTCCGCCCGGCACGCCTGACGGTCGGCCGTGACCGCCCGGCGCACCCTGCCCACCACTGACGTTGGGACCCGCTCATGTCCGACACATCCGCCGCCCCGCGCGGTTCTCTCCCCCTCGGCACGCTCGTCGCCGGGTGTCTCGCCGTCTGCCTCGCCCAGATCGGCCTCGCCATACCGGCCACCCTGAACGGCCTGTTCCAGGAGCACCTCCACCCGGTGGGCTCCCAACTCACCTGGATCTCCGACGCGTTCCTGCTGCCCGTCGCCGTGCTGGAACTCACCTTCGGCGTGCTGGGCGACCTCTTCGGCCGCAAGCGGCTCCTCGTCGGCGGCGCCGCGCTGCTGTGCGCGGGTGAGGTCGTCGCCGCGAGCGCCTCCGGCATCCATCAGCTGTGGGTGGGGCAGGCGCTGGCCGGTCTCGGTGCCGCAGCGCTCTTCCCGACCTCGCTCGCCATGATCGCGGCCGGCACGCACACCGGCGCCGAACGCGCCCGCGCCATCGCCGTATGGGCCTCCAGTCTGTCGGCGGGCGGCTTCCTCGCCCCGCTGCTCGGCGGGATCACCGGCACCTACGGCTCGTGGCGCTCGGCGTTCGTGGTGGTCGCCGTGCTGGCCGCGGTCAGCGCGCTGGTGAGCCTGTGGCTCGCCGGCAACTCCCGGGCGCCGGAAGGACGTTCGCTGGACCTGGGCGGCCAGATCACCATCGGCGTCGGCCTGTTCGCCCTGCTGTACGCCGTCATCCAGGGGCCGACGGACGGCTGGGGGTCGGCTCCGGTGGTCGTGGCGTTCGTGCTCGCCGCGGTGTTCGTGGGCCTGTTCGTGGCCGCCGAGCGCCGGGCCCGCTCCCCTCTGCTGCGCCTGGACCTCTTCCACAACCGTTCCTTCGCCATCGCGTCGGTGGTCGCCGTCGTGGGCATGTTCAGCTTCCTGGGCACGGCCTACGCGACGAGCATCCGGCTCGGCCCCATCCAGCACCAGAGCCCGATGCGCGCCGCCTTCGCGTTCCTGCTGCTCAACGGCATCACCCCGGTCCTCACCCCGCTGACCTCCCGGCTGCTGCACCGGCTGCCCGCGCGGGCGCTGCTCACCGCCGGTCTGGCGCTGATCGCCGCGGGTGACTTCCTGGCCGCCGGGCTCGACGTCGGTGACCGGAACCTCACCTCGCTGATCCTGCCGCTGGGGCTGGTCGGCATCGGCTTCGCCTTCACGGTGTCGTCGATCACCGCGACGGCCGTCAACACGGTGCCGCTGCCGCTCGCGGGCATGGCGAGCGCGGCGACCAACCTGCTGCGCGACTTCGGTTTCACGCTCGGCCCGGCGGTCATCGGCGCGGTCGCGCTGAGCCAGGCCGCGTCCCGGGCGACCTCCTCGCTGGCCACCTCGTCGTCGCTGGACGCGGGGTCGAAGGCGGCGGCCCACGAGGTGCTGCGCGATGGCGGCCCGCTCGCCCTGAACTCCGTCCCCGCCGCCTCCCCGCCGGGCGCGGCCCGTGCGTACGCCCTCGACGCCCTCGGACACGGCTACGCGATCGGCTTCGTGGTGTGCGGCTCGGCCGCGCTGTTCTCCGCGCTGCTGGTGGTGACGGCACTGCGCGGGCGGACAGCGGAGGAAGGCGCGTCGCGGGCGCAGGACGGTACGGAGCGGACCGCTCTCAGCATGGGATGAGACCGGGGCGGCGAGTCCGGGGCGTCAGATGCCTTGGACTCGCCGGCCAGGATGCCCGCTGCGCGGAACCGGGTCAGGGGCGGTCGAGCGATCCGGACTCCGGTGCGGGAGCGTCAGGCCTGGGCGTCTCCCCATGGCGCGTCAGCGGTGAAGGTGTCGCTCGCGCAGCGCGGCCGCGTACACCTCCGCCGTCGCCGCCGCGGCCGTGTCCCAGCTGAAGCGCCGGGCGTGGCGGGCCGCGGCCGTGCCCATCTCCGCCGAGAGCGCGGGGGCGTCGGCGAAGCGGCACAGCGCGCTGGCGTAGTCCACGGGGTCGTGCCCGCGGACGAGAACGCCGCTGACGCCGTCGCGTACGGCCACCGGCAGGCCGCCGACCTCGGCGGCGATCACCGGCGTACCACAGGCCTGCGCCTCGACGGCCACCAGGCCGAAGGACTCGCTGTAGGAGGGCATGACGAGCACGGATGCCGCGCGGTACCAGTCGGCGAGCCGGTCCTGGCCGACCGGCGGCCGGAACAGCACGACGTCGGCGATGCCGAGCCGGGCGGCCAGCTTCTGCAGGCCCTCCGGCTCGGCCGGCCCGCTCCCGCTCGGCCCGCCCACGACCGGCACCAGGATCCGCTCACGCAGCCACGGCCGCTCGCGCAGCAGCCCGGCCACCGAGTGGAGCAGGACGTCCGGTGCCTTCAACGGCTGTATGCGGCCCGCGAACAGCACGACGAACGCGTCCTGCGGCAGCCCCAGACGCTTCCGGGCCACGGCACGCCCGGCCGGCACGCCCGACGGGTCGGGCCGGAAGCGCTCCAGGTCGACTCCGGGATGGACGACGGCGACCCGGCCGCCGTCGGCGTCGTAGTGGCGCAGAAGTTCGGCCGCTTCGGTGTCGGTGTTCGCGATCAACCGGTCGGCCGCCCGGACGACGTGCGTCTCGCCGCGCACGCGGAGCTCGGGCTCGGGGGTGTCGTCCCGGGCGAGGGAGGCGTTCTTGACCTTGGCCATGGTGTGCATGGTGTGCACCAGGGGGGACGCCCCAGCGCTCGGCGGCGAGGCGGCCGACGTGGCCGGAGAGCCAGTAGTGGGAGTGGAGCAGGTCGTAGTGACCGGCGCGGTGACCGGCCCACGCCCGCGTCACGCCGTGGGTGAACGCGCACAGTTGGGCGGGCAGGTCTTCCTTGGCCAGGCCCTCGTAGGGTCCGGCGGTCACGTGTAGGACCAGGACCCCGGGCACGAGGGCGACGCCGGGCGGGAGACCGGCGGAGGTGGCCCGCGTGAAGATCTCCACCTCGATGCCGAGGGCAGCCAGGCGCTTGGTGAGCTCGACGATGTAGACGTTCATGCCGCCGACGTCGCCGGTGCCCGGCTGGTGCAGCGGCGACGTGTGCACGCTGAGCATCGCGACCCGGCGGGGGCGGCCCGCTCCGGGCCTCGTGACATACCGGCTCACCTCACGAGCCTCCTTCCGCCTGCCGGGCCCCACCCGCTTCCTCAGCACTCGATGACGTTGACGGCGAGTCCGCCGCGGGCGGTCTCCTTGTACTTGATCTTCATGTCGGCGCCGGTCTCCTTCATGGTCTTGATGACCTTGTCGAGGGAGACGTGGTGGCGGCCGTCGCCGCGCAGGGCCATCCGGGCGGCGGTCACGGCCTTGACCGCGGCCATGCCGTTGCGCTCGATGCACGGGATCTGGACCAGGCCGCCGACCGGGTCGCAGGTCAGGCCGAGGTTGTGCTCCATGCCGATCTCGGCCGCGTTCTCCACCTGCTCCGGGCTGCCGCCCAGCACCTCGGCGAGGCCGCCGGCCGCCATCGAGCAGGCCGAGCCGACCTCGCCCTGGCAGCCGACCTCGGCGCCGGAGATCGACGCGTTCTCCTTGAAGAGCATGCCGATGGCGCCCGCCGCGAGCAGGAAGCGGACGACTCCGTCCTCGTCGGCTCCCGGCACGAAGTCGAGGTAGTAGTGCAGGACGGCGGGGATGATGCCGGCCGCGCCGTTCGTCGGGGCCGTCACCACGCGGCCGCCGGCCGCGTTCTCCTCGTTCACCGCCATCGCGTAGAGCGTCACCCACTCCATCGCGCGGCTCGCCGGGTCGCCCTCGCTGCGCAGCGCCCGGGCCGCCGCGGCGGCCCGCCGGCGGACCTTCAGGCCTCCGGGGAGGATGCCTTCGCGGGACATGCCGCGCGAGACGCAGGCCCGCATCACCCGCCAGATCTCCAGCAGGCCCGCGCGGATCTCCTCCTCGGAGCGCCAGGCCTTCTCGTTCTCCAGCATCAGCGCGGAGACGGACAGGCCGGTCTCCTTCGTCAGACGCAGCAGCTCGTCGCCCGTGCGGAAGGGATGGGCGAGCACCGTGTCGTCGAGCTTGATCCGGTCCTCGCCGACGGCGTCCTCGTCGACCACGAAGCCGCCGCCGACCGAGTAGTACGTCTTCTCCAGCAACGGCAGACCGTCGGCGTCGTAGGCGAAGAGGGTCATGCCGTTGGCGTGGTACGGCAGCGATCGCCTGCGGTGCAGGACGAGTTGGGTCGAGACGTCGAAATCGATCTCGTGGGCCGGGCCGATCTCGGCGCCGAGCAGGCGGATCCGCCCGGTCGTGCGGATCCGCTCGACGTCCAGCTCGGCCTGGGCGATGTCGACCGTGTGCGGTTCGTTGCCCTCCAGGCCGAGCAGTACGGCCTTGGGGGTCCCGTGGCCGTGGCCGGTGGCGCCGAGGGAGCCGAACAGCTCGGCCCGCACCGCGGCGGTCTGGGCGAGCAGACCGTCCTTCTTCAACCGGGCGGTGAACATCCCGGCGGCGCGCATCGGGCCCACGGTGTGCGAACTGGACGGGCCGATGCCGATGGAGAACAGGTCGAAGACGCTGATTGCCACGCCACACTCCGTGGGGTCGGCGAAGCGTGCCGGGCAGGACCCGCGCACGCTCCTGCGGGAGGGTTGTGTCGGTCACCGGCCCGGACATTTCTCGGTCAGGGTCCGGTGGGGCAAGGTCATCGGCGGTCTCCCCGGGTGTCGCAATAGGCGGCGTACGCCTCGGCGGTCAGGGCGCCGGCGATGTTCTCGACCCGCAGCCGGAAAAGCCAACCAGCTGTGTAGGGCGCGGAGTTGACGATGCCCGGGTCTTCAGCCAGCGCGGGGTTGACCTCCAGGACCTCGCCCGAGGCGGGGGCGTACACGGCGCTGGCGGCCGCCGGTGACCCGATCTCGCCGCAGGCCTCACCGGCCTCGACCCAGGTACCCGGCGCGGGCAGCGTCAGGCGGGCGACCTCGCCGAGGGCCTGTACTGCGAACGCCGTGACGCCGACGGTGGCGTTGCCCCCGTCCACGATCAGCCACTCGGGGTCCCAGGTGTACCGCAGATGCCGCGGAACACCCAGGGCACCGGCGCGCGGGGAGGTCACGGGAGTCATGAGGTCAGGGCCGCGGCGGCCGGGACGAGGGTGCGTCGCAGCCGGTTGAAGAGCTTCGGCTGGTTGAGGAAGAGCACGGCGACGGCGGAGCCCTCGCGCCGGTACACGGCGGTGAAGGAGCGGCTGTCGAGGTCGCCGTCGACGATCTCGGGCTGGGCGCCGGGGGCGACGTGTCCGGCGAGCTGGATGCGCACCTGGTACTGGTCGGACCAGAAGTACGGGGCCGTGAGCGGGGCGGGGGCCGAGACCCCGGACAGCAGGGTGCGGGCGGCGGTGGTCGCCTGCTCGGTGGCGCTGGTCCAGTGCTCGACGCGGGCGTGCCGTCCGGTGAACGGGTGGGGGCAGCGGGCGACGTCACCGACGGCGACCACGCCCGGGACATTGGTCGAGCAGCCGGAGTCGCACACCACGCCGTCGTCCACCTGGACGCCGGAGCCGGCGAGCCAGTCGGTGGCGGGCCGCACGCCCACCCCGGTCACGACGACGTCGGCGGGCAGCACCCGCCCGTCCGTCAGCCGCACTCCGGTGACCCGCTCCTCGCCGGTGAATCCCGCCACGCCGATGCCGCAGATCAGGCCGACCCCGTGATCGCTGTGCAGCGAGGAGCACACCAGCCCCAACTCACGGCCCAGTTGGCGCTCCAGCGGTACGTCGAGCGCCTCGACGACGGTGACATGGAGGCCGAGCCGGTGGGCGGTGGAGGCCACCTCGGCGCCGATGAAGCCGGCGCCGATGACGACGACCCGGGGCAGGCCGCTGTGCAGATCGGCGCGCAGGGCCTGGGCGTCGTCGAGGGTGCGCAGGGTGTGGATGCCGGCCAGGCCCTCCGTGCCCGGGAGCGTGCGGGGGCTCGCGCCGGTCGCGATGACGACGCCGTCGGTGCGCAGTTCCTGTCCTCCGGCCAGCGTCACGGAGCGCGCCGCGGTGTCCAGCCGGACCGCGCGTTCGCCGAGCAGCCATCGCGCCCCCAGCTCCTCGTACTCGTCCGCGTCGCCGAGCGCGAGCGCTTCGGTGTCGAGGTCGCCCTTGAGGAAATCCTTGGACAACGGGGGCCGGTCGTAGGGGGTGTGGCGCTCCTCGCCCACCACGACGATCTCGCCGTCATAGCCCTCCGCGCGCAGCGCGCGCACCGTGCTGAGACCGGCCAGTGACGCGCCGACGACGGTGATGCTCCTCATGCCGGCCCTCCGGGTGCAGAACACTGCGGCTTGCTGTCTCTGATAACACAACACTCTTCGCTATACGCAACATGCTTTCCGCGCCGGCACGGGCTTGTCAAGGGAGATGCAAGCATTGGTTTGGCATGGCGCACCGAAATTCGCCATGCGCAACACTGCGGGGGGTTACAGCGGGGGTACGTCCCCCAGCTCCGGCAGCAGGTCACCCAGATCGCCGTCGGTCCCGGCGGCGGGACCTTCCAGGGACTGCTCGCTCCAGATGACCTTGCCGCGGGCGATGTACCGCACGCCCCAGCGCCGGGCGAAGTGGGCGACCAGGAACAGCCCCCGGCCGCCCTCGTCGGTGGTGGCGGCGCGGCGCAGATGCGGTGAGGTGCTGCTGCCGTCGGCCACTTCGCAGATCAAGCTGTCCCCGTCGAGCAGCAGCCGGAGCCGGATGGGCTCGCCGCCGTAGCGTATGGCGTTGGTGACGAGCTCGCTGAGGATGAGTTCGGTCGTGAAGGAGATCTCGTCCAGGCCCCAGGCCGCCAGCCGGCGGGCGCACTCGGCGCGGAGGGGAGCGAGGGCGGCGGGGTCGGCGGGCACGTCCCAGTCGGCTACCCGGTCCGGGTCCGTGCGCCGGGTCCGGGCCACGAGGAGAGCGATGTCGTCACGGGGACGGTCGGGCAGCAGGGCGTCGAGGACCGCCCGGCAGGCTTGTTCGGGTGTCCGGTCGGGCTGTGCGAGGGCTCCTCGCAGGAGGTCGAGCCCGGTGTCGAGGTCGCGCTCGCGGTCTTCGACGAGCCCGTCCGTGTAGAGGGCGAGCAGGGAGCCCTCGGCCGGCTCCAGTTCGGCGGTCTCGACGGGCAGACCGGCACCGAGGCCCAGCGGCGGCGCGACCGGAACATCGGGGAAGGTGACCGTGCCGTCGGGACCGACGAGAGCCGGCCCCGGATGGCCGGCCCGGGCCACGGTGCACCGGCCGGAGACGGGATCGTAGATCGCGAACAGGCAGCCGGCACCGGTGATGCCCGCGCCCTCACCCTGGGTGGCCGCACCGCCGTTCTCACTGCTGTCGTTGCTCTCGCTCTCGTCGATCCGGGCGACCAGCTCGTCCAGATGGCTCAGCAGTTCGTCCGGGGACAGATCGAGGGCGCAGAAGTTGTGGACCGCGGTGCGCAGCCGGCCCATGGTCGCGGCGGCGTGCAGTCCGTGGCCGACGACGTCGCCGACGACGAGGGCGACCCGGGCCCCGGGCAGCGGGATCACATCGAACCAGTCCCCGCTCACCCCGGCCTGCGCGGGCAGGTAGCGGTGGGCCACCTCCAGGGCCGACTGCTCGGGCAGGGTGCGGGGCAGCAGGCTGCGCTGGAGGGTGACCGCCATGGCGTGCTCGCGGGTGTAGCGGCGGGCGTTGTCGATCGCGACCGCCGCACGGGCCGCCAGTTCCTCGGCGACCGCCAGGTCCTCCTCCGTGAAGGCGTCCTGCTCCGAGCGCCAGAAGTCGACCACCCCCAACGCCATGCCACGGGCCTGGAGCGGCACCGTGATCAGGGAACGCATCCCGAAGTCCAGGACGTGGCACGCCCGTTCGGGATCCCGCGACCGCCAGCCGCGTGCCGCACGCAGATCGGACTCCAGCACGGCGCGGCCGCTGCGCAGCCCCTGTGCCTGGGGCGTCGTCGCCGGCCACGTGACCGCCTCGTCCACCGGGTTCAGCGGATGGTCGTCCCGGATGCCGTGCACGGCGGCCCGGTGCATGGTCGGGTTCGCCCTGTCCGGTTCCTCACCGCGCCGTACCGCGTCCAGCAGTTCGGCAGTGGCGAAGTCCGCGAACCGGGGCACCGCGATCCGGGCCAGTTCCTCGGCCGTGCGGGCCACATCGAGGGTGGTGCCGATGCGCACCCCGGCGTCGTAGAGCAGTTGCAGCCGCTCCCGCGCGATCCGGGCACGGCCCGCGAGCGCGCGCAGCTCCGTGGTGTCCCGCAGGGTCGCCACGCTGCCGCCCGGCCCGCCGTGCGGGGCGGTGGGACGTACGTTGACCGCGAGCAGCCGCTCCCCCGCCAGGACCACCTCGTCGCTGACGGCCCGGCCCGAGGCCAGCAGCGCGGCGGCCGGCGGGGGCAGGCCCAGTTCGGTGACGCGCCGGCCCGTCACGTCCCCGGGCAGGTCCAGCAGGCGGGTGGCCTCGTCGTTGGCCAGCAGCAGCCGTCCCTCGCCGTCGATGACGAGCACGCCCTCCCGGACCGAGTGCAGGACCGCGTCGTGGTGCTCGTACATCCGCGTCATCTCGGCCGGTTCCAGACCGTGCGTCTGCCGCCGTAGCCGCCGGCTCACCAGGGCCGAGCCGCCCGTGACCAGCGCCAGCCCGACGGCTGCGGAGCCGAACAGCAGCGGCATCTGTCCCATCACCCGCTGGTTCACGCTCTTGACGGTGATGCCCACGGACACCACGCCGACGACCTTGCCGGCTGTGTCCTTCACGGGGGCCATCGTGTCCACGGCGCGGCCGACGCCCGGTGTGTCGTACGTGTCCTGGTGCACCTTGCCGGCCAGCGCGTCCGCGTAGGAGCCGACGACGCGTTTGCCGATGAGGCGCGGGTCGGGGTGGGTCCAGCGGATGCCGGACGGGCTGAACGCGATGACGTAGGTGACCTTGGCCTGTTTCCGGGCCTGCTCCGCGCGCGGCTGGAGCAGGGCACTGGGGTCGGCCGATCTCATGGCGCTCAGGGTCCCCGGGGCGTTCGCGAACATCTCGGCGCCGACCAGCGAGCGCTCCCTGGCGTCCTGGAGGGTCGTGCTGCGGGCCTGGAGCACCAGGGCCACCACGGCGGCGACCACGAGCAACAGGACGACCCCCACCTGGAGGACGAGAACCTGGCCGGCGACGCTGTGCACGCTCAGGAGGGAGCGCAGGCCTGCCCCTCGCCGCTGCGAGGCTCGCGGCCGGACCTCGGTCCCGGCCGGCCGCGCCGCACCCGGCGACCGGCCCGCACGCCGATGCATGGCCATACCTCCAGTATGGGTGGCCCCGGGCGGGGCGTGGCCGGGGCGTACGGCCGAATGGCCCGTCCACCTGCCGGAGAGGCCGTGCGGCAGGTGGACGGGCGGTACCGGGGGCGGGAAGGGTCAGCCGAGGTGGCGTACGCCGAGCTTGTCCTGCAGCCAGGTGTGGAACTCGCCGATGTGGTGCTCGCTGAGCACCAGGACACCGCCCTTGGCATAGAGCCGTGAGCTCATGCCCGGCTGGGTGCGCTCACAGGCGTCGAAGTCCTGCTGGTTGACGCGGTGGAAGAGTTCCACCGAGCGGTCCACGTCCTTGCCGCTCTCCACGATGACCTCCTCACCGAACTCCGCGCCGTGTCCGACGTAGTACTGGGCGGCGTAGCCGTCGGCGAACTCCGCAAGGACCTCGGTGAGTTCGGGGTGGATGGTGGCGCAGTGGTAGCACTCCATGAAGTTCTCGATGATGAGCTTCCAGTTGGCCTGCACGCCGTAGGTGATCCGCCGGCCCACCGAGAGGTTCTCGATGCCGTAGTGCTCGATCGACTCGGTGTCGCCGAGCCGCTCGACGACGACCCCGACCACGTCCTCCTCGAAGGACGGCGGGTTGTCGGCCAGGCACACCCACACATAGCCCAGCCACTCCCGGACATGGACGTTGACCAGGCCGTACGCGGTGCGGTCGAGGTCCGGCATCGAGGTCAGGTCGGGCGCGGCGACCAGCTTGCCGTCGAGGTCGTACGTCCAGGCGTGGTACGGGCACTGGAAGGCGCGCTTGACCTCGCCGGACTCCTCCGTGAACCCCACGAGCGGGTTGCAAATAACGCAACCCGATGCGCAACAAGAACGCCACCCTTGACCTGTCGGCCACCACACCCGACCATGTTGCGTATCACTCATATCGTTGCGCAGTGCGCACTCAGGGAGGATGTCATGTCCCCTCGACCGCAGCCCGGCCGCGAGTTCGTCCTCACCCTTTCCTGCCCTGACCGGGCCGGTCTCGTCCACGCCGTGAGCACCTATCTCGTCACGCACTCCGGCAACATCCTGGAGAGCCAGCAGTTCGACGACCGGCTTCAGGACCGCTTCTTCATGCGGGTGCATTTCGACGTCTCGGACCCCGGAGTGAACCTGGAGGATCTGCGCACCGGTTTCGGCCCGGTCGCCGAGGCGTACCGGATCACCTGGAAGCTGCACGACGCCTCGACCCCGACCCGCACGCTGATCATGGTGTCGAAGTTCGGCCACTGCCTGAACGACCTGCTCTTCCGCAAGTCCACGGGCGCGCTCAACATCGAGATCCCGGCGATCGTCTCCAACCACCGCGACTTCGAGGCGCTGGCGCAGAACTACGGCATCCCCTTCCACCACGTCCCGGTGACACCGCAGACCAAGGCGGAGGCAGAAACCCGGCTGCTCCAGCTCGTCGACGAGCTGGACATCGACCTCGTGGTGCTCGCCCGGTACATGCAGATCCTCTCCGACGACCTGTGCAAGGAGCTCGACGGCCGGGCCATCAACATCCACCACTCCTTCCTGCCGAGCTTCAAGGGGGCGCGGCCGTACGTCCAGGCGCACCGGCGCGGCGTCAAGCTCGTCGGGGCCACGGCCCACTACGTCACACCCGACCTGGACGAGGGCCCGATCATCGAGCAGGACGTCGTCCGCGTGAACCACTCGCACGCCCCGGACGAGCTGGTCACCCTCGGCCGTGACGTCGAGGCACAGGTGCTCGCCCGCGCCGTGGAGTGGCACAGCGAGAACCGTGTGCTGGTCAACGGCAACTGCACGGTCGTCTTCCGCTGACGAACGGGCAGTCCTAGAGTACGGGGGACAGCCGGTGTCACGTACCCAACGGGCCGTCCGCACAGTCACCGTGTCCCCTCGCCTCACCCCTCCGCTTGCGTATAGTTGCGCTATGAGCAACTACGGTGCAGATGGCGAAACAGCGGGTCCCGCTGTGAACGGGGTGCAGTCCGTCGACCGTGCGGTCAGCGTGCTGGAGATTCTCGCCCAGCGCGGCGAGGCGGGCGTCAGCGAGGTCGCTGCCGAGATCGACGTCCACAAGTCGACCGCGTTCCGTCTGCTCGGCGCGCTGGAGGCGCGCGGTCTGGTCGAGCAGGCGGCCGAGCGGGGCAAATACCGGCTGGGCTTCGGGATCGTGCGCCTCGCGGGCGCGGTCACCGGCCGGCTCGACGTCACCCAGCAGGGCCGGGCCGTGTGCGAGCGGCTGATAGAGGAGATCGGCGAGACGGTCAACATCGCGGTGCTCCAGGAGCACTACGCGGTCAACCTCTACCAGGTACGCGGGCCCGGCGCGGTCGGCACGCACAACTGGGTCGGACAGCTCACGCCGGTCCACGCCACGTCCAGCGGCAAGATCCTGCTGGCCCACCTGTCGGAGACGGCGCGCGCCGGGGTGCTCGCGGCCGCTGGGTTGCAGAAGCTGACCCCGCACACCCTGACCGCCAGGACGAAGCTGGAGAAGAACCTGGCCGAGGCGCGCGAGCGCGGCTACGCGGTGACGCTGGAGGAACTGGAGATCGGCCTGCACGCCATGGCGGCACCGATCCGCGCCCGCGACGGCGAGGTCATCGCGGCCCTCAGCGCGTCCGGGCCGGCCTACCGCTTCACCGAGGAACGCCTCCACGAGCTCGCCCCGGCACTGCTCCAGGGCGCGCGGGAGATCAGCCACCGGATGGGTTACCTGGGCTGAGTCACCCCTGACTCGCGAACCCGGGATGTGCAGGGCCTGCCGAGGAACAGCGAGGCGGGCCGGTGTCTTCACCGGCCCGCCTCGCTTCCTGCGTCGACCGGAACGGTCACGCAGCTCCGTCGGTGTATTCCACGGCCGCGTCCAGCAGCCAGTCCGTCAGGTAGCCCGCGAAGGACGAGCGCACCAGGATCCAGAACCCGGTCCTGGTCTCGTCGCGGGCGACGAGGACGACCTGGGTGCGGGCCAGGGTCGTCTGGGCGCAGCGGCCGGGGCCGAAGGCGCTCGGGTGGAGGTCCAGCGAGCAGCCGTGGGAGAGCAGGTCACGGGCGCGGGGGCCGGTGACCAGGAGGGTGGTGCGCTGGGCCGAGACGTCGGTCACCGAGACGTGCTCGTCACCGGCCGCCGCACGGATCCGGCTCTCCAGCTCCCGCTCGGTACCGGGCTGTCCGACCACCAGCCATTCGTCCGGACCCAGCCACACCACGGTCAGCTCCCCCGCGCGGACCACCGAGTCCGGCTCCAGGGGCAGTGGGAGACCCAGGGCGAGTCCGACGGCGTCCGCCGCCGGACTCTTGGCGTCGAGGCGGACGTTCACCTGGGCCAGGAAGGGAACTTCGGCCAGCCGGACCGCGCCCCCGGAGGAGCGGGTCGCGGCGGTCAGGCGGTCGGCGGCATGCGCCAGCGGGCTGCGCTGCCGGGCGGTCAGGGCGGTGTCAGCCATCGCGGCGGGCTCCCTCGGGGTCGTAGAGGACGGGACCGGCGACGGTCACCGGGAGCAACCGGTCGCCGACGGGTGCGTAGAGGCGGTCGCCGATGCGGTCCCGGCCGCCCTTGATCAGGGCGAGCGCGAAGGTCCGGCCGAGCGCCGCGCTGCGGTAGCTGGAGGTGACGTGGCCGAGCATCGGCACCGGCGGGGCCGGTAGTTCGCTGTCGGCGACCAGCTGGGTGCCCTCCGGGAGGAGGGCACCGGTGTCGTCCGGGAGCAGGGCGACCAGGTGCTTGCGGTCGGGGCGGACGGTGTCGGCGCGGGCGTAGGAGCGCTTGCCGATGAAGTCGGGCTTCTTCTTGGACACCGCCCAGCTCATGCCGAGATCCTGCGGGGTGACCGTGCCGTCCGTGTCCTGGCCGATGATCGGGTAGCCCTTCTCGGCGCGCAGGACGTGCATGGTCTCGGTTCCGTAGGGGGTGATGCCGTACGGGGCACCCGCCTCGTAGACGGCTTCCCACAGGGCGAGGGCGTCCCACGGGGACACATTGATCTCATAGGCGAGCTCGCCGGAGAAGCTGATCCGGCAGACGCGCGCGTCGATGCCGGCGACGGTCGTCTCACGCCAGGCCATGAACGGGAAGTCGTCGTTGGCGACGGCGAGTCGAGGCGCCAGTGCGCCGAGGACCGCGCGGGACTTCGGGCCGACCAGGGCGACGGTGGCCCACTGCTCGGTGACCGACGTGCAGTGCACCCGCAGATCGGGCCACTCGGTCTGCAGCCACTCCTCCATCCAGTCCAGGACGGCCGCCGCGTTGCCGGTCGTGGTGGTGACGAGGAAGCGGTCCTGGGCGAGCCGGATGACCGTGCCGTCGTCGAAGACCATCCCGTCCGGGCGGCACATCACGCCGTAGCGGATCATGCCGACCTTCAGGGTGCTCATCATGTTGGTGTAGAGCAGGTCGAGGAAGCGCCCGGCGTCCGCGCCCTGTACGTCGATCTTGCCGAGCGTGGAGGCGTCCATGAAGCCCACGCTGTCGCGGGCGGCACGGCACTCGCGCAGCACGGCGGTCTCCATGTCCTCGCCGGCCTGCGGGTAGTACCATGGCCGCTTCCACTGCCCGACGTTCTCGAAGAGGGCGCCGTGCTCGACGTGCCAGCCGTGCAGGGCGGTCGTGCGGATCGGGTCGTGCAGCGCGCCGCGGTCCCGGCCCGCGAGGGCGGCGAAGGAGACGGGGGTGTACGGCGGCCGGAAGGTGGGCAGGCCGAGCGCCGAGATGTCCACGCCGAGGAGTTCGGCGACCACCCCGCTCGCCAGGACGCCGCCCGTCTTGCCCTGGTCGTTGGCGGTACCGGCCGTGGTGTAGCGCTTGGTGTGCTCCACCGAGTGCAGGCCCGCCCCGGTGGCCCGCGCCAGGTCGTCGACGGTGACGTCACGCTGGAGGTCGACGAACCGGCGGACGCCGGTGGCGGCCGGGACGGTGAAGACCTGCATGGGCGGGGTGTACGGCTGGGCGGCCACGGCCGGAAGGGCGGGTGCCTCGGCGGTGTAGCCCTCCGCCTCGATCGCGCGGGCGCCGGCTGCCGCGCCCTGCGCGAGGACGGTGGCGAGGTCGAAGGCACCGTTCGCGCTGCCGGCGACCTCGACCGCCTGACGGCAGCTGTCGGGGACGAACGTGCCGAGGACGTCGTCGTGGCGAAGCTTGCCGCCCGCCTGGCTGAACAGGTGCGCGACCGGGTTCCAGCCGCCGGAGACCAGCAGCAGGTCGACGGCGAACTCCCGCTGACCGGCGGACTCCCCGTACGGGGCGACCGTCACGGCGGTGAGACGCTCCGCGCCCTGTGTTCCGGTGACCGCGTGGCCGGCCAGCACCTCGATCCCGGCGGAACGGGCGCGCTCGGCCCACTGACCCGGCTCGGGCCGGGTGTCGACGATCGCCGCGACGTCCACCCCGGCCGCCGCCAGGTCGAGGGCGGCGGCGTAGGCACTGTCGTTGGTGGTGAACACGACCGCGTGCCGGCCCGGCAGGACGGCGTACCGGTGCAGGTACGTCCGTGCCGAGGCGGCCAGCATCACGCCGGGGCGGTCGTTGTCGCCGAACGCCAGCGAGCGCTCGTGGGCACCGGTGGCGAGGACGACCCGCCGGGCGCGGATGCGCCAGACCCGCTCACGGGAGACGTTCGCCGGGGCGTCGGCCCCGAGGTGGTTGGTACGGCGCTCGACGGCGAGGACGTGGTTGTCGTCGTAGTGGCCGAAGACGGTGGTACGGCGCAGGACACGCACCTCGGGGGCGGCTTCGAGCCGGGCACGCGTCGCCGCCACCCAGTCCAGGTGCTCCCCGGTGCCGAGCAGGCTGCCGCCGGGTTCCGGCTGGTCGTCGGCGAGGATGACGCGGGCGCCGCTGTTCGCTGCCGCCGCCGCGGCCGCCAGGCCGGCCGGCCCGGCACCGACGACCAGCAGGTCGCAGTGCGCGTGTACGGCGTCGTAGCGGGCGGGGTCCGGTTCGGTGGCGAGGCGGCCCTGGCCCGGGAGGCTGCTCGCGACCAGGCCGTCGTAGAGCTCGATGGTCGTGGCGGGGAGCATGGGCTCGGGGAAGGGGGCCTCGATCTGGACGACCGCGTTGGGTTCTTCGACGCCGGCGGAGAAGATCCCTCTGGGGCGGCCGAGTTTGATGCTGGTGCCGGCTTGGACGACGCCGTTGGCGAGGAGGGCGGAGGCGAGGGTGTCGCCTCGGTAGCCCTGGTATTCGGTGCCGTCGAAGGTGAAGGTGAGGGGGACGTCACGGTCGATGCGGCCGCCGGTGGGGGTGCGGAACGGGTGGTCGCCCCCGCCGCCCCTACCCGTCCCGTCCTTGAGGGGCTCTGCCCCTTCGACCCCGCCAGGGGGCTCCGCCCCCTGGACCCCCGTCGGCCCCGAAGGGGCCTTGTCCTCGAACTCCCCCAGAGGGGGTACCCCCAGACAGGCTGAGTGCGCTGGACGGGGCTCCACCGCCTCCGGGCGCTCCTCCCCCGTCCGGTAAACGGCCAGGATCTCGTTGGTCGATGTGTCCCGCACCGCGTTGAACCACTTGCGGCAGCCCGCCGCGTGGCTCCAGCGTTCGGCGAAGGGGCCCTTCGAGTTGTCGCGGAAGAAGAGGTAGCGGGCCCACTCCTCGTCGGTGAGGGCGGCGGGGTCCTCCGGGTAGGGGACGTGGGCCTGGCCGCCGTAGTGGAACTCGGCCTCGTCGCGGGGCCCGCACCACGGGCAGGAGATCAGCAGCATGGTTCGGCTCCCTAGTGGGCCACCGCGGCCGCGCCGTGCTCGTCGACGAGCGCGCCGGTGGTGAAACGGTCGAGCGAGAAGGGGGCGTTGAGGGCGTGCGGGGTGTCGTGCGCGATGGTGTGGGCGTACACCCAGCCGACGCCCGGTGTCGCCTTGAAACCGCCGGTGCCCCAACCGCAGTTGAGGTAGAGGTTGTCGACCGGGGTGAGGCCGACGATGGGTGAGGCGTCGGGGCTCACGTCGACGATGCCACCCCAGGTGCGCAGCACATGGGCGCGGGCGAACACCGGGAAGAGCTCCAGGGCGGCGGACATCTGCTCCTCGATGATGTGGAACGCGCCGCGCTGGGTGTACGAGTTGTACGCGTCGATGCCCGCGCCCATCACCAGCTCGCCCTTGTGCGCCTGGCTGACGTACACGTGGACGGCGTTCGACATGACCACCGTGGGGTGGACCGGCTCCAGCAGCTCGGAGACGAGGGCCTGCAACGGGTGGCTCTGGAGGGGGAGTTCGATGCCGGCCATGGCGGCGAGGACCGAGGTGTGGCCGGCCGAGCACAGGGCCACCTTGCCGGCGGCGATGGGACCGAGGCTCGTCTGTACGCCGACCACCCGGCCGTCGACCACGTCCAGCCCCGTGACCTCGCAGTTCTGGATGATGTCGATGCCGGCCGCGTCCGCGGAGCGGGCGAAGCCCCAGGCGACGTAGTCGTGCTTGGCGATGCCGGCGCGCGGCTGGTAGGTGCCGCCGAGGACCGGGTAGCGCACGTCGGGTGAGATGTTGACGATCGGGCAGACCTCTTTGACCGCTTGCGCGTCGAGCCACTCGGCGTCGACCCCGTTGAGCCGGTTGGCCTCGACCCGGCGCACGCTGTCGCGGACGTCCTGCAGGCTGTGGGCGAGGTTCAGCACACCGCGCTGGGAGAAGAGGATCGGGTAGTCGAGCTCCTCCTCCAGTCCCTCCCACAGCTTCAGCGCGTGCTCGTAGATGCCCGCGCTCTCGTCCCAGAGGTAGTTGGAGCGGATGATCGTGGTGTTGCGGGCCATGTTGCCGCCCGCGAGCCAGCCCTTCTCCAGGACGGCGACGTTGGTGATGCCGTGGTTCTTCGCCAGGTAGTGGGCGGTGGCCAGGCCGTGTCCGCCGCCGCCCACGATCACCACGTCGTACGACCGCTTGGGCTCGGGGGTGCGCCAGAGCCAGTCCGGGTGGTCGGGCAGGTCGGCGCCGGGGGTGCGGGGGCTCATCGGGCGTCTCCTGAGGTGCCGGAAAGGTGCGGGTAGAGCGGGTGCTTCGCGGCCAGCGCCGCGGTGCGGGCGCGCAGCGCGGCCAGGTCCGGCTCGGGCTGGAGGGCCAGCGCGATCACGTCGGCGACCTCGGCGAAGTCCGCCTCGGTGAAGCCCCGGGTGGCCAGCGCCGGCGTGCCGATGCGCAGGCCGGAGGTGACCATGGGCGGGCGCGGGTCGAAGGGGACGGCGTTGCGGTTGACGGTGATACCGATCTCGTGCAGCAGGTCCTCGGCGTGCTTGCCGTCGAGTTCGGAGTCCCTCAGGTCCACGAGGACGAGGTGGACGTCCGTGCCGCCGGTCAGGACCTTCACGCCGGCCGCGGCCGCGTCGGGCCGGGTCAGGCGCTCGGCAAGGATGCGGGCGCCGGCGAGGGTCCGGGCCTGGCGCTCGGCGAACTCGGGCGATGCGGCGACCTTGAAGGAGACGGCCTTCGCGGCGATGACATGCTCCAGCGGGCCGCCCTGCATCCCGGGGAACACGGCCGAGTTGATCTTCTTGGCGAGGTCGGCGTCGTTGGTGAGGATGACTCCGCCGCGGGGACCGCCGAGGGTCTTGTGCGTGGTGGTGGTGACCACGTGGGCGTGCGGGACGGGGCTGGGGTGCAGTCCGGCGGCGACCAGGCCCGCGAAGTGCGCCATGTCGACCATGAGGAGGGCGCCGACCTCGTCGGCGATCCGGCGGAAGGCCGCGAAGTCCAGCTGCCTCGGGTACGCCGACCAGCCCGCGATGATCATCTTGGGGCGGTGTTCCTTGGCGAGCCGTTCCACCTCGTCCATGTCGACGAGGTTGTCCGCCTCGGAGACGTGGTACGGCACGACATCGAGCATCTTGCCGCTGTAGTTGATGCGCATGCCGTGGGTGAGGTGGCCGCCGTGCGCGAGGTCGAGCCCGAGGATGGTGTCGCCGGGCTGGAGCAGCGCGAAGAAGACGGCGGTGTTGGCCTGGGCGCCCGAGTGCGGCTGGACGTTGGCGAAGCCCGCGCCGAACAGGGACTTGATGCGTTCGATGGCCAGCCGCTCGGTGACGTCGACGTGTTCGCAGCCGCCGTAGTAACGGCGGCCGGGGTAGCCCTCGGCGTACTTGTTGGTCGCGACCGAGCCCTGTGCCTCCATCACGGCGGTGGGCGCGAAGTTCTCGGAGGCGATCATCTCCAGGGTGGACTGCTGGCGGTGCAGCTCGGCCCGGAGGGCTTCGTGGACCTCGGGGTCCAGCTCGGCAAGGGGCGTGTTCAGCGCGTTCATGCGGAGTTCGCGTTCCTCTCGGCGGCCTCGACGACGTTGGCGAGCAGCATCGCCCGGGTCATGGGTCCCACTCCCCCGGGCATCGGAGCGAGCCACCCGGCTACCTCGGCGGCCTCCGGGTGGATGTCGCCGACGAGTCCGTGCTCGGTGCGGGTGATGCCGACGTCCAGGACGGCGGCGCCGGGGCGCAGCATGTCCTTGGTGATCAGTCCGGGCGAGCCGGCCGCCGCGACGACGATGTCCGCCTCGCGCACGTGCCAGGCCAGGCCCTTGGTTCCGGTGTGGCAGAGGGTGACGGTGGCGTTCTCGGAACGGCGGGTGAGCAGCAGTCCGATCGGCCGTCCGACGGTGATGCCCCGGCCGACGACGCACACGCGCGCTCCGGCGAGCGGCACGTCGTAGCGGCGCAGCAGTTCTACGATGCCGCGTGGCGTGCAGGGCAGCGGGGCGTCGGTGCCGAGGACGAGCCGGCCCAGGTTGACCGGGTGCAGTCCGTCGGCGTCCTTGGCGGGGTCCATGCGGGCGAGGACGGCGTTGGTGTCCAGGTGGCGCGGGAGCGGGAGCTGGACGATGTAGCCGGTGCAGGCCGGATCGGCGTTGAGTTCGTCGATGACGTCCTCGACCTGCTGCCGGCTTGCGTCGGCGGGCAGTTCGCGGCGCAGGGAGGCGATGCCCACCTGTGCGCAGTCGCGGTGCTTTCCGGCGACGTAGGCGTGGCTGCCGGGGTCGTCGCCGACCAGGACGGTGCCAAGGCCGGGCGGGCGGCCGGTCATTGCGGTCAACTTGGCCACGCGTTCGGCGAGTTCGCGCCGGATGTCGGCGGCAGTGGCCTTGCCGTCAAGCAGTTGTGCGGTCACCGGTGGTGTTCCTTCCCCTTGGCTAGCCACGGAGGCGGGACATGGTCGGGTCGAACAGCGGCTCCTCGGCCACGACCGCCTCGATGCGCTGGTCGAAGTAGCCGATGTGCACGGTGGTGCCAGGGGTGGCCAGCTCCGCCGGGAGCCATGCGTAGGCGATGCCCTTGCCGACGGTGTAGCCGTAGGCGGCGCTGGTGACGTACCCGACGGCGCGGTCACCGTCGTACACCGGCTCCTTGCCCATGACGACGGCCTGCGGGTCGTCGATGGTGAGGCAGGACAGCTTGCGCCGTACGTCCGCCTTGCGGCGCTCCAGCGCGGCCTTGCCGATGAAGTCGCCCTTGTCGAGCTTGACGGCGAAGCCGACGCCGGCCTCGTAGGGGTCGTGCTCGTAGGTCATGTCGGTGCCGAAGGAGCGGTAGCCCTTCTCCAGGCGAAGGCTGTTGAAGGCGCCCCGGCCGGCGATGATGCCGCCGAGCGGCTGGGCGGCGGCCCAGAGAGTGTCCCACAGCTTCTGGCCCTGATCGGCCGTGGTGTACAGCTCCCAGCCCAGCTCGCCGACGTACGACAGGCGCATCGCGGTGACCGGGACGCTGCCGATGTAGGCGCGCTTGGCGCGGAAGTACTTCAGGCCGTCGTTCGAGAAGTCCTCGTCGGTGAGGGGCTGGAGCACCTCGCGGGCCAGCGGGCCCCACAGGCCGATGCAGCAGGTGCCGGCGGTGATGTCGCGGACCTGGACCGTGCCGTCGGCGGGCAGGTGGCGGGTGAACCAGTCGAGGTCGAGGTTGCCGTTGGCGCCGACCTGGAAGAGGTCGCGGGCGAGGCGGGCCACCGTGATGTCGCTGCGGATGCCGCCGTCCTGGTCGAGGAGCAGGGTGTACGTCACCGAGCCGACGGACTTGGCGACCTTGCCGGTGACCAGCCCTTCCAGGAAGTCGGCGGCACCGGGGCCGCTGACCTCCAGGCGCTTGAGGGCCGTCATGTCGTACAGCGCGACCGTCTCGCGGGTGACCTGGGCCTCGGCGCCGACGATCGGCGACCAGTAGCGCGCGGCCCAGCCGTTGGGGGTGGGGATCGAACGGCCTTCGACCAGCCCGGCATTCGCCTCGTACCACTGCGGGCGCTCCCAGCCGTTCGCTTCCAAGAAGAACGCGCCGTGTTCCTGCTGGCGCGCGTAGAAGGGGCTGGTGCGGATCGGGCGGGGCTTCCCGGTCGGCTGGAGGGGGTGGAGGATGTCGTAGACCTCGACGAAGTTCTGGCAGTCGCGTGCCAGGACGTACTCCGGGGACAGCTGGTGCGGCTCGAAGCGGTTGACGTCGCACTCGTGCAGGTCGAAGGAGGAGCAGTAGCCGTCGACCAGCCATTCGGCGACGGCCCGGCCGACGCCCGCGGAGTGGGTGACCCACACGGCCTCGGCGACCCAGAAACCCTTGACGTCCGGGGACTCGCCGAGCAGCGGGTAGCCGTCGGTGGTGAAGGAGAACAGGCCGTTGATGCCCTCCTCGACCTTGGCCTCGCGGGTCGAGGGCAGCAGGGACTGCGTCTCGGTCCACGCGGGCTCGAAGTCCTCCTCGGTGAACTTCAGGACCGAGGGCATCTGGTCGGCCTCGTCCACGGAGAGGATGTCGTCGGCGGAGACGGGCATGGGCCGGTGGCCGTAGTAGCCGATGCCAAGGCCGTCGTAGCGGTCGCGGTAGTAGAGGTCGGCGTCCTGGTGGCGCAGGATCGGGCGGACCGCCTCCTCGGTCTGGCCTGCGAGGGCGGGGACCGGCCCGGTCCAGGCGAGCTGATGGGCGAGCGGGGTGAGCGGCAGGTTCATACCGACCATACGGGCGATCTTCGGACCCCAGATGCCGGCGCAGCACACGACGATGTCGGCGGGCAGCTCGCCCTGGTCGGTCACCACGCCGGTGACGCGGCCCTCGCTCTGCTGGATGCCGAGGACCTCGTGCCGGGCGAGGAAGCGCACACCGCGCTCGGTGGCCCGGCGGATCTGGGCCTCGACGGCGAGGACGGCCTTGGCGAGACCGTCGGTGGGGATGAACAGGCCGCCGAGGATCTTGTCCCGGTCGACCAACGGGTGCCGCTCCACGCACTCGTCGGGGCTCAGCAGGTGCGCCTCGATGCCCCAGGCGGTGATCCAGCCGCGCCGGCGGTGCAGCTCGGCGAGGCGCTCGGCGGTGGTCGCCACCTCCAGGCCGCCGACCTGCAGGAAACAGGGCTTGCCGTCGACGTCGAGGGAGCAGAACTTCTCGACGGTGTAGCGCGCCAGCTCCGTCATGGTCTTCGAGGGGTTCGTCTGGAAGACCAGGCCCGGAGCGTGCGAGCTGGATCCGCCCGTGGCCGGGAGGGAGCCCTGGTCGACCACGGTCACCTCGGTCCAGCCGCGCGCGGAGATCTCGTCCGCCAGGGCCGCTCCCACGACGCCCGCTCCGATGATCACCACTCGGGGTCCCGCCATCGCCCAACCTCCGAACTTGAAACCGGCCTAGTTGCTTTGTGCGCAACTTGATTCAGGTTGCGCAACTCAATGTGCCCGCCCCGAGAAGGGGTGTCAAGGGCTCAGCACAGAGGGCGCTTTAGCTCGATCGTGTGGTGGTCGGCTCACGGGCTTGCAGCACTGCGCGGGGTGCGGGTTAACGTGGCAGCGCGATCTGGAACGCCGAGTTCGGCTCCAGCGCGCGGGGCCCCTGCTCCACCGGAGAGATGGTTCAGGGCCTCCCCGCCGCCTCTGGCTGTACTCACTTGGCCAGGTCGTCAGGGAATTCGCCCGCCCGGCCCGGAACACGGACAGGATCCGCGTCGCCGCCCGGGATGCGAAAGCGGATGACCAGTGCGCCCAAAACCGTTCGGGGCGTGCCAGTGCGCGGACTCGCCCGCTCACTGCTCAGGAACGGTGTCAAGGGGTCGGTGACCCGGACAACAGCCGAAACACGGCAATGCCCGGTGGGCGGTGCATACCTGAACGCACCGCCCACCGGGCGTCTTCGGCCGTTTGTCGACTCTCGGCTACTTCAGCCAGGCATCGACCTTGTCGCGGTTCGCGTCGACCCACTTCTTGGCCGCCGCGTCGTCCGACATCTTGTCCACCGCGATGTACTTGGCGACGGTGTTCTGGTCGTCGTTCGTCCAGTGGAAGTTCTTCACCAGGTTGTACGCCGGACTGCCCGACTTGGCGAACTGCGAACTGACGATCTTGTCCAGGTCGTACACCGGATAATCGCAGGCCACCTTCGCCGCGTCGGCGTCGCAACCCGTCGTGTAGGCGGGCAGGTTGACCTTCACCAGGGGCACCTCGGACAGGAACCACTGGGGCTCGTAGAAGTAGCCGATCACCCACTGCTTGTTCTTCTCGGCCGTCCGGTAGGCCTGGATGAGCGCGGTCTCGCTGCCCGCGTACACCACCTTGAAGTTCAGCTTCAGATTCTTGACCAGGGCCGCGTCATTGGTGACGTAGGAGGGGTCGCCGTCGAGCAGCTGGCCCTTGCCGCCCGACTCGGAGGTCTTGAACTGGTCGGCGTACTTGTCGAGGTTCTTCCAGTCGGTGATGTCCGGGTGCGCCTTGGCCAGCCACGGCGGCACGAACCAGCCGATGACACCCTTGTTGCCGGTCGAACCCGCCTCCACGGCCGTCTTCTGGCCGGTGATGTACTTCTTCTTCAGATCGTCGTGGCCCCAGTTCTCCAGGACGGCGTCGACCTCACCGGTCCCGAAGCCCTGCCAGGCGATCTCCTCCTTCAGGTCCTTCTTCTGGACCGTACAGCCGAGGTCGTGCTGCGCCACGTACGCGACGACCGCCGCGTCCGCCTCGTAGCCCACCCACGGGTTGACGGCCAGGTTGAAGGTGCTGCACTTGCCGCCCGAGGACTTCGCGCCCGCGGAGGTGCTGTCGCCGACCTTCGCCCCCGAGCAGGCCGTGAGGGTGAGGCCGAGGACGGCCAGGCCGGCCGCGCCGGCTCGCCAGTGTTGTGCCATGGTGTCGTGCTCCTTATGCCCTGGTGCGTCGCGCCGCAGCCTGAGTGATCCGGTCGAACATGACTCCCAGCAGTACGATGGCGAGCCCCGCCGCCAGCCCCTTGCCGTACAGCTGTCCCTGCGAGAATCCGGCCACGACGTCGTAGCCGAGGGCGCCGGCCCCTACCAGGCCGCCCACCACAACCATCGACAGCACATAGATCAGGCCCTGATTGGTCGCCAGTGTCAGGGCGCTGCGTGCCATCGGCAGCTGAACCTTGGTGATGATCTGCCAGGTGTTGCACCCGGCCGAGGTGGCCGCCTCCACGGTCGTCTCCGGCACGTTCCGCACCCCGTCCGCGATGATCTTGATGGCGACGGGCGCCGCGTAGACGACGGCCGCGACGATCGCGGTGAACCGGGTCGCGCCGAAGAGCGCGAGGAACGGCACGAGGTAGACGAACGGCGGCATGACCTGTGCGGCGTCCAGGGTGGGACGTATCAGCCGGTCGACGAGCGCGCTGCGACCCATCCACACGCCGAAGACGACACCGAACAGCATCACCAGCACCGTGGCCACGGCGGTCGAGGCGAGGGTCGTCATGCCGTCCGACCACACGCCCGTTCCGACCAGCAGACCGACGCACACGGCGGCCGTCACCGCGGCCCAGCGGCCGCCGAGCACCGCGCCGAGCGCGACCAGGGTGATGCCGACGAGCCACCACGGGGAGTCGGTCAGCAGGGCCTGGAACGGGTTGAGCAGACCGTTGGTGATGACGTCCCGCAGGGCGTTGGTCAGGCCCGAGAGGTGGTCCTGGAGCCAGGTGGTCGTGGTGTCGGCCGCGCTCGCGATGTGGCTGCCGGTGCTGCCGCTGCCGGGGAACTCGGCCGCCCAGACGTAGGTGTGGGACAGATAGACCAGGACGGCGACCGCGATCCCGCCCGCCGCCAGCAGCGGCCGGCGCCACTTCAGCAGGCCGCCGCCGGTGCGCCGGGCCGCCTCGGTGCGCGCGGCCGCCGCCGTGGTGACCCGGTCGAGCACGATCGCCATGACGACGATGGCGAGACCGGCGTTGAAGGCGGTGCCGACGTCGAGGGACTGCAGGGCCTGCACGACGGTCTTGCCGAGGCCGGGCGCGTCGATCAGGGCGGCGATGGTCACCATGGCCAGGGCGGCCATGATGGTCTGGTTGACGCCCATGACGACCGTGCGCTTGGACATCGGCAGCAGCACCTTGAGCAGTTGCTGGGTGCGTGTCGTGCCGAGCGAGTCCGCCGCCTCGACGGTGGTCTCGGGCACCGAGCGGATGGCGTGCGCGGTGATGCGGATGGCGGGCGGTGCCGCGTAGATCACCGTGGTGATCACCGCCGAGGCCCCGCCGATCAGGAAGATCAGGGTGAGCGGGGCGAGGTAGACGAAGGTCGGCATCGTCTGCATGAAGTCCAGGAAGGGCGTCATGATCCGGTTGAACCGGTCGGACAGTCCGGCCCACACGCCGAGCGGGATGCCGATGAGCAGCGCCACGATGACGGCCGACAGGGTCAGCGCCAGGGTGTCCATGCTCTCCTGCCACAGGCCCTGGAGCCCGAAGAAGGTGAAGCCGACCACGGCCAGCAGGGCCACCCGCCAGTTCGCCACGGCCCAGGAGACGTAGCCCGTGATGCCGACGACGCCGAGCCAGCCGATCTGCGGGACGGGCCGGGTGCCGGTGGGCTGGGAGATCAGGGACTGGACGAAGGTCACCAGGTTGTCGATGACCAGCCGGATCTCGTTGAAGAAGTACAGGAAGAGCGGGTTGGAGTTGCGGTTGGCCCCGATGCTGTCGTTGAGGTCGTTCAGCCAGCGGTGCAGACCGGTGAGGTCGGCCGCCGCGAGGGTCAGCGTCTGCCGGCCGCGCAGCACGGCGAAGAGCACCAGCCAGGCGATCAGGATGCCCGCCACCACCATGGGGCGGCTGACCTTACGGCGCAGGGTCGCGACCGGCGCGGTCACGTCGGCGGCGACAGCCATCACGCACCGCCTTCCTGACCGGCGACGACGGCGAGGATCTCCTCGTCACCGACGATGCCGAGCAGCTTGCCGCCCTCGACGACCTTGACCGGCTTCTCGGCGGCCAGGACGGCACGGGTGGCCTCGCGCACCACGACGTCCGGCCCCAGCTCGGGCCCGTCGAGGGCGTCTTCGGGCTGCGCGGGGCGCATGATCCAGCGCAGGGTGAGCACGTCGCCGCGCGGCACGTCCTTGACGAAGTCGCGTACGTAGTCGTCGGCGGGGGCGCCGACCAGTTCGTCACCGGTGCCGCACTGGACCATCTTGCCGTCGCGCATGATCAGGATGCGGTCGCCCAGTTTGAGGGCCTCGGAGAGGTCGTGGGTGATGAACACCATGGTCTTGCCGACCTCGTGGTGCAGCCGGATGACCTCGCTCTGCATGTCGCGGCGGATCAGCGGGTCGAGCGCCGAGAAGGGCTCGTCGAAGAAGAGGACGTCGGGGTCGCCGGCCAGGGCGCGGGCGAGTCCGACGCGCTGCTGCATGCCGCCGGAGAGCTGGTCGGGGTAGGAGTTCTCGTAGCCGGCGAGGCCCACGAGTTCGACGGTCTCCAGGGCTCGCTTGGCGCGTTCGGCCTTGCCCATCCCCCGGATCTCCAGGCCGAAGGCCACGTTGTCGACGACCTTGCGGTGCGGCAGCAGCCCGAAGTGCTGGAAGACCATGGAGAACTTGCTGCGCCGCAGTTCGCGCAGTCGCCGGGGGTCGGCGTCGCGGATGTCCTCGCCCTCGAAGACGATCTCACCGGCGGTGGGTTCGATCAGCCGGGTGAGACATCGCACCAGGGTGGACTTGCCGGAGCCGGACAGGCCCATGACGACGAAGACCTCGCCGGGCGAGACCTCGAAGTTCACGTCCCGTACGGCGGCGGTGCATCCGGTGCGGTCCATGAGCTCGCGGCGGGTCAGTCCGCACAGCTCCGCGGAGCCCGGCACCTGGTCGGCCTTCGGCCCGAACACCTTCCACAGCCGGCGCACGGAGATGACCGGCGTGCGGTCCTGGGGGTCCGGGGACGTGTCGCGCCGCTGCGACACCTCGGTCTGTGCTGGGGTCACGATGGGCCTCTTTTCGGCGTTCAGCCGCGGAACCAGTGCTGCGGCCGGGGTTGGATGTTCTGCCAGACGTGCTTGGGCTCCCGGTATTCGTCGAGGCCCGTCGGCCCCAGCTCACGGCCCACACCGGAGTGCCCGAAACCACCCCACTCCGCCTGCGGCACATAGGGGTGATAGTCGTTGATCCACACGGTGCCGTGACGCAGCGCGCGGGCGACCCGCTGTGCCCGGCCCGCGTCCTGTGTCCACACGGCCCCCGCGAGGCCGTACTCCGTGTCGTTGGCGATGCGGACGGCGTCGTCCTCGTCACGGAAGCGTTCGACGGTGAGCACGGGTCCGAAGGACTCCTCGTGCACCACACGCATGTCCTGCTGGCACTCGTCCAGGACGGTCGGCGGGTAGTAGAAGCCGCTCGCCAGCGCGGGCTCGGTGGGACGCGTGCCGCCGCAGCGCAGTACGGCGCCCTCGGCGAGGCCGGCCGCGACATACGCCTCGACCTTCTCCCGGTGCTGTGCGGAGATCAGCGGCCCGGTCTCGGCCTCGGGGTCGAAGGGACCGCCCAGCCGGATGAGCCGGGCCCGGCGTACGAGCTCGTCGACGAAGGCGTCGTGCAGCGAGTCCTCCACGATCAGCCGGGCGCCGGCCGAGCAGACCTGCCCGGAGTGCAGGAAGACGGCGGTGAGCGCGAAGTCGACGGCGGTCTCGAAGTCGGCGTCGGCGAAGACGACGTTCGGATTCTTGCCGCCGAGCTCCAGCGCGACCTTCTTCACCGTCGCCGCGGCGGTCGCCATGATGTGCCGCCCGGTCGCCAGGCCTCCGGTGAAGGACACCATGTCCACGGCCGGGTCCTCGGCCAGCGGTGCGCCCGCCTCGGCTCCGGCGCCCAGGACGAGGTTGGCGGCGCCGGCGGGAAGGCCGGCCTCCTCCAGCGCCTTCATCAGCAGGATCGACGTGGAGGGGGTGAGTTCGCTGGGCTTGAGGACGACGGTGTTGCCCGCGAGGAGGGCCGGGGCGACCTTCCAGGAGGCCTGGAGCAGGGGGTAGTTCCAGGGGGTGATCAGTCCGCAGACGCCGACGGGTTCGTAGGTGACCCGGCTGAAGGCGTCGTCGCGGCCGGTGTCGACCACCCGGCCGGCGCTGGTGCCGGCGATGCCGCCGTAGTAGCGGAAGCAGGAGACGACGTCGGCGATGTCGTATTCGCTCTCGACCAGGCGCTTGCCTGTGTCGAGGGACTCGGCGCGGGCGAATTCCTTCGCGTCGCGTTCGAGGATGTCGGCGGTGCGCAGCAGCAGGGCGCCGCGCTCACGCTCGGGGGTGTGCGGCCAGGGGCCGTCGTCGAAGGCCCGCCGGGCCGCGGCGATCGCCGCCTCGGTGTCGGGGCGGGTGCCCTCAGAGACCGTCGCGACGAGCGTGCCGTCCGCCGGACAGCGGATCTCCCGGTGACCGCCGGCCACCGGATCACGCCATTCTCCGGCCACATACAGATCTGCCACAGCCGCGCCCTTCGCATGAAGTCGTTGCGCATTGTGCACTGCATTGCTTGTGGTGGAACACCCTGGCCGAATGAGCCGACGCCGTCAAGGGGTCGGCAGCTGCCGGTTTCAGGTGTCCAGCCGGTCCAGCACCGCTCGCCGCCAGCGCTCCGTCTCGGCGATCTGGTTGAAGGTGAACAGATGCAGACCGGCCACCCCCGCCGACGGCCTCGCGAACACCTCGGCGCCGCGGTCGAGCAGGCGCTCCGGCACATATCCGCCGGGGGTCGCGAACCGCAGGAACCACGACGGGTGCCTGGTGAGAAAGCGCGTCGACTCCCCCACGCCGATCTTCGTCGCCATGGCCAGCAGCTTGGCCCGCTGCACCGGCCCCGCGACGCCCACGTACACGGGCAGGGTGATGTCACGGCGCCGGATCCGGGTGATCCAGTCGCCGAGCACGCGCGGGTCGAAGCACAGGTTGCTGACGATGTACGTGGCGTGCGACCGCTTGTCCCACATCGACTGGATGGTGAGGTCGTCGTGGATGAGCGGATGGCTCTCCGGATAGCCGGTGATCCCCAGCTCCCCGAAGGGCCTGCCCAGCTCGCTCAGCCGGCGCAGCACGGGCAGGGCCGCGTCGTACGGCCCGGCCGGCGGGTCGGCATCGCCCGCCGGCACGAACAGGTCGTCCACGCCCGCCGCCCGCAGCCGCTCGGCCACGTCCTTCAGGTGTGCGTCGTCCCGCAGTAAGCGTGCGGGCACATGCGGGGCGACCCGGTACCCGTGCGCCGCGAGCCGCTCGGTCAGGCCGAGTGTCGGCTCCAGTCCCTTGACCGGCGACGCCGTGACCGTGACCACGACGTCGCGGGGCACATGGGCGAGGACCTTCTCCTCCGTCGCCTTCGCCGGGAGCACCTCGTAGCGGACGCGGCCGAGCAGCGACCGCAGCGTCTCGGCGGCCATCGCCTACCCTGCCTGTTTCTGGGCGTCGCGGTGCCGGTAGTACGCGGCCTTGGAGGGCTCCAGCGGCTCCTTGCCGAGGATGAGGTCGGCCGCCTTCTCGGCGATCATCATCACCGGGGCGTAGATGTTGCCGTTGGTGACATAGGGCATCACCGACGCGTCCACGACCCGCAGGCCCTCCACACCGTGCACGCGCATGCTGGCCGGGTCGACGACGGACATCTCGTCGGTGCCCATCTTGCAGGTGCAGGACGGGTGCAGGGCGGTCTCACCGTCCTTGGCGACCCAGGCGAGGATCTCCTCGTCCGTCTCCACAGACGGGCCGGGCGAGATCTCGCCGTCGTTGTAGGGGGCGAGGGCGGGCTGATTGAGGAGCTTGCGCGCGACCCGGACGGCCTCGACCCACTCCCGGCGGTCCTGCTCGGTGGAGAGGTAGTTGAAGCGCAGCGCCGGGTGCTCGCGCGGGTCCTTGCTCTTGATCTTCACCGAGCCGATGGCGTCGGAGTACATGGGTCCGACGTGGACCTGATAGCCGTGGCCGCCGGCGGGCACGGAACCGTCGTAGCGGACCGCGATGGGCAGGAAATGGAACATCAGGTTGGGGTAGTCCACGTCCTCGTTGCTGCGGCAGAAGCCGCCGGCCTCGAAGTGGTTGGTGGCGGCCGGACCCTTCCTGAACAGCCACTGCAGGCCGATGAAGGGGGCCCGCCACTTCGCCAGGTACGGCTGCATGGAGACGGGCTGCTTGCAGGCGTACTGGATGTACACCTCCAGGTGGTCCTGCATGTTCTCGCCGACGCCGGGCAGGTCGTGGACGACGTCGATGCCGAGGGCGGACAGCTCGGCGGCGTTGCCGACGCCGGACAGCTGGAGCAGCTGCGGCGAGTTGATCGCGCCGCCGCACAGGATGACCTCACCGGCACGGACCTGCTGGGGTGCGCCCCGGCCGCGCCGGTACTCGACACCGACCGCCCGCTTGCCCTCGAAGAGGACCCGGGTGACGAGGGCACGGGTGGTCACGTCAAGGTTCGGCCGCTTCATGGCGGGCTTGAGATACGCCTTCGAGGCCGACAGCCGGCGCCCGCGGTGGACGTTGCGGTCGAACTTGGCGAATCCTTCCTGCCGGTAGCCGTTGACATCGTCCGTGGGTGCGTAGCCCGCCTGCTGGGTGGCCTTGAGGAAGGCGGTGAACAGCGGGTTGGTCGCCGGGCCGCGTTCCAGGACGAGGGGTCCGTCATGGCCGCGGAACTCGTCGTCCGGCTCGGCCGCCAGGCAGTTCTCCATCCGGCGGAAGTACGGCAGGCAGTGCGCGTAGTCCCAGGTCTCCATGCCGGGGTCGGCCGCCCAGCGCTCGTAGTCCATGGGATTGCCGCGCTGGAAGATCATGCCGTTGATGCTGCTGGAACCGCCGAGCACCTTGCCCCGGGCGTGGTAGATGCGCCGGCCGCCCATATGCGGCTCGGGCTCGGACTCGTATTTCCAGTCGTAGAAGCGGCTGCCTATGGGGTAGGTGAGAGCCGCGGGCATGTGGATGAAGACGTCCCAGGGATAGTCGGAGCGGCCGGCCTCCAGGACGAGCACTCGGTTTCCGGGGTCGGCCGAGAGCCGGTTCGCCAGTGCACTGCCGGCCGATCCGCCGCCGACGATGACGAAGTCGTAGTGAAGAGGAGCCATGTGTCGCCTCGTCTCGCTTGCGCCGTCGATATGCGCGGCATGCTAGTACGGTGCCGCAATGTGCACCAGGTTGCGAACAACGCAACTTGTAAGATCTTTGTTCACACCGCGTTACTTGCAGGCTCGTTGTTTACTGCGCGTATAGTTCCGCTATGAGCAACTACAGTCCGGATACCGAAACGAACGGGTCGCCGTCCGGCGGAGTGCAGTCCGTCGACCGGGCCATCAGCGTTCTGGAGATCCTCGCCCAGCGTGGCGAGGCGGGCGTGAGCGAGGTGGCCGCCGAGATCGATGTGCACAAGTCCACCGCGTTCCGTCTGCTCGGCGCCCTGGAGGCGCGCGGCCTGGTGGAGCAGTCGGGCGAGCGGGGCAAGTACGCGCTCGGCTTCGGCATCGTACGCCTGGCGGGCGCCGTCACGGGACGTATCGACATCACCCAGCAGGGCCGGCCGGTGTGCGAGCGTCTCGCCGAGGAGATCGGCGAGACGGTCAACATCGCCGTGATGCAGGAGCACTACGCGATCAACCTGTACCAGGTGCGCGGTACGGCCGCCGTCACCGCGCACAACTGGGTCGGCCAGCTCACCCCGCTGCACGCCACCTCCAGCGGCAAGATCATGCTGGCCCACCTGCCCGCCAAGGAGCGGGCCGCGCTGCTGGCGGAGGCCGGCCTGAAGAAGCTGACCCCGCACACGATCTCCTCGAAGGCGAAGCTGGAGAAGAACCTCGCCGAGGCCCGGGAGCGCGGTTACGCCTGGACCCTGGAGGAGCTGGAGATCGGGCTGCACGCCATGGCGGCACCGATCCGGGACCGGGAGGGCCAGGTCATCGCGTCGATCAGCGCCTCCGGGCCCGCGTACCGGTTCACCGAGGAGCGCATGCACGAACTGGCCCCGGCGCTCGTCAAGGGCGCGGAGGACATCAGTCACCGGATGGGATACCTGGGCTGAGCGCGCACGGCACGACCGCCGTACGGCCCGCGTTCGCCCCCCACGCGGGCCACGGTCGTCCCTCCTCCGGGTCACTCCGGCCGGGGCGTACCGAGCCGCTCGTTCACCCAGTCGTGGAAGGCACCGATGTGGTGCTCGCTGGGCACCAGGACACCGCCCTTGGCGTAGAGCCGTGAGCTCATGCCCGGCTGGGTGCGCTCGCAGGCGTCGAAGTCCTGGCGGTTGACCCGGTCGAAGAGCTCCACGGACCGGCTGACGTCCTTGCCGCTCTCCACGACGTGCGGCAGGTAGAGCCAGTCGCACTCGACGATCGTCCGGTCGGCGGCCACCGGGTACATCCGGTGGAAGATCACATGGTCCGGCACCAGGTTGATGAACACCTGCGGCTTGACGGTGATCGCATAGTAGCGGCGGTCCTGGTCCTCGGACACACCCGGAATGCGGTCCAGGCCCTCGGAGCCGTCCACCGTGAAGCCCTGGATGTCCGTGCCGAACTCCGCGCCGTGGCCGACGTAGTACTGGGCGGCGTAGCCGTCGGCGAACTCCGGCAGCACCTCGGTGAGTTCGGGGTGGATCGTGGCGCAGTGGTAGCACTCCATGAAGTTCTCGATGATGAGCTTCCAGTTGGCCTGCACGTCGTAGGTGATCCGCCGGCCCACCGAGAGGTTCTCGATGCCGTAGCGCTCGATCGACTCGACATCGCCGAGCCGCTCGACGACGGCCCCGATCACATCCTCCTCGAAGGACGGCGGGTTCTCCGCGAGGCAGACCCAGACATAGCCGAGCCATTCCCGCACGGCAACGCTCACCAGGCCGTACTCGGTCCGGCCGACGTCGGGCATCTTGGTGAGGTTGGGCGCCGCGACGAGCTTGCCGTCGAGGTCGTACGTCCACGCGTGGTACGGGCACTGGAAGGCGCGCTTGACCTCGCCGGTGTCCTCGGTGCAGAGCTTGGCGCCGCGGTGCCGGCAGACGTTGAAGTAGGCCCGGATCGACGTGTCCCGGGCGCGGGTGACGAGGATGCTCTCGCGGCCCACGTCGACGGTGCGGAAGGCGCCGGGCTTCGCCAGTTCCGACGAACGCGCGACACAGAACCACATCGTCTCGAAGATGCGCTCCTGTTCCTGGGCGAAGATGCCGGGGTCCGTGTAGGCGGAGCCGGGGAGGGTGGCGATCAGGCTGTCCGGCAGGCTGGTCGAGGTCACGGTGCACTCCTCGGGAAACGTCGTGGATCGATGGGTCACGCGCCGGGAAGAGCGGCTTCGCAACGGCGTGGTGCAGGGAGCGGCACTGCGTTTCAGGCGCAGCGCAGCATGAGGTGCCGCATGAGGGGCGTCAAGAGGCTGTCGCCGCGGAGGCGAGCTGTTTGCGCCAGCGGGTGAACAGCCGCGGCTGGTTCATCCCGAGCGCGGCGACCGGCCGGCCCGCGCGCCGGTAGACGGCGAGGAAGCTGCGGTCGCCGGTGGAGCCTTCCTCCACCGTCACATCGTCGGCCCCGGCGGCGTGGCCGACGAACTGGATCCGGACGCCGTACTGGTCCGACCAGAAGTACGGCGGCCGGGGCACAGCCGGCTCGACGGCACCGCCCGCGAGGAGCGTGGCGACGGCGGAGTCCGGCCGTTCCAGCGCGCCGGTCCAGTGCTCGACCCTGCGGTGGGCTCCGGTGTGCGGGTCGTACCAGTTGGCGCAGTCGCCGACGGCGACCACCCCGGCCAGCGTCGTACGGCCGTCGGCGCCGCACTTCACGCCGTTGTCGAGGGCGACGCCGGAGCCTTCGAGCCAGTCGACGCAGGGCCGCGCGCCCACGCCGACGACGACGATGTCGGCGGGCAGGGTGCGGCCGTCCTCCAGGAGTACCGCGTCCACGCGCCGCTCCCCGCCGAGCCCCTTGACCCCGACACCGCACAGCAGCCGTACGCCGTGATCCGTGTGGAGGGCGGAGACGATGCCGCCCATGGCCGGGCCGAGCGGTCCGGCCAGCGGGGTCGGCGCCGCCTCGACCACGGTGACGTCGAGGCCGAGGGCGTACGCCGTGGCGGCGACCTCGGCGCCGACGAAGCCGCCGCCGATCACCACCAGCCGCCCGCCCAGGGCGAGTCCGTCGCGCAGGGCGCGGGCGTCGTCCAGGGTGCGCAGCACATGGACGCCGGCGAGACCCTCGGTGCCGGGCAGGGTGCGGGCGGCCGCGCCGGTGGCGATGACCACCCCGTCGGCGCGGATCTCCCGGCCGTCGGCGAGCCGGATCGCCCGCTCGGTGCGGTCGAGTCCGGTGGCGCGGGTGCCGAGCACCCACTCCGCCTGGAGGTCCTCGTCGTCCCGCTCCAGCGCCAGTTCGGCCTCGCCGATCGCGCCGGCCAGGAACTCCTTGGACAGCGGCGGCCTGTCGTACGGGCGGTGCGGTTCCTCGCCGACGAGGACCAGGCGGCCGTCGTAGCCCCGCTTGCGCAGCGAGCGCGCGGCCGACAGGCCGGCCAGCGAGGCGCCTACGACGGCCACGGTCCTCACGCGGGGCCTCCGGCCAGGCGGGCCGAGACGCACGGCGGAAGGTTGGGGGTCTGCGGGGAGAGCCGCACATAGATCATGCCGTCCTCGACGACGACCTCGTGGGTGCGGACCGGCAGCTTGGCCGGGGGCGCGTCCACGGCCCCGGTTCTCAGGTCGAACGTGGAGGCGTGAAGAGGACACTCCACCTCACAGCCCTCCAGCCAGCCGTCGGCGAGCGACGCGTCCTGGTGGGTGCAGGTGTCGTCGATGGCGAAGAGCTCGCCGTCGTCGGTGTGGAACACCGACACGGGCGGGTCGATGTCGAGCCGGTGGGCCTCGCCTCGCGGCAGATCCGCGAGACGGCACGCGGGAATCATCATGACACCTCGGTGCGTATAGCGAAACGGATTGCGATTAGCGCAACGTCAGTCTGCTGGCGGCGCTGAAGGCTTGTCAAGGCGTCGGAAGGCCGGGTTGCGCGGGCTTCGCCGGCGGTGTTCCGGGCACGCCGAAGCGCCTGCGAAGGCGCAGGTCAACAAAGGGAACAGGGAGGGAGACAGGCACGCCCCAGGGCACGCCGACGGCCCTGCCGGCGGTGCCGTCCACGCGGGTCCGTCACCGGGGCAGGGCCGCTCGTTCGCCGGGGCGGTCAGAAGCCGCGGTCGATCCACCCCTGCAGATGCGGTGCTTCGGCGCCGATGGTGGTGGTGTCGCCGTGACCGGTGTGCACGACGGTGTCGCCCGGCAGGGTGAGGAGGCGCTCACCGATCGAGCGGATGATGGTCGGGAAGTCGCTGTACGACCGTCCCGTGGCACCCGGCCCGCCGGCGAACAGTGTGTCGCCGCTGAAGAGCGCGGAGAGCCGCGGCGCGTACAGGCACACGGCGCCGGGGGCGTGGCCCGGGGTGTGCAGCACGGTCAGCTCCGCCCCCGCGACCGTGAGGGACTGCCCGTCGGTCAGCTCGGCGTCGGGCGCCCGGTCGGGGTGGGTCTGTTTCCACAGCTCCAGATCGTCGGGATGCAGCAGGATCGGCGCTCCGGTGCGGGCGGCGAGCTCGGGCGCGGCGTCGATGTGGTCGTTGTGCGCGTGGGTGCACACGATCGCTCGCAGGGCACGTTCGCCGAGGGCCTGGAGGATCGCGTCGGCGTCATGGGCGGCGTCGATGACGATCGCCTCGGTGTCGTCGCCCACGATCCACACATTGTTGTCGACGTCCCAGGTGCCGCCGTCCAGCGAGAACGTCCCCGAGGTGACGAGGCGTTCGATGCGAGCGCCCGGCATCAGAAGACCACCACCGAACGCAGCACGTCGCCGTGGTGCATCCGCTCGAAGGCCTTCTCCACGTCGTCGAGCGCGATGGTCTCGGTGACGAAGGCGTCCAGGTCGAGGCGGCCCTGGAGATAGAGGTCGATCAGCATCGGGAAGTCGCGGGAGGGCAGGCAGTCGCCGTACCAGGACGACTTCAGCGCCCCGCCCCGGCCGAAGACGTCCAGCAGGGGCAGCTCCAGCTTCATCTCCGGGGTCGGCACGCCGACCAGCACCACGGTCCCGGCGAGGTCACGGGCGTAGAAGGCCTGGCGGTACGTCTCCGGGCGGCCCACCGCGTCGATCACGACGTCGGCGCCGAACCCTCCGGTCAGCTCGCGCACCGCGTCGACCGCGTCGGTCTGCCTGGAGTTGACGGTGTGGGTCGCACCCAGCTTCGTCGCCGTGGCGAGTTTGCGGTCGTCGATGTCCACCGCGATGATCTTCGCCGCACCCGCGAGGCCGGCCCCGGCGATCGCCGCGGCACCCACGCCGCCGCAGCCGATCACGGCGACGGTGTCACCGCGGCCGACGTTGCCGGTGTTGATGGCCGCGCCGAGGCCCGCCATCACGCCACAGCCCAGCAGTCCGGCGGCAGCGGCCGAGGCGGCCCGGTCGACCTTCGTGCACTGTCCCGCCGCCACGAGGGTCTTCTCGGCGAAGGCGCCGATGCCGAGGGCCGGGGACAGCTCCGTGCCGTCGGTCAGGGTCATCTTCTGCTTGGCGTTGTGCGTGTTGAAGCAGTACCAGGGCCTCCCGCGCAGACAGGCCCGGCACTGGCCGCACACCGCACGCCAGTTGAGGATGACGAAGTCACCGGGGGCCACGTCCGTGACGCCCTCGCCCACCGCCTCCACCACTCCCGCCGCCTCATGGCCCAGCAGGAACGGGAAGTCGTCGCTGATGCCGCCCTCGCGATAATGCAGATCGGTGTGGCAGACACCGCAGGCCTCGATCTTGACCAGCGCCTCGCCCGGACCGGGGTCGGGCACGACGATCGTCTCCAGACTGACAGGGGCGCCCTTGCTCCGCGCGACGACAGCACGGACCTGCTGAGTCATGGCCACTCCTCGGCTGACAGAAGGTCGAGATGTTTCCTATTACGGCACGCATCTCGTGTTTCGCAACACAGCATCGCGGAGGTCGAAGCAGCGGTCAAGGATCCGTCGCGCGGTTGTCCGCCACCGCCGACGTGGACGAGCCCCGGGAGCGGCCGGCTCCCGGGGCTCGTCGCCGCGAAACCGGATCAGGGCTTCACCGCGTGCAGGATCCGCATGCCCCTGGAGTCGGCCGTCTCCCGGCGGACGTCCAGCCCCGCCGCCCGGCACTGTCCGGCCAGCCAGGGCGGTGCGATGCGGAGCTTGGGGTAGCTGCTCGCCCGTTGCCGCCAGGAGCCGTCGACCCGGGTGTGCAGCAGGTCGTGGACGATCACGGTGTCCTCGTCGCGGTATTCGAGGAAGCAGGTGAGCAGCCGGTCGTCACTGCTGCGGACCGGGATGAAGCGGTCCGTGCCGTGCAGTTCCGCCGTCAGATCGCGGTAGGTGAGCACGAGGTGACCGCCCGGAGCGAGCACGCGGCTGATGTCGCCGAGCAACGCGGGCACGTCCGACCTGGCGGGCAGATGGGGAAGCGTGTCCCCCATGCACACGACGGTCCTCACCGTGGCCGGCTCGCTCACCTCGGGCAGAGCGGTACGGATGTCGCCGTGCACCGGACGGACGGCCCCGGAGTCCGGGACGTGCGCGAGGAGTTCGTCGAGCAGAGCACGGCTGGTGTCCACCGCGATCACCGGGGAGAAGCCCAGCCGGAGCAGCGCCAGCGTCTGCGCACCGGAACCGCAGCCCAGGTCGACGGCCGTGCCACCGCTCTCGGCACCGGTCAGCCCGAGGTCGGCGAGCAGCGCGGCCTGCCGGTCCGCGGCCGCCTGGATGTCACCGCCCAGCATCCAGGTGTAGTGCTCGGCCAGCAGCCGGTCGTAGTGGTCGACGGCGGTACTCGTGTCAGCGTTCATGATCCTCCATCGTGTCTCGCCACCGGCCCCTGTGCGGTGTGGGTTTCGGCCAGGCCCGGCGCACCTCCTGGCCGGATGCGTACTGTTCCTGGACTGACGCATGCCGGGCCTGGGCTCATGCGTGCTGTTCCTGGGCCGGCAGGTGCTGGGCCACGGGTCGGCCGGCCGGGCCGGACGCGGCACGCAGCCGGCGCCGGGCCAGCTCGCCGGCCGCCTGGGCCGGGCTCTGGCCGCGGGACCGCGCGGTGTCCAGCAGGTCGTCGACGGTCCGCTCGATGGCGTCGACCCGTGCACCCGCCTCGTCGGCGGTGAGGCGGTGGAGTTCGACGCTGACGGCGTGGATGACTCCGCCCGCACTCGCGACGTAGTCCGGCACCCAGACGATGCCGCGCTCGTGCAGCAGCTCGGCGGCCTCGGGCGTGGCGAGCTGGTTGTTGGCCGGCCCCACCACGGCGCGGCAGCGCAGGTCCGCCACGGTCTGCCGGTCCAGGACGGAGCCGAGGGCGGCGGGGACCACGATGTCCACGGCCGCGCCGAGGATCGTCTCGGGTGCGGACCAGACCGCCCCGAGTTCCTCGCCGATCGTCCGCTTGTCCGGGTCGATGTCGGTCACCGTCAGGGCGGCGCCCTCGGCCGCGAGCAGGCGGGCGAGCGCGGCGCCGACGCGGCCCAGCCCGGCCACGGCGACCGTACGGCCCGCCAGGCTCGGCGTGCCGTACAGCCGCCGGCTCACGGCGCGCAGAGCGGCGAACGTGCCCCGCGCGGTGTGCGGGGAGGAGTCGCCGCTGCCGCCCAGATGCGCCGGCCGGCAGAACACATGAGGGGTGATCTCCCCGATCACGGCCATGTCGTCGGGGCCGGTCCCGACGTCCGGGCCGGTGGCGTAGGCACCGGCCAGCGAGGCGATGACGTCGGCCACGTCGTGCAGCACATCGCGGTGCCGGCCGGCGTCGGGCTTCGTGCCCTGCGGCAGGGCCACGACGGTCTTGCCGCCTCCGCTGGGCAGCCCGGCCACGGCGAACTTCGACGTCATCGCCGATGACAGGCGAAGGGCGTCGTCGAGGCCGTCCCGCCAGTCGCGGTAGTGCCAGAGCCGCAGACCGCCGGCCGCCGGACCGAGTGCCGTCGAATGCACCGCCACGATCACCGGCAGCCGGGAGCGCCGGCCGGTGCGGATCACGACCTGCTCGTGTTCGAGCATGAGCCTGCAGTCCTTTCGTTCGTCCGGTGTGACGACCTGATCCTGCATGCATGCCTGGATGGATGGGCTCGCCACCGAACGTTTGGCTGCGAATGCGCTACGGTCGTCGGCCATGGACGAACTTGATTCGGCGATTGTCCGGCTTCTCCAGACAGATGCGCGGCAGTCCAATCGTGAACTCGCCCGGCAGCTCGGCATCGCCCCCTCGACGTGTCTGGAGCGGGTGCGGGCGCTGACCCGCCGTGGCGTCATCCGCGGCTACCACGCCGACATCGACCCCGCCGCGCTCAACCGCGCTGTCCAGGCACTCGTGTCGGTTCAGGTGCGCCCGCTCAGCCGCGTCGTCATCGACGGCTTCAAGGCCTTCGCCAGTGCTCTGCCGGAAGTCCTGCACGTCTTCGTGCTCTCCGGCGGGGACGACTTCCTCCTCCATGTCGCCGTGCAGGACCTCGACCACCTGCACGCCTTCCTCACGGACCGGCTCAGCAAGCGCGGGGAGATCACCGGCTTCCGTACCTCGCTCATCTTCCAGCAGGTGAGCGACACCGCCCCGGTACGGCTCCCCGCCCCCGACTGACCGTCAGGGGCGGCGCGTCCGTGCGGGGCAGGCGACGCAAGCCCCCTCCCTGCACCGGGAGGGGGCTTGCTCGTGGCCGGGCGGGGCGGAGCGTCATGGGATCGGACGAGAGGACGAGCCGGCCGATGGGACCGGGCCGGCCCGAACCGGCCGGGACCGGCCCCGTCGGCCCCGGCTCCCGCCGTCCTCGGCCGACCGTACGGCCCGCGTACGGTTTGACGGGGCACCACCGTCCCCGTCCCGCGTGTGGCGCCGCGCCGCGCGATCGGCCCGTGCCACATTGGCCGCCGTGAAGCCGCAGACCCTGTGTCTGTGCCTGATGGTCAAGAACGAGGCGCGCGTGATCGAGCGTTGCCTGGAGTTGGTACGGCCGCTGGTCGACACCTGGGTGATCTCCGACACCGGGTCCACGGACGGCACCGGGACCTGATCCTGGAGGTGCTGGGCGGCATCACCGGCGAACTGGTCGAGGAGGAGTGGGTCGACTTCGGGCACAACCGCACCGGCACCATCCGCCGGGCCCGGGGCCGGGCCGACTACCTCCTCACCCTCGACGCCGACCATGTCCTGCGTCAGGACGCACCGCTGCCGAGGCTCACCGCGACGTCGTACATGCTCCGTTACGACACCCCCGGCACCCAGCGCACCGTTTCAAGCACCTCATGCGGGGTGACCTGGACTGGCGCTACGAGGGGGTCACCCACGAGTACCCCTGCACGGACGCGCCCGACGTCCAGGAGAACCTCGACGCGCTGGCAGGAGGTGTACTGCGCGCTGCTGGAGTCCGGAGTCCTGCGGGCCGAGCGCACCGACGACCGGCCCGGGGCCATGGACGCGCTCAGCAGGGCTTGGGAGGTACGGCCCCAACGGCTGGAGGTCTGCTACGAGTTGGCGTCCCGGCTGCGGGTGCAGGGCCGGTACCGCACCGCTCACGCCCTGCTCGCCCGGGCGGCCGGCCGGCCCGAGCCGGACGACCTGCTGTTCACCCGGTCGTGGGTGTACCGGTGGGGGCTGCTGTTCGAGTACTCCATCACCGCCCACTGGGTCGGCGAACACGCCGAGGCCGTACGCGCCTGCGACCGTCTGCTCGCTCTGCCGGACCTGCCCGACGGCATCCGCCAACAGGTCGTCGCCAACCGGCGGTTCTCGGCACCGTACGTCACCGCCGTGCCCAGGCCGGCCCGTTCCAAGGCCCGCAAGAAGGGCTCCCGGCGCTGACGGGCTCGTACGCGGCCGACGTCGATTCCTCCGCCGGCCGGCGGCTCAGCGCCCCCGGTCCCCGGCCGGCGACGACACCGACGGCCTCCCCCCTGCGTGCCGTTCCCCCACTGAATCACCCGAGGCGCGTCCGGCTCGGCATGCGCCGCATGATGCGGCCCCTCGGCGAGCGGTGACGCCCGCGGTTTCCCCTGCGCGGCGTCACAGGGTGGACGGGCCTCGACGCGGAAGCTTCCAGTTCGGCCGCGGGAAGTGGCAGGTGTAGCCGTCGGGGTAACGCTCCAGGTAGTCCTGGTGCTCGGGCTCCGCCTCCCAGAAGTCGCCCACGGGCTCCACCTCCGTGACGACCTTGCCCGGCCAGAGGCCGCTCGCCTCGACGTCCGCGATCGTGTCCAGGGCGACACGGTGCTGCTCCTCGTCGGCGTAGAAGACGGCGGACCGGTAGCTGCGCCCGAGGTCGTTGCCCTGGCGGTCCTTCGTGGTCGGGTCGTGGATCTGGAAGAAGAACTCCAGGATGTCGCGGTAGCTCGTGACCGTGGGGTCGAAGAGGATCTCGACGGCCTCGGCGTGGTCACCGTGGTCGCGATACGTGGCGTTCGGCGTGTCACCACCGCTGTAGCCGACGCGTGTGGAGACGACGCCCGGCTGCTTGCGGATCAGATCCTGCATGCCCCAGAAACAACCGCCCGCCAGCACGGCCCGCTCGGTTCCCACAGTCATCGGTCACTCCTGACACTCAGGCCCGGCACGGCAGTCGACGCACCGGCCATACGATCATCACACGGTCACCGCACGGAAATCAAACCGTTCTCACGCCGTATTCTTTCCGAAATCGAAAGGAATAAGTGCACATCAATTCGAATGGTTGAATCATGGTGTGGAATTCATCAATTTATCCCCATGGCACGGTCGTGAAATAATTGCATCGAGTTGGTGAACGCATAGGCTGGCAAAGGCTTCTGACAAGCCGTAATGGACTTAGCATCCGTAGGCACCGCACACCAGAGGCACCACTTTGTCTTCGCCCGCATTCGATGCGCCGCACCGGGCTCTTTTCCGCTCCGCCGCGGCCTCGCCGCCGCGCACCCTGATCGACATCCTGCACGCCACCGCCGCCCGGCATCCGGACGCCCCCGCCCTGGACACGGGCGCCGAGACGCTGACCTACCGTGAGCTGACGGCCGAGGTGCTCCGGCGCGCCCGGCGGCTCACCGGCGCGGGCATCGGTCCCGGCGACCGGGTGGGGATCCGCATCTCCTCGGGCGCCGCCGAGCTGTATCTGTCGATCCTCGCCGTACTCCACAGCGGAGCGGCCTATGTGCCGGTGGACGCGGACGATCCCGAGGAGCGTGCCGCCACCGTCTTCCGCGAGGCCGGGGTGTGTCTCGTCCTCGGGCCCCATCCGCAGCCCGCCGAGCTGACGGCACCCTCGGGCGCGGTGGCCGGCCGCCCCGTGCCCGGTCCGGAGGACGACGCGTGGATCATCTTCACCTCCGGTTCCACCGGTGCCCCCAAGGGCGTCGCCGTCACCCACCGGTCCGCGGCCGCTTTCGTCGACGCCGAGGCGCGGCTCTTTCTGCGCGACCGGCCGCTCGGCCCCGGTGACCGGGTCCTCGCGGGACTGTCCGTCGCCTTCGACGCCTCCTGCGAGGAGATGTGGCTCGCGTGGCGCTCGGGTGCCTGTCTGGTGCCGGCCGAGCGCTCGCTGGTCCGGGCCGGTCATGAACTCGGGCCCTGGCTGGACGCCCGCGGCATCACCGCCGTGTCGACCGTGCCGACGCTGCTGGCGATGTGGCCCGAACCGGCGCTGCGCCGGGTGCGGTTGCTGATCCTGGGCGGCGAGGCGTGCCCGCCGGGCCTGGTCGAGCGGTTCGCCGGCCCCGGGCGGGAGATGTGGAACACGTACGGCCCCACGGAGACCACGGTCGTGGCGTGCGCCGCCCGGCTGGAGCCCGGCAGTACGGTGCGCATCGGGCTGCCGCTGGCGGGGTGGGACCTGGCCGTGGTCGACGAGGCCGGGGACCCGGTGGCGTACGGGGAGCAGGGCGAGCTGGTCATCGCGGGCGCCGGCACCGCACGCTATCTCGACCCCGCGAAGGACGCGGAACGCTATCGCCCGTGCCCCGCGCTCGGCGCCATACGCGCCTACCACTCGGGCGACCTCGTGCGCGCCGACGCCGAGGGGCTGGTGTTCCTGGGCCGCGCCGACGACCAGGTCAAACTCGGCGGCCGGCGCGTCGAGCTGGGTGAGATCGACGCGGCCCTGCTCGCGCTGCCGGGGGTGCGCGGCGCGGCCGCCGCCGTGCGGTCGACGGCCGCCGGCGCCTCGGTCCTGGTCGGGTACGTGATAGCCGAGCCGGCCGCCGACGGCGGGTCGGCGTTCGAGGCCGGCAAGGCCAGGGAACTGCTGTCCGAGCGGCTGCCCCTGCCCCTGGTGCCGCTGCTGGCCGAGGTGCCGGCGCTGCCCACGCGCGCCTCCGGGAAGGTCGACCGGGCGGCACTGCCCTGGCCCGTGCCCCTGGCGGGCGGCGAGAGCGGCGACGGTGACGCGGCGCACCGGCTCGACGGGACAGAGGCCCGGCTGGCGGACCTCTGGGAACAGCTGCTGGGTGTACGGCCCGGCCCGGACAGCGACTTCGTCGCGCTCGGCGGCACCAGCCTGACCGCCGCCCGCATGGCCTCCATATTGCGCGAGGAATACCCGGGCCTGTCCGTCGCCGACCTCTACCGGCACTCCGTACTGCACCGCATGGCCGGCCATCTCGGCTCCCTCGCCGGTACGACGCGTACGGTGCGCCCCGCCCGGCCGATCCCCCGGCGGGCCGCTGTCGTGCAGTTCCTCGTGCAGCTCGCCGGCTACGGGATCACGGGCCTGCGCGGACTGGTCGCCCTGGCCGCCGCGGACGACGTGCTGGGCGTGATCGCCCCGCACGCCTGGGCTCCGCACACGTCCTGGTGGCTGGTCCTGGCCGGCTGGGCGGTGCTGTTCAGCGCACCGCTGCGCTGTCTGATCGGCGCGGCCCTCGCGCGCACGCTGGCCGGCTCGGTCACCCCGGGCGCCCATCCGCGCGGTGGCAGCGCGCATCTGCGGCTGTGGACCGCGGAACGGGCCGTCGCGTCGTTCGGCGTGCCCGCCCTGCTCGGCACCCCATGGGCGCCGGTGTACGCCCGCCTCCTCGGCTGCCGGACGGGGCGCGACGTACGCCTGCACGCGATGCCCCCGGTGACGGGCCTGGCCGAACTGGGCGAGGGGTGCAGCGTCGAGCCCGAGGCGGACCTCGCGGGCTGGTGGCTCGACGGCGACACGCTGCACGTCGGCCGGGTGTCCGTCGGCGCGGGTGCGCGGGTGGGGCACCGGAGCACGCTCCTGCCCGGCGCCGTCGTGGGGCGGAACGCCGAACTGACCGCCGGCGGCTGTCTGGACGGCCGGATCCCGGACGGCGCCGTGTGGACCGGGTCGCCGGCCCGGCCGGCCGAGCCCGCCGAACGCCTCGCGGGTGCCGGCTGGCCCGCCCCGCCGCACGGCCGCCGCCGGCGCTGGCACCTCGCCTACGCGCTGTCCCTGACCGGCCTGCCCCTGCTGTCCCTCCTGGCGGCGGCCCCGGCGCTGTTCACCGTCTGGCTGCTGGTGCGCTCCGCGCCGACGCTGTCCGGTGCGACGACGCGTCTGCTGGCCGCCGCACCGCTGTTCGCCGTCCTCACCACGGTGTGCGGCTCGCTCGTCACCGCGCTCACCGTGCGCCTGCTGAACCGGTCGATCAAGCCCGGTACCCACCGCGCGGACGGCGGGGCGGCCTGGCGGGCATGGCTGGTGACCCGGCTGCTCGACGCCGCCCGGACCGGCTTCTTCCCGCTGTACGCGAGCCTGGCGACACCGCACTGGCTACGGCTGCTCGGTGCCCGCGTCGGGCGTGGCACCGAGATCTCCACGGTGCTGCCGCTGCCGTCCCTGCTCCGGGTCGATGACGGGGCGTTCCTCGCCGACGACACGCTCGTCGCGCCGTACGAACTGCGCGGTGGCTGGATGCGGTTGGGGGCCGTGCGCATCGGCCGCCGCGCGTTCGTCGGCAACTCGGGCATCGTCGGCCCCGGCCGCGAGGTGGCCGACCACGCCCTGGTCGGTGTGCTGTCCGACGCACCGGCCCGGAGCGAACCCGGGACGTCCTGGATCGGACGGCCCGCGATGCCGTTGCCCCGGCTGCCGGAGACCGGCGACCCGGCACGGACGTTCGCCCCGCCGCGGCGGCTCGTCGTGGCCCGCGCGGCCGTGGAACTGTGCCGCGTCCTGCCGCTGGTCATCGGCACCCTACTGGCGGAGGGACTGCTGCTCGGCGAGCAGGAGTTCCTGGACCTCGGCGGGTTGCCCCTGGCCGCCCTCGCCGGCGCCCCGCTGCTGATGGCCGCGTCCCTGGTGGCCTGCCTCAGCACGACCGGCGCCAAGTGGCTGCTCATGGGCCGCTTCCGGTCCGGGGAGCGCCCGCTCTGGTCGTCGTTCGTCTGGCGCAACGAGCTGTTCGACACGTTCGTCGAGGTGCTGGCCGTACCGTGGGGCGCGGGAGCGTTCGCGGGGACACCCCTGCTGAACTGGTGGCTGCGCAGCCTGGGCGCACGCATCGGACGCGGCGTGTGGTGCGACACCCACTGGCTGCCGGAGACCGATCTGATCACCCTCGGCGACGGGGTCAGCGTCAACCGCGGCTGTGTGCTCCAGACCCACCTCTTCCACGACCGCATCATGCGCATGGACACGGTGGAGCTGGCGGCCGGCTCCTCCCTCGGCCCGCACAGCATCGTCCTGCCCGGCAGCACGATCGGTGCCGGGGCCTCCATCGCCGCCGCGTCGCTCGTGATGCGCGGGGAGACGGTGCCGGCGGGCACGCGCTGGGCCGGCAACCCCATCGCCGGTGCCGGCCGGGAGACGCCATGACCCGGTGCGGACGGCCCGCGCCGCGCCTGGCTCCACGGGGAGCGGCTGCCGGCCTCGCCGCAGCCCGGCCGCGGACCGCGCACCGTCCTGGACGGTGCGCGCGTCGCGGCTTGTGTCAGTCCTCCGCGCCGTCCTCGGGCGGCTCACCGAGGTGCTCGGCCAGCTGGAACAGGGCGGGCAGCGCGTCCTTGATGGCCGCGCGGGCCCCGTCGTCGAGCGCGGCGAGGGCCGCGTCGATACGGCGTTCATGGGCGGTGGTCCAGGCGGCGAGTTTCTCGCGGCCGGCGTCGGTGAGGGCGACGACGGAGGCCCGGCGGTCGGCGGCGTCGACGTCCCGGGTGACCAGCCCGGCGCCGATCATCTGGCCGATCAGTCCGCTGACCGTGCTCGGTGCCAGGCGCCGGCGGGCGGCGAGGTCGCTGACCCGCGCGGGAGAGTGCTCACCGAGCACCTGCAGCAGCTCGACCTGGGCCATGGGGAGGGTCTCCCACGGGTAGTCCGTGCGGATCGAGGAGCGCAGCGCGCGGCGCAGCCGGGTGACGGCCTCGGTGAGCTGGCGCGCCTGCGGTTCCTCACCGAGGGGGCCGGAGGAAGACGAGGAGACCTCGGTACGGGGCTGCGCGGGCATGGGGCAAGGGTAGCCGGGCCGTACCCCGGTGCGGCCCCGTCGTCCGCGGGTCGGACGCGGCCTCGTCCTGCGCCGTCCTCGCCGGACGCTTCGGTGTCCGATGTATCGTCGGGTGAGTCCTCCCCGGCTCTCGCGGACCGGGCTCCCTGCACGCAAGAAACGGTCGAGCCTTGAATCTGGCGTACCTCCCCAGCCCCTCCCAAGGAGTGTGGCACCTCGGGCCGCTGCCGATCCGCGCGTACGCGCTGTGCATCCTGGCCGGCATCTTCACCGCCGTGTGGCTCACCGGCCGGCGCTGGGAGGCCAGGGGCGGGCGCCGCGAGGACATCGCCGACATCGCCATCTGGGCCGTACCGTTCGGCATCCTCGGCGGGCGGCTCTACCACGTGCTCACCGACCCGGAGCTGTACTTCACCGCCGGCAAGCAGCCCATCCGCGCCCTCTACATCTGGGACGGCGGCCTGGGCATCCCCGGCGCGGTGGCGCTCGGCGCGTTCGGCGCCTGGCTCGGCTGCCGCCGCCGCGGCATCGGGCTGTCCGACTTCGCCGACGCGGTCGCGCCGGGGCTGGTGCTCGCGCAGGCGATCGGCCGCTGGGGCAACTACTTCAACCAGGAGCTGTACGGCCGCCCCACCCATCTGCCCTGGGCCCTGCGGATCGACCCCGCACACCGCCCCGCCGACATGCCCATGGTCGGTCTGTACCACCCGACGTTCCTGTACGAGTCGCTGTGGGACCTCGGCGTCCTGGCGCTGCTGCTGTGGCTGGACCGCCGCCATCACGGACGGCTCCGCCGGGCGCGGCTGTTCGCCTGCTACGTGCTCGCCTACACCGCCGGCCGGGCCTGGATCGAGGCCCTGCGCATCGACCACGCCAACCACTTCCTCGGCCTGCGCCTGAACGACTACGTCTCCCTCGTCCTGTTCACCGGCGCGCTGGTCCATCTCTTCGTGAGCCGCAGGCCTCGACCCGGCGACGACGCCCCGTACCCGCCCGGCGTCGCCGAGGGGAAGGAACCGTCGGTCGCGGCCGGCACGGAACGGGTGTGACGACCGTGTCCCTGGCGCCACCGGGCGGGCCGTCGTCGGGGGTGGCTCTCCTGGTCCGCCCCGGCGGCGAAACCCCCTGACGATCAGCCGCCCCGCCCTCACCGGGCCGCCCGCGACGCCTTCGGGTCCGTACGAGGGCTCAGCCAGGCCGACGCGATCGCGACGGCCGAGGCGGCCAGCAGGACGACGGCCGCCCAGCGCGCCCCCGTCTGTGCGGCCGCGCTGCCTGCCAGGTGCAGGGCGAGGGTCACCAGGGCGACGCCGAGTGCCGTGCCCAGGCCACGGGTCATGTTGACGAGACCACCGCCCGTGCCGGAGCAACCGGCGGGTATCGCACCCATGATCATGGCGTTGTTGGCCGGCGTGAACGTCCCGAGGCCCAGCCCGGTCAGCGCCAGCACGGGCACCAGCCAGGCGGCCGTGAGCGGAACGGCCAGCAGGGCGGCCGACCCGACCGTGAACACCGCGGCCCCGGCCAGGCAGCGCCCGCGGTCCGCGAGACCGCCCGGCAGCAGCCGGTCACCGCCGGTGGCGGCCAGCGCGAACCCGGCCGGCAGCGCCGTGAGCACCAGTCCGGCGGTCAGCTCCGAGGTGCCACGCGCGGTGAGCACGACGGGTACCAGCACCAGCGGGCCGAACAGCACCAGATAGCCGCTCAGCGCCCCCAGCAGCCCGGACGCCACCGCCCGCACCCTCAGCAGCGCAAGATCCAGCAACGGGGCGGCCGTCCGACGCTGGCGCCGGACGAACCCCCGGCTCGCCACGGCCGCCACACCGGACAGCACGGCCACGCCCCACCCCGGCACGGGCAGCCCGGACGCCGCGGACACCGCCATCAGGGCGCTGGTGGTCGCCGTGGCCAGCAGGGCGAGCCCCCACCAGTCGAAGCGTGCGACGCGGGTCCGCGCCCTCGTGCGGGGCAGCAGATAGTGCCCGCCGACCAACGCGACCACGCCGACGGGGACGTTCACCCAGAACACCCACCGCCAGCCCAGCGTCGACACCAGCGCTCCGCCCACGGTCGGTCCCAGGGCCAGTCCCAGCGCCTGGGCGGCGGCCTGGACGCCCAGGGCGCTGCGCATCCGCTCGCGCGGCGCACTGGTGGTCACCAGCGCCACGCTGTTGGCCTGCATCATTGCCGCTCCGGCCGCCTGGACGACCCGGAACGCGACGAGCGCGAGCAGGGACGGGGCGAAACCGCAGGCGGCGGAGGCCAGGGTGAACACGGCGAACCCGTACAGGTACAGCAGTTTGCGGCCGTGCGCGTCCGCCAGCCGGCCGGCCGGCACCAGCAGCGCCACCAGCGTCAGCAGATAGGCCAGCGACACCCACTCCACCGCCGCCAGCGAGGCGTGGAACTCCGTGCGCAGACTGCCGTACGTCAGCGTCACGATGCTCGCGTCCAACTGCCCCATGAACGCGCCGAAGCACACCGCGCCCACGGCCAGCCACCAGCCGTTCGGCCGGGACCGTATCCCCTCCGGGCGGGGCCGTTCCACGGTGAGCATGGCAGGCCAGCGGCGCGTGGACGTGTGCGGGTTCATGTCGGTGGCCATGCTCCCAGTTTACATCGGTCACCGAACTATTCGACGACCGTACTTTCCCTGCCGCTCCGCTGCGCCGGTTCAGGCGGCTACTCTCTCCGGACCGACAGCCGACGACCGGTCGTACCGTCGGTCAGAGTCCTGCCTCCCAGGGCCGCACGCAGGGTCGCGCGGACCGGGCCGAACCGGGCGACAGCCGGGCAGACGACGTCCGGTCCCGTCCGGCTGGTGATCCGTACGGTGAGGAGGACGCTCCTGGGACGCTCGGAAACCCTGACCCGGGGAAGTTCGTCACACCCACCCGACTCCACCATGACCGCGAGGCTGCGGCCGTCGCCGCTCACCGTGACCGGCCCAGTGATCGCCTCACTCCTCGTAACGGTCTGCGAACCGCCCGCTCCCGACGCCGAACACCCCGTCAGAACGACCAGGGCGACGACGACCACCGACGCGGCGACACGACCATCCGCTGCATGTGTCTTCACGGTAGATCGACGCCGACGGGGCCGGATTCGTTCGCACGGAACGCACGGGCGGACGGTTCCTGTCACCGCCCTCGGCGTCCATCAGCACCGGCTTGCCCGGTCGCCGGCCGATCGCCGTCATGAACCCGCAGAGGACATCGAGGCGTTCCTGCCCCTGGATCTCCCGCAGATCGACGTCGAAGGCCTCCTGCGCCGCATGGAACCGGAAGATCGACACATAGCTCTCCCAGAGGCTACCGAGGCGGAGGCCGGCCTCAGTCGGTCAGCGGCAGGCCGGGGATCTGGGCGGGGCTGTGACGGTCGAGGGCCGCTTCGAGGGCGACCGGGATCTCCGGGGAGATCTCGCCCTGCCGCCCCCAGATGAGGATCATCTCCGCGACATGGCGCAGTTTGATGTTCGTGTGCTGGGACACGTCCTTCAGTACGTCCCACCCCTGGTCGGGCGTGACCCGGCCCAGCGCGACCATCATCCCGATGGCCTGGTCCACGACCGCGTGGGAGCTGACGGCCCGCCTGAGCTGGTCGACCTCTTCCTCCAGCTCGTGGATGCGCTCTCCGTCGGCCCTGGCCGAGTCGCTGCCCGTGGTCATCAACCCCTCCGGAGTCCGACGCGCCGTGCGCCCCTCAGGTACTGGTCCGCAGGTACTGGTCCGCCTCATCCATCCTGCTCTTCGCGGGGGACCCCTGCCACCCTGGCCGGCTGTCGATCGGTCCGGAGGGCGGTCACGGCCTCCCGGGTCCGGCCGGATCGCGGGGCGTGCCGTCGCGCGGCCTGAACAGCAGGACGGCCGCGCTGATCAGGGTCAGCGCCCAGCTGATCGCGAACACCCAGGTCAGCGCCGTCGACGCGGTCCGCAGGGCGCCGATCAGCAGGGTCAGGGAGACCAGGCCGAGGGCCAGGACGACGCGTCCCCTGACCCTGTCCAGGGCGTCCTTCATCCGGGCCCGGCGGCTGCGGGTCATGGTGCTCAGCTCGTGGTCGAGCTGCCGCGACTCCTGTCGCAGCCGCATCTCGATCTCGACCAGCGCCCGGCGTTCAGCCTCCGTCAGCCTGCGCCCGTCCATCACCGGCACCTCCCGAGTCTCAGGCACATGGCAGCGCATTCATGGGTCGTACCGGTCGGTCAGGCCGCCTTCGCGGCGGCGAGCACCTCGTCGGCGAGGGGTCTGTCGAGCGCGGCGTTGACCAGGCCGTCCGCCAGGCGGGGCAGGTCACGGCCGGCGACGAGGCCGCCCAGTGTCTCCGGCGAGGCGGGCAGCCCGAGCCGCCGGGCTCCGTCGAGGACCTTGCGGTCGACGTACGGGGCGAACTCCGGCCAGATGCCCTGCACGTCGCGCAGGAAGATGTCGGCCCCGGTGGGACCGATCCCGGGAATGTCCAGCAGTGCCTTCCTCGGGTCGGACTCCTCGCGCAGCCGGCGCAGATCACCGCCCCAGCGCTCCAGCAGCAGCTCGGCTCCCTCGCCGAGCATGGTGGAGGTCCGTTCGTCGTAACGGCGGTAGCCGCCCTTGCCGAGGGCGTCGACGCGCTGCTGCCAGGACGCCCGCGCCATCGCACGCGGGTCGCGCATCCCGGCGTCGAACAGCGCGCGGGCCGCGGCCACCGCGGTGTCGGCCCGGATACGGGCGCTGAGGAGCGTCGCCAGCACCAGCATCTGGTACAGCGGGGCCGGGGTGTCGCGCAGCCGGATGCCGGCCTGCGCCGCATAGGTCCGCTTCTGCCGGTCGAGCAGCGCGCGCACCACCGCCGTGTCCGTGGCGCCGGCCTTCTTCCGGCCGGGCTTCCCGTCGGTCTTCGCAGCCATCGCCAGTCACCCGCCGTCATCGCCGTGTCACCGGTCCGGCGTTCCACCGGTGGTCAGCGCTGCGCCGTTCCGGAGCCTGCGGGTACCCGCCGGGGTCCGCTCCATGCGGCCGTTTGTCACCGTCCGTCCCGGGAACACGGGCGGCATGGCTGGTAAGAGCGGCACACCCCGCAGGTCGGCATCCGGTCGGTCGCTGGAGACGTACCGCGGCAAACGCAGGGCGGGCCGGACGCCGGAACCCATGGGCGGTGCCTCGCCGAAGGGCGGCAGGCGCCGGTTCGTGATCCAGAAGCACTCCGCCACCTCGCTGCACTACGACTTCCGGCTGGAGGCGGGCGGTGTGCTGAAGTCGTGGGCCGTCCCCAAGGGCCCCTCCACCGATCCCAGGGACAAGCGCCTGGCGATGCGCACCGAGGACCATCCGGTGGACTACCTGGACTTCGAGGGCGTCATCCCGCCCGGCGAGTACGGCGCCGGCGAGGTCATCGTCTGGGACACCGGCACGTACCGGAATCTGGCCGAGGACGAGGGCAGGAAGGTGCCCGTGGCCAAGGGGGTGGGCGAAGGCCATGTCAAGGTGTGGCTGGAGGGCGAGAAACTGCGCGGCGGCTATGCGATGACCCGCACCGGACAGGACGGCGAGCGCGAGCGCTGGATCATGATCAAGCTGTCCGACGAAGGGGCCGACGCCCGCCGGAACCCGGTGAGCACCGAGCCCGCCTCCGTACGCAGCGGCCGCACCCTGGACGAGCTCACCGAGGACGACGGGCACGGGAAACGGACCTGATCGCTTGCGCACGGGAAGGACGAGGCCCCCATGGCCGCGGAACACCCCGACAGTCTCTCACCCGGTCAGCTGCGCGCCGCCGGGGCCGCCCTGCGGCGCCGGGTCGACGGCGAGGTCCGCTTCGACGCCGGCAGCCGCGGCGCGTACGCGACGGACGGCTCCAACTACCGCCAGATCCCCGTCGGCGTCGTGGTGCCCCGCACCGTGGAGGCGGGGGCGCAGGCCATCGCCGTGTGTGCCGAGTACGGCCTTCCCGTGCTGTCCCGGGGCGGTGGGACCTCGCTCGGCGGGCAGTGCACCAACCACGCCGTGATCGTCGACTGGACCAAGTACTGCCATCGTCTGCTCTCCGTGGACGAGGGCCGGCGCACCTGTGTCGTGGAACCCGGGATCGTGCTGGACGAACTCAACCGGCAACTCTCCCCGTACGGCCTGAAGTTCGGCCCCAAGCCGTCCACCCACGGCCAGTGCGCGCTCGGCGGCATGATCGGCAACAACGCGTGCGGCGCCACCGCGCAGGCGTACGGCAAGACCGCCGACAACGTGCGCCGGCTGGAGATCCTCACCTACGACGGGCTGCGCTGCTGGACCGGCCCCACCACGCACGAGGAGTACGCGGAGATCCTCGCCGCCGGCGGCCGGCGGGCCGAGCTGTACCGCGGCATGCGGGAGCTGGCCGACCGTCATATGGCCGGCATCCGCCAGGGCTTCCCGCACATCCCCCGCCGGGTCTCGGGCTACAACCTGGACGCGCTGCTGCCCGAGAACGGCTTCGACGTCGCCCGCGCGCTGACCGGCAGCGAGGGCACGCTCGTCGCCGTCACGCACGCTGAGCTCGACCTGGTCCCGGTCCCGGCCGCCGATGCGACCCTGGTGCTCGGCTACCCCGACATCTTCACGGCCGCCGACGACGTGCCCCGGCTGCTGGAACACTGCTCCCCCACGATGCTGGAGGCGATCGACGGCCGGATGGCCCAGCTGATGCGGGAGGAGCACGCCTATCTGGACTCCCTCGAACGCTTCCCGGACGGCGACAGCTGGCTCCTGCTGCAGTTCAGCGGCGACTCCACCGAGCAGGCCGACGAGCAGGCCCACGCGTTGCTGCGCGCGACCGGCCGGGACACCGACGACGCCTCTGTCGCCCTCAGCGACGACCCCGCCCGCGAGACGGAGATGCTCAAGGCGCGCGAGGCCGGGCTCGGCGTCACCGCCCGTCCGCCGGACGACCGCGAGACCTGGGAGGGCTGGGAGGACTCCGCGGTGGCGCCGGACCGGCTGGGCGCCTATCTGCGCGACCTGGAAGCCCTCTTCACCGAGTTCGGCTACGGACTGTCGTCCCTGTACGGGCACTTCGGCCAGGGCTGTGTCCACACCCGCATCCCCTTCGACCTGCGTTCCACCGAGGGCGTCGCGGACTTCCGGCGGTTCCTGGAACGCGCCGCCGACCTGGTCGGCTCCTACGGCGGCTCGCTGTCGGGCGAACACGGCGACGGGCAGGCCCGCGGCGAGCTGCTGACGCGCATGTTCGGCCGGCGACTGGTGGACGCGTTCGGTGAGTTCAAGGCGCTCTTCGACCCCGGCGACCGGATGAACCCCGGCAAGGTCGTCCACCCCCGTCCGCTCGACGCCGACCTGCGGCTGGGCGCGCGGTGGCGACCGGCCGACCCCGCCACCCACTTCCGGTACCCCGACGACGAGGGCAGCTTCGGCCGGGCCGTGCTGCGGTGCGTCGGCATCGGGCAGTGCCGCAGCCGCTCCGGAGGCGTGATGTGCCCCTCCTACCGCGGCACGCTCGAAGAGGAGCACTCGACCCGTGGCCGGGCCCGCCTGCTGTTCGAGATGCTGGGCGGCCACCCCGACTCACCGGTCCGCGGCGGCTGGCGCTCACCCGAGGTGCGCGACGCGCTCGACCTGTGCCTGGCCTGCAAAGGATGCAAGTCGGACTGCCCGGCCGGCGTCGACATGGCCACCTACAAGGCCGAGTTACTCGCCCACCACTACGCCGGGCGACCGCGGCCCGCCGCCCATTACGCGCTCGGCTGGCTGCCGCTGTGGGCCCTGCTGTCCCGGACGAGCCCGCGGGCGGTCAACGCGCTCCTGCACGCGCCGGTGCTGTCCGACGTCGGCAAACGGCTCGCCGGTGTGGCGGCGCAGCGGGACGCGCCGCTCTTCGCCGAGCAGTCCTTCGTCCAGTGGTGGCGCGAGCAGGGCGGGCCGGAGCCGCGGCCGGGCGATCCGGACGCCGTCGTCCTGTGGCCCGACACGTTCAGCAACGCCTTCCACCCTCATGTCGCCCAGGCCGCGGTACGCGTCCTGCGGGACACCGGACTGCGGGTCGCCGTACCGGCCGAGCCGCTGTGCTGCGGTCTGACCTGCATCTCCACGGGCCAGCTGAAGACCGCGCGGCGCGTGCTGCGCCGGACCCTGCGCATCCTGCGGCCGTGGCTCGACGCCGGCACTCCGGTCGTGGTCCTGGAGCCTTCCTGCGCCGCCGTGTTCCGGGCCGACGCCCCCGAGATGATGCCCGACGACCGCGACGTACGGCGTCTGGCCGACCAGGCGATGACCCTGGCCGAGGTGGTGCTGAACCGGACTCCCGGCTGGCAGCCCCCGCACCTGGCCCGCCTCGCCACCGTGCAGCCGCACTGCCACCAGCACGCGGTCCTGGGCATGGACGCGGACACCGAACTGATGCGCAGGGCCGGGATCGTCGCCGACGTACTGGACGTGGGGTGCTGTGGTCTCGCCGGGAACTTCGGGTTCGAGCGCGGCCACTACGCGCTGTCGATGCGGATCGGCGAGCTGGGGCTGCTCCCGGCGGTCCGCGCGGCGGCCCCCTCCGCGCTGGTCGTCGCCGACGGCTACAGCTGCCGTACCCAGATCGAGCAGGGCGACACGGGCCGGCGGGCCATGCATCTGGCCGAGGCGCTCGCCCTGGGGCTCGACGGCGGCGCGCCGGCCGACCGTCCGGAGAAGCTCGGCGCCCCGCGCCAGGATCCGCGGCCGGCCGACGCACGCCGTGCCGCGGCACTGACGGCCACCGGTGCCGCCCTCGCCGCCGCGGGCACCGTCACCGCCGTCCGCCGCCGCGACCACGGCCGGCGCATCCGATGACCGGGTGATACAGGCCCGCGCGTGTGGGTACCCGCGGCGGAACGTGATGCTCCATCACGGTGATGCTCGGCCCGGCGGTTCGTCCTCCCCGGCGTGCGCGGGGCATGGCGCTCGCCGTGCACGGTACACGTTGCTGGTCCATGACGGCGTACGTCGGTGAGGAGGGGCGATGCGGCAGACGGCAGCGGCTGTGGGCGAGGTACTGGCGTGGTGGGCGGTGCTGGTCGGCGTCAACCTGATGTTCATCAGCTCCGTGACGGTCCTCGAACTCGTCGTGGCCGCCGCGGGAGCGGTGATCGCCGCGGTCGCCGCCCGGGCCGTGCACACGGCGTCGGGGGCCGGACCGGGCGGCACCCGGAGGTGGGGGGCGGCGGCTCTCGCCTGGCCCGGCGCGGTCCTGAACGACATACTCCGGCTGAGTGCGCTCACCGCGCGTGCCCTCGGCGGCCGTTCGGCCGGAGGCAGGCTGAAGACGGTGACACTGGCGTCCGGTACGGGACCCGCGTGGGCCTGCGCTCTGCTGTCCTCCACCCCGGGCGCGTACGTCGTCGACGTCCCCGGGTGGCAGCGCGAGGGGAAGGACCACCGGACCGTCGTCGCCCACTTCCTCACCGACGACCGTACGCGCCTGGAGGACGTGCTCACCGAGGGGCGGCGGCGATGAACGCGTGGCTGCTCGCGACCGCCGTCCTGCTGACCCTGGCGATGCCCTTGTGCATGTGGGCCACCGCCCGGGGAACGGCGGTCGAGCGGCTGGCGGGGCTCAACCTGGCGACCACCGTCGTGACCGCCGTCCTGCTGCTGACGGCCCAGGGTTTCGGCCGCAGTTCCTTCGCCGACCTCGGCCTCGTCCTCGCCGTCCTCGGGCCCGCCGGCACGCTGGTCTTCTCACGTTTCCTCGGCGGCCGGTCGATCGAGACCCCCGACACCCGGACCCAGCGGGAGGCATGAGATGACGGTCCGTCATGTGTGCGCGCTGGTCCTGCTCGTCGCCGGTACCGGCGTGCTGCTGCTGTCGGCCGTCGGCCTGGCCGCCCTGCCCGGGCCGTTCCAGCGACTGCACGCCCTCACCCCCGCCACCACCGTCGGCCTGCCGCTCGTCGCGCTCGCCCTGGCCGTCGAGACCGGCCCCGGGCGCGCCGCGGTCAAGCTGCTCCTCATCGCCGTGATCGTGGCGATCGGCGGTGCGGTCACCGCCATGGCGATCGGCAGGGCGACGGCCCAGCACGAACGTCTGCTGCGAAAGGACTCCCCGGAGTGAACACGGCCACCGCCCAGGAGTATCTGATCGCCGTCGCGCTGGTGCTGGTGGCGGCGAGCGCCACCGCGGCGGCGCTCGCCCGCGACCCGGTGCGCCAGGCCGTCCTGCTGGCCGTCCTCGGTCTGTGTCTCACCGTGCTGTTCACCCTCCTCCAGGCGCCGGACGTGGCGCTGTCCCAGCTGGCCGTCGGCACGGCCGTCACCCCGCTGCTGATCCTGCTGACGGTACGGAAGGTGCGCCGCACCACGGCTGCCCGCCGCGACCGGGACGGCCGTGAGCGCGAGGGCACCGATGAGTCGTAACGCGCGGATCCGGCTGTTCTGGGCCGCGGCCGTCGTCTTCGCCGTGGTGTACACGCTCGCCTGCACCGGGCTGCCGCGCTTCGGGACGAGCGTGCACCCCTATGCCACGCGCGCGGTGGCCGCGTCCCTGCGGCAGCGCACCGCCAACGTGGTCTCGTCCGTCAACTTCGACCAGCGTGCCCTGGACACCCTCGGGGAGGAGTCGATCCTGTTCGCCTCGGTGCTGGGGACCATAGTGCTGCTGCGTCACGCCCGTGACGAGCGGGTCGGCCGGCCGCGGGCGGGGCGGGTGCTGCCCAGCACCCAGCTGCTGGGCCTGGTGCTGGTGCCGGTCACGCTGCTGACCGGCGTGTACATCGTGGCGCACGGCCAGTTGTCGCCGGGCGGCGGCTTCCAGGGCGGCGTCATCCTCGCCACCGGGCTGCACATGGCGTACGTGGCGGCGGACTACCGCGTCCTGAAACGGATCCGCCCGCTGGCCGTGCTCGACGTGGCCGACGCGCTCGGCGCGGGCGCCTTCACGGCGCTGGGGCTGGCCGGGCTGATCGCGGGCGGCGCCTATCTGCAGAACGTGCTGCCGCTCGGCACCTTCGGGCAGCTCTCCTCCGGCGGACTGGTGCCCCTGCTGAACGCGGCGGTCGGCGTCGAGGTCGGCTCGGGCGTCATCGTCCTGCTCGCCTCCTTCCTCGACCAGGCCGTCGAAGTGAGATCGGCGAACAACCCGGGCCCGGGAGGCCGCACATGACGGTCCTGCCCTTCCTCACGGCCGGCTGGATCTTCCTGGCCGGTGTATACGGCCTGGTCACCAGCCGCAACATCATCCAGGCCGTCGGCTGTCTCGCCGTGGCCCAGTCCTCGACGTACGTCCTGCTGCTCACCGTCGGATACCGGCGCGGAGGCATCGCACCGTACTTCACCGACACTCCGCTGCGCACGCGCACCGTCGACCCGGTCGTGCAGGCCCTCGCCCTGACCGACATCGTCGTGGGCGCCACCGTGACGGCGCTGCTGCTCGCGCTCGCCATGCAGATCCGCAAGCGGCACGGCACGGTCGACCCGGACGCGCTCACCGGGCTGAAGGGCTAGTGGGCCGGGCATGGTGCGTACCGCTGATCTGCTGCCGCTCGCCGTCGCCGTTCCGCTGCTGGGCGCCGTCGTCCTCGTGACCGTCGGGCGGTGGCTGCCGCGGGTCGCCATCGACGCGCTGGTCACCGTCTGGGCGGTGCTGGAGGTGGCCTGTCTGTCCTGGCTGTGGCTGCGCACCGGCGACGGGCACAGCGTGTCGTGGGTGGGCGGCTGGACCCCGGTGCGCGGCGAGAGCGTCGGCATCGTGCTGGTCGGCGACCGGATCGGCATCGGTCTCGCGCTGCTGACCGGTGCGCTCGTCCTCGCGGTCGTCGTCTATTCCTGGCGTTACTTCGACGAGCCGCCCGTGGAGCACGCGGGCACCTTCCCGGCCCTCATCCTCCTCTTCGAGGCGGGCATGATCGGGTTCGCGCTGACGGGCGACCTGTTCGACGCGTTCGTGTTCTTCGAGCTGATGGGCGCGGTCGCCTACGCGCTCACCGGCTATCGCATCGAGGACCCGCGGCCGGTGCAGGGCGCCCTGATCTTCGGCGTCGTCAACTCGCTGGGGGCGTACTGCTCCCTGCTCGGCATCGGCCTGGTGTACGCGCGTACCGGTGAGCTCGGCCTCGCGCAGATCGGGGTGAAGCTGGCCGGGCACCGCCCCGACGCGCTGCTGTCCGTCGCCTTCGTGCTGATCGTCACGGGGCTGCTGGTCAAGGCGGCGGTGGTGCCGCTGCACTTCTGGCTGCCCGACGCGCATTCCGTCGCGCCGACCCCGGTGTGCATGCTGCTCTCCGGGGTCATGGTGGAACTCGCCGTCTACGGCACCGCACGCGTCTACTGGGTCGTGTTCTCCGGGCCCCATAGCATCACGCAGCCGCATCTGCGCGCCGTGTTCGTGGCCGCCGGGGTGCTGACGGCGCTGGTGGGCGGGGTGATGTGCTGGCAGCAGCGGCACCTCAAGCGGCTGCTCGCCTTCTCCACCGTCGCCCATGTCGGGCTCTTCCTCACCGGCGCGGCACTGCTGACCCCCGCCGGGACGGCCGGTGTGGCCCTGTACGTCGCCGCTCACGCCGGGGTGAAGGCGGCCCTCTTCGCCACCACCGGCGTCCTGCTCGACCGGCATGGCTCCGTCGACGAGCACGGGCTGTACCGGCGCGGCCGGGATCTGCCGCTCACCGGCGCCTTGTTCACCCTCGGCGGTCTCGCGCTGGCCGGTCTGCCGCCGTCCGGCACAGCCCTCGGCAAGGCCGTCACCGAGCACGCCGGCGAGGACCGGTTCCCCTGGCTGCCCGTGGTGTTCGTGCTGGTGTCGGCGCTCACGGGCGGGGCGGTGCTGCGCGCCGGTGCCCGGATCTTCGCCGGTGCCGGGCCCCGGCCGCGGGAGCGGTACGCCGGGCCGGAGACCACCGGTGGCGGTGAGGAACCGGAGATCCGCGATCCGCAGCGTCGCATCCCCGTGCCCATGCTCGCCGTGCCTGCCGTGCTGCTCGCCGCCGCGCTCGCCGTCGGGCTGCTGCCCGGCCTCGGGGTCGCGCTCGCCCGTGCGGCACGGCAGTTCACCGACCGTGCCGCCTACACCGCCGCGGTCCGCGGCCACCCGGTCGCGCCGGCCGGCCCGGTGCCCGACGTCGGGTGGAGCGCCGAGGGCGTGCTCCTCGCGCTCACCTCGACCGCACTGGCGGCACTCCTCGCGGCAGCCGCCGTGTGGGGTCCCGCGCTGCGCTCGCCGTGGGCGGGCCGGGTCCGGGCGGCCTGCGAGAGCGTGGGGCGGCGCGCCGTCGTGCCGCTGCGCCGGCTGCACTCGGGGCACCTCGGTGACTACGTCGCCTGGCTCGCCGTCGGTGTGGCGGTGCTGCTCGTCGCCATGACGGTGTAGCTCCCCGGCACCGTACGGCGCGCCTGCATGGCATCCGGTCCGTCGGGCACTCGGAGAGGGCGACCAGCCGCTCTCCCGGTGGAAGGGGTGGATCCGGATGCCCGTCTCCGCGCCGGTGACGGACCTGTTCGACGCGGTGCCGGCCGAGGAGCGGGCGGCGCTGCGCCGGGCGCCCCGGCCCGGTGGTGCCCGGCCGATGCTCGCCACGCTGACCGAGCGGTACTTCTCCGATCCGCAGTGGATCTTCGAGCGCAAGCTCGACGGGGAACGCTGTCTCGGCTCCCGCGACGGCGCCCGCGTCGAACTGCTGTCCCGCAGCGGTCAGTCGCTCTCCGGCACCTATCCCGAGATCACCGACGCGCTGGGCCACCAGGAGTGCGACGACTTCCTGGTGGACGGCGAGATCGTGGCCTTCGAGGGCACCCGGACCAGCTTCACCCGACTGCAGCAGCGCATCGGCATCCACGACCCACGGCAGGCCCGCGCCAGCCGGGTGGCGGTGACGTACTACGTCTTCGACGTGCTGTATCTGGCCGGGCACGATCTGACCGCTCTGCCGCTGCGCACCCGCAAGGCCCTGCTGCGACGCGCCCTGGAGCTGTCCTCCCCGCTGCGTTTCACCCCGCACCGCAACGCCGAGGGGGAGACGTATCTGCGCCAGGCGTGCGAGCGGGGCTGGGAGGGGGTCATCGCCAAGCGCGCCGACAGCCGCTACGAGCAGCGCCGCTCCACCCAGTGGCTGAAGTTCAAGTGCGGGCGCCGGCAGGAGCTGGTGATCGGCGGCTTCACCGAGCCCCGGGGCAGCCGCACCGGCTTCGGTGCGCTGCTGGTCGGTTATTACGAGAGACAGCGGTTCATCTACGCCGGCAAGGTCGGCACCGGCTACGACCGGACGACCCTGGAGGAGCTGCGCGCCCGCCTGGACCGCCTGGAGAGCGACCGCTGCCCGTTCGCGAGCCGGCCCCGTGAGCGCGGCGCGCACTGGACGCGGCCGAGGCTCGTCGCGGAGATCGGGTTCACGGAGTGGACCGGCGACGGAAAGCTGCGCCATCCGCGGTTCGTCGGGCTGCGCACCGACAAGTCCGCGAAGGACGTGGTGCGGGAACGGCCCGGGGACGACACGAGGAAGACGTCATGAGTGCCAAGGCGAGGACCGGGGACGGGATCCGGGTCGGCGGCCGTACGGTGCCGGTGTCCAACCCCGACAAGGAGCTGTTCCCGGACGACGGCATCACCAAGGCGGAGCTGATCGACTACTACCGTGCCGTCGCCCGCCCGATGCTCACCCATCTCAGGGACCGGCCGCTGGTCATGGAGCGGTATCCGGACGGCTACCAGGGGAAGTCGTTCTACCACAAGGACGTCCCCGACTATTTCCCCGACTGGATCCGCACCGTGCGGGTGCCCAAGGAGGGCGGCAGCCTCACCATGGCCGTCTGCGACGACACGGCCACCCTCGTCTACCTCGCCAACCAGGCGTGCATCACCCCCCATCCGTGGCTGAGCCCGGCGGACTGCCTGGACTGCCCGGACCGGCTGGTCTTCGACCTCGACCCGCCCGAGGACGCGAGCGACGGCTTCGACAACGTCCGGTGGGGCGCGCGCACGCTGGGTGACCTGCTCACCGAACTGGGGCTGCGGCCCGCGCTGATGACGACGGGATCGCGCGGCCTGCATCTGCTGGTCCCGCTCGACCGGCACACGGACTTCGACACCGCGCGGCACTTCGCGCGCAGGGTCGCCGACGTGCTCGCCGCACGGCACAGCGACCGGCTGACGACCGAGGCACGCAAGAACAAGCGCCGGGGCCGCCTCTACCTGGACACCCAGCGCAACGCCTACGCCCAGACCTCGGTCGCCCCCTACGCCGTACGCGCCCGCCCGCACGCACCGGTCGCCACCCCGCTGGAGTGGGACGAACTCGACGACCCGGAGCTGGGCCCGCGGCGGTGGACCCTGCGCACCCTGCCCGAGCGCCTGGCCGAGCACGGCAACCCGTGGAAGGACCTGAGCCGCTGCCGCCGCTCCCTGGACCGGGCCGCGCACCGGCTGGACGACCTGGCGTGAGGTGACGTTCGGACGGGAGGTTTTCCGGCGCGCCCGGGGGTTACTCCGAGAAGTGCATCCCGGTCGTGCTCGCCGCCGGCGGTCCGACGGCGACCGGCACCGTCGAGGAGGAGTCCATGAGCACCAAGGTGTCCGACCACATCCTGGCCCGCCTGCGCGAGTGGGGCGTGGACTGCGTCTTCGGATATCCCGGCGACGGCATCAACGGGCTGCTGGCCGCGTGGGGCCGCGCCGACAACGAGCCACGCTTCATCCAGTCCCGGCACGAGGAGATGTCGGCGTTCGAGGCGGTCGGGTACGCGAAGTTCAGCGGGCGCGTGGGAGTGTGCGCGGCGACGTCGGGGCCGGGCGCCATCCACCTGCTCAACGGGCTGTACGACGCCAAGCTCGACCATGTGCCGGTCGTGGCGGTCGTGGGGCAGACCAACCGCAGCGCCATGGGCGGTTCCTACCAGCAGGAGGTCGACCTCCACACGCTGTTCAAGGACGTGGCGTCGGAGTACGTCGAGACCGTCAACGTGCCCGAGCAGCTGCCGAACGTGCTCGACCGGGCCATCCGTACCGCCTGGACCCGCCGGTGCCCGACCGCCGTGATCGTCCCGGCCGACGTCCAGGAGCTCGACTACTCACCGCCCACCCACTCCTTCAAGATGGTCCCCTCCAGCCTCGGCTGCGAGCACTTCGCCCCGCAGCCCGACGAGGCCGCGCTGCACCACGCCGCCGAGGTCCTCAACGCCGGCGAGAAGGTCGCGATGCTCGTCGGCCAGGGCGCGGCGGACGCCTCCGACGAGGTCGAGCGCGTCGCCGAGACGCTGGGCGCCGGAGTGGCGAAGGCACTGCTCGGCAAGGACGTGCTCAGTGACGAACTGCCGTATGTCACCGGCGCGATCGGGCTGCTGGGGACGCGTCCGTCGTACGAGCTGATGCGGGACTGCGACACGCTCCTGACGATCGGTTCGAGCTTCCCGTACACCCAGTTCATGCCCGAGTTCGACCAGGCCAGGGGCGTGCAGATCGACATCGACCCGCACATGGTCGGGATGCGCTATCCGTACGAGGTCAATCTGATCGGTGACGCCCGTGCGACCCTGTCCCGGCTGCTGCCCCTGCTGCGGCGCAAGAAGAGCCGTTCGTGGCAGAAGCAGATCATCGCGAACAACGAGCGCTGGCGCGGGGTGATGACGCGGCGGGCCGAGCAGTCGGCCGACCCGATCAACCCGGAGTTCGTGGCGTGGTCGCTCGATCCGCTGCTGCCCGACGACGCGATCATCTCCTCGGACTCCGGCTCCGTGGCCAACTGGTACGCCCGCCATCTGCACCTGCGCGGTTCGATGCGGGCCTCGCTGTCGGGGACGCTGGCCACCATGGGCTGCGGTGTGCCGTACGCGATCGGGGCGAAGTTCGCGCATCCGGACCGTCCGGCGATCGCGCTGGTCGGTGACGGCGCGATGCAGATGAACGGGCTCGCCGAGCTGGTCACCGCGAGCAAGTACCGCGACGCGTGGAGCGATCCGCGTCTGGTGGTCGCGGTGTGGAACAACCAGGACCTGAACCAGGTCACCTGGGAGCTGCGGGCGATGGGCGGCTCCCCGCAGTTCGTGCCGTCCCAGTCGATCCCGGACGTCTCCTACGCGGAGTTCGCCGAGTCGCTCGGTCTGCTGGGCATCCGTGTGGAGAGGCCGGACGGCGTCCTGGACGCCTGGCAGAAGGCGCTGCGGGCGGACCGCCCGGCGGTGGTCGAGTTCCTCACCGACCCCTCCGTGCCGCCGATCCCGCCGCACGCGACGTGGGACCAGATGGAGTCCACCGCGAAGGCCGTCTTCAAGGGCGATGTCGAGCGCGAGGCCGTGCTCCGGCAGGGCTTCAAGGCCAAGGTCCAGGAGTTCCTGCCGGGCGCGCGCAAGCGGGCGCACGCCCACCGGGGAGGTCCGCGCCGCCGCGAGACGTCGCACCGGGCGTCGCACCGGTGACATCGGCCCGATGACGGTGTGAAACGAAAGGCAGCACGCATGGTCCGGCGGTCCGGTCGTACGTCGCACAGCCCACAGGTCGTCGTGGTCACCGGCGCCAGCGGAGGCGTCGGCCGGGCCACCGCCCGGGCGTTCGCCGCACGAGGAGACCGGGTGGCACTCGTGGCGCGGGGCCGGGCCGGGCTGGACGCGGTGGCCGAGGAGGTGCGCCGCGCGGGCGGTACGGCGCTGCCCCTGGCGGCGGACGTGGCCGACCCCCGCGCGGTGGAGGACGCGGCCACCCGGGCCGAACGCGAACTCGGTCCGATAGACATCTGGGTCAACGACGCCCTCACCACGGTGTTCGCCGAGTTCACCGACATCGGCGCGGACGAGTTCCGCCGGGTCACCGAGGTCTGCTACCTCGGGTACGTGTACGGCACACAGGCCGCGCTGCGCCGGATGCTGCCGCGCGGCCACGGTGCCGTCGTGCAGGTCGGCTCGGCGCTCGCCTACCGCGGCATCCCCCTGCAGTCCCCGTACTGCGGTGCCAAGCACGCGATCCAGGGCTGGAACGAGGCACTGCGCTGCGAGCTCCTGCACCACCGCAGCGGGGTGTCGGTCACCATGGTCCAGCTGCCCGCGCTGAACACTCCCCAGTTCGAGTGGTCGTCGGCCCGGATGCCGCGCCGGCCGCAGCCCGTGCCGCCGATCTACCAGCCCGAGGTGGCCGCCCGGGCCGTGGTGTACGCGGCCGATCATCCGCGCCGGCGCGAGTACTGGGTCGGCGCGAGCACCGTGGGGACGCTGCTCGCCAACGCCGTGGCACCCGGGCTGCTCGACCGCTATCTCGCCCGTAGCGGCTACGACTCCCAGATGACCGACGAGCCCATGCCGTCCGGCGTTCCCGACAACCTGTGGCAGCCGGTGGACGGCGGCGACGGGCGGGACTTCGGTGCGCACGGCCGCTTCGACGAGCGGGCCGCGCCGCGCGCGCCGCAGACGTGGGTCTCACGCCATCACGACGCGCTCGCCCTCGCCGGGCTCGCCTTCGCCGGGCTCGCCTTCGCCGGGCTCGCCT
>NZ_JAIQYY010000001.1:265803-316564 GCF_020181035.1 Streptomyces sp. CoH27
GCGCAGTTGGTGGCAGCAGCGGTTGATCAGCCGGGAGACGTGCATCTGCGAGATGCCGAGCTGCTCGGCGATGTGGCTCTGGGTCATGTCCTTGAAGAACCTCATGTACAGGATGGCGCGTTCACGCTCGGGCAGGGCCTCCAGACGGGGCTTGACGGCCTCGCGGTCCACGACGGTGTCGAGGGCCGGGTCACAGGCGCCCAGTGCGTCGGCGAGCGAGTAGCCGTCGTCGCTGCCGGGGACCTCCGCGTCGAGGGACAGCGCGCTGAAGCTCTCCAGTGCCTCCAGCCCGACCTGGACGTCCTCCTCGCTCAGATCGGCCTCCTCGGCGATCTCGCGCACGCTGGGCAAGTGGTCCGAGGTGCTCCGGGACAGGTCCTGGCAGGCGGTGCGCACGCGGTTGCGCAGGTCCTGGACCCGGCGCGGCACATGCACGGTCCACATGTGGTCGCGGAAGTGCCGCTTGATCTCTCCGGTCACCGTCGGAACGGCGTAACTCTCGAAGGCGTGGCCGCGCCCGGGGTCGTAGCGGTCGACCGCCTTGACCAGTCCGAGGGCCGCGACCTGGCGCAAGTCCTCGAAGCTCTCGCCCCGGCTGCGGAACCGCCCCGCGATCCGGTCGGCCATGGGCAGCCACGCCTCCACCAGCTCCTCACGGAGTACGTCGCGCTGGTGTCCCGGGGGCAGCGCGGCGAGCCGGCGGAAGGCCTGCTCGGTATCGGGGGCGTCGTCATGCGGATGGTGCTGCGCGCTTGTACGGGTTCGCATGGTGCGTCGCACCTCTCTTGCGAGGGATGAACGATCACCGTGGACTTGCGACCGTGTTTCGGACGGCCGCATCCGGGCGACGACGTCGTCGCTCCCACGGATGTGCCTCCTGTCCGAAACACTCTGTTTGTCCCCTGCCCCTGAGCCTGGGCCGTAAACCCCTCGCGCCGGGGCAACGTACAGGTGCCCGGCCGTGACCCATCGTGGCTTCTGCCCGCGCGCATGGCGCGGAGGCGGGCGGGCACTCGGTTCCGCATGACAGGGGATGCCGGCCTCACTGCACCGCGTCCCGGCGGACGCGGGCCCGTCGCGCTGCTGCTCGCGCAGGACCGGCGGCTGTTCGACACGGCCGCGGCCCTGCACTGGCCCGCCGCCGAACGCGTTCTGCCCCGGCTCAGCCGCGCCGCCGACCATGGCGTTCTGTGGTTCGCCACGGCCGCGGCCATCGCCGCGAGCGGCACTCCGCGTGCCCGGCCTGCCGCCGCGCGGGGCCTCGCCTCCCTGACGGTGGCCTCGCTGACCATCAACACGATCGGCAAACGCTCGGTACGCCGCCCGCGCCCCGCGCTGGACGTCGTCCCGCTCGTCCGTCAGCTGAAGCGCCGGCCGATCACCACCTCCTTCCCCTCGGGCCACTCGGCGTCCGCCGCCGCCTTCGCGGCCGGGGTCGCGCTGGAGTCGCCCCGCTGGGGTGCCGCCGTCGCCCCGGTCGCCTTCTCCGTCGCCCTGTCCCGCGTCTACACCGGCGTCCACTTCCCCGGTGACGTCCTCGCGGGCGCAGTGCTGGGCGCGGGCGCCGCCCTCGCCGTACAGGCGGTCGTACCGGCGAGGGCCGCGGCCGGCCCGGCGGCCCGGAGCCGCGCCGAGGCGCCCGCGCTGCCCGACGGGGCGGGTCTGGTGGTCGTGGCCAACACCGCCGCCGGCCGTGCGGAGTCCGTCCGCGCTCTCCAGGCCGTCCTGCCGGAGGCGGAGGTCGTGCTCTGCGAACCGTCCCGGCTGCGGGCCGAGTTGGACAGGGCGGCGGCGCTCGCCCGGGTGCTCGGCGTATGCGGCGGCGACGGCACCGTGAACGCGGCGGCCGAGGTGGCCGTCCGCCGGGGCCTGCCGCTCGCCGTCCTGCCCGGGGGCACACTCAACCACTTCGCCCGGGACCTGGGCGTGGAAGACGTACGAGATCTCGGCCGGGCTCTGGCGCGCGGCCACGCGGTGCGCGTGGACGTGGGACGGTTCACCTCCGGCGGCACGCAGGGTCTCTTCCTCAACAACTGCAGCCTGGGCGTGTATCCGGAGCTGGTGCGCGAGCGCGACCGCTGGTCGCACCGGATCGGCGGCTGGCCGGCCGGGGTACTCGCGGCCCTGCACGTCCTGCGGGCCGGCCGGCACCCGCTGACGGCCGAACTCGACGGCTCTGTCCGCCCGTTGTGGCTGCTGTACGCCGGGAACGGCATCTACCGCCGCAGGGGTCTGGACCCGGGCCACCGGGATGATCTGGCGGACGGACGGCTCGATGTACGGGTGGTGCACGGCGGACGGCACCCGGCGCTGCGGCTGCTCGCCGCCGCTGTCGCGGGCCCGCTCAGCCGCTCCCGGACCCACGCGGCGGTCCAGCGGGACCGGCTGACCGTGACGGGACTGCCGCCGGGCACGCTCCTCGCCCACGACGGCGAAGTCACCGGTGTGGACGGCACGGTGACGCTGGAGAAACTGCCCGAGGCCCTGACGGTGTACCGGCCGCCGCGCGCTCGCCGCCGGTCACGGGTGAACCTCCGCCGTGATCATGCCTGATCGTCGCATTCGGGGAAACCCGTCGCTCAGGAGGTTCATGTGAGGGGGATGGTTCCCCTCATGTGGCTCCTGGGATTCCTGGTGCGGAGCATGTGTGCTCCGGGAAGGAAGTGCCCCCGGAGCGCGCTTTTGCTGTTTCCGCCCCCGCACGCCGGTTACCCGAAAGGGGACATGGCTTCGCTCTCGGTGGTGGAGGTGAGTGCGTATGCCGGAGTACGGATATTTCCTCCCGTGCGAGGAATTCAGTCCGGACGACCTGATCGAGCAGGCCGGAGCCGCCTCCCTGCGGATCCGTCCCTCGGTGGTGGCCGCAGCGACCTGCGCGATGACGGGCCCCTTCCGGCTGGGTGTCGGCTCGGGTGAGGCGCTCAACGAGCATGTTCTCGGCGGGCCGTGGCCGCCCGCGCGTGTGCGGCTGGAGATGCTGGAGGAGGCGATCCAGGTGATGCGCCGGCTGTTCTCCGGCGAGGAGGTCAGCCACGACAGCCCCCGCTCCACGGTGGAGAACGCCCGCCTCTGCACGGTCCCCGACGAACCGGTGCCCGTCGACGTCTCCGGCTTCGGCCCCCAGTGGACCCGGCTCGCCGCACGCGTCGGCGACGGCTCCATCACGACGATGCCCGACGAGGCGCTGGTGTCCCCGTTCCTGAAGGTCGGTGGCGCCGGCAAGATGATCAGCGGCGGCACCAAGGTCTGTTACGGCCCTGACCGGGACGAAGCGGTGCGCACGGCTCGCCGGCTGTGGTTCGACGAGGTGCTGCCCGGCGAGATGAGCCGGATACTGCCCTCGCCTCGCCACTTCGAACAGCTGGAGCCGCTCGTCACGGAGAGGATGGTCCGCGAGAACGTGGTGTGCGGGGACGACGTCGACGCCCGTCCAGCCGCACTGAACGCCTTCGCGGAGGCCGGATTCGACCGGGTCCACGTCACTCGGATCGGCCCCGGCCAACGTGGATTCTTCGACTTCTACCGCACAAAGGTGCTGCCGCAGCTCGCTCGCGACTGACGTCAGTTCCGGTCAGGTACGCGATGAAACTCCGCCGACCCGCCGTGTCCGTGTACACGGTGCCGACCGACGCCCCCGAGGCGGACGGCACGCTGTCGTGGGACTCGACGACCATGGTGATCGCCGAGGTCACGGCCGGCGACGCCACCGGCACGGGCTGGACGTACGGCCCGGCCGCCGTCGGACTCATGCTCGGCGAGCACCTCGCTCCCCTGGTCGAGGGCCATGACGCGCTGGACATCCCGGCGCTGCACGACGCGATGTGCAGGTCGGTGCGGAACGCGGGCCGCCCCGGGATCACCGCGTGCGCGATCTCGGCGCTGGACATCGCCCTGTGGGACCTCAAGGCGCGCCTCCTGGGCCTGCCCCTCGTCAGCCTCCTGGGCGCGGCCCGCACACGGGTCGCGGTGTACGGCAGCGGCGGGTTCACGACCTATCACGACCGGCGGCTCGCCGAGCAGGTCGACGACTGGGTGCACCGCCAGCACATTCCCCGCGTCAAGATCAAGATCGGCGGAGGCTGGGGCCACGAGACCCAGTGGGACCTCTCCCGGGTACGTACCGCCCGCCGGGCCATCGGTCCCGAGGCCGAGCTGTACGTCGACGCCAACGGCGCCTACTCCCGCAAACAGGCGCTGCGGATCGGGGACGGGCTCGCCGAGTACGACGTCCGCTGGTTCGAGGAGCCCGTCTCCTCGGACGACCTGGCCGGTCTGCGGCTGCTCCGCGACACCCTGCCGTGCGACGTGACCGCCGGTGAATACGGTTACGACCTGCCCTACTTCGCGCGCATGATCGCGGCACATGCCGTGGACTGTCTCCAGATCGACGCGACGCGCTGCGGCGGCATCACCGAGTTCCTGCGGGCCGCCGCCCTGGCCCAGGCCCACGGGCTGGAGGTCTCCGCCCACTGCGCGCCGCACGCCCATGCCGCCGTGTCGGCCTCGATTCCCAACCTCCGGCACATCGAGTGGTTCCACGACCATGTGCGGATCGAGTCGATGTTCTTCGACGGTGCGCTGGACCCGACAGGAGGGACGGTCCAGCCGGAGCAGGGCCCCGGACACGGGCTGACCCTGCGGACGGGCGAGGCGGAGAAGTTCCGGGTCGCCTGACAGCGGCAGGTATCAGGTACCCGGTAGCCGGTACTCGTCGGAAAGAGAACTTCTTGAGGAGATGAATCGGATGCTGTTCCTCGGACTGCTCCTCATCGCCGGGACGGCCGCCTTCACGGCCCTGGCGATCAGCGACAACCTGTCGGGCGGCGCGGGCCAGACCGTGTCGGTGCTCGGCCACGACATCGCCACCCTCGGCCCGCTCGCCCTCTTCTGCTCGGGCCTCGCGCTGGCGCTCATCTTCTGTCTCGGCATGGCCATGACGGCCGGCGGAGTGGCACACCACCGTCGTCCGCACCGGAAGCACCGCAGGACCGCCGCCGGGCCGACCGTCGGAACCCGGGCCTGATGCCCCTGGCCGGCCGGTCCTCGGCTCCAGTGGCCCACGCGGGCGGACGTGGCAGCATGGGCGGCGGAGGCAGCCATGGCTGAGCAACCGACCGAGCCGAGCGGCACACGCGCCTCGGGCCCCCGGAGGTCCAGCGTCGGCGTGCACGGCATCGCCGAATCCGCGCGCTACTCCCTCGCGGAGATGGGGCCGAGACGGAGTCTGCTGACGCTGCTGTCGGTGAACCACGTCGACGGATTCGACTGCCCGAGCTGCGCGTGGGGCGAGCCCGATCCGGAGCATCGCAAGGCCGCGGAGTTCTGCGAGAACGGCGCGAAGGCCATCGCCTGGGAGGCCACCCGCAAACGGGTCGACGCAACCTTCTTCGCCGAGCACTCCGTGGCCGAGCTGCGGGAACGGGACGGGCACTGGCTGGAGTCCCAGGGCCGGCTCGCCCAGCCGATGCACCTCGCCCCCGGTGCCGCCCACTACACGCCCATCACCTGGGACGACGCGCTCGAACTCACCGCCGCCCGACTGCGTGACCTGAACGATCCGAATCGCGCCGTCTTCTACACCAGCGGCCGCACCAGCAATGAGGCGGCCTTCCTCTACCAGCTGCTCGCACGCCGCTTCGGCACCAACAACCTGCCGGACTGCTCGAACATGTGCCACGAGTCGAGCGGCGCGGCCCTGACCGAGACTCTCGGCGCCGGAAAGGGCCTGATCTCGTACGACGACATCACCGAGCACGCCGACCTGATCATCATCGTGGGTCAGAACCCCGGCACCAGCCACCCCCGTATGCTCACGGCGCTGGAACAGGCGAAGCGGCGCGGCGCCCGGATCATCGCCGCCAACCCGCTCCCCGAAGCCGGTTTCGGCCGCTTCCACAACCCACAGACCGCACGCGGACTGATCGGCCCGGGCACGCGGCTCGCGGACCGCCACCTCCCGGTGCGTGTCAACGGCGACCTGGCCCTGTTCGCGGGCCTGAACCGGGCCCTGATCGACCGGGAGGACGCCCGGCCGGGCTCCGTCCTCGACCACGACTTCATCGACCGGTACTGCGACGGCTTCGAGGCCGCCGTGGCCGCCTGGCGCGCCCTGGCCTGGTCGCGGATCGAGAAGCTGAGCGGTGTGTCCCGGCACCGTATCGAGGCGGTCGCCGACGAGGTGATCGCCGCCGACCGGGTGGTCGTCTGCTGGGCGATGGGCCTCACCCAGCACCGCAACGCGGTCGCCACCCTCCGCGAGATCGTCGACTTCCTGCTGCTGCGCGGAAACATCGGACGCCCCGGCACCGGGCCCGCCCCGATCCGCGGACACAGCAACGTCCAGGGCGACCGCACCATGGGCATCTGGGAGCGGATGCCGGACGCGTTCCTCGACAGGCTCCGCGACGAGTTCGGCTTCGACCCGCCCCGCGCCCACGGCCTGGACACCGTCGACTCGATCCGGGCCATGCGTGACGGCGAGGTCGACGTCTTCATCGGCCTCGGCGGCAACTTCGCCTCGGCCACCCCCGACACACAGGTCACCGAGGCCGCACTGGCCAACTGTGCCCTCACCGTCCACATCGCGACCAAACTGAACCGGTCCCATCTCTGCCACGGCACCGAGGCCCTGCTGCTGCCCTGCCTCGGCCGCACGGAGCGCGACCGGCAGGCCTCGGGCGAGCAGTTCGTCACCGTCGAGGACACCATGGCGATGGTGCACGCCTCGCACGGTCGGCTCCCTCCCGGGTCACCGCACCTGCGCAGCGAGGTCGCGATCGTCGCCGGCCTCGGCCGCGCGCTCTTCGGCGACGGCCTCGGCTGGCGCGCCATGCGCGACGACTACGCCGTGATCCGCCGCCACATCGAGCACATCGTCCCCGGATTCCACGCCTTCGAGGAGCGCGTCCGGCAGCCCGGCGGCTTCATGCTCCCCCGCGCCCCACGCGACTCCCGCACCTTCCCCACGGACAGCGGCAAGGCGCACTTCACGGTCAACCCGCCGACCGCGGCCGAGGTACCCGAGGGACACCTGCTGCTGACGACGGTGCGCTCGCACGACCAGTTCAACACCACCGTCTACGGCTTCGACGACCGTTACCGTGGCATCAGCGGAGGGCGGCGGGTCGTCTTCCTCAACCAGGAAGACCTGCGCGAACTCCACCTCCACGACGGCGATCTGGTCGACCTCGTCAGCGTCAACCCCGACGGCGAACGCCGGGCGCCCGGCTTCCGCGCCGTCCGCTATCCCACGCCCCGCGGATGCGCCGCCGCCTACTACCCGGAGGCGAACACGCTGGTCGCGCTGGACGCGACGGCCGAGATCAGCAACACCCCCGCCACGAAGTCCATCGTCATCCGCGTCGAGCCCGCAGGCAGAAGCTGATGCCGGCGTGACGGGACCGCTGCCAGGGGTACCCGTGCATCCGGCAGAAAGGAGCTGTCATGCCTGCCGGATCGAGCGCGAAGCGTGAGCGTCAGTACGAGCACATCAAGAAGAGCGCGCAGGAGCGCGGTGAGTCCACGAAGCGGGCCAAGGAGATCGCGTCGCGGACCGTGAACAAGCAACGGGCCAGGTCGGGCGAGAGCGAGAGCGCCGGCAAGACCTCCATCCGCGACCCGAAGTCGGCGTACCAGCGCGGTGGCCAGCGCTCGCACAGCGGCGCGGAGGGCCCTACGAAGGACCAGTTGTACGAGGAGGCCAGGAAGCGTGACATCCACGGGCGCTCCTCGATGACCAAGCAGGAGCTGAAGAACGCGCTCGGCCGCTGAACCGGACCCCGTGAGCGGTCAGCCCTCCTCGCGCAGGCCCCAGGGCGAGCCGTACTCGGTGAGCAGGTCGAGGAAGGGGCGGGGCGGCAGGGCTTCCGGGCCGAGGACGCCCTTGCCGGACCAGGTGCCCGCGGCCAGCAGTTCCAGGGCGACGACCGGGTTGAGGGCCGTCTGCCAGACGACGGCCTGCGAGCCGTACTCGCGCATCGACCACTCATTGTCGACCACGTGGTACAGGTATACCTCGCGCGGCGCCCCGTCCTTCGTGCCCGTGACCCAGGTGCCGGCGCAGGTCTTGCCCGTCATGCGGTCGCCCAGGCCGGCCGGGTCGGGCAGGCAGGCGGCCACCACGTCGCGCGGGGACACCCGCACCGGTCCGTCGTCCCCGCGCACAGTCACCTTGGCCGTCGAGTCGAGGCTCAGTTCGTGCAGGGTCTTCAGCTTGGCGATGAAGTCCCCGCCGAGGCCGTACTTGAAGGTGACCCGGCGTGCGTCCACCCAGCGGGGGATCAGCAGCACCTCTTCGTGTTCGACGTTGACGCACTCCACCGGCCCGATGCCCTCGGGAAAGTCGAAGACCTCGGGCTCGCTGAACGGGGCCGTGGTGAACCAGCCGCGGTCCTTCTCGTAGACCACCGGCGGGTTGAGGCATTCCTCGATGGTGGTCCAGATGCTGAAGGACGGTGCGAAGTCGTAGCCCGCCACGGTCACATTCGCGCCGTCCCGGACGCCGATCTCCTCGATGTCGTCGAAGAGTTCGTCGGCCGCGTACCGGGCGAAGACATCCGACAGCCCCGGCTCGACGCCCATCCCGACCAGCGCCAGTCGTCCGGCCTCGGCCCAGCGCCGGGCCAGCGCGAACTGCTCGTCCCCGAGCTTCACACCGCATTCCTCGTACGGGCGCGAGGCGTGCGGCGCGGACAGGGACATCGCCATGTCCAGGTAGTGCGTGCCGGCTTCCAGGGCCGCCCGGAAGAGCGGCATCACGAACCTGGGGTCCGTGGCGTTGAGCAGGACGTCGCATCGCTCTTCGGTGAGCAGCCGGCGGACCGCGTCCTGGTCGGAAGCGTCCAGCCGCCGTGCGCTGAACCGTCCGCCCCGCTCCCCCAGCGCCGCGACGGCGGCCTCGGCCCGGGCGGGGTCGTAGTCCGCGACGACCATGTGGGTGAGGAAGTCACGGCGGGCCGCGATCCGGGTGACAGCCGTTCCGACGCCGCCCGCGCCCACGAGTAGTACGCGCATCACACACCTCTCTTCGGCTCGTCCAGGAGGCAGGCGCCCGCTGGACACGGCTCGATGCAACGGGATGCGGGGATATAAGGTCAACCGTGTTGGCATAAGGCTCGGCCGGTCGGCACACCTGAACCGGCGGAGGAGGGACGAGCGACGTGGCGAAGCACGTGGTGCCGGAGGCGGCGCGCCGTCGGCGGCGGCCCACGCGGACGGGAACCGTGCTGTCCGAGGAGATCATCGTGGACACCGCCCTACGCGTGCTGCGAGAGCACGGCAGCACCGGGCTGACGGCCCGCCGCCTGGGCATGGCCCTGGGAGCCGACCCCAGCACCCTGTACCGCTACTTCGCCGGGATGGACGACCTGACCCGGGCCATCGGGGACGAGCTGATGGGCCGGGCGCTCGGCAGCTGGGCGGCGACCGGTGACTGGCGCACGGATCTCCGTGCCCTGGGCCGGGCCGTGTACGCCGCCTACCTCGCCCACCCGCAGGCCGCCCTGCTCACCGCCAGCCGGGTCACCGGCCGGCCCCGTGAGATCGCGGTGGACGAGACCATCCTCGGCATCCTGCGCGGCACCGGGCTGCCCGATCCGGTGGCCGTGCGCGTGTACCACGCGTTCATCGACCAGAGTCTGGCGTTCGCCGCGCTCGACGCCGGCTCCCTGGCGCTGACAGCCGAGGCACGTACGCAGGACGAGGAGATGTGGCACACCGCCTACGCCCGGCTGCCCGCCGCGTCGCACCCCAACATCGCCGCCACGGCCCACCTGCTGGCCCGCCGCATGCCGCACAGCGCCTATCCGGCAGCACTGGAGATGCTGCTGGAACACACCGCCGCACAGCTGCCGCCGTCCGGGACGTAAGTCTCAGTCCGCGCCCGGTCATGACGTCCGCCTTGTGCACAGGGCGTCCCGTTCCGGCTGCGACCGGTCAGGTGCGGCACCGGCAACTGAGGTGAGAGCGCGGCGAGTTCAGGATGCGGGGTGGACGGGGCCGGTCGCGTGGGCCGGGGGCGGGGCGATCGTCCGGGCGTCCGCTCGCTCGCCGCCCCACAGCGCGGCAGTCGCCTCCAGGAGACGGGTCCGTTCGAGACCACCTGCCACGGGATCACAGCCCAGGGCTCCCGGTGCCGCCGCGGCCGGTCGCCGGGCCGCCGAGGGGCCGCCCTCCCATCGCCGCCGAGGGCCCGCAGGCGTACCGCGTCCTCGGCGGCGCCGACCAGACCGAACTGTCCACCACGGTCCGCGAGGCTCTGCGCCGGTGCTGAACCGGCCGGGCGACGATCTCCGCCCCCGTCCCACACCCCCTGAGAGCGTGCCGCCCACCCGGCGGCACGCTTTCTCGCCGTCCCGTGCGGCCGAGGGGACAATGGGCACATGACGGACAAGAACGCGGAGCCACTGTCACGCAAGACCTACGAAGCCGAACTCCAGCGTCTGCAGACCGAGTTGGCGAAGATGCAGGAGTGGGTCCGCGCCGAGGGCGCCCGGCTGGTGGTCGTCTTCGAGGGCCGGGACGCAGCGGGCAAGGGCGGTGCCATCCGGCGGGTCACCGAGCGCCTGAACCCGCGTATCGCCCGGATCGCAGCGCTGCCCAAGCCGACGGAGCGCGAGCGCACCCAGTGGTACTTCCAGCGGTACGTCGAGCATCTGCCGGCCGCCGGGGAGATCGTGCTCTTCGACCGGTCCTGGTACAACCGGGCCGGGGTCGAGCGTGTCATGGGTTTCTGCACCAAGGAGGAGCACCAGCTGTTCCTGCGCCAGTGCCCGATCTTCGAGCGGATGCTGATCGAGGACGGGATCCTGCTGCGCAAGTACTGGTTCTCGGTGAGCGACACCGTCCAGCAGGAGCGGTTCCAGCGCCGTCTGGAGGATCCGCTGCGGCGCTGGAAGCTGTCGCCGATGGACCTGGAGTCGATCACCCGCTGGGAGGCGTACTCCCGGGCGAAGGACGAGATGATGGTGCACACCGACATCGCCGAGGCGCCCTGGTACATCGTCGAGAGCGACGACAAGCAACGTGCGCGGCTCAACATGATGGCCCATCTGCTGGCGTCCGTCCCCTACCACGAGGTGCCCCCACCGGTGCTGGAGCTCCCGGAGCGCCCGCCGTCCACCGGCTACGAGCGACCGCCGCGCGATCTGCAGACCTACGTCCCGGACCACACGGCGCAGCTGTGAACTCCGTCGGCTCCGAGGACCGTCGGGTGAGGGGTCGGTGAGAACGCTGGTGACCGCCCATGCGAGGTGGGGCATAAGAGCAAGCAGCACTTGCCGGGTTGCGCAATAATTCAATCCGGCGGGGCAACCTCGGCATCGGGGGAAGGAAGGGCGTTCATGCCGCGTGGGGACATGCAGCGAGTGCGCGATGCGAATCTGCGACTGGGCGCTGCCGTGGCCGAGATCGAGGGACTCTATTCGGCGTTATTGAGGGCGGGTTCCGCCGAACGGCACCAACGGCTGCAGGCGGACCTGGCACGCGCCGCCCGCCGCCTCGCCGCCCTGGCAGCCGTCCCGCCGCAGACACGGCCTCTGCCCCCTGCCCCACGCCGCTCCCGCTGGGGACGCAGACGCGCGCTGGCCGAGCGCGGCGCCGCGTGGATCACGGCACGCTTCGGAGAGGACGTGCGCTGAACACCGGATCCGGGCAGCAAGCCCAGGAGCAAGGCGTACGTCCAACGACCGATCCGCGCCCTCGTGGACGCGTGTCAGTATCGACCCATGTCTCACTCCTGGCCCAGCCATCTCGACGTAGGAGCGGTCCGTTTCGCCCGGCCGACCGCGAGGTACGACGACGTCCTCGTCTTCTACCGTGACGTCCTCGGTCTGCCGGTGCTCGCCCAGTGGCGCGATCACCAGGGCTACGACGGTGTCGTCCTCGGTCTGCCGGGCACCCCGGTGCACATGGAGCTCCTGCAGCACGGCGACCCGCCCCGCATCCCGGAGCCGCACCCGGAGAACCAGCTGGTGCTCTACCTCCGCGACCCCGAAGCCGTCTCCGTCGCCGTCCGGCGGCTGACCGAGGCCGGGCACAGCCCAGTCCCCTCCGCGAACCCCTACTGGCCGGACCACGGCGCCGTCCTCTTCGAGGATCCGGACGGCTGGCACATCGTGCTGGCCCCCTGGGTCTTCGGCGAAGAGCCACCGCCGGCGGGCTGACCAGGCACTGCGAAACGTCCTCGCCCGTCGCGCGGGCAGCGAGGACGGCCGAGGGGACCCGATGGTGAGGGAGGCCGTCCGCGCCTGTCCCGTCCAGGCCATCACGCTCTCGGACGACTAGGAGGCCCCGGTCCGAGGACGAGCCTGCCGGCGTGTCCGGCAGGTGCGCCGTCGGTGTGGCTGCGCACGACGGCTCGGTTCAGACGTGCGACCGGTGATGGGTCGGCGGCCGGCAACCTGTCGTGGAGCTCCGGAGGAGTCGGGGCCGGGCGGTCTCCCGCCGGCAGGGGGCCGGGCGGGCCGGCGCCGCAAGGCTTCACGCCGGCCTCGCCGGCCATCTCCTCGGCCGTTTCCGTCTGTCTGCCGTTTCCGTCCGCCTGCCGTGGCGACGGACGAGCCCGGCGTCGGCAGGACGGGTCCGTTCCGGCAGCGGCCGTCGGACGCCTCGGCCGCACCGTCCGGCTACCCCGGCGGCGCGGCGGTCGCTGAGGGCGTCCGGCGGACCGCCGTCCGCGGTGGCCGTTCCCGCAGGGCGCCGTAGGCGACGAAGTACGCGGGGATCCGGCGGATCCAGCGCGCCTCGGCCACCAGGTGCGCCATGTGCTCGGCCCGTTCCGCGCCGCCGAGCGGTGGCCGGCCCCGCAGGACGGGCGCGATGACGCGCGCGTGGGCAGCCCGCTGGAGGGCCTGGGTGACGACCGTGGCGGGACGGCGGCGGCGCTGCACACGGCGTACGTCGCGCAGGCCGACGCTCCCGCGGCGCAGCGGCTCGGTGAGATACCGGGCGGTGGCCACGGCGTCCTGCACCGCGAGGTTGATGCCGATACCGAAGACCGGGGACATGGCGTGCGCGGCGTCGCCGATGCACAGCAGGCCGGGCCGGTGCCAGCGGCGCAGCCGGTCCAGGCGTACGTCGAGGAGCTTGACCTCGTCCCATGAGCGCAGGGCGTGCACGCGGTCGGCCATCCAGGGGGCGGCGGCGGTGAACTCGGCCAGGAATCGGTCGAGGCCGGCGGCGCGGCGCCGGGTGTCCGTGCCCTTGGGGATGAGTCCGGCGCACTGCCAGTAGTCGCCGCGGTCGATCATCGCGGTCAGGAAGCGGTCACCGGCGGCGCCGACCAGTCCCTGCGGGTCGTCTTCCCGGCGCGGCAGCCGGAACCACCAGGCGTCCATCGGGCAGGAGAAGCGGCGCAGCCGCAGTTCCGGCCGGGAGCGGGCCAGTGAGCCTCGGCCGTCGCAGGCGACGGTGAGCAGGGCGCGCAGCTCACCGGTGCGGCCGTCGGAGGTGCGGTAGCGCACTCCCGTCACGCGTCCGGACTCGACCAGGAAGCAGGTCGCTTCCGTGTTCATCCGCAGGTGGAAGGACGGCTCGCGGCCGGCCTCGTCCGCGAGCAGGTCCAGCAGGTCCCACTGGGGCACCATCGCCACGTAGTTGTAGGGGCCCGGCAGCACGGACAGGTCCGCGACCGTGACCGTCGACCGGCCGGGCCCGACCGGCAGCTGCACGGTGCGGACCCGGCGTTGCGGCAGCCGGGCGAAGCGCTCGGCCAGGCCGAGTTCGTCCAGCAGCGCCAGGGTGGAGGGGTGGACGGTGTCGCCGCGGAAGTCGCGCAGGAAGTCACCGTGCTTTTCCAGCACCGTCACGTCGATACCGGACCGGGCCAGCAGCAGGGCGAGCACCATGCCCGCAGGGCCGCCGCCCACGACGCAGCACGTGGTCCGTTCCATGACAGTCCCGCCCTTCGCGAGAGCAGTGAATCATCGGCGCTTCACCGTTCTTAATTCATCGCCCGATGAATATTCTACTCCTTCAGGCCACCGCCCGCCTCTCCCCTGCCCGGCCGTCGCGGTGGATCGGTGTCTTCGCCCCGGTCAGCGGCGTCCCCGTCCCGCCCCGCCGGAGGGCGACGATCTCCGCCGCGATCGACAGGGCGGTCTCCTCCGGCGTCCGGGCACCGAGGTCGAGGCCGATCGGCGAGCGCAGTCTGGCCAGTTCCGCTTCGGTCACGCCCTCCGAGCGCAGCCGCCGGGCGCGGTCCTCGTGGGTGCGGCGCGAGCCCATCGCACCGATGAAGGCCGCCGGCATCCGCAGGGCCGCCGTCAGCAGGGGGACGTCGAACTTCGCGTCGTGGGTGAGCACGCACAGCACCGTGCGGGCGTCGGTCCCGGCGCGCCGCAGATAGCGGTGCGGCCAGTCGACGACCACCTCGTCCGCCTCGGGGAAGCGGCCCCGGGTGGCGAAGACCGGGCGGGCGTCGCAGACGGTCACGTGATAGCCGAGGAACTTGCCGGCCCGCACCAGCGCCACCGCGAAGTCGACGGCCCCGAACACGATCATGCGCGGGGGCGGCACGTTCGACTCGACCAGCAGGGTGAGACCGCCGGGGCAGTGCGCACCTCCCCCGGACTCCGCCCGGGAGGACCCCCGTCCCGCCGCGCTCGCCGACAGGTCGACCGCGCCGGTGCGGCCCGCCTCCAGCAGGGCGCGAGCCTCGGCCGCCGCCACCCGGTCCAGGTCCGGGTGGCCGCCCAGACCGCCCTCGCTGGTGCCGTCGGGCCGGACCAGCAGGGCGCGTCCGAGGAGTTCGGCCGGGCCGCGGGCGACCCGGGCGAGGGCGACCGGTTCGCGCCGGGCGGCGGCCGACAGGGCCGCCGCCGGCACCGTCCGCGCCCGGCCGGTCATCGGCACGATCAGCACGTCGATCGTCCCGCCGCAGGTCAGACCCACGGCGAAGGCGTCCTCGTCGCTGTACCCGAACCGTTCGAGCACGCTCTGTCCGCTCCGCAGCGCCTCGCGGCACAGGTCGTACACCGCGCCCTCCACACAGCCACCGGAGACCGAGCCGATGACCGTGCCCGCGCTGTCGACGGCGAGGGCGGCGCCGGGTCCGCGCGGCGCGCTGCCGCCGACGGCCACCACGGTCGCGACGGCGAACTCCCGGCCCTCCTCGATCCAGCCGGTCAGCTCCTCGGCCAGGTCAAGCATCCGGCGCCCCCGCGGCGGACCGGCGGATCCCGTCCGCCGGCTTCTGCCTGGCGGCCGACAGCACCCGGTCCGGCCGGATGGGCAGGGTGCGATGGCGTACGCCGGTCGCGTGCCAGACCGCGTTGGCGACGGCGGCCGCGGCGCCGACGATGCCGACCTCGCCGATGCCCTTGATGCCGACCGGGTCGTCGGGATCGGTGTCCTCGATCCAGTCCGCCTCGATGCGGGGCACGTCGGCGTGGGTGGCCACGTGGTAGCCGGCGAGGTCGGCGCCGACGTGGCCGCCCGAGGCGCGGTCCCGGACGGCCTCCTCGTGCAGGGCCATGGAGATGCCCCAGATCATGCCGCCCAGCAACTGCCCCCGTGCGGTGAGCGGGTTGACGATCGGGCCCGCCGCGAAGATGCCGAGCATGCGCCGCACCCGTACCTCGCCGGTGCTGACGTCCACCGCCACCTCGGCGAACTGCGCCCCGAAGGAGTGCCGTTCGGCGGCGGCGAGGGCCGCGACGGCCTCGGTGGTGTCCGAGCGGACCGTGATGCCCTCGGGCGGAATGACGGTGCCCGGAGCGAGCCGCTCCAGCAGTTCGGCGGCCGCGGCCCGGACGGCCCATGACCAGGAGCGGGTGCCCATGGAACCACCCGCGATCATCGCGGGGCCGAAGTCGCTGTCGCCGATGCGCACCCGGACGCGCTCGGGAGCCGTCCGCAGCGCGTCGGCAGCGACCAGCGTGAGTGCGGTACGGGCCCCGGTGCCGATGTCGGCCGCGGAGATCCGGACGGTGAAGGTGCCGTCCGGGTGTGCGGTCGCGGTCGCGGTGGACGGCTGGGCACCGGCCGGGAAGGAGGCCGCCGCCGTGCCCGTACCGAGCAGCCAGCGGCCGTCCCGGCGCAGCCCGGGGCGCGGATCCCGGTCCGCCCAGCCGAACCTGCGGGCGCCCTCCCGGAAGCAGGCGGCCAGATTGCGGCCGGCGAACGGCAGCCCGGAGACCGGGCCCTTGTCGGGTTCGTTGCGCAGGCGCAGCTCGATCGGGTCGAGCCCGCACTTCTCGGCGAGCTCGTCCAGCGCCGCCTCCAGCGCGAACGAACCCGGCGCCTCGCCCGGGGCGCGCATGTAGGTCGGGGTCGGCACGTCGAGCCGTACGACGCGGTTGGCGGTGTGGTGGGCGCCCGCGTCGTACATCACCCGGGCCACCCCCGCACTCGGCTCGACGAACTCGTGCACGGTGGAGGTGAGGCTGACCGAGCGGTGCTCCAGCGCGCGCAGATGTCCGTCGGCGTCGGCACCGAGCCGGACGCGCTGGGCCGTGGGGCTGCGGTAGCCGGCCAGCGAGAACATCTGACGCCGGGTCAGTACCACCCGCACCGGCCGCCCGAGGACGGTCGCGGCCATCACTGCGGCCACCTGGTGGGCGCGCAGGCCCTTGCTGCCGAAGCCGCCGCCGACGTGCTCGGAGCGTACGCGCACCGAGGCGGGGTCGAGCGAGAAGAGGTTCGCGAGCTCGCCGACGACCCAGGTGGCACCCTGATTGGAGTCGATCACCTCCAGCCTGCCGCCGTCCCAGTGGGCGGTCGCCGCATGCGGCTCCATGGGGTTGTGATGCTCTTCGGGGGTGGTGTACTCGGCGTCCACGACGACGGCCGAGGCGGCCAGTTCGGCGTCGAGGTCGCCCTTCTCCGTCACCGCGGGCATGTGCCCGGCCGCCGGGTAGGCGTCGGGGCGCTCGGCGCCGAACTCGATGTCGTGGGGCTCCTGTTCGTAGTGCACCACGAGCGCCTCGGCGGCCTCCCGGGCCTGCTCGGACGTCTCGGCCACGACCAGCGCCACCGGCCAGCCCAGGTGCGGCACCCGGTCGTGCTGGAAGACGGCGCAGGTCAGGTCGGGCCGCATGCCCAGCAGAGAGGTGTAGTCGGTGTGGAGGCGGGGGGCGTTGCGGTGGTCCAGGACGGCGAGGACACCGGGCATGGCGAGGACCGGGTCGGTGTCGAGGCCGCGGATGCGGCCGCGGGCGACCGTGGACAGCACCAGCCAGCCGTACGCGAGGTTCGCGAAGGGCACCTCTCCGGCGTAGCGGGCGGCTCCGGTGACCTTGTCGCGCCCCTCGATGCGGGTGTGTGCCGTGCCGACGGCGGGTGTATGCAGGGAGGTCGGTGTGGTGAGGGTGCTCATCGGGCGGCCTCCTCGGCGAGTTCGGTCAGGACGGCCACCACGAGATTGCGGATCAGGTCCACCTTGTAGCCGTTGTGCCGCAGCGGCCGTGCCGCCGCCAGCTCGGCGTCCGCCGCGGCCTCGTAGGTCGCGGCGCCGGCCGGCGCACCGGCCAGGACCCGCTCGGCCGCCACGGCCCGCCACGGCCGGGAGGCCACGGCACCGAGGGCCAGGCGCGCGTCCCGTACGACGCCGTCGCGGACGTCGAGCGCGGCGGCGAGGGAGCCGAGGGCGAACGCGTACGAGGCACGCTCACGCACCTTGCGATAGCGGGAGTTGGCGGCGACCGGGGCGGGCGGCAGCGTGACGTGCGTGATCAGCGCGCCCGGCGGCAGCGCGGTCTCCAGGTGCGGGGTGTCACCGACGGGCAGATAGAAGTCGGTGAGCGGCAACTCCCCCGGTCCGTCCGGGGTTTCGAAGCGGACGACGGCATCGAAGGCGGTGAGGGCCACGGCCATGTCCGAGGGGTGTACGGCGACGCAGTGACCGGATGCGCCCAGGATCGCGTGGTTGTGGTGTTCGCCCTCGACGGCGGGGCAACCACTGCCGGGAACGCGCTTGTTGCAGGGCTTGGTGACATCGGTGAAGTAGCCGCACCGGGTGCGCTGCAGCAGGTTCCCGCCGACCGTGGCCATGTTGCGCAGCTGACCGGACGCACCCGCCAGCACCGCTTGCGCGAGCGCCGGGTAGCGGCTCCGGACCTCGGGGTGGGCGGCCAGGTCGCCGTTGGTGACGGTGGCGCCGATGCGCAGGCCGCCCTCGGGCGTCGACTCGATGTCGTCGAGCGGGAGTTCACGGATGTCGACCAGCCGGGCGGGCCGCTCCACACCGCTCTTCATGAGGTCGACGAGGTTGGTGCCGCCGCCGAGGAAGCGGGTGTCCGGATCGGCGCCGAGCAGCGCGACGGCTCCGGCGACGTCGGATGCCCGCTGATAGCCGAACTCCCTCATGCCACGGCCTCCTTGACCTCGTCGGCACGGCCGCGGTCCGCTGGGACCCGGGCCGCGCGGCTCACCGCCTCCACGATCGACACATAGGCGCCGCAGCGGCACAGATTGCCGCTCATCCGCTCCCGGATCTCTTCGGCGGTCAGGGCCGGCGGCCCCGCTTCGGGGCGGACGTCCTCGGTGGCGGCGCTCGGCCAGCCCGCCGCGTGTTCCTCGATCACTCCGATCGCCGAGCAGATCTGTCCCGGGGTGCAGTAGCCGCACTGGAAGCCGTCCAGGTCGAGGAACGCCTGCTGGACGGGGTGCAGCGTCTCTCCGTCGGCCACGCCCTCGATGGTGGTGATCTCGCGGTGCTCGGCCGCCACGGCCAGTTGCAGGCAGGCGACCGCCCGGCGCCCGTCCAGCAGGACGGTGCAGGCCCCGCACTGCCCCTGGTCGCAGCCCTTCTTGGTGCCGGTGAGGTCGAGGCGCTCACGGAGTGCGTCGAGCAGGGTGGTGCGGTGGTCGACGGGCAGTGTGTGGGTGGTGCCGTTGATCTTCAACGTGATGACACTGGACGTCGATGGGTCCATGAGTCGCTTCTTTCGTATGTACGGGACAGACGGAAGGGGTGAAGCAGACGTGCGGGATGCTGGGACCGGACAGGGGGCTGCTGGTGACTGCCGCAGGACCGCGTCCGCAGCTATGGTGGACACAACCGGACAGCTGTCCGCTACCTGGAAACGTAACGGACAGCTGTCCGCTTAGCAAGTGTGGGGATTCGGCCACGGACCCCTGAGGAGGACGAGTGCCGCAACAGAAGGACTCACCCCGGCGCTCGGACGCGCAGCGCAACCGCGAGCGCATCCTGGAAGTGGCGCTCGTCGAACTGTCCCGGTCCGCGGACGCCCCGCTGAGCGCGATAGCCAAGAAGGCGGGGGTCGGGCAGGGCACGTTCTACCGGAACTTCCCCAACCGCGAATCACTCGTCCTGGAGATCTACCGCCACGAGACGCAGCAGGTGGCCGACACCGCGGTCCGCCTGCTGCAGACCCGGGCACCGGACCGGGCCCTGCGCGCCTGGATGGACCGGCTCGCCGAGTTCGCCATGACCAAGGCCGGACTGGCCGACGCCATCCGGCAGGCCACGGGCGCCCCCGGCGGCCCGGCGAAGCCGCCCCACACACCGGTGAGCGCGGCGGCGGAACTCCTGCTCCGCGCCAACGAGGAAGCGGGCACGATCCGGCCTGGGGTCACCGCGGACGACTTCTTCCTCGCCATCGCCGGCCTCTGGCAACTGGGCCCGCACGACGACTGGCAGCCGCGCGCCGCCCGTCTTCTCGACCTGGTCATGGACGGCCTGCGCGCGGGGGCGGCCGGCGGACGAGCCTCACACTCCCCTTCGGCACCCTCGGCCTGAAGGAGGGCTCGCCAAGGGCGGCCGCGCACATGGCGTGGCGGGCAGGCGAGTCGCGGTCGTGGCCGAGCCCAGGGCGGTCGGCTAGCCGTCCAGCAAAGCGCTCACCAGGCGTGTCATGGCGGGGCCTGGGTCGGGTGTGCCCGGCCGGCTGGTCATCAGCAGGTGGTGGGCGGTGCCGACGACCGCGAGGGCCACGGTGGCCGGGTCGACGGTCTCCGCCACCCGGCCCAGCCTCTGCTCGGCCCGGAGATAGCCCGTGACGGCCCGCTGGATCGCGTCGAAGCCGGGCGCTCCGCCTTCCAGGGCCTCGCGGATGCGCAGCATACTGCCGGGGCGGGCCATGGCGAGCCCCGATATCGCCGGGCCGCCGTAGTCGAACAGCGCGCGGGCGACGGCGTCGAGATTTCCCGCCACCGTGTTCCGCCCTGCCAGGTCCATGAGCGACTCCGCCTGCGCGGCGGTCCGCGCGAAGCGGTCGAGGCAGAGCTCAGCCACGAACTCGTCCATCCCCGCGAAGTGCGTGTGCAACAGCCCCTTGGCGCAGCCCGCCTCGGTGGTGACGGCCCGGCTGGTGAGGGCGCCGGGCCCGTGCCTGTCCACGACGCGCTCGGCGGCGGCGAACAACTGCTCGCGCACGTCCGGCGTCGCCACTCCGCGCGGTGACATGGGCCTCTCCTCCGTTCCGGTGCCGCCGTCCGCATGACGCGCAACTGCGGTGATGGTAATGGACATTGCGGGTTTGGGCGCATGCCCATACAGTTTGGGCGCACGCCCATTCTCCGTCGTCCACCACAGGAGGCATCCGTGTCCGACGTCGCCAACACCGAGCAGGCACGCGCATGGAACGGCCCCGAGGGCACCCACTGGGCCCGTCACCAGGACCGCTGGAACGCCGTGAACGGAGGCTTCGACGCACCGCTGCTCGACGCCGCGGCCATCACCGCGACCCACCGGATCCTGGACATCGGCTGCGGTTCCGGCCGGACCACACGCCTCGCCGCGCTCCGGGCACCCCGAGGACACGCGCTGGGCCTCGATCTGTCCGCCCCCATGCTGGACGAGGCACGGGCCCGCGCGAAGCGGGAGGGCATCGCCAACGTCTCCTTCACGCAAGGCGACGCTCAGGTCCACCCCTTCGAGGCAGGCGGCTTCGACGCGGCTGTCAGCCGTTTCGGAGTGATGTTCTTCGCCGACCCCGTGGCCGCCTTCGCCAACGTGGGCCGGGCACTGACGCCCGGCGGCCGCCTCGCCTTCATCTGCGCGGCCGCACCGGAGCTCAACGACTGGGTGGTGGCGGTGAACGCGCTGCGCGGCATCCTCCCGGTCGGCGACCTGGGCCGGCCGGGAGTGCCCGGCATGTTCTCGCTGGCCGGCCCGGACCGCATCCGCGAGGTCCTCACCATGGCCGGCTACACCGCCGTCGCCGTCGAGCAGGCACACGCGGACGGGGAATGGGGGCAGGGGGCCGAGGACGCGGCGGAGTTCCTGCTCGGCACCGGCCCCGGCCGCCACCTGATGGACCAGGCCGACAGCACGGCACAGGACCGCGCCCGCCACACCCTGATCGACCATCTGCGCGCCCACGAGAGGACCGACGGCACGGTCCTGCTCCGCAGCACCGCCTGGCTCGTCACGGCGGACCGCCCGGCCACCCCGTCGGACCGGTCCTGACCACGGTCCGCGGACGGCAGCCGACTGCACGGCGCACCCCGTGGGCCTGCTGCGCCGTATCGCCTTCCGAGCCGACGACCCGAAGGACGCGCTGACGCTCGCCCGTCACGTCGACGTCCACCTCAGGGGGACCCGCGACGCCTCTGGTCGGTGAGGTAGTCCCGCAGGATGGACAGGAAGCTCGGGTCGGGGGCGAGGCCGAGTCGGGCGGCGCGCGTGTTGTCGAAGGCGGCGGGCCAGGAGGCCACGATGGCCTCGACGGCGGGGTCCGGCGTGACGGTCACCAGATCGGCGACGGCGTCACCCGCCGTCTGTCGCAGGGTGGCGAGCATGTCGGCGACCGAGACGGTGAGCGCGGGGAGGTTGACCGGCATCGGGCCGTCGAGCCGTCCCGGCCCGGGGCCGCGCTCGGCCTGCGCGACACGCAGGATCCCCTCGACCGTGCGTCGTGGTGAGGCCAGGGCCACGCGCAGGTCGGGGCGCACCGGGCAGACCGCGGGGAGACCCGCGAGGGGTTCGCGAATGATGCCGGACAGGAAGCCGGAGGCGGCCGCGTTCGGCGGACCGGGCCGCACCGAGACGGTCATCAGGCGGACGACACGCCCGTCGAGGAAGCCGTGGCGGGTGTAGTCCGCGATCAGATGTTCACAGATGAGTTTCTGTGTTCCGTAACTCGACCGCGGCACAGGCGGGGTCGACTCGCCGACCACCGGGGTCAGGGGAAGCCCCGGACCGGAGCCGTAGACGGCGAGGCTGCTGGAGAACACCAGCCTCGCCACCGGCCCGCCGGTGGCGGACTGCGCCCGCGCGGCGTCGAGCAGGGCAAGGGTGGTGTCCACGTTGACGCGCATGCCGAGGTCGACATCGGCCTCGCATTCGGCCGACACCGCGGCGGCGAGATGGAACACCACGTCGACCGGCTCCGCGAACACGGCGTCCAGGCGGTCGATCAGGTCACCGTGCACGACGTCCACCAGCGGGTCGGCCGCCACGGGGGCATCGGGCCGTACGACGCGGTCGGCGAGCACCAGCCGCTCGATCGGCGCGCCGTCGAACGTCCGGGTCCGCAGCAGGGCGGCGGCCAGCAGACGTCCCAGGAAGCCGAACGCACCGGTGATGACAACCCTCACGTGACTGCTCCCGTCGGCTCCTACGCGGACTCCAGTACCTCCTTGAGCCTGGCCGGATCGCCGGCCACGCAATCGGCGTCACGCTGAAAATCGGCGTCGCTCGCGTCCCGCTGCCGGCGGAGCGTGAACACCACTTCGCTTCCCTCGCCGTCGGCGATCACACGTACCGGGTTGTAGACGGTCTCCCCGGACGGCAGCGTGACGTGGTGGTCGAGCACACCCAGCTCGTTGCGCGGCACGAAGGCGACCACGACACGCCCAGGGACGAGGACTGCGCGACCCACCGGCCATCGGCCCGCGGCCGGGCCGGATCCGGCGGTTGCGGCCGTCGACGGTCACGCTGACCGGTCCGGCCTCGCGTCGGGCATCAGCAGCACCACCCGGCAGATCACCGCCTTCCTAGCGGCCGGCGCCCTATTCGTTCACCGGGACCGGCCCGGCTCGCGTCCCCGCTCCGCTCCCGCCGCTCACCGACCGGGCGGGATCGTACGGGGCGTGCGTTCTGCTGTCGGCCGAGACGGTCGCGTCTCCCCGGGCACGGGCGACATCATCGGCCCATGCAGTCGGTCTTCGTTCTCGTCCACAGTCCGTCCGTCGGCCCCTCGACCTGGCATCCCGTCGCCGCACACCTGCTGGCGGCGGGACATCGGGTACGGGTGCCGTCGTTGCTGCACATCGGCTCCGGGGATCCGCCCTTCTGGCCCCGGGTGGTCGACGCGGTCCGCGACGATCTACGGCAGGTCCCGGCCGGCAGCTCCGTCACGCTGGTGGCGCACAGCAACGCGGGCTTGTTCGTCCCCGTCCTTCGCGCGGGCCTCGACCATCCGGTGGCCGGCTCGGTCTTCGTGGACGCCGCTCTGCCTGCCAGGACCGGAGCGACCCCCGTCGCCCCACCCGAACTGCTCGAATTCCTCGGCCCGTTGGCCGTGCACGGCAGGCTGCCGCGGTGGACCGACTGGTGGGACGAAGCCGACGTCGCGCCCATGTTCCGCGACCCGGCAGTGCGGCGGACCATCGTGGAGGAGCAGCCCACCCTGCCCCTGTCCTTCTACGAGCAGCGCATCCCGGTCCCCGACGGCTGGGACGACCACCCCTGCTCCTACCTGCTGTTCGGACCGCCGTACGAGGATCTCGCCGCCGAGGCGCGCGCACGCGGCTGGCGTGTGGCGCACCTGCCCGGCGCGCACCTTCATCAGACCGTCGATCCGGCCGGCACTGCCCGCCGTCTCGTCGACCTCGCCGCCACGACGTGACCCGCGGCCGGAGCCGCGTGGCGGTCAGTTCGGATTGTCGCCGTCGGTGAGGGTCTCCCAGGCCACGAAGAGGTTGTCGGTGCCGGCCGGGCGGTTTCGCTCGGTCAGGGTCCGGGTGTTGGTCATGGCGATGCCCAGACGGTTGTGCAGGGCGTTGTAGCCGACCTCGGTGACGGGACCGAGTCCGAGCTTGAGGGTGCCGCCGCACAGCCAGCCCGGTACGGCGGCGCCCAGCTCGTACCTGGACTGGAATCCGAGCGCCTGCCGCAGCCGTTCACCGACGTCGGTGCCGTAGAGGTCCTGACCCTGGATCCGGCTGGTCTCGGCCACATGAGAGATGGCGGAGATGCCGTACCCGGTGTGCGTGAAGTCGCGGCAGGTCTCCTGGGTCAGGCCGGTCACGAAGGTGGACTGGCCCTGCCAGTACGCGACGATCTTGTCCCGGGTGTTCAGGTTCTGGCTCGGCACGGTCTTCGGCACATCGCCGTCGGAGGAGAGATACACATAGGCGGCGGTACGAGTGCGGAAGCGCGCCATGGCCGAGTCGTAGGAGGCCTTGTCCTCCAGGAAGACGGAGATGCCGACGGCGGCCTCCATCATCGTCAGCTCCCAGTTCCCGTTGGAGTTGGAGCCGTTGACGACCTCGGGCAGGTAGACATCGCGCAGCAAGCCGGCGAACCGGCCGGCTTCGGCCCAGGCTCCGGTGTAGGTGTACTTGATGATCTCGGCGGCCTTGGCCCAGGAGGCGCCCGCCCAGGCGGTCTGCAAGGGCGCGTTGCTGTCGGTGTGGTCCGTGAGCACGGCGGACCAGGCGTCCATCAGCTCGATCGCCTTGTTCGCGTACCGTGCGTCCCGGGTGATGTACCAGGCGAGCGCGTCGGTGTACGCCGCGATGGCGTCCTCACGCTCGTCCGTGCAGCCGTGGTCGGGGTTGGAATACGGGCCGCACTCCACGACGGCGCGGGGCTTGGGCGTACGGCTGAGGCTCGCGTACGCACTCGCCATCATCTGGTCGTACGCGCTCTTCCAGGGCTCGGCGCCCGCGAGCACCTTGCCGCGGGCGAAGTCGAGTTGGGCAGCGGAGACGGTGACGCCGGGGTGGACGAAGGCGACGGGAGCGGCCGCCGCCCGCTGGGTGCCGGGCCAGGCGAGAAGGCCGGTGGTCAGCAGGGCGGCGGCCGCGGTGAGGGCGAGAGCGGATCGCGGGGACTTGCGACGACGTCGAGCGGGTATCTCCTGCATGAGACACGTCCTCGTATGTGAACGACATGCGGAAGCTTGAACGTAGCGCTGACCGAAGACCATAGGTACGGACCAAACAAGCCGTCAAGTAGCCGCGAAATGCCGGGCGTTCACAGAATCAGGGCCCCTTACCGCTGCCGCTCCTCCTCCACCGCCGCCTCGTAGGCCCGCAGGGTGTCGACGAAGAGGCGCCGTTGCGCCGGGGTCAGCGGGGTGAGCACACGGCGCCAGGCCGCGGCACCGGGGGCGAGCCAGGCGGCGATCGCGTCGTGCCGGTCGGGGGCGATGGCCACGATCCGGCGGCGCCGGTCGGACGGGTCCTCGCGCCGGTCCAGGATGCCCTTCTCGCCGAGATCCCCGACCATGAGGCTGACCGTGGTGGGCGCCACCTCCAGGCGCGCGGCCAAGTCGCTGACCGTCATGGGTCCGTCGAACAACAGACAGGCCAGCAAGGAGAGATGACGGGGTGCCAGCGCCTGCGACCGCAGGGCCTCGGGAACGGGAATGCGCTTCACCCGGCCGGCCATCCGCGGCATGAGCAACAGCAGCTCGCGGACCGCGGCGTCCACCTCTCCCGCCCCGGCCTCGCGCCGCACAGATCCGGCCATCACGTACCCCTCACCCTTTATCTTTGATGACAAAGATGTTTTGCTAGCAAAGACATCAGCACCCGAGCCGCCCACCCCGGCGGGCGCGAACGGAGAGTCCAGCATGCCTCACTTCACCGTGCACATCAGCGAGGACGCCCTTGACGGGAAGACCGAAGAAGGCCTGATCCGAGGGCTCGCGGACGCGGTCGGATCCGTCTACGGCGAGGGGTTCGGCCGCCTGGTCGCCGTCGACCTGATCGGCATTCCCGCGCGCCGGCGCGGTGTCGGCGGGGTAGCGACGGGCCAGGTCGCCCCGAACATCACCCTGAGTCTGCGCGAGGCGGCCTACCGGCACCCGGACGTACCGGACGCGCCCGCACGCCTCATCTCCGCGATCACCGACGCGGCCACCGGCGTACTCGGCGAGCAGGTGCGTGAGCAGGTGTCGGTCGGCCTGCTGGCCGTCCCCGAAGGGCGTTCCGGCGTGGGCGGCCGAATCGGCTGAGGACGACGACGGTCTCATCAGTGCCCTGCTCCCGGCCGGAACCTGGACGGGCGAGCTGCGCGGCGGTCAGTGGCACATACCGGTGCCCGCCCTCCCGGCGGACCTGCCCCCGCCAGGTGGCGACACCGCGCCCTGCCCTGGTACGCCCGTCCGCTCCCCCGGTCCGGCCGACGATGCGCACTCCGCGTCGCGAAGACCGGCCTGGCGCCCGCCCCGGTGGCGGACGCCGGGGCACGTCGCCAAGTGCCGCCGAGCAAGGGGTGGTTCGGGCCATCGATGTCGGGGGCCGGAGACTCGCGCCGAACCGCCGGTCCCCGGCGTCGCCGTCTCGGCCGCGCACGAGTTCCGCCCCTGACCGGCTCGCGGCCGTAGCCTTGCTTCCACGGGATCCCCCCCTCGCATCCTGGAGGCCGTCATGCTGCTCGATCCGTCCCTCTGGTCCGGCAAGGCTCACATCGGCGGCTGGACGGTCCCGGCCGGCGGCAGCACCCGCGTGGTCGAACCCGCCACCGGTGAGACCCTGGACGCGATCGGCGTGGCCACGCCCGACGACGTCACCGTCGCCGCCGAGCGCGCCGCCCGCGCACAACAGGCCTGGGCCCGCGCGCCGTACACCGAGCGCGCGGCCGTACTGCGCCGGGCGGGGGACCTGTTCACCCGGCACGCCGAGGAGATCCAGCGGTGGATCGTCCGCGAGGCCGGAAGCGTCCCGGGCAAGGCGGCGTTCGAGACGGTCACCGCCGCGCAGGAGTGCTACGAGGCCGCCGCCCTCGCCTCCCGGCCCCTCGGCGAGGTGCTGCCGTCGGCCGAGCCCCGGCTGAGCCTCGCGCGCCGGGTGCCCGCCGGAGTGGTCGGCGTCATCGCCCCCTTCAATGTGCCGCTCGTCCTGGGCATCCGTTCCGTGGCACCCGCCCTGGCCCTCGGCAACGCGGTGCTCCTCAAGCCCGACCTGCGCACCGCGGTGTCCGGCGGCGTGGCGATCATGCGGGTCTTCGAGGAGGCGGGGCTGCCCGCCGATGTCCTGCACCTCCTGCCGGGCGGCGCCGACACCGGGGCGGCCCTGGTGACGGCCCCGCATGTCCGGGTGATCTCCTTCACGGGCTCCACCGCCGCCGGCCGCAAGGTCGGCGCGGCCGCCGCCGAGCACCTCAAGCGGGCCCACCTCGAACTGGGCGGCAACTCCGCGCTGATCGTCCTGCCCGACGCCGACCTCGACCGTGCCGCCTCGACCGCCGCCTGGGGCTCCTTCTTCCACCAGGGTCAGGTCTGCATGACCACCGGACGGCATCTGGTGCACGCCTCGATCGCCGACGAGTACGTCGAACGCCTCGCGCACAAGGCCGAGCGGCTGCCCGTCGGCAACCCCGCCAAGGATGATGTCGCCCTCGGCCCGGTCATCGACGCCGGGCAGCGGGACAAGATCCACGCCCTGGTCACCGCCAGTGTCGACGGCGGGGCCCGGCTGGCGGCGGGGGGTACGTACGAGGAGCTGTTCTACCGGCCCACCGTCCTCACCGGCGTCACCGACGCCTCCCCCGCCTACGCCGAGGAGGTCTTCGGTCCCGTGGCGCCGGTCCGTGTCTTCTCCGACCTGGACGAAGCGGTCGCGCTGGCCACCGCCACCCCGTACGGGCTGTCCCTGGGCATCCTCACCGCCGACGTCATGCGCGGCCTCGACCTCGCCGAGCGGATCCCCACGGGGCTGGTCCACATCAACGACCAGACCGTCAACGACGAGGCCGTGGCGCCCTTCGGTGGCGTCGCCGCCTCCGGTACCGGCGCGCGCTTCGGCGGTGCCGCGAACATCGAAGCGTTCACCGAGACCCGCTGGATCACGGCCCGCTCGGCCCAGGCACCGTACCCGTTCTGAGGGCGGGCCGAGGGGCACGTCCGCCGGGGGCGCCGTCAGTCACCGCGCCGTTCCGCCGCGCTGCGCTCCACGCACAGTTCGTTGCCCTCGGGGTCGTACAGCGTGACCCAGCCCGTTCCGTCGGGCCGGCGGTGGTCGGCCTGGAGCGTGGCGCCGAGGGCGAGCAGGCGCTCCACCTCCTCGTCCCGGGTGCGGTCCTGGGGCTGGAGGTCGAGGTGGACGCGGTTCTTCGCCGTCTTGCGGTCCGCGACCCGGATGAAGAGCAGGGCACCGGCCGCGGACGTGACCATGGCCTCCGGGTCTCCCGGGACGTCGTCGTCCGCGAGCGAACCGTCCAGGGCCCGGGCCCAGAAGGTCGCCAGTGCGTAGGGATCGGTGCAGTCGATGGTCACGTGGCGGATGAGAGAACTCATGCCGGCAACTCGATCACGGATCTTGCTCCGGCGTCCACAGCCCGCGGGCACGGGCGTTGAAGGAATGAGGTCGGGCACAGGTCCGGCGTCTGGATCCCGATGAGGCGCGGGCGCACCGCGGTCCAGGCCGTGCGCGGGGCGGGGGGCGATCCCGGCGGAAAGTCGCCCGTGTTCCGGGCCCGGGCGCCGCAGTCGTCGGCGGAACGCTCCCGCCGAAAGCCGGTCCTGTGTCCAGCGGGCCGCGCGCAGACCGTCCGCGACCGCAGCGGCGGGCGTCAGGGGCGTGACGGCCTGGAGCGTCGTCGGCAGGTCGTACCCGGCGAAGACCGAGGGACCCGCCACCGGGCCGGGCGTGCCGGAGTCCCGCCGGACCGTGTCCAGCACGACCGGCTCGCCGTCGCGGCGTGTGATCTCCAGGTCATCGAACAGCCCGCGGCAGGCGTGCCGTTCGCTGCGGGGCCGTTTCCGGCACGGCCTCGGTGAGCAGGGCGGCCGCTTCGCCGTAGGTGAGCCCGTTGCCGCGGGCGTGGCGGCGCCGGGCCTGGCCGGCCACCACGTGGACGTGCGGTCTGTGGATTTCACGCGGTACGAGGTTCATGGCGTCACGTCGCTTTCCCGGACGAGATGCCGGGCCGGTCCAGCGCTGGAGCGGCCGCCAGGAAGAGCCAGGTCGTCACGACGAAGGGCCAGGTGAAGGCGGATCCGCCGTGGCTCCGGGCGAAGGCGGCCCAGGCGGCGGTGAAGGGGACCGAGGCCACGGCGGCGGCCACGGCGTAGCCGGCGGTCCAGGGGGTCAGCGGCAGGAAGGTCGCGCCCAGGGCGATCGCGACCAGCACCGCGTTGTAGCCGTAGAGCCCCACGCTGATCCGGTCGGCGGGCAGGCCGAGGACGCAGGCGGTGAGGATCGCGAGGCCGCTGCCGCACACGGCGGCGACGGCGGCTTTCCGGGAGGCGACCAGCAGGCCCGCGAGCAGGATCAGGCCCGCGTACCAGCGGCCGAGGAAGAAGACCTGGCCGATGTTGTCGCAGAAGGCCTGGCCGAGTTCGGCCGCCGTCAGGGTGGTGAACCCGTCGCGGAGAGCAGGGGTCGCGGGGGCGGGCGCGCCGGTCGGCAGCGCGATCACCAGCACGCCTGCGACCAGGCAGAAGGGGGCGGTCAGGGCGGGCAGTCCGAAGCGGCCGAGAAGGCGGCCGACGGCGGCTCCCACCACGGAGCAGATCGCCGCGGCGCCGACGGCCAGCAGTACGGTCTGCCACGAGGCCCCGAGCCGGACGACCACGGCGATACCGGTGAGGCAACCGCAGTATCCCTCAAGGCCTTTGCCGAGGCCCTCCCGGTCGGCGCCCAGCACGGCAGCGGCCGCGGTGGACGCCGCCGCACCGAGCAGTCCGTACACGCCGATGCGCCACTCCCCGGCGAACAGTGCGGCGGTGAACAGCAGTCCGGCCCATGGACTCGCGCTGAGCGCCACCTGAGCGATGCCGCGCAGCTGCATGTGCCCGACATCTGCCGCAGTCCAGCTTCTTTGCTGCACCGCCACCCCCTTCAACAATTTGTTGAAGATTATGCCCGACCTTCACACGAGCGGGACAACCGGTGTACGACGGCCATCTGTGACGGTGCGACCGGTACCTCTCCCGCCCGGTGAGACGGAGGAAGCGGAGCTGCGCCCCTGGCCGCGGGAGCAGAAGGCGCTGAGGGGTGCATGTGCGCCATGTGTTCACCACCTGCGTAGCAGTGAGCCCTCCGCGCCTCCCCCATGGCGTTCGCGCCCGTGTACGTCGTGCAGGGAGACGGGTACGTACAGTCTGCGTCCGCTCACTTTCTGATACGGAGCGTCATGGGACCCACTGCACGACCGTTGCCCCCGGTGCGGGGGCGGGAAGAACAGCTGGCGCAGATCAGCGCGAGTCTGCACACGGTGGCGAACACCCGGCGCAGCAAGGTGCTCCTGGTGGAGGCGAGGCCCGGCGCGGGCAAGACCCGGCTCCTCGTCGAAGCCGTCACCCTGGCCGGCGCGAACGGCTTCTCGGTCGTGGGCGGCGTCCCCTGCGGCTCCGGTGCCACCACCCGGGCGGCTCCGGTGCCCGCCGCCGCTCACCCACCCGCATCCGGAGCCGTCGAGGACGGATTCCACACGCCGCGTGCCTCCTTCGCGATCGAGGCGGCGCGGGCGCTGCTGCGCACCAAGGCGGAACAGGTCCGCACCGTCGTCACGCTCGACGATCTGCACCTGGCGGACGTCCCCGATCTCGCCGTGCTGTGCGACCTCGTCGCGGGCCTGAGCGGCCGCCCGATCCTCTGGCTGCTCGCCTTCACCCCGGACCGCGGCGCCACACCGTACGCGTCCGTGCTGACCTGTCTCGGCAAGCTGCGCGGCAGGCTCCCCGTGGAACACCTGCGGGAGCTGGGGCCGCTGTCGGGCGACGCGCTCGGCCAACTGGTCGCCGACTGCGCCGGAAACGTCCCCGAGCCCGCGCTCCTCGCCCTGGCCGAGAGCGTCAACGACACCCCTCGTGCCGTGATCGAGCTGGTGCGCGGGCTCGTGGAGGACGGTGACTTATGTGTGGTCGACGGCACCTCACGCCTGCGGCCCGGCTCGGCCGACGACACCCCCGGCGGTACGGGTGTGTGTCTGCCGGCGCCCGTGCCCAGGCGCTTTTCCACGATGGTCCAGAAAGATCTGCGGACGCTGTCCGACATCACCATAAGAGCACTCAGGCTGGCGGCGGTGCTCGGTTCGCCGTTCGCGCCGGAGGATCTGTCGGCCCTGCTCGGCGAGGCACCGGTGGGGCTGCTGGCCGCGGTGGACGAAGCGGTCGACCGCGGGCTGCTGGTCTGCGGTGAGCGTGACCTCGCGTTCCGCAGTGAGCCGGTCTGGCGTGTCCTGCTCGACTCCGTGCCGCCACCGGTGTGCGCGCTGCTGCGCCGGCAGACGGCGGAGATGCTGCTGTCGCGCCCCGACGGCATCGAGCGCGCCGCCCTCCAACTGGTGCATGTCGCCCGGCCCGGCAACACGGAGGCGCTGCGCATCATCGCCGAGGGAGCCCAGCGGCTGCTGGCAGCCGATCCGTCGACCGCGGCATCGCTGGCGACTCGTGCCATGGAGCTCCTGCCGCCGGGACAGGCCGAGCGGGTGCGCCTCGCCAAGACGGCCGTCGACGCGTTCACCAGGGCGGGCCGGCTGGACCGGGCCATCACCCTGGCCAAGGACACCATCGACGAGACCGCGCGGCTCGCCGTCCCCCTGCCCGCGGAACTCGCCGCGGACATCAGCTCGTTGCGGGTGTCCATGTCGGCCGCGCTGCTCCTGCTCGGGAACGCGCCGATGGCGTGCCAGGCCGCGCGCGACGCGCTCACGGCGCAGGAGGAAGGCTCCCCGCACCGCGAGGCCGTGCTCACCCATCTCGCCGCCTCCTGTCTGAACGGCGACAGCACCGCGGTCCAGCGGGCGCGCGGCATCCTCAGCGCGCCCGACCGTCACGCACAGCCGGTGCAGGTCGGCGCGCTGACCTTTCACGCGTTCACGCAGTGGCGGGACGGTCATGCCGGCGACGCGGTCGGGATGCTGCGCCGAGCCGTCGCGCTCGACCACGGGGGCGCGGGCGTACCGTTCCTCGACCCGCGCTGGTTCCTGGCCTTCACGCTCACCAGGATCGACGAGTACGAGGAGGCCACGGCGGTCGTCCAGGCCTTCGCCCGCACGGTCGTACCGGGGTCGAGGACGCTGGTCGCCGCGGTCCCGGCGGTGCTCCGGGCGCCCCTGCATCTCGCCCAGGGCCGGCTGGCCGAGGCCGAGGAGGCGGCGCAGGCCGGGGTGGGCACGGACGGCCCGTATGTGCCGATGCTCGCCCCGCAGGCATGGCTGGTGCTGGCCCTCGTCGCGCTGCGCCGGGGGGAACTCGCCCAGGCGCAGGGGCACATCGACACGCTGGAGAAGGACTTCCCGCAGCATCCCCACAGCCCCTGGTGGGCGGCACGGCTGCTGCTGAACGCACAGCTGGCGGAGGCCCGGGCGGACTCCCGGGTGGCGGCGGAGGTGCTGGCGGAGATCGGGGCGCATCCCGGTGGCTTCCGCGAAGTCGTGCTGGAGGACTCGGCCGCCGCGGCCTGGTGTGTGCGCTGTGCGCTCGCCGCGGACCTGCCGGAGCTCGCACAGCGCGTCATCGACACGGCGGAGCAGCTGCGCACCCGCAATCCGGGCGTTCCCGCGATCGTCGCAGCCGCCACCCATGCCCGCGCGCTCGCCGAGGCGGACGCGAACGCCCTGGCCCGGGCGGGCCGGCTGCACCGCAACCCGTGGGCCCGGGCCGCGGCGGCCGAGGACCGGGCCGGCGTGCTGCTCGACCGCGGTGACCACGAGAGCGCGATCGGCGAGCTGAACCGGGCGATGGGCGCCTACGGCGGCCTCGGCGGCGAGCGGGACATCGCCCGGGTACGGTCCCGGTTGCGCCGGCTCGGGGTGCGGCGCCGGCACTGGACGCAGGCGAAGCGCCCGGTCTCCGGCTGGGAGAGCCTCACCGACACGGAACGCAAGGTGGCGGAACTGGTGGCCGGCGGCCTGACCAACCGGCAGGCCGCGCGCCATCTGTTCGTCTCCCCCCACACGGTCGGATTCCATCTGCGGCAGATCTACCGCAAGCTGGGGATCCGCTCCCGTACGGCGCTGGTGCAGTACAAGGCATAGCACGCCGCCCCATCGCCGTCATGGAAGACGTTCCTTCAGCGGCTCCCACCAGGAACGGTGCGCGGCGTACCACGCGACGGTCTCGGCCAGGCCCCGCTCGAACGGGACCCGGGGTGCGTATCCGAGGGCCCGCAGCTTGCCGTCGGCCAGGGGAGTAGCGGCGGTCATGGCCCTTGCGGTCCGCCACCCGCTCGACGCGCTCCCAGCCCGCCCGGAGCGCGTCGAGCAGCCGGGCGGTCAGGTGCAGATTGGTCAGCTCGGCGGTGCCGGCGACGTGGTAGACCTCGCCGGGCTCGCCGCGCTCGGCGACCAGCCGGACGGCCCGGCAGTGGTCGTCGACGTGGATCCAGTCGCGGACGTTGCCACCGTCGCCGTACAGCGGCACCCTCCGGCCGTCGAGCAGATGGGTGACGAAGAGTGGGACGACCTTCTCCGGGTACTGGTACGGCCCGTAATTGTTGCCGCAGCGCGTGATGCTGACCGGCAGCCCGTGGGTGCGCGCGTAGGCGAGCGCGATCAGGTCGCCGCCGGCCTTCGATGCCGCGTAGGGGGAGTTGGGGCTGAGCGGGGCCGTCTCGTCCCAGGAGCCGCTGTCGATACTGCCGTAGACCTCGTCGGTGGAGACGTGCACGATCCTCGGGGTGCCCGCGTCGAGGCAGGCCTGCATGAGGGTCTGGACGCCCAGGACGTTGCTGTGGACGAAGGCGCCAGCGGCGGCGATGGACCGGTCGACGTGCGACTCGGCGGCGAAGTTGACGACGAGGTCGTGGCCGGGCACCACCTTCGCGAGGAGTTCGGCGTCGCAGATGTCGCCGTGCACGAAGGTGATGCGGTCCCGGACGGGCGTCAGGTTCGCCGGGTTGCCGGCGTAGGTCAGCTTGTCGAGGACGGTGGTCGTGGCCTCGCCGGCGTACGACCGCACGAAGTGCGAGCCGATGAAGCCTGCGCCGCCGGTCACGAGGATCCTCATGAGGCGACCCGCACCGTGCTGTGGTCGCCGAGGACGAGCCGGTGGGACCGCAGGATCCGGGGGGCCGAGGTGACCTCGACCTCGCGTCCGATCAGCGAGCGCTCGACGCGCCGCACCCCGACGATGGACGCCCCGCGCAGCACGATGGAGTACTCCACCTCGCTGTCCACGACCGCGCAGTCCCGGTCGATGGAGGTGAACGGGCCGACGTAGGAGTCGCGTATCCGCGCTCCGGCCGCAACGACCGCCGGGCCGACGATCCGCGAGCCGGTGACGGTCGCGCCCCGCTCGATCACCACCCGGCCGATAAGCTCGCTGGCGTGGACCTCCCCGGCGCAGTCGGCCGTGACGCCGTCGAGGACGAGGCGGTTGACCTCCAGCATGTCGTCGACGTTGCCGGTGTCCTTCCAGTATCCGCAGACGACGGCCGAGTCCACCCGACAGCCCGAGTCGATGAGCTCCTGGATGGCGTCGGTGATCTCGAACTCGCCCCGCCACGACGGCTTCAGCCCGGCCACCGCCTCGTGCACGCGGGGCGTGAAGAGGTAGACGCCGACCAGGGCGAGATCGCTCCTGGGCCGCTCCGGCTTCTCCTCCAGGCGGATCGCCCGGCCGTGGCGGTCCAGCTCGACCACGCCGAGGGCGCGCGGGTCCGACACCCGGGTCAGCATGATCTGGGCGTCGGGGCGGCGTGTGCGGAACCGGTCCACGAGCGCGCTGATGCCGCCGACGATGAAGTTGTCACCGAGGTACATCACGAAGTCGTCGTCGCGGAGGTAGTCCCGGGCGGTGCGCACCGCGTGGGCCAGGCCCAGGGGTGCCTCCTGCGGCAGGTAGGTGACGTCGAGGCCGAAGCGGGAACCGTCGCCGACCGCGGCCTCGATCTCGGCGGCCGTGTCGCCGACGACGATGCCCACGTCGCGGATGCCCGTCTCGGCGATCGACTCCGGGCCGTAGAACAGGACCGGTTTGTTCGCGACCGGCACGAGCTGCTTGGCCGAGGTGTGGGTGATGGGCCGCATGCGGCGGCCGGACCCGCCGGCGAGCACGAGGGCCTTCATGAACGTCCTTTCAGTCCAGTGTGGCGGGCAGGACGCTCAGCCGCCGGATCATCCACTCCGACTCCCACTCGACGACGGTGGTGGTGCTCAGCCGGGCCCGTGGGAACCGGCGCAGGAAGCCGCCCACCGCGATCTTCGCCTCCAGGCGGACCGGCGGGGCGCCGATGCAGTAGTGCATGCCGAGGCCGAAGCTGAGGTGCCCCTTGCCCTGCCGCCGGGCCTCGAAGCAGTCGGCTCCCTCGCCGGCGTCGCGGTTCGCCGCCGCGATGCTGACCTGCACCGGAGCGCCCTTGGGGATCAGATAGCCGCCCAGGTCGATGTCCGTCAGGGGGAAGCGCCAGGTGGGGTGCGGGAACGGCGGGTGCACCCGCAGGGTCTCCTCGACCCAGGCCTTGATCTCCTCGTCGGTCCGCGGCCGTTCCTCGGGCGGGCGGCGCAGCGCCTCGTACAGCGACGCGGAGATCAGGCTCCCGGTCGTCTCGCAGCCGGTGATGATCATGCCGAGGGTCCAGACGATGACCTCGCCCTCGGTGACCGCCGCGTCCGGTCCGTCGGAGGAGGCCAGCAGTCCGGTGATCACCCCGTCGTCCAGCGGGTCCGGGTCGCGCACCCAGCCCTCGACCGCCCCGTACAGCGCCCCGACCGCCTCTTTGCGCGCCGGGTAGTCGGAGGAGTAGAGCATGACATCGGTGATGCCGCGCAGCTGCCGCTGAGCCTCGGGGGGCAGGCCGAGCATCTCGGAGATGAAGGCCAGCGGGATCCGGTGCGTGTAGTCCGTGACCACGTTGACCTCGGCACGGGAGCCGGAGCCGGCCTGCTCCAGTTCGTCGAGGAAGCCGTCGACCTTGACGGCGACCCGCTCGCCCCACCGCTCGGTGTTGCGCGGGCTCAGCACCGGCGCGTGCATCCGCCGGATCCGCGCGTGGTTCTCGCCGTCGCTCATGATCATGGCGCGGGCGTAGTCCGGGTCCGGCTGGGATCCGACCATCAGGCCGGGCCGGCGCATGAAGTCGGGGACCAAGGTGACGTCCTTGCCCATCTGCGGGTGCGTCAGCGCGGCCTTCACCAGCTCGGGGTCGCACACCACCCAGGCGGGCTGCCCGAGGTAGGGGATCCGGACGACCGGCGCGACCTTCGCGGCCGCCAGCAGCTCCGGCATGCAGTCGAAGGGCCCGGGGTCCACGGGCATGTTCGTCTCGGGGGCCTCTTTCAGGCCCGCCTTCGTCATGGCGTTCAACGTGTGACTCCTCCGGTGGGAACCTGGCCCTGGGATGCGGCCAGGGACTCGATGAGGTCGGCGGCCCGGCGCGGGGCGTCGCAGCTGCGGTACTCCGCGGCGAGTTCGCGGGCCCGCCGCCGGTAGCGCCCGTCGGTCAGTACGGTGGCCACCGCCTGGCGCAGGCCGGCCTCGGACACCGCCCGGCGGCCGAGGACGACACCGGCGCCGGCCCATTTGACCCGCGCGGCCACGTCGGGTTTCTCCTCCGAGCCCGGTACGACGACCAGGGGGACGCCTTCGGCCAGGGCCGCGTTGATGCCGTTGTAGCCGCCGTTGCTGACCATCACGTCGACATGGGGCAGCAGATGGTGGTACGGGACGAACCGCTCCAGGCGGACGTTGTCCGGCAGCGGGCCGAGCCGCCCCGCGTCCACGGCGCTGCCGGTGGTGATCACGACCAGCACGTCCTGGCCGGCCAGGGCGCGCACGGCGGGGACGAGGAGCCGGTCGACGTCGTTGGCCGTGGTGCCCTGGGTGACCAGGACCACCGGCCGGGTGCCGTGCAGGTCCTCCCACCAGCCGGGCGGTTCGAAGTGCTCCGGGGGCAGCCCGAGCAGGCCGCCCACGAAGTGGGTGCCCGGGAGCAGATCGCTGCGGGGGAACTCGAAGGACCGTACGGTGCCCAGCAGATACAGGGCCGGCGGGCGCGCGATGTTCTCCATGGCGCCCGTCCGCAGCCGGGGCAGGGCCACCTGGTCGCGGGTCCGGTCGGCCTCCCGGCGCAGGTCCCGCATCACCACCCGGTCGCCGACGAACCGGAGCAGCGCGTTGCGTGCCCGGCCGAGCGGCGACGAGCTGGGCGGCAGCCCCCGGCCGAGCGGGGCAGTGTCCCTGCTGCCGAGGATGTAGACGGAGTTGCTCAGCCAGGCCAGCGGGATCCCGGTGCGCTCGGCGGCGAAGCAGGCGCCGTAGCACATGTCGTCGGCGAGCAGGCAGTCGGCCGGAAACCGGTCGAGCACCGCCAGCAGGTCCTCCAGCTGGGCCGGTGCGGTCCGGTAGAAGATGTCCCGGACACCGGTCTTGAAGCCGGCCATGCCGGTCAGCCCGGCGTGGCCGGGGTAGGCCTCCTCCCGGCTCTTGCCGCCGAAGTCCAGCTCGGCTCTCATGGGTTCGAAGCGGGCCCCGGCCTGCTCGACCCGGTCCTGGAAGGCCCGCCCGGTGTACCAGCGCACCTCGTGGCCGCGCCGGGCCAGTTCGCGTGCCACCTCAAGGATGCCGACGACGTGTCCGGGGGCCGGGGTGGTAGCGATCAACACGCGCGTCAACGTCGCCTCCGTGGGGGGTGTCTCACCGTGACCGCCGGCCGGCCCGGGCCCCATGACCCCGGCCGACCCGCGACGCCCGCCAGTCTTCCCCCGTCTTCCGCCCGTTACGGCGGTGCGGGGCAAACCCCGCGCGATCGCGCAGGGTGACGCAGCCATGCCACCCGCACAGGGAGAGACTGATTACCCGTCAAACACCTGTGCGCGACTCCGCTTGGGGGATACGGGCGGCTTGTCACTGCCCGAACAATGGCCGTTGGGATTTTCCGGCATGCCCTTTCCGACAGCAGGGAAAGGCGCCGGGTTCATCCAGGAATCGTTCCGGCCGTGGACATCGCGCACTGGAGAGGACACCTGTGACGAGACCCTTGCAGGAGGTAGACGGACTGGACGGCGCCATCGGTGGACCGAAGAACATCACCGTCATCGGCGCCGGCATCGCCGGTCTGGTGGCGGCCTATGAACTGGAGCGCCTCGGACATCACGTCCAGATCATCGAGGGCAGCCAGGACATCGGCGGCCGGATCCACACGCATCGTTTTCCCGGTGCCGGCCGGTCCGGGCCGTTCGCCGAGCTGGGCGCGATGCGGATCCCCGCCGGGCACCGCCTGACCATGCACTACATCGCCGAACTCGGCCTGCAGAAACAGGTGCGGGAGTTCCAGACGCTCTTCTCCGACGACGCCGCCTATCTGCCGGGTTCCTCCGGCTATCTTCGGGTGCGGGACGCCCGGAAGACGCTGGTCGACGAGTTCGCCGCCGGACTGCCGAGCCGTGATTTCCGCGAGAACACCCTGCTGTTCGGAGCCTGGCTGGACGCCAGCCTGCGGGCCGTCGCCCCGCGCGAGTTCTACAGCGCGCTGGGTAGCGAGGTCGGCGTGGAACTGCTGAACCGCATCGATCACATCGATCTGACGCCCTACCGGTGCGGCAGCACGAAGAACCGGATCGACCTGCACGCCTTCTTCGCCGACCATCCCGAGGTCCGGGCGTTCTGCCCGCCGCACCTGGAACGCTTTCTCGACGACGTGCTGGACGAGACCAGCTCCACGATCGTGCGGCTGCGGGACGGCATGGACGTACTCCCCCGCCGGTTCGCCGCCCGGATCCGGGGACAGATCTCGACCGGCCTTGAGGTCACAGGCATCGATGTCCGGGACGACGCGGTGATTCTGAGGATCCGTCAGGGAACCGGCACACTCACCAAGATCTGCGACTACGTGGTGTGCACCATCCCGTTCACCGTGCTCAGGGAGCTGCAACTGACCGGCTTCGACCGGGAGAAGCTCGACATCATCCATCAGACGAAGTACTGGCCGGGCACGAAGATAGCCTTCCACTGCCGGGAGGCCTTCTGGGAGAAGGACGGCATCAGCGGGGGTGCCTCCTTCACCGGCGGGCATGTCCGGCAGACGTACTACCCGCCCGCCGAGGGCGATCCGGCGCTCGGCGCGGTGCTGCTCGCGAGCTACACCATCGGGCCGGACGCCGAGGCGCTCGACCGGATGAGCGAGGCGGAGCGCGACACGGTCGTGGCACGCGAACTCGGCGTGATGCACCCCGAGTTGCGCCGGCCGGGCATGATCCTGGGCGTCGCCCTTCTCCGCCGACGCCTTCCACCCGGCCGACCTGGCCGGTGTCGAGAGCTTCGGCTGCCTCCTGGTCACCGCCGAACGCCCGTGACCCCATGCCGGGTGACCGGCCCCCGGGCCACCCGGCATCCCCTCCCCCGCGACAGGCCCCGTACGACCCGAACAAGGCGAGGAAGACATGACGCATTCCGACGAGTGGACCGACGTGCTGATCGTGGGCGGCGGCCCCGTCGGAATGGCGCTCGCGCTGGACCTGTCGTACCGCGACATCGACTGCATGGTCATCGACGCCGGTGACGGACGGGTCCGCCATCCCAAGGTGAGCACGATCGGTCCACGCTCGATGGAGCTGTTCCGCCGCTGGGGCGTCGCGGACGCCGTACGCGGCGCCGGCTGGCCGGCCGACCACCCCCTGGACATCGCCTGGATCACCCAGGTCGGTGGCCACGAGGTGTACCGCTACCGCCGGGGAACCACCGGTGACCGCCCGGCCTTCACGCACACCCCCGAGCCCGACCAGATGTGCCCGGCGCACTGGCTGAACCCGGTGCTGATCCAGGCAGTGGGCGTCCAGCCGGACGGTCCGCTGCGGCTGCGCACCACCGTCGACCGGGTGCGGCAGAGCGACGACCACGTGCAGGCCGACCTCACCGACCACGCCACGGGCACGGCCCGCACCGTACGGGCCCGCTATCTGGTCGCCTGCGACGGCGCCGCCTCCCCCGTCCGCCGGGCCTGCGGCATCGCGGCGCCGGCCCGCCACCGCACCCAGGTGTTCCGCAACATCCTCTTCCGCGCCCCCGAACTCAAGAAGCGGCTCGGCGAGCGCGCCGCCCTCGTCTACTTCCTGTTGCTGTCGTCCACGCTGCGCTTCCCGATGCGCTCGCTCAACGGCAGTGATCTGTACAACCTGGTGGTGGCCGCGGACGACGACGGCCGGGCCGACCCGCTGGCACTGATCGGCGAAGCGCTCGCCTTCGACACCCCGGTGGAACTGCTGAGCGACGGCGAGTGGCAGCTGACCCATCGCGTCGCCGACCGGTACCGGGCCGGACGGGTCTTCCTCGCCGGCGACGCCGCACACACCCTGTCGCCCTCCGGCGGCTTCGGGCTCAACACCGGCATCGGCGACGCCGCCGACCTCGGCTGGAAACTCGCCGCCACACTCGACGGCTGGGCCGGACCCCGGCTGCTCGACACCTACGACACCGAGCGCCGGCCGATCGCCGTGGAGAGCCTCCAGGAGGCCAACCTCAATCTGCAGCGCACCATGCGCCGGCAGGTGCCGCCCGAGATCCACCTGGACGGCCCCGAGGGCGAGCTGGCCCGCACGCGGATGGCGCAGGTGCTTCGCAGCAGCGGCGCACAGCGGGAGTTCGACGCCCCGGAGATCCACTTCGGGCTGCGCTACCGCTCCCCCGCCATCATCGAGGACCCCCAGGTGCCGGTACGCCACGGAAAACCGGACGCCGACTGGCGTCCCGGCAGCGAGCCCGGCTACCGCGCCGCGCACGCGTGGTGGGACGCCGGCACTTCCACCCTCGACCTGTTCGGCCACGGCTTCGCCCTGCTGTGCTTCGGCGAGCACGGTCAACTCACGGGTGTGGAACAGGCGTTCGCCGAGCGGGGCGTACCGCTGGCAGTGCTCCGAGGGGCGGACAGGGAGGTCGCCGAGCTCTACGAACGGTCCTTCGTGCTGGTCCGCCCGGACGGCCATGTGGCCTGGCGCGGCGACGAACTGCCCAGGGATCCGGGGGTGTTGACCGACACGGTACGGGGCGACCGGGCTGAGCCCTCGCTCAGCGGCGCGGGCCGCTGACCCACGACGAGGACGACGAAGAGCCGGGCGTCGGCTTCCTCGCGGGCCGAGGCCCGCTTCCGCTCACCTCGCGTACACGCGGTGCACGAACTCCGCGAGCTTCTCGTCACTGAGGTGCCGGGCTATGTCGGCCTCGCTGATCATTCCGATCGTCCGCTTGTTCTCGACCACGGGCAGGCGCTTGATCTGGTGCCCCTCCATCTCCCGCAGGACCTCGGAGACGTCGGCGGCGGCGTCGATCCAGCGCGGTGTGCCCTCGCAGAGGTCACCGCACGTCACCCGCGCAGGGTCGTGGCCCTCGGCGACACACTTCACCACGATGTCGCGGTCGGTGATGATGCCGCACATACGGTCGCCCTGGTCGGGGTCGCTGACCGGGAGTGCGCCCACGTGATGGTCCCGCATCATCTGGGCCGCGCGGTCCAGCGTCTCGTGGCGGGGTATCCACTGGGTGCCCGGGCTCATGATGTCTTTCGCAGTGGTCATCGCTGTTCCCTCCGTCCTCAGCCAGCGTGCACCCGGCGGACGGCCTCTGTCCTGTTCAGCTTTCAATTGGTATCAGGGCGCGTCGCGGGGTAGGTGGGGCGCACGGGGGTAAGTGAGATATGCACGAGGTTCGACCCGACGACCGAGGATCCACACGGTCCTCCGGGGAAGTCGATGACCATGATGTCCGAGACGGTTGTGGTGCCCGCCGACGGCGCCCAGCTCCCAGGTGATCTGGTGGTGCCGGACTCCGCACCGGCCGTGGTGCTGTTCGCGCACGGCAGTGGCAGTTCCCGGCACAGTCCGCGCAATCAGGCGGTGGCCGCGGCTCTGCGGGAGGCCGGGCTGGCCACCTTGCTGATCGATCTGCTCACCGCTGAGGAGGAGCGCCGGGATGTCGTGACCGGTGAGCACCGCTTCGACATCGCGCTGCTGGGGCGTCGCCTCGTGGCCGCCATGGAGTGGCTCGGCGCCCGGCCCAACACCGGTGACCTGCCCGTCGTCCTCTTCGGCGCGAGTACCGGCGCGGCCGCCGCTCTGCGGGCCGCCGCGCAGCACCCGGACCGCGTCCTGACCGTCGTCTCCCGGGGCGGCCGGCCCGATCTGGCCGGCGACGAGCTGCCCGCCGTACGCGCGCCGGTCCTGCTCGTCGTGGGCGGCGACGACCACGAGGTGCTGCGGCTCAATGAGGAGGCGGCACGGCAGCTGCGGGCCCCGCACTCTCTGCGGGTGATCCCGGGAGCCACCCACCTCTTCGAGGAGCCGGGCGCCCTGGAGCAGGTCGCCGACGCGGTCCGGGAGTGGTGCGCGGAGCGTCTGCGCACGGCGGCGACGGAACAGAAGCCGTCGTAGGCGTCGTCGCGGACGTCAGCTTCGCTCCGGCCCGGCCACGACGCTGAGCGTGCCGTCGGCCGCCGCGTCGACGCGCACGCCGCGGCTGATCCGGTCGAGGGTCGTGCGCAGCCAGGCACGGTCCTCCTCCCCCGCATGTTCCAGCCGCATCCGCCGCGCCCGCAAGGGAAACATCCGCAGGCCGGCCAGGCTCCCGGTGTCCGCGTCCACCGAGGCGACGTACGCGAGCCGGAGGTCGTCGCGGTACTCCTCGTAGCCGGTGATGCCCTCGTAGTCGTCGATGAAGTCGCCGCAGCCGTAGAGGATCAGCCGGTCCCGGTATACCTCGACCGGGCGGGGATGGTGCGAGGAGTGGCCGTGGACGAGGTCGACGCCGCCGTCGATCACGGCGTGCGCGAAGTGCCGCTGCTCGCGGGGGACGAGATAGCCCCAGTTGGTGCCCCAGTGGATGGACAGGACGACGATGTCGCCCGGTCGCCTGGCCGCGCGCACCCGCCGGACAGCGCTCGCGGCCGCCGCCGACAGGTCACGGACGTGGGCGACACCGGGCCGGTCCGCGGTCGCGGCCCAGTCGGACGGGATGCCGCTGGACAGTGCGCCGAGGGCGAGGACCAGCACCCGGCGGCCGGGCCCGACGGGCACCGCCACCGGTGCGCCGGCCTCGCCGGCGTCGTGTCCGGCGCCGGCGGCCCGGAGCCCCGCACCGGCCAGCACGTCCAGCGTTTCCCGCAGCCCTGGTCGGCCGAAGTCCAGCACATGGTTGTTCGCCAGGACGCACACATCGGGCCGGGCCACCGTCAGGGCGGCGAGGTTGTCCGGGTGCATCCGGTAGTGGATCGCCTTGCCCGGCGCGAACGCGTCACTGCGCGTGACAGCCGTCTCCAGATTCACGATCCGTGCGTCCGGGGCGCACCGCTCCAGCAGCCGCAGCGCCTCGCCCCACGGCCACGCGGGATCGACCGGTGCGGGGATCGGACCACTGACCGCCTCGGCCAGCTCCACGTACGACCGCGCGTCCTTGACGTAGTCCTCGCGCAGCTCCGGCTCCGAGGGATGCGCCAGAATCTGATCGACACCGCGCCCGAGCATCACATCACCGCACAGGAACAGCGTCACCACACCGCCGCCCACATGCCCACCCTAAGACTTTCAGCGGGCCGGTCGGCGGCCACCGAGGCCGGCTGCCCTGCAGCAGGGGGTTGAGGGCCGGCGGGCCGGGTGCTCCCGCAGGTGGATCGGGAGGGAACTGACGGCGACGACGAAGACCAGGGCGCCGGCCACCCCGGCGAACAGCCGCAGCGCGAGCCGCATCGGCGTCCCGTGGTTGGCGGGCATGGCGTGCATGGCGGGCATGGCGGCCAGGCTCACGGCGAGCACCGCCGGGAAGGCACGCAGGAGAGCGGCGAGCGCACCAGCGCGGGGCGCAGGATGCCCGCGAGCGCGCCGATGAGACAGCCGACGTAGTCGGCGGTGGTCGGATTCGCACCGGCGCCCGCATACACCAGGCCTGGGTGTGCGTGAGGGGGAGGGTCGGGGTGTGGAGGAAGCGGCGACTCCCATGCCGACGGCGAGCGCGGCGGCGCCCTGGCCGACGTGGCCCCAGGATGAGCGGAGCGGGCCGCTGCCTCGGTCCGGGGCCGCGCGCAGGGGTCGTACGGTCGTGGAGGAGTTCTCCTTGTCCGGCCCGTGGACCACGTGGCTGTCCGGAGCCCGGTGGGTGCCGCGCCGTCCCGGCCCGGCGCCGTGATGCCGGACCGACGGCGTACAGGTCAGCGGGTGCCGGCGCTCCGGCCGGGGTCGTTGGGGTGCGGCTCCAGCGCGGTGACGGCGAAGCTCATCCACGGGTTCAGCGGGAGCGTACCGAGCACCCTCTCGTGCAGCTCGTCCTCGTCGGTGGCCAGCCAGACGCCGATGCTGCGCAGCTCGCCCACCGGACGCCACAGCCGTGCCAGATGGCCGGCGGCGGCCAGCTCCCGGGCGCGGACGGCCTCGGCGGCGCGTCGGCGGTCGATCTCGTCCTGACTGGTGCCCTCGGGGATCGTGGTGGTGATCTCGACCAGGAACTCTCGCATGGCCCGACTCCGTTCGCTGGGGCGTCCGGGGGAAACCGGTGCACCGCGGATGCTGCGACGCCCTGGGTTCCGGACCGCCGGACCGCGGGCCGCCGTTCCCTCATCGTCCGTCGGCCGGCGGCCAGGCGCCACGACCGGCTGTCTCCCTGCCGAGAGGCACAGCCTCCGACAGGCCATGGCGTGAGGGCCGTGGAGCTGCGGCGACTCCGGTACTTCGTCGCGGTCGCCGAGGAGCTGAACCTCAGCCGGGCCGCCGAGCGGCTCCTGATCGCCGGCCATTCCCTCTCCCAGCAGATCACGTCCCTGGAACGCGACCTCGGGGTGCGCCTCTTCGACCGCGACCGCCGGTCGGTCTCCCTCACCCCGGCGGGCTCCGCCCTGCTCCTCCCGGCCCGCGATCTGCCGGCCCACGCCGCCGGCCTGCGGCGCCACGCCGGCGCCCGGTCCGGGTTCGGCACCGGTACGGCTGGGCTACCGAGGACCTGGAGCGGCGCGGACTGCGGGCCGGACTCATCGGCGCCGAGCGGCTCCACGCCGTCGCGACCGGTGCCGGCACGGATACGGTCCACGCCCGCGCGGTGCACATCTCCGGCGGCGGCATCACCGGCGCGGCCTTCTTCGACCACGTCCACCGCTGCGACCCCCGGTCGTCAACTGCCCCAAGAGCCAGGCCACTTCGCTCCCGCCCGGTCTCGTACGACGCCCGGTCGTGGCGTCGTAGCTCTGCTGGACCTGGTCCGTGGTGCGGCGCACCGACGAGGCCCGTGCCGCGGTGCTTCACGGGGCGATCCGTGGCCGAGAAGGCTCAGAGGTAACTGAGAGCCTGCTGTGGCAGGCTGGCGCGCCTCACCCCCTCAGGAGCGCCTGAATGACTCTGATCAACGGTCTGCCCGCCCATGTCCTGTTCGTCCATGTCGTGGTCGTGCTGATACCCCTCACTGCGCTGGCCCTGGTCACGGCCGCGCTGTGGCCGCGGGCCGCCCGGCGGCTGGGTGTGCTGCTGCCGCTGGTGGCCTTCCTCGCCCTGGTCAGTGTGCCGCTGACCACCCACGCCGGCGAGTGGCTCGAACGGCACGTGGGTGACGACGCCCTGGTACGCCGGCACACCGAGCTGGGCGACGGGCTGCTGCCGTGGGCCCTGGGCCTGTTCGTGCTGGCGGCGGTCGTGTGGTGGGCGGGCCGGCGCGCCCAGACGGAACCCGGCCAGGGCCGTACCGTGCGCTGGTCGGCCCTGCCCGTGCGCATCGTCATGGGCGTGCTCTCGCTGGCCGTCGCCGTGGGAGCGGTCGTGGACGTCTACCGGATCGGCGACTCCGGCGCGAAGGCCGCCTGGCACGACGCCTACTCGAAGACGGCGACCGGCTCAGGGAACGGCTCCTGACGACGACGGCGACGCTTCCCGACTGACTGAGCCTCGCTCGGCGGCGGTCGGGGCAGCGTTCACCGGATGCAGGCGTACGAGCCTCGGGGGTGCCTGACCTCCCGGGGCGGACGCCGGCACCCGGAGGCTCACGGACAACGGCTCGTACCACGCGGCGAACGGCCGGCAGACACCCGCCCGGTGCCGCGGACCGCGTGTGCTCGCGGCAGGCCCGGCGCAGGGCCGGGCGCATCCGCAGGATGGAGCGCGGCGTGGGTCGCATCCATCCCGGTCGGCAGGCTCGGGTCATGTGCGAGCATGCGCTGCTCCCACACCCGTGACGCCCGGCCCGGTCAGGTTCCCAGCACCGTTCGCGGTACGGCGCCTCGATCGTCGGCTGGTTCAGGGCCGCGACTGCGCGAACGCTGCAGCGTTCCCACGGCACCGGACGGAGCGGCGTCGGTCAGCTCGCCCACGCCGCGCTCCACCCACCGCCCGAACAGGCCGTGGTCGGTCGCCTCCTGGGCCGGCGCGAGCCGATGGCCCTGCGGGACTCCAGGCACCCCCGGCGGTCGGATCGGAGTCCCGGACCGCTTCGGCGAGCGTCGGCAGGGGCACCGACGGCGCCGGCGGCGAGCGCCGACGGCAGGCTGCGGGAATCGGGCACCACGCGACGCGGCCCGGCCGTCGATCTCGGCCCCGCTCGGGCCGCGGGCCCAACAGAAGATCAGTGGCTGACCGTCGGTGATGGCCCACGGACTCGCGCTTGCCGCAACGGCGTCGACGCCTCGACGCACACCACGGGCCTGGCGGCGACCGCTTACGCCGACGCGCGACAGGCACGCAGGGCTGCTTTCGGCGGCACTGTCGGCGGACCGACCCGCCCCGTCGAGCCCTTCAGCTCAGCGACACGTGTCTTCGCAATGCCGGCGAGTAGCAGGGACGCACTGGCGCTCAGCCGGCCGGCCTGCCACCGGGGTTGCTTCGGCACGGCCGCCGCGACGCTGGACACCGGCGGCGCAGCACGCCCCGACCATCCCGAGGGTACGCACCGCAGGTGGTGGGCGAGTACCTGAGCTCCCGGCTCGAAGCGACGCGTCCGTACCGGAATCCGCTGACGGCGGCCCACGGACGGGCCGGAGGCGGAACAGTGGGTGAGCTCCCGGAAACGCCGCGTTCATGACAGGAAGGGCCGGCGGCAACAACCCCTTTCTAGCGTGACCGGCCGTGGGATCAGAGTCGTATACACGGCCGCACGCGACACATGACGGTCCGTCGGCTCCCCCAGCCTGCCGATGACGCCAAGCGGGGGCTCATCCCTCGACGCAGTACCCGCACCAGGATCATCGGGAGGCGAGACATGAGCACCACCGAGTCACGGTCGCCTGCGGCAGGCACGGCGGAGGCAGCCGGCGGTCAGGCCGTCAAGGAGACACTGGAGGACTACACCCTCCGCTTCGCGCCCCGCAGTTACCGCCGCTGGACCCCCATGGTCGTGGCGACGACCGCGCTCGGCGGCATCGCCTACATGGCCGACTTCTCCATCGGCGCCGGCATCGGCCTGGCCCACGGCACCGGCAACGCGCTCGTGGCCATCGCGGTCGCCGCCGTGGTCATCTTCGTCACCGGCTTCCCGCTCGCCTACTACGGCGCGCGCTACAACATCGACCTCGACCTGATCACCCGCGGCTCCGGCTTCGGCTACTACGGCTCGGTCCTCACCAGCGTCATCTTCGCCAGCTTCACCTTCATCTTCTTCGCCCTCGAAGGCTCGATCATGGCCCAGGGCCTGAAGCTCGGCCTCGGACTGCCGCTGTGGTTCGGCTACTTGGTGTCCACACTGATGGTCATCCCGCTGGTGATCTACGGCATGAAGGCGCTCAGCAAGCTCCAGGTGTGGACGACCCCGATCTGGCTGCTGCTGATGGTCGGCCCGCTGGTCTACCTGATCGCCACCGACCCGAGCACCGTCCACCGCTTCCTCTCCTACGCGGGCACCGACGGCGACGGCGGCGTCAACACCGCGTCCGTCCTGCTCGGCGCGGGCGTGTGCCTGTCCCTGATCGCGCAGATCGGCGAGCAGATCGACTATCTGCGCTTCATGCCGCCCAAGTCCGAGGCCAACAAGCGCACCTGGTGGACCGCCGTGGTCATGGCCGGTCCCGGCTGGGTGGTGCTGGGCGCGCTGAAGCAGGCCATCGGTGTCTTCCTCGCGGTGTACATCCTCGCGAAGGTCGGCCCGGCCGCGGCGACCGAGCCGATCCACCAGTTCCGCGGTGCTTTCGACGCGATGATGCCGTCCTGGATGGTCGTCCCGCTGGCCGTGGCGCTGGTGGTCATCAGCCAGATCAAGATCAACGTGACGAACGCGTACTCCGGTTCGCTGGCATGGACGAACTCCTTCACCCGCGTCACCAGGCACTACCCCGGCCGCATGGTCTTCGTCCTGGTCAACCTGGGCTTCGCGCTCGCCCTGATGGAAGCTGACATGTTCAGCTTCCTGAACAGCATCCTGGGCTTCTACTCGAACTGCGCGATCGCCTGGGTGGTCACCGTCGCCACCGACATCGGCGTCAACAAGTACCTGCTGAAGCTGTCCCCGCTCACCCCGGAGTTCCGCCGCGGCATGCTGTATGCCGTCAACCCGGTGGGGGTCGTGGCCTTCGTCGCCTCCTCCGGCCTGTCGATCGCGATGTACTTCCACCTCCTGGGTGACGCCCTCCAGCCGTACTCCCCCGTCGCCGCGGCCGTGCTCGCCTTCGCCCTCACCCCTGTGATGGCCGTCGTCACCAAGGGCCGGTACTACCTGCGGCACGCCGACGACGGGATCGCCGAGCCGCTGCTCGACGCGGACGGCAACCCGAGCGCGGTCACCCTCGACTGCCATGTCTGCCACCAGCCGTACGAGCGCCCGGATCTGGCGGCCTGTGCGACGCACGACGCGGTGGTGTGCTCGCTGTGCCTGAGCACGGACAAGCTCGGCGACCACGTGCTGCCGGCCGGCGCATAGGCCGGGCCCCATGGAACGCCGGTGAGAGAGGGCACCCACCGGCGAGAGGCCCCGAGGACGCGGTGACTATTTGGTCTAGTCCTCTTGACGGGTGCACCCGCGGGCGGTTTGGTATGTACCAACGTCAGCCCGGTACGGCATCTCCCCACCCTTCAACGCCCGAGGGGCATCCCCGAAAGGGGTACTGTCATGCACCTGGCAAGATTTGCACGATGCGCGGCCTCCGCCTGCGCGCTCGCTCTCACGGCCACCGGCGCGGCCGTCGCCCTGGCACCCGCCGGCCACGCGGCCGCGGCGGCGAGCAGCGTCTACTCCGTAGCCCCCTATGTCGACATGTCGAACGGTCAGGAAGGGCTGCTCGACACCGCCATCACCGGACACCAGCTCAAGGCCTACACCGCGGCCTTCGTCATCGGCGAGGGCTGCAACCAGATCTGGGGCGACACGCTCCCCATCGGCAACGACTCCTACACCGACCCCGAGATCGCCAGGGCGAAGTCGGAGGGCGCGTCCGTCATCATCTCCTCCGGCGGGGCGAGCGGTGAGCCGCTGGCCTGGACGTGCTCCACCCAGAGCAGCATCGACGCCGGGTACCAGGCGATCATCGACGACTACGGCGTCACCCAGCTGGACTTCGACGTCGAGGGCGCCGCCGTCGCCGACACCGCGGCGGCGGCCCGGCAGATGCAGGCGATGAAGGACCTCAAGGCGTCCAACCCCAGCCTGCAGTTCTCGATGACCCTGCCGGTGCTGACGAGCGGCCTCACCAACGACGGCGTCAACATCCTCAAGGCCGCCAAGAACGCGGGCATCAGGATCGACGTGGTGAACATCATGGCCATGGACTACTACGCGGGCACCGGCACCGAGATGGGCCAGGGCGCCGTCGACGCCGCGAATGCCACCCTGGCGCAGATGCAGTCCGTCGACTCCGGCTACACCTACGCCAACCTCGGCATCACCCCGATGATCGGCAAGAACGACGACGGCTCCACGTTCACCCTGGCGGACGCCCGGACGGTGGAGAACTTCGCCGCGCAGAACGGCGTGGGACGGCTGGCGTTCTGGGCGGTCACCCGGGACCAGCCGTGCAGCGGCAGCGCCAACTCCCTCCCCACGTGCAGCGAGATCAGCCAGAACAGCCTCGCGTTCACGGACGCGTTCGTACCGTACGAGGGCAGTGCGGGGGGCGGGGGCGGCGGCACGAGCAGCGACTTCTCGCTGTCGCTCGCGCCCGGCTCCGCCTCGGTCGCACAGGGCGGTTCCGCGACCGCGACCGTCAACACGGCCGTCACCTCCGGCAGTTCGGAGTCCGTCAGCCTCTCCGCCGCCGGCGCGCCGTCCGGGGTCAGCGTCTCCTTCAGCCCCGGCTCCGTCACCTCCGGGGGCACATCGACACTGACGGCGGCGGTCGGCTCGTCCGTCCCTGCGGGCAGCTACCCCATCACCGTCACCGGCAGGGCCTCCAGTGGCAGCCACAGCGCGACGTACACGCTCACCGTCACCTCCGGCGGAGGCGGAGGCGGTGGGGGCTCGCTGACCGACGCGGGCTTCGAGAGCGGCAGCCTCAGCCCCTGGACCTGCACGGGCGGCAGCGCGGTGGTCTCCAGTCCGGTCCACTCCGGCAGCCACAGCCTCCAGGTCGTCCCGAGCGCGAGCAGTACCGGCGAGTGCGACCAGACCGTCACCCTGTCCCCCGACCACACGTACACGCTCACCGGCTGGGTCCAGGGCCCCTACGCCTATCTCGGCGTCAGCGGCGGAGCCGCCGCCAGCACCTGGTCGAGCAGCTCCAGCTGGAACCAGCAGTCGGTCACCTTCACGACCGGCAGCAGCGGGACCGTCACCGTCTACGTCCACGGCTGGTACGGCCAAGCCGACGTCTACGCCGACGACTTCACCCTCGGCTAGCCCACCCCGGACCGCTCCTCCCCGCG
>NZ_JAIQYY010000001.1:316676-380215 GCF_020181035.1 Streptomyces sp. CoH27
TCCGGCTATAACGAGCGTTATAGGAGGCAGTCCATGACCGTCATCACCGTCACCACCTCGAAGGGGCGTCTGAATCGCGAGCAGCGTCGCGTGCTGGCCGAGACCCTGACGGACGCGGTGCTGGTCCCCGAGGTCGGCCGGTTCGCGCCTGCCGCGCGGGCCGGCTTCCAGGTGCACTTCGCGGAGCGCGAGCCGGACATGATGGCCATCGGCGGCCGGCTGCTGGCGGATGCCGGTCCGGGAGCCGACGTCATGGTGATCGATGTGACGGTGATGGACGGCGACTGGCCGGGGGAGGTCCGGGCCGAGGTCATCGAGCGCGTGCTGGCCGCGCTGGCCGAGGCGTGCGGTCTGCCGGAGCCGTCGCCGGCCTGGTGGGTCACCTTCCGGGTGATCGAGAAGGGCAGCTGGGGCTCGCGCGGCGGTGTGCTGTCCGTCCTCTCCCTCCTCGACAGCGGGGTGTTCAGCGCGGAGAAGGCCGAGGCGATCCGGGCCGCCCTCAGCGGCTGAGGCCGGTGGGACGGACTCCGGCCCGCGAGGGCAGCGGCCACCGGCCGTTCGTGCCACGGAACCGCCCGGCGGTCCCCGCACTCTGCCCGCCGGTACATGGCCGTACGTCACGCCGCTCCGGTATACCGGGAGGGCAGGTACACCGGCGCCGGGGAGCAACCGCCTTGTACGACCGCACGAGCAGCCGCGCAGCGAACCGCACCAGCGCCGCGACGACCCGGAAGGCCCTGGGGCGGGCGGTCGTGCCCGCCGAGGCCCTGCTCGCCCTGCAGCGCTCGGCCGGGAACGCGGCCGTCGTCCAGATGGTGCGCCGGTCCGGGGCGCACGGCCGGCACCGGCACGGCCCCGGTGAGGACCAGGAGCAGTACGCGGTGCAGCGCTCCGCCGTGCACGACGTCCTGCGCGGCAGCGGACGGCCGCTCGGTGTGCGGGACCGCGCCGAGATGGAGGCGCGCTTCGGCGCCGACTTCTCCGATGTGCGCATCCACACCGACGCGGCCGCCCAGGCCTCCGCCGCCGAGGTCGGCGCGGCCGCCTACACCTCCGGGAGCCACATCGTCGCCGGTGCCGCCGGCCTCGACCGGCACACGCTCGCCCATGAACTGACCCACGTCCTGCAGCAACGCTCGGGGCCCGTGGCCGGGACCGACCGGGGCGACGGGCTTCGGGTCAGTGACCCGGCGGACCGCTTCGAGCGCGAGGCCGAGGCCACCGCACGGCGGGTGCTGAGTGCCCCCGCGTCGGCGGGGCACGCGCTCACCGGACCGCACCCGGCGCGGGCGACGGCCGTCCCCGGACAGCCGGCCGGCATTCAGCGCGTCGAGCACCCGGACAAGATCGACGACGAGGTCCAGCGGATTTTCGCCCAACTCCAGGACGGTCTGGACGACTACCTCACGCACTACGGCACCTGGAGTGCGGGGGACTACAAGTGGATCACGAGGAATGCCGATGTCGCCGACATGATCGAGACCCTCGATTTCTATCTGGGCGAGCCCGACGGGCGCAGCAAGGGTGAGCTCCGCACCGCCCTCGCGGCGCGCATCCGCAGCGATCTGACGGACACCGCGGCGCAGACGATGGCGGACACGCGGACGGCGAGCCGCGACGCGAAGAACAAGCTCGTCCTCGGCCGCACCGGCGACACTTTGCGCTGGGCGGACCGGCAGAAACTCAAGGCGGAGGGCGGCGACCGGCTGCCGCTGAGCGCGCGGCTGGGCAGGAGGCTGAACACCGGAAAGTGGTCCGTACCCGTCAACTACGCCTTCATGGACGGCGGTATCGAGGAACGCGCGGTCTTCAAGATCCTGACCGATCTGGGGCCCCGGCTCGAAACCATGCTGATCAGCGGAGCACTTGACGCGAACAACTTCTGGGACGAGGTCGAGAAGCAGGGGAACAGCGCCCTGTGGGACACCGGCAAGACCGCCGACGAGGGAGGACCGCAGGCGATGCTGGGCCACGAGATCCTCCAACTGCTGCGGGCGGGCTACCGGTTCTACGGGCGGGACAGCCGGTACGCCCAGGGCTCCCGCCTGGTCGCGGTACATCCCGACAAGCCGGCCGTCGACCCCGAGGACAAGACGCAACCGCTCACCCTTCCCTGAACCCGCGCCGGTGGCGCCGCCGTCCGAAAGCACAGCGGCCCCCGGCCGGCGCTGCTGCCGGTCGGGGGCCGGTGTGCCGGATCGGCCTGGGTCAGCCGTCGTTCTCCGCGGACGGGATGTAGGCGCCGGGCACGTCGTTCGGCGCGTAGATCCTGTTCTCACCGGGGTACGGCTTGGTCCAGTTGTGGGTCTCGTACCACGTGAGGTGGTTCATCTGCGCGGGGTTCGCGTAGTCGGGCACGGCGTTCGGACCGGTCAGCCGCTGCTGCGACTTCCAGGTGTTCCACTGGGCCACGAGCGACTTCTTGTCCGCCGGGACCTTCGTCGCCGGGACGAGAGCCGCCTTGGTGTTCTGCGTGGCCGGGGTGTCCACACCGCAGGACGGCGGGGTGCTCAGGCCGTCGGTCAGCGAGGTCCGGTTGGGGAGCGCCGTGAACGGCGTGTAGTCCGGGTGGCTGGTGAAGGCGCCGCGCATCGGGGTGGCCGCGGTGTCCTTCTGGTTCATCGGGCGGATCCCGAGGATCTGCTCGATGGTGCGGATCATGGTGATCTGCGAGTAGTAGTGGCTGTCGACCGTGTCGTGCTGGGCCCACGGGCTGATGATCTGGATCGGCGCGCGGTGGCCGTCGACGTGGTCGAGGCCGGCCTGGGAGTCGTCCTCGACGACGAAGATCGCCGAGTCCTTCCAGTACTTGCTGTGCGAGATCTCGTCGACGATCTTGCCGGTCGCGAGGTCGTTGTCCGCGACCTGGGCGGCGGGGCTCGCCGGGCCACCGGTGTGGTCGCTGGAGAGCCAGAACATGTTCAGGTTGGCCGGACCGTTCTTCTCGAAGTCCTGCTTCCAGATCTGCTCCCGGTAGACGTCCGGGACGCTGGTGTCGAACTTCGGGAAGCCGGGCACCGACACGCTGTTGAGCGACGGGATCGGCGAGGAGGAGTTCAGCGGATAGGCGGTGCCCTGCCCGGTCGCGGCCATGTTCTTGGCGTCGCAGTACAGGTTCTGCCAGGTCGCGCCGGCCGGCTTGGTCAGGAATTGCTGGAACTCGCCGAAGTCCCGCACGGACTTGCCGGCCGCCTGGGCGCCGGACCACAGGAAGCCGGTCTTCTGGTGGCCGAGGGCGTCGTCCTCGGTGTCGTAGCTGCGCTGGTACTCACCGGCGGAGGACTCGGTGTACTCGGGGTTGTCGGCCTGCATCAGCCAGTTGTGGCCCTCGGCCGAGTTGGTGCCGATGTCGTAGGTGTTGTCGTAGAGCCCGAACTGCTCGGCCAGCGCGTGCTGGTTGGGCGTCACGTTCTCGCCGAACTGGGTCAGCGACGGGTCGCCGTTGCCCTTCGGGATGTCGCCGTAGACCTGGTCGTAGGTCCGGTTCTCCTTGACGATCAGGAAGACGTGCTTGATCGTCGAGGGGTCGCCGAGCCGCGTCGGGACCGGCACGGGCCGGGCCTTGCTGTTCCTGGTCGCCAGCCGGACCGCGCCCGCCGTCCAGCCGTTCTGCTGGAAGACCTTGCGGGTCTCGGACCTGATGACCCGGTCGCTGGGCAGCGCGAACTGCGTCAGGCTCGACGTGGTGTCGTGGGTGTTGTGGCCGGCGCTGTCAGGGCGGCGGGCGTCGATGCCGCGGGTGTTGGAGACGACGACGGTCTTGCCCACGGTGGTGATCTCCGCCGGGAAGTAGTCCGTCGGGAGCAGGCCGACGTAGGAGACGGGCTCCTGCGCGGAGGTGTAGCGGTAGACGGCGACCGCGTTGGCACGGCCGAGCGTCACCAGCAGGTGGCCGTCGTCGGTGAGGGTCACCGCGTTCGGCTCGTAGCCGACCGAGGCCTCCGGCCAGGGCTGGGTGGAGATGGTCTGGACGACCTTGTCGTTCTTGGTGTTGATGACCGACACGTTGTTGTCCGCCGTGTTGGTGACGAACACCGCGCCGTTCTTGGCGTACACGGCGGTCGGGTGCAGACCGACGTCGATGCTGCCGACGGCGGCGGACGGGTTCTTCAGGTCGATCACGCTGACCGTACCGGTGGTGGCGGCACCGGTCTTCGGGTTGGCCGGCACCTGGGTGCCGTAGGAGTTGATCGTGGTGTCGCCGGCCTTCGCCGGACGGCCGCCCTCGTTGCTGACGTAGAGCTTGTCGCCGACCTGGACCATGCCGCGCGGGGCGTTGCCCACGGACCAGCTCTGCTTGACGGCACCGGTCGCCGCGTCGATGGCGACGACCCGGTTCTGGCCGTTGACCGCGGAGTACACGGTGGAGCCGTCGGCGGAGAACACGGCCGCGCTCGCCAGGGCGTGCTTGGTGCCGTCGGCCGGGATGGAGACGGTCGTGGGGTTGGCGAGGGTGCCGTCGGCGTTCACGGTGAACTTGGTGTAGCCGTCGGTCTGGCCCAGCCACAGCTGCGTGCCGTCGGGCGAGTACGTCGGGCCTTCCTGGCCGACGGAGCCGCTCTTGATGCGCAGGTCGTCCGCCGCGTTGGTGCCGACCTTCTGCTTCACCTGCCCGGTCTTCAGGTCCACGATGACCAGTGCGGCGTCACCGTCGGCGACCGCGGCCGCGAGGTGGCCGCCGTCCGGGCTGACCGTGGACGACATGATCTTGCCGTCGTTGATGACGAGGCGGCTGCCGTACGGGTTGATGTACTGGTCGCTGGCGATGACCTGGCCCTTGTCGGTGACCTGGCCGACCTGGTCGGTGCCGAACTGGTGGGTCGAGGCGACCGCGGTGCCGGTGGCCAGGGCGACCGTGGTGATGCAGGCCGTGAGCAGCGCTGCCCGGCGGCCGACGCGTCTGCCCAGCAGGTCGACGTACTCCTTCTCGACCTGTCGACGGCGGCGCGTTATCTGCATGACGTCATCCCTTCGGGGAGGTGGTGAGCAGGTCGACATGGCCGTCGAACTGCCAGAGCGGGTTCGGTGCGTCGCCGGTACCGGTGCGCACCAAGAAGTAGCCGTTGACTTCCTTCGGTCCGTCGCCGTCGGCCACGAACCGCCCGTCAGCGGTGATGTCGAGCTGGTAGACGGCCTGTCCCGTGGCCTGGGTGCCGGGCAGGTGCCAGGAGACGACGCAGCGCCAGTCGTTGCCCGCTCCCTGCGCGTCGTCCGCGACGTCGCCCTTGGTGCAGGCGGCCGTGGACCTCAGCTGCGCCTCGGTGACGGCGGGCCGGTTGAGCTGTGCGGTCTGCATCCGGTAGAGGTGGGCGAACGCCGTCGCGAGCGAGCGCTGCACCTTGTCCTGCTGGATCCCGGAGCCCGTGCCCGCCCCGGTCACCGCGAAGACGACCGCGACCGTGACGCCGGTCAGCCCCGCGAGCGGCAGCAGTCCGGCGGTGACCGCGCGGCGCCCCGAACCGTCGTCGGTCGGGTTGGTGAAGTCGCGGCGCAGGAACAGCAGATACGCGAGCGTCGTCGCCGTCACGGCCCACGCCAGGCTGACCACGATGCCGATGACGAGCGGACCGAGCTGTGCCGGGCTGGTGAACAGGCCGTTCCAGGCGATGAAGGCCCAACTGGGCAGGGCGAGCCGGACGGTGACGGGCAGCGGCAGCATCTGGGCGAGCTGCATCGCGAGCGCGACGACCACGGGCAGCAGCAGCCCCATCGGAGAGCGCCCGAGTGCGACGGACCCGAGGAGACCGATCCCGGCGAGGGCCAGGGTCGGGGCGAGCACGCTGAGCCAGGCGAGCAGGACCTTGCCGGCCGCGTCACCCGGGGAGAGCAGATGGCCGTCGAGGCCGACCAGCGGATGGCTGCCGACGGCCAGCAGCCCGCCGATCGTGCTCGAAGCGGCCAGTCCGAGCACAAGCAGCAGGATGACGGTGAGACTCGCCAGTGCCTTGGCCACGAAGATCCGACGGGGCGAGCGGACGGCGACGAGGAGATGCCGCCAGGTGCCGAGCCGGTCCTCGGCGGCGAACACGTCACCGGCGGCCACGGAGGTCAGCAACGGAAGCGCCCATGTGCCCGAGAACCCGAGGATCACCAGAGGTCCGGCCCAGCCGGTGGCCAGCATCCAGCGGCCGAAGAGGGTGTCGGAGGGCAGTGTGCTCTGCTGGCTCACCCCGGCGACGAAGAGCGCCGGCGCGATCCAGCAGGCGAGGACCAGCAGCCGGATCCGCCACTGTGAGACGAGTTTGACCAGTTCGAAGCGGTAGCCACGGGCCACGGAGACGCGGCCGGCGCCGGCGACGGGGGTGGGAGCAACGGCGGTCGCGGTCACGTGTCGGCCTCCTGCCGCGCGCTGTCGTGGTCCTGTCGTACGGCTGGTACGGCGTCGGTCCGCTGCCGGTCGGCGCCGGCTTCCTGCTGCTCGGTCAGGGCGAGGAACGCGGCTTCGAGCGGGGAGACCACGGGGGCGAGTTCACGCAGTGCGATGCCGGCCCGCACCAGCCGGGTCACGAGTTCGTCCAGGTCGGGCACGAGCCCGCGCACGACGACCGGCTCGCTGCCCTGGCGTGCGCCGACGCCGTCGACCAAGCGGATCCCGGGCGCGTCGGCGGCGAGTGCGCGGGCGGCCGGCGGGTCGGAGGTGACGAGCCGGTAGTCGAGTTCGCGGTGCTCGGCGGCCAGTTTGCTCAGCGGACCGGAGAAGACCACCCGTCCGGTGGCGATGATGGTGACCTCGGAGCACAGCGCCTCCAGGTCGTCCATGCGATGGCTGGAGAGCACGACGCCGGTTCCCTGCTCCGCGAGCCGGGTGAGCACCCCGTGCACATGTCTCTTGCCGGCCGGGTCGAGACCGTTGGCCGGCTCGTCCAGCACGAGCAGCCGGGGCTTGGTGAGCAGGGCGGCGGCGAGTCCGAGCCGTTGACGCATGCCCAGGGAGAAGCCGCGGGCCTTGTCGTCGGCGACATCGGTGAGCCCGACCTGGTCCAGCACGTCGTCGACGCCGGCCGCCCGCGCGTCATGGCCGCGCAACGCGGCCAGCGCGGCGAGATTCTGCCGGGCGGTGAGCGACGGATAGAGACCCGGGCCGTCCACGAATCCGGCGACACCGTCGGGTGTGGCGTACGTCCGCCCGACCGGCGTGCCGAGGATCTCCAGGCTCCCGCCGTCGGCGACGGCCAGGCCGAGCAGCAGCCCGAGCAACGTTGTCTTGCCCGCGCCGTTCGGTCCGACCAGGCCGTGGATCTGACCCTGCGCCACATCCAGGTCGATGCCGTCGAGCGCGACGACCTCACCGAAACACTTGGTGATACCGCGCGCCCGGACCGCAAGGAGTGTGTCCATGTGCCCCTTCCTTCACAAGCCTCAAGGAGGTTAAGGAGGGCACACAACGGTGACAGGGGTGGCCGGTTGAACGCTAGGGGAACGGAAGCCGACCGTGGCCCCCGTTCCGGATGGCGCCCGGTGGGCGAGGCTGTGCCCCAACTGGCGTGCCAGTGGCGGCTGTTGTGCTGCGGACACGGCCTCCGGGGCCCGCCGGTGCTACCGCGCCCGCTCTACGTGATCTTCCTCTCGCGCCCGGCGAGTCCCAGTTCGCGCGCTCCGAGCGGGGCGAAGAAGCGGTCCACGTCGGTGTCGGTGACCTCTGTGAGGGTCGCCGGGGACCAGCGGGGACGGCGGTCCTTGTCGATGACCTGGGCGCGGATGCCCTCCACCAGGTCGGGGGTGCCGAGCGCGGCGCAGGAGACGCGGTACTCCTGGTCGAGCACCCGCTCCAGCGAGCCGAGGCGGCGGGCGCGGCGCATCGCGGCGAGGGTGACCTTCAGGGCGGTCGGCGACTTGGCGAGCAGCGTCTCGGCCGCCTCCTTGGCTCCCGGGTCACCGTGGTCGAGGAGCCGCTGGACGATCTCCTCGACCGTACCGGCGCTGTAGCAGGCGTCGATCCATTCCCGCTGCTCGGTCAACTCCCCCGGCGGCGGCTGCTGCACATGGTGCGCGACGGCGTCGTGCACGGGCTGTACGGCGAGGGCGGCCACGAAGTCCCGGAGTGCGGCGGACGGGATGTAGTGGTCGGCGAGCCCGCACAGCAGGGCGTCGCCGGCGCCGGTCTGCGCGCCGGTCAGTGCGAGATGGGTGCCCAGCTCGCCGGGTGCCCGGCCGAGCAGAAAGGTGCCGCCGACGTCGGGGACGAAGCCGATGCCGGTCTCCGGCATCGCCACCCGCGACCGTTCGGTGACGATCCGGACACCGCCGTGCGCGGAGAGACCGACCCCGCCGCCCATCACGATGCCGTCCATGAGGGCGACGTACGGCTTGGGGTAGCCGGCGATACGGGCGTTGAGGTGGTACTCGTCGCGCCAGAACGCCGCGGACGCGGTGCCGTCGCCGTCGCGGGCGTCGTCGTGGACGGCTCGGATGTCACCGCCCGCGCACAGGCCGCGCTCCCCGGCGCCGGAAAGAACCACGGTCTCCACATCGGGATCATGCTCCCACGCGGTGAGGGCCGCGTCGATGCGGCGCACCATCTCATGGTTGAGCGCGTTGAGGGCTTTCGGCCGGTTGAGGGTGATGTGGGCGGCCCGTCCGGCGGTGTGGAACAGGACGGGTGCGTCGTCGGCGTGCGGCAGGCCGGTTCCCTCGGTGCCGGTCATCCGAACACCTCTGTCAAGCCAAGGGCCGCGTTGACGTGCATGATCTCTCCGGTTCCGTCCAGCATGCGGTGCGCCCGCAGGTCACGGACGATCTTCTCAATGCCGCGCCCACTCCGGTAGCCCGGCCCCCGTGCACCCCGAGACGCGGGCCCGCTCCTGGCGGAGGCCTCAGTGGCCGGTCCGGACGACGGGGCGGTGTTCGTCGTGGACGGCTGCCCAGGTGACGAGGAGTTGAAGGCGTCGTGGCCGGGGCACGAAGTAGGACGTCGCTCTCGGTACTCACACCTTCCCGTCCAGGCCGGTGGATCCGGGGGTGGGGGTCCGGTCATCACCCGGCATGCCGGCCCGGCGGCACCTTGGCGACCTGGGTTTCCCGCCGGCCGGGAGCGGCCGCTCCGGTCGGCCCCGGCGGAACTACAGCGTGCCGGCCTCGGGCCAGTGGGACCAGTGGGTGTTCGCGGGCAGGGTCGGCCGGTAGCGGGCCGGATCCCCGGAGTCCAGCACCTCGGCGATCAGCTGGAACGTCTCATGGGCACTGGGCACGACGTCCCAGAGGTCTTCCGGCTGGTTCCACTCGTCGATCCGCAACAGCACCGGCACATCGCCGGGCAGGCCGGCCCGCAGCTCCGTCTCGTCGGCCAGCAGCAGTTCCCGGTGCTCCGGGACCAGCTGCCGGAACACGTCCTGCAACGGGGTGCCTGCGGCGGCGTCGACCGCCAGACCGGTCCCCCGTACGACGACCGGTGCCGTCGCCCCGTAGACCTCGGCGCCGTCGGGATCGACCTCCGCCATGTTGTCCACGCGGGCCAGGAAGTCCCCGAATCCCGGCTCGCCGCGCGTCAGGCAGTTGCCGAAGCGGTGCACGATGTCGAGGAGGTTGCCACCCCGCGGGCTGTATCCGAGCAGCTCGGCGACCATGGCCCAGCGCGTGGCATCACCGAACAGGTGGATCCGCCCGTCGACCGGGTAGTAGTAGCCGTTGTCCAGGTCGGGGAACTCCGCCTTGTCCGCGCACAGGTCGAACTGCCCGAGGATCGATGAGATGGTCATCACGGGTCCCAGGCTAGCCAGCCCCGGTCAGGTGCCGGTTCCGTCGACGCATGTGTCATCGAATACGACGACTCTCCCGCGCCGCGCCCCCGACGGACCCCCATCGAGTGGCCCGGGCCGGGCAGGGAGCCGTACATGGCGCGGCAGGGCGATCGGAGCAGCGCCCGAGCCCGTGCTCGACACGATGCCGGTGCGCCGCCTCGTGGCCACACGGTTTCCGCAATGGACCGAGCTGCCCCTGGAGTTGCCGAGTCGGCGGGCTCGGACCGGGTGATGCACCGGCTGGGCGGTCAGGTGTCGTCCGGGCGATCGAGTGACCGGCGCCCGGAATCAGGGCCCGGCCGTCGTGGAATGTATGGGGGCAGGGGCCGACAGCGGGGGAACCGATGGTCAGCGAGGAACAGCCGGAAGATGCCGCCGGGTTGGCGGAGGTCCAGGCGCGGGCGGACGACGCCCTCCGTGAAGCCGAACGGCTGCTGGAAGCGTCGGAAGGCTGGCCACCGGCCGATGCGTTCGGGCCGGTGATCGGCCAACTGGTCGGCGTGGAGGCCGACTTGGCGCAGCGCGGGGCTGACTTCGCCGTCGTCTTCGTGCACCTGGGGATCCTATTTGGCGCGCGCTGGCTGAGCGGCGGCGGCAATGTGCCGGCGGATTCCACGGACCGGACGGAGGCGTTACGGCGGCTGCGCTGGACCGACCGCAACGGGCCGCCGGGCAACCTGCTCGTGGTCCAGGCCCGCATGATGCTGGTCTTCCTGCTCGCGCCCTGGGCCCTGCCCCGCGGCGACGGCTCGCGCACCGCCCTGCTCGACGCGCTGCTCGCCGCCGCGGACGAACGCGTGCTGACCGAGTCGTTGCGCCGGGACCTGACCGAGGCCGGGCAGGTGGTCGACCGGCTCGCCGCCGCGGCACCGCTCGACGCGGAGTTCCAGGCGCGGACGGCGCGAGTCAAGGCGACCATCGAGCGGATGCTGACCCCCGGCCCGGGTCCCTCCGCCATCGATGCGGCCGACGCCCGTTCGGCCGATGCCGAGGCGCCCGGCACCGACTCGTCCGGCTCCGCTTCCACCGACGCCACGCCTGCCCACAGCGCCTCCGCCGACGCCACTTCCCCGACCGCCGGCTCCGCCAGGACCACGGAGGAGAAGCGCCGCCCCGCGGCCGCCGAGGGCCCGGCCGGGCAGACGTTCCCACCCGCCACCGATCCGGACGCCCCCATCCCGGATGCCACCGTCGCATACGCCAACGAGCCGCACGTCACCAAGCCTTGCGCCACCGACCCTGACGCCGCCATCACGCACGCCACCACCCCTGACGCCGCGGTCGGGCACGCCGGCGTCCCGCATACCTCCGCGCGCACCCCCGCCCCCGGCCCCGACCCCGCCGACAACGCCCTGCTCGACGCCGTACGCGGCCTGGTCGCCCTCGCCCCTTCCCGCAGTACGGCGCGGTTCACCCGGACGCTGGTCTGGCTGAACGCCCAGTTGCACACACGAAACGGTGCGCGGAACACCGGCTGCGCGCACGAGACGCTGGAGCTGGACCCGGAGGCCGGGCCGCTGCTGGACAAGGCCGGCGTCGGCAGCGCGGCCGGTGTCGCCGGTGTCCGGCGCGCCGCCGATCTGGTCCTGCGGGAGCTGCGCGCGCTGCCGCCGGACGCACCCGAACGGGCCCGTGTCGCCCGGCTCCACGCCTATCTGCTGGTCAACGCCGAGACCATGGAGCCGGGTTCGGTCGACTTCGGCACGGCGGAGCGGCCTGTGCCGGAACCGGACGGCGACAGCCGCGGTCGTCTGGAGGACTGGCCGGCCGGAATCACCCCGGAGCCGGGCCTCGCCGCCCATCTCGACGGCCGGCTGCTGGATTTCCTCGCCCACCTCGGCGTACGCGAGCGGCGCAGCGCGGCCGGCTACGACCGGCTGCTGGCCTACCGCACCGGCGATCCCGGCTATCTGGAGGATGCCGCCCTCCTGCTCAGGGAGGCGGTGGAGGCGAGTCCGCCGGACTCCTGGTGGGTGGTGTCGCTCCGGGCGGAGCTCGCCGAGATCCTGCGGCAGGCCGCCGCGTTCGGCGGCAGCTTCCAGGACGCCGACATCTCCCTGGCCACCCTGCGCGGGCTGGACGCCACCCTGCGCCGCGACGGTTCGCTGCCGCCCGATGCGCCGTTCGCCCTCAGCCTCTCCCTCTCCACCGCGGACGGCGAACTGCTCCACGCGGAACGCACCGGGAACCACGAGGCGCTCCCGCGCCTGCTGGAGGACCTCCGGGGCCGCTACGCCGTCCTGCCGCCGGACAGCCCCTGGCGCGGCGAGGTGTCCCAACGGCTGAGCCGGCTCGACGAGGTGCTCGCCGACGCACGGCAGAGCACCGGGCGGCAGGCGGCCACGGCGGCCCCGACCGCCGGCCCCGCCACCGTGCCGGAAGCGACGACCACGGCGGCCGACCCCGCCGCTGAGCGCGAAGCCCTGAAGCGCGCCGTCGCCGACATGCGCCGGGCGCTCGACGAGCCGGCTGTGTATCACGAGGCGGAGTACGACCGGCGGGCCGCACTCGGCCTGCGGCTGCTCCTCTGCGTCGTGCGGGGCGAGGAGGATCCGGCCGTCCTGGACGAAGCCGTCGTGGAGCTGAGCCGCGCCCGCGAGTTGCTCGCCGAGGGGCGGGGCGGCACACGCCGGGTCGATGTCCTGATGAAGCTGGCCGAGGCCCACATCATGCGTGCCGCTCGGCGCGGCCCGCACGCTGTCGCGGACGTGCGGGCGTTCGTGGAGATCACCCGCGAGGCGCTGGCCGAACTGGCCGCCGATGTGCTGCTGCAGATCGGCGCCGACCACGGCCTGTCGGCGGCGCTCAACGGTGCCGTACTGTCACGGCGGCTCGCGTTCGCCGCCCTGCGCGCCGGCCGGTCGGCCGAGGCGGTGGCCGATCTGGAGCAGGGGCGGGCCGTGGTGCTCCAGGCCGCGGCGGTCTCGCGCAGCCTGCCCCAGCTGTTGGAGACCGCCGGTCATCCCGAGCTCGCCCGGCAGTGGCGCGCCCAGGTACCCGCCGTCCCGCTGCGACCGGAGACCGGCGAGATCCCCCCGCCGTCGCCCGGTGAAGCGCCGATCCCGAGCGGACTCAGGCGTCGGGCGCTGGCCGTGCTGGGCGTCCGCCCGGGTGCCGGAGAGCGCCCGGGGGTCCGGCAGTTGCCGGGCGTCGCCGGGGTGGCCGAACTGACCGCCGGCCTCGCCGCGACCGGCACCGACGCGCTGGTCTACCTGGTGGCCGGCATGCCCCTGCCGAACGGCCCGGCGCCCGGCCACGCGCTGATCCTGCGCCCCGGCGCGGAACCCGCCGTGCTCCCGCTGCCGCATCTCATGGTCCCTGGCAGCGCCCCGCTGGAGCGCTACTTCGACGCGGCCGCGGAGCGCTCCCGGGCGCTCACCGACCCGGACATGCACTCCTCGTGGCGGGCCGCCTGGGAGGGGCACTGGCAGGTCACGCTGGACGAGCTGTGCGAGTGGGCCTGGAAGGCGGTGATGGGGCCGGTGCTCGCGGCCGTACGTCCGGTGCTCGCGGCCCAGTGGCCGCTCGCCCGGCCGCCGCGGATCGTGCTGGTGCCGTGCGGCCGGCTCGGTGCCGTGCCGTGGCACGCCGCGCGGATCCGGGGACTGGGCCGGCACGGCCACCGGTACGCCTGCCAGGAGGCCGTCCTCAGCTACGCCTCGTCCGGCACGCAGTTCCTCGCCGCGGCCACTCGCCGGCGGATGCCTCCCGCGGCCGGCCCGCAGGTGCTCGTCGCCGATCCGCAACTGACGCTGCCGTGGGCCGAGGTGGAGACGGCCGCGCTGCACGCCGCCTGCTATCCGCACGCGCTGCGGTACGGCGAGTTCGTGGGCACCGGCGAGCCGGGGGACGCCTCGGGCACACCGGCGGAGCTGCTCGCCGTCCTGCCCGGCGGTGCGTCCCCGGCGTCCGTGATCCATCTGTCCTGCCACGCCGTCGCCGCTCCCCGGCCCACGGACTCCGCGCTGTGGCTGGCCGAACCGCCCGGCGCGCGCCGGGAAGCCGGACGGCTGACCGTGGCCGGCATCATCGACGGCGCCGCCGGCCGCCGGCCGGACTCGGCCGGCCCGCTGGTGGTGCTCAGCGCCTGCGAGACCGATCTGAGTACGCGGCACCACGACGAGGCACTGACGCTCGCCACCGCGCTGGTCGCGGGTGGCGCGGCCGACGTCGTGGGTTCTCGCTGGGCGGTGCGCGAAGGTCCTACGGCGGTGATGATGGCCGTCTTCCACCACCACCTCACGGCCGGCGGGCTGGCGCCGCCCGATGCCCTGCGCGCCGCCCAGCTGTGGATGATCAATCCGCGCCGCAGGCTCCCGCTCCCCCTCGACGGCCCCCTGCGCCGCGAGGCCACCCGCTCCGACCTCCACCGTCTCCACCACTGGGCCGCCTTCACCCACCAGGGCAACCCGGCGGCGTCACCCACGAGTTGACCCGGTCCCGTACGAGGGCCGGCCGGGGGCGCCGTGAGCCGCGAAGTCCGTCCAGCCGGTGCGCATCCGCGCGGACCGTTCCGCCGCCTCCGGGGAGGGCGGATCACCCGGGCCCGGCCACGGCGGCGCAGGCGGCGGCGATGTCGGCGAACGGCTCGGGCGAGGAGAACGTACCCGGAACGCCCTGTGCGACGGCCTGCCGGGAGAGCCCGGCGGCGCGCGGCAGCGCAGCGACCGAACCGCCGCCGGGTATCCACACCGGCGCAGGGCCTCTCGGGCGGGTCGGGCCTGATCGGCCGACTTCCTCGTGCACGGGCGTCGGTGCCCGTACCCGGTGGAGTATTCCGCCCGTACCCGGTGGAGTATTCCCTCGGCCGCCGGACGCAGGCCGGCCAGTACGCACGTCCCGCCCGCGCCGGCGGAGCCGTGTCTCACAGCGCCGCGAGGGTGTCCGCCAGGTCGGCGAGGCCGAGCGAGCCCAGGGCGAGCGCCTTCGTGTGCCAGGCCCGCAGGTCGAAGTCGGCACCGAGGCGGCGCCGGGAGCCGGCGCGGCCCTCCAGCCAGGCGCGTTCACCGAGTTTGTAGCCGATGGCCTGGCCGGGCCAGCCGAGGTAGCGGTCGATCTCGCTGGTGCGGCGGGCGGTGTCGCTGCCGTGGCGGGCGGCCATGAACGCGGTGGCGAGGTCCGGAGTCCAGCGTGCGCCGGGGTGGAAGCCGGAGCCGGCCGGGATGGCTCGCTCCAGGTGCATGCCGATGTCGACGATCACGCGGATGATCCGGAGCATCTGCTTGTCCAGGTAGCCCAGGCGGCGGGCGGGGTCGGTGAGGAAGCCCAGTTCGTCCATCAGGCGCTCGGCGTACAGAGCCCAGCCCTCCTTGTCGGCGCTGACCGCGCCGAGGGTGATCTGGTAGGTGCTGAGACGGTCGGCCTCGGACGTCCAGCGGGCGGTCTGCAAGTGGTGCCCCGGTACGCCCTCGTGGTACCAGGTGCTGACCATCTCCCAGGTGGGGAAGGTCTGTTGGCCCAGGGTGGGCAGATGGGTGCGGCCGGGGCGGCTGAAGTCGAGGCTGGGGCCGGTGTAGTAGGGCGCGCCCGAGCTGGCCGGGGGCGCGATGCGTGTCTCGACCCTGCGGATCGGCCCGGAGATGTCGAAGTGGGTGCCGTCGAGGGCGTCGATCGCCTCGTCCATGATCTGCTGGAGCCAGACACGGATGTTCTCCTCGCCGGTGACGGCGTGGCCGTGCCGGTTCAGGTGGTCCATGGTCTCGCGGACACCGGCACCGGGGAGGACCCGGGCGGCCTCGGCCCGCATCTCGGCGTGCGTGCGGTGGAACTCTTCCCAGGCCCAGGCGTAGGCCTCGGCCGGGTCCAGGGCGGCGCCGGTGGCCCAGCGGGCCGCGCGCAGATAGCGTTCACGGCCGACGGCGTCCGGGGTACCGTCCGCGGCGGGCAGATAGGCGGTGCGCAGCCAGTCGCGGAACCCGGCAACCGCGGCCGTGGCCCGCTCGGCGGCGGCGTCCAGTTCGGTCCTGAGGCGGTCCGGGGCGCTCGCCACGAACGTCGCGAACCAGCTCGGTCCGCCGGCGTCCTGCCCGGTCCAGGCCGCGAGCTGGCCGCGCACGGCGTGGACCTGGCGGGGCGCGCACAGCAGGCCGCGGGCGATGCCCTCGGACAGGGTCGCCCGGTAACCGTCCAGGGCGCCGGGCAGGTTGCGCAGCCGGCCCGCGACGGCCGCCCAGTGCTCGTCGGTCTCGGTGGGCATCAGGGTGAAGATGCCCCGCACCCGGTGCAGGGGTGAGCCCACGTTGCGCAGCTCGCGGAAGTGGTCGCCCGCCTCGTGCTGGGCGAGTTCGGCGGTCAGCCGTTCCCGCAGGAGCCGGGCGCAGTTCCGCTCGGTCGCCGCGAACTCCGTGCCGTGCTTCTCGCCGTACCGCTCGGCCGCGTCGAGCGCGGACAGCGTGTGCCGGGCCACGTCGGCCAGTGCCGCGAAGCCGTCCGGCGACAGATCCGGCTGCCGGTCGTCCTCGGGACGCAGGCCGAGCCGGGTGGAGGCCATGGGGTCCAGGGCGGCGACCTGTGCGACATGGTCGTCGGCGATACGGCGTGGCGTGCTGGGTGTGTCGGCCATGACACCCATGCTGACGCACCGTCACCGTGTGTGTCAGCAGGGTGCGTTCCGTTTCGGCCGAGGCGGCGGTTCAGCAGTACGGCGGCTGGTCGGTGAGGGAAGCGGCCACGCGCATCCATACGACGAACTGGCGGTAGAGATCCGGGAGCGGGCCCCGCGCCTGGACGGTCCGGCTGTCCGTCGAGGTGACTCCGGGGATTCCCGGCAGGGTCGAGGCCACGGAGGCCGATTGCCAGCGGACGGTGAGCGTGGCCGGGCCGGCGGGGGCGGCCGGGGCCGGCAGAGGTGCGGAGAGGGCCGCCGTGACCGCCTCCTGGATGGCCGCATATACCTCCCCGGCCGGGCGCAGTTCGGCCGCGAAGCGGCCCCGGGCGTACTTCACGGGCACGGTGGTGACCGCCGGGTCCCACGCGGTCATCTCCGCGCAGGCGCTGTCGTCGCCGGTGAGGACCACGGTCGGCACACCCATGGTCGCCGCGGTGGCGTGGGCGAGCCCGATCTCGCCCACCGGCCGGCCGTCCAGCCAGATGTCCTCGATCTCGTGGCCCATGAAGCTGTGGCTCAGCACCCCGAGCGCGCCGGCCCGGGAGTGGTAGCCGACACAGACCATGGCGTCGTGCTCGGGCGTGAGACCTTCGAGCATGCTCATGTGCTTGGGCTTGCCGCGGACGAGGCGGACCGCCGGGTCCAGGTCTTCCGGAAGGATGTTACGCATGGGGCCGTGGGCGTCGTTGACGAGGATGTCGGTGGCGCCGGCCGCCACGGCGCCCCGGACGGCCGCGTTGACGTCCTGCGCCATCAGCCGCCGGCCGCGCTCGTAGTCCCGGCCGCCGGGCTGGACGTCGTCGGCGTCCACGAGCCCGGTGATGCCCTCCATGTCCACGCTGATGTAGATCCGCACCGTGTGCACTCCTCAGACTTGATCACCTGGGAGACATCCGCCGCCGGGTCATCGGTTCCCGGATCGCGCCAGGATCCGGCGGAGCCAGCGGGTGCGGGCGTCGCGGGCGTCACGGCTGAGGGCGGCTTCGGGCGCGAAGGTGTCGAAGCCGTGGCACGCCCCGGGCCACACGTGCAGTTCGGCCTGGCCGCCCGCCTGCCAGAGGGCGTCGGCATAGGCCACGTCCTCGTCCCGGAACGTCTCGGCCGCGCCGACCTCGATATAGGCCGGAGGCAGCCGTGACAGGTCCGTGGCGCGGGCGGGGGCGGCGTACGGCGGCAGGTCGGCGGCGCCGTACCGGTCGCCCAACAGAGCTTGCCACGCGGTCGCGTTGGAGGTGCGGTCCCAGACGTCGACGCCGGCCATCTGGTGGCTGGAACGGGTGTCGTTGCGGTCGTCGAGCATGGGGCAGATGAGCAGTTGCCCGATCGGGGCCGGGCCGCCGCGGTCCCGGGCGAGCAGGGCTAGGGCGGCGGCGAGTCCGCCGCCCGCGCTCTTTCCGCCGACGATGACACGGCCGGCGTCGATGCCCAGTGCGGTCGCGTGCTCGGCCGCCCAGACGAACCCGGCGTAACAGTCCTCCAGCGGACCGGGGTAGCGCGTCCGCGGCGCCAGCCGGTACTCGACCGAGATGACGGCCAGTTCCAGCGGGAGGGCCCAGTCGCGGAGCAGCTTCGGCAGGACGGACCAGGCGTTGCCCATGATCATGCCGCCGCCGTGCATGTAGTACAGCAGCGGCAGCGGCCCGGCGACCCCCGCGGGCCGAGCGCTGACGAGCGTGACGTCCGGCGCGCCCGGTGCGCCCGGCACCCGCAGTTCCTCCACCTCGAAGCGGCCGTCGGCCCGGAGGTCCCGCGCCGTCGGCCTGGGCCGGGCCGTGGCGTCGCGCGCCTGCCGGGCCGCGAGGTTCTCGGGGGTGAAGGGCTCCCTCGCCGCCGGCCCCAGCGCCGCCAGGGCCTCGCTCAGTTCGGGGTCGAGCGGCGGTGCTTCCCGGGTCGTCGAGGGCGAAGTGAAGTCCATACGGCGTAGTCAATCACCGTCACGGAACGGTGTTACGCCCCTGTGACGCGGAGCGGACCGTTCCGAAGACGGAAGCCGGTCATGCTCGGTCCCACCGAACCACGCTCCTGGGGGACTGCCAGTCATGACCACGCGCACCCGCACCCGCACCACCACCACCGCCGCCATCGCCGTGGCCGCGGCCGTCACCGGCACGGCCCTGCTGGGCGCCTCCGGCGCCGCCTCGGCCGCCGCCGGCACCTCGCACGGCACCCTGACCATCAGCAACGGCACCAAGTACGTGCTGATCGGCGGGCACCGGGTGAACTTCGGGGTGCCCGTCCGGGACCTGGCCTGGTCCCCGGACGGCACCAAGGCCGCCTTCGTCGACGGCTCCGGAAACCTGGACATCGCGGACCCGGACGGCAGCCACCGCGTCGTCGTCGCCAAGAACCCCGGCAACCAGAACTGGTCCCACCCGACCTGGCAGGTGACCGCGAAGGACACCCAGAACGGCATCCCCGCCAAGGACAACCTCATCTTCGCGGCCCGGGACAAGGGCGTGTCGCGCCTGAAGTTCATCTCCGCCAAGGCCGTCCACGGCACGCCGAAGACGCTGTCCCTGTTCGGCGACCCGGGTCCGGGCGGGGCGCTCCCGCAGACCGGCAATGTGTGGCCCGACGCGGCCGGGCACTACGGCACTTCGGTGTACGCCAATGTCGACACCGGCGCGGTCTACATCCGTGACGACTACCTGCGTCAGCAGGGCGGCAAGCTCACCAAGGGCTCCCAGCCCGCGCTGTCCCCGAACGAGGAGGAGGTCGTCTTCGTGCGCTCGGTCGCCGGTCACGACCACGTCCTCGTCGAGGACTTCATGCACCACGACCGGCTCACGGACCTCACGCCGCACGCGACCACCGACTACACCGAGCCGGCCTGGTCCCCCGACGGCAAGACCCTCGCGGTGCGCACGCCGTCCGGCACGGTGACCCTGCCGGCGAACGGCACCGGCCGGCCGACGAAGGTCACCTCGGCCGTGGGTCTGGCGGCGTACCGCCCCTGACCCAGGGGCCGATCATGCGGGCCGGGTGGGTCCGGGCGGCGGGGTGCGGGTCACTTCGCCGTCCGGGCCAGCTCGGCCCGCAGTGCGTCCAGGTGCGTGTCGGCGGTGTCGTGCGGCAGGAACTCCACGACATCGAGGAACCGGAACAGCACCTGGCTGCTCGTGACGGCGTACTCGTACTCCGCGAAGCCCACCACCGCGCCCAGCGCGCCGCGGACGGCGCCGCGCACCACATGAGCGGTCATCTCGTCCGGCTCGGCCGCCGACATGCCGCGCCGGGCGTTGGGCCGGGCCAGATACGGGCAGACCATCGAGGCGTAGAGCATGCAGGCCCGGTGTCCCGGTCCTTCGAGGGTCGGCGCGAGGTTGCGGTAGGGCCGGCCGGCGGCCCGTGCCTCCGCGATCGCCGCGCTCTCCGCGGCCCCCACCACGCGCCACACCGGGCCCTGCGGCATGGCCCGGTTGCACACCGAACACAGCCGCTTGCGCGCGCATTCGGCGCTGCGGTCGTAGTCGGTCAGGGCGAACTGCGGCTCGTCGTTCTCCCACGGAGTGATCGCCGGCACGGGATATCCACGAACGTCCCGGGGACGCGCCTCGATGCCCGCGGGCATGGGAACCTTCTCGAATCGCACAGGACATGCCTATCAGGCCAGGCCCCCCGGCACCACCACGAGGCAGACACCGCCCGGCACGTCAGCGAGTGTCCTGGGCGCCGTCCACGGAGCCGTACCCGCCTCCGCCGGGTGTGCGGATCACCAGCACGTCGCCCTCGGCGACGTCCGCGGTGTCGCAGCCGCGCAGCCGCCGGCTGCGGCCGTCGGCGTGTTCGATCAGGTTCTCGCCGAGGGCGCCGGCCTCGCCGCCCGCCATGCCGTAGGGCGGGACGCGGCGGTGGCCGGAGACGACCGCGACCGACATCGGCTCGGTGAAGCGGATCCGGCGCTCCACTCCGCATCCGCCGTGCCAGCGGCCCGCGCCGCCGCTGCCCTCGCGGATGCGGAACTCCTCCACCCGCACCGGATAGCGCCACTCCAGGATCTCGGGGTCGGTCAGGCGCGAGTTGGTCATGTGGGTCTGTACGGCGTCCGCCCCGTCGAAGCCCTCGCCCGCGCCGGCACCGGAGGCGACGGTCTCGTAGTACTGGACGCGGTCGTTGCCGAAGGAGACGTTGTTCATCGTGCCGGAACCCTCGGCCTGCGCGCCCAGGACGGCGTACAGGGCACCGGTGACGGCCTGGGAGGTCTCCACGTTTCCGGCGACGGTGGCGGCCGGGAAGGCGGGCGACAGCATGGAGCCGGCGGGGATGCGCACGTCGAGGGGTTTCAGGCAGCCGCTGTTGAGCGGGATGTCGTCGGCGACGAGGGTGCGGAAGACGTACAGCACAGCCGCCATGACGACGGAGGAGGGCGCGTTCAGGTTGCCGGGCTGCTGGGGTGAGGTGCCGGTGAAGTCCAGTACGGCGCCACGCCGTTCGCGGTCGACGCGCAGGGCGACCTGGATGACGGCGCCGTTGTCGGTCTCGTAGCGGTGTTCGCCGTCGTGGAGGGTGGCGATGATGCGGCGCACGCACTCCTCGGCGTTGTCCTGGACGTGGCGCATGTAGGCGTGGACGACGTCGAGGCCGAACTGGTCGATGACGCGGCCCAGTTCGTGGATGCCCTTCTCGTTGGCGGCGATCTGGGCGCGCAGGTCGGCGAGGTTGGTGTCCGGGTCACGTGAGGGGTGGCGGGCGGTGGTCAGCAGCTCCCGGGTCTCGGCCTCGCGGAAGTGTCCGTCGCGCATCAGCAGCCAGTTGTCGAAGAGCACGCCCTCCTCGTCGATGGTCGTGCTGAACGCGGGCATGGATCCGGGGCTGATGCCGCCGATCTCGGCGTGGTGGCCGCGCGAGGCGACGAGGAAGAGCAGCCGCTCGCCCGCCTCGTCGAAGACCGGGGTGACGACGGTGATGTCGGGCAGGTGGGTGCCGCCGTGGTAGGGGTCGTTGATGGCGTAGACGTCGCCGGGGCGGAGCGAGTCCTCGTTGCGGCGCAGGACCTCCTTGATGGACTCGCCCATCGAGCCCAGATGGACGGGGATGTGGGGCGCGTTGGCGATGAGGTTGCCGTCCGGGTCGAACAGGGCGCAGGAGAAGTCGAGGCGTTCCTTGATGTTCACCGAGTGGGCGGTGCTCTCCAGCCGCACACCCATCTGCTCGGCGACGGACATGAAGAGGTTGTTGAAGACTTCCAGCAGCACCGGGTCGACGGTGGTGCCGACCGCCGTACGGGCCGGGCGGGGCCGGGAGCGGGTGAGGACGAGGTCGCCGTGCTCGTCGGCCGCGGCGCGCCAGCCGGGGTCGACGACCGTGGTCGCATCCGCCTCGGCAATGATCGCCGGGCCCTCCGCCGTGTCCCCCGGGCGGATGTCCTCGCGCCGGTAGAGCGGAGTGGGCAGCCGGCGGCCCTCCGTGAACATCCGTGCCGTGGCGGCTCGTTGCAGCGGGCCGGTCCGCGCCGGCAGCACCGGCGTGGTCTCGGTGCGCGGGCCGGAGGAACCGATGGCTTCGACCGAGATGGCCTCGACGACCAGCGGCTTGTCCATGGTGAAGCCGTAGCGGTCGCGGTGCTCGCGTGCGAAGTCGGCCCGCATGCCCTCGGCCGGGCCCAGCGGCACGGGCAGCGAGAAGTCGGTGCCCTCGTAGCGCAGCAGCGCGCGGGCACTCGTACGGATGCCGTCCTCCGGCACGCCGTCCTCGCGCAGCTGGGTGCGCGCCCGCTGCGCCAGCTCCGCGTGGACGGCTTCGAGGCGGGCGGCCGTCTCCGGCCGGTCGAGGGGGGCCTCGACGGAGCGTTCGCGCAGCGCGACCGCGTCCGCCCTCCCGATGCCGTACGCGGACAGGACCCCGGCGAGCGGCGGGATCAGGACGGTGTCGATGCCGAGCCGGTCGGCGACCGCGCAGGCGTGCTGGCCGCCTGCGCCGCCGAAGGCGACCAGCGCGTAGCGGGTGATGTCGCGGCCGCGCTGGACGGAGATCTTCTTCACCGCGTTCGCGATGTTGAGCACGGCGATGTCGAGGAAGCCCGCCGCGACCTCCTCCGGGCTGCGGCGCTGCCCGGTCGCGGCGGCGGTCCGCTCGGCGAGTTCGGTGAAGCGGTCACGGACCGTGGCCTCGTCCAGCGGCTGATCACCGTTCTTGCCGAACACGCGGGGGAAGAAGCCGGGTTGGACGCGGCCCAGCATGACGTTGGCGTCGGTGACGGTCAGCGGTCCGCCGCGCCGGTAGCTGACCGGGCCGGGGTCGGCGCCGGCCGAGTCCGGCCCGACCCGGTAGCGCATGCCGTCGAAGTGCAGGACCGAGCCGCCGCCCGCGGCGACGGTGTGGATGTCGGTCATCGGTGACCGCATCCGCACCCCGGCCACCTGAGTGCCCAGGACCCGTTCGATCTCGCCCGCGTAGTGCGAGACGTCGGTCGACGTGCCGCCCATGTCGAATCCGATCGCCCTGGTACGGGCCGCGCCGGTGGCGGCCCGCGCCATGCCCACGACGCCGCCCGCCGGGCCGGACAGCACGGCGTCCTTCCCTCTGAAGTGACCCGCCTCGCGCAGGCCGCCCCCGGACTGCATGAACATCAGCCGCACACCGTCCAGTTCAGCGGCCACCTGGTCCACATAGCGGCGCAGGATGGGGGAGAGATAGGCGTCCACCACCGTCGTGTCGCCCCGCGGCACCAGCTTGATCAGCGGGCTCACCTCGTGCGAGCAGCTGACCTGCGCATAGCCGATCGCACGGGCCGCCTCGGCGACGGCGGTCTCGTGGTCCGGGTGACGGTAGCCGTGCAGGAAGACGACCGCGGCGCTGCGGAACCCGTCCGCGTACGCCTCCCCCAGCGCCTCGCGTGCGGCGTCCAGGTCGAGCGGGCGGATGAGTTCGCCGTGCGCGCCCACCCGTTCCGGTACCTCGATCACCCGGTCGTACAGCGGCTCCGGGATCAGGATGCGGCGGTCGAAGATGTGCGGGCGGTTCTGGTAGGCGATGCGCAGGGCGTCCCTGAAGCCCCGGGTGACGACCAGGACGGTCGGCTCGCCGGTGTGCGTCAGCAGCGCGTTGGTGGCGACGGTGGTGCCCATCTTCACCACCTCGATCCGGTCGGCCGGGATCGGCTCGTCCGCCTCCAGCCCCAGCACCAGCCGGATCCCCGCGACCGCGGCGTCCCGGTACGCCTCGGGCCGCTCCGACAGCAGCTTGCGGGTGATCACCGCGGAATCCGGCGTCACCGCCACCACGTCGGTGAAGGTGCCGCCGCGGTCGATCCAGAACTGCCAGCGACCGGTCATGCACCCATTGTGCGCCCTCGGCAGGTGACCGGAGGGCCGGTGAGCCGCGGCTGCGGACCCAGGGGCCTGCCGCGCGGGCGGTGTGTCAGCCCAGGGTGAAGCGGACCGGGGTCCCCGCCGCGGCCTGGGCCGCCGCCGCCAGGGCCGGCTCCGTGACCACGCCGATCACCGGGTACCCCCCGGTGGTCGGGTGGTCGTGCAGGAACACCACCGGGCGGCCGTCGGGCGGCACCTGTACGGCGCCGAGCACCATGCCCTCGCTGGGCAGTTCGCCCGTCGACGCGCGTGCCAGCGGCGGGCCCTCGGTCCGCAGGCCGATGCGGTTGCTGTGCTGCGACACGTGGTACGTCGCCGAGGTGAGGGTGCGCAGTGCCCCGAGGGTGAACCAGTCGGCGCGGGGTCCGAGCCGCAGCGGCAGGGTCAGCCGGGCGGGCGGCGCGGGCCAGGGGGCGAGGTCGGCGGGCGCCGGCTGCGGGGCGGGCGTGCCGAGCGGGAGGACGTCTCCGGCGCGCAGCGGGTCGGGGCCGAGTCCCGAGAGCAGGTCCGCCGAGCGGCTGCCGAGGACGGGCTCGACGGCGACACCGCCGGCGACGGCCACGTAGGAGCGCACGCCCGCGGTGACGGCGCCCACGTCCAGGACGGCGCCCGCGGGCACCCGTACGGGCAGGCCCCAGGCGGCCGGCCGTTCGTCCACCGTCACCGGGCAGGGCGCGCCGCCGACCACGACGGTCACGGTGCGGTCGGGACGCAGGGCACAGCCGGTCAGGGTCGTCTCCAGGACGGCGGCGTCCGGGGCGTTGCCGAGCAGCCGGTTGGCCAGGGTCATCGCCGGGGCGTCGAGGGCGCCGGAGCGGGGGACGCCCAGGTGGGCGTGGCCGCGCCGGCCGGCGTCCTGGACGGTGGTGAGGGCTCCGGGGCGTACGACGGTGAGTCCGGCGGTCATGGCGCACCGCTCTCGGCGCTCTCGGCGACGAACCGCACGCGCGTGCCCGGGGTGAGCAGCGCCGGTTCGTCGCGGCTGAGGTCCCACAGCGGGGCCGGGTCCGGCATCGTGCCGATCAGCTGCCAGCCGCCTGGCGTGGCACGCGGGTACACGGCGCTGTACGGACCGGCGAGCGCTACGGCACCGGCCGGCACCCGGGTGCGTGGTGTGTCGCGGCGCGGCAGGTGCAACTCGGTGGGCAGACCGGTGAGGTAGCCGAAGCCGGGGGCGAAGCCGCAGAAGGCGACGCGGTAGGTGTACGCGGAGTGCCGCACGGCGACCTCCTCGACGGCGACGCCCCACAGCGCGGCCACGTGGGGCAGGTCCGGTCCGTCGTAGCGCACGGGGATCTCCACGGCTCCGCTGTCGTCGGCGGCACGGGACGGCACGTCCCAGTCGGCGATCCGGCGCGCCAGCTGTTCGGGGTGTGTGACACCGTCCAGCAGCACCGTCCGTGCCCCCGGGACGATCTCCCCGAGCGGCGGCAGGGTTCCCGCCGCGCGCCGCCGCAACAGCTCGGTGTGGAAGGCCGCGGCCTGCTCGGCGTCCGGCAGTTCGACGAGCAGTGCGCGCCGCCCGGCGAGGCGCACCCGCACGGACCGGCTCCGTGTCATGCGAACGCCCCGACCTCGACCCCGGCCGCCTCCAGGGCCGCGCGTACCCGCGCCGCGATCCGGGCGGCGCCCGGGGTGTCGCCGTGCACGCACAGGGAGCGGGCGGTCACCCCGACGGTCGTACCGTCCACGGCCTCGACCGCGCCGTCCACCGCGAATGCCAGCGCACGCCGGACCACCATCTCCTCGTCGGTCACCACGGCGTTCGTCTCGCGCCGTGGCACGAGCGTGCCCTCGGAGGTGTACGCGCGGTCCGCGAACGCCTCGGGTACGCCGGTCAGGCCGGCCTCCTCGGCCGCGGCGAGCAGGCGGGAGCCCGGCAGGCCGAGCACCGACAGCGCCCCGCCCGCCAGTCGTACGCCCGCCACCACGGCCGCGGCCTGCTCGGCGTCGTGCACGGTGCGGTTGTAGAGCGCGCCGTGCGGCTTGACGTAGGCCACCTCGGCCCCGGCGGCCTGCGCGAAGACCCGCAGGGCGCCGATCTGGTAGGCCGTCTCGGCCGCCAGTTCGTCGGGCGGTACGTCCATGGCGCGGCGGCCGAAGCCGGCCAGGTCGCGGTAGGACACCTGGGCGCCGATCCGTACGCCGCGTTCGGCGGCGAGGTCACAGACGCGGCGCATCACGACAGGGTCGCCCGCGTGAAAGCTGCAGGCGACGTTGGCGCTGGTCACGACGGAGAGCAGAGCGTCGTCGTCGGTGAGGGTCCAGCGGCCGAAGCCTTCACCGAGGTCCGCGTTGAGGTCGATCACCACGCGGAGAACGTAGTCGATTGTTGAACGATCCGACAAGACCTCGATTTTTCTGAACCGCCCTCTTGTTCGATCGTTGAACGATCCCCTACGGTCCCTGCATCCCCGCGGATCCGAAAGGCCCCGGATCCGCGCCGCCCGGGCGCCCAGCCCCGTCTGCGGGAAGAAGGCCACCGCATGATCGTTCTCCTCGGCGTGGTCGTGGTGATCCTCGGCTTCGTCACGCGCCGCAATCCCGTCCTCGTGATCGGTGTCGCCGGTGTCTTCACCGGACTGATCGGCGGGATGAACCCGCTGGAGGTCCTCGCGGCCTTCGGCCGGTCCTTCGCCGACAGCCGCTCGGTCACCGTCTTCGCCGTCGCGCTGCCGGTGATCGGCCTGCTGGAACGCTACGGCCTGCGCGAACAGGCCCGCCGGCTCATCGGCCGGCTCGGCGCCCTGAGCGCCGGCCGGTTCCTCACCGTCTACCTGCTGATCCGTCAGATCACCGCGGCCCTCGGCCTCACCGGCATCGCCGGTCCCGCGCAGACCGTACGGCCGCTCGTCGCCCCCATGGCCGAGGCCGCCGCCGAACGCTCGACAGGCACCGCGCTGCCCGACCGCCTGCGCGAGAAGGTGCGCTCCTACGCCGCCTCGGCCGACACCGTGGGCCTCTTCTTCGGCGAGGACTGCTTCATCGCCATCGGCTCGATCCTGCTGATCACCGGCTTCGTGAACTCGACGTACCACCAGGATCTCGAACCGACCCAGCTGGCCCTGTGGGCGATCCCGCTCGCCGCCTGTGCCTTCGTCATCCACGGTGCCCGACTGCTGCTCCTGGACCGGCAGTTGCAGCGAGAGACGGCCCTCGCCCACGCCGAGCACGATCTGCCGCTGCCGAAGGGAACCGACAAGTGATCAAGGTCGAATGGCTCTACTGGACGGTGGGCCTCGTCCTCGTCGTCATGGCCGTACAGATGGCGGCCGACCGCACCAACCCCAGGCGCTGGACCTCCGCCGCCTTCTGGGGCCTGCTCGGGCTCGCCTTCCCCTATGGCACCGGGGTCGCCGACGCCACCGCGCACAACGGTGGCTGGACCCTGCCGGCCGAACCGCTCGGCGTCGCCGTGCTCGCCCTGATCGTGCTCGCCGGATTCAACTTCCTCGGCAAGGGCGAACCCGTCACCAGCACCGCGGAGGAACGCGAGGCCGCCGCGACCCGGCTCGGCAGCAGGATCTTCGTCCCCGCACTGACCATCCCGCTCGTCGCCCTCGTGTGCGCCTCCCTGCTCGACACGTCCGGCCTGTTCGAGAAGGGCAAGGCCACGCTCCTCGGGCTCGGCATCGGCTGTCTCGTCGCCCTCGTCGTCGGCATGCTGGTCACGGGCGAGCGCAAGCTGTCCGTGCCGCTGCACTCCGGCCGCTCCATGCTGGAGGCGATGGGCTCCGCCCTGCTGCTGCCCCAGCTCCTCGCCGTGCTCGGCTCGATCTTCGCGCTGGCCGGGGTCGGTACCCAGGTCGGCAGGATCGTGCACGACGTCCTGCCCGACCACTCCAAGTACCTTGCCGTGATGGCGTACTGCGTCGGAATGTTCCTGTTCACCGTGATCATGGGCAACGCGTTCGCCGCCTTCCCGGTGATGACCGCGGCGATCGGCTGGCCCGTCCTCGTCCAGCAGATGCACGGCAATGAAGCCGCTGTCCTCGCGCTCGGCATGCTGGCCGGTTTCTCGGGGACGCTGTGCACGCCGATGGCCGCCAACTACAACATCGTCCCGGCCACGCTGCTCGAACTGAAGGACCAGTACGGCCCCATCAAGGCCCAGATCCCGACGGCGCTGCCGCTGCTGGCCTGCTCCACCGCGATCATGGCGCTGTTCGCGTTCTGACCGGTACCGGCCGCCCCTCTGCCCGCAGGAAGGAAGCGCCATGACCCGCGTGCTCATCACCGGCTTCGCCCCCTTCGGCGGCGAGAGCGTGAACCCGTCCTGGCAGGCTGCCTCCCTCGTGGCCGCCGAGCCGCCCACCGGACTGACCGTCACCGCCGCCGAACTGCCGTGTGTCTTCGGCGAGTCCGTCGACGCGCTGCGCGACGCCGTCCGCGTGTCGGCCCCCGACCTGGTCCTGTGCCTGGGCCAGGCCGGCGGCCGCCCCGGCGTGACGGTCGAACGCGTCGCCGTCAATCTCGACGACGCGCGGATCCCCGACAACAAGGGCCGTCAGCCGATCGACGAACCCGTGGTCCCGGGCGGCCCCGCCGCGTACTTCTCGTCCCTCCCCGTGAAGGCCTGCGTCGCCGCGGTGCGCGCGGCCGGAGTCCAGGCCGCCGTCTCGCTCACGGCCGGTACGTTCGTGTGCAACCACGTCGCGTACGGCCTGGGCCACCTCATCGCCACCGAACTCCCGTACGTCCGGGGCGGTTTCGTGCACGTCCCCTGGGCCCCGGAGCAGGTCACCGACGCCACCGCCCCGGCGCTGGAGTCCACCACGGTCGCCCGCGGTCTGCGCGCCCTGCTGCGTACGGCGGCCGCCACCCCCGCGGGCCAGGACCTGAAGGTCACCGAGGGGGCCATCCACTGACCGGCCGGACGGGGCGGCGCAGCGGACGCTACGACGTGAGCAGCGGGCGCAGCGCGCCGTCCCGCAGCCGGTCCACCAAGGGCGGGGCGAAGCGGCGGGCCGCGAGGACCGTGGCGAGGGCGACGACACTGCCGACCAGGGCGCCCACCGCGACGTCGTGCGGGTAGTGCGCGCCGACGTAGACGCGCGACGCCCCCATCACGACGGCCGCGAGCAGGGCGACGGAGCCCAGCCACCGGCTCACCAGGAGGAGCGACACCGCGAAGGCGAAGGCGACGGTGGTGTGGTTGCTGGGGAAGGCGTAGTCGTCGGGGGCCGGGCACGCCTCGATGAGGAAGTCGTGGGGCAGCGCCCGGCAGGGCCGGGGCTCCTGGAAGACCATCTTGATCCCGCTGTTGACCACATAGGCGAGGACGACGGCGAACGGCGTGGCCAGCACGGCCGCCATCATCGAGCTCCCCTGCCCCCGGGCCCGCCACCAGGCGACCAGCAGAACGAGTGCGAAGATACCGGTGCCGTACGCGCTGTACGCGGCCGCGGCCCCGTTCAGCCAGTGCGTATGGCGGGCGAAGTCGGTGACGTCGGTGTACAGACCGCCGTCTATGGCCGCGCCGTCGAGTGCCTGAGCAGTCGGGGAAGAAGTCGTCATCGAGCGGATCTCCGGGCCGTGGTGCACGCGCGGCGCGTTCCGGGGAACGCACCGCGACACTGAGTGGACGTACAGATGACCGGCAGGCGTCCAGAAGTTGAACGTCTACAAGTGCGTAGACGTTATCAGGCGAAGATCGGTTCCCCCACCAGCGCGTCAGCCGACCGGGGCGAGGTCCGTACGCAGGAGCACCCGGCTCGCCCGGCGAAGGACGAGAGAGCTCAGTGTCATGCCGGCGGCACCGATCCACAGCGTCACCGCGGCTCCCCACACCGAGCCCGACACTCCGCCCAGCACTCCCCCCAGCGGAACGCCGCCCCAGGACACGAATCGCGCCGTCGCGCTCATCCGGCCCAGGAGCCGGTCCGGGGTGAGGGACTGCTGAAGGCTCGACTGGGACACCACCCGGACGACTCCGCCCAGGGAGAGAGCCGCGAGCCCGACCGCCGCCACGCACACGTTCCAGCCCGGCCGCGCCCAGGGCATCAGGGCGGTCGGCGGACACGTCACCAGGGGCGCGAGCCAGATGACCCGGCGCTGTCCGAGCCGCCGCGCGACTCCGGTCGCCAGCAGAGCACCGAGCAGCGCACCGCAGCCCATTCCCGAAAGGACGAGACCGATACCGAGGGAGCCGAGCCCGATGTCCCTGTCCAGGTAGACCAGCAGCATGGTCTGATACAGGACGAGGAAGAGATTGAACATCGCGTCCCCCGCTGTGATCGCGCGCAGCACGGGATGCTGAAGAACGAAATTCAGCCCTTCTTTCACTTCCCGTGACAGGTGACGTTTCCCGCCCGCCGACGGTTTCTCCTCACGGCTGCGGATACGGAGGGCGAGAAACCCCGACGCGGCCATTCCGACCGAACTCGCCAGCAGCGCCGCGGGAGCGCCGGCCCAGCCCACCAGCGGGCCCGCCACCGCCGGGCCGCCGATGCTCGTCACCGAGCGCACGGCGGAGAGTCTGGCGTTTCCCTCGATCAGGTGGTGCCGTCCCACCAGGTGGGGGACATAGCTGGCGTAGGCGACGTCGAAGAAGACGGTCAGCACTCCGTGCAACAGCGCAGCCGTGCAGAGCCACCCGATCGTCAGCAGATGCGCCCACCAGGCCGGCGGAATCGACAGCAGGAGCAGCGCGCGCACCAGATCGGCGCTGATCATCACAGGCCGTTTCCGCATCCGGTCCACCCACGCACCGGCCGGGAGTCCGATCAGGAGCGAGCCCGCGGTGGTCGCCGCGGTCAGCAGGCCGACCTGGAATTCACCGGCGTTCAGGACCGTGATCGCAACCAGGGGCAGGGCCAGGAAAACAATCCGATCGCCCAGCTGGCCGAGCGCGGTGGCGGCGAAAAGGAGACCGAAATCCGGATTGCGCAGGAGACCGAGCCGGGAGGAAGTCTCCTTCGACATCACCGTTCGACACCGAATTCGTAGACCACTGCCCGGCGGGCGTCCGGAATGACGATGTCGGCGGTTTCCACCGGGCGGCCGTCGGTGTCGTGGATGGTCCGCTCGATCTGCAGCACGAGGTCTCCGACGCCGATCCCCAGCAGGTTGGCCTGCGCCTGGGTGGCACGGGCCGGGCGGGGCAGTTCGACGACCGTGTCGACGACCACACCGATGGAGCGCATGCGCTCCATCACCCCCTTCCCTGCCAGCGGGCCCCGCTCGGGCAGCACGATCGGCGTGCCGTCCGTGATCGCCATCGGTTCCCAGGACTCGGACAGCTGCACGGGCTGCCCGTCGGCCAGGAACTCGTAGTGCGTGGTGACACAGGGCTCCCCGGGGCCGATGGCGAGCCGCTCGGCGATCGCCTCCGGCGCGCGGACCCGCACCTGGCTGTGCGCCTCCCAGGCATCCGCCCTGCCCCGCTCCCGCGTGCCGGCGAGGAACGGAGGACCGCCCCGGCGCTCCTGGTGCCGTGCGCGGACCAGCCGGAGGCGTTCGCGGGGCGTGCGGACGTAGGTGCCCGAACCGGCACGCCCTTCGAGGAAGCCGTCGCCGATCAGACGGTCCATGGCCCGCTGGACGACATTGCGCCCGACCCCGTACTCCTCGGCGAGCCGGGCCCGGGACGGCAGGCGTTCGCCGATGTCCCACTCCCCCGAGAGAACGCGGGCGCGCAGCACATCGGCCATCGCGAGATACGGCGCTTGTCGGGGCATGGGCGGCTCTCTCTCCGGTCGCTCCACTGGGCGACAGACAGTGATGTCAGGGGAGTTGAGAAGCTACCGCGCCACGCGAAAGCTACTGGAGCAGCAATACGCTGGGCCACGCGCCCAGGATCCCGGGGGTGGTGTGGGCGAGGGCGCCGTCCCAGGAGCGCAGCCGTCCGTGCCGTACGCAGGTGTCCTCACCAACTCGCCAGCCGCCCCGAGGCGCGTCGATCGCAGGCGAGCAGCGCACCGGCCCAGCCCGCCGGGCCGGTACGCGGGGTCGACGAGGCCGAGGGCCGGCAGGGCGACTGCGATGGCGAACACGCCGTCGCCGAACGCCCCGGGTGGTCCCGAACCGGGAGAAGTCACGGGATCGGTTGCGGGACACACCGGCTCCTGACCTGCTCGGCCGGCGCCGCGACGAGCACGGTGTCTCCGGTCTCCCGCCGGCCTCTTGCCTCGCCGTGCCCCGCGCTGTCCGGGCAGTGCACCGACCGCATCCGCATACCGACGTCCGGGACGAGCCCGGTGGCGGCGCAGGGCCGACCCGGTGGGCGGTGCGGTGGCAGGCGTCCTCCGCCGTCACGGCTCCGCCCGCACGTCAGCGCCCGCGCTCCGCACCCTCCACGCCGAGCACCCAGGCGCCGAACGCGGCCCCGGTGGTCTCGAAGTCGAAGATCACATGGGACGCGGCGGTGTTGATGTCCCGCCAGTAGCGCTGGACGGGGTCGGACTCGAAGTGGGCCGTGGTGCCGCCGGACTTGAAGATGCGGTCGACGGCCGACACCAGCAGTTCCACGGCCAGCGCGAGGTCCCGCGGCCCGCGGACCGCCGCCTCGCCCTCCCGGGCCGGTTCGTCGCCGTCGGCGACCCGGGCGGCGCGCTGCATGAGGAGTTCGGCGGCGTCCACCTCGCCGGCCGCGCGGGCCAGTTCGATCTGCACCGGCGGCTTCTCCCGCGCCGGGGCGCCCCGGCGGTCGACCCGGCGCATGGTCTGCTCGGCGCCGACGCGCAGCGCGCCCCGGGCGGCGCCCAGCAACGGGACGGCGAGCGGAAGGGCGTTCAGGGCGTCCACGGGGACGGTGTGGCAGCGGGCCTCGGAAGCGGGCGCCCGGCCCGCGTTGATGTCGAACCGCGACAGGGTCCGGTGCCCGGGCACGAAGACGTCGTCCAGAACCATGGTGTCGCTGCCGGTCCCGCGCATGCCCATCGTGAACCAGGTGTCCTTGACGGCGATGTCCGCCCGCGGCACCGCGAAGAACCGCACCTCGGGCCGTCCGTCGGGACCCACCTGACCGTCGGGCACGGCCGAGCAGGCGAACACCCAGTCCGCGAAGCGCACTCCGCTGATGTACTTCCACTCGCCGCTGAGCCGCCAGCCACCGGAGGCGGGCTCGGCCTTGCCGGCCGGCATCAGCGCGCCCGCCATCAACGCGTCCGGACCGTCGGCCCAGATCTCGGCCTGTCCCTCCAGGGGCAGGAAGGCGCCGTACCGGGCCGCGTACGCGGACAGCGAGGCGGCCCAGGCGGCCGAGGCGCAGCCCTGGCCGACCAGGGTGACCGCGGCGGTCATGTCCGCGAAGCGGCCCTCCGCGCCGCCGAAGGCCGCGGGGACGAAGTGCCGGCCGAATCCGGCCTCGCGCACGGCCTCGACCACCTCGGGCGCGAGCCGCCGGGTTGCCTCCGTCTCCGCGGCGCACCGGGCCGCGATCTCCGCCACGCGCGGCGCGCCGGCGACGACATCCGCCACGAGCGGACGCTCGGTCACGATCGTCGTTGTGCTGTCGCTGAGCATGCTGTTCGCCACCTCCACTGGGATGGCGGCAGTCTCCACGGCCGAGCCCACCAGGGGCCGCACCCGAGCCCTGGACCGGCCCGCCGATCACCCGAGTGGCTTCAGAACACACCGGGCGACTCCCGCTTCCCGCCCTGTCCAGCGCGGCGTCCACGGCTCCAAAAATACCCCCGGGGGTACCGTGCTACTGTCGGACGCATACCCCCCGGGGTAATTGATGCACGGGAAAGGAAGGAGCACGTGGTGTACTTCGTCGACACGATCGAGGTGCCGGGGCTCGGCAACCGCAGCTACCTGGCGGGCGGCGAGCGGACGGCGGTGGCGGTCGATCCGCCGCGTGACATCGACCGCGTGATCGCGGCGGCGGCACAGCGGGGCGTGCGCATATCCCACGTGGTGGAGACACACGTCCACAACGACTACGTCACGGGCGGCCTGGAGCTGGCCCGGACCACCGGCGCCGCCTACCTCGTCCCCGCCGGCGCCCGGGTCTCCTACGCACGCGTGCCGGTGCACGACGGCGACCGCCACGAGGTCGACGCCGCCGCGGGACTGGTCCTGCGCGCGCTGGCGACCCCCGGCCACACCCCGCACCACACCTCGTACGCGCTGGAGCAGGACGGATCGGCGGTCGCGGTGTTCACCGGCGGTTCGCTGCTGATCGGCACCGTCGGCCGTCCCGATCTGGTCGAGCCGCGCCTGACGGAGGACCTCGCGCGGGCCCAGCACGCCTCCGCACACCGGCTGGCCGCCGAGCTGCCGGACGAGACGGCGGTGCTGCCCACCCACGGCTTCGGCAGCTTCTGCGCGTCGGGCCAGGCGGGCGGCGGCGAGACCACGACGATCGGCAAGGAGAAGGCGGACAACGCTGCCCTCGTCCGTGACCTCGACACCTTCGTCGCCGGCCTGCTGGCCGCCCTGGACGACATCCCCGCGTACTACACGCACATGGGTCCGGCCAACGCCGCCGGTCCCGCTCCGGTCGACCTGACACCGCCCGCCGTCGCGGACGCCGACGAGATCGCCGCGCGGCTCGCCGCCGGGGAATGGGTGGTCGACCTGCGCCATCGTGTCGCCTTCGCCGCCGGGCATGTGGCGGGTTCGTTCAACTTCGAAGCCGGCGGGCAGCTCGCCACCTACCTGGCCTGGCTGATCCCCTGGGGCAAGCCGGTGACGCTGCTGGCCGAGTCGGCCGATCAGCTCGCCGCCGCCCAGCGTGAGCTGGTCCGGGTCGGGATCGAGCGTCCGGCCGCCGCGGCCACCGGGAATCCGGCGCACTGGGTGCCTGAGGGCACGGACCTGGCCTCCTTCCCCCGGGCCACATTCACCGATCTCGCCGAACGGCCCCGGGACGGCGTGGTCGTCCTGGACGTCCGCCGGGCTTCCGAGCGGTCGGCCGGTTTCATCGAGGGCTCGGTGCACATCCCCGTCCACAGCCTGCGCGATCGCCTCGGCGAGGTGCCCGCGGGGCAGGTGTGGGTGCACTGCGCGGGCGGCATGCGCGCCGCCGTCGCCGCATCCCTGCTGGACGCCGTGGGGCGCGACGTCGTGGCCGTCGACGACTCCTTCGACTCCGCCGTACGGGCCGGGCTCGTCGTCCGCTCCCGGGAAGCCGGACAGGAGCGAGCCGCATGACGCGTCACGTCGGAGGAGGCCGCGCCGGCCGTGGCGGGCCTCGGCGGGTGACCGCACCCGGGGCCGCCGCGCACACCGGCCACGGCCCGGTCACCGGCACCCGTCGGATCACCGGGGGAGGCGAGGCCGCCGTACTGCTGGACGTCCGGCAGGCCGACGAGTGGCCGGCCGGGCACGCGCCGCGCCGGGTGCCGTCCACCTGCCCCTGCAGGCGTCGGCCGCCGGTACCGGGCTGCCTCCGGCGGCGGGGGTGCGGCCGGTGCTCGTGATCTGCCGTTCCGGGCGCCGCCCACAGCAGGCCGTCGAGCTGCTGCGGGCCAGGGGCGTCGAGGCCGTCGCCGTGGTCGGCGGCATGCGGGCATGGGCCGACGCGGGGCTGCCGGTGGTGGGCCCGGCCGGCGCAAGCGGGATCGTCGCGTGAGCGCGGTCCTGCTCGCCCTGGCCGCCGGGGCCGTCATCGGTCTGACGCTCGGGGCGCTCGGAGGCGGTGGCAGTGTGCTGGCCGTCCCCGCCCTGATCTATCTGCTCGGCTTCACCCCGGTCGCGGCCACCACGGCCGCGCTGGTCATCGTCTCCGTCACCTCCGCGACCGCCCTGTCCGCGCACGCCCGCGACGGTCACGTGCGCTGGCGTACGGGGCTGCTGTTCGCGGCAGCGGGCATCGGTCCGGCCATGCTGGGCGGAGCGCTCGCCGCGCGCCTGCCGGCGGCCGCGCTGACGCTGGGCTTCGCCGTGGTCGCGGCGGTCGCCGCGCTGCGCATGCTCCGGCCGCGCTCGTCGGCACACGAGGCGGCGCGGGAGTCGGCACGGGTCCGGCCGGGCCGGGCGGCGGCGGCCGGTGCCGGGCTCGGCACGGTCACCGGCGTGCTCGGCGTGGGCGGCGGCTTCCTCGCCGTCCCGGCGCTGGTGGGCGTCCTCGGGATGCGGATGCGCGCGGCCGTGGGCACGAGCCTGCTCGTCATCACGGTCAACTCCTTGGCCGCGCTGGCGACCCGCACCGGCACGGCGAGCGGTCTGGACTGGGCCGTCATCGGGCCGTTCGCCGGTGCGGCCGTGCTCGGCGCCTGGGACGGCAGACGGCTGGCGGCGAAGCTCCCCGCGCGGACACTCCAGCGGGCCTTCGCAGTGGTCCTGCTCGGGGTGGCCGGCTTCATGCTGGCCGACGCGGTGCTGTGACGGCCGGCGTGCGGCCGGACGCATCACGCCTGCGGCACGACCGCCGAAGCCGGATGCCTCACATCGGCGACACGACAGACATACGGCCTGTCAGCCATACGACTGCCGAAGCCAAGGGCCCGAACCGCACCACGGACGCCTTACGCCAGCGACAGGAACAGCTTCTCCAGCCGGGCGCGCATCGCCTCGGGGTCCTCGCCGTTCTGGCGGCCGGACTCCATGTCGGTCATGCACTGCTGCAGGCCGGTGGCGATGATCGCGAACCCGGCCCGGTCGAGCGCCCGCGAGGCCGCGGCCAGCTGCGTGACGACGTCCTCGCAGTCCCGCCCCTCCTCGATCATCCGGATCACCCCGGAGATCTGCCCCTGCGCCCGCCGCAGCCGGTTGAGCACGGACTTCAGGGAGTCGCCCTCAAGTTCCAGTTCCACGATCAACTCCTCACCGAATACCCCTAGGGGTAACTCTACGTCCCCCAGCGGCACGACCACGAACAGCGAAGGACCACCTCAGCCATGCCCAACCCGCTCTCCCCCGTCGCGCTCGGCCCCGAGCAGGCCCGGACCCGCCTGACCGAACTCACCGTCATCGACGTGCGCACCCCCGGCGAGTACGCCTCCGGCCATCTGCCCGGGGCCCTCAACATCCCCGTGGACCAGCTCCGGCGCGCGCTGCCCGAGCTACGGCAGGCGGCCGGGCGCGGTGACGTCCTCATGGTGTGCGCGTCCGGCGCCCGGTCCGGCAACGCCTGCCGGTTCCTCGCCGAGCAGGGCATCCCCACGGCCACGCTCACCGGCGGCACCTCCGCCTGGGCCGGTGCCGGACACGCGCTGGACCGGCCCACGGCCTGCGACACGGCGAAGGCCGGCTGGTCCATGGAGCGGCAGGTCCGCTTCACGGCCGGGACACTGGTCCTGTTGGGCCTGCTGCTCGGTCTGCTCGTGCATCCGGCCTTCGGGATCCTCTCGGCGGGCATCGCCGGCGGCCTGGTCTTCTCGGCGCTGACCGACACCTGCGGCATGGCTGTGGTTCTCGCCAGGCTGCCGCACAACCGGCCGCGCTCGGCCGACCTCGCCGCCACGCTCGCCGCGCTGCGCGCCCGCTGAGTCGCGCCGCGCCCCGCCGTGACGTCTCCGGTGACGTGCAATACACCGCACACGGTTCGACCATGTTTCGGGCAACGTGCGGCGTTTTCACACACCGCTGACGGGCGACAGGTCACACTCGGTGGCGGAGGGGGGACGAGTGCGACGGCGGTCGCACCATCCCGACGTGGCGCGCCGCCCGGGGGAGGGCGGCGAGCGGACCAGCAGGGGGATGCATGACGCAGTCGCTTCCGGGTCAACGCCCCGCCCCCGAAGGGGCGTTCACCGGGCGCGCGGGGCTTCCGGTCGTCGTGGTGGGGGCGGGGCCGTACGGGCTGTCGGTGGCCGCGCATCTGCGGGCGGCCGGGGTGCCGGTGCGTGTCTTCGGGGAGGTGATGGGCAGTTGGCGGCACGCCATGGCCACCGGGATGTTCCTGAAGTCGACCCCGGCGGCCACCGATCTGTCCGCCCCGGAGCCGGGCGCCAGGCTCGCCGACTTCCGCCGGCTGTCGGGCGAGCCGGAGCTGACCGAGCTGACACCGATCCCGTGCGATGTGTTTGTGCGCTACGGGCAGTGGTTCCAGGAGCGGTACGTCGGTGACGTGGATCCCGCCCGAGTGGTGGCCCTCGACCGGGTCGGCGCCGGCCCGGGGTTCATGGTCCGGCTGGCGGACGGGCGGGAACTCACCGCCGGGACCGCCGTCGTGGCCACCGGACTGAACGGACTGGCACACATACCGGGCCAGTTGCGGCGGCTGGCACCCGACGGACCGGGGCCCGGGGCTCTTGTGTCGCACACCAGCCACCACACCGACCTCTCGCGCTACGCCGGACGGCGCGTCGCCGTGATCGGCGGCGGCCAGTCCGCGCTGGAGAGCGCCGCGCTGCTGCGCGAGTCCGGCGCCGAGGTGCGGGTGCTGGTCCGGGAGAGCCGGGTGCGGTGGGGTACGACACCGGTCCTGTCCCGCCCCTGGGCGCAGCGCCTCGCCCGGCCGGCGTCGCCCCTGGGCACCGGCTGGGTCCTGGCCGCGGTGTGCAAGGCCCCGTACGCCGTGCGCCGGTTGCCCGCGTCCGCGCGGCTGCTGCTCTTCCGGCGCGCCCTGGGCCCGTCGGGCGGCTGGTGGCTGCGGGACCGGGTCGAGGGCGTCGTACCGGTGCACACCTCGTGCCGGGTCACGCACGCCGAGGTGACACCTCGGGCTGCGGTGCGCCTGCGGCTCGCCGAGCCTGACGGTACGTCCGCGCTCACCGTCGACCATGTCCTCGCGGCCACCGGCTACCGGCTCGACCTGGACGCCCTGCCGTTCCTCTCACCGGAGGTCCGGCGGGCGCTGGTGTGCGTGCCGGGGTCGAGGGCCCCGGAGCTGACGGGCGCCTTCGAGTCCTCCGTTCCCGGGCTGTACTTCACCGGGTCGCTCGCCGCGCCGGTGTTCGGACCGATGATGCGGTTCGTCGCCGGGACGGAGTTCGCGGCCACCCGCGTCGCCGGGGACGCACTCCGCCGGATCCGGACCGCTCCCTGAGCGCGGCGGCCGCGCCGGCCGGGCGCTATGCGTGCCGCTCGCCCGGCCGGTGATGCCGGCAGCAGAAGTGGGCGTCCACGCCGAACTGCGCGGCCGCAGCGGCACACTGGGCCCGCTGTGCGTCGTCGACCATCTTGTCGCTGTCGGAGGCCGCGTTGGCCAGGCCGGCACAGCACAGGGTGAGCAGCAGGGCTCCGCCGGCGATGGGCAGGGTCCGGCGGGGCGGGGGCGGGGCGAGCAGAGCGCGGACCCGCTGGGGCACGGCACCCCCGGTGACGGCGAGCGCCGGGGGGCTCGACGCGTGCGCCGAGGCGGCGAGGGCGGCCCGGCCGACGGCGCGGGCCACGACCTTGCGGCTGCCGACGTGCGCGGCCGCCTCCTCGTCGGCCCAGCGCTCCAGGACGTAACCGCCCGCCTCGGCCAGGGGCCGCAGCAGCGGATTGACGGCGGCGGTGAGCCGCCACAGGGTCTGGAACAGATGGTGCCGGCCGCGCAGATGGGCGCGCTCGTGCGCGAGCAGGGCCTCGCGTTCCGCGTCGTCGAGGCAGCGCAGCATGCCCCGGGAGACGACGATACGGCCGGGCGCGCCGGGCAGGGCGAACGCCTGGGGCGCGTCGGCGTCGACCACGGCCAGTTCGCCGTCGCCGGGCACGCGCGCGCACTCGCGCCGGGCCCACAGCAGATGGCGCAGCTGCCGTACGGCGGCGAGCACCAGGGAGGCGAATCCCACGAGCAGGACGAGGGCGCCGGCGACCGCGACGGTGAGATGGACGGGGTCCTCGGCCCGCAGGACGGACACCGACCAGCGGCCCTCCGCGGCCACTTCGGGGATCTGGGCGACGCCGGTGAAGGCCAGCAATGCCAGCGAGCCCGTCCAGCCGACGGTCGTCACGAGCGCGGCGCAGGCGAGGGCCCAGGCGGCGGGGCGCGGGGCGAGCCGGCGGGCCGGGCGGGGCGCGAGGACGCTCAGCACGGCCGTCACGACGAGCGGGACATAGACACTGATCAGCACCGGCTCACTTCCCGTCGTCTCAGTGGCCGGCGCCGTGGCGGCCGTCGGGCCCCTCGGGTCCGGACAGCAGGTGCTGGAGCAACTGCTCGTCCTGTTCGGACAGTTCGGAGACGAAGCGGGTCAGCACCGCCTCACGGTCGGAACCGCCCTCCAGCAGCGACTTCATGCGGTGCGCGGTGTGCGAGGCCTCGTCGCGGGCCGGTTCGTAGGCGTAGCCGCGGCCCTCGCGGTGCCGGACGAGCATGCTCTTGTCGTACAGCCGGGACAGGATCGTCAGGACCGTGGTGTAGGCCAGGTCGCCCGGCAGCCGCTGAAGGACCTGTCGTGCCGTCAGCGGTCCGTCGGCGGACCAGAGGGCGGCGAGCACGTTGCTCTCCAGTTCGCCGCGCGCCCGCCTGCCGGGTGTGCCTCCGTCCCTGAAGCCGTTCACCGTTCACCCTTCCGTCGCCTTGCCGTGGGCAAGACTACCCGGCAGTCTCCTACTAGTTGTAGGAGGTATGCTCCGGGCTTCGAACCGCGAACTACTACAACTTGTAGTTGCGCACCCTTCCACCTGCGCAGAGGAAAGCCCATGGCCATTCCCGGACGTACGCACCCGAGGTCCGCGCCCGCGGGTCTCCCGCCGGCGCCCCACGCCGTGGCACCGGCCGCGCGCCGGGTCGCGATCGTCTCGGCGAGCGTCGGCGCCGGCCACGACGGTGCCGCGGCCGAACTGGAGCGCCGGCTCGTCGCGGACGGCTTCGCCGTCGACCGGTACGACCTGCTGGATCTGCTGCCCGCCGGTTTCGGCCGGGCCGTCCGGGACGGCTACCACCGCATGCTCGTCGCGGCGCCCTGGGCCTACCAGCGGATCTACGCCGGCACCGAACGCGCCGGCGGCAGCGGCCCCCTGGCACGGGCGCTGCTGCGCGCCGCCGAGGACCGGGTGCTGCGAGCGCTGCGGCCGGACGTCGGCGCGGTCGTCTCCACCTATCCGGGAGCCAGCCGCGTGCTGGGCGAACTGCGCCGCGCCGGACGCCTGGCCGTCCCCGTCGTCACCTACCTGACCGACTTCTCGGTGCATCCGCTGTGGGTGGCGGACGGTGTGGACGTCCATCTCGCCGCCCACGCGGTGCCCGCCGCGCAGGCCAGGGCGGCCGGGGCCCGGGACGTCCGGGTGTGCGGGCCGGTCACCGACCCCCGCTTCCGTCCCGGCGGCCCGGACGACCGCGCCCGAGCGCGGGAGCGGTTCGGGCTGCCGGCGCACGCCTCGCTCGCACTGCTGGTCGCCGGGTCCTGGGGAGTCGGCCCGGTCCGGCAGGTCGCGCGGGAGCTGCGGGACTGCGGGGCCGCCGTCCCGGTCGTCGTCTGCGGCCGTAACCAGGCCCTGGCCCGGCAGCTGCGGGCGGACGGGATCGAGTACGTCTACGGCTGGGTCGACGACATGCCCGGCCTGATGCAGGCGGCGGACGTCCTCGTACAGAACGCGGGCGGTCTCACCTCGCTGGAGGCCTTCGCCACGGGGCTGCCCGTGGCGAGCTACCGCTGCATACCGGGCCACGGGCCGGCCAACGCCGCCGCCCTGGACGAGGCGGGCACGGCCGTCTGGATCCGGGACCCGGCCGACCTCAAGAGCGCGCTGTCCGCGCTGGTCGACGGCCCGTTGGGGCTGCGCCAGCGTGCGGCCGGGCTCGGCCTGTTCGCACACTCCCCGGGCGACGGCCCCGCGGCCGAGATAGCCCGCCTCCACCGGCCGGGCCCGCCGCCCCCGCCGCCGGGACCAGGCCCGCGGCGCCGCCCCCGCGCCCGGCGGCTCGCGCTCACCACCGCCGCGGCCTGCGCGGTGTGGGGATGCGCCGTCGGCACCGGGGTCGCGACGACGTACGGCGGTCCCGCGCTGCTGCACACGCTGGGCCACGATCTCGATCTGGCGCGTCTCGCACCCGCCCTCGACGAGGAGGGACACCACTCGTGACCGCGTCCCGCCCGCTGCGCACGGCCGCGCTGGCCGCCCTGCCGGCCGCCGCCCTCGCCGCGGTCCACTGCGCCCCTGTCGTCTCCACCTTCGGCCCGCTGCGCAACCGCACCATGCCCCGCCTCTCCGGGCAGGGCCGCGCGGACCATGTCGCCCTCACCTTCGACGACGGACCCGACCCGCTGTCCACACCGTTCTTCCTGCGACTCCTCGACCGGCGCGGGGTACGCGCCACCTTCTTCCTGCTCGGCGCCGAGGCCCGCCGCTCCCCCGGCGTGGTGCGCGAGATCGCGGCGGCCGGCCACGAGATCGGCATCCACGGCTGGCTCCACCGGCCCCTGCTGCTGCGCGGCCCGCGCGCGACGTACGACGACTTCGCCCGCGCCCGCGACACGGTCGCCGACCTCACCGGAACCCGGCCCACGCTCTTCCGCCCGCCGTACGGGGTCATGTCCGCCGCCGCCCATGTGGCGGCCCGGCGCCTCGGGCTCACCCCGGTGCTGTGGACGTGCTGGGGCGAGGACTGGACGGCGCGGGCCACGCCCGAGTCGGTGCACCGGACGGTCACCGCGGACCTGGAGGGCGGCGGCACGATCCTGCTGCACGACTCCGACTGCACCTCGGCCCCAGGTGCCTGGCGCTCCGCCCTGGGCGCACTCCCCCGCATCCTCGACACCTGCGAGGAGCGAGGCTACGAGGTCGGCCGGCTGTGCGACCACGGACGGTCCGGTACCGGTGCCGTTCCGGACGTTCACCCGGCCGGTACCGGTGCCCCGGGCCGCGCCGGCCGTTAGACACCGGGAACGCGCCACTCTTTCCGCTCGTCTACAGTTCATAGACCGTCTACATGCTTGTAGTCACCCTCCTGGAGGCTCGGAGCCTATGACCACATCCGTGCACCTCGCCACGCAGCTGGCCGTCAACGTCCTCGACGCGCGTTCGCTGCTGGCCGCGTTCGGCGTCCTGGGCGTCGGCGTGGTCATGTTCGCCGAGACGGGGCTGCTCGTCGGCTTCTTCCTCCCCGGCGACTCGCTGCTGTTCACCGCCGGCCTGCTCTGCACGGGTTCGGCCGACCAGAGCCTGCATCTCTCGCTGGGGCCGCTGCTGGTCTCGGCGGCCGTGGGGGCGCTCGCCGGCGCCCAGTTCGGATTCCTGCTCGGCCGCAAGGCGGGCGGGGCGCTGCTCGCCCGCAGCCGTTCGAAGCGGTTGCTCGAAGGAGCCCAGCGAGCCGAGGAGCTGCTGGAGCGGTACGGCCATGCGAAGGCCGTCGTCCTGGCCCGCTTCGTGCCGGTGGTGCGTACGGTGCTCAACCCGATGGCGGGCGCGCTGGGCGTGCCGGCGCGGACGTTCACGATCTGGCAGGTGGCCGGCGGTCTGGTGTGGAGCCTCGGCCTCACGCTCGGCGGATACGCGCTGGGTTCCTCGATCCCGAACGTCGACCGCTATCTGCTGCCACTGGTGGGCCTGATCGTCGTCGTGTCCCTGCTCCCGCTGCTCGCCGAGATCCTCCGCTCCCGCCGGGCCGCCCGCGCACAGGAGGAGCGCGGCTGAGGACCGCCGCCCCGGCCCGCCGTTCTCTCCCCGTTCTCACCTGCTTCTCACGCCCCCGGACTACGCTGGCGATGTTCCGGGGGCCGGCGCCCCGGCCCCCTGCGGAAGGAGCAGGGCATGTCCGGTCTCCCCCGCGCAATCGCCGCCCTGGCGGCCGTGACGCTGCTGTCCGGGACCGCCGCCGTTCCGGTCACCGCAGGCGAGCGGGCTCCTCAGGCCCCTCCGGTCGACTGCCGGGCCGTCAAGTGCGTCGCGCTGACCTTCGACGACGGGCCGACGCCGTACACGGCCCCGATCCTCGACACGCTCCAGCACCGGCACGTGCCCGCCACGTTCTTCCTCATCGGACCGCACGCGCTGCGCTACCGCGCGGACGTGCTGAGGGAGTACCGGGACGGCGACGCGATCGGAGACCACACCGTCACCCATCCGCGCCTCACCCGGCTCCCGCTCGCCCGCGTCAAATACGAGATCGGCACCGCGGCACGGCAGATCGCCTCTGTCACCGGGCGGCGGCCGACGCTGTTCCGGCCCCCGTTCGGGGCGTGGAACGCGCGCGTGCGGGCGGCGGCCGGCGCGGAGGGCATGCCGGTGATCATGTGGAGCGTCACGGCCCTGGACTGGAAGCACCATGATCCGCCCCTCATCGAGCACCGCGTGCTGCGCCTGGTGCGGCCGGGCGCGATCGTCGTCCTCCACGACCGGTACGCCACCACCCCGCCGGCGATCTCCTCCATCGTCCGCGCGCTCCAGGCCCGCGGCTACCACCTGGTCACCGTCCCCCAGCTGTTCGCCACGAGCACCGACCTGAGACCGGGCACGGTCTACCACCACGGACCGTGACCGACGCCCGGCCTCGCTCCGTGCGGGACCCGGTGGGCGGGTTCCGGATTGCGCCCGGGGTTCCGTCCGTTCATGGTCGAAGGGTGAGCACGTCCTCCGCGCTGAGGCGATCGGACCGTCCCGGCGGGACCGGACGTCCACCGGTCGAGAGTCCACCGGGTGTTCTGCGGGCCCTCGCCCTCTTCGCCGCCGTCCGTCTGGCCGGGGTCGTCGTGGTGGTGGCGGTCGACGAGGTCGCCGGTCGCCCGTTCGGCAAGAGCCTCGCCCATGCCTGGGACTCGGTCTGGTACCTGCACATCGCCGAGCACGGGTACGGCACCCAGGTCCGCATCACGTCGACCGGCGCGGTGCAGACCGACTGGGCGTTCTTTCCCCTGTATCCGGGGCTCATCCGGGCCCTGAGCGGCCTTCTGCATCTGACCGCGGGGCAGGCAGGCGTGCTGATCGCGTGGGCCTGCGCGCTGATCGCCGCGTACGGCGTCTACGCCGTCGGACACCACCTCCATGGGCAGGCGGTCGCCACCGCCCTGGTCGCGCTGTGGGCGGCGCTTCCGCACGCGGTCGTCCTGAACCTGGCCTACACCGAGCCGCTGTTCACCGCGTGCGCGGCCTGGGCCCTGTACGCCGTGTTGAACGGCCGCTGGCCGGCGGCGGGGGCGCTCGCGCTGGTGGCCGGCCTGTCCCGGCCGAGCGGCATCGCGGCTGCCGCCGCAGTGACCACCGCGGCCGTGTACGAGGCCGTACGACGGCGCGGGCGCGTGCCACCCGGGCTGTGGGCCGGCGCCGTTCTCGGCCCCCTGGGCTGGATCGCGTACGTGCTGTGGGTGGGCCGGCAGACCGGGGACCTGCTGCACGGCTACTTCCGGGTGCAGAGCGCCTGGAGGTCACAGCTGGACCTCAGCGTCGGCCCCCTGCGCATCCTGCGGTCGATGCCCCTGGACGGCACCGGAGCCGCCTATCCGGTGGCCGTGTGCGTCGTCCTGGCGGGCATCCTGCTCTTCTGTCTGCTGTGCCTGGACCGCACCCCGCTGGCGCTGGTGGTCTTCGCGGGCTCTCTGCTCCTGCTGGTGCTCGCCATGTCCGGCCCCTTCTCCTCCAGGCCGCGTTTCCTCCTCCCGGCGTTCCCCCTGCTCATCCCGGCGGCCCGTGCCCTGGCGACGGCCTGGCGCACCCGCCTGCGCCGGACCCGTGCCCTGTACGCCGGTCTCACCGCCGTGTCCCTGCTCTACGGCGCCTATCTGGCCGCCCTCGCGCCCAAGCCGCTGTGAGACCGGTGTCGTCGGCTATGACTCCTCCGGGTCGACCGGGCCGGCGGTGCTGCGCAGGGTGCTGATCATCTGCCGGACCGCGGGACCGTCCGGCGGGCTCAGGCGCTCCTGGCCGTTGTGAGTGAGGAGGCGTTCGAGGACCGAGTCCGTGGCGACGTCGTGCAGGTACGGGGGGAGTTGCAGGGAGGCGGTCTGGCGGATGGTCGCGTTGGTCTGGGCCTGCTCGAAGAACCTGGTCAGCGTCAGCCAGGAGTCGGGCTCGACGGTCAGGGTGTGGTAGAAGCCGCGGTGCAGTGTACGGATGATGAGCAGCACCGCCAGCTGGAGGCTGTACCGCCGGTCGATCGCGCCGGGCGGCAGCTGTCCGCGTGCGACGGCCAGCGCCATGTTGAAGACGTTGATGTACCGCTTGAGGCGACGCGGATTGCTGCCCAGACCGCGCTGGAGCAGCTCCCAGAAGAAGGGGTCGTCCGCCAGCTCCGAGACATAGGGTTTGAAGGCCTCACGCAGGGTGTCGAACCCCACGTCCGGGAGGAAGAACGGCAGCTGGACGATCTTGTCGAGGTAGGCCATGCCGGAGGCCACCTCGGCCGGTGCCCCCTTGAGGGCCTCGCCGAACTTGTTGGTGGCGATCGCGGCCAGCACGTCCACGTCCAGGGCGAGGACGAAGATGCACTGTGCCTGTGCCAGGTACAGCTTCAGCGACTCCAGCACCGTCATCGCCGACTCGGGGGTGCAGCGGTCGAGGTCGTCCACGAAGACCACCAGCCGGCCGTCCGCACCGACGAACTCCCGTACGGCGTCGGCGAAGTCGGCCTCGAAGCGGTTCACCTGCCGGTACTGCTCCGCGTCCCCCTCGGACAGGCCCTGCAGCAGCTCGTCTACGTCTTCGCGCTTGATGACGCCGCCGGTGCCGAGCGCCGCCGCGGTACCGAGCCCGGCACGGACCGACAGCCAGGTCGCGGCCTTGGCGAGCCGGACGGCCTTCTCCTTGAGGGTCTCCTCCTGCTCCATCTCGGCGAGGATGGTGTGCAGCAGGGCCGCCCAGACCTCGACCTTGCGGTCGTACTTCCAGGGGTTGAACCAGATGGTCCGCGTCTTCCCCGCCTCGAACCGCCGCTCCCACAGCCGCAGAAAGCTCGACTTCCCCGCACCCCAGGAGCCGAACACCCCGACGGTCAGCGGCAACGGAGTGGCCTGCTCCACCGCCGCGTGCAGGACGTCGACGTACGGCCCGAAGTGGAACGAGTCGCCCTCGGGGCTGGTGACGGGGTTGTCGGTGAGCGGACGCAACGAGGCTTCTCCAGTCGGTCGATGGCGGGGAAGTCACTTGCCCTGGGGGCGAGTTCGGTCGTCCAGTGTGTCAGGTCGACGCGTGCCGGGTCAGACGTTGACGCCGAAGTCCTGGGCGATGCCCCGAAGTCCGGAGGCGTAGCCCTGGCCGACCGCACGGAATTTCCACTCGCCGGCGTGCCGGTACAGCTCCCCGAAGACCATCGCGGTCTCGGTCGAGGCGTCCTCGGAGAGGTCGTAGCGGGCGATCTCCTGGCCGTTCGCCTCGTTCACCACGCGGATGAACGCGTTGCGCACCTGACCGAAGCTCTGGCCGCGCACATCGGCCTCGTGGATGGAGACCGGGAACACGATCTTGGCGATCTCGGCCGGTACGGCGCTCAGGTTCACCTTGATCGACTCGTCGTCGCCCTCGCCCTCACCGGTGAGGTTGTCGCCGGTGTGCTCCACCGAGCCGTCGGGGCTCTTGAGGTTGTTGTAGAAGACGAAGTGCTGGTCGGAGACCACCTTCCCCGAGGCGTCGCAGAGCAGGGCGGAGGCGTCCAGGTCGTAGTCCGCGCCGGTGGTGGTCCGGACGTCCCAGCCCAGTCCGACCACCACGGCGCTCAGTCCCGGCGCCTGCTTGCTCAGCGACACATTGCCACCCTTGCCCAGGGAAACTCCCACGACACATCCTCCCGACTGCGGTCACTAGTCCGTTCACTGGGTGGAACGTCATCCCAGCCGCCGCGGTTCCATGATGTGCGCAAACGTTGAACTGTGGGAGGCCGGCGGCCCGGACGCGTCCGCGGATCGCGTCAGTGGGCCGCGCGGTTCTCCGTGACCGGTGCGGTGGTCTCCGGCGCCTCGGAGGCGACCGGGGTGAGGCGGGGTGCCGACGCGGGGGTGTCCGTCGTGTCCTGCGCGCGGGCGGGGGACGGGGTGGGGGCGTCCTCCTTCATCGCCGCGGCCTCGCTCTTGAGGATGCGCAGGGACTTGCCCAGCCCGCGAGCGGCCTCCGGCAGCTTCTTCGAACCGAACACCAGGATGATCACGATCGCCACGATCAGCAGGTGCCAGGGTTCCAGTCCGTTGCGGAGCATCCCGCCCACCCCTCCCTAGATTGCCTTTTTGCGCAACTGTACAACCGAGCCTGGGCCGTCGCCTCAGTCCGTGCCGACGGCCTTTCCCGCCTTGGTCCAGTTGGCGTGCAGCCGGTCGAGATACGAGCGGGCCTGGCTGCCGGGGGTGGCCCCGCGGGCAAAAGCGAGCATGTTGCCCGCGCCGGTGTTGTAACCGAGCGCCAGCAGGTCGTCCCGGGTGTAGGCGGCGGACTCGCCGGCCGGCAACTGGGCCGCCAGGTCGTGCAGGTACCAGGCCTCGGCCTCGATCGCGAGATCGCGGTCGTCCGGCAGTTCGTCCCAGCTGCGGTCGGCGAAGTCCCGGCCCTGCTTGACCTCGTCGAAGGCGGCCCGATGCATGTTCGCGATACCGAAAGCGGCGTCGGGCTTGTACTTCTGCCAGGCCCGCTCGAAGGCCGGATCGTGCGGCTTGTACGCCTCGTTGTAGAGGATCGCCATCAGCAACTGGGCGCTGACACCGGCTTGCCGGGCCCGGGTCCGGACCTGGGTGGCGTACCGGGCCGGGTCGTACGACGGGCCGGCCGCCGCAGCGGGAGAGGGACGGGAGTCACTGACCGACGGGGTCGGCGCGGAAGCCGACGCCCTGGCCGGTGGCGGGGTGTCGTCGCTGTCGTCGTCGCCACCGAAGAGGCCGGCGGCACGCAGGACGACGTACAGCGCCAGGGCGAAGACCGCCACAGCGAGCAGGCGGCGACGCCTCGGCCGCACGGAATCCGGCATGCCCGTCTCCTCCGGAGTCGACCGCGCGCGCCGATCGGGCCGCCGGGCGGATGGCCCGGCGCACGCGTGCCGGATCAGTTTAGGCATCCGGTCCCGGCACCCGGGCGCGCAGCACCGTGTCCGTTCCGGACGGGTTCACGGCCGAGGAGGCCGGCCAGGGTTGGGAGCTGTTGCCCGCTGACTGGAGACGAGCGTGTTCCGGCGTGCATGAGTGAGCGCCTCAGCCATGGAACGCGCGGGCCGTGTGGATGCGATCGGCAGGCGCGCCCTGGGACACCCGATCCGGCGACGGACGGCACCGCCCCTGCACGACCGGAGCGATCGTGCAGGGCATCGGACCGCCCAGGCCGCACCGGTGGCCCCGGGGCGTGCGGCCCTGTTCATCAGCGGCCTCCGGCCGTGGGCCGCCCGCGCACCCCCGGACCACGGACCCGATCCGCGCGCCGGACGCGGAGCGAACGCGGTGGACCAGGACGCCCGACACCGTTCGGAACGTCCGGCTGAGCACGAGTCCTGGCAACGGGGCCCACTCCCGCTCAGTCTCTGGGAACCGTCCGCCCTTCAGTTGCCCAAGCGCCCTGCGGCAGCCGCCTCTCAGTCGGTGGCCAGGGGGACTTCGCCGCCCGTCTTGCTGTACCCCAGGGCCTGGACGATGCGGCCGTTCTCGACGCGCATCAGGTTCACGCCGCGTACGGAGTCGCGAGGGCCGTCGCCGAAGTGGTAGCGCCAGCGGATCGTCGCCCGGTCGCCGGCCACGGTGACGTCCTCGGGTGCGAACCGGGTGGTGCGGTCGGCCGCGAGCGTCCGCCAGAAGGTGAGGCACGCCTCCCTCCCCTCAACGCGTTCGCCGTCCGGTGCCGGCTGGATCGCCTCCATGACACATCCCTCGCCCACGAGGTCGTCGAGCAGATCGGGCTCGTGATGGACGAAGGCCTGGTTGAACAGATCGATGACTGCTGCGGTCGTACGAGGTGACATGGTCGCTCCTCAGAGGGGAAGGACGGTCGTAGATAGAACAGTCGGTCTATCTCCACCATATAGACCGGTTGATCTACCGGTCAACGGGTGGCAGGCTGACGCCCATGAAGCCGGGACCGCGTGATCGCCTGCTGGAGGCGGCGCAGCAGCTGACCTACCGTCATGGCGTCGCAGTGGGCGTGGACACACTGCTCAAGAGCGCCAACGTGGCCCGCAGGTCGCTGTACGAGCACTTCGGCGGCAAGGACGGTCTGATCGCGGAAGTGCTGCGGCGCAGCGCCGCCGAGGACGAGGCGGGCTACGAACGGACCATGGCAGCCGCGGGAGAGGATCCGCGCGCGCGTCTGCTGGCGATCTTCGACCAGCTCGGCACCGTCATCACGGAGCCGGACTTCCGGGGATGCCGTTATCTCGCCGCCGACCTGGCCCTGGCCGACCCCGACCATCCTGCCCACGCCGTCACCCGCGACTACCGCGCGCGCGTGACCCGGCTTCTCGCGGCCGAACTGGTCCGGCTCGGCCATCCCCGGCCCGCGCGGGCCGCCGACCAGCTTCTGCTCCTCATCGACGGAGTCATGGCGGCCGGCGCCACACGCCCCGGTACCGACCCGGCCGCGGCAGCCCGTGAACTCGCGGAGCGGATCCTGGCGGAGCGGGCGTGACCTTTCGGCCCCGAGGGGGCCGCGGTGCGGCTGCTGGAGCCCGTGAGGGAAACTGGTTGCCTGGCGAAACCATCGGGATCCCGGGAAAGGTCCTCCATGCCGTACCTCACCGTCGACTACTCCTCCCACCTGGCCGGAACCTTCGACCGGGCGGCCCTGGTGAAGGAGTTGCATCCGCTCGTGGTCGAGGAGTCCGGTACGAGGGGTGTGTGCAAGACCCTGTTCCGGCCGGCGGAGACGTACGTCGGGGACCGGCCGTGCGAGGAGGCGGCCTTCGTGCACGTCGAGGTGGGACTCATGCCCGGTCGTCCCGAGGCGCTGAAGGCGCGGCTGTCCGAGGGGGTGCTCGCGCTGCTGGAAAAGCATCTGCGGGTCGAGGGTGTACCTCCGGACGCGGTCTTCTCGGTGGAGGTGCGCGACCTCACCGGCTCCTACCGGCTCTCGCCGTCCGCGCGCTGACCGGCCGCGCATGCGCTTGAGCACCGTTCCCGTCCCGCACTACGGTGCCCCGGTGGAGCTCTTCTCACGTTCTTGGACAGCGTTGCGCGAGGCGGTCGCCGCACTCGCCGACGAGGACTTCGAGCGGCCCTCCGGCTGTGCCGGCTGGCTGGTGCGGGACCTGGTCTGTCATCTGGTCATCGACGCCCAGGACGTGCTGATCACCCTGGTCACCCCCGCGACCGGCGCACCGACCGTGGACGCGGTCACCTACTGGAAGCTCGTCGAACCCCCGACCGGTGAGGATCCGCTCGACGCGCTGATCCCCCGGCTGGCCGCCGCCTACGGCGAGCCGGGGCTGCTGAGGTTCCACCTGGACGACGTCGGCTCCGCCGCGGGCCGCGCCGCCGAACTCGCCGATCCGGCCGCGTGTGTCGGCACCCGCGACGAGGTGCTGACCGTCGGCGACTACCTGTCCGCGTACGTCGTCGAATGGACCCTGCACCACCTCGACCTGATCGCCCATCTGCCGTCGGCCCCCGAGCCCCCCGCCGAAACCCTCGCGGCGGCGCGCGCGTCGCTGGAGAAGATCGCGGGATCCGGGTTCCCCGCCTCGCTCTCCGACAAGGAGGCACTGCTGATCGGCACGGGCCGGCGCACACCGACCGACGCGGAGCGCGAGACGTTGGGCGACTTCGCGGAACAGCTTCCCTTCATTCTCGGCTGAACGGTCGTCGACGTGGCGGTCGAAGGTTCCCGCGCGCGGACACGGCCGACACGGCGCCCGTCACCAGCGCACCGCCGTGAAGTCGACCGGCCGGGGCCGCAGTTCGCGGGTGCGTGCCGCCAGCCGCCGCATCCGCTCGGCCATGTCGTCGGCGGGCAGCCGGCGCCGGTCGCCGTGGCCCGGCAGCAGCCACTCGAAGCGCAGCCGGCCGGCGGTCCGGGCCAGCGAGGCGGCCAGTTCGCGGATGGAGTACCAGGTGACGCTCTCGGCCACCTCGATGTCCCCCGTGCCGCGTGACCAGTAGAAGCTGTCGCCGCTGAAGCAGTACCGCTCGTCCGCGACGAACAGCACGCTGCCCTTGGTGTGTCCCGGGAGCGGGTGGGCGATCACCCCGTCGGCGACCTCCACCGGATCGGTGCCGCGCAGCACCTGGTCGGCGTCCGGAGCGGCGTCGAGGTCACCCTCGTGGATCCAGAGCCGGGCGCCCAGCCGGTCGGCGTACCGGCGGCCGTGCGCGGCATGGTCGCGGTGGGTGAGCAGGACGTCGGTGACGGGGCCCAGTGCCTCGTAGCGCGTGGCCAGCGCAGTGCTCCAGCGCGGGGTGTCCACCAGCATCACGGTGCCGTCGGGCCGGCGCAGCAGATAGGAGTTGGCGCCCGCGGTGTGCGGGGAGTTGTGCCCGCACAGGAGCACGGCGTCGTCCAGCGCCAGCGGGAACGGGTCCAGGGCCGCGTCCAGCCGTCCGGTCACGGGGCGGACGGCGCGGGTGTGGCAGGCGTGCGCGGCGGCGAGGAGCCGCCGCACCTCGGCCTCGCCGCTCGGCTGGCGCAACACCGCCGAGCGGCCGTCGACCTCACCGATCAGGCCGGGGGCCAGCTGGCGGGCGACATCGCAGTTCGTGCATCGCTCGGTCACATGCCAGCCGTCCGGTAACCGCGTGTCACCCATGGTCCGTTCCCTTCTGTACCGCGCTCGCCGAGCCGCCGCGCACGTCCAGAGGTATCCCGCGCCGGGCGGAAACCGGAAGAGGGTCCGGACCTTGTTCTTGCGGGGGCGTACTGCTCTCGCACGTGACCTTGACGCACGTCATGTTACCGGTAACACTCATGTCCCGTCGGAGCCGAGACAACTCGCCCTGGACACCTGCGACTTCTGGAGTCGGCATGAGCGAACCATCGACCCGGCCGCGTGACACGGGCACCCGTGCGGCCTCCTTCGCCCCCGACGCGCCCGTCTTCAGCCCGGCGGCCGTGGTCGCCTCGTGCGTCGGCTTCGTGCTGATCGGCGCGCTCCAGGCGCTCTACGGGCCGTCGATCCCGGCTTTCCGCCGCGAGTTCGGGCTCAGCCCCGCGGCCGCCGGCCTCGGACTGAGCGCCCATTTCGTCGGCGGTGTGGCGGGCGTGCTGCTCTTCGACCGGCTGTACGGGCGGCTCGGCAACCGGCAGATCCTCGGTGCCTCCTACCTGCTGATGGCCGTTGGCGCGGCGGGCTTCGCCCGGGCCCCGAACTGGCCCGTGGCGCTGGCCACCGCGCTGCTCGGCGGGCTGGGCTTCGGCGGCATCGACTACGGCCTCAACCAGCTGTTCGCGGTCGGTTTCGGACACCGCTCGACGGCCATGCTGAACGTCCTCAACGCGCACTTCGGCATCGGCGCGATCCTCGGCCCCGCGCTGGTCGGCACGGTCGGCGCCGGGCACTACCCGGCGATCTTCCTCGGCTTCGCGCTGGTCAACCTGCCGTTGCTGCTGTGCCTGAAGGGCGTACGGGACCGTGCCCCGCAGCCCTCGGACGCCGCCGGGGACGCCGACGGCGGACAGGCGCTCGGCCGCGGCCTGGCCTCGGTGCTCGCGGTGTTCGTCGCCCTGTACGTGCTGCACGTCGGCATCGAGGCGGGCGTCGGCGGCTGGGAGCCCACCCACCTGGAGACCGTCGGCTACGGCGCCGGGACCGCGGCGACGGCCACCTCCGTGTACTGGCTGATGATGACCGTCGGCCGGTTCCTCGTCGCACCGATCGCGCTCCGTTTCAGCCCGCAGGCCATCATCACCGTCTCCTGCGCGGGCATGACCTGCTGTCTGCTGCTGGCCCCCGTGGCGGGGCTCGCCCCCTACGCGTACGCCGGTGTCGGCCTGTTCATCGCGCCCGTCTTCCCCACCGGACTGCCCTGGCTGCACCGCGCGGCCCCCCGGGCCCGCCGGGCGGGGGCGCTGGTCATCGCCGCGTCCATGGTGGGCGGGGTCGCGGCCGGGCCGGCGCTCGGCAAGGCCATCGAGTGGTCCGGCGTCCGCGCCGTACCCCTTCTGCTGGGCGCCGTCTCGGCCCTGTGCCTGGCCGCCACCCGCTGGCTGATCCGCGCCACGAGCCCCCGCTGAACGGCCGTTCGGCAGCCACGGGAACCGTGGGCCGCGGCGCACCCCGTACGTCCCCGCCCCGGTCCTGCGCCCCGGCACGCCATGACCTCGTCCTGCCCTGACGGCACGTCACCACCGGCCCGACCGCCCAGCTCACCGACGCCCCCCGGCCCCGGACCGGAGAACCCCTGATGCCCCTTGCGCACCGCCTGCGCGTGCCGCGCCCCGCCGCGCCCCCGCTCACCGGCCATCTGCCGTTCACGGACGCACCCGGTGTCCCCGACCCGATCGAGGTCACCAGCCGCTACCTCACCCGCGGCGGCCGCCCCTGGTTCCCGGTCTCCGGCGAGTTCCACTACTCCCGTTGCCCGGCGGGAGAGTGGGAGGAGGAGCTGCTGAAGATGAAGGCGGCCGGGGTGACGGCCGTCGCCTCCTACGTCATCTGGATCCACCACGAGGAGACCGAGGGCCGGGTCCGCTTCGACGGCGACCGCGACCTGCGCCGGTTCGCGCGGCTGTGCGCCCGGCACGGCCTGGACTTCATCCCGCGCATCGGCCCCTGGTCGCACGCCGAGGTGCGGGGCGGCGGACTGCCCGACTGGGTGCTGGCCCGCGACTGCACCCCACGCACCGACGACCCCGCCTATCTGGAACCCGTCCGCACCTGGTTCACGGCCCTCGCCGAGCAACTGCGCGGCCTGGACCGCGCACACGGCGGCCCGATCGTCGCGATCCAGATCGAGAACGAGCTGTACGACCAGCCGGGCCATCTGCTGACCCTGAAGCGGATGGCGCAGGAAGCCGGACTGAGTGCGCCGCTGTGGACGTCGACGGCCTGGGGCGGCGTCCAGCTGCCCGGCGAGGAACTCCTGCCGCTGTACGGCGGCTACCCGGAGGCCTTCTGGACCGAGGCCGACGGCGGCTGGCCCGACACCTGCCGCACGCACTTCTTCTTCACCCACCAGCGCGACGACGAGGGCATCGGCGCCGACCTGCGCCCCGCCACCGTGCGCGGCGCAGACCCGGAGGCTCACACGGACCGCTTCCCGTGGGCCACCTGCGAGCTGGGCGGCGGCATGGCCGTGGCCTACCACCGCCGGCCGCGCGTGGACGCCGCCGACATCGGTGCGCTGGGCCTGACGAAGATCGGCTGCGGCTCGGTGTGGCAGGGCTACTACATGTTCCACGGCGGCACCAACCCGGCCGGCGAACTGACCTCCCTCCAGGAGTCGCACGCCACCGGCTACCCCAACGACCTGCCCCTGCTGACGTACGACTTCCAGGCCCCGCTCGGCGAGTACGGCCAGGTCCGGCCCTCGTACCACGAACTGCGGCTCCAGCATCTGCTGCTGGCCGACTTCGGGGAGCGGATCGCCCCCATGGCGTCCGTGCTGCCCGAGCGGCGGCCGGGGGGAGCGGGGACATCGTCACCGCCGGGGACCGGGTGTTCGTGACCGGTCTGCGGCCCGGTGCCGACGCCCTGGTCGAGGCGGTGACGGCGGACGGCACCCGGGTCGGCCTGCTGGTCCTCGACGCGGCGACCGCGCGCACCGCCTACCGGGGCACCGCCTGGGGGGCCGAGCGGCTGCTGCTGAGCGCCGACCCCGTCGTCTTCGACCGCGACGAGGTCCGCGTGCACAGCACCGCCGCACAGCCGTCCTTCGCGGTGGCGCCCGGCGCGACGGTGAAGGCGTCGGCGGAGGGCGTCCTCACCCGCTACACGCTGGTCACCGCCGAGCACGGCGACGCGTTCCCGGCGGTGGTCACACCGGTGCGCGCCGCCGAAGCGGCACCCGCGGCCGTCACCGGTGTGCAGGGCCGGGCGAGCGTCCCCGACGACACGCACGTCGACACCGTCGCCGCCGAGTACCGCGTCGAGCTGCCGGAGGCCGTCCTGGACCGGGCGGACGGGGCGGACCGTACGCTGCTGCGCCTGACGTGGACCGGGGACGTGGCCCGGGCCTACGCCGGGGACACCCTCGTCGCCGATCAGTTCCACTCCGGACGGCCCTGGGACATCGCCCTCGACCGGCTCCCCGCCGAAGCCCTGCGCGGTGCCGGGCTGCGCCTGCGGATCCTGCCGCTCGCCGTGGACGCTCCCGTGTACCTGCCCGCACCCGCGGACACCGCCAGGGGCACGGCCGTGATCCACCGGGCCGACCTGCTGACCAGCCGGGTCCGGGCGGTCCGCGCGGGCTGAGACCCGGGCACGGCACGGTCCCGGACGGCCGCCTGTCCCGCCCGGCCTATCCTGGGAACCCGCCGGGCGGGAGAGGACCACCGTATCGAGGCCGGAGGACACACACCCGTATGACCGCATCCACCGCAGACGGCTCGGGTCCCCAGCGGCGCAGCCGGCGCAACTTCGCGGGGAGCCGTCCCGTGATGGACGACGTGGCCAAACTGGCCAGGGTGTCCAAGCAGACCGTCTCCCGGGTGCTCAACGACCACCCGGCCGTGCGACCGGAGACCCGCGAGGCGGTCCTGGAGGCGATGCGCACACTCGGCTACCGGCCCAGCCGCAGCGCGCGGTCGCTGGCCAGCGGCCGGTCCGGGATGCTCGGGGTGATCTCCTTCGACGCGGCCAGGTTCGGGCCCGCGTCGATCCTGACCGCCATCAACAGGGCGGCCCAGGAAGCCGGTTACCTGGTCAGCTCCATCGCCCTCGACACCGCCTCCCGGGACACGGTGGTACGCGCCCTGGACCGGCTCTCGGCCGAGGGCGCCGAGGGTGTCATCGCCATCGCCCCGCAGCGCCCGGTCGGCGCGGCACTGGCCGAGGCGGGGCTCGACAGGCCCATGGTGGTGCTGGAGAACGACCCGGGGCAGGGCCCCCCGCGTGTCACTGCGGACTCCACGGCCGGGGCGCGCGCCGCCACCGAGCATCTGCTCGGCCTCGGTCACGCCACCGTCTGGCACCTCGCGGGCCCGCACGGCTGGACCTCCGCCGAGCTGCGCGCGGCGAGCTGGCGGGCCACCCTGGAGGCCGCCGGTGCGCGGGTCCACGAGCCCCTCTTCGGTGACTGGAGCGCCGATTCCGGCTACGCGCTGGGCCGCCGGCTGGCCGAACGCCCCGAGGTCACAGCCGTGTTCGCGTCCAACGACCAGATGGCCCTCGGCGTCCTGCGGGCCTTCCACGAGGCCGGGCGCCGCGTCCCGGACGAGGTCAGCGTGGTGGGCTACGACGACATTCCCGAGGCCGCGCACTTCCTGCCGCCGCTGACCACCGTGCGCACGGACTTCGCCGAGATCGGCACTCGTTCTCTGCGCCTCCTGCTGGACCGCATCGACGGCGACACCACGGCGCGGGCGGCGTCCGTCGTCCCCGTGGAACTCGTCGTCCGCCACAGCACTGGCCCGGCCCCGGCCCGCTGACCCGGCCCGCTCCCCGATCCCGTCGGCCCGCGTGCGTAGTACCGCGGTACCACGGGACACCTCCGGTTCGGCCCCCGGTACGACCGGATCCGGGTCCCGCCGGACCTAGGTTGGCCGTGAGGCGCCAGGGGCTATCGGCGGGCGCCGCGGCCGACAGAGAGAACGCGAATGATCGAGGCACAGCAGCTGACCAAGAGGTACGGCGAGAAGACCGCCGTCGACGGGCTGGACTTCACCGTCAAGCCCGGCACCGTGACCGGCTTCCTGGGCCCCAACGGTGCCGGGAAGTCCACGACCATGCGCATGATCGTCGGGCTCGACGCCCCGACCAGCGGCTCCGTCACGGTCAACGGCCACCCCTACGCCCGGCACCGGGCGCCCCTGCAGGAGGTCGGGGCGCTCCTGGAGGCCAAGTCGATCCACCCGGGCCGCTCGGCCTACCACCATCTGCGCGCGCTCGCGCTGACCCACGGGATCCCCCGGCGCCGGGTCGACGAGGTCATCGACCTCGCGGGCCTCGCCAGCGTGGCGAAGAAGCGCGCCGGAGCCTTCTCCCTGGGCATGGGCCAGCGGCTCGGCATCGCGGCCGCACTGCTCGGCGACCCCCAGACCGTGATGCTGGACGAGCCGGTCAACGGGCTGGACCCGGAGGGCGTGCTCTGGATCCGCAACCTGCTCAAGGCGCTCGCCGACGAGGGCCGTACCGTCTTCGTCTCCTCCCACCTGATGAGCGAGATGGCACTGGTCGCCGACCACCTCATCATCGTGGGGCGCGGCCGGCTGCTGGCCGACACCACTGTGCCGGACCTCATCCGTGAGGCCGGCGGCGACACCGTGAAGGTCGTCACGCAGGACCCCGCGCGGCTGCGGGACGTGCTCGCCGGGGCCGGCGTCGAGGTCACCGGACGGATCGGCTCGGAGGAACTCCAGGTCACCGGGCTGACCCCCCGCCAGATCGGACTGGCGGCGGCCGAGCACGGCATCGCGCTGTTCGAGCTGACCCCGCGGACGGTCTCGCTGGAGGAAGCCTTCATGAACCTGACCAGGGACGCCGTCGAGTACCACGGCTCCACGACCGCCACCGAGACCCTGGAAGCCGCCGGGAGGCCCGCATGAGCGCCCTGACCACCGCCGAGCCCGAGGCACCTGCCTCCGCTCCCGCCCGCCCCGCCTACCGGGTCACCGGCCGGCGCGTGCTCTCCTCGGAGTGGTCCAAGCTGTGGACGCTGCGGTCGACCTGGATCACCCTCGGGCTGGCCCTGCTGTTCCTGGTCGCGTTCGGGCTGATCGCCTCCGCCCGCTACAAGTCCAACATCGACTCGGGCCACCACATGGACGGTGACTTCGCCCACTCCACCGCCGTCAGCCTGTCCCTCTTCGGCACGCACTTCGCCCAGCTGGCCCTCGGCGTCCTCGGTGTGCTCGTCACGGCCGGGGAGTACTCGACCGGCATGATCAGGTCGACGCTCGCCGCCGTACCGCGCCGGCTGCCCGTGCTGTGGTCCAAGGCGGCCGTCTACGGGCTGGTCGCACTCGTCGTCGCGACCCTCGGCGCGTTCATCACGTTCGGGATCGGGAGCCAGATCGTCTCCGGCACCCCCGCCGCCCTGGGCTTCTCCCACGCGGGAGTCCTGCGCAGCCTGCTGGGCGCCGGGCTCTACCTCGGCCTGGTCGGCGTGATCGGCACCGCCCTCGGCGCGCTGCTGCGCTCCGTGGCCGGCGGGATCTCCGTGCTCGTGGCGACGCTGATGCTGATCCCCGGCCTGATCTCGCTCCTGCCCAGCTCCTGGCAGGACAACATCAGCCCCTACCTGCCGAGCAACGCCGGTGAGTCGATCTTCGCTCTGACGCACGACTCCACCACGCTCTCGCCGACGGCCGGTCTGCTGGTCTTCCTCGGCTGGACCGCACTCGCCCTGGCCGGAGCCGCGTACCGGCTGGTGCGCAGCGACGTGTGACCGCGCTGCACCATGGTCGGGTGACACCCTTGACGACCACGACCACCACCGACGACGTCAGCGGCATGGGACCGCTGGTCGCCCGGCTGTCCCGGGGCGGCCAGCGGCTGCGCCAGGCCGACGCCGCCCATCCCTGGGTGCTGGACACCGCGGTGGTGGTCGTCGTCTTCCTGCTGTTCTGCCTGCCCGACCTGGCACACGGGCACGCCGGAGACCACGACGGCCCCCGCCGCCTGCGGCTCGCCTTCACCCAGCTTCCCCCGGCGGGCATGCTGGCCTTCCAGGCGGGGCTCGTGCTGCCCCTGCTGTGGCGGCGGCGCAGACCCATGGCGGCCTTCGGCGTCATCGCGGCCGTGTTCATCGCGCAGTGGTCCCTGGGCACGGTACTGCGCGCGGACGTCGCCCTGTTCATCGCCCTGTACAGCCTGGCCCTGCACGGCAGCCTGCGGCAGCTGCCGTGGGCCTGCGGGGTCATGGCGGCCGGGATGACCCTGGTCGCGGTGCGCGCGGCGGCGGCGGTGTCCGTCTGGGACGCGCTGTTCTTCCTGCTCAGCACCACGATCGCGGCCCTGGCGCTCGGGCTGATGGTTCGCATCCGCCGGGCCCAGCTCGCCGGACTGCGGGAGCGCGCCGCCCGCCTGGAGATCGAGCGCGACCAGCGCAGCAGGCTCGCGACCGCCGCCGAACGCACCCGGGTGGCCCGCGAGATGCACGACATCGTCGGACACAACCTGTCCGTGATGATCACCCTCGCCGACGCCGGCGTGTACGCCACGGACACGGCCCCCGAACGCGGCAAGGAGGCCCTGCGGCTCATCGGGGACACCGGCAGGATGGCCCTCGGTGAGCTGCGGCGCGTGCTCGGCGTGCTCCGCGAGGACCCGGACGGCCCCGCCAAGGCGCCGCAGCTCAGTCCGCAGCCCGGCATCGCCGACGTCGAGACGCTGTGCGATGGTGTGCGCACAGCCGGCCTGGAGGTCGTCTACCGGACCGTGGGCGAGGTGGACGCCCTCGACAGCGGGGTGCAGCTGACGGTCTACCGCATCGTCCAGGAGGCCCTCACGAACACCCTGAAGCACGCCGGCGCCGACACCCGGGTGACGCTGTCGGTGGTCGTCGAGGACTCCCGGCTGAGCATCCGGGTCCGGGACAACGGCCCCGGCGCGCGCCCGGGACCGCCGAACGAGGAAGGACACGGCCTGGTGGGCATGCGAGAGAGAGCGGCACTCTACGGCGGGCACGTCAGCGCCGGACCCGCCGCGGGCGGCGGCTGGGCCGTGGAGGCCGTCCTCGACCTGACGCCCCAGGGCGGTGCCCGGTGACCACCGTGCTCGTCGTGGACGACCAGCCGCTGCAGCGCTTCGCTTTCCGGATGCTCCTCGACGCCGTGCCCGAGACGGAGGTCGTCGGCGAGGCGGCGCACGGCGCCGAGGCCGTCCGCAAGGCCGCCGAACTGCGGCCCGACGTCGTCCTGATGGACGTCCGCATGCCCGGCATGGACGGCATCGAGGCCACCCGCCGGATCACCGCCGCCGGCGCCCGCTCCCGTGTCCTCGTGCTGACCACCTTCGACCTGGACGAGTACGTCCACGCCGCGCTGCGCGCCGGAGCCAGCGGCTTCCTGCTGAAGGACGCGCGCCCCGAGGAACTCCTCGCCGGGATCCGCGCCGTCGCCGCCGGCGACGCCGTGATCGCCCCGTCCCTGACCCGCCGTCTCCTCGACGAGTTCGCCCGCTACGGCCCTGTGCACGGCGCCGACGGCACCGACGACGCGCGGCTGCGCTCCCTCACCGACCGCGAGCGCGAGATCCTCGTCGCCATCGGCAGGGGCTGGACCAACGGCGAGATCGCCGCCCGCTTCGTCCTGTCCGAGTCCACGGTCAAGACCCACGTCGGCCGCGTGCTGGCCAAGATCGGTGCCCGCGACCGCGTCCAGGCCGTGATCTTCGCCTACGACCAGGGCCTCGCCCGCCCGAACGCCGGGTGACGCCGGGCGCAGCCGGCCGGACCCGAACCGCCCCTGCTACCTGGGCGGTGCACGGCGGCTCGCGAGGGTTCAGTCCTCTGCGGCGAGGCGGTCGAGCCACGCGTGGAGCAGATGCCGTCCGGCGTCGCTGAGGACGGTCTGTTCGGGCAGTGTGGCGCGCAGGGCGCGGGCGGCGCCGGCCGGGCCCGCCTCCCGTACGGCGGGCTCCTGGTGCGTGATGGCGGTGACCATCGCCTCCCGCAGCGCGGTCAGCAGCGCGTAAACCAGCCAATTCCCTTACCGCGGTGGGTAGTTCAGGCAGCGGGACGGCACCGGCGCGGACGCCGGGATTCCGGGGTGTGTGACGGCACGTGAAACATGCACGCTACATGGAGTCCCTTGGTGGTTTTCGGCCGGAGTGGGAGCCACCCCTTCCCCTTACGCCACACGAGGCGAACGATGTGCGGGGGCACCACTTCACCGTGCGACGTCGCTGAGCACACCACTGACGTTCAGGACCTCGTGACACTGCGTCGCCTGCCGGCCGGTGGCCGGTGTCCCCGGCTTCGCGCACGTCACGTTCATGGTGACGGTGGCGTCCTCGGGGATCTTGATGGGGGTGACCCAGTGATAGTCCTGGTTGCGGAAGGTCTCCAGCGCGATCGTGGTGATCTTCCGGTCGCCGAAGGTGATGGTCATGACCCCCTCGTCGCCCTGGAAATTGGCGACGACGATATCGGTGATGCCGAAGATCTTGCCCTTGGGGACCACATAGGTGCCGGTCTTGTCCGCCCCACCCGAGGTCTGTACGTCGATCGTGGCCGAACTCTGCTGCCCGGCTCCGGCCGCCGTGCCGTCGGGGCCGTCGCCTCCGGCGCCCGGTGCCGTGTTCGTGCCCTGGCCGCCCTGCCGGGAACCGGTGCCGGTACCCGTGCCGGTGCCGGTCCCCGGGGACTGCCCGTTCCGGCTCCCGCCGGGGGTTGTCGGGCGGGGCTGGACCACCTCGTCGGCCGCCTGCTTGGCGGCGCTGCGCACCGCCGGGCGGACCAGTGCGAACCAGGCCACGATCAGCGCGATCAGGGCCGCGAGCAGCGCCAGCAGCCACTTCGGGAAGACGGGGATCTGGACGAACTCCGCCTCCAGCGACGGCCGTACGGCGGTCCCGGGCCGCTCGGCCTCCTCCTCCGCCTCGCTGTCGCCGACGCCCACGGTGAACGGCCAGACCACCGGCTTGCCGAACCAGACCGGCCTGCCGGTGCGCACCCGCAGCCGGGTCTCCGCCGACTCGCCGGGTTCCAGGGCCAGTTCGGCGGGGGTGAAGCCGAACTTCAGCTCCTCGCCGGGCTGTTCCGGACTGAAGCTCACTCGGGCCGGGGTGTTGCCCTCGTTGCGCACCGCCAGCCGGTAGCGGCCGCGCAGCCAGCCGCGCCGACGACGGGGAAGCAGTTCGGTGCGCAGCTCGTGGAACGCCTCGATGTGCACGGTGGTCTCGGGCACCGTCACGGACTCGGGGCGCTCTGCCGGCAACACCCGTACGCCCAGCGGCACATCACCCGCGCGCACGTGCGGGGAGCGCGGCGGGGCCAGCTGGATGGTCACCGTCTCGGAGGTCCCGGGGTAGAGCGAGACCCGTTCGGGTTCCACGGTGGTCCAGGAGGCGCAGTCGCCCACGACCTCCAGGGTGTACGCCTCGACGATGTCGCTGTCGTTGCGGACGGTCAGGCTCGTGGCGGCGGTACCGCCCGGCGTCACCGTCACGGCGGGGATGTCGAGGCCGGGCGCCCCGGGTCCGGAAGAGGCTGCAGATGGCGTCACGGCACGACCGTAGAGCCGGCACCGAAGTGTCACGAGAGGTGCGAGGGCAACATCCGGGCAGTGGACATGCCCCCAGCGGTCACCGCCAACTCAGCTGAATGGACGGCCCGTTGAGCGGATCCGGCGCGGCGCGTGGTCCGCCGGCCGGGGATCGTCGCCCGTCCCGCGCGCCTCCTTGGCCCCGTACGTCTCTCTCCGCTCTTCTCGTCATGAAACAGGTACTCAGTATGTCCGGCTCCGTGAAGGAGAACCCGCTCATGGCCGCCCGCACACCCCGCGCGACCAATCCCCCCGTGACCACGCACCGAGCCGCCCCCGAGGAACGGCCACACCGGGTGTCCGTCGCGGTCTACGCCCAGGACCTGGTGCTGCGCATCGGTGTCGTCCACCAGCTGCGCCAGCGCCCGGAGGTGGAGCTTCTCGACGAGGCCGAGGCGGACCGGGCGCGGACGTCGCTCGTGGTCGTCGACGCCGTGGACGACGACGTCATAGCCCTGCTGCAACGGTTGCAGCGCAATGCCGGGACCCGCACCGGGCTCGTGGTCGGCACGTTCGAGTCCGCGGCGCTGCAGCGGGTGATCGAGTGCGGTGTCGCCGCGGTGCTGCGGCGTGCCGAGGCGGACCAGGACCGGCTGCTGCATCTGGTGCTCGCGATGGCCAAGGGCGAGGGGGTGCTCCCGGGTGACCTGCTGGGCAAGTTACTCACCCATGTGGGCGGTCTGCAGCGGTCGGCGCTCGATCCGCGCGGCCTGACCCTGTCCACGCTGACCGCACGCGAGGCGGACATGCTGCGTCTGGTGGCGGAGGGGTTCGACACCACCGAGATCGCGCAGAAGACCGCGTACTCCGAGCGGACCGTCAAGAACGTGCTGCACGAGATCACCACCCGGCTGCAACTGCGCAACCGCGCCCACGCGGTGGGCTACGCGCTGCGCAACGGACTGATCTGACAGGCCGGTTCACCGCCGGGGG
>NZ_JAIQYY010000001.1:380274-467189 GCF_020181035.1 Streptomyces sp. CoH27
CTGCGGGCAGCCCCGCCCGCAGCACACCCGGCACCCGGACACCGACCCACGCCCGCCCAGGCCCCGTCCCAGCGCACCCCGCACCCGGCCGCTGCCCGAAAGCGCAGCCCCCGCTTCCCCCGGGCACGGCCCCGTCGCCCTCCCGTGTGACGCGCGCGCGGGCGCACAGTGGCGGGGCACACCCTGGTGTCCCAAGACTGCGAGGTGGACCGTGAACGGCAGCGCTGGCCCCGGCGGGGAGCGCCGGCTGGGGAGATTCGGTGCGTCGCTGCTCCTGCTGGTCCCGCTGCTCGCGGTGACGGCGGCCGCCGGGCCGGACAGAGCCGAGGCCCGGCCGCAGGCGGCCGCCGACGCCGCCACCCGCATCGCCTACGCCGGCACCGGGCACCGCAGTCTCGGCAGGGTGGTCGGCACCAAGTCCAGCGAGCCGCTGTTCGGCGCGGGTCCGGCGCACTACGACGTCGAGCCGTCGGCGCTCGGCGACACGATGGTGTTCGCGAGCCGCCGCGACTCCAAGAACCCGCAGATCTACCTGCGCGCCCCCGACGGCTCGGTGCGCAAGCTGACCAGCGGCCGGGACGCGGCGCATCCCCGGCTGACCCCCGACGGCCAGGCCGTGGTGTTCGACTCGGCGGAACCCGGCGGCCCGAGCGGCAAGAAGCAGCGCGACCTGTGGCTGGTGCGCACCGACGGCACCGGGCTGACCCGGCTGACCGACACGCCGTACGACGAGGAGAGCCCGACCGTGTCACCGGACGGGCAGCGCCTGGCGTACTCCAGCGACAGCAACGCGGTGCTCGGGTTCCAGATCTATGAGCAGCCACTGGCCGGGGGCACCGCGACCCGGCTCACCACCGTGGTCGGCAAGGCGACGGAGCCGGTCTGGAATCCGGTGAACGACGCGGCGCACCGGGACCTGATCGCGTACACCTACACCTCGGACTCCTCGACGGGCCCGCGGCTGCGGGTGACCGGCGGGCCGGCCGGGGACCAGGTGCTGCTCACCAAAACCTCGATCTACTGGCGGACCCATGGGGCAGCCTGGATGCCCGATGGGGAGGGCGTGCTGTTCCTCAGCCCCGACCGCAGCTGTGGCTGCGAGGGCGACTGGGACCATGTGTACCGGGTGGACAACCGCGCACAGGACCCCCAGTTGGTGCTCATGGAGGACCGCGCGGTCGGCACGCCGACCTGGGTCGGCCCGCAGAACGGCGGTTACGTCGTGGTGGACCGCACCACGGCGAAGGTCCCCGACCCGCCGAACGGCGTGCACGGTCCGCACGTGGTGACCCTCCAGGACGTCCGGACGGACGGCGCCGACCCGCGCGACCTCGGCCTGACCCTCCTGAACGAGGACCCGGCGGCCGACACCAACACCGATCCGGCCAAGGATCCGCTGTTCAACCCGGCGTCCGGATACGACCCGTGGACCGAGCGGCAGAACTACACACCGGACGGCCGCCGCATCGTGGTGACCCGGTTCGAGGGCAGCCCGGACAACAGGATCGAGCGGATCTGGACGGTGGACGCCGACGGCTCGAACCCCGCGCCGATGCCGCTGGCCGGGCGCGGGCCGAAGGACTGGGACACCGACCCGACGTTCTCACCGGACGGCAAGTACCTTGCTTTCACCCGGACTTCGCCGGGCGGTGTCGGATCCGCGTCCGGACCGGGCCGTATCCTCGTCGCCGACGCGACGACCGGGGCGATTGTCCACGAGATCGTCCCGCCGGCGGGACAGCAGACGGGCGGCGACGCCCAGCCCACCTGGTCCTCCGACGGCACCACGCTCGCGTTCACCCGGAACATGACGATCGGCGGGGGCGGCGGCAACAAGCACATCTGGACCGTGCCGGTCGACGCCCTCGACCAGCAGCGCGACCTGAGTGCGCGGATCTGCCCCGGCGACTGCACGGTCATCGACGACAGTCCCGCGTTCTCCCCGGACGGACGCCGGATCGCCTTCAACCGCAAGGACGGCGGCGGCCGTGTCAACGAGCGCAACGGGCTCCTGCTCACCTCCGTGTCCGGCGCCGGCTGCCGGGTGCTGCTGCCCGAGTCGGCCCACTCCACCGAGGACGCCTGCCACCAGCAGCTGCCCGACACCTCCGGCACCGGCCCGCACCAGCCGCGCGACGCGGCCTGGACGGCGGACGGCAACGGGATCGTCTACAGCTCCCGCACCGACACTCCGCCCAACTGTCCTGAGAAACTCCACCTGTTGAACATCACGACCGGTCACCTGACGCCGCTCACCCTGGAGCTGCCGGGACGTCAGAAGGAGCCCAGCGTCCAGCAGTCGGTCGACTTGGCCGTGCACGCGCCGGGTACGGTGCCCGCGGTCACCGTCGGCCGCTCCACGGACATCCGCGTCGACGTCGTCAACAACGGCCCGGCCGCCTCCCCCGGCACCCGGCTGACCGTCGCCCCGCCGGCCGGTGTCTCCGTCACCCGGATCCGCCGGCCCGGCGGCACCTGTGACGCGGCCTCCCTCCAGTGCGACCTCGGTGTGGTGCCGCCCGGTACGACCGTGCCGGTGACCGTGACCGTGACCGGGCGCACCGCCGGCGAGCAGCCCGTGGACTGGTCGGTCACCGGCAGCGTCATCGACCCGCGGCCCGGCGACAACGCGGCGCGGACCGTCGTACCGGTGCACAAGGCCGCCCCGCCGGCCCCCAGCCCGTCCCCGACCCCTCCGGCACCCACACCGCCTCCCACACCGCCGGCACCGAAGGCCGGCCCCGGGGTCCGGGTCACCGCCCAGCCGAACCCGGGCTATGTCGGGGGCCGGGTCGTGCTGACGTACACCGTGCGCAACGGCCGCAACGCGCTGGCCACCGGGCTGCGGCTGCGGATCGGGCTGCCCGCCGGGATCCCGGACGGCGGGCCGCCGGCGGGGTGCGACAGCGGCTGGGTGTGCGCGCTGCCGGACCTGGCGCCGGGGGACAGCACGGTCGTCCGGGTGGTCCTCGCCCCCGACCACGCCACGACCGGCCGGGCCACCGGCGTGCTGACCACGACCGGTACGGACGCCGACCCGACCGACAACCGGACGCGCACCACGCTGCGGATCCTCCAGCCGAAGATCGTCGCCGTGCCGCCGATCGGCAAGCCCGGCTTCGTCACCTCGGTGCGCGGCAAGGACTTCCCGCCGGGCGTGCCGGTGCGGTTCACCTGGCAGCCGGGGATCACCGCGGCCGCCGCGCCGACCGTGCCCGAGCCGGACGGCACGTTCATCGGGCAGCTGCTGATCCTCGCCAAGGACCAGACGGGTCCGCGCACCATCACCGCGCGCGGCCCCGGCTTCTCCCCGGTGAAGACCGGCTTCCTGGTGGTGAACGGCAGTGTGCAGCCGCCCGACGAGGTGACCCGCCGGTGATCCACGAGGTCGACGAGGCGCTGCGCGGCCTGCTCGGCGAGTCCGGGCTGGCGGCGTCCGGGGTCGAGATCGTCTTCGACGCGCCGACCCGCGACTGGGCGGCCCGCCGGACCGCCCCCACCGTCTGCGTGTTCCTGTACGACATCCGGGAGGACGCGACCCGGCGCGGCAGCGGCGCCGGGGAGGTGTACGACGCGGACGGGTATGTGGTGGCGCGGCGCACCCCACCGCGCTGGTACGAGCTGACGTACCTGGTCACGGCGTGGGCGAGCCGTCCGCAGGACGAACACCGGCTGCTGTCGCAGGTGCTGGCCCTGCTGGCGGCCGCCGACGCGCTGCCGGACCGGCATCTCACGGGCTCGCTCGCCGAACTGGGCCTGACCGTGTCCCTGGACACCGCGGGAGCCACGCTGGACGCGCCCGCCGCCTCCGACGTGTGGTCGGCACTCGGCGGCGAGCTGAAGGCGTCCCTCGGCGTACGGGTGCGCGCGCCCCTCGCCGGGACGAGCAGGGCCGCCGCGCCGCCGGTCACCGAGGGGCTCGTGGTGCGTTCCGCGCAGGGACGGCGGGACGGTGGGGACGGGGCTCCGGTGCCGGGGCGCCGGCTGCGATACGACGGGGTGAGCGACCCGGGGCCCGAGGAGGGGTTCGCCGGTCCGCGCGAGCGGCGGCCGGCCCCCGCGCGCCGCCGCCGCGGAGGCCGCCAGCCGTGACGTACCTGGAGGAGACGGTCAGGGACATCGGCGCGGACCCGCTGTGGGCACGGCTGCGCCTGGTCGAGGAGCGGGTCCGGTACGCGGTGGCGGCCCGGCGCGCCGTCGATCCCGACCCCGACGATCCGTACCGGGGGCAGTACCTCACCCCGGAGGCGGCCCAGCGGATCCTGGACGGGCCGGGCGGACTCGACGTACCGGGCTACGACCCGCAGCCCCCGCCGCCCGGTTCCCCGCTCGGCATCCTGGCCGAGCGGTTCGGCCTGGCGCCGCTCGACACGGACCTGCTGCTGATCGCCCTGGCCCCGGATCTGGACGCCCGCTTCGAGCGGCTCTACGGCTATCTCAACGACGATCTGACCCGCCGTCGGCCGACGGTCGGGCTGGCGCTGGAGCTGTACGGGCTCGGGCCGGCGTCGGCGGCCCGGTTCCGGTTCTCGCCCGGGGCGCCGCTGGTCGCGGGCGGCCTGCTGGAGGTCACCGAGCCCGAACGCCCGCCGCTGTCAAGGGTGTTGGCGGTCCCGGACCGGGTCACCGGACATCTGCTGGGCGACACCGCGCCCGACGCCCGGCTCGCCGGAGTCCTCGGCACGGCCGTGGCGGACCCGACGGCGGAGCCGGACGAGGTCCGGCGAGCAGCCCGCGCGGTCCGGTCCGGGCCGGGCCTGGTGCACCTGCTGGACCGGGGCGGGGACGCGCCGGGACTGGCCGCCACGGCGCTGCGCGCGGCCGGACTCGGCACGCTGGTCCTGGACACGGCGGCACTCGCCCGGCGCCCCGCCGACCTGCCCGTGCTCGCCCGGGTCGCGGCGCTGGAGGCCCGGCTCACCGGTGCGGGCGTCATCCTCGGCCCGCTGGAGGACCTGCCGTCCACGCCCGCCGAACGGGCCCGCAGCGCAAGCGAGTTGTGCGCGGCGCTGCGCGACATCCCCCTGTTCACCCACGGCACGGACGGCTGGGACCCGTCATGGGCGGCCGACACCCCGATCGTGCTGCCGGTCAACCCGCCCTCCCCCGCACGACAGGCCGCGCGCTGGCGCCACGCCCTCGCCCTGGCCGGCGCCGACACCTCCGCGACCGGCGCCACGCTTCCCCTGCCGGGGACACCGGTGGACAGCATCACGCTTCCCCTGACCGAAGCCCCCATGAACGGCGACACACTCCCCCAGACCGAGGCCTGCGCGGACGGCGAGGCACTTCCCCCGGCTCGCGACTCCCCGGACGGTCGGACAGCTCCCCCGATCCGTGACTCCCCGGACGCCGACGCCCTCCCGCTGACCGAAGCCTGCATGAAGGGCGACACGCCGCCGCCGGCCGAGGCCTCCGCGGACGGCGAGGCGCTTTCCTCGACCGGCACCCCCACGGCTGGCGATGCCGATGCGCTGGCCCGGGCGGTCGCCGCGCATCGTCTCGACGGCGGGCAACTTCGGCGCGCCGCCAGTGCCGCCGTGCGCAGCGCGGGGCTCGCGGGGCGTCCGGTCTCCCCGGGTGATCTGCGCGCGGCCGTACAGGCGCAGAACGGGGCGGGGCTTGCGCGGCTGGCGCGCAGGGTGGAGCCGGACGTCGGCTGGGACGATCTGGTGCTGCCCTCACCGACCCGGCGCAGGCTGCGCGAGCTGGCCGTACGCGCGCGCCATCGCGATCAGGTACTCGGGCAGTGGCGGATGCGACCGGGCGGCGGCCGGGGGCGCGGGGTGATCGCGCTGTTCGCGGGCGAGTCGGGCACCGGCAAGACCATGTCCGCCGAGGTGGTCGCCGCCGACCTCGGCATGGACCTGTACGTGGTGGATCTGTCCACGGTCGTGGACAAGTACGTGGGCGAGACCGAGAAGAACCTGGAACGGATCTTCACCGAGGCGTCCGCCGTCAACGCGGTGCTCCTCTTCGACGAGGCCGACGCGATCTTCGGCAAGCGCTCGGAGGTCAAGGACGCCCACGACCGGCACGCCAACATCGAGTCGGCGTATCTGCTCCAGCGCATGGAGTCCTTCGACGGGATCGCCGTCCTGACCACGAACCTGCGGGCCAACCTGGACGAGGCGTTCACCCGCAGACTCGACGTGGTGGCCGAGTTCCCCGTGCCCGACGCGGCCCAGCGCCTCGCCCTGTGGGAACGCTGCCTGGGCGAGCGGCTGCCGCGCGCCGCCGACCTCGACCTCCGCTTCTGCGCGGACCGTTTCGAACTGGCCGGCGGCTCCATCCGGGCGTGCGCGGTGACCGCCGCCTATCTCGCGGCGGAGGCCGAAGGACCGCTCACCATGCGGCAGTTGGTGTCGGCAGTGGTGCAGGAGTACCGCAAGCTCGGCCGGCTGGTACTGGAGAGCGAGTTCGGGCCGTATCTGGCGGACGTCCTCGGCGCCTGAAAAGGCAGCGCGGTTGCCCCCGGCAAGGTACCCACGCACCTGTCCGTGAGCCGGACCCGCCTCGGAGACTCGGCATCGACGCAGGTGACCCGATGGAACGTGAAGGAGCGAGCATGCCGACGTACCTCACCCCGGGCGTGTACGTGGAGGAGGTGCAGTCCGGTGCCCGCCCCATCGAAGGGGTCGGCACCGCCGTCGCCGCGTTCGTCGGGTTCGCCCAGCGCGGGCCCTTCCACGAACCGACCCTGGTCACCAACTGGGACCAGTACACCCAGCTGTTCGGCGGCTTCACCGAGGGCACCTACCTCGCGCACGCCGTCTACGGCTACTTCTCCAACGGCGGCGGCGCGGCCTACGTGGTGCGCATCGGCGCCTCCGCCGAGGGCACGTCGGAGGGCGGCCGGGGCTCCCGTGAGGTGCGGACGGCCGAGCCGATCGCGCTCGGCGGGTTCCAGATCACGGCCCGGCCCGGCATGTCCGGCCTGTCGGTGGAGATCGCCGACGCCGACGGCGAGAACCCGCCCGAGGACCGCTTCAAGCTGCTGGTCCGCCAGGGCGAGCAGGTCGTCGAGACATACGACGTCTCCACCCGCAAGAACGTCAAGGGCTATGTGGTCAGCCAGCTGCGCACCTCCAAGCTGATCGAGGTCACCGAGCAGCGCGACGCCGGCCAGACCCGCCCGGCGAGCCAGACGGTGGCCGTGCCCGACGCGCCGGCCGCGCCCGCCGTGCCCGGCTCCGGCGCGGCGAACCGGCTCGACCCGGCCGAGTACGTCGGCGACGCCGCCGCTCGCACCGGGTTCGCCGGGCTGGAGGCCATCGACGAGATCACCATGGTCGCGGTGCCCGACCTGATGGGCGCCTACCAGCGCGGCGACATCGACGCCGAGGGCGTGCGCACCGTCCAGCTCGCGGTCATCTCGCACTGCGAGCAGATGGGTGACCGGGTCGCGGTCCTGGACACCCCGCCCGGCCTCACCGCCCAGCAGGTGCGCCACTGGCGCAACGAGGAGGCGGGCTACGACTCCCGGTACGCCACCCTCTACTACCCGTGGGTGCGGGTCTTCGACCCGGCGGCGGGCCGCAACACCACTGTTCCGCCGAGCGGTCACATCGCGGGCGTGTGGGCGCGCAGCGACGCCGAGCGCGGGGTGCACAAGGCGCCCGCCAACGAGGTGATCCGGGGCGCGGTGGACCTGGACATCCGGCTCAGCAAGGGTGAGCAGGACCTCCTCAACCCGATCGGCGTGAACTGTGTCCGCGCCTTCCCCGGCCGGGGCATCCGGATCTGGGGCGCCCGCACCCTGTCCTCCGACCCGGCCTGGCGTTATCTGAACGTGCGCCGCCTCTTCAACTACCTTGAGGAATCCATCCTGTTGGGCACCCAGTGGGTGGTCTTCGAGCCGAACGACGACCGGCTGTGGTCGAGCATCCGACGCAACGTCACCGCGTTCCTCACCGAGGAATGGCGCCGGGGCGCGCTCTTCGGCCGCACCGCCGACGAGGCGTTCTACGTCAAGTGCGACCGCGACAACAACCCGCAGACGTCCATCGACCAGGGCCGGGTCGTCTGCGAGATCGGTGTCTCCCCCGTCAAGCCCGCCGAGTTCGTGGTGTTCCGGCTGGCCCAGTTCTCCGACAGCACCAGCCTCATCGACGAGTGACCCGCGGGTCGGACAAGGAAAGGTGACAGGCAGTCATGGCAGAGGGCGATGCTCTTTCCACACACGTCTTCGGTGTGCAGCTCGGCGGGTACATGGTCGAGTCGATCCAGGAGATCAGCGGGTTCTCCGTCGAGGAGGAGGTCGTCGAGGTCAAGCAGGTCACGTCGACGGGCAAGCAGATCATCCGGAAGCAGCCCGGGGCACGGCAGGCCGGCGAGATCACGATCACACGGGGACTCGACAAGAGCAGTGAGTTCACCAAGTGGATCAAGGAGACACTCAACAACGGTGCCGTCGACACCGCCCGGCAGAACCTGACGATCGAGATCAAGGACACCAAGGGCGACACGGTCCGCCGTATCCAGCTGATGAACGGCTGGGCCTCCAAGTGGGAGGGCCCCTCCCTCAAGGCCGGCGAGTCCTCGCCCGCCACCGAGACCGTCACGATCGTGTTCGAGGAGATCGTCGTCGAATGAGGCGCCGTACCGTCACGGCCGGCAACCTGGAGGAGCTCCTGGAGGTGACGTCGCCCGCTCAGGCAGCCGACCAGCCCCAGGCTCAGCCTCCGGCACCGGCCCCCGGCCCCACGCCACCGCAGGACCACGGGCTGCGCACGGAGTTCGAGTTCGAGCTGCCGCGCGGGTACGTGGACGAGGCGGGCACCCTGCACCGGCACGGCGCGATGCGCCTGGCCACCGCCCGGGACGAACTGCGGCCCCAGATCGATCTGCGGGTCAAGGAGAACCCGGCGTATCTGAGCGTGGTGCTGCTGAGCCAGGTGATCACCCGGCTGGGCACCATCACGGATGTGCACGCGGGGATCGTGGAGCGGATGTACGCCACCGACGTCGCGTTCCTCCAGGACTTCTACCGCCGCGTCAACAGCGAGGGGCACACCCGCGCTGCGGTGACCTGCCCGCACTGCGAGGGCGCCTTCGAGGTCGACCTCTCGGGTGGGCGCCTGGGGGAATCGTGACGTACGCACTCCCCCGGCTGCGGGAGGAGATCGCGTACATCGCCTACCACTTCCACTGGCAGCGCGAGGAGATCCTCGACCTCACCCACGCCGAACGGCGCCAGTGGGTGACCGAGATCGCCCGTATCAACACCCGTGTGAACGAAGGTGGTTGAGCACATGGCATGGCGGGACAGGCTGCGCCGCCGGGCCCCGGCGCGGACCCCCGCGCCCGGCTCTCCCGCGGGTACGTCCGCTTCCGGTGCGGTCGCCTCCACGGGTTCCAGCGCGGAATCGTCGGTGCCGGGCACGGCGGGTATGTCCTTGTCCGTGCCCGGCGACTGGGACGGCGGCTGGCGCCGCACCGCGCCGCCGACGCTGACCGTGGCCCGCGCCCCGCTCGGCGTGAGCGACGGCCTCACCTTCCGCGCGGGCCTCGCGTCCTGGCAGAACCCCTCCTTCGATGCCGGCCTCGGGCACGCACTGCTGCCGTCCGCGCCGGTGGGCCTGATCCATGGCGTCACCGGGCGCGCCGTAGCAGGTGGCACGTACGCCGACGGCGGACCGCTGCTGTTGCGGGCGCTGCGGACGGATGCCGAGGAGGGCGAAATCCCGGCCGTGCCCGACCGTCCGGCCCCTGCCTCCGCGGAGAGCCCTGCGGGCGACAAGGGCAGCAAGGGGAACAAGGGAGACAGGGGAGACGACGAGGCGGCACGTAAGCGGACTTCGGCTCCGTCACACAGATCCGGGCGTTCTCCCGCCGCGGCCGGCATCCCGTCCGTCCAGCGCTCGGTGACCGCGTCCGCGCCCAGCCGTGCGCTCGTGACCACGGATCCCCTCGTGCCGACGGCCGCGCCAAGGACGCCGGTTCAGCGGGCCGGGGCCGAGGGCGACGCCGCCCGTCCGGTCCGGCCCGCCGATCCCGGCCGCCCGGCACGGGGGCCGGAGATTCCCGTGGTGCGGCGCATTGCCGTGGTGCCGGACACATCGGGCGGCTCCGCTGAACCCGGGGCTCCGGCCGGCCGCCGTACCGCAGCGCAGGCCAAAGACTCCGCGCGGCGGGAGCGGTCGGCGGACGGCCCCGTGCGCCCGGTGGCCGTCGGCCCCTCGCTGACCGTGGCCCGGCGCATGGCCACGCCGGTACGACGGATCACCGCGCTACGGCCCGCTGCTCCGCCCACCGAGGCACCCCCTCCCCCTGCCGCGGGCAAGCACGCGGCATCCATCGGCGTCACCAGTGAGGCTCCTGCACCCACACCCGCTGCGCGGCACGCCGCCGCCCCCGCACGACCCGGCACCCGGCCACCACTGGGCGCGCCCCTGCCCGAACTCCCCTCCAGCGCCCGCCCCTTGCCCTCCCATACACCGGATGCGACACGACCTGAGAACGTCCCACACCCGGCTCCCGGACCGGCACTGCCGATCGTGCAGCGCCACGTGGACACCATCTCCGCTTCCGCTCCGGGCTCGTACGGCAGCGGCCTCGCGACGCCCAGGAGCGAGGAGAGGCCGGCCGCCGCACCGACCGGACCCGAGCCGGCTCGCCGTGCCGCCCCGCCCCGCCCGTCCGACGACCACCCGTCCGACGACCGCCCATCCGACGGCCGTCCGTCAGGACCCCGTCCGTCAGGCGCCCGGGCCCGTGGCGGCCTGGGGGCACCGCTGCCCGCGATGCCACCGACAGCGGACGTCCCGCGCCCTGCCCGCCCCGGTGGCCGGCCGCACATCCCGGCCGATCCGCCCGCTCCGCACCTCCAGCGCACCCCCGCGCGCCCGGACCGGACCGCCGCAAGCACTCCCGAGTCCCCCGCGGCCACCTCCCCGCTGCTGGGCGCAATGGACACCGAATTCAGCAAGCCAGACGTCAGCTCCGTTACCCCACAGTCAACTTCAGCCTCGGCTCCGTCCGCCGCCCCGACTCCCGCCACACCCCTGGTGGCTCGGTCAGCGCCCTCCGCCGGACCCGCGCCGGAGGCCCGAGCGGCCTCCACGGACGGGCCTACGACGCCGGCCGGCACAGCGGCGAGGGCTGTGCCCGCCTCCGCGAGCGGATCGGCGGCACCGGCACGGACGCAATCCGGCGGAGCCATTCCGGTCGTCGTCGCCCGGGCCGTCGGCGCGCCCGTCCACTCCCCCGCCCGCGTCCCCGTCCCCGGCCGACCCCCGGGCACCACCGGCGACCAGCCCTCAGGTGTGATCGGCGTACACCCCCTCACGCGACCGCGTCGGCCGGCGCACCGCAGTCTTTCCCTGCTCCCCGCCCGCCGGCTCACGGTCAACACCCGTGTACCGGAGGGCGTTGCGTCTCCTGCCACGGTCCGCTCCACCGAGCGTCCGGTCGTGGCCGCCTCCTGGCGACGCGACCCGAACTCGCCACCGCCACCAGCACCAGCACCAGCACCAGCACCAGCACTGACAGCGGCACCGGCACCGGCACCGGCACCAACGTCGTCCGCTCCCTATGTGCAGCGAAGCAGCGTCTCCCCGCCGGCGTCGACGACGTACGACTCGCCCTCGCACAGTCCGAGTTCTGCGCAACCTCGCCGCGCTGTCCCCGTCGTACGCCCGAATCCCCCCGTCCAGCGGGCCACACCCATCAGGCCGCAGGCACTGCCGGTGACCGATCCGCAGGCGCCGCCGATGCAGGAGCGCCCGGCGAGCACGGCCTGGCAGACCGGCCCGTCCGTGCCCGTGGTCCGCGCCGCCCGTGCGACGGCCGGGATGCGTACCGGCACCGCCCCCGCCCCGGCGAGACCCGTCGTCCAGCGGGACGTGGCCGGCGCCGGTGGTGTTCCCCCCGGTGTGCCGGTGACCGCCGTGCCCCCGAGGCCGGTGCAGCGGACGCCCGACAAGCCACCGGGGGCGGCAGGGAAGGCCCCGGGCAAGGACACGGTCCGGTCGGCCGGAGCGCCCCAGGACCCCGGGATCGATCTGGACGAGCTGGCGCGGCGGCTGCTGGATCCGCTGGCCCGGCTGCTGCGGGCCGATCTGCGCAGGGGCCGGGAACGTGCGGGCCGGCCGTACGACGGACGGCGCTGAGGAACAGGGAACGGATGGCCAAGGGATGACGGACAACATCTTCGCGACGAGCGTGTTCTTCCGGCTCGCGATCGGCGGCAACGACCTGGGTGCCTTCCACACCTGCTCCGGGATGGGGGCGGAGGTGGAGATGGAGACCTATGCCGAGGGCGGCAACAACGGCTTCACCTGGCAGTTGCCCGGCCGGGTGACCTGGTCGAACATCACGTTCACCCGGCCGGTCACCGCCGACACGGCGAAGATCGGGCGCTGGCTCGACCAGACGCTGCGCCGGGTGGAACCGAAGGACGGGGAGATCGTGGCGCTGAGGCCGGATCTGAGCCGGATCATCAGCTGGCAGGTGCTCGGCATCGTGCCGGTGCGCTGGCAGGGGCCGTCGTTCGATCCCTCGTCCTCGCAAGCCGCCGTGGAGACGCTGGAGATCGCGCATGAGGGACTGAGGCCCTCCTGATGACCACTGTGCGCACCAGCCGGGCCAGGGCGCAGCTGACCCTGAAGGAACCTCCGGCGGCGGTGGGCGCGAAGCCCGGTGGGACGATCGCGCGGCTGGCTCTGCAGTTCAATCCGAACACCCTCCAGCTGCGCAAGACCACCGAGTGGCGGCGCACCCCGTCGCGGATGGCCGGGCAGTCGGCGCTGCCGGAGTTCGTGGGCAGCGGGCCTCGGGAGCTCAGTCTTGAGGTCTTCCTCGACGCGACGTCGACGCATGACAATTCGGTCGAGCAGGCCGTGGAGACGCTGATGAAGGCGTGTGTGCCGAGTCCGGCGAGCCTCGCGCGGAAGAAGCCGGCCAGTCCGTGGGTGCGGTTCGAGTGGGGTACGGCCCGGACGACGTCGTTCGACGGGGTGCTGTCGAGCCTGTCGGTGACGTACACGCTGTTCGACGTGGACGGCAAGCCGCTGCGGGCGACCTGTGCGCTGTCGGTGGAGGAGGCGAGCGTCGACCCGCCGGGGCAGAACCCGACGTCCGGTGCGCGCACCGCCCGCAGCACGCACACGGTGGTGGCCGGGGACAGCCTCGCGCTGCTGGCGTGGCGGGAGTACGGCGACGCGACGGCCTGGCGGGTCATCGCGGAGGCGAACGGGATCGACGACCCGATGGCCCTGGCACCCGGTACCGAACTGGTGGTGCCGGCGCTCGGGGAAGCGGGCGGTGAGGAGGAGCGGTGACCACACCCGAGGCGCGCGGCGGCCGGTCGTTCGCGGCGGACCCCGTCGTGGAGGCGCCCGGTGAGCTACCGCAGATCTGGGCAGCGCAGCTGGTGAGCTGCGTGGTGGACGAGAACGTGGGTCTGCCGGACACCGCCGTGCTGACCTACCGCGATCCCGACCACGAGTTCCTGAGGTCGACCGGCATCACCCTCGGCACCCCGCTGCGGGTGTCGGTGGTGACGGTCGCCGGGCAGGCGCGCGAGCGGCTGTTCAACGGCGAGGTCACGGCCGTGGAGATCGACCGGGACTCCACCGGGTCGTTCACCGTCGTACGTGCCTACTCGGTCGCGCACCGGCTGCAGCGCGGCCGGAAGGTGGTGGCGTACCGCAACATGACGGCCGCCGCCATCGTGCGCAAGGTGGCCGCCGGGGCGGGGCTGCCGTGCGGGAAGGTGGAGGCCGCGCCGGTGACGTACCAGCAGCTGTCGCAGGCCAATGTCTCCGACTGGGACTTCCTGCAGTATCTGGCGGGCGAGAGCGGTGCGCTGGTGCGGGTGGACGACCAGGGGGTGCTGCAGTTCACCAAGCCCGAGAAGGCCTCCGGTGCGCCCGCGCCGTCGACGCCGGCCACGCAGAGCCCGATGGTGCTGGAGTACGGGCGGAATCTGCTCGCGCTGCGGGCCGCGCTGTCGGGAGCGGACGGTGCGGCCCAGGTGGAGGTGCGCGGCTGGGACGTCACCACGAAGACGCCGCTCGTGGCCCGGCAGCAGTCGGTGACCAGCGACACGGTACTGCCCGGTCTGGCCCCGGAGTTCGGCGCCCGGTTCGGGAAGTCGGCGAAACTGACGGTGACGGACACGCCGTACCGGACGCAGGCCGAGACCACCGCGGCCGCCGCTGCCATCGCCGGTCAAGTGAGCGCCGGATTCGGTGAGTTGGAGGCGTTGGCCGAGGGCAATCCGCGGCTGCGGGCGGGCCTGCCGGTGGCGCTCGGCAATGTGGGGCCGGCGTTCTCCGGCCGGTACACGGCGACGGCGGTGCAGCACAGCCTGGAGCCGCACGGCGGCTACCGGACCACGGTATGGGTGAGCGCCAGCCCGGACCGTTCCCTGGCGGGCCTGGTGACCGGCGCGAACGCACCCGGGCGCGGGCCGCGCATGCCGGGTCTGGCGATCGGCGTGGTGACGGACGTGCGTGAGCCGGGCGGCGCGCAGAGCGGCGGGGTCCGGCTCACCTTCCCCTGGCTGGACGACACGTACGTGACCGACTGGGTGCGAACCGTGCAGTGGGGCGGCAAGGGCGGCGGGGGTGTGGTGAGTCCCGAGGTCAACGACGAGGTGCTGGTCGGCTTCGAACAGGGGCTGCTGGACCGCCCGTACGTCATCGGGGGTCTGTACAACGGCGTGGACCGGCCCTCGCCGCACGACGTGCCGCTGGTCGACGGGACCAGCGGCAAGGTCAACCGCCGTTCCTTGGTGTCGCGTTCGGGGCACCGGCTGGAGCTGCTGGATGCGCCCGCACCGGGACCGTCCGGCGTACGGCTGCGCACCGCGGACGAGCGGCTGGAGGTGCTGCTGGACGACCGGCACGACCGGATCGAGCTGACGGTGTACGCGGCCGGCGGCCGGCGGGCGCTGTCCTCACTGCGGCTGGACGAGCACGGCATCACGCTCGACGCGACGACCGGCAAGGTCAGCGTGAAGGGCGGCAGCGTGGAGATCGACGGCACCAGCGCGGTCAAGGTCGGCGGCCGGTCGGTGAGCGTCGCCGGGCAGGCGGACCTCACGCTCGACGGCGGTCTGCTCGGTGTGCTGAAGGCGGATCTCGTGCGCATCAACTGACGTCGACCCGAGCTGTTTCCACGGCCGTCGAGGCCATGACCACCCCTTCGGACTTCGAGGAGCCCGGCATGCCCGCCGCAGCCCGTACCGGCGACCCCACCAGCCACGGGGGTGTGATCGCCACCCCGCCGCCCGGCGCCGCCGCGGCGGTGGCGCGTGTGCTGATCGGCGGCCGTCCCGCCGCCGTCGTGGGCAGCCTGCACACCTGTGTGATGCCCCCGCACGCGGCCCTGGGCCCGGCCAACGTGATCCTGCCGAGCCCGGCCGCGCTCGTCTCGGGCGAGGTGCTCATCGGCGGGCTGCCGGCCGCCCGGATGGGCGACACCACCGCGTGCGGCGCGACCGTTCAGCTCGGCGCCCTGAACGTGCAGATCGGAGGGGTGTGATGAGCGAGCGGTTCATCGGGCGCGGCTGGGCGTTCCCGCTGCGGGTGGGGCCGACCGGCGGGATCGCCATGGTGGAGCGGGAGCGGGAGATCGAGGAGGCGATCCGGCTGGTGCTGGGCACCGCGCCCGGCGAGCGCCCGATGCGGCCCGAGTTCGGCTGCGGCATCCACGACTACGTCTTCGCACCCGGCGACGGTGCCACCGCCGGGCGGATCGCACAGGCGGTGCGGGAGGCACTGGAGCGGTGGGAGCCGCGGATCACGGTGGACGACGTGGCGGTGGCCTTCGACGCGGTGGACGACGGAACCCTCTACATCGACGTGCGCTACACGGTGCGCTCCACCAACGACCGGCGCAATCTGGTGTTTCCCTTCTACACGATCCCCTCCGAGGAGGGGGCCGAGGAAGCGGTCGCGGACTGATGGCCCTGCCCTCCCCCAACCTGGACGACCGGCGGTTCCAGCAACTCGTCGACGAGGCGAAGCGGTACGTGCAGCAGCGCGCCCCGGAGTGGACCGACCACAACGTCTCCGATCCGGGCGTCACCCTGATCGAGACGTTCGCCTATCTCGTGGACCAGCTGCTGTACCGGCTGAACCGGGTGCCGGACAAGAACTACACCGCCTTTCTCGACCTGCTGGGCATCCGGCTGTTCCCGCCGTCGGCCGCCTCGGCCGAGGTCGACTTCTGGCTGTCGGCACCGCAGCCCGACACGGTGACACTGCCCGCCGGGACCGAGGTGACGACGGCGGACGGCGACACGGAGGAGCCCGTGGTGTTCGCGACCACGGGCGAACTGCGCGTCGTTCCCGCCGAGTTGATCCGGCTGGTGACCGCGCCCCGCACCGGCGACCAGGCCGACCGGACGCGTGAGCTGGCCGAGGGCCGGGACGTACGGTGCTTCCAGGCGGCTCCCGAGCCGGGGGACGCGGTGCTGTTCGGGCTGCCCGCGGCGGTACCGCGGTGCATCGTCGCCGTGCGGCTGGACAGCCGGGTGGAGGGCGTCGGGGTGGACCCGCGCCAGCCGCCGCTGGTGTGGGAGGCGTGGGACGGTGTGCGCTGGCAGGTGTGCGAGACCGGCTCGGACACCACCGGCGGTCTGAACCGGCCCGGCGAGGTGATCGTGTACGTCCCGGCCGGGCACACCGCGTCGGTGATCGGCGGCACGCGGGCGGGCTGGCTGCGCTGCCGGGTCACCGAGGCGGAGCCGGGCCAGCCGTTCTACTCGGAGTCCCCGACCGTGCGCGAGGCCACGGTGTTCACGGTCGGCGGCACCATCACCGTCGAGCACGCGGAGACGGTCACGGACGTACCGCTCGGATCGTCCGAGGGGGTGCCGGGGCAGACGTTCCGGCTCGGCCGGCCGCCGGTGCTCCTGGACGGCGAGCCGCCGGTGGTGGAGGTCTCCTCGGCCGACGGCTGGCGGCGCTGGGAGGTGGTCGAGCACTTCGGCCGCTCGGGCCCCACCGACCGGCATGTCCAAGTCGACGCCACCACGGGCGAGTTCACCTTCCCGCCCGCGCTGCGCGAGCCGGACGGCACGCTGCGGCCGTGCGGGGCGGTGCCGGAGAAGGGCGCCCGGATCCGGGTGTCCCGCTATCGCACCGGCGGCGGCCCGGCCGGCAATGTGGCCCGGGGCGCGATCTCGGTGCTGCGCAGCTCGGTGCCGTACATCGCGCGGGTGACCAACCGGGAGGCGGCGCGCGGCGGGGTGGACGGGGAGAGCGTCGCCAACGCCAAGCTGCGGGCCCCGGACGCGCTGCGGATGCAGGAACGGGCGGTGACGGCGGAGGACTACGAGATCATCGCCCGGCAAGCGGCTCCTTCGGTGCGCCGGGTGCGCTGTCTGCCCGCCGCTCAGGAAGCGGGTGCGGTGCGGGTGCTGGTGGTGCCGGACGCGGTGGCCGACGAGGGCGACCGGCTCCGCTTCGAGCAGCTGATCCCGTCGGACCAGGTGCTCGCCACGATCACCGAGAGCCTGGACGAACGGCGGCTGATCGGGACCCGGTTGGTGGTGGAACCGCCGGTCTACCAGGGCGTCACGGTCGTCGCCCGGCTCGCGGCGGCGCCCGGGGAGACCGACCGGGTGCGGGACGCGGCTCTCGCCGCGCTCTTCGGGTACCTCAATCCGCTGCACGGCGGACCGGACGGCACCGGATGGCCGTTCGGGCGGCCCGTGCAGTACGGCGAGATCTTCGGCCTGCTGCAACGCGCCACCGGCAACGCGCTGGTGGAGGAGATCCGGCTGTTCCCCGCCGACCCGGTCACGGGCCGCCGGGGCGCCCCGGCGGACCGCATCGACGTGACCCCGGGCGCGCTGGTGTTCTCGTACCAGCACCAGGTCGTCGTACAGCCCCTGGAGCCGGGAGGCCGGGCATGAGCCGCGCCGCCGTGCCCGGCCTGCCGAGCCGGCACCCCATCGGCGGGCTGCTGCCCGCGCTGTACGCCGACGACGATTTCGCCCAGCGCTTCACCGCCGGTCTGGACACCGTCCTCGCCCCGGTGTTCGCCACCCTCGACAATCTGCCCGCCTATCTCGACCCGCGCATCGCGCCGCTCGACTTCGTGGCCTGGCTGGCGTCCTGGGTGGGCGCCGACGACGACCCCGGGTGGCCGGCTGAACTGCGCCGCGAGGCGGTCGTCCGCGCGGTGGAGCTGCACCGGCGGCGCGGCACCCGGCGTGGGCTGGTCGAGCGGCTGTGGCTCACCCTCGGGGTGAACGCCGACGTCAGCGGCGACGGCACGGCGGTGTGGTCCCGCACCGCGGGCGCCGACCTGCCACCGGAGCCGACCGGTGAGGTAGTAGTCCGGGTGTGGCCGGGGCGCGACCCGGAGGTGGACGAGGGCCGGGTCCGGGCGGTCGTCCGGTCCCTGTGTCCGGTGCATGTCTCGTGCCGGGTGGAGATCCTGCCCGGCCCGCCCGCCGACGAAGGGAGGTGACGCCATGCGCGCCTGTCCCGCGTGCGGGGCGTCCAACGACCCCGCTGACGACTTCTGCGGCAACTGCGGGGCCTACCTGGGCTGGTCCGAGGAGGGTTCTCGGGACACGTCCGCCCCGCCGGCCGCACCGGAACCGCCGGCCTCGTCCACCCCGCCGGCCGCACCGGAACCGCCGGCCTCGCCCGCCCCGGCGGCCGACGAAACCGCCGCTTCCCGTCCTGCGACGTCCCGCACGTCACCCTCTCCCGCACCCCGTACGTCGTCCCTGCGGACCAGGCTGACGGGGCGGTCCCGGCGGAGTTCGGACGACACGCCCGAGCCGGAGCGAGCCCAGGAGGCCCTGACTCCGGTGGCCCCGGTGCCGGCAGCACCGGTCACGGACGGGCCGACGGGAGACAACGACCCTGCAGAGGGCGGGAGTTCGGACCGTGAGATCGGCGCGGGTGGCGCGGAACGCGGTGCGGACGAGCAGAGCCCCACCACATCCCGCACCCCCGACAGCGCCGCCGCCCCGTCCGGCACCCCCGGCATCCCCGACACCGCCACCGCGCCGACGCCCGCTCCGGCTCCGCCGGTCCCCACGGCCGCCCCTGCCCCTCCGGTCCACCCCGCCGCCTCCGTCTCGACGCCGCCCTCGCCGCCGCCGTCCGAGGACGTCGGGCCCGTGCAGCCCGCGAAGCCGGTCGCACCGCGTCCTGTCGTGCGGGCGGCGGCCGTGCCGGAGGAGGAGGTGTCCGGGGTGCCGTGCCCGGTGTGCGGCACACCCAATCCGCCCGGCCGCCGGTTCTGCCGCCGCTGTGCGAGCCTGCTCACCCCGGCGGCGGACCGGGCGCCGCTGCCCTGGTGGCGGACCATCTGGCCGCTGCGGCGCCGGGTGCGGGCGGGGTCCGGGCGGTGGATCCGGGTGCTGGTCACCCTGGCCGTGATTCTGGCGCTGTGCGTGGGCGGGTTCTTCCTGCTGCCCGCCGGGCGCGCCCTGTTCGAGGACACCCGCGACAAACTCGGCGGCGTCAAGGCCGTCACTCCGGTGGCCGTCCACGCGAGTGCCGAGGTGCCCGGCCATCCGGCGAAGAACACCACGGACGGGCTCAACAACCGCTACTGGGGCGCACCCGGCGCAGGGGCCTCGATCACGTACACCTTCGGCAAGCCGTTCCGGATGGTCGACCTCATCGTCACGAACGGCGCGTCGATGGAGCCCGAGGAGTACGACCGTGAGGCGCGGGCGCTCCGGATGGACATGGAGGTCACGTCGGCCGACGGGTCGGTGCACCGCAAGGAGATCGACCTCGGCGACAAGGCGGGAACGCAGACCGTCACGACCGGGATCGACGACGTGGTGAAGGTGCGGCTGGTGCTGGGGTCGGTCACCGGGCTCACGGCTCGGCGTCATGTCGCCGTCGCCGAGGTGGAGTTCTTCCAGCGGAGCTGACACCCGGGCGGCAAGAGCGGGGTCAGCGGGGCGCGTCCATGCACTGGGTGCCGATGACCGACAGCAGCCGGAGCGCCTCCTCGGACCGCGAACCGGGGACGGCGGTGTAGATGACGACCTGCTGGTCCCGGTCGGCGAGGTCGAGGGCGTCGCAGTTGACGGTGACCGCCCCGACCAGCGGGTGCCGGAAGGTCTTGCGCAGGGTGGGTGCCACGGCCACGTCGTGGGAGGCCCACAGCCGGACGAACTCCTCGCTGCCGTCGAGGAGTTCACGGATCAGCCCGGTCACCTCGGGATCGTCGGGGTAGCGGGCGGCGGCGGTGCGCAGCCGCCGGGCCGCGTGGCGGGCGAACGCGTCGGCGTCGGACACGCCGTACAGCCGGCGTCCCCCGGGGCGCGGCCCGAGGAAGGCCCGGCGGGCGAGGTTGCGGTCGCGGCGGGGCAGGGCCGAGAAGTCCTCCATGAGGGCGGCCGCCAGCTCGTTCCAGGCGAGCACCTCCAGCGTGGCGGAGGTGACGAAGGCGGCGGACCCCGGCAGCCGGTCCACCAGATCGAGGATGCTCTGCCGCACCTCGCGCGGGGGTCCGGGCGGCGGCTCCACCGGGGCGCCGGCCAGGAGGTGGAGGTGGTCGCGTTCGGCGTCCGTCAGCCGCAGGGCCTGGGCCAGCCCGGTCAGCACCTCGCGGGACGGGCGCGGGGCGCGGGCCTGCTCCAGCCGGGTGTAGTACTCGGTCGAGATGTACGCCAGCTGCGCCACCTCCTCGCGGCGCAGGCCCGGCGTGCGGCGGCGCGGCCCGGCGGGCACGCCCACGTCGGCGGGGCCGATCCGCTCGCGCCGGCTGCGCAGGAAGGCCGCCAGTTCCGTTCTGTCCACACCCCCAGTGTGCGCGGGCGCCGGGTGGCCGATCCAGGTACCGACGGTGCCTGGATGAGCCCTGCTCACGGGCGCAGGCTCGCTGCCATGGAGAACAACACACAGACCGTCGGGACATCCACCCCGGCCGCTCCCGGCCTGCTGGCGGGCAAGGTCGCCTTCGTGACGGGTGCCGGGCGCGGGATCGGCGCCGCCGCGGCCCGGCTCTTCGCCCGGGAAGGGGCCCGGGTGCTGCTCGCGGCCCGTACGGAAGCCCAGCTGAAGGCGGTGACCGAGGAGATCCGGGCGGCGGGCGGCACCGCGGACTTCGTGGTGTGCGATCTCGCCGAGCCGGAGAGCGTACGGGCCGCGGTGGACCGTGCCGTCGGCCTCCACGGCCGCCTCGACATCGCCTTCAACAACGGTGCGACGATCCAGCGTCCCGGCCCGCTGGACGAGCTGCCGGAGGCCGACTTCGACCATGTCTACACGGTGAACCTCAAGGGCGTGTGGCTGGCCATGGCCGCGGAGGTCGCCGCCATCCGGGCGACTGCGGGGACGGGAGCCATCGTCAACAACTCGTCCGTCGGCAGCCTGCGGGGCAACCCCGAACTGCCGGCGTACGGCGCGATGAAGCGGGCGGTGAACAGCCTGACGGAGTCGGCCGCCGTGACGTACGGGCCCGAGGGGATCCGGGTCAACGCCATCGCGCCCGGCAACACGCTGACCGAGATGATCCGGGCCTGGGAGGCGGAGTCGCCCGGACTCCAGGACCGGCTCACGGCCCTGACCCCGCTGCGCCGCGCGGCCGACCCCGGGGAGATCGCCGAGGCCGCCGCCTGGCTGCTGAGCGACCGCGCCTCCTTCGTGACCGGCACGGTGCTGCGGGTCGACGGCGGCGCTCGGGCCTGAAGTCCCCGGAGGTCAGCCGAGGCCGAGCACGCTCATCGTGTGCTCGGCCATGCGCTGCTCGCCGAGCGCGTTGGGGTGCACGGGGACGATGTTCGTCCCGAAGAGGAGCGGCTCGATCCACCGGGTGCCGAGCGGTTGGCAGGCGTCATGCCCCGCGGAAACCTGGGAGAAGTCCACGTACGTGGCCCCGGTCTCCTCGGCGGCGCGCTCGACGACGGCGTTGAGGTGGGCCTGCAGGGCGTGCAGGTACGGCACGTCGCCTTCGGCGACCGGCAGCTGGGCGAAGCAGGACGGGTCGGCCGTGGCGGGCGTGATCCACGGGTATCCGAGCACCGCCACCCGGGCGTCGGGCGCCTTGGCCCGTACGGCGCTCAGCGCGCTCTTCAGCGCGGGGTAGGTGTTCGTGTCGATCGCGTCTTCGAAGGACGTGCCGTACGTGTCCTTGCAGGGGCTGCCCTTGCCGCCGCTGAGGATCCCCGCGGTGCCGCAGTCCAGGATGGCGTTGATGAAGGTGCCGTTGTCGTTGCCGCCGATGGTCAGGGTCACCAGGTCGGTGTCCGCGGTGACGGCGTCCGCCTGCGGGGCGACCCCGGGGTACTGGGACGCGGTGAAGTCCTTGGTCTGGGCGGCCCCGCAGGTGACATCCGTCAGCCGGGCGCCGGTGCGGGCGGCGATGACGTGGGGGTAGTTGGCCGTGGAGCGCAGGCACAGCAGGTTGCCGAGGTCGACGGGAAGGACGCCGGACGCGGCGCTGTAACTGTCGCCGAGGGCGGCGTAGTTCAGGGGGGTCGCGGCCTGGGCGGGCGCGGCGGTGAGGCCGAGGGCCAGCGCCCCGGCGAGTGCGGAGGTCGCGGCGATGACACGGCGCAGGGCAGGCTTGGGCATGGCAGGTGCTCCCTCTTCTCGGGGTGGGGGTGCGCGAGAAAGCGGCGGCTCGGAGCAAGGGGAGTGCCGGAGCAGGGGAGTTACTTCGGGGTTCTACCGATAAGTAATGTGAGGGTGGCGCACCCTGGAGTCAACGTTGTCGACGGAGATTCTTAAGACGCTGACGACGTGCGAGTTGCCCAGGGATCATGGGGACTTGGGCGAGGGACGGGAGGGGTGCCGTGGGTGGAGCGAGTGGAGTGGGGCGCCGGGGTACGGGACGGGGTGGCTGGGACGACCCGGGGGCGGGCAAGGGGCTGCGGATCGCGGCGGGAGTGGCCACGTGGGGCGGTCTGGCGTGCGTCCTCGCCGGTGTCGCCGGGTTCTTCGTGCGGGAGAGCCGGCCCCGGGTGTGGCACGGATCCTGGTGGCAGATCGGCGGGCTGATCGCCGTAGGACTCGCGGGACTCATGGTCGATGAGGGGATCGGGAGATACGTCCGGCGGATCGAGCGCTTCCTCTCGTACCGGACGATGCTGGAGAACCCCGGCCGTACGAGCGTGCACCCGGATGACGACCCCAGTGTCTTCCGGCTGCTGTCGCCGCTGCACAGCCCCGTGCCCTTCCGCGACCGCGAGGACGAGCTGGCCCGGCTGCGGGCCTGGTGCGACGGCGAGGCGGACCCGCACCCGGTGCTGCTGCTCGCCGGTGACGGCGGGGCCGACAAGTCCCGGCTGGCGCTGGAGCTCGCGCGGGCGCTCGGCGAGGACTGGACCGCCGGACGGCTGCTGTCCGCGCACACGCACACGGTGTTTCCGGCACTGCGCGACCGTGGCAGGCCCGCGCTGGTCGTCGTGGACGACGCCGACATCTGCTCCGACCTCGACAGCCATATGCACTCCCGGGTGCGCGCGGACGTGGTCCCGCTGCTCAACGCGTTTCGCAGGCGCCCCCAGGACGGGCCGCCGATGCGATTGCTGTTCGTCGTACGGCACGCGGAGCGGTTCCGCGCGGTGGTCTCCGAGGAACTGGGCCAGGACCATCGCAGCCGCGACACCCGGTACCTCATCGACGAGGCTCCCGTGCTCGATCTCGCGCCGCCCGTGCTCGACCGCGCCGCCCGGGCCGAGCGCCACGCGCAGGCCCTCGCCGCCTTCACCGCCGTACTCGGGGACGCCCCCGCCGATGCCCCGCGCGGCACGGCCCCCGCGCCTGACGGCCAGACCCTTCTGGACCTGCACGCCCAGGCCCTGGTCACCGCACTGACCGGCGGACCCGCTCCCCGCGCCTTCGAGGACATCGCCGCCGTCCTCTTCGAGCGGGAACGGGACCGCTGGCGGCGCGCCGCCGCGTCCTTCACCGCCCCCGGGGTCGCCGCGCTGCCCGGCTTGTCCGACCACCCCGAGCTGCCCGAACGCGTCATGCTGGCCATGCTGTTGAACAGCCATCGGGAGTACGTCGCCGCCACGCACCTCGTCGAACGGCTCCCCGGATTCGAGGGGCTGGACCGGGACCGGGCCCGGACCGAGACGTACGCATGGGTGCACTGGGCCCTCGCGCTGCACGGCGGAACGCGGACGGCCGAACGCATGGCGGAGCCCTGGATCGGGCCGGAGCGGTTCACCAACTGGTTCCTCACCACGCGGCTGCGCGCCGAGCCGGAGCTGTTCGACCGCCTCCAGTCGGGGCTGAACATGCGCCGGGCCGAGCATGCGGCGGCCCTGCTGTGCCGGGCCTGCGAGGACTTCCCCGAGGCGGGAGAGAACCTGCGGCGGTTCGTCGCGGCAGCCCCGCCGGGGCACGGCTACGGCGCCCTGCGCGCCGCCCTGACGCTCGCGCATCCCGAGCGGGTCGACCCCTGGATCGCCGAGGGCCTGCGGAAGCTGGAGCCCGAGATCCGCACCACCTTCACCAACAGCGCTGTGTACGGCCTGGCACGGGTCACCGATCCCGAGCTGCTGCCGCGTTCCTTCGCCGTCCTGGCCGGCACGTACCAGCAGCTCAAGCGGGCCGAGGCGAAGGAGGAGCGCCGGCGGAAGTGGGACCAGCGACGGCAGGCGCTTCGCAAGAGGGCCTGACGGCCGGCACGGCGAGGCCACCTCTTACGGAGTCATGACGTGCCGGCCACGCCACCCGGTCATGGCGCGGTCCAGGGCTAGCGTGACCGTATGCGTGTACTGGTCACCGGCGGTGCCGGGTTCATCGGGTCCCATGTCGTCGAGGCGCTGCGGGCCGGCGGGCACGAGCCGCTGGTGTACGACGTCCGGGGGGATCCCGGCGCGGACGTGCGCAACCCGGCGGCGGTCGCTCGGGCCCTGGCGGGCGTGGACGCCGTCTGTCACCAGGCGGCGATGGTCGGGCTCGGCAACGGTGTCGCCGACGCGGCGGAGTACGTCTCGCGCAACGACCTGGGTACGGCCGTCCTGGTCGCGGCCATGGCGGAGGCGGGGGTACGGCGCCTGGTGCTGGCCGGGTCCATGGTGGTGTACGGGGAGGGCCGTTACACGTGTCCGCGACACGGTGTCGTACGCCCCGGTCCCAGGACGGTGGCCGACCTCGACGCGGGCCGGTTCGAGCCCGCCTGCCCGCGCTGCGGGGCGGAGCTGAGCCCGGGGCTGGTCGGCGAGGACGCCCCGGCCGATCCGCGGAACGTGTACGCGGCGACCAAGCTGGCCCAGGAACACCTGGCCGCCGCGTGGGCCCGCAGCACGGGCGGATCGGCGGTGTCCCTGCGCTACCACAATGTGTACGGCCCCCGGATGCCGCGCGACACCCCGTACGCCGGGGTCGCCTCCTTCTTCCGCTCGGCACTCGCCCGGGGCGAGGCCCCGCGGGTGTTCGAGGACGGACGGCAGCGGCGGGACTTCGTCCATGTACGGGACGTGGCGGAGGCCAACGCGGCGGCTCTGGAGGCGGAGGCCGCCCCGGGTGTCCTCACGGTGTACAACACCGGCAGCGGCGAACCTCGTACCGTCGGCGAGATGGCCCGGGCCCTGGCCGACGCCTGCGGCGGTCCCCGGCCTGTGATCACCGGGGAGTACCGGCTGGGCGACGTACGGCACATCACCGCGGACTCCTCCCGTCTGCGCGCCGAACTGGGGTGGAAGCCGCAGGTCGGGTTTGCGCAAGGCATGCGCGAGTTCGCGCGGGCGGAACTGCGCGAGGGGTGAACACGGGCCTGCGGTGTGCCCCTTGGGAGGTCAGGCGACGGCGGCCACCTGGTGCCGGCCGGGCTGCCGCGCCCACCGGACCGGCGCCGGCGCCCCACACCCCACGCTCAGGAAGACGCCGCCCATCAGCGGCCGGCCGAGCGTGCCGCCGAAGCGGCAGACGCCCGCATCCTCGCCCTGCGCGTGGGCAGGGCGAGGATGCGGCGCAGCTCGAACGAGCTGGCCGCGCACAGAAGTTCAGCGAGGGTGTGCACGCCTGGGCCGAGCAGGATCAGCACGACGGCACCCCAGGTGGACATCCCGTCGACGAAGCTGACGGTGGCTGACGATTCCCGCGACTCACGCCGTCGGAAAAGGCAGAGTCACCTCGAAACGGCATCCCCCGGGAATGTTGCGGACGCTCGCCCGGCCCTGGTGGGCCTCGACGATGCCTCGGACGATGGCCAGGCCCAGGCCCGCCCCCGCCGGGGGTGTGCGGGCGTCGGTGCCGCGCCAGCCGGTGTCGAAGACGCGGGGGAGGTCTTCCTCGGGGATGCCTCCGCAGCCGTCGGTGACGGAGAGGACCACCCCGTCGGGGGTGCGTTCGGCGGCGATCGCGACCGTGCCGTCGGGCGGGGTGCGGCGGATGGCGTTGACCAGGAGGTTGCCGAGGACGCGGGTCATCTCCTTGGCGTCGACCTCCACGGGGACGGGTTCGACGCGGTCGCCCACCAGCCGTACACCGTGTTCCCGGGCGAGCGGGTCGGCCCCGGCCAGCGCGTCGCCGACGAGGTCGTACAGGGAGATGCGGCTGGGGCTCAGGGGGAGGGTGCCCGCGTGGATGCGGGAGAGTTCGAAGAGGTCGCCGACCATGTCGTTGAGGCGTTCGACCTCGGTGCGGATCTGTTTGAGGTAGCGGTCCGGGTCCGCCGCCACGCCGTCCTCCAGCGCCTCCGACATGGCGCGCAGGCCGGCCAGGGGGGTGCGCAGGTCGTGAGAGATCCAGGCGACCAGTTCGCGCCGTGACTTCTCCAGCGCCCGCTCCCGCTCGCGGGATTCGGCCAGGCGCGCGCTCGTCGTGGCCAACTCGCGGCTGAGCGCGTCCAGTTCGGCGGTGGTCGGGCCGTGCGGGGCCGCGAAGGCGCCCGCGTCGCCGAACGAGCGGGCGGCGTCGGCGAGTTCGCGGCTGCGGGCGACGACCCAGCGGCCGAGGAGCAGCGCGGTGGCGAACGAGACCACCGCCGCCATCGCCACGACGGTGGTGACCACGGTCAGGTCGTGCGGGGACAGGAACATCGCCCAGGCCACCGCCAGCGTGCCGGCGAGCATGGCGACGACACCGACGGCCGCGACCACGGCGAGGGAGGCGGTGAGCGAGCGCCGCCGGATCAGACGCAGCACTACCGCTCCCGTGGCCCCCGCGGCGGCGGCACCGGCGAAGGCGTACAGGGCGATGAGGAGAGTGTCGCGCATGGTCAGGACGCCCCCTCGGCCGGCTCGAAGCGGTAGCCCACTCCCCAGACCGTCTGGATCAGCCGGGGGCGGGCCGGGTCGTCCTCCACCTTGCCGCGCAGGCGGCGGACGTGGACCGTGACGGTCGACAGGTCGCCGAAGTCCCAGCCCCAGACCTCACGCATCAGGTCCTCGCGGCTGTAGGCCCGGCCCGGGTGCCGCAGCAGGAAGGCCAGCAGATCGAACTCCCGCAGGGTGAGGGCCAGTTCTGTGCCGTTCTTGGTGGCCCTGCGGGCGGCCGGGTCGACGGTGAGGCCGGCCGCGGCCAGCCGGTGCCCCGTGCCGCCGGCGGGGCGGCTGCGGCGCAGGACCGACTCCACGCGCAGGACCAGTTCACGGGGGCTGAAGGGCTTGGTGACGTAGTCGTCGGCGCCGACCTCCAGGCCCAGGATGCGGTCGTCCTCGTCGCCGCGTGCGGTCAGCATGACGACCGGCACGGGGCCGTCGTCCCGCATCCGCCGGCAGACCTCCAGGCCGTCCATGCCGGGCAGCATCAGGTCGAGCACCACCAGGTCGGGCCGGTGCGCGGCGGCGCGGGCCAGGGCCATGGGGCCGTCGTCGGCGCGGTCGACCGTGAAGCCGGCGCGGTGCAGATATCCGGTGACGACCTCGGCGACGGTCGGATCGTCGTCCACGACCAGGATCCGGGCCGTCGGCTCGGCGGCTTCGGTCCCGTGGGGCTCGTACGGTGCGTGCATGCCTCCAGCGTCGCACCGCCAGGTCGGCACCACCGGGGCGCCCGGTCCGGCGTCCGCGTTTCGTAAGGTCCTGGAGTCCGAAATGCCCTAGTGACGTTCGTAGGGTGAGACCGTGACGACCACTTCCACGGACGTCGACGTGGTGCTGCCCTGTCTGGACGAGGCCGAGGCCCTGCCCTGGGTGCTCGGCCGGATCCCGGCCGGCTGGCGCGCCCTCGTCGTCGACAACGGTTCCACCGACGGCTCCCCCGACATCGCCCGCGCGCTCGGCGCGACGGTGGTGCACGAGCCGCTGCGCGGCTTCGGCGCCGCCTGCCACGCCGGACTGACCGCGGCCACCGGCGACATCGTGTGCTTCTGCGACTGCGACGCCTCCCTCGATCCCGCGCTGCTCGAACCCTTCGTGCGGCAGGTCCGCGAGGGCGCGGCCGACCTGGTGCTCGGCCGGCGCCGGCCGCAGGGGCGGGGCGCCTGGCCGGCGCACGCCCGGGCGGGCAATCTCGCCCTGGCCCGGATGCTGCGCCGCCGCACCGGGCTGCGCCTGCACGACCTGGGCCCGCTGCGCGCCGCCCGCCGCGAGGCACTGCTCGCGCTGGATCTCACCGACCGGCGCAGCGGCTACCCGCTCCAGATGGTCGTCCGCGCGGCCGACGCCGGCTGGCGCATCACCGAGCGCGACGTGCCGTACCGGCCGCGCACCGGGGCCTCCAAGGTCACCGGCACCTGGCGGGGCACCTGGCAGGCGGTGCGGGACATGAGCCGCGTGCTGGCCGAAGCCCCGGCCGAGGGGAGGTTCGTACGGTGACCACGCTCCTCGTCATCGCCAAGGAACCGGTCCCGGGGCGGGTCAAGACCCGGCTGACCCCGCCGTTCACCCCGCGGCAGGCCGCTCTCCTGGCCGAGGCCGCTCTCGCCGACACCCTGCACACGGTGGCGGCCACCCCGGCGACCCGGCGGGTCCTCGTCCTGGACGGCACGCCGGGCGACTGGCTGCCGCCCGGCTTCGAGGTGCTGCCGCAGTGCGCGGGCGGGCTGGACGAGCGGCTGGCGGACGCCTTCGCGCACTGCCACGGCCCGGCGCTGCTCATCGGCATGGACACCCCGCAGGTCACGCCGGACCTGCTCACCGTGGACCTCACCGACTGCGACGCCTGTCTCGGCCCGGCGGAGGACGGCGGCTTCTGGGCCCTCGGACTTGCGACGCCCGATCCCGCGCTGCTGCGGGGCGTGCCCATGTCGACACCGGTGACCGGGGCCGTGCAGCGGGAGCGCCTGCTGGCCGCGGGACTGCGGGTGCGCGAGCTGCCCCGGCTCCGTGACATCGACACCGCCGCCGACGCCCACGCCGTCGCCGCCCTGGCCCCCCGCGGCCGGTTCGCGGCACGGCTGGCCGACTGCACATCGGTCACCCCGCGATGAGGGGTGGCTCCGTCGCCTGGGCGGCCGCCGACCTTACGCTGCCGCGCTGCGCACGGGCCGGGGCCCGCTGTTCCTGCGCCGCACCGACGGGCGGCTGCTGCCGCTGGAGGTGGAGGGCTGGTGCGCCCGCGCGGACGCCGTGAACACGGCCGTGCCGGACCGGTGCGAGGGCGCCGTCCTGGACGTCGGCTGCGGTCCGGGCCGACTGGTGGCGGAGCTCGCCGCCCGGGGCCGTGCCGTGCCCGGCATCGGCGTCGGCGAGGCCGCCGTCGACCACACGGTCGGCCTCGGCTGGCAGGCGCTGCGGCGCTCGGTCTTCGAGCCGTTGCCCGGCGAGGGCCGCTGGGACACCGTGCTGCTCGTGGACGGCAACATCGGCATCGACGGGGAGCCGTCCGTGCTGCTGGAGCGGGTGGCCGCGCTGCTCCGCCCGGGCGGCCTGCTGATCGCCGAGACCGCGCCGGGACACGCCGACGAACGCGCCCGGGTCCAGGTGGTCGACACCGTCGGCACCTCCCGGGCCACCGGTGCCCTTGCCCTGGGCGCGCCTCGGCACCCCGGCCCTGCTGCGGTACGCGCGCAGGACCGGGTGGCCGTCCGTCGCTCAGCGGTCGGCGGACGGTCGCTGCTTCGCCGCCCTGCGCACCCGGAACGCCCGCGCCGCCAGCAGCAGTGCCGAGCCGCCGAAGAGTACGGCCGTGATCAGCAGCCAGCGGGCGAGGAAGCCGTCCGGGGAGAGTCCGGTGGCGAGCCGGTAGCTCTGGGCCGTCATCCCGCTGATCAGCGGGAACCACACGAGCAGGAGCAGCAGGGACAGCGCGGCCGGGACGCGTACGTACGACGTCCGGCCGCGCCGGCCGACCGCCCCGAGGCCGCGGACGACCAGCCGGTCCGCCAGCCCGTACAGCGGCACCAGCACGAGGTCGTGCAGCAGGGCGGCGCCGGCGATCCACAGCGCCACTCCGAACCAGTCACCGGCGAACAGCCGGACCCCGGCGTAGGAGGCGAGCGCGAACGAGCAGGCGAGCAGCAGCAGTTGGAAGGGGCTGCCGAGGCGTACGCGGCGCGGCATCACAGGTCTCCGAAGGTCAGCCGGGCCACCCACTTGGTGTTGAGCACACCGGGTGCCGCGGGCACGATGATCCGCGCCGGCCGGCCGTGGTCGGGGGACAGTTCCTCGCCATTGACGAACAGGGCGAGCAGCGAGCGCCCGTCGGCCACCTGGTTGGCGCGCAGGGCCGCGCGGCGGAAGGCGCCGTGGCGTTGCAGGGACTCCACGAGCACGTCCGGCGGATCACCGTCGTACCCGACGAGCGCCGCGAGGTCGCGCAGCCGCACCCCGCGCCACCACTGGTCGGCGGTCGACCATCCCTCGACGCACGCGATGGGCAACGACGAGCTGTGCTGCGGCAGTCGGAGCAGCTGGGAGCGGCTGAGCCGGACGGTGCCGGTGCGGCCGGTGACGACGAGGCGCCAGTTGTCCTCATGGGTGTCGGCCGCAGTGATCCCGGCGTAGGCGGCGGTCTTGTTGATCTGGAAGCCGTTCGGGCCGCCACCGGGGTCGGCCGTGCCGTGCGGCGCGAGCAGGGCCGTACGCCGGAAGGGCCCGCCGAGACTCTGTCCGACCGTGGTCAGGAGCAGCAGCAGAGAGCCGCCGCCGACCAGTCCGAGCGCGCCCCGCCGGGACACCGTGGGCGCGTCGGGATGCGGCGGGACCAGGTCGCTCCTCTCCCTCAGCCGGTGCCGTACGGCTCGTACCGCGGTCGGGGTCTTCAGCACGGCGTGGGCCACGAAGGCGGCGAAGAAGACCCAGGCACCGTAGAAGTGCAGTGGGTAGAAGGAGCCGGGGAAGACGTAGTCCAGCTGGACGTTGAGCACCCCGGTGGTGAACTCGAACAGGCCGCCGCCGACCAGCAACAGCAGCGAGATCCGCTCCAGCGCGTGGGCGAGGGAGCGGGCCGGCGGCAGCGCGAACAGCCTCGGCACCACCGACCACAGCTTGGCCAGCAGCACCGGGACCAGGGTGATGCCGAGCGTGACGTGCAGGCCCTGGGTGAAGCGGTACAGCCACACCGGGCCGGTGGGCCAGGCGAAGAGGTAGAAGCCCAGGACGCCCTTGTCCGGTGTCATGTCGTTCACCCGGGACAGGTCCGGGTTGTAAGCGGCGTACGACACCAGGCCGGTCACGAACAGCACGGTGACGCCGACGAGCAGGACGAGGCCGAGCACGGCGGTGAACCAGGGGCCGCGCAGCGGGCTGCGCCAGAAGCCTGGGGAGGTGGGGAGCCGGGGATGGTCGCGCATGTCCCGACCGTAGGCCGGGAAACCCCCGGAAAAGGGTGCGCGACCCATGACGAAACGCTGACGTCCGGCCGGGACAGCGGCCGCTCACCGCTCCCCCGGCCTAGCGTTCCGGTGTGATCCGCTTCCGCCACCTCGACCTGTCCCGCGCCGCACGCCGCGATCTGTACGCCGTCCTCGCCGCCGCTCTGCTCGTGACGGCGGCCGTCCTGGTCGGCCGGCACATCCAGGACACCCGGCACACCCTGTACGTGCACTGGCCGCCGCTGTTCGCCGACTGGGACCCGCACCTCGGCCCCGGCACTCCGGCGGCCCTGGCGGTGGCCGCGGCCGTCGTGGCGTACGGCCCCGCGCTCGCCGCCCGGCTGTCCTGGCGGGCGCTGCTCGCGGCGGTCTGGGCGAGCGCCGTGGCCTGGATCTTCTCCCTCGCGTCGATCGACGGCTGGCAGCGCGGCATCGCGGGCAGGCTCACCACGACCAACGAGTACCTGCGGGTCATCGGCCGCTTCCACGACATCCCGGCCACCCTGCGCGACTTCACCCACCACATCGTCGACGGCACCCCTCACCCCTGGCCCGCGCACATCGCCGGGCACCCGCCGGCCGCCACGCTCACCTTCGTCCTGCTGGACCGGATCGGGCTGCGCGGCGGCGGCTGGGCCGGGGTGTGGGTCATCGTCGCGGGCGCGACGGGGTGTGCCGCCGTGCTGATCGCGATCCGGGCCCTCGCCGACGAGACGCTCGCGCGCCGGGCCGCGCCGTTCCTGGTGTCGGCCCCGGCCGCGGTGTGGCAGGGCGTCTCCGCGGACGGCTGGTTCGCCGCCGTCGCCGCCTGGTCCGTGGCCCTGCTCGCCCTCGCCGTGACGCGCCGCTCCCTGGGGTGCGCGGCGGCCTCGGGCCTGCTGTTCGGCCTGACCTGGTATCTGTCCTACGGCCTCACGCTCTTCGCACTGATCGGTGCGGCGGTGCTGGTGCTCGGCCGGTCCGGGCCGCGGGCGCGCCCTCTGCTGGTGCTGCCGCTGCTGGCCGGACTGGCCGTGGTCCCGGTGATGTTCGCGCTCGCCGGGTTCAACTGGTGGGAGGGCTACCACCTGCTCGTCACGCGTTACCACCAGGGCGTGGGCGGCACCCGCCCGTACGGCTACTGGGTGTGGGCCAACCTCGCCTGTACAGCGATCATCACCGGCCCGGCCACGGTGGCGGGCCTGCGCCGTACGACCGCCGTGCTGCTGCGCCGCCGTGGCTCCCGGACCGCGCGGCCCGCTCCCGCGTCCGTCCGGCTCGCGGTCCTGGTGACGGCCGCCCTGCTCGCGCTGCTGATCGCCGACCTGTCCGGCATGAGCAAGGCGGAGACGGAACGCATCTGGCTGCCGTTCGCCCTGTGGCTGCTCCCGGCCTGCGCCCTGCTCCCCCGCCCCCGCGCCTGGCTCACCGCCCAGGCCGTGCTCGCCCTGCTCATCAATCACCTTCTTTTCACGGGCTGGTGACGTGATGTCAACTGGCCTGCTCCTGCGTGACGGACGGTGCTACCAACCCATACCGCCCGTCACCCTGGCTGCTTGACGTCCTGATTAGCAATCGGTATCCGCGTCCACGTTCTCGCCCTCGCCGGTCCGGTCGGCCAGGCGTTCGTACCGCTGCCGCGCGGCCTGCGGGGTGCCGAGGCCGAGTCCGAAGGCGACCTCGGGCCAGGTCATGCCCCGGCCGCGGGCCATCTTCATGAGACCGGCCTCCAGTTCGTCCAGTTCGGCCCGGACCAGCGGGACGAGGCTCAGCGCGGCCGTGATGTCCGCGTGGTCCACCTCCGGTTCCCCGTCGTCGAGCAGAGCGGCGCCGCTCATCAGGAAGGTCACCAGGCGGACGGCCTCGTGCGGTGCGAGGACCGACGGGTGCGTCTGGCGGCGCCGTTGCCCGTCTGTCGCCGCGTGCCGCTCGGCGATGCGGAAGAGGGAGGCGTGGACCCTTCGGGCGCGCGCCTCTTCCGGCCGCGGCGGAAGGAAGGGGTCGGTGGGGTCGGTGGTCGATGTCATGAGGCAAGCATCGAGTTCAGCATGACATGGCGTCAACTTGTTATTGTGAACGATCTGTTCACACCTGGGTGTCACACCCTCAGGAGGCCGGTGCGGTGATCTCCCGCTTGAGGATCTTGCCGCTCGGGCCCATGGGCAGCGCGTCGGTCAGCCAGACCCGGCGCGGGTACTTGTAGGCGGCCACCCGGTCGCGGACGAACCGCTGCAACTCCTCGGTGTCCGCCCGGGCGCCGGGGCGCAGCACCACCGCGGCCGCCACCTCCTCGCCCAGCCGCTCGTCGGGCACGCCGAGGACGGCGGCAAGGGCGACGGCCGGGTGCTCGTGCAGGACCTCCTCGATCTCGCGCGGGTAGACGTTGTAGCCGCCGCGGATGATCAGGTCCTTCTTCCGGTCCACGATGTAGAGGTAGCCGTCCTCGTCCCGGCGGGCCAGGTCGCCGGTGCGCAGCCAGCCGTCGGGAATGGTGGCGGCCGTCTCCTCGGGGCGGTTCCAGTACTCCTTCATCACGTTCGGCCCGCGCACGGCCAGTTCGCCGGTCTCGCCCGGCGCGACGTCCCGGCCGGTCTCGTCCAGCAGCCGGACCTCGACGTCACGGATCGGCGTACCGACGGAACCCGGCTTGCGCGGCCGGTCGGGGTGGTTGAAGGAAACGACCGGGCTGGTCTCGGACATGCCGAAGCCCTCCAGCACCATGCAGCCGAAGCGCCGCTCGAACCCGTGCAGGACCTCCACGGGCAGGGAGGCGCCGCCCGAGATGCACATGCGCAGGCTGGACACATCGGCCTCGGCCGCGCCGGGGTGCTGGAGCAGTGCCGCGTACATGGTGGGGACGCCCTCGAAGACGGTGGCCCGGTCGCGGGCGATGGCGTCGAGCACCGCGGCCGGCTCGAAGCGCGGGACCAGGGTGAGCGCAGCGCCGCTGCGGACGGCGACGTTCATCGTGCAGGTCTGTCCGAAGATGTGGAACAGCGGCAGACAGCCGACGATCACGTCCTCGCCGGTCAGCCGCTGGACCTCGGTGACATTGACCTCGGTGTTGTGGCGCAGCCCGGCGTGGGTGAGCGCGGCGCCCTTGGGGCGGCCGGTGGTGCCGGAGGTGTAGAGCAGTACGGCGATGTCGTCGCCGGCGGCGGGCGCCACCTCGTACCGCGGCTCCAGACGCGCCAGTTCGGCGGCGAACGCGGCGGGCTCGACCGCCAGGTGCCGCACCCCTGCGGCGGCCGCGCCCGCGCCGCCCTCGCCGGGCGCCTGGTGCCACTCGAAGAGCAGCACGGCACCGGAGTCCCGCAGGTGGTAGGCGGTCTCGCGCTCCTTCAGCAGCGGGTTCATCGGTACGACGATGCCGCCGGCGCGCAGGACGGCGTAGTACAGGACGACGAACTCGGGCACGTTCGGGAGCATCAGCGCGACCCGGTCGCCGGTGCACAGGCCCTCGGTGCGCAGCAGGGCGGCGGCCTGGGCGCTGAGCCGGTCCAGTTCGGCGTAGGTGGTGGTCACCGGCCCCAGGCGCAGCGCCGGACGGTCGGGCAGGCGCCGCGCCGTGTCCACCAGAAAGTCCGCCAGATTGGCCATGATGCCTCCTCGCACCCCTGCTCCCGGCGCGCCACGGGTCCCGCCGCCGACGCTCACGGCATGGTCGCCCGCGCGCTCACGGTCGTCCATGGCGGCGCCCACAGTCCACGACCCCCGCATTTGTCCCTAGGAACAATCAACCCCTCGTAAGCTGCACGTATGGGTCTGCGGAATGTGGGCGCGGCATTGCGTGGCCGCCTCCCGGAGCTGGGCGTGCGCATGGCCGAGCGCATCCGGGCGGAGGTCGAGTCGTACGCGGACGACGCGCTGATCCCCTTCGCGTCGCTCAAGGAGTCCTGCGAGGACAACGCCGATCTGCTCCTCGGCCGGTTCGCCTACGGAAGCGAGCCCGATGTGGGCGCCGCGGTGCAGACCGGGCGCCTGCGCGCGGAGCAGGGGGTGCCGCTGGCGGACACGCTCCACGCCTACCGGGTCGGTTTCGGGCTGTTCTGGTCGGAGGTGGTCGACGAGGCCCGTCGGCATCCGGACGTCACGGACGCCGACCTGGTGGCCGGTTCCTCGGAGGTGTGGGCCCTGTTCGGCCGGTACGCGGAGGCGGTGGCGGCCGCGTACCGGGAGGCCAGCGCGGAGCTGGCGCTGCAGCGCGAGGCACGCCGGTCGGCGCTGGCCGAGGCGCTGTTCACAGGCGCGCTCGCGGACCGTACGACGCCGTGGGAGGCGGCCCGGCAGCTCGGTCTGCCGGAGCGCGGCCCGTACGCGGTCGTGGCCGCCGCCGTGCCGGATCCCGGTCAGGAACCACTGCCCGGCATCGAGGCGGCGCTGCTCCGGTCCGGGGTGTCGTCGGTCTGGCGGCTGCTGCCGGACCAGCAGATCGGGCTGGTCTCGCTCGCGCACCGGGATTCGGAGTCGGTGAGTCTGCGGGCGCTGCGCCGGCATCGTGCCCGGGTCGGGGTCAGCCCGCGCTTCGACTCGCTGCGGGACACCCCGCAGGCGCTGCGCTTCGCGCGGCTGGCCCTGGCCGGACCGCCCGGCGACGGGCCGGGGGTCACGCGCTTCGACGACAGTCCGCTGGCCATGCTGGTCGCCGCGGCCCCGGCGGAGGCGAGCCGGCTGGTCGAGGTCGCCCTGGGTCCGGTGCTCGCCCTGCCGCAGGCGGAACGGGGGCGGCTGCTGCGGACGCTGGGCCACTGGTTCACCGCGGGCGGCGTGGCAGCCGACGCGGCGGACTGTCTCTTCGTCCATCCCAACACCGTCCGCTACCGGCTTCGCCGCATCGAGGAGCTGACGGGCCGCTCCCTCTCGGACCCGTCCACGCTGGCCGACCTGGGCGCCGCACTGTACTCCCTGCGGCTGCTGCCGTCCTGAGCGGGCGTCAACGGGGCACTGGGAGGTCGGTCAGGAGTGCTGTCCGGGCGCCGGAAGCCGGTACACCGACACATGTGAACGCGACTCGGCGGTGAACGCGCCGCCCTCCCAGTCGGCGTGCCGGGACTCCAGCTCGAATCCGGCCAGTTGGGCCATGAGGTCGAGTTCGGCCGGCCAGATGTAGCGATGCGGGCTGCGGTACAGCTCGGCGCGCTCGGTGTCGTCGAAGCGGACGTGGTGCGACACGACGCGCTGGTCGAGGACGTCGTAGGTGTCGAGGCCGATGTAGCCGGCGTCGGCGCGCCAGACGGTGGCTGTCTTGCCCGGCGGGAGGGTGCGCAGCTCGGGCACCCACAGCTCGATCACGAAGCGGCCGCCGGGGCCGAGATGGCGGGCGGCGTTGCGGAAGCACTCGACCTGCTCGGCCTGGGTGAGCAGATTGGAGATCGTGTTGTAGACGAGGTAGACGAGGCGGTACGTCCCCGGGGCGGCGGTCGTCGCCATGTCGCCGATGACCACGGGGATGGCCGCCGCGTCGGCCTTGGTCCGCAGTCGCTCCACCATCGGCTCGGACAACTCGATGCCGGTGACGGGGACTCCGCGCTCGGCGAGCGGGACGGCGACGCGTCCGGTCCCGATCGCGAACTCCAGCGCCGCTCCGCCGCCCGCCAGCTCGGCGAGCCGCGCCACCGTGGGCTCCAAGACCTCCGGTGCGAACATCCCGGTACCTGGTGTGTCGTAGCGCCGGGCGGTGGCGGCGTCCCAGATGTCCTTCTGCTCCATGGCACCAACTCTCGTCGCACGGCTCCGAGTTGTCGACTCGGTTTCGGCCAGGCACTCCTGTCTCTCCCCTGCCATTGACACCAGGAGTCAGTCCTCTACGGTGGATCCCCGCACAGCATGTCGCACAGCTTTCGATATTTCGAACATGCCGTTTCGAACGACGCGCACGTGGGGCGGGGACCGGGACTCCCCGCCCCACGCCATCGACATGCGGAGGACTTCGTGACCCCACCCCTCGGCAGACGCTCTTTCCTGACCGCGGCCGGCGCCACCGCGGCGGCCCTGACGGTGACCGACGGCGTCGCCGCCCACGCGACACCCCACCGGACCGGAGCGCCGCGCCGGCAGGCCGCCCGGGTACAGCCGTTCCCGCTCACCGCGGTCACCCTGCTGGCCGGGCCGTTCCAGGACAACCAGCGTCGCAACACCGCCTACTTGCGTTTCGTCGACATCGACCGGCTGCTGCACACCTTCCGGCGGAACGTCGGCCTGCCCAGCACCGCCCAGCCCTGCGGTGGCTGGGAGGCGCCGAGCGTCGAGCTGCGCGGGCACTCCACCGGGCATCTGCTCTCCGGTCTCGCCCTCGCCTACGCGAACACGGGCGACACGGCGTTGCGCGACAAGGGCCGCAGCCTCGTCGCCGCGCTGGCCGCCTGCCAGGCCGCGTCACCGTCGGCCGGTTACGGCAAGGGGTATCTGTCGGCGTTCCCCGAGAGCTTCTTCGACCGGCTGGAGGCCGGAACGGGCGTCTGGGCGCCGTACTACACAATCCACAAGATCATGGCGGGCTTGGTCGAGCAGTACCGGCTGGCCGGGAACAGTCAGGCCCTCGACGTGGTGCTACACCTCGCTCAGTGGGTCGACACCCGGACCGGCAAGCTGAGTTACGCGCAGATGCAGCAGGTGCTGGAGACCGAGTTCGGCGGGATGAACGACGTCCTCGCCGATCTGCACACGATCACCGGGGACGCCGTCTGGCTGGAGGTCGCCGAACGCTTCACCCACGCCCGGGTCTTCGACCCCCTGGCCGCCGGCCAGGATCAGCTCGCCGGGCTGCACGCCAACACCCAGATCCCGAAGATGGTCGGCGCGATGCGGCTGTGGCAGGAGGGCCTGACCGACCGGTACCGCACCATCGCCCAGAACTTCTGGCAGATCGTCACCGACCACCACTCGTACGTCATCGGCGGCAACAGCAACGGCGAGGCCTTCCACGAACCGGATGTCGTCGCCGGGCAGTTGTCCAACCGCACCTGCGAGAACTGCAACAGCTACAACATGCTCAAGCTGACCCGGCTGCTGCACTTCGAGAACCCGGACCGCACCGACCTGCTCGACTACTACGAACGCACCCTGTTCAACCAGATGCTCGGTGAGCAGGACCCGGACTCGGCGCACGGCTTCAACATCTACTACACGGGCCTCGGCCCGGGTTCATTCAAGCAACAGCCGTCCTTCATGGGGACGGATCCCAACGCGTACTCGACCGACTACGACAACTTCTCCTGCGATCACGGCACCGGCATGGAGACCCAGGCGAAGTTCGCGGACACGATCTACACGCACGACCGACAGCGGCTGCTGGTCAACCTGTTCATCCCCTCGGAGGTGCACTGGCAGGAGCAGGGCATCACCTGGCGGCAGACCACCCGGCTGCCCGACTCCGCCTCGACCGTCCTCACCGTCACCGCCGGAAGCGCGCGGCACGAGCTGCTGGTACGCATCCCGGCCTGGGCCTCCGGAGCGAGCGTCAGGCTGAACGGCCATTCGGTCAAGAGCCGTCTATCAGCGGGTAGTTGGCAGAGCTTCGACCGCGCCTGGAAGACCGGCGACCGGGTCGAGGTCACCCTGCCGATGCGGACGACCGTCGAGGCCACCCCCGACGACCCGGACGTCCAGGCCGTCCTGCACGGTCCGGTGGTGCTGGCCGGGGCGTACGGCACCACCCAGAGCCGCTCGATGCCCCGGCTGGCCCCCGGCACCATCCGGCAGACGTCGGCCGACCCCCTGCGGTTCACGGCGACGGCCGACAACGAGACGGTGACGCTGCTGCCCATCGCCCGGGTCCACCACCAGTACTACAACGTCTACTGGCTGACCGGCCGGCCCCCGTCCCCGCCACCGGCGTTCGCCGCCTGGCACCGCTTCGACGAGACGTCCGGCACGACGGCCGCCGACGCCACCGGGAACGGGAAGACAGCGACCCTGACCGGCGGAGCCTCCTGGACGCAGGGCCACCTCGCGGGCGCCGTCGCCCTGGACGGCACGGACGGCCATGTCGCCCTCGCCGACGACCTGCTGGCGGGCGCCTCCGCCTACTCGGTCGCCACCTGGGTCAACCTCGCCGGGCAACCGGCCACCTGGAGCCGGATCTTCGATTTCGGCACCGGCGTGAACGCCAACATGTTCCTCACCCCGCTCAGCGACGCGGGAACCCTGCGCTACGCGATCACCACGAGCGGCGGCGGCGCGGAGCAGCGCATCGACGCCGGCCCGCTGCCGACGGACCGCTGGGTCCATGTGGCCGTCACCTACGGCGGGGGCACGGCCGTGCTGTACGCCGACGGCCGCGAAGTGGGCCGCAACACGGCCGTCTCCGTCGAGCCCCGCGACTTCGGCAATCACATCCGGGCCAACTACATCGGCCGGTCGCAGTACCAGGACCCGTATCTGAAGGCGGCGGTCGACGACTTCCGGGTCTACGGCAAGACGTTGACCGCGGCCGAGGTCACGGCCCTGGCCGGCGCGTAGCCGAGCACGCGGCACACCTGTCCGCATTCCTTTGCCCAGCAGGAGAGACGGTGACGGGACAGAGAGACGGCCGGGGTGTCACCCGACGGCAGGCGCTCGCGCCCGCCACCGCCGCCCTGATCGGCGTGCGCAAGCCGCAGAACCACTGGCGGGCCGCACGAGCCGCGACGCCCTGGCCCATGTCCAGGTGGAGGTCACGGACCACCGGGGCCGGCTCGTGCCCGACGCGACGGTCGAGGTGGCCTTCGACGTGACGGGCGCGGGCGAACTCGCGGGGGTCGCGAGCGGCAACCCGCACAACGTGGACAGCTTCCGGCAGCCGCGCCGCCACACCTGGCACGGCCGCGCCCTGGCGATCCTGCGCCCCGCGAAGCGACCGGGCCGCCTCACCCTCTCGGCGACCGCCCCGGGCCTGCGCCGGCCACGCTCACCCTGCCGGTGACGGCACTCTGACGGCTCCGGCGCAGGCCCGGCCGACGTGATCCGCCGGCCGGCGCTCCAGCCGCGCGCGTACGACCGCCGCTCACAGGGAGATGTCGATGTCCTCGACGTCGGTGAACTCCACCAGCAGTCCCTGGGCGCGGCGGCCGGCGTCGCGGAAGTACATCTCGCCCAGCCCCTCGGCGGCGATCCGCTGCAGCTGGGACTCGGTGGCGCCCTGGTCGCGGGCGGCGAAGAGACGCTCGGCCCAGCGGGGCGGCAGGGCCTGGGTGATGTGGCGCAGCCGGGCGTCGTCCGTGGTTCCCGGTGCCGCCGTGAAGCCGAACCGGGCGCGCGCCGAGACGATGATGCCCTCCGCCGTGGCGGCCCGGTCCCTGGCCCGCGCCCGCACCTGCGGCTGCCAGCGCTGCCGCACCTCGTGCTCCAGCCGCGCGGCGAGGTCCTTGCGCGGGTGTTTGAGCGTGCCGACCACGTACCGCTCCACGGTGCGCTGCGAGACACCCAGCAGCTCGGCGGCCTGTCGGGTGCCCTTGAGCTGCCGTACCAGGTACTTCATCCGGGCTTGCGCGGACTTGGGGACGGGGCGGGTGAACGCCCCTTCCAGCGCCCGGTCCAGACTCTCCCCGACGGTGTCCACGGGCTTCTCCTCTCCACGTCGAGGCGACTCGCGGCGGCCGTCTCGCTGGTCAGCCTATGCGACGCGGCCGACGCTGCAGGCCACTCGCGCCACACCTTCTTTTGAACACGTTCAAATCGAGGGCTACGCTGGGTCCGACACGAACGGAGGGGGAGCGATGAAGGTGGTTCTGCCCGGGGGAACCGGACAGGTCGGCACGATCCTGGACCGCGCACTGACGGCGGCCGGTCACGAGGTCACGGTGCTGACCAGGCATCCGGAACGCGAGCGCCAGATCGGCTGGGACGGGGTCACGCTCGGTCCGTGGGCCAGGGCGATCGACGGCTGCGACGTCGTGATCAACCTGGCGGGCCGCAGCGTCTCCTGCCGGTACACCCCTGAGAACCTGCGGGCCATGATGGACTCCCGGGTGGACTCCGCGCGGGTGGTCGGCGCAGCGATCGCCACGGCCGTACGGCCCCCGCGGGTCTGGCTGCAGATGAGCACCGCGACGATCTACGCCCATCGCTTCGACGCGGCCAACGACGAGGCGGCCGGTGTGCTCGGCGGCACGGAGACCGGGGTGCCGGACCACTGGCGCCACAGCGTCGAGATCGCGCGGAACTGGGAGCGGGCGCAGCGCGAGGCGCCGACGCCGGCGACCCGGAAGGTGGCGCTGCGCTCGGCGATGGTGATGAGCCCCGACCGGGGCGGCGTCTTCGACGTGCTGCTCGGCCTGGCCCGGCTGGGGCTCGGCGGGCCCGTCGCGGGCGGTGCGCAGTACGTCTCCTGGATCCACGACGAGGACTTCGTCCGCACGGTGGAGTTCCTGATCGACCGGGACGATCTCGACGGCCCGGTGAACCTCGCCGCCCCCGACCCGCTCCCGCACCGGGACTTCATGCGGACCCTGCGGGCGGCCTGGGGCGTCCCGTTCGGGCTGCCCGCGACGCGCTGGATGGCGGAACTGGGCGCGTTCGCGCTGCGCTCGGACACCGAACTGCTCCTCAAGAGCCGCCGGGTGACACCAGGCCGACTACGGGAGGCGGAGTTCCGCTTCGCGTATCCCACCTGGGGGCCAGCTGCCTCGGACCTCGTCCAGCGAGCACCCGGACGGCTTCGGCTGCCCAGGCCCGTGCCGTACCGGCCCGGCCCCCGCTGAGTCCGCGCGCCCCCGGGACGCACGCGTGGCCTCACCCCGCCCCCGCACAGCCCCTCTTTACTTGAAACTACAAGCACCCGGTGTATCGTCCCTCGTGATTCAAATTTGGATCACGAGAACAGCTCACGCCTCCTCGGGAGGACGCCATGCGCGTCGCGATCACCGGGTCCACCGGACTCATCGGCTCCGCACTCACCCGGTCGCTGCTGGCGGACGGCCACCAGGTCGTCCGCCTCGTCCGTGACCGGTCCGCCACCGCCCCTGCGGACGGCAGCGAGACCGCCCACTGGGACCCGGTCGCGGGGCGGGTCCAGCCCGGTGCGCTGGACGGCGCCGACGCCGTCGTCCACCTCGCCGGCGCCGGAGTCGGGGACAGGCGGTGGACGGCGGCCTACAAGCGGGAGATCCACGACAGCCGGGTGTTCGGCACCGGGACCATCGCGCGCGCCGTGGCCGATTCCGCCGCCCCGCCGCGCGTCCTGGTGTCCGCGTCGGCGACCGGCTTCTACGGCGACACCGGCGAGCGCGTCGTCGACGAGAGCGAGCCGGCCGGGGAGGACTTTCTGGCCTCCGTGTGTGCCGACTGGGAGGCGGCCGCCGATCCGGCGCGGCAGATCGGCGTCCGCGTCGTACACCCGCGCACCGGTCTGGTGGTCTCGGCCAAGGGCGGGGCATTCGGCCGTCTCTTCCCGCTCTTCCGCCTCGGCCTGGGCGGCCGGCTCGGCTCCGGCGAGCAGTACTGGCCCTTCATCTCGCTGACGGACCACGTCGCCGCGCTCCGCTTCGCCCTCGACACGGAGGAGTTGTCCGGTCCCGTCAACTTCACGGCCCCCGAGCCGCTGACCAACCGCGAGGTGACCCGGGCCCTCGGCCGCGCGCTGCACCGCCCGGCGTTCGCGGCCGTCCCCGCCGTCGCCCTGCGCGCGGCGCTGGGCGAGTTCGCGGGGAGCATCACCTGCAGCGCCCGGGTCGTCCCTGGTGCCCTGGACAAGGCGGGGTTCGTCTTCGCCCACCCGAGGATCGACGAGGCGCTCGACTCGGTGCTGCGCACGGCCGGTTGAGGTCCCGTGCGGACGAGCGCGCGGAAGTGGATGGCGCCGGCACCCGGTAACTCGTCCGCCGCGCCGAGTGCGCGAACGCCCGGCACGCGGGACCATGGTCGTCCGGCCGTACGGTGACGGGTCCCGGCGTCAGGCCCGGGACAAGGGGCGCCAAGGAGGATGCCGTGTGCCGACTGTTCGGACTGATCAGCTCTCCCCACCGCACACATGCCACGTTCTGGCTGCTGGACGCCCCCGACAGTCTCAGCGCGCAGAGCCATCGCGAACCCGACGGCACCGGGCTGGGGTTCTTCGACGCGGACGGGACACCGGAGGTGCACAAGGCGCCGATCGCCGCGTACGAGGACCGGTCCTTCGCCGAGGAGGCCCGGGAGGTCGAGTCGGCCACCTTCCTCGCCCATATCCGCTATGCCTCGACCGGAGGCCTGGACGTGCGCAACACACATCCCTTCGCCCAGCAGGGGCGGTTGTTCGCGCACAACGGGGTGATCGAGGGACTCGACCAGCTCGACCGGCATCTGGGCGATGACCGGTCGCTGGTGCGCGGCGACACCGACTCCGAGCGCTTCTTCGCCTTGGTGACCCGGGAGACCGCGGCGCACGGCGGCGATGTGTCCGCCGGGCTGGTGTCCGCGGCGCGCTGGGTCGCCGGGCACCTTCCCCTGTTCGCCCTCAACGTCGTCCTCGCCACCGACGACGAATTGTGGGCCCTGCGCTATCCCGCCACGCACGAGCTGTACGTCCTGCGGCGCCCGCCCGGTGGCCATCACGGCTCGCGGCACCTGGACCACGCCGGACGGAACGGCCATCTGCGTGTCCGCTCGGCACGGCTGAGCGTGCTCCCCTCCGTCGTGGTGGCCAGCGAGCCCATGGACGACAACCCGCTGTGGCGGCTCATGGACCCCGGCGAACTGCTCCACGTCGGCCCCGACCTGCACACCACGGCCCGCATCGCCCTGCCCGACCCGCCGGCCCACCCGCTCGCCCTGGCCGACCTGGAACCCACCGCGGCGGCCTCCCAGCGTCCGGCGTAGGTCGTGCCGTCGGGCATTGCGGACGACCGGAGACGACACGAAGTGACCGTCGGGGACAGGGCCGCCGGCATCGCCATGTCCCACCGGGTGGGCTGACGGCGCCCGTGATCGGATTCACGGGATCAAAACTTGCGCAAGCCGTAAACTGTCGCCGTGGAGACTACCGAAGTGACGGGTTGGGAGACCGCCGTACTCGCGGGCGGGCCGGCGGACGGGACACGGATGGAGGTCTCCGGCCGGCCGCGGGTGATCCAGGTGACGTGCCCCTGCAAGGTGGAGGCCGCCTCCGCGGACGGGGTCCGCGCGGAGGCCGTGTACGTGTACCGCCGGGACTACCACGTGACCAGCGAGCCCCTGCGGTACGGCTTCGACATCGCCAGTCCCTGACCGGCACGGTGGACAAGGCCGAGCCGGCCGCCCCCGGCGACGGGGGCGGGGGGGCCGGCTGCCCCATGTCGTCGTTCCCCGGGGCCCGGCCCGGCCGGTCAGCTGTCGGAGTCGGGCTGGCTGCGTGCCGCCGCGTACGCCTGGGACGGTGTCATCGCGATGCCGTTGACACTGACCGTCCTGTACTGGCTGACCTTGGCACAGGTCTTGGCCTCGTCGGCGGTGGAGGCATGGGCGTTGGAGACGGCCGCGTGAGTGTCCGCCGGCGCGGGCGCGGACGTGCCGCCCGGGAAGCTGGTGCCGCTCGGCCAGTCGGCGCCGATCACCAGGGTCAGGCCGGTTCCGGTGCCCTGCTTCAGATGCGCAGAGGACAGACCGAGCGCCTTGGCGACCGTCTGCGCCTCCCCCTTCTGGCCGGTGCCGTAGGTCAGCGTGGTCGTCGCGGAGGCCGGGGCGTAGTGCGTGACCGTGGCGGAACCGAACCCCTGGCCGGTCAGGGCGGTCGCGATGTCCGAGGCCCGGCCGGTGACCGTGGTGCCGTTCCCCACCGTCACGGAGATCTGCGACGCGGGCACGGCCGGGGTGGTGGGCTTGGCGGTGGCGGAGGCCGCCGCGGACTTCCCGCCCGAACCGGTCGTCAGTGACTGGTCGTTGGCGATGGTGGAGAACAGGGTCTGCGCACCGGGGCCCACGACGAGGCGGTCCTTGTTGTTCGGATCGGGGGCCGTCTGCATCGTCGTGAAGGTCATGCGTTTGGTGGGCACCTTGTTCACGTCCGATGCGAGACCGATCAGCTTCTTCACGGTGCCCAGGCCGTCGTCCACGGTCAGCGCCTTGGTCGCGGCGTCGGCGAGGTCGTAGACGGCGGTGGGGTCGGTGAGCGTGCCCGCGCTCTTGAACTTGCGGATCAGCGAGCTGAGGAAGATGTGCTGCGTCGTCGTACGGCCGAGGTCGCTGCCGTCGCCGAAGCCGTGCCGGGAGCGGACGAACTCCAGGGCCGCGACGCCCTTGAGGGTGTGGGTGCCCTTGGACAGCTTCAGGTGCGAGTAGGTGTCGTAGACGTCGTCGTTGACACACACGGAGACACCGCCGACCGCGTCGGACATCTTCACGACGCCGGAGAAGTCGAGCTTGACGAAGTGATCGATCGGGATGCCGGTGAGCTGGTGGACGGTGGCCACCTGACAGGCGGGGCCGTACTGCAGCGCGCTGTTGATCTGGCCGTAGTAGCCGTTCGTGGACTGGTGACTCTCACTGTCCGTGCAGGCGGGCACCTTGGTCATGGTGTCGCGCGGGATGCTCATCACAGTGGCGTTGGAGCGGTCCGCGGATATGTGCAGCACCATCTCCACATCCGCGTTGCTGCCGGTCTGCACACCGGTGTGGGAACAGCCGCCGCCGAGCTTGCAGTCCTCCTGGCTGGTACGGCCGTCCGAGCCCATGACCAGGATGTTGATCGGGGTGCGGCCGAAGGCGTCGGCCTTCTCGGTGCCGCCCTTGCCGTCGAGCGAGACGCTGTGGATGTTGCCGTTCAGGTGCTCGTAGAACCACCAGCCCGCACCGGCCGTGACCACGATCAGGGTCGACATGCCGATGCCGAAGATCTTCAGCGTCTTCTTGCCGCGCCCCGCCGGGCGGGCCCGGCGTCCGCGCCGGGCGCCCTGCGAGCGGGCCGCCGCCCGGGCCGCGGCCCTGCCGCCGCCCTGAGCGCGGCCCCCGTCGGACTCGGACGCCCGCTGCGCGGGCACCACCCGTGCACTACGGCTCCGCGTGGCCTGCCCGGAGGGCCCGTCCCACGGGTCGCTCATCTCCCACTCCCATGAACGGTCGGGCCCGTCAGTCCCTGCCGTGGGGTGTTACGGCCGGGACCGCGCGGCGGCGTAAGGGCAGGTGAAGCGGTATCGCTCCACCTCGCTTGCGTAGTTGCGCAATCTAGCAAACCTGTGGCCCGAACAGCACAGATACACACTCGATTCACAGGCGAGGCACCACTTGGAACCGCCGTGCGACCTGGGACGGTACGGGAGGCGGAGTGTACGCCCCCCGATTAAGAACGGTGTCAGGTGCGCTTCCAGGTGGGGCTTATGCCGGAATAAGTCGGCATCAAATACCCACCCGCGTGGAGTCGGCGGGGACGGATCAGTCCTCGTAGTAGTTGTTCACCACGACCTCCGGCTCATCGTCGTCGAACGCCTCGTTGAGCAGCGCGCCGCCGATGAGACCGGCCGCGCCGGCGCCGATCAGCGCACCGGTACCGAAGCGGCGGCCGCCGCCCTGCTGCTGGTGGTGGTCGTGGTGATCGCCGTACGGCTCGCCGTAGCCCTGCTGCGGGTAACCCTGCTGGGGGTAGCCCTGGGGATAGCCCTGCTGGGGATAGCCCTGCGACACGGGCTGCGGGTAGCCCTGCTGGGGCGGGGTGTAGAAGGGCGGGACCGTGGTCTGCACACGCTGGGCGCAGCCGCCGCAGGTCTGTACGGGCCGGGGCACGCCCCACTGCGGGGACCAGGTCACGGTCGTCGTGCCCGGGCCGTGGTTGGGGTCGAAGAAGCAGGTCACGGTGGAACTCCCGGTGGGTTGCGGTGATGCGGTGAACGCCGGGGCCGCCGAGGCGGCGACCAGCGGCTTGGACGGGGCGGGCGGCACGGGCGCTGCCGCGCTCGCCGGCGGTGCGGCGAGCGGGGCCGGGCTCGGCGCCGGGGCGGGTGCGGCGCTCGGGGATGTCTCCTGGAGCACCGTCACGCCGTAGTCGCCGGCGATGCCGGCGAGGCCCGAGGCGTAACCCTGGCCGACCGCGCGGAACTTCCATTCCGCGCCGTGCCGGTACAGCTCGCCGAAGACCAGCGCGGTCTCGGCCGACAGACCGCCGGACGCGAGGTCGTAGCGGGCAAGTTCGGTGTCGCCGTCCCGGTCGAGGACGCGGATGTGCGCCCGGTGCACCTGCCCGAAGGCCTGGCCCCGGCTCGCGGCCTCGTAGAGGGACACGAGGAAGACGATCTTCTCCGCCTGAGCCGGGACCCGGGTCAGGTCGACCTGGATCCGCTGGTCGTCACCGCCGGCCGGCCCGCCCGCGCCGCCATGGCGGACCGAACCGTCGGGGCTGGTCAGGTTGTTGAAGAAGACGAAGTGCTCGTCGGACAGCACCTGACCGGACCCGTCACAGAGCAACGCGCTGGCGTCCAGCTCGTACCCGGTGTTCGCCTGCCAGCCCAGCCCGACCGTCACAGCAGTCAGGCCGGGGGCCTGTTTGCTCAGCGACACATTGCCGCCCTTGGTCAGGGACACACTCATCCACGTCCTCCGCAGCCGCTCGCGCTTCCCGCGCCCATCACGATCAACGCCACCGGGGCCCTTCCGGTTCCCCAGTTGCGCAATGTCTTAATCATGTAGCAGAACCTCGACGGGACATCTCCAGAGGCCGGTGCGTGCCGGGCGATCACGTCAACCGCCCCTAGTCTGGCCCGAACACGCTACCGACTGGAGGACAACACCGTGGGCATCATCGGCTGGATCATCCTCGGCCTGGCCGCCGGGGCCATCGCCAAGGTACTGCTGCCGGGCCGCGACCCGGGCGGCCTCATCGGCACCACCGTCATCGGCATCGCGGGCGCCTTCACCGGCGGCTGGCTCTCCGCCCGCTTCCTCGACCGCCCGGTGGAGAAGCACTTCTTCGACCTCTACACCTGGGGCGCGGCGATCGGCGGTTCCCTGGTGCTGCTCATCGGCTACCGCATCCTGTTCGGCAACTCCCGCGACTGACCCGGCCCGTGAGGGTCGGCGGCCGGACGGAAGAACACCCACGTTTCACCCCTCCACGCACACGGCCGGACGGCTCCGCCTCCCTGATCCCCTTGAATCTACATCATTGTAGAATCAAGGCGCCCGTACGACACCTCCGTGACTGCCGGATCTGTACGATGTGACGTTCCCCCCGGCACGAGGAGTCGAGGCGAGAGACGCAAGCGAAGGGAGACGCGGGTGACGGACCTCGATCCGCGCCGTCGGCGCAGGGCGCAGGGCGCGCTGGAGACACAGGTGCTCGCGGCGCTGCACGAGGCCGGGGGCCCGGTGACCGCCGGCTGGGTGCAGGATCATCTGGCCGCCGACCTCGCCTACACGACCGTGATGACGGTCCTGGCCCGGCTGCTGGCGAAGGGCGCCGTGACGCGCCGGCGCGAGGGGCGGTCGTTCCTGTGGCTGCCCGCCGCGGACGAGGCCGGGCTGGCCGCGCTGAAGATGCGCAAGGTCCTCGACAGCGAACAGGACCGGCGGGCGGTGCTGGCCAGTTTCATCACCGCACTGCCCGAGGGTGACGAACAAGTGCTGCGCGAACTGCTGGACCAGGCCACCGACGAGGACTGAGGACGAGACCGAGCGCGCATGGGAATCTTCGTCCTCCTCCCCCTGGTGCTGCCGCTGACGGCCTGGCCGGTCGCCCGCCTGGCCGAGCAGCGTCTCCACCCGCACACCGCGACCACCCTGCTGACCTGGGTGTCCACGGTCATGGCGCTGTGCAGCACGGTGTGTCTGGCATTGCTGATGGTGGTCGGCACGGCCCAGCTGCCCGGCAATCCTCTCCCCGACGGTTGGTCGGACCCCGAGGTGCGGGAGAGCGTGCCCCGGCACGAGGTCGCGGGCAAGGCCGCGATCCCGGCGCTGTTCGCGGTCCTCGCCGCCTGCGGCCGGGCCCTGCTGCGCCATCGCCGGGTACGACGGCGAACCCATGCCGCGCTCCGGGGACTGCCGGACACACAGGTCGCGGTCCTGCCCGACGACCGGCCGTACGCCTACGCGCTGCCGGGCGGGCCGCGCGACCGGATCGTGGTGTCCACGGGCATGCTCGGGTGCCTCGCCTCCCGCGAGCGTCGCGCGCTCTTCGCCCATGAGCGCGCCCACCTCACCGCCCGGCATCACCGGCACCTGCTGCTCGTCCAACTCGCCGCCTGCACCAACCCGTTCCTGCGCCCGCTGCGGACGGCGGTCACCTACACGGCGGAGCGGTGGGCGGACGAGTCGGCGGCCCAGGCGGTCGGCAGCCGCAAGGCCGTCGCCCGCGCGATCGGCACCGCGGCACTCGTCTCCCGCCCCGTCCCCGCGCCGACGCTCGCCGCGCTGGCCGCCCCCGGCCCCCTCCCCCGCCGGGTCGCCGCGCTGCTGGCCCCGGCGCCGCACGCACGCTCCTGGCCGTCCGTCTTCACGACCGCGGGCCTGGCCCTGTGGACCGCGGCCGGCGGAGCCGCCCTCTCTGCGATGTTCTCGGCCGACTCGGCCCTGACGCTCCTGCTTCTGCTCCGCGCGGCGACCCCGCTCTGAGCCGGCCCCTATGGGTGTGCCCCCGTCCCCGGAAGGCGGACGGACTGCCGGTGGCGGAAGACGTCGCGGGGATCCCAGTGGGCCTTGGTGCGCTGGAGCCGGTCGTAGTTGTCCTTGTAGTAGAGGCGGTACCAGGGCTGCTCGGCCTCGGGCGGGTTGAGCTCGGGGTCGCTGAGGTCGGCGTCGCAGTAGCCGATGTAGCAGCCGTCGGTGTTCTGTTCCGGTGTCTCGGCCCCGCCGGGCGGGAGGACGGCCGGGACGCCGTCGGCGGCCGCGTACATCGCGCTGCAGAAACGGCGGATCCAGTCGACGTGCGGTGCGGCGATGCCGGGGTCGGCGCGCGCGTCCTGGAAGTCGTAGACACCGTCGTGGTTGGCGTCCCTGTCCCAGGTCCAGTACGTCTGGAACTGGAGCTTCAGCACCGAGGAGCGCTGCGGTACGGCGGTGGCGTCCGCGGGGAGGTCGTTGATCCGGCCGCCGTAGGAGTCGACCTGGAACAGCGCCTGGTCGTTGCTGTAGTCCGGGTCGGTCAAGTAGTCGTAGATGGTGGCCAGTTGATCCTCGGTGAAGCCAGGCCGTGTGGTAGGCGGACTTGTACTTTCCGCAGCGGCTCGGGCCGGACTCGTTGAGGTTCTGTGTGGCCGTCAGCCAGGGCAGCCGGGTCGGGATGTACAGCTCCTCCAGCGCCGGATGCTCGCCCATGCGCAGGTCCAGGGGGTGGCGCGGATAGTCCGGTTCCGGGGCGAGGTAGTCCAGGAACGCCTCCAGGCGGTGCACGGAGTCGGCGCGTGTCGCGTCCAACTGCACGATCAGGCCGACCTTGCCGGCTTTGCGGTGGTTCAGCTTGAGCAGCGTGAACATGTCCCAGTGGTCGTACCGCCCCGGGAAGTCCGAGTCGCCGCCGCTCTGTTCGCCCTCGAAGAAGCTGCCGTAGCGGCGCACCAGACCGAGGAACAGCTCCGGGTTCTCCTCGAACAGCTTCCACTCCCAGGCGACGGTGCGCAGCAGCACCTGGGCGGGCGGCCGGGGCAGGTCACGGAACCAGTACCGGGTGATCACCCCGAAGTTGCCGCCCCCGCCACCGGTGTGCGCCCACCACAGGTCGCGTACGGCGGGGTCGGCGGAGTCCTTGCGGGCGACCGTCACGGCGGCGCGGGTGCGGTCGCGTACGGTGACGACCTCCACGGCGTACAGATGGTCCACGGTGAGCCCGTGCAGCCGGGACAGCAGGCCGAAGCCGCCCGCGGAGATGTGTCCGCCGGCTCCGACGGAGTAGCAGGAGCCGCCGGGCACCGCGAGGCCGTAGGTGCGGTAGAGCTGGGTGGCGATGTGCCAGTTGCTCGCGCCGGCCTCGACGCAATACGCGTCCATCTCGGGGTCGTAGGAGACCCGGTTCATGGCGCTGACGTCGATGATGACCGCGACGTCGTCGCCGCAGACGAAGTCCTCGTAACAGTGGCCGCCGGAGCGGACGGTGATCCGGCGCGGCGGTGTCCCGGTACCCGGATGCCGGTCCAGCCACGCGTTCACGGCGGCCTCGACGTCGGCCGTGCTCGTGGCCACCACCACGTGCTCCGGAGAGGCGATCCACCGCTGGTTGAAGCCCCGGCGGAGCGCCTCGTAGCGGTCGTCGCCCGGACCGACCTCGATCGGGGCGCGCGAGCGGGAGCCAGTGGACGAGGTGGACATGACGGCGCCTCCACAGGGGTTGACCAGCGCTGATCACAGCAAGTTACCGAGCGCTGCCGACCAGGGACTCCGCCGTTCGGGTGAAGCGGGGCGGGCGCGCGGATCCCCGGGCAGGTGGGTGCGGGCGCCGGGGCACGCCGTGGGCCACGAGGGCGCCCGACGGTGTCACGAGGGGCGCGCGCTCCGGCCCGGGCGCTCGCTCGCCCGCGCCCGCAACGGAGGCGCCTGGCGCGATCGCCGTGGCAATGATCAATTGGCCGGCGTGCGGTCGGCCGGATGCGGGCGGCGTACGACGAGCCCGGTCACCTCGAAGGACATCTGCGTCGTCTCCGGATCGGGGGCGGGGTGGTAACGGCCCGCGGAGACGGAGAGGTTGACGATGAGGCAGGCGTGCCAGTCGTGTCCCACGCCCCGCCCGTCGGCGAAGACCCGGGCGCCGTTCACCGACCACACGACGGAGCGGGCCCCGAACTCGGTGCGCAGGTCGATCCAGGCGCCGGGGCTGACGGCGGGGTCGCGGACACAGTGCCCGGTGCCGCGGACGTGGTTCGTGAACTCCAGGAGGTCCGGGTGGTCCGGGTGGTACTCGAATACGTCGATCTCCTGGTCGCCGTCGCGCCAGGTCCAGATCGCCGGCCACGCTCCGACCTCGCGGGGCAGCCGTACCCGGGCCTCCAGCACGTCCCCGGACCGGACCGTGAAGGCCTCCTCGCTGCCCTCGGTCGTCAGCAGACCGGTGTCCCAGTCGCCGTCCGGGCGCCGGGTCGCTTTGAAGACGCCGGAGCGGGAGTAGGAGGGATCGGACACCAGGTGGTCCAGTTTGTCGTCGCCCGGGTTCACCGGGCCGCCCCCGGGATATGCCCAGGAACGGCCCGCGACCCACTGGCGGGGGGAAGTGAAGTCCGCCGTGAAGACGATGCGGGGCCCGGACGGGGGGCGCTGGGCCGGGAGCGGGTGTCCCGGAGCAGGATTCTCCATGCCAGAGGTCTCACCGTCCCGGGCCGGGTCATGCGCCCCAGCGGCCCACGCGGTACAGGAACGCCCCTTTCGGGTGACGTGGACCCGGATCCGGACCGGCAGGGCGGGGCCGTTCGCCCCTGGTGGACCGGCGGTTTCCGTGGTGTGCTGGTAGTGGCGGGAAGGACCGAGAAAGACGCGGAGAAGCGGTCGGGAACCGTGCACCGCGCAATCCGGATCCGCGAGAAGCGGGTGGCCCTTCCCGCCCTGACGTTTTCGGCAACCGCCGGGTGCCGCGTGGGCGGCGGGGGGAGCGCGGGTACCTCGTGGGCGACGGGGTGGAGCGGGCGGGTGCCGCGCGGATCGAGGAGGCACCGGGTGCCGAGTGGGTTCCGGGGCCGGGTGCCGCGTGTATGCCCCCGACAGGCCGGTGCCGCGCAGGGGCCGGGAGGGGGCGAGGGCCGCGTGCAGGGCTGGGCAGGCCGGATGCCGCATGCATAGCCGGGCCAGGCCGGATGCCGCGCAAGGCCCAGGAAAAGGCGGAAGCCACGTGCACGGGCCGGGACAGACCGGTGCCACGTCGACGCGGGGACGGGTCGGTTGGCGTGTGGATCTGGGAACGGTCGAGTGCCGCAGAGGTGCAGCAGAGTGCCGCACCGATTCCGCGAACGGGGCGCCGCACAGGGTCCAGGAAGGCATGAGAGTGCCCGCCTGGGTCCCGGGGAGGGCCGGGTGGCTGACTGGGCATGGGTCCCGGGCCGAGGACCGTGAGGCCGGTGAAAGGAGGGGCTCGTGTCTTCTGGACTACCGGCAGCGGCGGTGCCGGGCGGTCAGCCACGGCCTCCGCTGAGGTTTCCCCACCTCGGCCCTATCTGCTTCCACTCCTCGTCCCACTCGGCCATGCGCCGCCGGATGAGCCGGGTGCGGACTCCCCATCCCACGACCCAGACCGCCGCGCCGGCCGACGGGGCGACGAGGGCGCCGGTCAGGGCCGCCTGGAGGTCCGCCGCGGCGCCGGTGACCGGCGCGGACACGATGCGGCCCGCGCTGTTCGTCCAGATCGTGACCTGGGAGCCGGCGGGGGCGCCGGGCACGACCTTCGCCCGGTCCGTGTGGACCACGCCGTGCGCGTCCGTCCAGCGCACGGACGCCCAGACCCGCCCGTCATCGTAGCCGGTCCCGGTGACGGAGGTGCGCGCCGCGTCGTCGGTGAGCACGGCGTGCACCGCGTGCACCTCCGCCCGCCGGGCGGAGAACGTCGAGTCGGCCGAATGGGCCGCCGCGAGACCGGCGACGGCCCCGCACAGGACGGCGAGCACCCAGGTCGCGAGGACGATCCAGGCCTCGACGACGTCGCTGTGCCGGCGTAGCGGATTGCGCCGCCATCGCCACAGCCGTACCGGGGTGACTGTCGTGGGAGGTGTCCGGGTCATCGTCACCGCCTCCTCTCCACCGCGCCAGGCGTGCCGCGGGGTGCCACCACTCCATCGTGCACCTCATTCGGGATCGCGGCGGCGTGAGTGCCGAAGACACCCGCGACGGGCTCACGCCGAGCCTCCCCGGATCCGTCCGCTTCATCCCCATAGGTACCGTTTCAGCGGATTGCGGGGCGGTGCGCCGGGGGACGTCCGGCCCCCCTGAGCCAGGGCCGAAAGGCACTGGTCCGAACCGTACGAGAGGGGTCACAGTGACATCAGGAGCGGCACCGATCCCCCGCGGTGTCGCTCCGCGCTCCGCTCATGATGTGCCGCCGCGCGTACGGATCATCGGAACCCGCGAGGAGTAGAGTCACATACCCGCGAAGAAGCCGGCCATGATCTGTGACAGCGTCCCCACCGACCGGCGCATCCGCCCCGACCTGGTCACGGGCGTGCTGCTCGCCGACGCGGTCGGACCGGCTACGAGGGCGTGAGCGGCAGGTCGTCCGTGTAGGCGTTCACCGGCTGGGCGATGGGCCGGGCGTCCTGCACGTCGAGCGCCGCCTGCGCGGTCCTCGTGCCGAGCACGCCCTGGGGATGCCAGGTACCGGTCACCGCGAGCCAGGTGTTCGCGGCGGGTGCCTCGGTGCCGCCGTACATGCGGATCTTGACGGTCTGCGAGTCTGCTGCGCAGCACGTGAAGATGATGCGGGTCAGGTACCAGCCGTCGCCGTCCTCGGCCGGGGTGACGAAGCCCGTGAGCTGGACGGCGCGGCGCTTGATGGCCAGGCTGCGGTCCTGCTGGACGCGCTTGGTGAAGTCCGTGAGGGTCAGGGGCAGGGGTGAGGTCGCGGGCAGCGGGGCGAATCCTTTCTTCTGCGCGGTGACCGGCTTGGCGTTCGAACGTGCCGCGGTGTACGCGCCGAGGGCGGGTGGGGCGTAGAAGAGCAGGCTGAGGGCGGGGAGGAACAGCAGCCAGGCGATGCGCGGTGCGCCGGAGTGGCCGTGGCCATGGCCGTCCCGGCCCTGGTCATGGCCGTCTTGGCCCTGGTCATGGCCGTGCTCGTGCCTGTGCGCGTCGTGAGTGTGGCCCGGCAGATCCCTGACGTCCCTGGCGTCCCTCGGGTCCCTCGCGTCCCTCGCGTCCCTGATGTCCCTGATGACCGCCGACGCCACGCCGAGCAGCAGCAGGACCACCCCGGAGACGATGAGCAGCGGGCGCAGGCCGGCCTTGACGTAGCGCAGGTAGATGTCGGTGAACAGGGCCGTATGCAGCAGGCCGGCACCGGTCAGGGCCAGCAGCAGGGTCTGTACCGGGCGTCTCACAGCAGCGCCCCTCCGATCAGGGCGCTCGCGGCGACCGCCACGGCAGTGGTGGCCGTGGAGAACCGCCAGGCGAAGGCGCGCCCGAAGGTGCCCGCCTGGAGCGCGATCAGCTTCAGGTCGACCATCGGGCCGACCACCATGAAGGCCAGCCGGGCGGTCGGCGAGAACCCGGCGAGCGAGGCGGCGACGAACGCGTCCGCCTCCGAGCAGACCGCCAGCAGCACGGCGAGCCCGGCCAGGAAGAGCACCGACAGCCAGGGCGAGCCGGAGAAGGTGTCGAGGACGGCGCGCGGCACCGCGACGTTGAAGGTGGCGGCGGCCATGGCGCCGAGCACCAGGAAACCGCCGGCGTGCAGGAAGTCGTGCTGGAAGCCGAGCCGGAACTCGTTCCAGCGGTTGCCCCCGTACCGGTGGCCGGTGTGCCGTTGCCGCAGGACGGGCCGCAGCCACTTCTCCTGGCCCAGCCAGAGCCACAGCCAGCCCATCACGGCCGCGGTGGCGAGGGAGGCGAACAGCCGGGCGGCGACCATCGCGGGGTTGCCCGGGAAGGCGACGGCGGTGGCGGTCAGCACGACGGGGTTGACGGCCGGTGCGGAGAGCAGGAACGCGAAGGCGGCGGCCGGGGTGACGCCCCGCCGGATCAGGCTGTTGGCGACGGGGACGGAAGCGCACTCGCAGCCCGGCAGCACGGCGCCCGCGACCCCGGCCACCGGCACGGCGAGCGCGGGCCGCTTCGGCAGCACCTTGGTGAACAGTTCGGCCGGCACGAAGGCGTTGATGGCACCGGACAGGGCGGTGCCCAGGAGCAGGAAGGGAAGCGCTTGGACGGTGATGGCGAGGCAGACGGTGCGCCAGGCCTGGACGGCCGGCTGGTCCAGCCACTCGGTGCCGGCGAGGAGCTGTACGGCGACGGCTCCGGCCCCGATCGCCAGGGCGGCGCCGTGCGGCCATGGCCGGACGCGGCGCACGGGCGGATCGACGGGTGCGACCGTCACGCCCTCGGCCACACCAACCAATTCATCCGTTTTTTCCATTATCACTCCGGATGTCGGTGTCCGGCCGACGATAGGCGAGAGGCGCCGCCCGGACCCCGCATACACGCCGCCGGCCCATCGACATACACGCCGCCGGCCCGTCGACCCACGCGAGGATTGGGCCCCACGGGTGGACAAAGGGCCGTCCGCGGGCCGCCGCCTGGCAGCTCAGCGGTGCGCCGGGCGCCGGGGCCGGACGACGGCGGTGGCCGTGAGCGCCGTCGGCGCGGCCAGGCAGAGCCAGGCACAGGTGTCCCGGATGCGGTCGTAGACGGTCCGCACGCCGCACACGGGGACATGGGCCACCATCCGGCACCCCATCGACACCGTCACCGCGCTGCCGCCCGCGCTTCTGCCGACGGCGCCGACGCCCGCCGGGGCACCGGTCGACGGCGGACCCACCGAGCGCGAGGTGCAGGTTCTGGCGCTGGTCGCGTGTGGGCTGCCCAACGCGCGCATCGCAGTGGACCTGGGCCTGAGCGAGACGACGGCGAAGAGCCGGGCCAACCGGATCCTGACCCGGCCGGCCCTGGAGAACCGGGTGCAGGCGACCCTGTACGCCCACCGGACCGGGCTCGCCGGGGATACGCCCGAGCCGCCCACGGCGGAGCCCGCCCGCTGACGTCGGTCAAACCGCCCACCCGCCCCTGTGACACTCCTGTGACAGTCGGCGGACAGGCTCATGAAGTACGACGCGCAGCGTGGAGGAACAAGGGCAAATCACCCTAATCGGTCAAAACATTCCGCTGGAGGACAGCCTCATGAGTGCCACTCTCGTCGCACCGCACTCCGAAGCTCCCGCGTCCGCTGCCGCCACCGCGCCCCAGCCCTCGCTGGCGCCGCGTGAGCGGGAGACACTGCGGCACATCGCCGCCGGCCGCACCTACCTCCAGACGGCTCGCCACATGGGCCTGTCCAAGCACACCGTGGATGCCTATCTGCGCCGCATCCGGGCCAAGTTCAATATCACCAACACCGCCGAGCTGACCCGCGTGGCCATCGCCCTGGGCCTGTGACCGGCCGGTATCCGCCGTTGCAGCGCGCCGTGAACCCGCTCGCCCCATGCTGTGGCCCGGCACGATTCGCCGGGCCTCGCGCACTGCGCGGCTTCCCACCCGTGCCGGACCTCGGCGACCCCGGCCGGCGCCTGCTGACGACGCATGTGCGCCGGCCGCTGCGGGAACCGGCCGGGGCGCCGGCCCTCTGCGGGCCGTCAGCCGACGGTCACGGTGAACGGTCCGGCCAGGACCGAGTAGCCGTCATCGGCCAGGTAGTACACGTCGTACGTCCCCGCGCCGCCCATCTTGCCGGTCGAGAACGTCAGCGCGCCGCTGGCGTTCGGGGCATAGGCCCAGGTGCGCGACGACTGCCCGCCCGGGGTGACGCCCGCCGGGTAGACGCCGACCCAGTTCTTGGCGTTCACCTGCGCCGCCGACGGCACCGCGTAGCGGAAGGTGACGTTGCCGCCGTTCGCGACCGCGTTCAGGCTGCCGGTGAGCGTCGGCGTGGTCGCGGTGGACGGTACGAAGGCGTCGTCGAGCGGGGTGGCGTAGGTGTCGTTGGCCGTGAGACCGGGCAGGCCGAGCGCGCCTTCGATGGTGCGGGCGATGCCGTAGTGGTCGTAGTGGGCCGGGCTGCTGGTGCCGGCCGGGACGGTGCCCTGGGACCCGAGGACCGTGGTGGCCACGTGGTCGTAGGCTTCGTTCTGGCTCTCGTCCCAGGTCAGGATGAGCAGCGAGCGCGCTTGCGTCCAGGCCGGGGAGGAGAGGACCGGGGCGAGGGTCTGCTTCAGCCAGCCGTCCTGGGCCTTCAGGCTGGTGGCGTTGCCGTTGCCGGAGGCCTCGCCGTCGTAGTAGTCGTCGGCGGCTATCCAGGAGAAGTCCGGGGTGGTGGCCGCGGACTTCAGATCGGTGGTGAGCTGCGTGGTGTCGAACAGGTGGGCCGCGCAGCGTGCGGCATCACCGCTGATGTCGGTGTAGTTGATGAAGGGCGCGTCGTCGGGCTGGTAGTAACTGTCATTGTTGTTCTTGGTGTTGCAGGGGGTGCCCATGCCCTGCTCGTAGGCCTTCCAGGTCTTGCCGGCCGCCTCGATGGTGTCGCCGAGGTTGCGTTCGGGAGAGTTGATGTTCGGGAAGTACGTGGCGCCCTTGGCGTAGGTGTCGCCGCCGGCGACGGCCAGGTAGTTCTCGTCGCTCGGGTGGTAGACGGCGTGGTGGTCGGTGAGCGTGGCGCCCTGGGCCATGAGGCTGTGCATGTACGGCGTGTCCGCCGGGTCGTTCATGACCTCGGAGTAGTCGGTGTTCTCCATCATGACCATGAACACGTGGTCGTAGCCCGGGACCTTGGAGACGGGCGGCGCGAGCGGGGCGGGCGCGGTGACCGGGGTGTCCAGGGTGAGGGAGAGGTTGTCGAGGTAGCCGGTCTCGTTGCTCGTCGACAGGAACTGCACCTCGACCTGGATGGTCCGGGTGCGGACCGGCACCGCGCCGGTGGTGCTGCGCGCGAGGAACTTGGTGGCGAGGCCCCGGTCGGTCGCGGAGACGGTCGGCAGCTCGGCGGAGGCGCCGAGGGGGTGTCCGGCGGCGTCGTGGAAGTGCAGGCTGACCGCGGCATAGCCGCTGTAGGTGGTCCAGCCGCCGAGCCACCCGGAGAGGTCGTAGTGCACTCCGCCGGCGTCGATGGCGGAGGCGGCCGAGGAGACGTCGACGGTCTGGGTCATCGCCCCGTCGCCGAGGTTGCCCGGTCCGAAGAAGGCCTTGCCGGGTGTGTTGCCGTCGCTGGGCAGCCCGAAGGAGGCGACGGAGTGGCACATGACGTCCGGGCCGCCGGCCTCGGTCGTCCAGCCGGGCATGGTGGTGGCGGCCGACCAGTCACCTGTGCAGTAACCACCGCTCTCCGCATCGCCGTTGATGATGAGATTGCCGCTGCTCCCGGCCGCCTGGGCGGGTGCGGGAGCGGAGACGATCAGCGCGCCGAGGAGGGCGAGCAGCCCGCCGATGGATCTCCAGCGCAGTCGCATACGTGGTACCTCGTCCCGTTGGTGAGGGTGCCGTGAGGAGTGTGGTCTCACGGCCTGACTGTGCACGACGAACGGGACATGAGTAGTGGCCGCCGCTGTCGGAGGGAAGAACCACGACCAAACTTGACCAGACAAGTTGGGGGCGGGGCGCCCCCTGCCGCACCGGGGAGGCCGGTCGCCGTACCGGGGTCGGCGGCGCAGTGCCGCCAGGTTGCGGTAGCCGATGGCCGCGTGTCGCAGGGACTGGCCCGGGCCTGCCGGGCTCGGGCGTTGTCCTGTTCGACCATCGGGTGGTGAGAGGTGCGGTGGCCCACGCGAGAGAGGACGGTCCGGCGGTCGATCACCCGGTGCCGAACGGGACCGTCGTGCAGCCCATCCCATTGCGTGCAGCCCATCCCATTGGTGGTGTCGACGACGCCGTCCTTGGCCTGGAACGGCGGGTGGCGCTTGTCGTGGCGGGCGACCCGGCCCGCCGGGACGAGCACCTCGCCGCCGGGACCACGGCGCAGCCGGTCGTCGTGATTGCCGTCCGCTTTCTCCACTCCGAGGGCAAAGGGCCGGGAAGGCGGTCGGGTCAGCAACTCGACCCCAGTGTCCGCGTGGTGCGGGCGCACTCCGTGTAGATGCAGCCGGACCGGAGCTCGGCGGTGTCCGAGGCCGGGCTCGTGGTGCTGCCGCCGTCGGGTTTGTGGACGAAGCAGGTGGTGCCCACCGGGAGGCCGAGGGTGCGCTGCGGACAGCCCTTGCCGCCGTACCTCGTGCACGCGGGCGAGGTGCGCCCCTGTGAGCCGGATCCCCCGGGGGCGCCGCTCGGGCTCGGCGATCTGCTGACCGCGGAACCCGCCGCCCAGACCGTGCCGTTCGGCCCCGGTGACCGTCTCGTGCTGTACACCGACGGCTTCATCGAGGCCCGCGACCGCCTCGGCCGCTTCCCTGACCTGGCCGCCCGGATCCACGCGCACGCGGGCCGGCCGCTGGCGGCGATGGTGGCCGCGCTGCGCCGTGACCTCCTGCACCACGTCCGCGGCGACCTCGACGACGACGCGGCCCTGGTGGCGCTGGAGCGGCTGCGGTGACCGCTCCGGTCAGCGGGCTGCCGCCAGGGTCAGCGCGCCCGCGGCCAGCGCGAGGAACAGTCCGGGGAAGGCGATGTTGTGGAACACCCGCGCCCGGACGTGGGCGGTCAGGGCGCCGACGTAGAACAGCACCAGTCCGGCGCCTGCCGCGATCCCCAGGGGCCGTATGCCGAACAGGCCGAGGAGCAACCCGGCCGCTCCCGCCACCTTCAGCAGTGCCAAGGCGGGGAGCCAGGTGCGCGGCACGCCGACCTCGGCCGAGTTGGCGAGCACGAACGGCGCCCTGGCGACATCCGCCGCCGCGATGCCGACGTTGGCCAGGACGGCCGCGCAGGTGACGACCACAGAGGCGATATCCATGCCTCCACCTCACCGGACGGCTATTGTGCCGTCCAATACCCGCTTCTATAACCTGTGGGAATGGATATCGACACGCGTCTGCTGCGTTCGTTCCTCGCCGTCGCCGAGGAGGGCAGCCTCACCCGTGCCACGGAGCGCGTGTTCGTGTCCCAGCCGGCCCTGACCAAGCAGGTCCGCCAGCTGGAGAGCCAGCTCGGCGTACGGCTCTTCGACCGCTCGCGCACCGGGATGGCACTGACCGACGCGGGCCGTGAACTGGCCGACCGGGTGCCGGAGTTGCTCGCGTCCTGGGACGAGGCGCTGCGCACCACGCGGGCCGCCGGGCGGCGTTCGGCGCGGGTGCTGCGCGTGGGGTTCGTGGCGAGCGCGGCCAACGAGGCCACCCAGGAGATCGTCGCCGAGTTCGCCCGGCGGCGGCCCGGCTGGCGGGCCGAACTGCGGCAGGCGGCCTGGACGAACCCGAGTGCGGGGCTGGCCGACGGCGAGGTGGACGCGGCGCTGCTCCGGCTGCCGTTCCCGGGTCAGGGCGCGCTGCGGGTGGAGGTGCTGTTCAGCGAGGCGCGCTGGGTGGCACTGCCGAGCGGGCATCCGCTCGCGGGGCGCAGCGAGATCGCCTTCCGTGAGCTGTGGGACGAGCCGTTCGTCGCCGCGCCGGCGCAGACCGGGGCGTGGCGCGACCACTGGCTGGCCGCCGACGAGCGCGCGGGCCGTCCGGTGCGGATCGGGGCGGTCACCGAGCAGCCGGACGACTGGCTGAGCGCCATCGCGAGCGGCTACGGCATCGCCCTCGCGCCGGAATCCGCCGCGCGGTTCTACGCCCGCCCCGGCGTGGTCTACCGGCCGGTCACGGGAGTGGGGCCGACGTGGGTGGGCGTGGCCTGGGCCCGGGCCGACGACCGGAATCCGGTCGTACAGGACTTCGTGCGCTGCTGTCTCGACCTCGCGCGCTCCCCGTGACCGGTGCGCACACCCGGGGTCAGTGCTTCTTGCCGTTCTCGCCCAGCTTCTCGACGAGGTCCTGCGCCTTGTCGACGGCCGTGTCGATCGTGTCGCTGTGCTTACCGCCGGTTCGGTCGTCGATGAAGTCGCCGGCCTTCTCCAGACCGTCGGCGATCTTGTCGCCGTGGGCCTCGGCGATGTCCTCGATCGTGTCCTTCAGGTTCTTCAGAGCGTCGAACATGTGCGGATCCCCTCTCCTCCGGCTGCCGGGGCGGACCCGGTCCATGATCCCATGCGGAGGGGGGCCGGAAAGACGGCGTTCGAGGCACCGGGGAGGGCGCGTTCGAGGCATCGGGTCGGCGGCAGCGCGCGAAAGCCCGTCGGCACGGCGGCCGTTGCGCCGTGCCGACGGTGCGCGGGCCGGGTCAGCCCGTGGGAGCGACGGCGTGGCCCGTCTGCGGGGAGATCATGCCCGCGCACAGGCCACGGCTCGCCAGGGTCTGGGCGATGCGCGGGATCGCGGCCAGGGTGTTGGCCGGCCATTCGTGCATGAGGACGACCTGGCCGCTGGTCAGCCGGGACACGGCCTGGACGATGGCGTCGGTGGTCGCGCCGTTCCAGTCCTGCGAGTCGACGTCCCAGATGACCTGGGTCAGGCCGTACTTGGCCGCCACCGCCTTGACCGTGGCGTTGGTCTCGCCGTACGGCGGGCGGAACAACCGGGGTGTGCCGCCGCCTGCCGCCGCGATAGCCTGCTGGGTGCGGGAGATCTCGGAGTCGATCTGCGCCTGGCTCAGCTGGGTCAGATGCGGATGGGTGTAGCTGTGGTCACCGATCCACATCCCGGCAGCCGCCTCGGCCCGGACCTGGGCGGGGTAAGCCGCCGCGTACCGGCCCTCGTTGAACATCGTGGCCCGCAGTCCGTACTGCTTGAGCGCGCTCAGCAGGGCCGGGGTGTGGGCGTCGGACGGGCCGTCGTCGAAGGTGAGACCGACATAGCCGGAGCAGCCGGCCGCGTGGGACGGGGCGGCGCCGGCGGTGAGCGCGCCGGCGGCGGCCAGTAAGACGGCCGTGGCGGCCCCGACGGCCGCGGCCGTCGGACGGGACGCGAGCGGTCGTACAGCCCTCATGACATCACCGTGATGTTCGTGTTTCCGCTGCTCTGGTACCCCTCGGTCGCCAGGATCATGTAGTACTTGAAGCTGCCGAGGGGCATCCCGGCGCGGGCCCAGGCGTCGAAGTGGTTGCCGGTGGTGATGGTGCCGCCGGTCCGCTTCGACTGCCGCACGCTCCAGTACTGGTTGAAGGTCCTGGTGCCTTCGACGGACGGGGCGTTGTACCGCGTCGTCTCGTAGATGTCGTACGTGCCGCCGTCGCTGGTGACGCTTCCCTTGTACGCGCCCGTGGGCCGGTAGGTGCCCCAGTTGTCGACGATGTAGTACTCGACGAGCGGGTTCGACGTCCATCCGTAGAGGGACAGGTAGCCGTTGCCGGACGGGTTGAAGCTGCCCGAGTACGTCACGCTCCGGCGTCCGCCGGTGCTCCAGCCCTTGCCCGCGACGAAGTTGCCGGTGTTGCTCCAGCTGGTGCTGTAGTTGCCGCCCGAGCCCAGGGTCATGGAGACCGTGCCCTGGGCGTCGGTCCAGAACGAGTAGTAGTAGCCGTTGTTGGTGCCTGTCTGGTTCGTGGTGATGACCGTGGCGGCGCGGGCGGTGCCGGGCAGGGCCAGTGCGGCCCCGGCGCCCAGCAGCAGGGCGCCTGCGCTCCGGCGGCTCAGTGCGTGGTCGAACGCGTTCATGTCGTGCCTCCTCCTCGTACGGCCTGTGCGGGTGTGGCTAGGAGGGGAGTGTTGGCCTGGGCATGTCAGCTGTCAACAGTTTCGGTGATTATTTCGAAACATTCGTCTACGTGATCAAGTGGCCTGATTCTTATTCCAGCATTTCAAATGGCTTGTCAAAGAAAGAATTTCAACAAGAGAGCCGGCACCCCGGAAGGCAAGATCGTAATTTGAGCTCCGCCCTTCGAATGTTTCGAAGAACTGTTCGTCATCCCCTGAGCGGCCCAATGACAGTCCTCCGGAGGGGCGAGCGGCCGTGACGGGTGTGACCGTGAGGGATAGGGATCCGCGCGTACACCGGCGACGAGGAGGCGGCATGACGGACGGACTCGGGCCCGAGGGCTTCGAGCAGGTCGGCGCCGTCGCGGACGCGGTGCTCTACGAGGGCTACCTGCTCTATCCGTACCGCCGGTCCTCGCCGAAGAACCGGGTCCGCTGGCAGTTCGGGGTGCTGCTGCCGCGTGCCTGGGCGGAGCGGGACGGCCCGGTCGAGCCCGGGATCGCCGGTTCCGCGGACTCCTGGTACCAGCGGACCGAGTGCCTGCTGCGGGTGCGGCGGGCCGACGCGGTCGTACGGGTTCGGGTGCGGTATCTGCAGATGCGGGACAAGCAGGTCGAGGCGCCCGGCGGCGACGGCCGGCACCGCCCGGTCGCGTCCCTGCGGTCGGCCGACGGTGCCGCGCATCTGTCGTTCGAGGAGGCGGTGCCGCGCGAGACCGACCTCGTGCTGCCGTTGCGGGACCTGCTGCACGGCGGGCGCACCGTCGAGGTCGGGGCGCCCGCCGGCACGGAGTACGAGCCGTTGCCGTCGGACGCCGGACGGACCGTGCGGCGGTGCCGGGAGGTGCGGGCCCGGACCACCGTGGCGGCCGAGCCGCTCGCACCGGACCTGTACCGGCTGCGGGTGCGGACCGAGAACACCGGCGAGCCGGCGGATCCCCGGGCCCCCCGGGGCGAGGCGCTGCGGCAGGCGCTGATCGCCACGCACACCCTCGTCGGCGGGGACGGCGTGGAGTTCGTGTCGCTGATCGATCCGCCCGAGGGTCTCGCGGAGCACGCGCGCGGCTGCCGCAACGCCTTCACGTTCCCCGTGCTGGGCGGCGCGCCCCGGGCGGACGGCACGGGCGCCGTGCTGCTCTCCGCGCCGATCATCCTGCCGGACTTTCCGCAGGTCGCTCCGGAGAGTCCCGGCGATCTGCACGACGCGGCGGAGATCGACGAGATCCTCACGCTGCGCACGATGCTGCTGACCGACGAGGAGAAGGCCGAGGCGCGGGCCACCGACGCGCGGGCCGCACAGATCCTCGACCGGGTGGAGGCGCTGCCCCAGGAGGTCCTCTCCCGGCTGCACGGCGCGATCCGTTCCCTGGCCCCCGCGCAGCCACGGGCGGACGCCGCGCAGACCCCGCCTTCCGGGCGGCCCGCGTGGTGGCAGGAGGGCGGCGACGAGGGACTGTCCCCGACCACCGACTCGGTGCTCGTGGCCGGGGTTCCCGTCGGTGCCGGCAGCCGGGTGCGGCTGTGCCCGCGCGGCCGGGGTGCGGACGCCCAGGACATGTTCCTGGCGGGGCGGACCGCGCAGGTCGCCGCGGTCCTCCACGACGTGGACGGCAGCGTGCACCTGGCCGTCACGGTCGACGACGATCCCGCTGCCGAACTGCACGGCTGGTACGGCCGTTTCCACTACTTCCGGCCCGCCGAACTCGAACCGCTCGCACCCGCGGACGGCCCGGACCCGGCGGTCCACCACCCACTCGGCGACCGGTTCCGACGGAAGGCGCAGACATGACGACACAGCGCGACACCACCGATGTCCGCGACGAGCCCGGCGGGGCCGAGGCGTCCAGCGGGTTCGACGAGATCCACATCCTCTGGATCTCGGAGGGCATGAGCTGCGACGGCGACACCGTCTCGCTGACCGCCGCGGACCAGCCCTCGCTGGAGGACGTGGTGCTCGGTCTCATCCCGGGCCTGCCGAAGGTCCATCTCGTCAACAAGGTGCTCTCGCCGAGCCTGGGCGGCGAGGACTTCCTCGCCCCGTACCGGGCGGCGGCACGGGGCGAGCTGACCCCGTTCCTCCTTGTGATCGAGGGCTCGGTCCCGAACCAGAACGTCATCAAGGGCGACGGCTACTGGACGTCGTTCGGCAACGACCCGGATACGGGCGAGCCGCAGACGCTCAACTGGTGGATCGACCAACTGGCGCCCAAGGCCTGGGCGGTGGTCGCCGCCGGGACCTGCGCGGCGTACGGCGGCATCCACGCGATGGCGGGCAATCCGACCGGCTGCATGGGACTCGCGGACTACCTGGGCTGGGACTACCGGTCGCAGGGCGGGCTGCCCGTGGTCAACGTGCCCGGGTGTCCCATCCAGCCGGAGAACTTCATGGAGACCCTGATCTGGGTGCTCCAGCACGCGGCCGGTGCCGCTCCCCCGCCGCCGCTGGACCACATGCTGCGTCCGCAGTGGCTGTTCGGCAAGACCGTGCACGAGGGGTGCGACCGGGGCGCGTACTACGAGCAGGGCGACTTCGGCCTGGACTACAACTCCCCCAAGTGCCTGGTGAAAACCGGGTGTTGGGGCCCTGTCGTCAACTGCAACGTGCCCAAGCGGGGCTGGATGGCCGGGATCGGCGGCTGCCCCAACGTCGGCGGCATCTGCATCGGCTGCACGATGCCCGGCTTCCCCGACACCTTCATGCCGTTCATGGACGAGCCGCCCGGCGGCGCCCTGTCGTCGCTCGTCATCAAGCCGTACGGCGCCGTCATCCGCCGGCTGCGCGGGCTGACCAACGACATGGTGAACCACGAGCCGCGGTGGCGGCACAACAAGCGCAAGCTGACCAGCGGTTACGACCCGCACTGGCGTGCCTGACATCGTCCGTCCCGCATCCCCGACCCGCCCGCACCACCACCCCAACAGCGAGGGGCAGCACCGCAGATGACCACCACCGAGTCCCGGCCCACAGCACGCAAACCCGCCCAGCTCGTCGACATGTCCTGGGATCCGATCACCCGGATCATCGGCAACCTGGGCATCTACACGAAGATCGACTTCGCCAACCGGGAGGTCGTCGAGTGCCACAGCACCTCGTCGCTCTTCCGCGGCTACTCGGTGTTCATGAAGGGGAAGGACCCCCGCGACGCGGGCTTCATCACCTCCCGCATCTGCGGCATCTGCGGCGACAACCACACCACGTGCTCCAACTACGCCCAGCAGATGGCCTACGGCGTCAAACCGCCGAAGCTGGCCGAGCACATCACCAACCTCGGCGAGGCCGCCGAGTACATGTTCGACCACACGCTCTTCCAGGACAACCTGGTGTTCGTGGACTTCTGCGAGGCGATGGTCAAGGCCACCAACCCCGGAGTGCTGGCCCGCGCCGAGCGCACGGCCGCGCCCCGCGGGGACGTCCACGGGTACCGGACCGTCGCCGACATCATGAAGGCCTTCAACCCCTTCGAGGGCGAGGTCTACAAGGAAGCGCTGAAGATGAGCCGGGTCACCCGGGAGATGTTCTGCCTGATGGAGGGGCGGCATGTGCACCCCTCCACGATGTATCCGGGCGGTGTCGGCACGATGCCGCAGCCGAACACCTTCACCGACTACCTCTCCCGGCTGATGCGTGTCATCGACTTCGTGAAGAAGGCGGTGGCGATGAACGACGACGTCTTCGACTTCTTCTACGAGGCCCTGCCCGGCTACGAGGAGGTCGGCCGGCGCCGCGTCCTGCTGGGCTGCTGGGGCGCCTGGCAGAACCCCGACGTGGTCGACTACCGCTACGCGACGATGAACGAGTGGGGCCGGGCGATGTACGTCACGCCCGGCATCGTCGTGGACGGTGAGCTGGTCACCAACAACCTGATCGACATCAACCTGGGCCTGCGCATCATGCTGGGCAGTTCCTACTACGAGGACTGGGTGAACGAGCAGCCGTTCGTCACCCACGACCCGCTCGGCAACCCCGTCGACATGCGCCACCCCTGGAACCAGACCACCGTCCCGGTGCCGCAGAAGCGGGACTTCGACGGCAAGTACAGCTGGGTGATGAGCCCGCGCTGGTACCACCCGGAGACGGGACAGCACCTCGCGCTGGACACCGGCGGCGGGCCGCTCGCCCGGCTGTGGTCGACGGCGCTGAGCGCCCTGGTCGACACGCCGTACGTCAAGGCCACCGGCGACAGCGTGCGCATCTCCCTGCCCAAGGGCGAGACGCTGCCGGAGACCACGCTGGAGTGGCGCATCCCGAAATGGAGCAACACCATCGAACGGGATCGCGCCCGGCCCTACTTCGTCGCCTACGCCGCCGCCATGGCCCTGCAGTTCCTGGAGGAGGCGATGGGGATGCTGCACTCGAGGGACACCAAGGTGTTCGAGAACTTCGAGGTGCCGGACGAGTCGATCGGCTGCGGCTTCCACGAGGCGGTGCGCGGTGTCCTCTCCCACCACCTGGTGATCAGGGACAAGAAGATCGCCAACTACCACCCGTACCCGCCGACCCCGTGGAACGCGAGCCCCCGCGACATCTACGGCACACCCGGCCCGTACGAGGACGCCGTGCAGGGCCAGCCGATCTTCGAGGAGAACGGCCCGGACGACTTCAAGGGCGTCGACATCATGCGCACGGTGCGCAGCTTCGACCCGTGTCTGCCGTGCGGTGTGCACATGTACATGGGCAAGGGCCGCACGCTGTCCACGGTGCACTCGCCGACGTACGGAGCGAACCATGGCTGACGCCCTACGGCTCGCCGACCCGGCGGTGGAGGCACGGCTGGCCCGGCTCGACGAGGTGCTGGCCGGGCTGGAGTCCGCACCCGGCCCGGCGCTGGAGGCGGTCTCGCTGCTGACCGAGGTCTACGGCGAGGCGCTCGGCCGGGTGCTGGACCACGCCGACGCGCCGCTGCGGGCGAGGCTCGCCGAGGACGAGCTGGTGGGGCATCTGCTGGTGCTGCACGCGATCCATCCCGAGCCACCGGAGCGCCGGGCGGCCCGCGCGGTCGAACGGCTGCGGCCCGCGGTGCGCGAGCGCGGCGGCGACCTTCAGTGGGCCGGCATCGACGGGAGTGTGGCCCGGGTCCGGCTGGACGCGGGCGGTGGGTGCGGGGCGGGGTGCGGCGGCGGGGCGGACGACGCCCTGGCGGCCGTCCGGGCGGCCGTGCTGGCCGCGGCGCCCGAGCTGACGGCCGTGTCCCTGGTGCCGGAGGCCGCCGGGCCGCGGACGGCGCCGGCGTTCGTCCCGCTGGCGACGGTGACCCACCGCGCGGTACGGCCGCAGGAGGCGCGATGACCATGGACGGGGCGCTGGCCCGGGTCATCCGGTCCGCCGCGGACCGCGCGGCGGCCGCCGAGGCCGAGCGCTGTGACCTGTGCGCCGCTGCCGTGGCGGACGGCCACCCGCACCTGTACGACACCGGTGCGGCAGCCGTGCGGTGCGTGTGCGCGCCGTGCTCGGTGCTGTTCCCCGGGGACGCGGCGGGCCGGTACCGGCTCGTGCCCCGGCGCCGGGTCCGGCTGCCGTCCGTGGACACGGCGGTGCTGGGCGTCCCGGTGGGGCTGGTGTTCTTCGTGCCGCACGAGGACGGCACGGTCAGCGCCGAGGGCCCGAGCCCGGCCGGGGTCATGCGCTGGGAGGTGAACACGGCGGCCTGGCAGCGGCTGTCCGCCGGGTGTCCGCCGCTCGCCTCCGTGGCACCCGAGGTGGAGGCGCTGCTGGTGAACACCGTGCGGGGCCTGGACGAACACTGGATCGTGCCGGTCGACGACTGCTACCGGATGGTCGCCCTCGTACGCCGTGAGTGGCGGGGGCTGTCCGGCGGCGGTCGCGTGTGGCCGGCCGTGGAACGGTTCTTCGCGGAGCTCACCGAGCGGTCGTGAAGCCGGAAAGGAGATGACCATGGGCAGCATCCGAGTGGGCCGAGCCCAGGCGAGGCCCGACACGCCCACGCACGTACCCGGTCTGCACCAGGGCAACAAGGGCCCGTACGGCCGGCAGGGCGGACACCACGAGGACGGCACCGCGGACGCGCGCCGCTCCACGGGGATCCACTCGAAGCGGCATGACGCCGTGCTGAAGGTCATGCCGAACATCTCACCGGGATGAGGAAACAGGGAGTGACCGTGAGGAAGCGCTGCCCGACCGCGAGGTCGGCGATGTCCGGCCGTCAGGTGCTGATCGCCCAGGCGGCTGTGGTGGGCGGCCTGCTACTGGCTCTGCTCATCAGGCAACTGCCCAGTGTGAGGCGCGAGTTGAGGATCTATCGGATGACCGGTGGCCCGTGCGCCGACCGCCGCCACCGCTGAGCCGGCCGTGCACGAGTTGTCGATCGCGACCGCGATCGTGGAGCAGGCCGAGGAGATCGCCCGCGCGGACGGGGCCGGCGGCGTCTCGTCGGTGACGGTACGCGTGGGCGAGCTGTCGGGTGTCGTTCCCGACGCGCTGGACTTCGCCTTCGAGGTCGCCCGGGAGGGTACCGCGCTGGCCGCCGCCCGGCTGGTGGTCGAACAGGTGGCCGCCCAGGCGTACTGCGCGCCGTGCGCCGAGGAGTTCGCGGTCGGCATGCCGCCGTACTTCTGGTGTCCGCGCTGTGACCGGCCCTCACAGGACCTGCGCAGCGGGCGGGAGTTGGAGATCACGGGCGTCGAACCGGCGCGCTGAGCGGGCGGCCGGCCCCCCCCGGGGCCGGCCGCCTCGCCGGTTTCTCAGCAGATGCGGGGCAGTTGCTCGCCCAGCGGCAGGTCGACCACGCGGGTGCCGCCGAGGCCGGTGGCGGCGACCACCATGCCGGGGTGATCGGCCACGCACGTGCCGATACGGGCCGCTCCGGTGCCCTGCGGATGGGACTGCATCGCCGCCAGCACGGCGTCGGCATGCTCCGCGGGCACGAAGGCGACGAGCCGGCCCTCGTTGGCCACGTACAGCGGGTCCAGCCCGAGGAAGCCGCAGGCGCTGCGGACCTCGTCCGGGACGGGGACGGCCCGCTCGTCCAGCCGTACCCCGGTGCCGGAGGCGCGGGCGATCTCGTTCAGGGACGCGCCGAGCCCGCCGCGGGTCGGGTCGCGCAGGACGTGGAGGTCCCGGGTGACCGCCAGCATCGCCGCGACGAGGCCGGCCAGCGGCGCGGTGTCGGAGGCGATCTCGACGCCGAACTCCAGGCCCTCGCGCACGCTCATGACGGCGACACCGTGCAGGCCGATGGGCCCGCTGACGAGGACGGCGTCGCCGGGCCGGGCGCGCTGCGGGCGGATGTCGACCGCGTCGGGCACGAGGCCGACGCCGGCGGTGGTGACGTACACGCCGTCGCCGTGTCCGGCCTCGACCACCTTGGTGTCGCCGGTGGCGACGGTGACGCCGGCGGCCCGCGCCGCGGCGCCGATGGCCTGCGCGACGCGCCCGACGACGCTGATCTCCACCCCCTCCTCCAGGACGAAGGCGGTGGAGAGGAACGCGGGCCGGGCGCCGCTCATCGCCAGGTCGTTGACCGTGCCGTTGACGGCCAGGTCGCCGAGACTGCCGCCGGGGAAGAACAGCGGCCGCACCACGTAGGAGTCGGTGGAGAAGGCCAGCCGGGTTCCGGCGAGGTCGAGGACGGCCGAGTCGGTGAGCGCGGCCAGCGTGGGGTTGCCGTAGGCCGGTGCGAAGACCTGCTCGATCAGTTCGGCGGACAGGGCACCGCCTCCGCCGTGGCCCATGACGACGACCGGCTGGTCGCGCAGGGGGGCGGGGCAGGTCCAGTTCGAGGGGTCGACGACCGCATCGGTGGCCAGGTCAGCCAACGGGATTCACCTCCGTCTGCGGGATCCGGGACCCTTGTCGTGCCGGGCCGTCGGTCATCCGCCGATACAGGTAGTAGGCCGCGCAGGCGCCCTCGCTGGAGACCATCGTGGCCCCGAGCGGGGTACGCGGTGTGCAGGCCGTGCCGAACGCCTCGCACTCGGTCGGCTTGATCAGCCCCTGGAGCACCTCGCCGGCCCGGCACACGGCGGGCTCCTCGGTGCGGATGCCGGTGACGTCGAACCGGTGCTCGGCGTCGTACGGCCGGTAGGCGTCGGACAGCCGCCAGCCGCTGGCGGGGATGCGGCCGATGCCGCGCCAGTTGCGGTCGGTCACCTCGAAGACCTCCTGCAGCATGCGCAGGGCCGCCGGATTGCCCTGTTCGCGTACGGCGCGCGGGTAGGCGTTCTCCACGAGGTGCTCGCCACGCTCCAGTTGGCGCACGGCGCGGCGGATGCCCTCCAGGATGTCCAGCGGCTCGAAACCGGTCACCACGATCGGCACCCGATGCCGGTCGGCCAGGTCGGGATACTCGGCGGTGCCCATCACGCTGCACACGTGTCCGGCGGCGAGGAAGCCCTGCACCCGGCAGTCAGGTGCCGTCATGATGGCCTCGATCGCCGGCGGCACCCGGACGTGGGAGACCAGCAGGCTGAAGTTGCCGACACCGAGACGTCGGGCCTGGTGGACGGCCATGGCGTTGGCGGGGGCGGTCGTCTCGAAGCCGATCGCGAAGAAGACGACCTCGCGGTCCGGGTTCCTCCGGGCGAGGTCGAGGGCGTCCAGCGGCGAGTACACGACGCGTACGTCACCGCCCTCACCCTTGACCCGGAACAGGTCGCGGTCGGTGCCGGGCACGCGCAGCATGTCCCCGAAGGAGCAGAAGATCACTCCGGGGCGGGCGGCGATCTCCAGGGCCTTGTCGATGACGTCGAGCGGGGTGACACACACCGGGCAGCCCGGGCCGTGGATCAACTCGACCTCGTCCGGGAGCAGTTGGTCGATTCCGTGGCGGATGATGGAGTGGGTCTGGCCGCCGCAGACCTCCATCAGCGCCCAGGGCCGGGTGGCGGTGGCGTGGATCTCGTCCAGCAGCCGCCGGGCCAGCTCGGGATCGTTGAACTCGTCGATGTACTTCACCGGGCCTCACTCCCGTTCCGCTGCCGGGCCGCCTGCTCCCAGGCATCACCGAACTCCTCGTCCAGCAGCCCCAGTTGCTCGAACAGTTCCAGGGACGCGCGGGCTGACTCCTCGTCCAGACGCTGGAGGGCGAACCCGACGTGGACGATGACGTACTCCCCCACTCGCACGTCGGGCAGGTATTCCAGGCATGCCTGTTTGCGCACACCGCCGAAGTCGATCAGCCCGGTCAGCGGACTGGCATCGCGGTCGATGGACACGACCTTGCCGGGCACTGCGAGACACATGGGTCACTCCGTCCGTCGGTTCCTTGCCGTTCCCGCGACCATGAGCTGACCGAGCGCCAGTCCTCCGTCGTTCGGGGGGACTTCGCCGTGCCTGAGGACCGTGAAGCCGTCCGCGGCCAGCAGCGCGGTGCATTGCCGCTCCAGCAGGCCGTTGGCGAAGACGCCGCCCGTCAGCGCGACCGTGCGCAGGCCGGTGTCGGCGCGGGCGCGGCGGCAGATCCGGGCGACGACGTGCGCGACACCCCGGTGGAAGCGGGCGGCGAGCACCGGTGCGGGGGTGCCGCGCCGCCGGTCCGCGAGCAGGTCCCGCAGCATCGGCACGGGACTGCACACGAGGACACCCCTGCCGGTGAGGCCGAAGGGGTACGCCACCGCGTCGTGGTCCGCGGCCTGGAGCGCCGCCGCCTCCAGTTCCAGCGCGGCCTGCGCCTCGTACCCCGCCCGCTGGCACACCCCCGCCAGGGACGACACCGCGTCGAACAGGCGGCCCATGCCGGACGTCGGGACGCAGGCCGTCCTCCTGGTCAACTGCTGCCGGAGCAAAGCAAGTTCGGTCTCGGTGCAGGCCCGTACGCTCGGCAGGTCCGGTTCCCAGGCCAGCCCGGCCGCCCACAGCCTGGCCAGCGCCTGCCGGCACGGGTTGGCCACGCCCGCGTCCCCACCGGGCAGCGGCGCGGGCGCCAGATGCGCGTAGCGCCGGTATCCGCTGTAGCCGGCGAGCAGGACCTCACCGCCCCACACCGTGCCGTCGTCGCCGTACCCGGTGCCGTCGAAGGCGACCCCGATGACGGGGGCGGTGCCGTCGAGGCCGTGTTCGGCCATCGCGGAGGCGATGTGGGCGTGGTGGTGCTGGACCAGCCGCAGACAGCCGCCCGGCAGTCCCGCAGCCCGGTGCCGGGCCCGGCGAGTGGAGTGGTAGCCGGGGTGCCGGTCGGCGGCGACCAGGGCCGGGGTGACCCCGGTCAGGCGGGCCAGGTGCCGCTCGGCGCGCTCGGCGGCTTCCAGGGTGGCCAGTTCGCCCATGTCGCCGATGTGCGGCCCGAACCAGGCGTGGTCGCCCTCGCCCAGGCAGAGGACGTTCTTCAGGTCGCCGCCGACCGCGAGCGTGGGGCGGACCGGGACCGGCAGGCGCAGGGGGCGCGGCACGTATCCGCGGGAGCGGCGCAGCACCTGGGTACTGCCGTCGGGGCGCACCCGCAGCACCGAGTCGTCGCAGGGGCAGGCGATGGGCCGGTCGTGGGTGAGCCAGGCGTCGGCGAGCCCGGCCAGCCGGGTGAGCGCCTCGGTGTCGTCGGTGACGATGGGTTCGCCGGAGCGGTTGCCGCTGGTCATGACGAGCATGCGGGGGCCGGGGTGATCGCCGGGCAGCCCCAGCAGCAGCGTGTGGACGGGGGTGTAGGGCAGCATGACCCCCACGTGCGGGCTGCCCGGACAGACCTGGTCGGCCAGGCCGGGGCCGTCTGCCGGGGTGCGGCGGCGCAGCAGGACGATGGGGCGGTGCGGGCCGGTCAGGGCCGCCCGCTCCGCGTCGGAGACGACCGCGATCCGCTCGGCCGTGGGCAGGTCCGCGCACATCACCGCGAAGGCCTTGCCGCCCCGTTCCTTGCGGCCGCGCAGGGTGGCCACGGCCCGGGCGTCGGTGGCGTCGCAGGCCAGGTGGTAGCCGCCGAGTCCCTTAACGGCGACGATCCGCCCGGCGGCCAGCAGCGCCCGCGCGGCCGCGAGGGCGTCCGCGTCCCGGGCCGGGCGCACCCCGAGGCCGTCGGCCGGGATCAGGGCGAGCCTCGGGCCGCAGTCGGGACAGGCGACGGGCTGGGCGTGGAACCGCCGGTCGGCGGGGGCGCCGTACTCCCGGGCGCAGGCGGGGCACATCGGGAAGCCGGCCATGGTGGTGGCCGCGCGGTCGTACGGCATGCCGGTGGCGATGGTGAACCGGGGGCCGCAGTGGGTGCAGGTGACGAACGGGTGCCGATGGCGCCGGTCGGCCGGATCGGCCAGTTCGCGCAGACAGTCGGCGCAGGTGGCGGTGTCGGGCGGAAGCTCGGTGCGGCCGCCGGCCCGCTCGGTGGAGCGGATGGCGAAGGGGCCGGTGTCGCCCGTGGCGGGCAGGTCCGCGCAGTCGACGGCGGTCACGGTGGACAGCGGCGGCGGCTGTTCGGCGAGGCGGACACAGAAGCGGTGCACCTCCTCCGCGGGGCCCTCGATCTCGATGTGCACGCCGTCGCCGGTGTTGCCGACGAATCCGGCGAGGCCGAGTCCGGCGGCGAGGCGGTGCACGTACGGCCGGAAGCCGACCCCCTGCACGGTGCCCCGCACGATGACGACGCGGCGCACGAGGCCGGCGGCGGGGGCGGTCATGCGAGGGAAGCGGGGGAGGCGGGGTGATGGCCGTGCGGACGCGGGGCGAGGGGCGGGCGGTGCGGGATGCCGTCCCGGGCGGCGAGGGCGCGGTCCAGGAGGGTGTCGACACCGGCGCCGGTGCGGGCGCAGGACCGGACGATCTCCACGCCCGGGTTGACCCGGTGCACGTTCGTCCGGAAGGCGCTCTCGTCGAAGCCGGCCGGCTCGGCGAGGTCGGTCTTGGTGATGACGACCAGATGGGCCGAGCCGAACGCGGTCGGGTACTTCAGCGGCTTGTCCTCGCCCTCGGTGACCGCCATCAGCACGATCCGCAAGGTCTCGCCGAGGTCGTACGCGGCGGGGCAGACGAGGTTGCCGACGTTCTCCACGAAGAGCAGCCGGGTGTCCGGCGGCAGCCAGCCGTCCAGCCGGGCGCGTACCTGGCGGGCCTCCAGGTGGCACAGTCCGTCGGTGAGCAGCTGCTGGACGGGCGCCCCGGACCGGGCGAGCCGTACGGCGTCGTTCTCGGTGGCGAGATCCGCGGTCAGCGCGGCCACCGGCACGCCCCGCCCGACCGCGCGGGCCAGGACCCGGCCGAGGAGTTCGGTCTTGCCGCTGCCGGGGCTGGACAGCAGGTTGACGACGCTCACGCCCTGTCCGGCGAGGTCGCCGCGCAGGCCCGCGGCCAGGTCGTCGTTCTTGGCCAGGACGGCCTGGCGGACGTCGGACCGGCACATGGGCGCTGCTCCTCGGATACGGCGGCGGGGACCGGGCCGCATCGGATGCGGCCCGGGGTCTCACCGATCTTCGGCCCCGCCGGCTGCGCTGCCGGGCAGCACAGCCGGGCGCGGGGGCCCGGATTCCACCGGGCGGCCCAACGCCGGGGCGGGACCGGCGGGGATCGGGCGACCCGAGGCGGGGACCGGACCGGAGGGGACCGGGCTACCCGATGCAGGCACGGGACCGGCGGAGACCGGGCTACCCGACGCGGTGACAGGCCCGGCGGGGATCGGCACGGGCCCGGCGGGGTCGGCGAGCAGGGCCGGGATCAGGGTGTGCAGGGCGGCCACGGCATGGTCGACGGCGGCCCGGACCGGTGCGCTGAGCCCCGGGAGGATGTCGTCGTCCCCGCTCGGCAGCACGGCGGGCTCGCAGGCCAGCAGGAGCACCCGGGGCAGTGGCTCGTCGCCCAGGTGCCGGGCCAGGGCGAGCACCTTCGCGGGGTCCATGCCGTGGGCCTCGGGTACGACGGTGGCGTCGGGCGGTTCGGTCTCGATCAAGGTGAGGGTGCCAGGGCGATGGCCGCGCCGCGCGGTGTCGACGAGGACGGCGGTGTCGTATCCGTCGAGCAGGTCGTAGGCGAGGTCCATGCCCCGGATGCCGTAGTCGCGCACGCGCACCTGGGACGGCAGCGGGCGCTGATCGAGGGCGCGGATCACCTCGGGGCCGAAGGCGTCGTCGGCGAGGAACACGTTGCCGACGCCCGCCACCAGCAGGCGGGCCGTCACCGGACGTCCCCGGCGGGCGCGGCCAGGGGCCGGGGCGAGCCGGTGGGTGTCTTGCGCACGAAGGCCGAGCGCAGCGCGTGGTAGGGGGCCCGCGGGTCGTAGAAGAGGGCATGCATGCGGGCGAGTTCGGCCGCGCGGTAGTCGGCGAGGGGGCGCTCGTGTTCGTCCGCGGCGCGGGCGGCGGCCTTGCCGGCGATCCGCCGGTCCAGGCCGGGTGCGGCGGCGAGTCCGGCCGCGAGCCGCTCGACCTCGGCCGGGAAGTCACCGGTCGTGGCCGGTACGACCCGGTCCACCAGCCCCAGCCGCGCGGCGGACGCGGCGCTGACGGGCAGGGCCTCGGTGGTCAGCCGGCCGGCCTGCTCGGCTCCGGCGCGGCGCGGCAGGGTGTAGGTCCAGAACTCGGAGCCGTACAGGCCCATGCGCCGGTAGTGCGGGTTGAGGACGATGCCGGTGCGGCACCACACCTCGTCGGCGGCGAGGGCGAGCATGGCTCCGCCGGCCGCCGCGTTGCCCGCGAGGGCGGCCACCACCAGCCGGTCGGTGGTGCGCAGCACCGCCTCGACCAGGTCGTCCATGGCGTTGAGGTTGGTCCACGACTCCTCGGCCGGGTCGGGGGCCGCCTCGATGACGTTCAGATGGATGCCGTTGGAGAAGAAGTCACGCTCCCCGCCGAGCACGAGGACCCGAGTGGGGCGGGTCAACGCGTCACGGTAGGCGGCGAGCAGACGGCGGCACTGGTCGGTGCTCATCGCACCGCCGGGAAAGGTGAAGCCCAAGAAGCCGACGTCACCGCGCTGCCGGTAGCGGATGTCGGTCCAGGTGCGCCGGCCGGCCGGCAGTTCCAGCGGGGCGGCGGCGTCCGGGAGGCGCAGGTCGGGCTCCCAGGCGGCGAGGACGGAGGCGGCCGGGCGCCGGAAGGGTGCGGGGTCGCCGGAGCTCTTGCGGGGGCGTAGTTCCGGGATCCAGACGGCGCCGTCCCGGGTGGCCCGGCAGACAGCGCCCGCGCGCTGTGCCAGCAGCTCGCCGGGCCGGCCGCGCAGCTCGTCCTCGGGGTGTCCGCCGTGCAGGAACACCTCCCGCCCGAGGAGCTCGTCCAGGACGCCCGGCTGCGAGTCGGCACCGCGGAGTTTGCGCAGGACCGTCCCGGTGTCGTCGCCTGCCCAGTCGATGCGGCGCCGCTCCTGCTTCAGGGCGCCCCGCCAGACCATGCTGACGGACTCGTCGGTCTGCGGGCGGGGCTTGTAGGACCCTTCGGCGTAGCGCCGTACGGCCGTGAGGACGGCGGTGACGGCGGCGTCGGAGACCTCGTTGCGGTACAGGTCGCTCTTGCCGACGGGCGGCACGGGGAACGCCTGCGCGGCCCAGATGTCGCCCGCGTCCATCGCCGCCTCGGCCTGCAGGACGGTCACTCCCCACTCCGCCGCCTGTCCGTCGATGGCCCAGTCCAGCGCGGACGGGCCACGGTCGCCGGGCGGCCCCGGGTGCACGATCAGGCAGGTGTGCTCGCGCCACACGTCCTCCGGCAGGGCCGTTCTGAGCATCGGCGCGACGACCAGATCCGGCCGCGGGTCGCGCACGGCGGCCCGGACCGGGTCGGGGCCGTGCGAGGCGAGGACGACGTCGACGTGGTGACCGAGATCCGACAGTTCGGCGTACAGACGCTGGGAGAGGCTGTTGAACGCGCTGGCCACGAGCAGAATGTTCATGACATGCCATGGTCGTCGCTGTTCCGGGTGCGGTGAAGGACCGCTGCGGCGTTTCGTCCGCGCGGCTCAGGTCTCTTCCTCCATCCGGATCGCCTGGCGCAGGTCCTCGAAGGCCTGACCGTGGTCGTCCTCGTGCCCCTCCGGCTGGGGTGACAGCCGTCATGGACTGACCGGCGAGCAGCAGCAATTGCGACAGCGGCGAGCGCGGGGCTCGCCTCCCGTGGCCTCGGGGTGACGGCCGTCAGGTCCGCCGTGGCTTCTTGAGTGCGCCCCGCGAGGGCAGCGACAGCGGGCGCGGCCGGTGCCGGCTCGGTGAGCAGCGCCGCCGCCCGGCCGGCCACCACCTCGTCCACCCAGGTGTGCCAGGCCCGGTCGTCCTCGGCCGTCGCGTCGCCGTCCGGTACGGCGCCGGTGATCCCGTCGGGGCGGCCGGCGCCCCGGAACCGGTCACGCCGACCAGGCCTGCGTCGATCTCGGTGGGACAGCGCAGCCAGGCCGCGACCGTCGCGGCCTGCCGGGCCCGCACCTCGCGCAGCGCGGAGGCCGGCGCGCCGCCGCTCGGCGGGGAGGCGGTCACCGCGTATCAGGTCATGTACGGCTTCGCCCACGTCACGCGTTCGCCCATGTGCCGCCGGTGCCCGTGTCGCTCGCGCCCGCGTGTCGCCCGCTCACCCCGGGGAACCCGGTGCGCACCGCCGCAGGTCCGGACAGGCACCGGAGGTCCCATGACGACGGACACCGCACGCGACGACGACCAGGGTGACGTCCCGCTCGCGCGCTATGGCTCCCTCACCTCCTTGTTCACGGCTCCGGCCCTGCGGTGGCCTCGGTGCGCCGACCGTGCCTGGGAGAACTTCATCCGGAAAGGACCGGCCTCATGCGGCACGACGAGATGATCGGAAAGGTGCAGGCACTCGCCCAGTTGCCCGACCGGGGGTCTGCCGAGCGGGCCGCGCACGCCGTGGTGTGCACGCTGTCGGAGCGGCTCCCGTCCGGCCTGGCCCGGCATGTGGCCGCTCAGCTGCCGCCCGACATGGCGGCGGCGATGCGGGAGGCGGCCGACGCCTGCGCGGGGGCCGACGCCGGCACCGCGGGCGAACGGTTCGGACTGACCGCGTTCGCCGGCCGTATCGCCGACCGGGCGGGCACGGACGAGGACACGGCGCTGCGGGAGGCCGCCGCCGTGCTGGAGGTGCTGGACGCCGCTGTCGCCCCGGAACTGACCGGGCGGATGGCGGCCGCGCTGCCCGCGGACATCCGCGCGCTGCTGCCGGTGGGCCGGGCGGCCGAAGAGACCGAGGGCACCGAAGGCGCCGAAGGCACCGGGAACGCGGGCTGAGCCGAGGCTGGCGGCAGGCCGGTGCGGGCGCACGGCGCGGTGGCGGGGCTGTCGCGGGGCAAGGTCGCAGGGCGCGGTCCGGAGCGTGACCTCCGACGCCGTCATCGACCAGGTCATCGGCACCCGCCATCGTCGACCAGCTCATCGGCACCCGCCGCCGTCGACAGGTCATCGGGACCAGGTCATGCGGGTGAGGCCGGAGCCGCTGGATCCGGACCGCTCATCAGCCGCAGGCGGACGCGTCCCCGCGACCGCTCAGCGCCGGCCGGCCGGGAAACGGCCCCGGCGGCGGTGGCGGGCGTGGTGGGGGGTCGAAGGCCGGGCGATCCACCGGTCCTCGACCTGGTCGAGGCCGAAGAGCAGAAAGGTCAGGACGGGCAGCAGCAGAACCGCGACGATGATCACTGGAGGCTCTCCCTCCGTGCGACGACATCTCCCGAGTCCCCCGGTCCGCGGGCACCCACCGTCCGCCGTTGTGAAGGTCCTGTGACCGTCTTCTGCGGACCCCGGCCACAGGCGATGATCTGTCTGACAGATGCGCAGGCGAGGGCCGCCGGGGCGGACGGATGTACGGAGGGGGACATGTGGAGGCTGGGATCGGCGCGGAGGCGGCGGCCGGGCGGGCCGCCCCGTTGGTCGGCCGGGCCGCCGAACTCGCGCGGCTGGCGGAGGTGCTCGCGGGCGGGGGTGAGCGCGGAACGCCGTCGGTGGTGGACATCACCGGGGAGGCCGGCATCGGCAAGAGCCGGCTGCTGAGCGAGGTGTGCCGGCGGGCCCGGCAGCGCGGGTTCACGGTGCTGCGCGGCCGGGCGACGGAGTACGAACGGCATCTGCCGCTCCAGCCGTTCACCGACGCCTTCGCCGACCTCGACCCGCGCGCGCCGGACGGCTTCGCCGCGGTCACCGACGCCGCCCCCGTGCTGCACGGCTGTGCCCGCGGGGGCGTGGACCGGTTCCGGCTGCACCGGGCGACGGCCGCACTGCTGGCCCATGTCAGCGGCCCGGGGCTGCTGTTGGCGCTGGACGACCTGCACTGGGCGGACCCGGCGTCCTGGGATCTGCTGGACCATCTGGTACGGCACCCCGCGCCCGGACCCGTCGTCCTCCTGGTCGCCCGCCGGGCCCGGCAGAGCCCGGCACCGCTCGCCGCGTCGCTGACCCGGGGCGTCGAGGCCGACACCGTGCTCCGGCTGGACCTCGGCCCGCTGCCCCGGCAGGAGTGCGCCGAACGCCTCGCCCCCGATCTGGCGCCCGCGGAGCTGGACCGGCTGCACGCGGCGAGCGAGGGCAACCCGCTCTATCTGCTGGCCCTGCTGCACGCCCACCGCACAGCCGGCGCCCGACAGGCCCTGCCCGCCCTGGGGTTGACGTCGCTGCTGCTGGAAGAGCTGAGCCCGCTGACCGAGGACCAGCTGCGCGCACTGGAGACGGTCGCGATCCTCGGCGACCAGGCGACCCCCGCTCTGGTGCGGGCGGTCAGCGGCCGTCGGGAGGCCGAACTGCTCGACGACCTGGGCGTGTTGGCGCGCCGTGATCTGCTGCGCTCGGGCAGCGGCGACCGGCTGGCCCTGCGCCACCCGGTGCTGCGCTCCCTCGTGCACGACGGCATGGAACCCTGGCGGCGCGCGGCCGTGCATCGCCGGGCCGCCGCCGAACTGGCCCGGACCGGTGCTCCCCCGGCCGAGCAGGCGCACCATGTGGAGCGTGCCTTGACCGGCTGGGACCCGGACGCGGCGGGTGTACTGGTGCGGGCGGCCCGGCAGACCGCGCGGACGGCACCGGCGAGCAGCGCGCACTGGTGGGAGGCGGCGCTGCGCCATCTCCCGCACACCGCGGAGCACGCGGCCCGGCGCCGGGGCTGGCTGCTGGAGCGGGCCCGGGCGCTCGGCGCCGCCGGGCGGCTGCGGGACAGCAGGGACCTGCTGCACGAGGTGATCGCCCTGGCGCAGGGCCCGGACGACGGCCCGGTGCGGGTGCCGGCCGTGGTGAGCTGCGCGGACATGGAACGGCGCCTGGGCCGCTACGCGGAGGCGGTCGCGCTCTTGCGCCGGGAGCTGGACCGGCGGCCCGGCCCGGCGCCGGCCGACATGGTGGCGCTGGGCCGGGAGCTGGGCTCGTCGGCGTCCCGGGCCGCCGCCTACGGGGAGGTCCGGGCGACCGTCGTACGGGCGCTCGCGGCGGCCCGGTCGCTGGGCGACGAGGTGGCGGAGGCGGGCGTGCTCGCGGTGTCCGCGCTCGGTGAGGCGTACGAGGGTGACATGGCGGCGGCGCGCCAGGCCGCCCGGCGGGCCGCCGCGCTGGTGGACGCGCTGCCCGACGACGAGCTGACCGGGCTGTGCGAGCCGCTCGCCCGGCTGGCCTGGGCGGAGACGCTGCTGGAGGATTTCGCCGACGCGGGCCGGCACGCCGATCGGGGTCTCGCCGTCGCGCGGCGCACCGGGCAGGTGGCCCAGCTGCCGTATCTGCTGCTGGTCAAGGCGCACATCGGCAATCAGACCGGGGAGCTACGTACGGCGCTGGAGCAGGTCGCCGAGGCCGAGGAGGTCGCACGCGGGCTGGGCAGTGACGAGGCGCTGTCGTTCGTGATGGCGCTGAAGGCGCAGGTGCTGACCGCGGCCTGCCCGCCGGGTGATCCGGCTCCGGTGGCCGCGGCGCGTGAGGCGGTGGCCGTGTCGGGTCCGGGCGTGGACTGGTGGGCGTCGACGGCGTGGAGCGTGCTCGGCTACACGGCGTTCCTCAGCGGCGATCCGGAGGGCGCCCGGGACCTGGTGCTGCGGGCGGGCGGGCCCGGTCTCGAACGGTTTCCGCCCTCCCGGCACGTGCTCTTCCTGGAGATCCTGGTCCGGGCCTGTCTGGCCCTCGGTGATCTGCCGGGGGCCCGCGCGTACGAGGGGCGGGCCCGCGAGGTCGCCGGCCGGCTGGGCCTGCCGCTGCCACGGGCGCTGGCGCTGCGCATCTCCGCGCAGCTCGCGGTGGCCGAGGGCAGGCCGGGCGACGCGGCCGGGCTGCTGGCCGAGGCCGCTGCCGAGTGCGAGCGGTCGGGGGCGCGGTTCTGGGAGGCGTACTGTCTGCTGCTCGGCGCCCCGCTGATGGCGGCCTCGCCGCAGCACGCCGGCCGGGCCGGACAGGCGTGGCGGCGCGGCCGGCGGCTGGCGCTCGACGGTGGTGCCGCGGCGCTCGTGGGCCTGGCCGACGCGACCCGGGACGCCGTACTCGGCGCCGCGGACCGGCCGGACGCCGCGCTGGCCGGACTCACCGCGCGCGAACGGGAGATCGCCACCCTGGTCGCCGAGGGGCTGACCGGCAAGGACATCGCGGGCAAGCTGGTGCTCAGCACGCGCACGGTGGAGACCCATCTCTCCCGCATCTACCGCAAGACCGGTGTGTCGTCCCGTGCCGCCCTGGCCGCGCTCGTACCGCGTCCCGACAGGTCTTCGGGCCCGCACACGCCGTACCAGGGTCTGCGGGGCACGGAATGACACCGGGCTGCCCCGCCGGCGCCGTCCGCCCGCGGATACGTAGGAAGTTACGTGGTGACACGGACGTAGGAGCCCGCTGTGATCTGCGAGATTGGCTGGTGCCGCGGGGCTGGGGAAGGTGTCGTGCGGTGCTGCGGGGGCGGCGGACACGCGGGCCGAAGGGATCGTACGGAGCGACCCGCGAGGGTGCCCGGGGGGCGCCGGCCGCGTCGCATGCCGTGTCCGGTGACCGGTGGCCCTGGGGACCGGTCCGGCCGGTCCGGCAGGACGGCCGCCCCCTTCCCGGAAGGCCGCGGCGGGAAGGTCGAGTTGATCCCGCTCCTCGCCTCCGGGCGCCCGCCCGGTGTGGCGGAGCCCGGAGGCGAGGTGGGGAACGGAACGGAGAACGGTGGGAAACGCAGGGGCGCGAAGGCACGGCGGGCGGGCGGGCGTCGCGCTGGCCGTCTGCGGGGTGCTGCTCGCGGGGTGTTCGGGATCGGGCGGCGGATCCGGCGGGCCGGGTACGGCGAGCCCGCCCGCGTCGGGTTCCGCGAGCGCGCGGGTGGACGACGGCTCGACCGCCGCGGCCACGCCACGCTTCACGGCGGACCCGGCGAAGCTGCCCGGGACCCGGTCCGCGGCGCTGGAGCTGCTGCGTGCGGTGACCGCCGGCCCGGACAGCTACGGACCCGGCTACCTCAGGCGCAGCCCGTTCGAGAGCGACCCCGCCGACTGGCCGGTACTCGGCACCGACTGTGTATGGCAGCAGCAGCCGCTGCCGGGTGACGTGCTGGCCAGCCTGACCCGTTACAGCAGGCTCCCGGCCGGCGGCGGCAAGGGCGAGGTGCACACGGCGGCGACCGTGACCGTCCACCGGACCACCGCACAGGCCGACCAGGAGATCGCCGAGACGCTGGAGGAGGCGCTGCGCTGCCCCGACCAGCAGCTGCGCGCCACCGAGCGGATCGCCGGGCTGAACTCCGTCGGCTCCGGCTACGGCACCAACGGCAACACGTCCGCCGACGACGTGCTGGAGGAGGTGGGCGCCTACTACAACTCCGCTTTGGACAAGGGCCCGTTGTTCTACCTGTGGGACCAGGTGCGGCTCGGTCCGGTGACGATCGCCGTCGCGGTCCAGGGCGGCAAGGGGTTCACGCAGGAGGATCTGCTGATCGTGCAGGCGCGGGCGGTCGCGGACATGGAGACGAGAGTGCGCAACCAGCTGGGGGCCAAGAAGTGACCGACCGTTCGCTGCGTCCCTCGGACCCGTCCTTCGTCGGCGGCCACCGGCTGCTCGCCCGGCTCGGCGAGGGCGGCATGGGTGTGGTCTATCTGGGCCGTACGGAGTCCGGGGCGCTCGCCGCCGTCAAGGTGATCCAGGCAGAGTTCGCGCACGACGAGGAGTTCCGCGGCCGGTTCCGCCGTGAGGTGCGGGCCGCCCAGCGGGTGACGAGCCCCTGGGTGGTGAAGGTGACCGGCGCGGACGCCGAGGCCGAACAGCCTTGGCTGGCCACGGCGTTCGAGCCCGGCCCCGCCCTCGCCGACGCCGTACGACAGCACGGCCCGCTGCCGCCGCGGGCCGTGCGGGTGCTCGGCAAGATGCTCGCGCGGGCGCTCGCCGCGGTGCACGAGGCCGGTCTGGTGCACCGGGACGTGAAGCCGGGCAACATCCTGCTGGCCGCCGACGGCCCGCGGCTGATCGACTTCGGCATCGCCCGTTCCCCGCACGACACCGCCTTCACCTCCACCGACCTGGTGGTCGGCACACCAGGTTTCCTCTCCCCCGAACAGGCGGCGGCCGGGGAGCTGTCCCCCGCGAGCGATGTGTTCTCGCTGGGCTGTGTGCTGGCGTACGCGGCGACCGGGCGGCCGCCGTTCGGCGCCGGGGCGACCGACGCGCTGCTCTACCGGACCGTGCACGACGAGCCCGATCTCGACGGCGTGGACGCGGAGTCGGCGACCGTCCTGGCCCGCTGCCTGGCCAAGGATCCCGCCGCCCGGCCGACGCCGGCCGAGCTGGACGCCGCGCTGGTGGAGGACGTGCCGTCGGGGACGGCGGACTGGCTGCCGGCCGACGTGGTCCGCATGATCGCCGAACGGTCGGCCGAAATGCTGGCGCTGCCCGAGATCGAGGCCACCCTCGCCGAGCCGCCGACCGTCCCCGCACCGTCCCGGTCCCGCCGGGGATTCCTCACGGCCGCGTCCGCCGGGGCGGCCGTCCTCGCCGTCGGCGGCGGGGCGGCGGCCTGGGCCGCGCTGCGCGGCACCCACGGCGGGTCGGGCACACCGGCCGCGCCCGGCTGGGCGATCGGTGTGCAGGCGGATCTCAGCGGTCCCGGCAAGGTGGCCGGGCAGGCGCAGGAACAGGGCGCACGGCTCGCCGTGGAGCAGTTCAACGCCCGCCGTGACAAGCCGTTCACGCTTCGCCTGCGCAGCGCCGACGACCGTGGCAGCAGCGCCGGCGCGACGACGGCGGCCCGCCAACTCGCCGACGACAAGGACGTGTTGGCCGTGATCGGGTCGAGCACGGACGCCACGACACAGGCTGCACTCCCGGTGTACGACGCCGCCCTGCTGCCCCTGCTGAGCATGTCCGCGGGCCAGAATCTGCTCCAGAACACCCGCTCGTTCCTGCGCGGCCGCCCGCTGCACAACGCGGTCGCGATGAAGCTGGCGTTCCAGTGGGCGGCCACCAGCACGGCGGCGCCCGTCGGGGTGCTGTTGGACCGCAGCGGCGGCGATCTGTCCTGGATGACCATCCAGATGGTGAACCTGATCGTCCGCAAGTACGGCCGCGCCACCCACCCCCGGGTCGTGCCCGCCGGTACGACCGACTTGAAGCCGGTGCTCGACGAGATGCGCGCGGCCGGCATCGCGGCCTTCGTGTACGCCGGTCCGCTGGACGGCGCGCTGCGTGCCGCGCGGGGCATGGCCGATTTCAAGGGCCCCAAGTACGCGGCGGAGCCCGCGCTCGACACCCGCTTCGCCGCCGAGCCGGCCGCTGACGGCTGGACGGTCGTGGCGAGCGCGATCGGTCCGGGCGCGGCCCAGGTCCGGTCCTTCGCCGAGGCGTTCCGCAGCCGGTACGGACACGCACCCGGGTTCTGGGCGGCCGAGGGGTACGACGCGGCGAACCTGCTGATCGACAGGCTCCTGGCGACGAAGGGCGGACGTCCGGCCCCCAGGGACCTGATCGCGCCCCTACAGAAAACCAAGTACCGGGGCCTCACACGGGAGTTCGTCTTCGACTCGACGACCGTGGGGACCCCGATGCTCGCCACTCCGGCCACCTTCGTCCACCAGGTGCGCGGCGGCGCCCTGCGCTATGTCGGCCCGGCTCCGGACAAGGCGCCCGTGCCCCGGGGGAAGTGACGGTGCGTCCGCTTCTCACCACCGACCCGGAGGCCATCGGCCCGTACCGGCTGCTCGCCCGGATCGGAACCGGCGGCATGGGCGTGGTCTACCTCGCCCGCTCCGAAGGCGGCACCCTGGCCGCCGTCAAGGTGATCCGGGCGGAACACGCAGCCGACCCCTCCTTCCGGGCCCGCTTCCGGCGCGAGGCACGGGCGGCGGCGCGGGTCGACGCTCGCTGGACCACTCCGGTGCTGGCCGCCGACCCGGAAGCCCCCGAGCCGTGGCTCGCCACGGCGTTCGTGCCCGGCCCC
>NZ_JAIQYY010000001.1:467387-494601 GCF_020181035.1 Streptomyces sp. CoH27
GCGGGCCCGCGGCGGCGAGCCGGGCCCGCCGAGCGATGTGTTCTCACTGGGCTGCCTGCTCGCCTACGCGGCGGCGGGCCGCCCGCCGTACGGCACGGGCATGGCGGCATCGGTGATCTTCCGCACCATCCACGAGGCCCCGGACCTCACCGGCGTCCCGGACGACCCGCTGCGCACGCTCATCGCCCGCTGCCTGGCGAAGTCCCCGGCCGCCCGCCCCACACTGCCCGAACTCCGGGTGGCGCTGGGCCACTTCGGCACCGACGACTGGCTGCCACCCGGCCTGCCCGCGCTCATCGCCGAACGCTCCGCCCAAGTCCTGGACCTACCCGAGCCACAGCGCACCGAGCCGCCGACACTCGTGGCCGGGCCGCCCACGCCGACCAGACGCCGCTTCCTGCTGCTGGGCACCTCGGCGGGGGTCCTGGCGGCTGGTGGGGCCACGGCGGCCTGGTACGCCACCCGGTCCTCCGCCGCCCGCGACGCGGTCCCCTCCCGGACGATCGCCGTACACGCCGACCTCACCGGCCCCGGCAAGGGCCTGGGCACGGCGGTCGAACGGGGCGTACGGCTGGCCGCCGCGCAGCACAACGCGCGCGCCGACCGGTCGTACGACCTCGTCGTCCAGTCCCACGACGACCGGGGCGAGGCCGACCGGGCGCGTGCGGTGGCGCGCCGGCTGGTTACCGCCGGGCGGGTGTCGGCGGTGATCGGCCCGACCTCGGACAGCACGGCGCTCGCCGTGCGGGACATCTACAACACGGCGCAGCTGCCCCTGGTGACGGCCTGGTCGGACTCCGACGCCCTGTATGTCACGCAGTCGACCCAGGCGGCCGCCGTGTTCCAGATACGCCCGCAGGACGACGCACTCGCCGCCCCGCTCGTCCACTACCTGGCCGCCGTCCGCCCGGCCGCCCGCCGGGCACTGATCAGCGACGGAGCGGCGATTGCCTACAGCTGGCAGATCTCCGGGTCCCTCGCGAAGAACACCCCGCCGCACGGCACGGTCGTCACCCCCACGGTCGCCGCAGGCAGCGATGACTTCGGCCCCGCCGTCGCGGCGGCGATGTCCGCGCGTGCGCAGGCCGTGGTCTACTGCGGGCGTTCGCCCGTGCGGGCCGCCGCCTGTGCCCGGGCGCTGCGCGCCGCCGGGTTCACGGGTACGGCCGCGGCGACGGAACCGGTCCTCGGCCCCGCGTTCCTGGAGGCGGCGGGCTCGGCGGCCGAGGGCTGGGTCTTCTCGGCCACCTTCGTGGACCCCGCCCGCCTGGACTCCGCCGCCGGATTCGTCCGGGCGTACGAGAAGCGGTACGCGGTCCACGGCGTCCCGGTCGGCGCCGCCGAGGCCTACGACGCGGCGGGTATGGTCATGACGGCGCTGACGGCCGCCGGGACGGGCCACGTGGACCCGGGCACCCTGGCCCACCGGCTGCGCGCCCTGTCGTACCGGGGCGTCACCCGCACCTTCGCCTTCGACGCCTCGACCGGCGCGGTGCAGTTGAACTCGGGCCTCTTCCTGTGGCAGGTGCGCCGGGGCGAACCGGTCTTCCTCGGGCAGTACCAGCAGGTCACGAGGGCCTGAGCCGGCTCCGTCACATCCGTCGCCCCGCATCCGTCAGTACGGCGGAAGACACGGAAGACGGAACCGGCCGGGAGGTCGTACGGGTGGATGTGTACGAGGCGGTGGCGAGCCGGCGCGCGGTGCGGGCCTTCACGGACGAGCCGGTTCCGCGCGCGGTGCTGGAACGGGTCCTGACCGCCGCCGCGCGCTCGCCCTCGGGCGGCAATCTCCAGCCGTGGCACGTCTACGTGCTCACGGGTGCGCCGCTGGCCGAGCTGAAGAAGCGCGCCGGCGAGCGGGTCACGGCCGGTGACCCCGGGGACGAGCGCGCGTACGAGATGTATCCGGCGCGGCTGCGGTCCCCTTACCGGGAGCGCCGGTCGACGGCGGCCGACCGGCGTTTCGGGGCGCTCGGCATCCGGCGCGAGGACCTGGGGGCCCGCCGGGCGGCCGTCGCCGCGAACTGGCGGTGTTTCGGCGCCCCTTGCCTGCTGCTGTGCTACATCGATCGCCACATGGGCGCGGCCCAGTGGGCCGACCTCGGGATGTACCTCCAGACGGTGATGCTGCTGCTGCGTGCCGAGGGGCTGCACAGCTGTGCGCAGATGGCGTGGTCCGTGTACCACCGTACGGTCGCGGAGGTCGTGTCACCGCCGGAGGAACTGATCCTGTTCGCGGGCCTGTCCATCGGCTTCGAGGATCCGTCGGCGCCGTACGCCCGGACCGACCGGGCACCGCTCGCCCGGACACTGACCTTCCTGGACGACGACAGAACCGCGGCAGGCCCCGGCCGGACGGGCTCCTAGGTGTGCGCGGGCGCGTTGTGCGGGACCCTTCCGGGCCGGGCGCTTACGGTTCTCTCTATGTGACCGACCGTCAGCAGGGGTGACGGAGAGGAGCCGTAAGCGGTGGTGGGCGATGCGCGTCGGCGGGCGGTGGGGCCGGGCGGCCGGCGCCGGACGGGGGGTGTGCTGGGCAGCCGGCCGGCGTACTCCGTACGGCTCGCACCCGCCACGCGCCCCAGGCCGGCGTCGGCGGCCGAGTGGACGGTGCCGTGGCTGCGGGTCGCGGCGGCCTACGCCTGGCGGCTCATCGTTGTCGGCGTCGCCGTCTACGGCGTCTTCAGCATCCTCGGCAGCTTCCAGCTCATCGCCGTGGCCCTGTTCCTCGCGCTGATCGTGACCTCCGTCCTGCGCCCGCTGACGGATCTGCTCGACCGGGTGCTGCCACGCCCGCTGTGCGTCGCCATCGCGCTGGTGGGCAGTGTGCTGCTCATGCTGGCGCTGCTCGCCCTGGTGGGCAACGCGGTGGCGAACGAGTCGGGCCGGCTGGTCGGTGAGTTCCGGGGCGGTGTGCACCGGATCGAGCAGTGGTTGCAACGGCCGCCGTTCCGGCTGAGTCCCGGCCGCCTCTCCCAGCTGCAGAACCAGGTGACGCACTACATCTCCACGCACCGCTCCAGTCTGCTCAGCAACGCGGTCAGCGGGCTGAGCCGGGCGGTGGAGGTGGCCACCGGGGGCGCGCTCGCGCTGTTCGCCTCGGTGTTCTTCATCCACTCCGGTGAGCGTCTGTGGGGCTGGATGCGCGACGAGCTGCTGCCGAGTCCCGCCCGGCCGGCCTGGGACCGGGCGGGGCGGGCGGCCTGGCGGGCCTTCGCCGGGTACACGCGCGGCATCATCATCGTGGCCGCCAGCAACGCCGTGCTCGTCGGGATCGCGCTGCTCGTCCTGCGGGTGCCGCTGGCGCTGCCGCTTGCCCTGCTGGAGTTCTTCGCGGCGTTCGTGCCGCTGGTCGGCTCGCCCGTGGCGCTCGGCGTCGCCACGATCGTCGCGCTGGCCGGGCGCGGACCGCTCACGGCCGCGGCCGTGCTGGCGCTGATCGTGGTGATCGGCCAGCTGGAGGGGCATGTGCTGCATCCGCTGGTGATGAGCTGGGCGGTACGGCTGCATCCGCTGGTCGTCGCCGTGTCGGTGATCGCCGGGAGCATCGTCGGGGGGGTGATCGGCGCCGTGGTCGCCGTCCCGCTGGTCTCGGTCGTCTGGTCGGTACTGCGCGCCCTGCGCGCGGTGCCACCACCCGGACCGACTCACCTGTGAATCACGGCAGTTGACGCTGATCCGAACAAGGGATCAGTTGTCCCCTGGAACAGGTGACCTTCACTCAGGAGGAGGCGGCACCGCCGTCGCATTGCGGCCGGTCAGCGCAGTGCCGCGGCCACGAGTCCGCGGATCTCCTCCTCGCGCACACTGCCACCGTTCACCAGCCGGTCGAAGACCAGACCGTCCACGCAGGTCAGCAGCGTCACCGTACGTTCCTCCACCTGTGCCACCCCCTGCGCGGCGAGGAAGTCGCGCACCGTGCGCCGCCCCCGGTTCTCGCGCGGCACCAGGATCTCGCGCAGTTCGGGGTGGTGCACACTCTCGACGGCGCACGCGTAGCGCGCGAGCGAGCGCCTGCGCCCCTCCCCCGTGAGCCGCGCCTCGGCCAACCCGGCGATGCCCTGGGCCAGTTCGGCCGCCGTGCGCACCACCGGCACCCTGCCCCCCGCCTCCTCCAGCTCTGCCTGGTCGAGCGCCACCAGCCGCCGCACCAGCGCGGTGAGCAGGGCCTGGCGGGAGCGGTAGTAGGCGGACGTGGTGCCGGGCGGAAGGTCCGCCGCCCGGTCCACGGCGCGATGCGTCAGTCCCCGCATGCCGGTGTCGGCGAGCACCGCGATGGCCGTGTCGGCGAGGAGAGTACGTCGGTCTGCGGTCACCCCCTCTTTCTACACCCCCGGTTCTACAGCTGTAGAGCACGACTGTAGGGTCTTCTACAGCTGTAGAAGACGTGAGCGATGCGAGGTCGAAGGGGGTCCGGCATGGGCGGTACGGCGGTGGTGGTCGGGGGCGGCATCGGCGGGCTGGCGACGGCCATCGGATTGCACCGGATCGGCTGGGACGTCCGGGTGGTGGAGCGGGCCGGCACCCTGGCCGACGCGGGCGCGGGCATCTCGCTGCACGCCAACGGCCTGCGCGCGCTGGACACCCTCGGCGTCGGTACGGCCGTGCGCGCGGCGGCCCGCCCCCAGTACACCGGGGGTACCCGCACCCCCGAGGGCCGCTGGCTCGCCCGGATGGACGGCGCCGCCCTCGAACGCGCCCTCGGCACGCCGATCGTGGGCATCCGGCGGGCCGACCTGCACCGGGCGCTGCGCGCGGCCCTGCCCGCCGCGTGCCTGCGCATCGGCGTCACCGTGTCCACCCTGGACCGCTCGGCCCCGGACCGGGTGGCCGTGCCGGTCGCGGACGACGTCTGGGACGCGGACCTGGTCGTCGCGGCCGACGGGGTGAACAGCCGGCTGCGCGGACTGCTGTTCCCCGGGCATCCCGGCCCGGTCTACGCCGGTTCGACGGTCCTGCGAGCCATCACCGACCAACCCCTCGACCTGGACACCGACTTCGAGCTGACGTGGGGCGAGGGCGCCGAGTTCGGGCACATCGGCTTCACCGACGGCCGGGCCGAGTGGCACGCGGTGCTCACCGCGCCGGCCGCCGTACGCCACGACGACCCCCTGGACTGGCTGCGCCGCCGCTTCGACGGCTGGCACGCCCCGATCCCGGAGCTGCTGACGGCCACACGTCCCGAGGCCGTGCTCCACCACGACATCCATGAACTGGTCACACCCTTGCCGTCGTTCACCGCCGGCCGGGTGGTCCTGCTCGGTGACGCGGCGCACGCCATGACGCCGAATCTTGGGCAGGGCGCATGCCAGGCCCTGGAGGACGCCGCCACGCTGGCCGCCGCGCTCGCCACGGAGACCTCGCTCGCCTCGGCGCTCGCCCGCTACGACGCGGAGCGCCGCCCCCGCTCCCAGGCGGTCGCCCGCGCCGCCCGCCGGGCGGGCCGCACGGGTCAGCGGCTCGCCCACCCGCTGGCCGTCTCCCTGCGCAACACCGCGCTGCGGCTCGCGCCGTCCGGCGCGACGATGCGCGCGATCCTGCGCCACGCCGACTGGACACCGCCGAGCCTCCGGCACTGAGGCCGCCGTAGCCGGCGCGGTCCGGTCGGGCGACGGTGGCGGGGGCCGGGGTCGGCGAGCCGGCCGTGCAGGGCTCGCCGACCCCGTGATCTAGGCGTAGAAGGGGCCGGGGGTGGACCAGGTGGTGTGGCCGAAGACATTGTCGTCGGCGATGGTGAGGCTGACGTTGGTGACCTTCAGGCCGTACTGGGTCGGTGTCATGCCATCGGGACAGTTCACCTGTACCGCGGGGAAGTTCATGAAGAAGTACGGCCCCGAGTCCCGCGTGGGGTCCGAACGCAGGTCGGACAGGACCCAGTTGGCCTGGGTCAGATAGTAGGTCGGCATCAGCTCCTGGTGTTCGGTGCGTACGACGAAGCCGGTGCTGTGGTCGAAGGTGCCGTCGGGGCGCAGACAGCCGAAGGTGCGGGCGGTGTCGGCGTAGGCGTCGAAGTAGTAGTCGCTGCTGCTGAGCCCGGCGGTGTAGCCGGGCTGGCTGCGGACGTTGTGCAGGGTGAAGTCGAGCTTGAACCCGCCGCAGCCGGGCGTCGGGTCGTAGTCGTGGTAGATCAGCCGGCACTTGTGGTCACCGAAGGCGGCGTCGGGATCCGGCCGGTACGGCTGCGGGACGACGGCGCCGTGGAAGGTGACCGTGGCCGAGATCCCGCCCTCGGTGGCGGCCGGTATCTCCGCGGTCGCCGTGGCACTCGCCGCGCCGGATCCGGCCAGCACCAGACCGGCGCCGATGAGCAGCGCCAGGGCCAGTCCGGCAAGCGTTCTGCGTAATGACTCCATGGGTGAACCCCCCTCGTCGACAAGCGACATGACGTCGGTCCGCGCCCTCACGAACCGTGCGCGCACACGCTAACCGCGCATCGGTGACGCGTCCGGCGAACAGTGTGAAACGGCGTGAAACAGGCCACTGGTCGGGAGAGCGCGGGCTCAGTGGTCCGGCCGCTCGCCGGTGGCGCCGGCGCGGATGGCGTAGTCCGCGAACCGTTCCAGGCCGAGCAGTCGTCCATCGGCCATCCGCGCCTCGGCGACGCCGTCGGTGCAGAGGGCACCCGGTCACCGGGCCGGCGGGCCCCGCGTGCCCATGCGGACGGTCGGCTCGCCTGGCGCCCGGCCGAGTAGCACGCGCACTTCCGACTGAGTACGCGTGCTCAGTCGCCGCCCGCCCGGCGCTCGTAGCGTCGCGGGCATCGGGTCGGTCGAGGCCGAGGGGGAACTGCCCATGCATGCCGGTGTGTACGGCGCGAACGCGAGCGGAGCGAGTCGGTGGCCCACCGCGTATCTCATCGTCGCGGGAGTGCTGACCGCGGCCGGCGCCCTGCTGAACGCGGGCGTCTTCTTCATCTCCGTCTTCGCCACGGACGACTGCTCGCCGCAGAACCCGGCGTTCCGCTGCACGGGCACCGGGATCCTGATGATGATGGGCCTGCCCTGGCTGGGACTCGCCGCCGCCGCGGGCACGGCACTGGCCGCAGCGGCCTGGTGGCACGGCGGCCAGGTGTGGTGGGGGCTTCCGGCGGGAGCCCTGCTGTACGCGGCAGGGCTGGCGGCCACGTGGAGCGTGATGACCTCCTCGTGAACCCTGGTGCGCGCCGAGGGCGTCGACGCGGAGCACCGCCGGTCCGCCCGTGAGGGCCCTGGTCAGGTCTCGCCGGCCGTCAGTCACAGCGGTGACGACGAGCTCCGCGGCCACCGTCTTCCTGGACGCGGCCGGACCGGGTCAGCCGGTCGCGAAGCTTCGCAGCTGGTCCTGGGCGCCGTTGAAGCGGTCGCGGTCGCCGACGGTCTTGCCGGTGGAGGTGTACTGCCACATCGTGTACGACGACCAGCCCGACGGCAGCGGCCCGGCGCTGGAGGCATAGCGGGCGATCCACAGCGGGTTGTTCGCCGCGAAGCCGCCGTAGTCCCCGGTGCACTGCTGCCACCAGTTGGTCGCTGTGTAGATGACGGCGTCGCGGCCGGTGCGCTCCTTGTAGCGGTTCAGGAAGTCGCGGATCCAGCCGACCATCGCACTCGCGGACTTGCCGTAGCAGGAGTCGCCGTACGGGTTCCACTCCATGTCCAGTGCGCCGGGCAGAGTCTTGGCGTCCTTGGACCAGCCGCCGCCGTGGGCCGCGAAGTAGTCGGCCTGAGCGGCGCCGCCGGACGTGTCCGGGGTGGCGAAGTGGTAGGACCCGCGGATCAGACCGGTGGTGTACGGGCCGTTGTACTGCCCGGTGAAGTAGGGGTTCCGGTAGCTCGTCCCCTCGGTGGCCTTCGTGTACGCCCACTTGACGCCACTGCCCCACAGGGTGGACCAGTCGACCTCGCCCTGATAGCTGGAGACGTCCACCCCTTCGGTCTGGCTCGCGCGGGTCACCGGGGGCCGGGCATCCGGGTCGCTGTCGCCGCCGTCGTGGGCGAGGACGCCCATGCCCATGTACGCGGTGCCGCGCCGGGGTGTGTCCGGGTCCGGCGCGGGGAGGGCCGCGGGGACGGACGCGCTGAGGAGGAGGCCGGTGAGGGCGCCGGTGAAGGCCAGGCGGGTCCGGCCGCGCTGAAGGGATATGGAGAATCGCACGCCTTCCATCTGACCCGCCCGCGGACCGCGCCGCACGCCGGGTACCGCCCAACGATGCCATGCCGGGCTCTGTTTGGGCCGTACGGGTGGCCCGGCGCTCGGGTGCGGGCCGGTCGCGGCGGACGCCGGGGGCGGTTTCCGTGACCGGCCCGCACCGGGTCAGCCGTCGATGCGGTGCTGGGTCCAGAAGGAGGTGAGGTCGGTGCTGGTGACGGCCTGGGCGGCGGCCTTGAACTCGACCGTGGTCGACACGCCGTACCAGTGCGCGGTCGCGTAGTCCTTCAGCAGCTTGGCCATGGCGGTGTCGCCGAGAACGCGGCGCAGGTCGTGCAGGGCGCACTTGCCGTAGCCGTAGACGACGGTGGAGTAGCGCGAGGAGTGCGCGTCCCAGTAGGCCATCGAGTCGGTGATCTTCTCGTCGGCGGAGGCCCAGGAGACGCTGCTCCAGCAGTTGCTGCCGGTCTTGCCGAGGGCGAGGTCAGTGGCGTAGTCGGTGAAGGCCTCGTCCAGCCAGGGGCTGTTGTACTCGTCGTCGCCGACGATGCCGTACCACCACTGGTGGCCGATCTCATGGGTGAGGGCGGTGGTGCTGACCAGGTCCAGGACGAACCCGGGGTACTCCATCCCGCCGAACCAGTAGTTGTTGTCGAGGACGGCGTCCAGTTCGCCGTAGGGATAGGCGCCGAAGCGGCTCGCGTGGGAGTCGACGGCGGTCTTGGCGGTGCTGAGCATCGACTGGGCGCTGGAGGAGCTGATGCCCGAGACGGAGTAGACGTTCACGGCGACGCCGGACGACGAGGTGCCGGAGATCTTGCTGAACGGGCCGGCCGCCCAGGCGAAGTCACGCACCTTGGACGCCGTCGCCGTCGTCACGGTACGTCCGCTGGAGCCGGGGGTGTCGGTGGAGGTGCCGGTGGCCGGGACCAGCAGGTCGCTGGGGTGGTCGAGGGTCACCTGGAAGTCGGCGGCCAGGGAGTAGAACGACTCGCCGTTGTTGGTGTAGGGGTCCAGGTGCCAGCCGGAGCTGTCGCGGACGGCGAGGACGGGCAGGGCGTTGCCGATGAAGCTGTAGGCACCGTCGTGGCCGAAGCGGTCGGCGCCGCTGGGCACGGTGATGCCGAGGTCGAAGCCGATGGTGGCGCTCTGTCCCTGGGCGAGCGGGGCCGGCAGGTCGATCTCCAGCGCGGTGCAGGCCACCGTGGGGCCCTGCGCCGTGCCGCCGGTGACGTTCGTGACCCGGATCGGCATCGCGTCGCAGGTGCCGTGGTAGTTGTCCCACAGCCGCAGGTAGACCTCGTTCAGTGCGGTGGCCGAGGCATTGGTGAAGGTCACGCTCTCGTGTCCGGTCCACTCGGTGCCGGTCGTGTCGCTGCTGAGGTTCACGGTGTACGACGGCGCGGCCGGGGTGCGGGTGGAGTCGCCCGGCGGTGTGGTGCCGCCGGAGGTGTCGAGCGCGATGTCGTCGAGGACGAAGCTCGTCTGGAGGCTGGAGTCCTCGGTCCCGGTGAAGGACAGGCTGACGGTCTGGCCCGCGTACGCCGACACGTCGATGGACTTCTTCACGTACCCGGTGTTCTCGTCGAGGTTCGAGTACGTGGCCAGCGTGGTGCCGCCGATCTTGGCCGTGAGCTTGTCGTAGGCGACGGACGACGTCGTCTCGTCGGTGTCGATGTGCAGCCAGAAGGTGAGCGTGGCCGTGCCGCATCCGGCCGGGATGGCGACGCTCTGGGACAGGGTGTCCGTGTGGGTGCCGCCGGTGCCGTCCAGCCAGGCGTAGGAACTGCCGCTGTGGGCGGTCTGTCCGGTGCGGCTGGTGATGACGTCGGAGGAGGACGCCGTCCAGGACGACGTGCCGTTCTCGAAGCCGCCGTTGCCGACGACCTGTGCCGGGGTGCAGGTGGCGGCCGCTCGGTGTGCGGACGGGTGCGTGGCCGGCTGAGCGGCGGCGGGGCTTGCGGGGAGGACGAAGGCGGCCAGCGCGGCGACGGTGAGCGCACCGGCGCCGAGGGCCTTGTGGGGGGTCGGTCTCACACGCTACTCCTTTGCGGCGGCCGGGATCCCGGCCGGCTCGATGGCGGCCGGGCGGCTGGGGTGCGCCGGACGGCCACGGACGGGGCTTGCGCGATCGCTGCACCGTGAGGTGCGCCGTGCCCTCAAGGGGTCAGGGCACGGGGCTGCCGAAAGCGTGACAGATTTGACCAGTCCATGCCAGAAGGCCCGGGCGGGGTGCGAGTGAGACAGGCCGGATCAGGCGGTACGCAGCGTCATGAACAGCGCCGCCGGCCGGCTGCCGTCCGGCGCCTGCCAGCCGCGGGCCACATGCCCAAGGGCTCCCTCGGGGCGCAGCGGCGGGTTCTCGGGGACGGGTGCCAGGACCCGGTGCACGTGGAGGACCGTGCCGTGCGGCAGGGGGAGGCGGGTGCCCTCCGCGTCGTCGGCCGGCTCCGGCGTGAAGCCGTCCAGGGTGAAGGGGGCGCCACTGTAGGAGTGGACCACTTCGGGGTCGGGGGTGTCGTTGATGCTCTGCGCCTGCGCCTGGGCCCTGCCCTCGATCAGCGAGAGCAGCTCGGCGACCAGCACCGGGTCGTGGCAGCCGTCGTAGACCCAGCGCTTGCCCAGCACGCCGTGCTCCATCGTGCCGATGAGCGCGTGCTCGGCGCCGTCCAGCGGTGCGCCGCGGTAGGTCAACGGGACGAAGTAGGCGGTCGGTTCGGTGGCGGAGGTGTCCGTGGCCACCATGAACTCGATGCCGACCTCGCCCTCGGGGTCGTCCAGCCGGAAGCCGCCGGACTTGGTCAGCACCGGGGCGCCGGAGCCACCGCGGTACCAGGGGCGGGTGGGCAGCCAGTCGGTGAGCAGCTCCAGCTTCGTGGGCTTGAGCGTGGTGTGGTGGATGATGGCCATGACGACGGCTCCCCTCCCGTGCGCGGTTGCTGACCGGAACAGCTTCGCACACCGTTCCCGCTGGTCAGTGGCCCGCCCCGGACAACGCCGACGCCAACTGGGGCCAGGGGTCGGGTGGTTCGCCGGTCACCGGCCAGCACACGGCCGCGCCGCGCTCGTGCGCGGTGCGCACGGCGAGCGGGACGAGAGCCTCGGGGATGCCGTGGACGAGACGGCGGAACCGGTCGGGGGGATGCCGGCCGGTCCGGGCCGGCCGCGTGAACTCCGTGGCGTACGCGGACCAGTGGCCCTTGAAGGTGTCGGTGAGGTCGGCGAGGCGGGGGCGGCCGGGGCCGGGTGAGCCGGGGCCGAGGACGACAGGGGCCGCGCCGAGCCGCCGGATCGCCTGGACCGGGCAGCGGCAGACGGGCAGGCCGGCCCGGTCGGCGGCGGCGAAGAGGGCTCCTGGCGCCGTTCGGTCCGCGTCTCGGCGCCGGCGGCGAAGAACTCGTCGCTTCCGGCTTCTGGTCGGCGACACCTACCGGACGGTATACAGACCCCCAGTCGAACTCAGGGGGAGGGTGTCATGGCGAAGGACACACATCCGGCGGACGGGACGAGAGGCCGGCGGCGGGCGGCCGTGCTCGGGGCGGCACTGGGCGGCTGCGCCCTCGTGGCCGCCTCCACCACCCCGGCCGCCGCACACCCCGGCGGACACGGCCGCGACACCGCCTATGTGGCGCTCGGCGACTCCTACACCTCGGGCCCCGGCATCCCGGCCCAGGTGGACGCCAACTGCGCCCGCTCCGACCACAATTACCCCTCGCTGGTCGCCGGGCAGCGGCAGCTGACCGCCTTCACGGACGTCAGCTGTGCGGGGGCGACCACCGCCGAGATGTGGCAGGCTCAGGGCACCAACAAGCCGCAACTGGACGCCGTGCACCGGGACACGGACCTCGTGACGCTCCAGATCGGCGGCAACGACGTCGGGTTCGGCCCGGTCATCGCCACCTGCGCCCGGCTCGCCGCACAGGACCCGACGGGCAACCCCTGCGAGCGCTCCTACCGGGCCGTCGGCTACGACCAGTTGACCCTCGCGATCGCCAGGACCGCGCCGAAGGTCGACCGGGTCCTGCGAGACGTGCACGCCCGGGCACCGCACGCCCGGGTGGTCGTCGTGGGTTACCCGGACCTGCTGCCCGACGACGGCACCGGCTGCTTCCCTCAAGTCCCCTTCGCCCAGGGGGACTTCCCCTACCTGCGGGATACCGAGAAGCGGCTGAACCTGATGCTGCGGCTGGTGGCCGCCGTCAACCGGGCCGAGTACGTGGACACGTACGGCCCCACGGTCGGCCACGACATGTGCAAGTCGCCCGCCGACCGCTGGATCGAGCCCCTCCAGCCCGCGTCCCCCGCCGCCCCGGCACATCCCAACGCCAAGGGCGAGCAGGCCATGGCCCAGGCCGTCCTGGACCGGCTGGACGAGCACCGCGGCCGCCGCGGCTGAGCGAACGGCGGCCGGTCGCGAACGGGCCTGCGACGGGCCGCCGCCGGTCACTCAGCCGCCGAGGGCGGCCTGCACCACGGCCTGGGCCTCCTCCTGCACCCGGGCGAGGTGGCCGGGGCCGAGGAAGGACTCGGCGTAGACCTTGTAGACGTCCTCGGTGCCCGAAGGGCGGGCCGCGAACCAGGCGTTGTCCGTGGTGACCTTGATCCCGCCGATGGCGGCGCCGTTGCCGGGCGCCTCGGTGAGGACGGCCGTGACGGGCTCACCGGCGAGGGTGTCGGCGGTGACCCGGGCCGGGGACAGCGTGCCGAGCAGCGCCTTCTGTTCGCGGGTCGCGGGGGCGTCGATACGGGCGTAGGCGGGTTCACCGAAGCGGGCGGTCAGGCCGGCGTAGTGCTCCGACGGGGTCCGGTCCGTGACGGCCGTGATCTCGGACGAGAGCAGGGCCAGGATGATGCCGTCCTTGTCGGTGGTCCACACCGAGCCGTCCCGGCGCAGGAAGGACGCGCCGGCCGACTCCTCGCCGCCGAAGCCGAGGGTGCCGTCGGCCAGTCCGTCCACGAACCACTTGAACCCGACCGGAACTTCGACGAGTTGACGACCGAGGTCGGCGGCGACCCGGTCGATCATCGTGGAGGAGACCAGCGTCTTGCCGATGCCGGCGCCGGCGGGCCACTGGTCGCGGTGGCGGTACAGGTAGGAGATGGCGACCGCGAGGTAGTGGTTGGGGTTCATCAGGCCGGCGTCCGGGGTGACGATGCCGTGCCGGTCGGCGTCGGCGTCGTTGCCGGTGGCGATCCGGAAGCGGTCGCGCTGCTCGATGAGGGAGGCCATCGCGTACGGCGAGGAGCAGTCCATGCGGATCTGGCCGTCCCAGTCCAGCGTCATGAACCGCCAGGTGGGGTCGGTGTGCGGGTTGACCACGGTCAGGTCGATACGGTGCTGTTCGGCGATCCGGCCCCAGTAGGCCACGGAGGCGCCGCCGAGCGGGTCGGCGCCGATGCGCACCCCGGCCGCCCGGATCGCGTCCAGGTCCAGCACGCTCGGCAGATCGGAGACGTAGGCACCCAGGAAGTCGTACCGTCCGGTCGTCTCCGCGGCGAGCGCCCGCGTGTACGGCACCCGGCGTACGTCCTTCAGGCCGCCGGTGATGATCTCGTTGGCCCGGTCCTGGATCCATGAGGTGGCGTCGGAGGCCGCCGGACCGCCGCTCGGCGGGTTGTACTTGAAGCCGCCGTCGGCGGGCGGGTTGTGCGACGGGGTGACCACCACGCCGTCGGCGGGACCGGAGGCACGGCCGCGGTTGTGGGTGAGGATCGCGTGCGAGACGGCGGGGGTGGGCGTGTAGCCGTCGGCGCTGTCGATGAGCACGGTGACGCCATGGGCGGCGAACACCTCCAGCGCGGTGACCTTCGCCGGCTCGGACAGGGCATGGGTGTCGGCGCCCAGGAAGAGGGGGCCGTCGGTGCCCTGGTGGGCGCGGTATTCGCAGATGGCCTGGCTCGTGGCCGCGATGTGGTCCTCGTTGAACGCGCTCGCCAGGGAGGAGCCCCGGTGTCCGGAGGTGCCGAACGCGACCCGCTGTCCCGGGTCGGCCGGGTCCGGATGGAGCGCGTAGTACGCCGTGACCAGCCGGGCCACGTCGACAAGGTCCTCGGGACCGGCCGGGCGTCCCGCTCGCTCGTGCGGCATGAGTTCCGTTCCTCCGCGTCGGGTGGGATCGATGTCCGTGTGATCGATCGCTCGCGACCATCTTTCCTCGCCAGGACCCTGACATGCGAGTGCGTCCCGCCCCGGGATCCGGCGCGCCGGTCTCCGCGCCGCGCCGTGCCGCCGCCCGTTCAGGACACCTCCCGCTGTTCGCAGAGAGGTTCGCCCGACGCCGGTGCAAGCAGGCCGCCGGTGGCGACGCGGGGTCTGTCGGGCCCGCGTCCGACGGCCTGCCGCACGCCTCGTGGCGCCGTCAGCCGATGTGGTAACTGTCCCCGTACGTCTTCCAGTCGAGCGGGGTGTTCAGATCCAGGTTGCCCTTGCGCAGGAACACCCGCTGCTCGGTGTCGACGCGGCTGGTGTCGCTGTGCGCCTCCTCCTGCTTCATGGCCCACACCCGGGCGTCGAGGAAGGCGTTGAGGTACCTCGTCTCGTCGCCGCCCTGCGCCGGCGGCTCGGCGCTGCGCAGGGCCCGCTTGCGGATGTTCCGGAAGCTGGTGGGGTCGTCGCCGTCGCCGTGCATCACGATGGCGTCGTAGTAGCAGAACTGGCCGAGGGTGCGCAGACCGTCCGCCTTGCCCTGCGCGACCGCGGGGTTGAAGTAGACCCGGTCGCGTTCGTCGTTCTGGCACTGCTGGAAGACGGTGTCCTTGGCCGCCGTGCGCCAGTCCCTGGGGTAGTCGGGGTCGAGGCCGGCGTGCGAGTCGCTGCCGTTGACCTTGCGCAGGGCGGGCAGGTACTTGGCGAGGACGTTGCCGGGCTTGCGGTCGGCGTACAGCTGGACGAGGTCGAGCATGTCGCCGGTGCCGGAACAGAAGCCGATGATGCCGGCGGTGTAGCCGCGGCCGTCGCCGATGTCCTCGATGTACTTGTACTGGGCCTTCCAGTCGAGCGAGGAGTTCTCCGCGCTCGACACGAGTTCCATGGCGATCTCCTTCTTCGCCGGGTCGTCGAGGCCCGTCGTGGCGGCCCGCGCCGCGGGGGCCGCGGTCGCGCGCTGGGTTCCGATCAGGGCGCCGGAGGCGACGGCGGCGCCGAGCGCGGCGACGACGGTGCGGCGGGAGACGATGGCGGGGGCTGTGTCGCGGTCTGCGTGCACCACAGAGACTCCAAGTCGAGGCGGGGGGTGGGGAGTTGGTCCGTGCAGTACTGGTAGGAAAGTTTCCTATCAAAAGCCGGGGAGGTCGGTAACCCGGTCGGCTTGAAGTTCGTAGGATCGAACAATCACCCGTGAGGCGCCCGATTCAGAAGCGGAAGCGCTCAATTCCATCCGGGACGGCGGTTGGACTTGCGCAGGGCGCCGGAGCAGGGTGGACGAGCCCGTCCACACCCGGAAGGGCTCCCCTACGGCACCACCCGGAGAAAGACCCGATGACCCACGTCGCGGATCCCGCTCGCTACGACGGCACCATGCGTTACCGGCGCACCGGCCGCTCAGGACTGGACCTGCCGGTCCTGTCGCTCGGCTACTGGCACAACTTCGGCGACGACCGCCCCTTCGAGACCCAGCGCGAGATCGCCCTGCGCGCCTTCGACCTCGGGATCACCCACCACGACCTGGCCAACAACTACGGTCCGCCGTACGGCGCGGCCGAGCTCAACTTCGGCCGGCTGCTGAAGCGCGACCTCGCGCCGTACCGGGACGAGCTGGTGATCTCCACCAAGGCCGGCTGGGACATGTGGCCCGGCCCGTACGGGCAGGGCGGCGGCTCCCGCAAGTACGTACTGGCCTCGCTGGACCAGTCGCTGCGCCGCATGGGCGTGGACTACGTCGACATCTTCTACTCCCACCGGCTGGACGCGAGCACGCCGCTGGAGGAGACGATGGGCGCGCTCGACACCGCCGTGCGCCAGGGCAAGGCCCTCTACGTCGGCATCTCCTCCTACGACGCCGAGCGCACCCGGCAGGCAGCCGCGATCCTGCGCGAGCTGGGCACCCCGCTGCTGATCCACCAGCCGTCGTACAGCATGCTCAACCGCTGGATCGAGACCGACGGCCTGCTGGACGCGGCCGAGGAGGAGGGCTTCGGGGTCATCGGCTTCACCGCGCTCGCCCAGGGGCTGCTGACGGGCCGTTACCTCGACGGCGTGCCGCAGGACTCGCGCGCCGCGCAGGGCACGTCGTTCGACCCCGCCTGGCTGACGGACGACACGCTGCACCGGCTGCGCGCCCTGAACGACATCGCGGCCCGGCGCGGCCAGACCCTGGCCCAGCTGGCGCTGGCCTGGGCGCTGCGCGACGAGCGGGTGACATCCCTGGTCATCGGCGCCTCACGGACCGAGCAGCTGGAGCAGAACGTCGCAGCCCTGCAGAACCTCGACTTCAGCACCGAGGAACTGGCCGAGATCGACACGTACGCGACCGACGGCGGTGTGGACCTCTGGCGGGAGGCGCGGCTCGGCAACCTCGGCTGACCCATGGATCCCGAACGGGACGGCTCCATGTGACATGCGTCACAGACATAAGGGATATGTCGGACATAATTGAAGTCGCTGACATCGTTGTCGGCGCTCACGGCAGATGACCGCCTTCTCCCCCGCGACATCCGAGGAGCCGCACACGTCATGGCACATGGAGCCCACCACAGCCCCCTCCTGACTCCCCGCCCCGACCTGGAGCTCGCCCGCGACTGCGAGATGTGCCTGGGCTGGGGAACCGTCGTCACGCGCGACGGGGACCACGAGCTGTGCCGCACATGCCAGCCCCTCCCCGAGGACGACGAGGCCGCCACGCGCCCCGACGCATAGCCACCCTCCGCCCGACCGGGCCCCCTCGGCGGCCGCAAGCCGCCGGGATATGGTTCCGGTAATGATTTCACCAAGAAATCTTCAAACGGGCAGGGGGTAGCCGTGGGCGGCGCACGTACGACGAGCACACCGTTGCCGGGCATCGGGGTCCGGTACGACCTGACGACCCGGGAGCAGCGCAGACTGTCGGTGGTGGCCCACCGGGACGGGTCGAGGAGCCTGAGCGCCTACCGGGGCGACGACCCCGACGCCTGCGCGCTGTCGGTCCACCTCACCGGCCAGGAGGCGGAGGCGCTGGCCGGCACGCTGAAACCGGCCCACCACAGCCCCAGCCTGCTGTCCACGACGGAACTGGGCCTGGTGGCCGAGCGGATCGAGCTGTCCTCGGTCTCGTACTGGAACGGCCGGCTGCTCGGCGAGACCCGGATGCGCACCGAGACCGGCGTGTCGATCGTGGCCGTCCTGCGCCGCGCCGCGGCCATCCCCTCCCCCGGCCCCGGCTTCCGGCTGGCCGGCGGGGACACGCTGATCGTGATCGGCACCCGCGAGGGTGCCGACGCGGCCGCCGCGATACTCGGGCGGGAGTGAGCGCGTGCACTCCTCCGCGGTCTTCCTGATCGAGTTCGGTGCCATCATCCTCGGACTCGGCCTGCTGGGCCGGCTCGCCGCGCGCCTCAGGTTCTCGCCGATCCCGCTGTATCTGCTGGCCGGGCTGGCCTTCGGCGAGGGCGGGCTGCTGCCGCTCGGCGCCAGCGAGGAGTTCGTGGCGATCGGAGCCGAGATCGGCGTCATCCTGCTGCTGCTCATGCTGGGCCTGGAGTACACGGCCGGCGACCTGGTCTCCAACCTCAAGACGCAGTACCCGGCCGGCCTCGTCGACGCCGCCCTCAACGCCCTGCCCGGCGCCGGGACGGCCCTGCTGCTGGGCTGGGGCCCGATCGCCGCCGTCGTCCTCGCCGGCATCACCTGGATCTCCTCCTCCGGGGTCATCGCCAAGGTCCTCGGCGACCTGGGCCGCCTCGGCAACCGCGAGACACCGGTGATCCTCAGCATCCTGGTGCTGGAGGACCTGTCCATGGCGGTCTATCTGCCGGTCGTCACGGCCCTGCTGGCCGGCACCGGCCTCGCCGCCGGCAGCCTCACGCTGGGTGTCGCGCTCGGCGTGGCGGGCGTGGTCCTGCTGGTGGCGGTGCGGTTCGGCCGGCACATCTCACGCTTCGTCTCCAGCGACGACCCGGAGAAGCTGCTGCTCGTGGTGCTCGGGCTGACGCTGCTGGTCGCCGGTGTCGCGCAACAGCTCCAGGTCTCGGCGGCCGTCGGCGCGTTCCTCGTCGGCATCGCGCTGTCCGGCGAGGTCGCCGAGGGCGCCCACCTTCTGCTCGCACCGCTGCGGGACCTGTTCGCGGCGGTGTTCTTCGTCTTCTTCGGCCTGCACACCGACCCCGCGAGCATCCCGCCGGTCCTGCTGCCCGCGCTCGCACTGGCCGTGGTGACCGCCCTCACCAAGATCGCGACAGGGTACTGGGCGGCCCGGCGCGCGGGCGTCTCGGTCCGGGGCCGCTGGCGGGCCGGCGGCACTCTGGTCGCGCGCGGCGAGTTCTCCATCGTCATCGCCGGACTCGCGGTCACCTCCGGGATCGACTCCGATCTCGGTCCGCTGGCCACGGCCTATGTGCTGATCCTCGTCGTCCTCGGCCCGCTGACCGCCCGGTACACCGAGCCGCTCGCGCTCCGGCTGACCGGACGGCCGGGCGGGCGGACGGTGCCGGCCGAGGGTCCGCGCTCCGTCGTACCGGAAGAGGACACGATGGCCCGCCCCTGACCGGCCGCCGCCCGGAAGCGGCCCGCCCGGACGTACCGTGGTGCCATGTCCGCCCCTCCGCTCCCAGGCCCGCTGGCTCATCTGGCGCCGCTGCTCGAACACTACGGCTACTGGGCGGTGGGGGCCGTGGTCCTGGTGGAGGACTTCGGGGTGCCCGCGCCCGGCGAGACGATGCTGATCGCGGCGGGGGTGTATGCGGGCGCGGGCCGTCTGAACATCGTCGCGGTCGCCGCCATCGCCTTCGCCGCGGCCGTCGTCGGGGACAACATCGGCTATCTGATCGGCCATTTCGGCGGACGGGCGTTCGTGCACCGGTGGGGGAAGTACGTCTTCCTGACGCCGGAACGGTTCGCGGCCGCCGAGGAGTTCTTCGCCCGGCACGGCGGCAAGATCGTCACCGTGGCCCGGTTCATCGAGGGCCTGCGCCAGGCCAACGGCATCATCGCGGGCACCTCCGGGATGCACTGGCGACGCTTCCTCGCCTTCAACGCCCTCGGGGCGGCCCTGTGGGTGGGCCTGTGGACGGCCCTGGCCTATGTGGCGGGCAGTCACATCACGGTGATCTACGACGCGGTCAACCGTTATCTGCTCTACGTCGTCATCGCCGCCGCCGTCCTCGTCGCGGCCCTCGTCGTACGGCACTTCGTGCGCAGGCGGCGCGCGGACTGACGGCGTCCGCGTCGCACAGGACCGGCGCTCACCGGTGCTTGGGGACGCGCGCCGTGCGCCGCGAGGACTGTCCTTCCGTGTCGTTCCCGGCCGTCGGGCCTGTGCCGGGGGCGCGCTCGTGGCCGCCCCGCAGGGCGGAGGCGAGGGCGGAGACCAGGGCCATGCCGGCGGCGACGCAGAAGACGATCGTCAGGCCGTGGTGGAAGGGCCCGGAGACCAGTTCGGGGAAGAAGGTGTGCCCGGTCAGGGTGGCGCGCTGGGCCGCGGTCAGCTGGTCCAGGGTGCCGCCCGAGCCGAGCAGGTGGCCGACGGGGTTGTTGCCGAGGAAGGTGGCGAACAGGGTGCTGACCGGCGGCAGCGAGGCCACCTCGTGGGCGGTGCCGGCGGGAACGCCATGGGCGTGGAGCCCCTGGGCGAGCGTCCTCGGCAGGGTGGCGGCGAGGCCGGACACCATCAGCGAGAAGAAGACCCCGATGGACAGCGCCGTACCGGAGTTCTGGAAGGTGGAGCGCATCCCGGAGGCCACGCCCCGGTGGCGGGCCGGCACGCTGCCCATGACGGAGGAGGTGTTGGGCGCCGAGAACATGCCCTGGCCCAGCCCGTTGAGCAGCAGCAGCGCCGCGAAGACGGCGTAGTCGAAGTTCACCGGCAGGGCGAGCAGGCCGAGGAAGGACCCGGCGACCACGAGCAGCCCGGCGGTGGAGAACAGCCGGGCGCCGAAGCGGTCCGACAGATAGCCGGAGACGGGCCCGGCGATCAGGAAGCCGAGGGTGAGCGGCAGCATGAAGATGCCTGCCCACAGCGGGGTGTCCTCGAAGGCGTAGCCGTGCAGCGGCAGCCAGATGCCCTGGAGCCAGATGATGAGCATGAACTGCAGCCCGCCCCGGGCGATCGCGGTCAGCAGCGCGGCCAGGTTGCCGGCGGCGAACGCCCGCACCGTGAACAGCGACAGCCGGAACATGGGCTCGGCGACCCGGGTCTCGACGAGGGCGAACACCAGCAGCAGGAAGAGGCCGCCGAGGAGTCCGGTGAGGACCCAGGGGCTGGTCCAGCCGGTGGAGTGGCCGCCGTAGGGCTGGATGCCGTAGGTGATGCCGGCGAGCAGGACGCCGGCGCCGCAGGCGAAGGTGAGGTTGCCGAGCCAGTCGATCCGGCCGCGTGCGCCGGCCGCGGTCTCGCGCAGGCTCAGATACGACCAGACGGTGCCGGTGACACTGACCGGGACGCTCACCCAGAACACCGCCCGCCAGTCGACCGCGGCCAGCAGACCCCCGGCGAGCAGACCGAGGAACTGCCCGGCGAGCGCGGTGATCTGGTTGATGCCGAGGGCCATGCCGCGCTGCCGGGCCGGGAAGGCGTCGGTGAGGATGGCGGCCGAGTTGGCGGTGAGCATGGACCCGCCGAAGGCCTGCACGATGCGCCACAGGATCAGCCACAGCGCGCCCGCGCCGGCCCGGAACGGGTCGAGGGACAGGGCGACGGAGGCACACGCGAAGACCAGGAAGCCCAGGTTGTAGATCCGGACCCGGCCGAACATGTCGCCGAGCCGGCCGAGCACGACCACCAGGACGGCCGAGACCAGCAGATAGCCGAGGATCATCCACAGCAGATAGCCGATGTTGCCGGCCGCGAGCGGGTCCAGGCCGATCCCGCGGAAGATCGCCGGCAACGAGATGATCACGATCGAGGCGTCCATCGTGGCGATCAGCACGCCCAGCGTGGTGTTGGAGAGGGCGATCCACTTGTAACCGGGTCCCGGGGACGTGTCCCGCAGCCGGGCGGCACGGGCGAGCAGCCGGGACCGTATACCGCCGGTCGCGCCGGGGCCGTCCGGTGCGGGCCGGGCCCCGTCCGATGCGGGCCCGGCGCCGTCCGGAGCGGGCCCCGTGCCGCTCACAGCCGTTCCGCCAGTCGGTCGAGCAGGGGCAGGACGTCCTGCAGGGCCTGCCGTTCGCGCGGGGTGAACTCCTCCAGGGCGTGGGCGAGCCGGCTCACGGACTCGGAGCGGCGCTGCTCCAGCATGGTCCGTCCCTCGCCGGTGAGGGAGACGATGGCCCGGCGCCCGTCGGCCGCGTCGGGGGCACGGCTCACCAGCCCGCGCTGTTCGAGACCGGCGAGCGTACTGGCCATGGCCTGCGGCCGGACCCGCTCCAGCTCGGCGAGCGACCCGGGCGAGTCCGGACCGCCACGGGCGAGCCGCGCCAGCACCGAGACCTCGGAGAGCGACACGTCCCCGACCGCGTGCGCCTGCCGCAGTCGCCGGACGATCCGGCCCATGGCCAGCCGGAGCCCGGCGGCGAGTGCAACCGTGTCCATGGTGATAACGATAGGTTTATCAGTCTGGACTGTTCAATCAAGCGTAAGCAATGACGCGGCCCTCACGAGGCCGGTGGGAGACGGCCGGGGCGTGGGTTCTCCGGGCCCTCGGCGTCCGGTTGCGGGCGCGGCGGTGGGGCCTCGCCCGCGGTGAGGTGTTCCAGGACCTCGACCAGCTCCTGGCAGGCCTTCTCCACGGAGCTGCGGGTGTTGCGCTGCTCGGTGATCACGGCGGACAGCAGCAGCGCGGTCAGGGCCATCGAGCCGTTGAACGCCTGGAGTTTGGCCATGACCTCGATCCGGCTCAGCCCGGCGAAGGCGCCGACGGCGTCCGTGGCGGCGACCGTGGCCAGCACGGAGGTCAGCAGCGCGCACAGCACGCTGCCCACCAGCTGGAAGCGCAGGGCGGTCCAGATGAGCAGCGGGTAGACGAGGTAAAGCAGGCTGAGCGAGCTGTAGACGGCCAGCGGCAGCAGCGCGCAGGCGATGACGGCGAGCGCGGTCGCCTCCTTCCAGCGGGCCGTGGGCAGCGGCCGGCGGGCGTTGCCCAGCGACAGCAGGAGCGGGGTCACGGTCAGGACGCCCATCGCGTCGCCCACCCACCAGGCCAGCCAGACCGGCCAGAAGCTGTGCGCGGCCAGGTGGCCCGTGACGACGAGCAGGCCGACGCCCACGGTCGCGCTGATCAGCATGGCGCCGAGCGCGCCCAGGAACACCAGGGCGAGGCCGTCCCGTAACCGGCCGAGGTCGGGGTGGAACCGGGCCCGGCGCAGCAGCAGGGCCGCGCACACCGGCGCTGCGGTCTGGCCGGCGAGGGTGACGAGCACGTCGAGGCGGGGGGTGACGATGGACAGCACGACGAAGAAGGCGCCGATCGTGATGCCGGGCCAGCAGCGCGTACCGAGGATCAGCAGGGCGGCGACGGCGACGCCGCTGGCGGGATAGATGGGGGTGACGACCGCGCCCTCGACGACCAGCTCACGTATGAGCCCGATCCGGCCCGCGGCGAAGTAGCAGGCACCGACGGCCAGCACCTGGACGACGGAGCCGCCTCGCCGGCGCAGATCCTCGTTGCCCACCACAGCAGCAATCTCACACCGCCGGCCCCGGCTCGGCGAGGCGAGACCGGGTGCCGTCCAGCCCTATGGCGTAATGCCGGGATGCCCCGGACCGGGGCGGGGGGGGCAGCGCCGGTGCGGCCGGCGGTGACCGTCGCGGCCTGCCGGGGACCGGGCCGCGCGAGCCCGCCACAGGACGCCCCCGCCAAGGGCACTGCCCGCCCACCCTCACGCCACGACGGTCAGGAAGGGGAGCGGGGGCCGTCCAGGCCGACGACGAGGACGGCCGCGTCGTCCTCGTGTCCGACGCTCTCGGCGCCCTTGATCACGGCGGCGGCCAGTGCGTGCACCTCCAGGCTCGCGACGGCGGCGATGCCGGCGAGGCGCACCACCTGGTCGAGCCCGTCCTCGACGGTCAGCGACGGTCCCTCGACCACGCCGTCGGTGACCAGGACGAACACCCCGCCCGTGGTCAGCCGGTGCCGGGTCACCGGGTACTCCATGCCCGACTCGATGCCGAGCGGCGGCCCGCCTTCGTCGTCGACGACACCCGACTTGCCGTCCGCCGTGGCCCACACGAAGGGGATGTGGCCGGCCCGGGCGCTCTCCAGCACCCCGGTGGCCAGGTCGAGGCGCATGAAAGTGCAGGTGGCGAACAGATCGCTGCCCAGGGCGAGCAGCAGCTCGTTCGTGCGGGCGAGCAGTTCACCGGGGTCGCTGGTGACCGAGGCGAGGGCGCGCAGTCCGGCCCGCACCTGCCCCATGAAGGCGGCGGCCTCGATGTTGTGCCCCTGGACGTCGCCGATCGCCAGCCCGATCCGGCCGTCGGGCAGGGCGAAGGCGTCGTACCAGTCACCGCCCACGTTGAGGCCGAGGTTCGCCGGGGTGTAGCGCACGGCGAGGTGCAGGCCGGGGGCGGTGGGCAGGTCCCGGGGCAGCATGCCGCGCTGCAGGGCGATGGCCAGCTCGACCTGGCTGCGCTGCAGCTCCGCGCGCTGGCGTGCCTGGGCGGTGAGCGAGCCGAGCCGGGCCAGCAGCTCGTCGCCTTCGTCCATGGGGCGCTTGCGGGGCATCGATCACTTCCGGCACGGCGGTGACCCTCGGCGGCCGACCACCTGAATCTTCGGCAAACGTCTAGATTTTACCGATATCTGATATTTACGCCCTGAGAGGGAGCCTCGGGATCTCCGTCCCCGCCGCGGGCGCGCTCACGTCCGCCTTCGCCGCCGGCATGATCGCCGGGGCGCCGCTGATGGCGTTGCTCGGCCGGCGCCGGCTGGCGCGGCAGACGCCGTCGGCGCCGCCCTCGGCCCGCTGCTGGGCGGTGCGGGCGATCGACGGCGGGCTCGGCTACCGCTCACCGGTCCGGGTCAGCGCCCTGCTGATCACAGCGGCGCTCGCCGGCCTGGCCGTGGCCGGGCGCGGCGAGCGCGAGGGGCAGCCCGTGTGACGGACGGCGGCGGTGGCTCACAGCGGGGACGTGGCCACCACCGTCACATAGGCACCGAACAGCAGGGACGCGACAGCGAGGGCGCCGTAGACGAGCACCGCGTGGGCCGGGCGGACCCGCCAGGTCCGCATCAGCGCACGGGCCAAGGGGATGAGCAGCGGGAACGCCGGCAGCAGGAACCGCGGCTTGGAGGAGAAGGAGCCGGACCCGCCGACCACGAGCAGGAGCAGGACGCCGGAGAAGACCACCAGCGCCAGCGGGGCACGTTCCAGGCACAGCAGCGCGAACAGCAGGATGCTCGCCGCGACGATCACCAGGGCCACCGGATAGACGACACCCCCGCCGTGCAGCAGCAGGGCCTTGACGAACTTGGCCGCGCCGACGCCGCCGTCGAACTTGGAGTCCCAGGCGCTCTGCACCGTGAAGTAGCCGCCGAGCAGGTTTCCGGTCTGGCTGCCGACCCACAGCACATAGCCGAGCCAGCCCAGCGGGGCGAGCACGGCGCCGGCCCACAGACTCACCGGGACCCGGCCGCGCTGCCGCAGTGCCTCGTAGCCGGCGGCGACGGAGACGGCCAGCGCGATCGCGAAGCCGCTCGGCCGGGCCAGGCCGGCGAGCGCGGCGAGCGTCCCGGCCCACAGCCAGCGGCCCTTGAGCACGTGGTACAGGGACCAGACGGCGAGCGCGGCGAACAGCGACTCGGTGTAGGCGATGGTCAGCTCGGCGGCGTGCGGCATGGCGGCCCACACGGCGACCAGGGCGGTGGCGACGCCGCGCCCGTAGAGCATGTGACCGATGGCGTAGACGCCCCACGCCGCCACGACCGCGGCGATCCACGAGATGAGCAGCGCGGCCTGGCCGGGGGTCAGCGGCAGGACTGTGGTGAGGGCCCTGATCATGCCCGGGTACAGGGGAAAGAACGCCCAGTCGGCTTGGACGGAACCCTGCGGGGTGATCCAGATCTTGTGACTGTAGCCGTACTCGGCGATGTGGAGATACCAGCGGGAGTCCCATGAGTGGGCGAGGCTCTTGACGAGCGGGTGCCCGCGCACCGCGTTGGTGAGGATCATCACCAGAATCCCGGCAAACCGGACTGCCGCGAACAGAGCGAGGGCCGGCAGCACGCCCTCAGGTGTCCCGCGCCGGGTGATCCGGGGCAGGGCCGGGCGTCGTAGGGGGCCGGCGGGAGCGGCCGACTCGGGCCGGGGTACGGATGAGGTGCTCACCCTCTTGACCTTGAACACGCCTGGTAAGACGTGCAATCCGCGACCCGGGTTTCTTACATTCTTCCACCCTGATTCAGGAAATTCCCCTCGTTCAGAAATCCTGGCAATCACTAACAAACACCCCATATCAGGACCCATCGAGGACCCTCAGGAAGATCAACATAGGGTGTGGTAAACATATGAGCGCTGCCTAGCTCGAAAGATGGATGTTGTGACTGTCAACGACGACTCGTTCACCAACTGGAAGATCCGCGAGGAGATCGCGGAGTCGATGATCCCGCTCATCGGGAAGCTGCACCGCGAGCGGGACGTGACCGTCCTGCTGCACAGCCGCTCCCTGGTGAACAAGTCGGTGGTCAGCATCCTGAAGACGCACCGCTTCGCCCGGCAGATCGACGGCGCGGAGCTGTCGGTCACCGAGACCATGCCGTTCCTGCAGGCCCTGACCACCCTCGACCTCGGGCCCTCCCAGATCGACCTCGGCATGCTGGCCACCGCCTACAAGGCCGACGACCGCGGCCTGGGCGTCGCGGAGTTCACCGCCGAGGCCGTCGCCGGCGCCACCGGTGGCAACAAGATCGAGCGCCGTGAGCCGCGCGACGTCGTCCTGTACGGCTTCGGCCGCATCGGCCGGCTCGTCGCCCGCCTGCTGATCGAGAAGGCCGGCTCCGGCAACGGTCTCAGGCTGCGCGCCATCGTCGTGCGCGGCGGCGGTGCGCAGGACATCGTCAAGCGCGCCTCGCTGCTGCGCCGCGACTCCATCCACGGCCAGTTCCAGGGCACGATCACCGTCGACGAGGCCGACAGCACCATCGTCGCCAACGGCAACGCCATCAAGGTGATCTACGCCGACGACCCGTCGCACGTGGACTACACCGAGTACGGCATCCGGGACGCCATCCTCATCGACAACACCGGCAAGTGGCGTGACCGCGAGGGCCTGTCGAAGCACCTGCGCCCCGGCATCGACAAGGTCGTGCTGACCGCGCCGGGCAAGGGCGACGTCCCCAACATCGTGCACGGCGTCAACCACGACACCGTCAAGCCGGACGAGCGGATCCTGTCCTGCGCCTCCTGCACCACCAACGCCATCGTGCCGCCGCTGAAGGCGATGGACGACGAGTACGGTGTGCTGCGCGGCCACGTGGAGACCGTCCACTCGTTCACCAACGACCAGAACCTGCTCGACAACTACCACAAGGCCGAGCGCCGCGGCCGCTCCGCGCCGCTCAACATGGTGATCACCGAGACCGGCGCCGCCTCCGCCGTCGCCAAGGCGCTGCCCGACCTCAAGGCGAAGATCAGCGGCAGCTCGATCCGCGTCCCGGTGCCGGACGTCTCGATCGCGATCCTCAACCTCCAGCTGTCCCGTGCGACCACCCGCGAGGAGGTCCACGACTACCTGCGCGAGGTCTCGCTGACCTCGCCGCTGCGCCGCCAGATCGACTTCACCACGGCGCCCGACGCGGTCTCCAGCGACTTCATCGGCTCGCGCCACGCCTCGATCGTGGACGCAGGCGCCCTCAAGGTCGACGGCGACAACGCGATCCTCTACCTCTGGTACGACAACGAGTTCGGCTACTCCTGCCAGGTCGTCCGTGTCGTCCAGCACGTCTCGGGCGTCGAGTACCCGACGTTCCCGGCGACGGCCGTCTGATCCCTCTCGCCGAGACGCGTACGGCCGCCGACCGGGGG
>NZ_JAIQYY010000001.1:494712-528421 GCF_020181035.1 Streptomyces sp. CoH27
ACTGGTCGAAGTCGGCGTCGTAGCGGGTGCCGACTCCGTCGTGGTAGACGGCGTACCCGCCGGCGTAGTCACCGGCGCGGAAGCGGGCGAGCATCCGCTGGACGTCGTCGGGGTGGTGCTCCGCCATGTAGCGCACGGCGAGATAGCCCCACGGGTAGGTGCGGGTCACGTCACTGTTGGCGTAGGTGTTCTCGAAGAGCGTGCTCAGCTTGTACGTGTGCCGGCCGGCCTCCTGGATCGCCTGGTCGTCGGAGATCCCCCGGTACCCGTAGGAGACGTACTCGGCGAGGCCCTCGATCCACCACACGTCCGGCACGGAGGTCTGCCGCGTGAAGTCGCCCTTCATGTCGTCGCGGGCGTCGAGGAAGTGCGTGTACTCGTGGTTGAGGTTCCAGATCCGGGCCGTGAAGCCGTCGTCGGAGTCCTTCTGGTACATGATCGACGTCGGTTGGTTGGCCGGGTCGGACGGGTCGCCGTCGAGCGTGATGCCGCCGTTGTCGGTGCTGACGCCGTAGATCGCGCCGGCGTAGGTCTGGTAGTCGGCGCGGCCGGCGAAGACGACGAGCTGGATGGTGGAGACGTACTGGCCGGGTATGGCGCCGTCGGCCTTGACCAGGTTCCGGAAGTAGGCGTCCTGGTTCAGCACGCTGGCGCATACGGCGGCGAGGTCGTCGGCCGTCAGGGACTGGGCGCGGACGGTGTGGGCCGCGTCGCAGTGGTGGGTGATCGGCAGGGCGGCGGCGGTGAGCTTGGCGGGCAGGTCGCAGACGTCGTAGTACGCGCAATTGCCGCCGTCGTAGGCGTTCGCCTGTGTGGCCACCGCGACCCACAGGGCGGCCGTCGGGCCGGTGATCTCCGACTCGTCCAGCAGATCCTTGGTCAACGGCCGTACGGCTTCCTGGAGTTCGGGATGCTCGACGTAGCGGGCCAGGTTCATCCCCGCGTTGGAGTCCAGGAAGGCCAGAGAGGTGCCGAGCAGGTCGGTGTGGTCCAGCGCGAAGTCGTGCAGGGTGTCGGTGATCGACGGGTCCGCGGCGACGGCGTTCACATAGTCCGGGTTCCAGTTGCCGCGCCACAGCGGGGTGTAGACGTCGTTGACCGCCCGGACCATGCTGTCCACGGAGTCGTACGAGCTGTCGTAGCCGCTCAACAGCCGCTCATAGACCGGGAGATACCTGCCCTGCTGGTCGGCGCTGTCGGTGAGGACGACGGTCTCGCCGAGGATGTCGCCGTTGGCGGCCGTGACGTCGTACGCGTGCACGCGGGCGAAGAAGGCGTCCAGGCCGGCGGTGACGGCGGTGGTGAGGCGGGAGGTGTACGGGCCCACGTCCGCGGAGTGGTTGAACTGCACGTAGTACCCGGCCCGCAGGAACAGGACCAGTTGCTGCAGGCTGCCGGAGTCGTCGCCGCGGTACCGCCCGGCCTCGCGGGTGAACGCGGCCGCCACGGTGAGCATCTGGGCCTGGCGGAAGATGGCGTGCGCGTCCTGGCCGGTGACCGGGAAGAGGGTGTTCACGCAGTCCGTGGTCGAGGCCTGCACGAAGGCGACGAGGGCGGAGCCGGTACGACTGCCGAAGTCGGCCGGGGTGCAGGAGGCCGCCGTGGCCGGCCTTCGGGCGTCCGGCCGGGACAGCAGCGGCTGCCGGGGCGGGAGCCGGTCCGGGCTGAGCCGGCGGGACTGGCTCGCCGGGCGCTCGGTGACGGGTGCGGTGGCGCCGGTGGGCGACGGTGGGGCGGAGGTGTGCGCGCGGGACGTGGCGGCCGTGCCGGGGTGCGGCTGGGGCGCGGCCGACGCCGGTGCGGACAGCAGGCCGGCCACGGTGACACCGACGGCGGCGGCAGCGGCCAGGCGTGCGGCCGTACGCCCGGGCCCGCGTACGGGCAGCGCGAAGCGACAGGGCATGGGGGGTCCTCCACGAAGGGATGTGCCTCGGTGGGGTGTTGAGGCGTGTGAGGCACTGTCTCAGCGCGCCGCCGCCTCAACAATGCCGTATGACATAGCACATGACACTGGTGCCGCATAACATCGCGGCACGCTCTTGGCATACCGGATCCCGCTACGCCCCGGTGGCGCTCCAGGTGCGCGAGGCCCAGGCCCTCAGGTGCGGTGCCTGGGCGACGAGGTCGCGGTACGCGGCTGAGGCGGACTGGGTCAGCGCCTCCAGGACCTCGTCGTCGACGGTGTCGGGCCGCCAGGCCAGCACATAACGGCACCACAGCGGCGAGCCGACCAGCGGCTTGACCACGACGTGCGGGATCGGGCGCAGCGTCGGCTGCACGAGAGACACCCCGAGGCCGTCGGCGATCATGCTCTGCAGCTGGCTCTGGTCGCCGAGGAACTCATGGACCGTGACCGGGGTGAAACCGGCGGCCGCACAGGCGTCGTAGAACACCCCGGGCCAGCCGGCGCCGTCGTCGGGGGTCACGAACCAGGCGTCCTCGGCCAGGTCCGCGAGCTGCACCTGGGCACACTGACGCAGCCGGTGCCGGGAGGGCAGGGCGACGAAGGTCGGCTCGGTGACGATCCCGCGATGCTTCACGGCGTCCGAGTGGCGCAGCTCCATGCCCGGGTAGTCGGCGGCGATCGCGGCGTCCACCGCGCCCTCCTCCAGCAGCTCCACGATCCGTGAGGAGGCGTAGACGCTGTTGACCGCCAGGGACAGCTCCGGCAGCCGGGTGCGGACGCGGGAGACCGTGCCGGACAGCATGGGCGAGTTGGTCGCGGCCACGCGCAGCGTACGGCGGCGGGGGCGCGCGGCGGCGGTGCGGTGGCCGATGGCATCGGCGCGGGCCAGCACGTCGCGCGCCTGGGCAACCACCTCCGCGCCGTAGGCGGTGGGCCGGACCCCGCTCGTGCCGCGTTCGAAGAGCGGCTCGCCGAAGTGACGCTCGATGCGACGCAGTTGGGTGCTCACGGCGGGCTGCGAGTAGCCGAGCTGTGTCGCCGCGCGCCCGACGCTCCCGGCGTCGGCGATCGCGCACAGCACCCGCAGATGCCGCAGCTCCATCTCCATCGCACCCCTCCTCGTCCCACGCCCGAGCCCGCCCACCCCGGAAAACCCGCAGCTCATCACCGCCGTCGCAGCTGACCGCACCCGGCGCGCCGAAGCGTTCCATTGTGCCGCACCCAGCACAAGACACAGCCCAGCCGACCTCGGGCCCTGACTCAAGGGCACAGCCCGGCCGACTTCGGGCCCTGACTCAAGGGCACAGCCCGGCCGGCCTCCCGGATCCGGCCCGAGCCCGGAGGCCCACCAGCCCCGGGCCCCGGCACAGTACACAGCACCACCGACCTCGCCCGGCCGAGCGCAGGGCCACAGACCTCCGGAATCCGGCCCGGACCCACCGGTCCAGCAGCCCAGGACCAGGCCGAAGGCCCGCCCTCACCGCAATGCCCACCCCGGGCGCAAAGCCCCGCCGGCCTCGGACCCTGCCCGCACTCGGGCCCACCCACCCCGGGCCCCGCCACAGCGCACGGGACCACCGGCCCCGGCCCCGGCCCCGGCCCGACGACCCCCTCCACCCGCCCAGAATCCGCCCCGAGGTCAGCCGATCCGTCTCCGTCGTGGGCCTGTGCCGCCACTGCCCCGGCCCCGGGCGCCCCCGCGCCTTGCCCCCTGACGGCTCCAGACCGCCCGGACTCGTCCCACCCGGCCACCCCTCACCGGCGGCCCAGCACCTCCGCGACGCGGATGAAACCGTCCCTTCCATGGCCCAGGTCGATGACCCCTCGGGCCAGGCCCGCCGTCGCGCGCATCACGCTCGCGTCGATGCCGTGGGACTCGGAGACGGCGATGATGTGGGACATGGCCGAGGCGGCGGAGGTGATGGGGTTGATGGCGCCGGAGTAGGTGCCGTCGTCGGCGTCCTGGGCGAACCTGGTGAACAGCGGCGGCAGGATCGCGCCGATGCCCTGTGCGAAGGGGGCCAGTTCGCCGGCCGTGACGCCTTCCGCCCGGGCGAGCGCCACGGCGTGGGCATAGCCGGCCATCGCGGTCCAGAAGATGTCGAGCAGCGCGATGTCGAACGTCGCCGCGCGCCCGACCTCCTCGCCGAGATAGGTGTGCGTCCCGCCCAGCGCCTCCAGTACGGGGCGGTGTTCGTCGTAGAGGGCACGCGGGCCGCTGTGCAGGAACACGGCTTCCGGTGTGCCGATACTGGGCGCGGGGGTCATGATCGCCCCCTCCAGGTAGCGGATGCCGTGGGCGGCCGCCCAGTCGGATGTGTCCCGGGCCCGTCCCGGGGTGTCGGCGGTCAGGTTCACGACGGTGCGGCCCTTCAGCGCCCGGGTGACGGGCTCGGGTCGCAACAGGGCGTCGGCCGCGTCGTAGTCGACCACGCAGACCACGGTCAGGCCGGAGACGGCCACGGCCTCCTCCGCCGAGCCCGCGCCGGCGGCGCCCTGCCCGATCAGCTCCCGGTCCCTGCCCGGCGTACGGTTCCAGACCGTCGTACGCAACCCCGCCCTCAGGAACGCGGCGGCGAGCGAGCGGCCCATGGGCCCGAGTCCGAGCACGGTGACGGCGGGAAGATCCGGGGATGGGGACATGTTCCAACTCCTGTATGTGTGCGAGAAGTACGTGGTCGAGAATGTGGCCGTACGGCCCGGTGAGGAACCGAGGACACCGATGACACGCAGCCGTGCCCAGGACCCCGGCGTCTGCGGGGTGACCGCCGCGATCGCCGTGATCGACGGCAAGTGGAAGACGTCCCTGTTGTGGCTGCTGGAGTCCGGCCCGCACCGGCCCGCCGCCCTGCGGCGCCGGCTGCCGGGGCTGAGCGAGAAGGTGCTGACGCAGGCGCTGCGCGAGATGGAGGAGGACGGTCTGGTGCACCGGGAGGTGTACGACGTGCTGCCCCCGAAGACCGTCTACTCGCTGACCGCCTTCGGCCGCGACCTGTCGGAGGCCCTGGGCCCCGTCTCCGACTGGGGCCACCGCCGCCTGGACCGGCTCCGCGAGCGCGAACGCCAAGCCCCTGCCTGACGTACCGTCAGTAAATCTCCGCCTCCCGTCCGTTGTGCCCTCGCGCGCCCCGGCCTCGTGCCACGAGCCTCTCCCGGCCGGGTGCCGTCTGCCTAGTACGCACAAAAAAGTGGGTGTGCGAGAGGGGCGGGCCGCGGCATACCCGCGGGCCGCCCCTCGACAGGGACCTCGGCTCAGCAGGCGCTCAGTAAGCCCGCCCCACGATCGCGACGCTCCCCGGCTCGTCGTCGCTCGCGGGCACCGAACCGTCCGTCGCGACCAGGCACCGTACGGACACGCCCTGCTCGCCCAGCCGGGCCTCGCCGGCGGGGCCCAGCGCGGCCCAGGGGATGCGGGCCCAGCCGGTGCCCGCGGCCTCGACGGCCTCGTCGACGGTGCTCACCTCGACCGTGCGCTCCTCGCGTCGCCGGCGGGACTGCGCGAGCAGCAGCGCCTGATCGTCCTCCAGCGCCCCGGGCAGGAGCGCGGGCAGCGCCGTGACGGCGACCGGCTCCTTGGTGCCCGGGATGCGGCGGACCAGCACGGCGGTGCCGCTCTCCAGATCGCGCGGGCCCACCTCGATCCGTACCGGCACGCCCTTCAGCTCCCAGTCGACCGCGCGCCGGCCGAACGGCACGTCGGTGCGGTCGTCGACCTCCACGCGCACGCCCGCCTCCCGCAGCCGCTCGCCGAGCGCGCGGACGGCGGCCGACACCTCCTCGTCACCCTTGACGGCGAGGACCACCGCCTGGACCGGGGCCAGCCGGGGCGGGACGCGCAGCCCGTCGTCGTCGCCGTGGGTCATCACCAGCGCGCCGATCATGCGGGTGGTGGAGCCCCAGGAGGTCTGCCAGACGTGCTCCTGCCGGCCCTCCCGCGACACGAACCGCGTGTCGAAGGCCTTGGCGAAGTTCTGGCCCAGCTCATGGCTGGTGACCATCTGCAGGGCCTTGCCGTCGCCCATCATGCTCTCCAGCGTGAGGGTGTTGATCGCGCCGGCGAACCGCTCCCGGGCCGTCTTGCGCCCGGAGACGAAGTCCATGGCGAGGACGTCGCGCAGGAAGGCGCCGTAGACCTCGCTCTGGATGCGGGCCGCGAAGGCGCGGGCCTCCTCCTGCGTGGCGTGCGCGGTGTGGCCCTCCTGCCACAGGAACTCGGTGGTGCGCAGGAACAGGCGCGGGCGCAGTTCCCAGCGCACCACGTTGGCCCACTGGTTGATCAGCAGCGGCAGATCGCGGTAGCTCTGCACCCACTTGGCGAAGTACTCGTTGACGATCGTCTCGGAGGTGGGGCGGATCACGACGGGCTCCTCCAGCTCCTTGCCGCCCGCGTGGGTGACGACCGCGAGCTCGGGCGCGAAGCCCTCGACGTGCTCGGCCTCCCGGGTCAGATAGGACTCCGGGATGAGCAGCGGGAAGTACGCGTTCCGCGTGCCGGTCGCCTTGATCCGGGCGTCCATCTCCTGCTGCATCCGCTCCCACAGGCCGTACCCGTACGGTCGGATGACCATGGTGCCGCGCACCGGGCCGTTGTCGGCCAGCTCCGCCTTGGTGATCAGGTCCTGGTACCAGCGCGGGAAGTCGTCCGCCCGGGGCGTGAGAACGGGTGCTTTTGCCATGCCGGGCAGGCTAGGACGACCGGTCGCCGCCGCGCGAACCAATTCCCTCCCCCCTTGACCCGGTCGTGTCGGGCTGCCATTTTTTTATCGATACAAAGGATCTCGGCATCATCTCGTTCCATCGCTGAATCGGAGTACGCCCGTGCCCACAGCCACCGCGATCATCAACCTCGACATCGAGGGACCCACGATCAGCCGTCACCTGTACGGGCACTTCGCCGAGCATCTGGGCCGGTGCGTCTACGGCGGGTTCTGGGTCGGCGAGGACTCCCCGATCCCGAACGAGGGCGGCATCCGCCTCGACGTCGTGGCCGCGCTGCGCGCCCTGGACATCCCCAACCTGCGCTGGCCGGGCGGCTGCTTCGCCGACGAGTACCACTGGATGGACGGCATCGGCCCGCGCGAGCAGCGGCCCCGGATGGTCAACACGCACTGGGGGAACGTCGAGGAGAACAACCACTTCGGCACCCATGAGTTCATGGCGCTGTGCGAACTGCTCGGCGCGGAGCCGTACATCAGCGGCAACGTGGGCAGCGGCACGGTCCGCGAGATGAGCGAGTGGGTGGAGTACCTCACCCGGGACGGCGACAGCCCGATGGTGCGGCTGCGCAAGGAGAACGGGCGCGAGGAGCCGTGGCGGGTGAAGTACTGGGGCATCGGCAACGAGACCTGGGGCTGCGGCGGCAACATGCGCGCCGAGTACTTCGCGGACCTCGCCCGCCAGTACGGCACGTACTGCCGCGACCACGGCGACAACAAGCTGTACCGGATCGCCTCGGGCGCCTCCGACGAGGACTACAAGTGGACCGAGACGCTGATGCGGCAGATCAACTGCTTCGGCTGCGAGGCCACCCCGCGCACCTACTACCAGGCCCTGTCCGTCCACTACTACACGCTGGCCGGGCCCTGGGAGGCCAAGGGCAGCGCCACCGCCTTCGACACCGACGACTACTACCGGACGATGGTCTCCGCCCGGCGCGTCGACCGCATCCTCACCGGCCACTCCACCGTCATGGACTGCTACGACCCGGGGCGCACGGTGGGCCTCGTGCTGGACGAGTGGGGCACCTGGTGGGACGTGGAGCCGGGCACCAACCCGGGCTTCCTGTTCCAGCAGAACACGCTGCGTGACGCGCTCGTGGCGAGCACCCACTTCGACATCTTCCACCGGCATGCGGCGCGCCTGGTCATGGCCAACATCGCGCAGACCGTCAACGTCCTGCAGGCCATGCTGCTCACCGACGGGGACTCACTGGTGCTGACCCCGACGTACCACGTCTTCGAGATGAACAAGGGCCACCAGGACGCCACGTCGCTGCCTGTGCATGTGCGCGCGGACGGCGCCCGGCGCACCGTCGGGGACACCGAGCTGGAGACGGTGTCGGTCTCCGCCAGCGTCAAGGACGGCACGGTCCTCGTCTCGCTGAGCAACCTGGACGCCGAGGAGCCCGCCGAGGTCACCCTCGACCTGCGCGGCGGCCGGATCGGAGAGGCGCGGGCGCGGATCCTCACGGCGGACAAGGTCCAGGCGCACAACACCCCGCAGGCACCGGAGACGGTGGCCCCGCGCGCCTTCGAGGGCGAGGGCGTCCGCATCACGGACCGGGGGCTGGTCCTGACCCTGCCGCCGCACTCCTTCGTGACCGTCCAGGCCCCCCTGACCGTGGAGGGCTGACAGGTGGCGGCGATGGAACGACCCCTGCCCGACCGGCGGCTGCGCCCCCCGATGGGCTGGAACAGCTGGGACTGCTACGGCACGACCGTCACCGAGGAAGAGGTGCTCGCCAACGCGGAGTTCCTGCACGACCATCTGCTCTCCCACGGCTGGGACACGGTCGTGGTGGACATCCAGTGGTACGAGCCGACGGCCCGCGCCCACGGCTACAACGCCGACGCGCCGCTGATCCTGGACGCCTACGGCCGCCAGCTCCCGGCGCCGAACCGGTTCCCGTCCGCCGCCGGCGGGGCGGGCTTCGCACCGCTGGCCCGGCGGGTGCACGACCTCGGTCTGCGGTTCGGCCTGCACATCATGCGCGGCATCCCCCGCCGGGCCGTCGCCGCCCGACTGCCGGTGTACGGCACGGAGTTCACCGCCGACGAGATCGCCGACACGGACTCGGTCTGCCCGTGGAACTCCGACAACCACGGCCTGAACCACGATCACCCGGGCGCCCAGGCCTACTACGACTCCCAGGTGGCCCAGTTCGCCGACTGGGGCGTGGACTTCGTCAAGGCCGACGACATGCTCTTCCCGTACCACGAGCGGGAGATCGCGGCCTACGCGCGGGCGATCGAGCGCAGCGGACGGCCCATCGAGCTGAGCCTGTCCCCCGGCACCGATGTATCCGTCGCCCACCTGGACCATCTGCGGGAGCACGCCACGATGTGGCGGGTCTGCGACGACCTGTGGGACCGCTGGGCGGACGTGGAGGCCCAGTTCGCGCGGATGGCGCGGTGGGCCCCCTGGCAGGGCGAGGGCGGCTGGGCGGACGCCGACATGCTGCCGCTCGGCCGGATCGGCATCCGCGCCGAACGCGGCGAGGACCGGATGTCCCGGCTCACCCGGCCCGAGCAGATCAGCCTGCTCACCCTGTGGCTGATCTCCCGCTCGCCGCTGATGATGGGCGGCGACCTGCCGACCAGCCCGCGCGAGACCATTGAACTCCTCAGCAATGACGAGGCGTTGGCCGTGCTGTGGCACAGCACCGGCAACCGCGAGGTGCTGCGCGAGGGCGACCTGGTGCTCTGGACGGCCCGCGACACCGACGGCCGTACCCGCTACGCCGCGGTGTTCTCGCTGGCCGACGAGCCCCGCCGGTACGAGGTGCCGCTCGGCTCGCTCGGCGCCCGGCCCGGCGACCGGGTCCGCGAGCTGTGGAGCCGTACGGCGGTCGCGCACGACGGCCGGCACCTGACCGTCGACGTGCCCGCCCACGGCGCCGCCCTCTATCGTCTTGCGCGAGACAGCGGGGTGGAGGACAGCGGGCGGGAGTGAGCGTGGCGACGATCCAGGACGTGGCGAAGGCGGCCGGGGTGTCGGCGATGACGGTCTCCAACGTCATCAACGACCACCCCAACGTCCGCCCCGCCACCCGGGAGCGCGTCCTCGCGGCGATGGCCCGGCTCGACTACCGGGTCAACGTGGCCGCCCGCAACCTCCGCAAGGGCCGCACCGGCACCATTGGCCTCGCGGTCCCCGAGCTGAACCGGCCGTACTACGGCCGGCTGGCCGCGGCCATCTTCACCGCGGCCGGCCGGCACGGCCTGAGGGTGAGCGTCGAGCAGACCGGCGCCCGCCGGGAGAACGAACTGGCGGCGCTGTCGCTGTCCCGCAACCGGCTCTACGACGGGCTCATCCTCAGCACGGTCGGCATGGGCCCGGCCGACGTCGAGGCGCTCAAAGTGGACCACCCGGTGGTGATCCTCGGCGAGCGGATCTTCGGCGGGCCCGTGGACCATGTCGCCATGCCCAACGTCGAGGCGTCGGCGGCCGCCACCCGGCATCTGATCGAGCAGGGCTGCCGGCGCGTGGCCGTCGTGTGCGGGGAGCTGCGCGACGAGGTCCACATGTCGAACCTGCGCCATACCGGCTACCGGCAGGCGCTGCGGGCGGCCGGGCTGCCCGCCGACCCGGCCCTGGTGCAGAGCGTGCCGGAACTCACCATGGCGGAGGGGGCCCGGCGGGCGCGGGCCATGGTGGCGGGCGGCCTGGACTTCGACGGCGTGTTCTGCGTGACGGACACCGTGGCGATGGGGGTGCTGCGGGGGCTGGCGGACGCGGGGGTGCGGGTGCCGGAGCAGGTCAAGGTGATCGGTTTCGACAACGTCGACGAGGGCGCCTTCCTCGTCCCGTCACTCTCCACGGTGGACCCGGATCACGACCTGATGGCCGAGCGTGCCGTCGGCCTGCTCGTCGCACGCCTCGGCAGCACGGGGCCTCCGGCGGAGCAGGAGGAGTTCGTCAGCCCCTTCTCACTGGTGCTGCGCGAGTCCACCTCTACCTAAAGGTATTTGCCTAAACGTATTAGGCAGCTCCATAATCCTCTAGGCCAGAGAGGAGAGAGCTGATGGTTCGCGCAGGTCTGAGCACCGAGCGGCTGGTCCGTGCGGGCGCCGAGCTGGCTGATGAGGTCGGCTTCGAGCAGGTGACCGTGTCCGCGCTGGCCCGGCGGTTCGACGTCAAGGTCGCGAGCCTGTACTCGCATCTGAAGAACTCCCAGGACCTCAAGACCCGGATCGCGCTGCTCGCCCTGGAGGAGCTCGCCGACCGCGCCGCCGAGGCGCTCGCCGGCCGGGCGGGCAAGGACGCCCTGACCGCTTTCGCCGACGTGTACCGCGACTATGCCCGCGAGCACCCGGGCCGCTACGCGGCGACCCGCCACCCGCTCGACCCCGAAGCGGCGGCGGCGAGCGCGGGCGGGCGGCACGCGCAGATGACCCGGGCGATCCTTCGCGGCTACGACCTCGCCGAGCCCGATCAGACCCATGCGGTCCGGCTGCTCGGCGGCTTCTTCCACGGCTACGTCAGCCTGGAGACGGCCGGCGCCTTCAGCTACAGCGCCCCCGACTCGCAGGAGTCCTGGACGCGGAACCTGGACGCGCTCGACTCCCTGCTGCGCGCCTGGCCCTCCCCCTGACCCGCTTCGCCCTCCACTCGTCCCTCTTCGAAACTCATCCCTCTTCGAAACGCAGGCGGACACCATGCACGCCATCCCCCTCACCTCCGACCTCCTGCGCGGCGCGCTCGACCTGGAGCGCACCGAGCGCGGACTGCTGCCGCACCGGCTGCCCGCCCGCGCCCGCGCCCAGTGCGCCGACCCGCAGCTGGCCATGGCGGAGTCGCAGCCCTCCGGCGTACGACTGGTGTTCCGCACCCGCGCGACCACCGTGGAGCTGGACACCCTGCCGACCAAGCGGGTCTACGTCGGCGTGCCGCCCCGCCCGGACGGTGTGTACGACCTGCTCGTCGACGGACGGCTCGCCGGCAGCGGCCGAGCCGAGGGCGGCAACACGCTCACGATCGACATGGCGGCCGGCCGCGCCGAGCACCGCCCCGGCCCGGTCGGCACGGTCCGCTTCACGGATCTGCCCGGCACGCTCAAGGACGTGGAGATCTGGCTTCCGCACAACGAGACGACCGAGCTCGTCGCACTGCGCGCCGACGCGCCCGTCGAGCCCGTGGCGGACCGGGGCCGCGCGGTGTGGCTGCATCACGGCAGTTCGATCAGCCACGGCTCGGACGCCGCGAGCCCGACCACCACCTGGCCGGCGCTCGCCGCGGACCTGGGCGGGGTGGAGCTGATCAATCTGGGGCTGGGCGGCGGCGCCCTGCTCGACCCGTTCACCGCGCGCACGCTGCGCGACACGCCGGCCGACCTGATCAGCGTCAAGCTCGGCATCAACGTCGTCAACGCCGACCTGATGCGGCTGCGCGCGTTCGGCCCGGCCGTGCACGGCTTCCTCGACACCGTCCGCGAGGGGCACCCCGGCACCCCGCTGCTCGTCGTCTCGCCGATCCTGTGCCCGATACACGAGGACACGCCGGGCCCCAGCGCCCCGGACTTCTCCGCCCTGAGCGAGGGACGGCTGCGGTTCCGGGCCACCGGGGACCCGGCGGAGACGGCGAGCGGAAAGCTCACTCTGCGTGTCATCCGGGAGGAGCTGGCCCGGATCGTGCGCGAGCGGGCCGCCGAGGACCCGAACCTGCACCACCTCGACGGCCGTGAGCTGTACGGCGAGGCCGACTTCGTCGAACTGCCGCTGCCCGACGACCTCCACCCGGACGCCGCCGCGCACCGCCGGATCGGCGAGCGGTTCGCGGCGCGGGCGTTCGCACCGGGCGGCCCCTTCGCGGACGGCGCCGCCTGACCCGTACGGGCGGCCGGCTCACACCAGGTGAGCGAAGACCACCAGGTTGTCCTTGTAGTCCTTCGCGTCGTGGTCGTACGGCCCCGCGCAGGTGATCAGCCGGACCTCGGGGCGCGACGCGTCGGCGTACACGCGCTGGTCGGGGAAGGCGTCCTTGGCGAAGGTCTCGGTGTCGTCCACGACGAATTCCGCGTCGCGCCCGTCGGCCCGCTCCACGGTGAACTGGTCGCCCTGCTTCAGCTCGTCGAGGCCGGCGAAGACGGCGGGGGAGGTCGTGGTGTCGAGGTGCCCCGCGATGATCGCGGTGCCCTTCTCACCGGGCGAGACGCCCTTGGCGTACCAACCGACCAGGTTGGTGTCGTCGGCCGTCGGGGGCTGCAGCTGGTTCCCGGCGCCGATGGTCAGGGTGGTGAAGGGGGCGTCCACGTCGATCTTCGGGATGAGCAGCCGGGTCGGTGCGGACCGGGGCAGTTCCTCGTCGTCCTGCTGTGGGTCGGCCTGCTGTGGGGCGGCCGTCGCACCAGCGCCCGGGCCGGCGCCTGCACCGTTGCCGGTGCCTGCTCCTGTGCTTGTACCTGCACGAGCACCAGGGGGACGCACGGCCTGCGAGGCGTCGCCCGCCTTGTGGTGGCCGCCGAACACGACGGCGAAGAGGACGAGGATCGCCACGATCCACAGGCTCAGTCGTCCGCCACGGCCGGAACTCTGCCCGTCCGCCGGTGTCGGGGAGGAGGGATTTGCTGCCATCGGACACCACCTCGCTCGGGCACGGCAGCAGGGGGATGAGAACAAGGGCGCCGGCACGCAGGGCCCGGCGCGGGGAGAGGGACACGGGGACCGGCCCCCGGCGGCGGGGCGCCGACGTGGTGAGCACGTCGGCGGCGGCCGCTGCCTCAGGAACGAGCCGTCGGATCGGTCGGATCAGGACGCCCGACCGGCCTTCCGGCGGCGCATCACGTAGACGCCGGCCGTACCCGCGGCCAGCACCGCCAGCCCGCCCGCGGTCAGACTCGGACCGGCGAGCGCGCCGCCGCCCGTGTGCATACCGCCGTTGGGCCGGTCGCGGCCGTTGCCACGCTCGTCGTTGCCACGACCGTTCTCCCGACCGCCGCCACCCCCGCCGTCGCGACCGTTCTCCCGGCCGCCGTCACCCCCGCCGTCACGGCCGTTCTCCCGACCGCCGTCACCCCCGCCGTCACGGCCGCTCTCCCGGCCGTTGTCCCGGCCCGAGTCCGAACCCCAGTCGTCGCCCTGCACCAGGGCGAGCGCGCCACCACCGGTGTGCACACCGCCATGAGGCTCGCCACGCCCACGGTCGTTGCCCCGCCCACGGCCCTCGCCGCGACCATGGTCGTCACCCCGGCCGCGCTCGTCGTCGCCACCCCGGCCGCGGTCACCGCCGTGGCCCTCGTCGCCGCCGCGCTCGTCGTCACCACCTCGGCCGCGCTCGTCGTCACCACCCCGGCCGCGCTCGTCGTCACCACCCCGGCCGCGCTCGTCGTCACCACCGCGGCCGCGCTCGTCGTCACCACCGCGGCCGCGGTCACCGCCGTGGTCATCGCCCCGCACGACGGAGAGTGCTCCGCCACCCGTGTGAACTCCACCGCGCGGCTCGTCGTGTCCGCGGCCGTTGTCGTGGTCGTCTCCGCGATTGTTGTCGTGGTCGCGGCCATTGTTGTCGTGGTCGCGGCCATTGTTGTCGTGGTCTCGGCCGTGGTCCTCGCCACGGCCGTGGTTGTCCTCGCCACCCCGGTCGCGGTCACCGCCCCGGCCGTGGTTCTGGCTGTGAGAAGAGTCGTCGCGGCCACCGTCGTCGCCCATGTGGGCGGCGAACGCGGCGCCGGGCGTGGCGAAGGCGAGGGCGGCAGTGACGGCCGCCGTTGCCAAAAGCCTGCGGGCAGAACGCATAGCGATGTCCTTCCGCCGTGACCGGGCAGCGGATACCTCATCAGCTGGATAGACCCGGCCTCGACATGAACCACCGTCAGCGAGCAACCGGACTCGCACCATCCGAGCCACCCAGCCGGGTCACCCAGCCACCCGTCTGACCCAGTGATCGCCTCCTTTGAACCGCCGTCCGGGTGAATCGAGCGGCGTGGCGCCACCGTCGTACGGCACCTCGCCGTCTATTACGCCCACCTCACGCGGGCGTCCGCAGAACAGAGCACGTCACCCATGGCTGCCTGGATGACAACTCCCCCGCACGGAAGTGCAGTTGATGGGACCGGCCCGGTTCCGACGGGATCCGGTCCAGACCTTTCCCCGGCGAGATCACGCCGATCGGACACGAAGATTCACGATCCCCTTGTTATGACTGCCGTCATAACGCAGGCTGGTGCCGACAGGCACGGCAGGCGGAAGCGGTGGGAGGAATCAGTGGCGGACGGGATGGCGCGGGCGCTGTGGGAGCGGTACGAGCCGGTGCACGATCTCGTGTACTTCGCACCGGAGGTGCGCCGGGCGGCGGACGCGCTCGGGATGCGCGGGTACTGGATGGGATATTTCGCGCTGCGGGCCGCGCCGCTCGGCGCCGTGCCTCCGTCCGTGGTGACCAGCTGCTTCTACGTCTTCCACCCCGACCGAGTGGCCCGGGCCCTGCCGGACGCCTGGCAGTACGCGGCACCCGGTGACGTCCTGGCCGCCCGGCTGGACGCCCTGGACGCGGCGATGACCGGCCTGTTCGGGCCGGACACCGTCGGCTCCGCCGACTTCGCCGAGGCCGCCGACCTCGCCTGGGAGGCCGCGGCCGCCGCAGACACCACGGGCCGGGTGCTGGGCGCCGCCAACCAGGCGCTGGAGCGGCCCGAGCGCCCGGCCGCGCGGCTGTGGCAGGCGCTGACGACCCTGCGCGAGCACAGGGGCGATTCGCATGTCGCGGTGCTGGTGAGCCAGGGGCTGGGGCCGGTCGAGGCGATGCTGCTCAAGACGGCGGCCGACGAGTCGGACGAGGCGTTCCTGCGGGAGACGCGCAAGTGGGAGCAGGCGGACTGGGACGCGGCCGGGGCCCGGCTGCGCGAGCGGGGTCTGCTCGCGGCGGACGGGTCGCTCACCCCGGCCGGTGCGGTCGTACGCACGGAGGTCGAGGCGCTGACCGACGCGGCGGCCGAAGGACCGTGGACCGCCCTCGGCCCGGACCGCACCGCCCGCCTGGCCGGCCTGCTGGAACCACTGGCCCACGCCGTCGAGGGCTCGGGTCTGCTGCCGTCGGCCAATCCGGTGGGGGTGACGCGGGGGTCGTACGCCGTCGGAGGCTGAGGGCGTTCCGAGGACCCCGCAGCGCGGCGGGCGCACGCCGGGGTGCCGGCCGGGTGAGCCCGTCGAGCGGCCCGCCTGAGGTCTCCCGCGCCGGCCGCGCGCCGAGCCGTGGGAGGCCCGTCGGTACATCGGCCCCGGGCCGTGCTCCCTGAGCTGCGCGGTGCGCCCGTACGCCGTCCCTGGCGGCTTGGCCCGGGACGGCGTACGGGTGACCCCTGGGGTTACCAGGTCACCGGCAGCCGTTCGGGGATGCGTTTCATGAAGCCTGTACGCCAGACCAGTTGGCCGGGCGGAACGGCCAGGGCGAGGTCCGGCAGGCGGGTGAGGAGGACCTCCAGGGCGATACGGGCGTGGGCGCGGCCGAGGGCGGTCGCGGGGCAGTAGTGGGCTCCGCCGCCGAAGGAGAGATGGTCGGCGGTGTTCTCGCGGTGGACGTCGAAGCGGTGCGGGTCCGGGAACTTGGCCGGGTCCAGGTTGGCGCCCTCGACCAGCACCAGGACCAGTTCGCCCTTCTTGACCAGGGTGTCACCGAGCCGGATGTCGGCCAGGGCGAGCCGGGGCAGGGCGTCGCCGATGGACAGGTTCACCCGCAGCAGTTCCTCCACGCCGGCACCGATGAGGTCCGGGCGGTCGCGCAACAGGTCCCGGGCCACGGGGTGGGTGAGCAGGTGGACGAGGGCCATGGTGAGGAAGCCCGAGGTCGAGATGACCCCGGCACCGAACAGGGTGACGCCGACGGTGGCCAGCATCTCGTCGGTGACGTGGGCGTAGTCGGGGTCTTCGCGCAGGGCGGCCAGTTCGCCCATCAGGCCGACTGTCGCGGGGGCGTCGAGCAGGGCCGTCATCCGGGTGATGTCCCGGTCCCAGTTGATGCGCGCGCCGGCGATCGGGCAGGGCGCGTTCATGAAGGCGATGTCGAGGCTGCGCAGGAAGGCCGGGGCCTCGGTCTGCGGGATGCCGAGGATGTGGCAGTGCATCCCCGCCGAGTACGGCTCGCAGAACGTGCCCCGCAGATCCGCCGTGGGCCCGTCGGCCAGCAGCCGGTCCACCAGACGGTGGGCCTCCGTGCGCAGCCACTCCAGCAGGCCCGGTGACTTCGGGTTGAGCGCCTTCAGCACCGCCCGGCGCAGCCCGGCCCCGGTGATGTTGCCCATGTTGTTCACGACCTCGGGCGGGATCGTGAGCGCGTACTGGCGGGGCACGCCCGGGGCGGAGGTGTCCTTGAGGGAGAAGCGGTCGTCCTTCAGCACCTGCGCGCACAGTTCGTACGACGACACCAGCCAGGCCTCGTCGCCGGCGATGGTCCGTACCCGCCGCACGGGGGTGGTGGTACGCAGTTCCTCGACCTCGGCGGGCACCCGGGTGCCGTCCCAGGAGAACGGGAAGCCGAGCAGGGGCGGGGCGCTCGGGGCAGGGGCGGTGGTCATGCGGCGGTTCCTTCCAGGGCGGGGGTGACGACGGCGTGGCCCTGGTTGCGGGAGGCACGCAGACCGGCGCCGCGGGAGTACAACAGCTCGGCCATCGGCAGCAGTTGGTGGTAGCAGTTGAGCGAGGACGGCACCTTGAGGATCGCGGGGGTGTCCAGGAACAGCGGGGCCTCGGCGCACACGTATTCCAGGCACACGGCCCGCAGTTGCTCGGTCGGCTCCTCTCCCCGGGCGGTGAGGAAACGATTCACCAGGGTGTCGCAGACGGTCCGGAAGGCGCCGTCGGAACCCAGCCGGGCCATCAGCTGCCGGTGGATCTCCTGGTAGGCGGGGTTGGTCCGGAACTCCGACATGGGATGCCAGTCGAGCCGGGTGCCGTCCGGGTCGGCCGCCGCCACGGCGTCCCGGATCTTGGCGCGCACTCCGCGCAGGTTCTTCACCGCTTTGCGTCTGGCCTCGTCCGGCCGGTATCCGGACGCCTCGTACATCTCGGCGACGTAGAGGTCGGTGTAGACGAAGTCGACGCGGTCGAAGCGGTCCAGTCCCCAGCGGGCGAGGGCGTGCAGGCGGCGGGCCGAGAAGTAGCTGTTGCCCGGGGACACACCGATCACGGCGTGCGCGCCCTCGCCCAGGATGACCTCGCAGTGAGAGGTGTACGGCTGGACTTCGAAGACGTCGGCCATCAGCACGGATGCTGTGGTCACAGAGGGAGTCCTCCGCCGCGCGCTAGTCCCGTCGGGGCCCGGTGCCCCTGGTGTGGCTGCGCGGCGCCCTCACGCTAGCCGTACGGAATCAGCACGGGTAGTGACCATCTGAGTTTGGCTGGAAACAGTCGTAGTAATGGTCGAAGTTCCGTGAGCCGTACATCTGTTGAGGGCCGTACCCTGGGGCCGTGGTAAACGGAGACGAGGCTCACGAGGATCCGGGCCGGGCAGCGTCCCGGCTCACCGGCCGCCCGGCCGGCGAGGCGCGGGCGGGGGCCGGATCGCCGATCGAGGTCCTGCTGGACGGCGATATCCCGGTGATGGTCAAGCGCGGTGACGCACCCGGGGCCGTACGGGCCGAGGTGGCCGGGCTGCGCTGGCTGGCCGCGGCGGGTGCGGTCCGGGTGCCCGAGGTGCTCGGTCACGACGAGCGCTGGATGGTCACGGAGCGGGTGCCGACCGGCCGACCGGACCCCGGAGCGGCGCTGCGTTTCGGCCAGGCCCTTGCGGCCCTGCACGGCGCGGGTGCTTCGGATTTCGGAGCGCCGCCGCCCGACGGCCCCGAGGACGCGTTCATCGGCCTCGCTCCCATGCGCAACACACCCGGCACCGACTGGCCCCGCTGGTACGCCGAGCACCGCGTGCTGCCCTATGTGCGCGGCGCGGTCGACCGCGGCACGCTCCGGCACCGGGAGGCAGAGGTGTTCGAGCGAGTCTGCGTGCGGCTGCCGGAGCTGGCCGGACCCGCCGAGCCGCCCGCCAGGCTGCACGGCGACCTGTGGCACGGGAACGTGCTGTGGGGCGCCGACGGCGAGGTCCGGCTGATCGACCCGGCCGCGCACGGCGGGCACCGGGAGACCGACCTGGCGATGCTCCAGCTGTTCGGCTGCCCCCATCTGGACCGGGTGCTCGCCGGGTACGAGGAGGCGGCGCCGCTCGCCGGCGGCTGGCGGGACCGGGTGGGCGTGCACCAGCTGTTCCCGCTGCTGGTGCACGCCGTGCTGTTCGGGCGCGGATACGCGGACCAGGCGCTGGCGGTGGCACGGAGCGCGCTGCGGGCGTGATGCGGGGCTACTCCTCCGCGTCCGGGGCGGTGATCAGCCCGGACTTGATGTAGCGGGCGAGGTTGAGGTGGTCGCCGTGCTCCTCGCGCAGGCCCTCCGCCCACAGCACGCTCTGCGTGCCCTCGTGCTTGACCATGCCGGGGCTGACCCCGATCCGGAAGCCGCCGGGCAGGGGCTTGCCGTCCCGGTACGGCAGGAAGTCCAGCGGGGTCGGGCCCGGCGAGGCGTACACCGCGCAGTCGGAGAGGACCGCGACCGGGTACTGGCCGGTGGCGCGGGCGGTGGCGAGCATCTTGCGGTGCATGTTGATCCGCGCCTTGGCGATGACCGCGGCCCGGATGTCCGGGCGCCAGGTCGGCCGGTCCAGCGCCGGCCACCGCTCCCCCGGCCGCCAGCCGGAGCGGCCGCGCTCGCGCAGTTTCCCGATGCCACCCTTGACGGTGGCCTTGATCGCCGAGAGGACGAGGGCGAGGTACGGGTCGCGGTCCTTGTGGCCCGCCATCGCCGTGAGGAACTCCTCGGGCGTCATGCCGGTGGTGACGCCGAGGTCGGCCATCGTGGCGATGTAGGCGTCGCGCAGCCTGGTGTACCAGGCGTCCAGGTACGGGCCGTGCTCGGGACGCACGTACGCCTCCAGCGGTGCCACCTCATAGCCGAGTTCGAGGGCGTACGCCACGGTCGGCGTCGCGTACCAGGCCGGACCCTCGGGCGTTTCACCGTCCGGTGTGAAGGGGCTCGGCAGGCGGGGGTCGAGCCGGACGTGGGAGAGGTCGACCAGCCAGGAGCCGGGCAGCGCCGGGTCGAACTCCGGGTTGTGCACATGCGCCGGGGCGCCGAGGCCGACGACGGTACGGTTGGCCGCCGCCGCGAACGCCATGTTGACGTCGATGCCGACGAGGTACGGCTGCATGCACTCCTCGTCGGTCAGCGGCCGGGCCCAGTCGTAGGCCTCCTCGCGGAGCATCTCGGCCGGGGTGCGCTCGTGGAAGCGGGGCAGGTGGGCGAGGAGCGGGTGCCCGTCCGGGGCCTCGCAGGGCGCGCAGTCGACGGCGCCGGTCAGGGCGCCGGGGTTCGGTGCGGACACCCACTGGCCGGCGTCGTCGCGCACCGCGCGGGTCGGCGGGTGCAGGGCGGTCATCAGCTCCAGGCCCGTCACGGCCGTGGAGCCGCACGGGGTGAGGACGCGGGAGGCGTAGGCTCCGAGGACCCGGGCGAGTTCCGCCGCGGGCAGGCCGGCCGCGTCACCCCAGTACCGGCTGTCCAGCGCGTTCCAGGACGGCAGACAGAAGTGGACACTGTGGCGCCGGCTGCCCTCGGCGGGGCGGTAGACCCAGGCCCAGGGTCCGAAACCGCGCCGGGTGAGCAGCCAGTCGGCCTTGAGCAACTGCCGGACAGCCTTGTTCGTGTCGGGGATCCGTCCGGCGAGCCGTTCCTCGTCGCTCAGCTTCGGTGGCAGCCCGTACCGCACGCACGCCGACTCGGTGAGCACGACCAGCGGATCGGCGTCCTTGCCGGACCGGTGCAGCCGCGGCTGTCCGAGCCGTGCCTCGGCGAGGGTCCACTCCACGAGCGCGGGCAGCGACCTGGCAGGCACGTCGAGCACGAGCCCGCCGACGCAGTACGCGCTCACCCGGCCGTCGTCATCGACGTCGATCACGGCGAGCGGCCCGTGCGCGAAGCGGGGGTCCGCCGGTTCGGGGACGGAGGGGGTGCGGGACTTTCCGGAGGCGGCCTTCTTGCCGGCGGCACGGCGCGCTGGGCGGGGGGCCGGGTCGGTGCCGGCGGTGGTGGCTGAGGCGGGTGTGTGATGTCCGGGCTCGGGGCGGCCGGGGGGTGCCGACCGATCGGCGGCCGGCGGAGCGGGGACGGTCTGCGGCGAGGCGGCGGATTCCGGGGCGGCCGGAGATGTGTCGAGCCCGGCCGCCGGGTGGATCGAGGTGGCGGCCGGGGGCGCCGCGGAAGGCTCGGTGGCGTCCGCGGGCGTCCCGTGGGCCGCGGGCGTTGGCCGGCGGGGCGCCGTCGAGGACGTCTGCGGGCCCGGTGCGGGGGCCGGGGGCGCGAGGGATGCGGACGCAGTGGCCGGAGCCGTCGCCGGTCGGTGGCGCTCGGCGGCCGGAGCGCTCGGCTCGGACAGTGCGGTGCCGGGCGGCGGCGCGGCGTGAGCGGTCGTGGTGGGGGCCGACGGGGTGACGGGCTGCCGCGACCCGGCAGCCGGGGCGGTCGGGGGCGCCGCGGAAGGCTCGGTGGCGTCCGCGGGCGTCCCGTCGGCTGCGGACGTTCGCTGGAGGGGCGCCGCCGGAGGTACCTGTGGACCCGGAGTGGCGGCCGGAGGCGATGCGGGCTGTGGAGCCGGGTACCGGTGGGAGAGGCCCTCCAGGAGGCGGCGGTAGGCCTCGCGGCGGTCGCCCTTCGGTTCGGCGCGGCCCGCCTCCCAGGCCTGGATGCTGGGTACGCGGACCCCGAGGGCCTGCGCGACCGCGGCCTCGGTCAGGCCGGCCGCCTCCCGTAGCCGCGTCCGCTCCGCGGGGGCGGGGAGCACGGTGCCGTCGTCCACGGCGGCGAGCAGCGAGTCCACCGCCGAGAAGAGGTCGTCGGGCTGGTCCGTCATTTCCACATCCGCATTTCTACCTGACGCCCTGGCGGATCTCTTCGAGCCGGGTCGTCAGCCGCTGGTGGCGCTGCGAGGCTGCCTGTGCGGAGTTCAGCCCCTGGTGCAGGGCGATCTGCCGCCAGTCCATACCGCGGCGCCGCGCCTCCATCACCACCTGGCTCTCCAGCCGGTCCAGTTGACGGCGCAGTCCGTCCACGAGACCGAGGGCGGCGCCGACGTCGTCGGCCGTGACGTCCGACGGCGCGCCGGTCCCGGGCCCGCGGCGGTCGGTCGCGCTCAGCAGCCGGCCGAGGAGCGCCGCGTCCTCGGCGACCCGGTGTGCCGGGGTACCGTCGAGCGCGGCGTCGGCCGCGAGGGCGGCGAGCCGCAGCCGGGCCGCGGCCTGCGCGGCCAGGGAATCCCGGGCATCGTGAACTTCGTGGGCGTCGTAGGCGTCCTGTGCCATGCGGGCATGCTATCCGGCCCGGTCAACGGAACAACGTTGTGTTGTTTCCTTACGGGAGGACTCGCGGCACCCACTCCGGCCTGCGGTTACGCAGCGTAAGGAAACCAATCACCCGTTCGATTCGTATAAGGACGTGAAAGCCGAACCAGGGAGAGACCATGCAACCGTTCACGCTCAACTACGCGCGCCCCGCTGTGCAGTTGGACGTCACCACTCCGTATGCGTATGACTCCGGACTGCAGTTGAACGTCCTCCCGGACGGGCGGATCGCCGCCACCGACCACGCGACCCTGAGGGCTCTGGGGACCACGACGTCGACCGCCGGTTCCAAGACGCACTTCGACGACTGAACCGCGGACCCGAGAACATGACCGTGCTCATCCTGACCAGTGAAGAGGACGTGACGGCGGACATGGTGGTCCTCCGGCTCGGCGAGGCCGGCGTGCCCGTCGTCCGGCTCGACCCCGCCGATCTGACCAACGGGGTGGCGCTGTCGGGCGAGTACGTGCAAGGCGCCTGCCGTGGACATCTGTCCGTCGGCGGGCGCCTGGTGAGCATGAGCGGCCTGCGCTCCGTCTGGGTGCGCAGGCCGGGTACCGCGGCCGCCCGAGCCGTCCACCCGTCGGCCTGGCTGACGGAGGAGTCCGCGCAGGCGCTGTACGGCATGCTGCGGTGCACCGACGCGCGCTGGATGAACCATCCCGACGCCGCCCAGCGCGCACGGCACAAGCCGTGGCAGCTGCGTCACGCCCAGCACTGCGGCCTGCCGGTGCCGGCCACGCTGATCACGACATTCCCGCAGGCGGCGCGGGAGTTCGCCGCGCGCTACCCGGACCTGGTGGTCAAGCCGGTCTCCGGTGCGCATCCGCAGGAGCCGCCGCGCGCGGTGCCGACCAGCCGGGTCGCGCCGGACACGGACTTCGCGGCGGTCGCCTTCGGTCCGACACTGCTGCAGCGCCGGATCGCCAAGCGGGCCGACGTCCGGCTCACCGTCGTCGGCGACACCCTGCTGGCCGCGCGCAAGCCCACCGCCCCCGACGCGCACCCCGACGACGTGGACGTCCGGTTCGCCCCGGCGGTCTCCCCGTGGCTGCCCGCTCAGGTGCCGCCGCGCGTCGCGGAGGGCGTGCGGCGGTACATGAGGGGCGCGGAACTCGCATACGGCGCATTCGACTTCGCCGAGGACGCGGACGGGATCTGGTGGTTCCTGGAGTGCAACCAGTCGGGCCAGTTCGGGTTCGTGGAGATGGACACAGGTCAGCCCATCGCCGCCACGATCGCCAACTGGCTTGCCACGGGCGGGGATTCTGACGTCAGGTGTGCGAAGGGCGACCGGAGCGCAGCATCTTGAGGGTGCGGGGATCGGCTCGGAGAAGGGAACACGGCATGCGCATCGGACTGCTGGGAACGGGCCCGTGGGCCCGGGCGGCCTACGCCCCCGCGCTCGCCGGACACACCGGCCTGCGGTTCGCGGGGGTGTGGGGGCGCCGGCCGTCGGCGGCCAGGGAACTGGCGGAGCGCTATGACGTCACGGCGTACGACGACGTGGACGCGCTGCTGGCCGACGTGGACGCGGTGGCGGTGGCCCTGCCGCCGTCCGTGCAGGCGGAGCTGGCGGTGCGGGCGGCGCGGGCGGGCCGTCATCTGCTGCTGGACAAGCCGCTGGCGGTGTCGGTCGCCGAGGCCCGGTCGGTCGTGGCGGCCGTGGACCGGGCCGGGGTGGCGTCGGTGGTCTTCTTCACCGCACGCTTCCAGAAGGAGCCGGAGGCCTGGATCGAGGAGCAGGCGGCCGTGGCGGGCTGGTTCACGGCGCGGGCGCAGTGGCTGGGGGCGGTGTTCACGTCCGACAGCCCGTTCGCGGACTCGCCGTGGCGGCGGGAGAAGGGTGCACTGTGGGACGTGGGCCCGCACGCCCTGTCCGTTCTGCTGCCGGTCCTGGGTGACGTGCGGCAGGTGGTGTCGGCGGCGCACGGTCCCGCCGACACCGTCCACCTGGTCCTCGACCACGCCACGGGCGCCTCCAGCACGCTCACGCTGAGCCTGACGGCGCCGCCGGCCGCCGCCGGGGCCGATGTGGAGCTGCGGGGCGAGGCGGGGGTGACCCTTCTCCCCGGCAGCTCCGAGGGCGCGGTCCCCGCGCTCACCCGGGCCGCCGACGCCCTGCTGACCGCCGCCCGCACGGGCCGCCCGCATGCCTGCGACGCCGCGTTCGGCCTCCGTGTCACCGAGATCCTGGCAACGGCGCAGAGCCACTTGGCCACCACCACAGCCTGCCCCCGGGCCCCGCACGGCCGGCCCGCCTGAGGACCCCGGGCCGGCCCCGGCGCCGTGGCCGCCCTGCCGGGTACGCGGGGCTCGGGCCGGTTTCAGGCGCCGGCCTCACCCGCCGCGGAACGAGAGGCCGGGTCCGGGGTGGCGGCGTACGTTGGGGGTGTGGGACTGGTGTGCGGATGGGGGGCGCGGGAGGAGCGTGGGTGGTTGCGCGGGGCGCCGCCGCCGGTGTGGGTGCGGGTGCTGCCCGTGGTGCTGCTCGTCGGCGTCAGCTCCGCCACCGCGGTCACCCCGCACGCCCGCGACCTCGGCTTCCTGCTGGGCGCCATCCCGCCGCTGGCGGTCCTGTCGTACGGCCCGCTGGCGACCGCCGTCCTCGGTTCCGGAGTGGTCGCGGCGCTGAACGTCCCGGCCACTCATCTGAACCGTCCCGGCAACACCGACCTGCTCACCATCGTCTTCGTGGCCGCGCTGAGCGTGTTCGTGTCGTACGTGCGCAGTCGCCGGGACGCCCAGCTGGACGCCGAGCGGGCGATCGGCGAGGCCGTGCAGCGCGCCGTGATGCCACTGCTGCCGCAGCGGGTCGGAAGCGTGGAGTGCACGGGTTTCTACCGGGCCGCGCAGGACGGGACACTGGTCGGCGGGGACTTCTTCGACGTGCGCGACGGGCCGTACGGGGTGCGCGCGGTGATGGGGGACGTCCGGGGACACGGGCTGTCGGCGGTCGCCACGGTCGTGTCCCTGCTGGGTGCCTTTCGGGAGGCCGCGCTGGACGAGCCGGACCTGGAGTCGGTGGCCGCCCGGATGGACCGCCGGCTGGCGGTGGACTCGGCGGGTGTGCCGGACGGGGAGTTGTTCGCCACCGGCGTGCTGCTGGAGTTCTCCGCCGACGGGCGGACGGTGCGGGTGGTGGGCTGCGGTCATCCGGCCCCCGTCCTGCTGCACGAGGAGCACGCCCTGGAGGTGACGGTCGCGCCGGGGCCACCACTGGGCCTCGGGCTGCTCGGCGCCGAACCGCCGAAGGAGATCACCGTGGCGCTCGGACCGGGCGACCGGTTGTTCCTGGCCTCCGACGGGGTGTGGGAGGCGCGGGACGACAGCGACGTCTTCTATCCGCTGCCGGCGCGGCTGGCCGCCCTGAGCGGTACCGGGCCCGCCACCGACCTGCCCGGACTGGTCTGGCAGGACCTGGTGCGGCTGCGGTACGAGGTCCGGGACGACGTCTCCATGCTGGTGCTGGCCCCCGGCTCGCCGGACGCCCTCAATTGACGAACCCACAGCCGTAGTTCGAACGAACCGTCTCAAACGCCAGGTCGCGCCACCCCTTCCGCCACGTAGAAATATCTACGAGCATGCATATGCCGGGTCGCTGTGCGGGCGCACGACGTGCCCGGCCGTGGTCGCTGCCCGCGCCGGGGCGGGCGAGCGAGGACATCCGGAGCAGCGCATGACGAACACGATGTGGATGCGGGGCGTGGAGTGGCTGGCCGCCGCGGCGGCGGACCCGCGCTCGTGCAAATGGGAGTGGGATCACGGTGAGGGGATCGCGCTGCTGGAGGCGGGCCGCTTCTGGGACGTGCTGAGCGTGCCCGACCGGCTCGGGCTGCTCACCCTGGACCTGCTGTGGCGGCCCGGGATGCCCGTCCCGGGGCCGACACTGGTCGACTCGGCGGCGGGCCGGGTCGGGTTCTTCGTGCCGCCGGACCCGTCCGGGGGCTGGGTGGGCGCCGGTCTGCGGTACGCGACCAAGGGGTCCTGGGTGGCCGTACCGCCGCCGTACCGCCCGGCGCGCTTCCTGGAGTGGCTCGTGCCGCCCGACGGCACCGGCACGCTGCACGCGCCCGGCACTCTCGAAGAAGCCCTGCGGGAGGCCAACGGCACCCTCGCCGTCCTCACCCCGCTGTGCGGGCAGTGACGGATCAGGTGCGCTCGGCCGCGGCCGGGGTGCGCGAGGCGAGACCGGGAACGACGACCCACAGCAGGTCCGGTTCCGCGGGCACGGCCCGCCCCTGCGCCCGCCACTCGGCGACGAGCCGGGCGTAGATCGGCTCCCGGGCCCGGTCCGCCTGCTCGCGCCGGTCCGCGCGGCGCGTCTGATCGGTCCGGTCCACGTGACGCGTCTGATCGGTCCGGTCCGCGCGGCGCGCCCGGTCGATCCGGTCCACCCGGCGCGCCTGCTCCGTCAGGTCCCCCGGGCCCGCCTGCTCCGGACGGCCGGTACGGTGCCTCCGCTCCAGCCGGTCCAGGCAGTAGGCGGGGTCCAGACGGTCCAGGCGGTAGGCGGGGTCCGGCCGGTCGGGGCGGTACGCCGGGTCCAGGCGGTCCGAGCGGTCCATGCCCTCCAAGCGGTTCATGCCGGGGCAACGCCCGTGAGCCACCGCTGGTACGCCCGGCCCCGTCGGGTCACCGGGTCGGGTGAGGCCATCCCCCGAACGGGCCCCGCACCTGTCGGACAAGCATCCCGCCGGTGCTCCCGCGCGCCCTGCCGGTCCCGCCCGGTCCGACGGGCGGGCCGGGGTGCGCGCTCCTATGCTGGGGGTCCGGGCTCCGACGTCCCGCTCAGCGCAGGTTCGGCTCTCACGTGCTTGGAGTCAGCCCATGCCGCAATCGTCCGCACGCCTGCTGAGGGGGGCGACGGTGGCCGTCACGGTGGGGACACTGCTGGCACCGCCCGCCGCCGCGCCCGTATGGGCAACGCCGGCTTCCGCACCCGCCGCACCGGCCACCGGGTCACCCAGCCCCTCCCCCTCGGGACCGGCCGTCCGCGACCTCACGCCCGCCATGGCACGCCAACTGGACGCCGCAGTACGGAAGGTGATGCGCGAGGCGGACATTCCCGGCGCCACCGTCGGCATCTGGACGCCGGGGCAGCCGAGTTACATCCGCTCGTTCGGTGTGGCCGACACGAGCACGGGCCGCAGAATGACGCCCGACCTGTACATGCGCATCGGCAGCGAGACCAAGACGTTCACCGTGTCCGCGCTGCTCCAGCTGGTCGACCGGAAGAAGGCCGGTCTCGACGACCCGATCGGCAGGTACGTCGACGGGGTGCCGGGCGGCGACACGATCACGCTGCGGCAGCTCGCGGACATGCGCAGCGGGCTGTTCAACTACTCCGAGGACCCGGGCTTCGTCAAGGAGCTCACCTCGCATCCGCGACGGGGCTTCACACCCCAGCAGTTGCTCGCCTACTCCTTCAGGCATCCGGTGCTGTTCCCGCCGGGGCAGAAGTTCTCCTACTGCAACACCAACCTCATCCTGCTCGGTCTGGTGGTGGAGAAGCAGAGCGGGCAGCGCCTCGGGGCCTACATCAAGCAGCACGTCACCGATCCGGCCGGCATGCGGGACACGCTCTTCCCGACGGGCAACGAGTTCCCCAGCCCGCACGCGCAGGGCTACACCGAGCAGACGGCGAACGGCGAGGTCGCCGATACGGCCGACTGGAACCCGTCCTGGGGCTGGGCGGCCGGCGCGATGATCTCGACCCTGGAGAATCTGCGGATCTGGGCGCGTACCGTCGCCACGGGCCGGTTCCCCGACGGCGAACGGATGATCAGCGCCGCCACCCAGCAACAGCGGCTGATCACATCGCAGACCGGCACGGTCAAGGGCGCCGGATACGGCCTGGGCATCTTCGACGTGCAGGGCTGGATCGGCCACAACGGCTCCCTGCCGGGTTACGAGTCCCTGACGGTCCATCTGCCGTCGACGCGGACGACGCTCGTCGTGCTGCTCAACACCGACACCGACTACCAGGGCCAGGAGCCCACCACGGTGCTGGGCAGGGCGATCACGACGATCATCACCCCCGCGCACGTCTACAACCTGCCGGTCACACCCACGGGTTGACGCAGCGGCGCGGGGCCGCGACCGGTCCCCCGTGCCGGTCGTGCCCCGCGGACCACTGAACCTACGTGCGATACGGGGCCCGGGGTAGCGCACCGGTGCCCGGCCCGGTCCGCCGGGCACTCACCCGTGCACAGCCGAGTCCGGTTGCTCCCGGTTCGTCGTACCGAGTTCGGGTACGGGCAGCTCGCCGGTGACCAGGTGGGCGAGGACGGTCTCGTACAGATCGGTGCCGCCGCCCGTCAGCCGGCGTTCCAGGACACCTTCGGCCGCCCGGAGATGTTCGCGCACGGTCTGGGCGTGGACGCCGAGCGTCTGGGCGGCGCGTTCGGCGTGCGCGTCGGCGGCTGTCCAGGCGCGCAGGGTGGCGCGCAGGTCCCGGCCGTCCTCGTCGAGCCGACCGAGGAGACCCTCGGCCCAGGTGCGCAGCGCCCGCGTGCCGAGCAGGTCCGCGAGGACGTCCCGGTCCGCCGGGTGGCCCGCGGGGCCGCCGGGGTCGTACGGGCCGTGCGCGGCCTCGGTGTTGAGGGCGAGATGGGCGACGGCGCGGACGGAGAGCCGGGAGAAGTCGGCGCCGAGCAGGCCGGCGACCCGGTCCATCCGGGCACGGACCGTGTTCCGGCTGACGCCGAGCACCTTGGCGGCGCTGACGGCGGTGAACTCCAGGCCCAGCCCGGTGGTGGCGAGCAGTTCGGCCCGCACATGGTGCGGCAGTGTGTCGAGCGGGCGCAGCACCCCGGCGGCCCAGGTGCGCACTCCGGCCGGGTCCATGAGCTGGGCGGGCCGGGTGCGGGCGGCGTAGACCGCGGACCGTTCGGGCCGGAAGCGGGCGACGGCCAGGGCGGTGACGGCCTGTCCGTAGGCGGTGGCGGTCAGGGCCAGGCGCTGGCGGGGGCTGCCGCCGAGGAAGGTGCCGGGGTGGCCGGCGACGAGGGACCGCAGCCGCTCCCCCACCTCGGCCGACGGGCCGACGACGATGACGTGTCCGTCCATCGCGGGGCAGCGCACGACGAGGGCCCGGCCCTCGGTGCTGTCCGCGCAGGCGTCGGCGAGCCGGTCGCGTTCGGCGGCGGAGGTCTCGACGACGTACACGCGGGCGGTGTCCTCCTCCAGCAGCCCCGGCCACAGCCCGGCGGCGACCCGGCGGGCGGAGACGGTGTCCTCCACCATCAGCAGTTGCAGGATCGCGAGGCGCAGATCGGCCGTGGCCCGCCGCAGCCGCCGCCCGGCGTCGGCCAACTCCCGCTCCCTGAGCAGCAGTTCCAGTACGCCCGCGGTGTGGTTGAGGATCGCGGCGGCGTTCCGGTCGAAGGGCGCCGGGCGGGCCACGGCGAGCACGGCTCCGGCCGCCGGGCCGGGTCCCGGGTGCCGTATCCCGACCAGCCGCACATGCCGTACGCCGTCTTCCAGGGCCGCGGCGGCGACCCGGCCGGCGGCGATGTCGCGGGCCACGGCGGCGTCGAGCGGCATGCGCTCACCGGCGAGCAGGCGGCCGTGCGCGTCCTGGAGGCACACGGCCGCCCGGGTGATGCGGGCCAGCCAGGCGACGAGCCGGCCGAGGTCGCGTCCGGCGGGCCGCAGATGGTCCAGCAACTGCTGCTCCCAGGCGCCGTCGCCGCCGTACGGCAGCACGTGTGCCGTGTCCTCGTCCGGTCGGGCCGCCACGTCTCCGCCCCCTCCTCGCCTCCGCTTTGACCTGGGCATACGCAGCGGCACGTTACCCGAAGGGGCCCGCTCGCGTCCCTGCCCCGGACTCGGCTCCGCCGACGGCCCGGGGGGGGTGGGCCGTCGACGGAGACGCGGCGCCCGGAGCGGGGGGCCCCGGACGGCTCAGAGGTCGGATGCCCCGGAATCCGGAACGTACACGGGAGAACGCGAGGGACTTTCGGGGCGGTCGGGTCGGGAGCGGCTCACTCGGTCCGGGCCTGCACCGCTCCCACGCGCATCCCGGCCGCCACGAGGACCGCGCCCGCCAGGCTCAGGGCGGGGGTGCCGAGGGCGCCGCCGGTCTGCGGGGTGGTGGCCTGGAGCCCCTCGGCCACCGCGCCGCCCCTGACGGGCGCGTTGCCGACGACGGCGTCGGAGGAGGCGGACAGCACCATGCCGACGACGAGGCCGAGCGCGACGAACGGCGGCCGGGCCGAGGGTGTTGGGCATGAGCCCGCCGAAGACGCCCTGGGGCGCGCGGAAGACGACGACACCCTCGATGGTGCCGGACAGCCCGATGGCGACGGAGGACACGGCGAACCCGGCGACGCCGACGACGTGGAAGGTGCGCGGCCGCGGGAGTCCCCCCGCGCGAGCGCAGCCGAGCGTGGGGGAGGTCGCCGAGCCTGCCGCCGAGGATCAGCACGGCGGCGAGAGCCGGCAGACAGGCGTTGGCGTTGGCCACCCTCCCCCAGAGGGGGCACGCCCGGCAACTGAGCGGTCGGCGTGTGCCCGTCGCCCGGGGAGGTCGCCGAGCCTGCCGCCGAGGATCAGCACGGCGGCGAGAGCCGGCAGACAGGCGTTGGCGTTGGCCACCCTCCCCCAGAGGGGGCACGCCCGGCAACTGAGCGGTCGGCGTGTGCCCGTCGCCCGGCGCCGGCCGGCCGAGGTGTGCGGCCTTCGCCGCGGCGGGAACGGTACGACCTCATAGGCAGCTCAAACAGGTGCGTCCTCATAGGCATGCGCGCCACAGGCCTCCGCGGCTGCGCGGGCCGCGCCCGGCGACGGCATAAGCTCGATGGATGGCGAAGTACTTCGACGTGCATCCCGAGAACCCGCAGCCGCGCAGCATCGCCCAGATCGCGGACGCGGTGCGCTCGGACGCGCTCATCGCATACCCGACCGACTCCTGTTACGCGCTGGGCTGCCGGCTGGGCAGCCGGGACGGCATGGACCGGATCCGTTCCATCCGGCAGCTGGACGACCGGCACCACTTCACGCTGATGTGCCGGGATTTCGCCCAGCTCGGCCAGTTCGTGCGGGTGGACAACGACGTCTTCCGGGCGGTGAAGGCGGCCACGCCCGGCAGCTACACCTTCATCCTCCCGGCGACCCGTGAGGTGCCGCGCAAGCTGCTGCACCCGAAGAAGAAGACCGTGGGCGTGCGCATCCCCGACCATGTGGTCACCCAGGCGCTGCTGGCGGAGCTGGGCGAGCCGCTGCTGTCCAGCACGCTGCTGCTGCCGGACGAGGAGGAGCCGCTGACCCAGGGCTGGGAGATCAAGGACCGGCTCGACCACGTGGTGGACGCGGTGGTGGACTCCGGCGACTGCGGCACCGAGCCGACCACGGTCGTGGACTTCTCCGGCGGCGAGGCGGAGATCGTCCGGCGGGGTGCCGGGGACACCGACCGCTTCGAGTGACCGGCCCACTCCTACAGCCCAACGGTGCGGCTCCGTCCGGCCGTACGGCCCACCCGGTGCGGCGCCGCCGATCTTGCATGACAGCATGGCCGTAGCCCTGGCGCCGGGGGCGAGTGCCGTCCGGCGCCCATTCTCCAGGGAGGCCTGCTCACCATGACCGATGTCCAGGGAATCGACCTCGACATCCAGACCGAGGACGGCGTCGCCGACGCCTACCTCGTCCACCCCGCGGACGGGCTCCCCCGTCCGGGTGTGCTGTTCTACCAGGACGCCTACGGCCTGCGCCCGCACCTGAAGTCGATGGCCGACCGGCTGGCCGCCGCCGGCTACACGGTGCTGGTGCCCAATGTCACCTACCGCCTCGGCCGGTCTCCGGTCGTGGACCTGCCCGAGTTCAAGGACCCGGCCGCCGACCCGACCATCTGGCAGAAGCTCGGGCCGATCGTCTTCTCGCTGACCCCGGATCTGATCGATCGGGACTCCGCCGCCTATCTGGGCTGGATGGCCGACAGCCCGCTCGTCGCCGACGGTCCGGTCGGCACCACCGGCTACTGCATGGGTGCCCGGCTCGCCCTGTGGACGGCGGCGGCGCATCCGGACCGGGTGGCGGCCGTGGCCGGGTTCCACGGCGGCGGGCTCGCCACCGACGACCCGACCAGCCCGCACCTGGGTGCGCCGCGCATCAAGGCGGAGGTGTACTGCGGTCACGCCGACAACGACCAGTCGCTGCCGCCGGAGCAGATCGAGCGCTTCGAGAAGGCCCTGACCGAGGCCGGGGTCCGGCACACCTGCGAGGTCTACCCGGGCGCCCAGCACGGCTACACGCAGGCGGACACCCCGTCGTACGACAAGGAGGCCGACGACCGCCACTGGGCGGCCCTGCTCGGCCTGCTCCAGCGCACCTTCTGACACCGGCGCACGGCGCCCGCCACACGGTGGGCGTCGTGCGCACGTCTGCCCCTTGCATTGACATGCACGCGGCGCGGCGCGAGTCTGAGAGCGCTCTCAGACAGGTACGGACCAATTTCCGTACGACCCCGACCCCACACGGAGGTAGGAGAGTGCCGCATCACCTCACGCGTCCCGCGCTGCCCTTGGCGGCCGCAGCGGCCCTGATCGGCGGGGCGCTCGCCCTTGGTGTACCGGACCCGGCCGGCGCCGCCGTCCCGGACACCGTCCCGCTGGAGATCACCAACAACTCCGGCCGTTCCGAACCCGTCTACGTCTACGACCTCGGCACCCAGCTGTCCTCCGGCCGGCAGGGCTGGGCCGACGCGACCGGCGCCTTCCATGCCTGGCCCGCGGGCGGCACCCCACCGGCACCCGCGCCGGACGCGTCCATCGCCGGCCCGGCCCCCGGGCAGTCCACGACGATCCGGATCCCGAAGTTCTCCGGCCGGATCTACTTCTCGTACGGCCAGAAGCTCGACTTCCGGCTCACCACGGGCGGACTGGTGCAGCCGGCCGTGCAGAATCCGTCCGACCCGAACCGGAACATCCTCTTCAACTGGTCCGAGTACACGCTGAACGACTCCGGCCTGTGGCTCAACAGCACCCAGGTGGACATGTTCTCGGCGCCGTACGCGGTCGGCGTGCGGCGGGCCGACGGCAGTGTGAGCACCACCGGACACCTCAGGTCCGGTGGCTACACCGGCTTCTTCAACGCCCTGCGCGCACAGCCGGGCGGCTGGGCCGGGCTGATCCAGACCCGCTCCGACGGCACCGTGCTGCGCGCGCTGTCCCCGTTGTACGGGGTGGAGACCGGGGCGCTGCCGGCGAACGTGATGGACGACTACGTGGGCCGGGTCTGGCAGAGGTACACGAACAGCACGCTGACCGTGACACCGTTCGCCGACCAGCCGGGCACCCGGTACTTCGGGCGGGTCTCGGGCGGCGTCATGAACTTCACCGACGCCTCGGGCTCGGTCGTCACCAGCTTCCAGAAGCCGGACGCGGACAGTGTCTTCGGCTGCCACAAGCTGCTCGACGCACCGAACGACACGGTCCGGGGCCCCATTTCCCGCACGCTGTGCGCCGGTTTCAACCGCTCGACGCTGCTGAGCAGTTCGAGCCAGCCGGACACCACGCCCTCGGACTTCTACCAGGACACGGTGACGAACCAGTACGCCCGCGCGGTCCACGCGGCGATGGCCGACGGCAAGGCCTACGCGTTCGCCTTCGACGACGTCGGCGACCAGGAGTCGCTGGTGAACGACGGCAACCCGCAGCAGGCGTATCTCACACTGGATCCGCTGAGCTGACATGCCGCGGTCCCGCGCCCGAGGG
>NZ_JAIQYY010000001.1:528518-576565 GCF_020181035.1 Streptomyces sp. CoH27
GTTGTAGGTCGTGGTCACCGTGCCCTTGGCCAGGGAGGCGGGCGGGGTGTGCACGACGAGGTCACAGCCGAGGACGGGCAGGCCCGCGTAGGCGCGCTCGGTGGGGGTCCCCCCATGCCCCTCAAGGGCTATGGGGGAGGGTGTGCACGGTGCCGTCGTTGTCCTCGACGACGTCCTTGACGACCAGCTTCTCCTGGGCGCCGAGCCCGAGGGTGCGGGCGGCGGCGGTGGCCGTGGCGCGCTTGCGACCTGCGTGAGGAACGGGTCTGTGGGGTCTCACTCGTACGAGGGTTTTCCCTATGCCGGTCACTGACCGGTGCGGACGGAATCCGGGACTCCGGCCGCCAAGTTCCCCCGCAGGAAGCGGAGCTGATGCTGCAGCAGGTTCTCGGTCAGCTCACCGCCCACCGGCTGGTGGCCCGCGCCGGGCAGGAGCAGCACCTCGTGCGGCCGCCCGGCGGTGAGCAGTGCGTCGGACAGCCGGAGGGTGTGGGCGGGCGGGACCTTGGGGTCGGCGAGGCCGTGCATGAGCAGCAGGGGCCGGGTGAGCCGGGGTGCCTCGCGGAGCAGGGAGCAGGCGTCGTACCGCTCGGGGTACTCGTCCGGCCGGCCGAGGACACGCTCGCGCCAATGGGCGTCGTAGAGCCGCTGGTCGGTCACCGGCGCCCCCGCCACGGCGGCGCGGAAGACGTCCGGGCGCCGCAGTACGGCGAGTACGGCGAGGGAACCGCTGAAGGACCAGCCGCGGATGCCGACCCGGTTCAGGTCGAGCACGGGGTGCGTGCGCGCGGCCACCGCGAGCGCGCTCACCTGGTCGTCGAGCACCGGCCCGAACAGGTCGCCGTACACCGCCCGTTCCCACCCGGGCCCGCGCCCCGGAGTGCCCTGGCCGTCGGTCACGAGCACGGCGAAGCCCTGCTCGGCGAACCACTGTGACACCAGGGTCTGCCAGGTGTGCGCGACGGTGACCCGCTGCCGGGCCGCGCCGCCGTAGGGATCGAGCAGCACGGGCAACGGCCCGTGATCCGTCGGGCGATGCCAGGAGGGCAGGTGCAGGGCGGCGCGCAGCTCCCTCGGGCCGAGTCGCAGCATGCTCCGCCGGACCGCCGGCACCGGCCGCTCGGCGTGCGACGGCACGGTGGCGACGGTCCGCCCGCCGCGCAGCACCTCGGCGCGCGGGGCGGCGCCGGTCGTGTCCGCGACGGTCCGGACGAGGACACCGCCCCGCAGCACTCCCCCGAACAGCCCCGGCCCCTCGCCCAGCCGCCGCGGCCGCGTGCCGGGCCGCCATGCCCACAGGCCGGTCTCGGTGGGCTCGTCCGAGGCGGTGAACAGCACCTCGTCGCCGTCGACGCCGAGTACGGCCCGCAGTTGGCGGCCGACGGGCGTGACCGGCTCGCCGTCGGCGGTCAGGTGCCGGGTGCCGTGCGCGTCGGCGTGGGCCAGGAGGACACCGGAGGCGGTACGGGCGGGCAGTCCGGGCACCAGCTCCACCCAGCGGGCGTCCCGTTGCTCGTGCAGGACCGTCGTACGGCCGTCCACCGGATCGATGCCGAGCAGCAGGACGGTGCGCTGGTCACGGGACTGTACGAGGGCGAAGGGCCCGTGCCCGTCCCAGCCGGCGCCGACGACGTACTCGTAGGCGGCGCGGTCCCAACGCACCGGTGTGTGCGGGGCGTTGTCGCGGGCCGGGATCAGCCACAGGGTGACGTCGGGGTTCGGGGTGCCCGCGGGAGCGTGATGACGGATCCGGGGCGGACGGTCCGGGTCGGCGGGATCGGTGCCGTACCAGCGGTGTACCCGCCGGCGATCAGTGCGGGCGCACAGCAGGGCGGTGCCGTCGGGTGCCCACCAGTGGCCGCGCGGCCCGTCGGTGAGCGTGGCGTCGGTGTGCTCGGCGACGCCGAACTCGACGTCGCCGGCGGCCGGTTCGGCGATCGGACGGTCGTCGGTCCCGTCCGCCCGGATGATCCGGAGTGCGCCGCGTCGGACGTACGCGATACGGCGACCGCCGGGATCGGGCCGCGGATCGGACACGGGCCGCGCGGCCGGCAGCCGCCGGGGCTCGCCTCCGTCGGCCCCGGCCGTCCACAGGGCCCCCGCCAGCGTGAAGGCGACGAGCCCGCCCGCCGCATCGGTGGCGTACCCGCCGATCCCCCGCGTCCCGCGCCCGTCATCGAGCAGCCGCACGGGATCGGCCAGGAGCCGCTCCGATCCCGTGCCGAGGTCGAGCGCCCACAGGCAGGGGGCGGGGTCGTCTCCGGTACGGCCGCGCAGATACAGCACGGTCCGGCCGTCCGCCGTCACGGTGAACCGGCCGGGAACGCCACGGGTGAAGCGGGCCGTACGAACGAGCTGGGCGAGGAGGGGATCGGGGGTCACACAGGGCCACTTCCCCCTCCCCTATTTTGGTACACCTGTTCGATAACGGAAGGGCATGCCCGTTTCGCGGCCCACAGGCCCTAGCATCGGGCTCCATGATCGTATGGATCAATGGCACCCACGGCGCAGGCAAGACGACGACCAGTCCACTCGTGCAGCAACTGATCCCGGATTCACGGGTGTTCGACGCCGAGAAGGTCGGCGAGACACTCATGGACATCACGCCGGGGCTGCCCGGGCCCGGGACGGACAACTTCCAGCACTGGCCGCCGTGGCGGCAGCTCGTCGTCGAGACCGCCCGCCGCGTACGCGACTACACCGGCGGCACTCTGGTGATTCCCATGACCGTCCTGGTCGAGCAGTACTGGCGCGAGATCAGCACGGGCCTCGCCCACCATGCCATCCCGGTACGGCACTTCGTCCTTCACGCCGACCAGGACACTTTGCGCGAGCGCATCGAGGGGGACACTGTTCTCGGTCCGTCCTCATTCCGTCTCGCATACCTTGAGCCCTACGCGGAGGCGGCCCGCACATGGCTGCACGGCGAGGCCGAGGTCGTCGACACCACGCACCTCACGCCCGCCCAGGCCGCCCTGCGGATCGCAGAGGCCGTCAAGAGCTGAGGTCGCCGGCGGGCACACCAGGCCGGGGGTTGCCCTTGACATGCGGGTCAAGGTTCAGCGTCTGCGGGCCCGTTGCGCCCTCTGCCCTCAGGAGGCTCACGATGGTGACATCGCCGCCCCGGACCAGCCGCGCAACCGGCAGTTCGTGGTCTTTCCCGGCTTGCGAACCCTCATCGGCGCGTGGGCGCCCGGGTCTTCGGTGCGGAGGGGTCGGTGCCGGGGTCGTTGGTGCGGTGGTCGTAGCGGAGCGCATCGCGGTGCTGGATGCCGAGATCGGGCGGCTCACGCGGCTGCGAGACGCTCTGAAGGCCCACCGGGGGCAGGGCTGCGCCGGTCCGTGACAGGATCCTCGATCATGAGGAGCGAACAGAGCGATCGGCCCGTTGCCCTGGTCACCGGGTCCACGTCGGGGATCGGGGAAGCCGTCGCGCGCCGGCTGGCCGCGGACGGCATGCGGGTCGTCGTGCACTCGCGCGGCAGCACCGAGGCCGGGGAGGCCCTGGCGGCGGAGCTGGACGGTGCGTACGTGCGGGCCGACCTGGAGGCGGAGGAGGAGGCACGCGGGCTGGTCGAGGCGGCGCTCGGCCGGTACGGGCGGCTGGACGCGCTGGTGAACAACGCGGGCATCAGCTGGCCCATCCCGCACGCCGACCTCGCCGCCGCGACACCGGCGGACTGGCGGCGCCTGCTGGAGGTCAACCTGATCGCGCCCTGGGTCCTGTGCACCGCGGCGCTGCCGGCGCTGCGCGACTCCCCGGGAGGCGGCGGAATCGTGAACATCACCAGTCATGCCGGCGTACGCCCCAAGGGCTCGTCGGTGCCGTACGCGGCGAGCAAGGCGGCGCTGAACCACGTGACCCGGCTCCTCGCGGCCGCGCTCGCGCCCGACGTGCGGGTCAATGCGGTGGCGCCGGGGCTGGTGGACACGCCCATGACCCGGGACTGGACGCAGGCGCACGAACTGTGGCGGGACCGCGCCCCCATGCGCCGCCCGGCCCAGCCCGCCGACGTCGCCGGCCTGGTCGCGTCGGTCCTCGCCCACACCTATCTCACCGGCGAGGTCATCCTGCTCGACGGCGGCATGAACCTGACCTGACCACTCGCCCCACGGCATGTCCGCATCCACCGGCCCCCGGTCCCGGGTGGGCTTGCGGTGGGCCGGGCCGTTCGCGTCGCGGTGATCGTGCGGGTCACAGCCGTACAGTCGTCGTCACAGCCGCACGGTCATCGCGACCGCCACCTCGTCCCCCTCCGCGAGCCCCTCCGGCCGGCGCACCGCGGTCTTCAGCGGCAGCAGATAGCCGCCGTCCTTGGGGAAGAGGGACGTGGTGAAGGAGGTGGCGCCGATCCTGGCCTCGACGGGGATCACGCCCCAGCCGTAGCTGGCCATCGCGGCCACGTCGCGGATGTCGGCGCACTCCGCGTCCGGTACGGCGACGAAGTAGTACGGGGCGGGCCCCCGCCACTCCACCACCCGCCCGGCGAAGGCGAGTTCCATGGTCAGCCCCCTCCTGAAGGAAGACCACAGCGTACCGGCGCCCGCCCCGCGCTCCGGCCGTCAGTAGCCGACGGTGAACCGCCGCTGGACGAAGCGGGGCAGTTCGGCCTCGTCGAGCAGGGCGACGGCCGCGTCCTCCGCCGAGATGCGGCTGCGCCCCTCCGCGTCCAGGACCGGCTGGTCGCCGCCGAGCCGGAAGCGGCCCGTGCGCTCGCCGGGAGCGATCTCCTCGGCGGGGCTGAAGTAGGTCCACAGACGGTTCGAGGTGCGCAGGACGTTCAGGGCGTCGCGGTGGCCGCGGACCGCCGCCCCGTAGGCGCGGGGCAGCCCGATCTGGTCGAGCGCGGCGTGCAGCAACTCGTCGGAGTCGGCGCGCACCACCCCCGGTTCGAGCTCCAGGCTGCCCGCGCCGCCGATGACGATGAGGCGGGTGCGGGGGTGGCTCTCCAGCGCCTTGAGCAGCGCCTGGGCCGCGGTGGCGTACACCGTGGGGTCGGCGATCGAGCGCCGCACGGTGTCCTCGATGTCCTGCGCGGCGTTGCCCGGCTGGAACCCGCTGATCAGCACGTCCAGGCCGGGCAGGACACGCGCGATGTCCGCCGCGTCCAGAACGTCGAGGCTCGCCCAGGTGATGCGGTCGCGCCGCTCGGCGCGCCCCGGCCCGGTCGTGTCCCGGCTGAACGCGCTGACCTGGTGGCCGCGGTGCAGGGCCTCCGTGACGACCCGGCTGCCGATGGTCCCGGTGGCTCCGATGACTCCGATGTGCATGGCTCTCCCCTGTGCATGCGGACATGGATGTGCGAACACCACGTGATGGTGGTGACGCTGTACAGAAACTATACGCCGTGAAGTTTTGTGACGCGGCACAGAAATCATCACGCTGTAGAGTGATCGCGTGACAGCGACAGCGGGCAGAGGACGGCGCGAGCGGCTGCGGACCGAGACGACGGCCGAGATCAAGAGCGTGGCCATGGGCCTGATGGCCGCGGGCGGACCCGACGCCATCACACTCCGGGCCATCGCCCGCGAGATGGGCATGACCGCCAACGCCATCTACGGCTACTTCGCCACGCGCGACGACCTGGTGACCACACTCGTCCACGACGTGTACACCGCGCTGGCCGACACGGTGGACGCCGCCTGGGAGGCCACCTCACAGCAGGACGCGGGCTCCCGGATCCAGGCCTGGGCCACCGCCTTCCGCGACTGGGCCCTGGCCAACCCGCAGGGCTTCCGGCTGATCTACGGCGACCCCGTCCCCGGCTACCAGGCCCCCGCCGGCGGTCCCGCACCGGACGCCGCCCGCCGGGTCTGCACCGGACTCACCGCGCTCGCCGCAGCCGCCTGGCCCCAGGCCGGACGCCTGTACGAGGACGGCGACTTCACCTGGTCCGACTCGACGCCGGGCTCCTCGACAAGGTGCGCCCCGCCTTCCCCGAGCTGCCGCCGGCCGCGGTCGCGCTCGCACTGCGCATCTGGGGGCATCTGCACGGACTGGTCTCGTTGGAGATCTACGGCCATCTGCACACCCAGACCAAGCGGCCGGACAAGCTCTTTCAGCAGGAACTCGCCCAGCTGGTGCGGAATCTGGGCGTTCCGCACCGCTGACCCGCCGTGCCGCGTGCGGGCACGGGCCCGCCAACCGCCGCTGACCGGGGCGTTGTTACGGTGCAGGCGTGTCTGACTCCTCACGCGATACCGCACAGGGCGCCGGCTGGGGCTCGGCCGAGCCGGGTGCCTACAAGCAGTTGATGCCGGACCACGTCGAGAAACTGTCGTGGCTCGACCCGCGGACCCTGTGGGCCGCCCGCAACGGCGTGCTGGCGTCCTGGTTCGGCGATCCGACCGGGCGCACGCGCAGCCGCTGGGTGGCACGCCGGGAGGCGGCCGGCGCCCCCGCGGACAAGGTGATCCGGCATGCGGTCCCCGACACGTTCTCCTTCATGGTCATCGGGGACACCGGCGAGGGCGACGACTCCCAGTACGCCGTCGTACCAGGCTTTCTGAAGGAGAGTCAGGACACCGACTTCGCGGTGATCGCGAGCGACGTGATCTACCCGGTCGGCAGCACCGACGACTACCACGACAAGTTCTTCCGGCCGTACCGGGACTATCCGGCGCCGATCTACGCGATACCCGGCAACCACGACTGGTACGAGGATCTCGGCGCGTTCATGCGCGTCTTCTGCGCCGACACCCCGCCGCTCGCCCCCGAGCCCCGGCCCCGCCCGCTCACCCGCGCCTGGTGGCGCGCCCTGCTGTGGCACCGGCCTGCCCCTGCCGACGAGCAACAGCTCGCCACCGCGCGGGAGTTGCGCGCGGCGCCCGGCCAGCAGGCCGAGCAGCCGGGGCCGTACTGGGCGATCGACGCGGGCCCGGTGCGGCTCGTCGGCATCGACACCGGTCTGCTGGGCACGATCGACGCCGAACAGGGCGCCTGGCTGCGCACGGTGTCCCGGGACCCGAAGCCGAAGATCCTCATCACCGGCTCCCCGTTGTACGTCGACGGCGAGCACCACCCGTGCCCCATCGAGGGCGGCGGCACGGTGGACGACATCGTCCGCGACCCCGAGCACCACTATGTGGCCGCGATCGGCGGGGACATCCACAACTACCAGCGCTACCCGGTCGACGTGGACGGCCGCACCGTCCAGTACGTGGTCTCGGGGGGCGGCGGGGCGTTCATGCACGCCACGCACACCATCCCGCGGGTGTCGGTCGGCGGCGTGACCGAGCGGGACTTCCGCTGCTATCCGCTGCGCGGCGACTCGCTGGCCTTCTACAGCCGCCTGTACGGCCGCCGGCTGCGCCTGCCCCGCTTCTTCACCCTCACCGAGTCCGAGGCGACGGCCGTCGTGGCGGAACGGCTCGGCATCGAGCCGGGCCGCGCCCCCGGTCCGGACGCCCGGGTGACCCGGCGCACCCGGCTGGTCGCGAGCCTGCTCGGCACCGGCGGCCGTCCGGACCGTACGTCCCGGTTCCGGCTGCCCGTGCGCAAGATGTACGCCTCGCTGTTCTCGCCGAGCTCGGTCACCTACAGCCCGCCGTTCTTCAAGTGCTTCCTGCGGCTGGACGTCGCCCCGGAGGAGATACGGCTGCGCTGCTTCGCCGCGACCGGCAACCGCGCCCAGGAAGTCGAACCGCCGGTCGAGGACGAGGTCGTCATCCCGCTGAAGTGACCAGGGAAGTGACCTCGGCGGCGATCAGAAGTGATCACACGGTTGTCATATTGGCCTGTCAGAATCGGAACAGAGCCGACGTACGACCGCTGGAGGAGCCCGTGCCGTCCACCCCCCGCCCGCTGCGCAAGCTGGGCTTTCTCACGATCGGCCTGTTCGACGCGGCGGATCCGGCCCGGGGCCACGAGTCCACGCTGCAGATCATCGAGCTGGGCGAGCGGCTGGGCTTCGACAGCGCCTGGGTCCGCCACCGCCATCTGCAGTACGGCATCTCCTCCCCGGTGGCGGTCCTCGCGGCCGCCTCCCAGCGCACCCGGCGTATCGAGCTGGGCACGGCGGTGATCCCGCTGGGCTGGGAGAACCCGCTGCGCCTGGCCGAGGATCTGGCCACGGTCGACCTGCTGTCCGGCGGCCGGTTGAACCCGGGTGTGAGCGTGGGCCCGCCGATGCACTACGACCAGGTCAAGGAGGCCCTGTACCCGGACACCGCCGACGTTGAGGACTTCTCCTACGAGCGGGTTCGGCGGCTGCTGGACCTGGTGCGCGGCAAGCCCGCCACCGACTTCAGCGGGGTCGAGGGCTTCGAGGTGTTCTCGGACGTGGTCCAGCCGCACTCCGCCGGACTCGGGCGTCGCCTGTGGTACGGCGGCGGCAGCCTCGGCTCGGCGCGCTGGGCCGGCGAGCACGGGATGAACTTCCTGACCAGCAGTGTCGTCAAGGCGGAGTACGCCGAAGACGCAGCCGGGCAGCCGGACTTCGCCGCGATCCAGCTGGCCCTGATCAAGGAGTTCCGCGCTCATCACCCCGACGGCGAGGCGGCCCGGGTCTCGCAGGGGCTCGTGGTGATCCCCACCGACTCCGCGAGCCCGGAGCAGCGCGCCAGGTACGAGGCGTACGCGGCCCAGCGGCTGCCCCGCACGGCCGCCCCGCAGGGGCCGGCGCGGCTGCTGTTCGCGCCGGACCTGGTCGGCACCTCGGCCGAGATCGCCGGACGGCTACGTGCGGACGCCGCGTTCCGCGAGGTGGACGAGGTGGCGTTCGCGCTGCCGTTCACCTTCGAGCACGAGGACTACGTCCAGATCCTCACCGACATGGCGACGAAGCTGGGACCGGCGCTCGGCTGGCGCCCCGCGAGCTGACGCTCCCGCCGCCCGTCACCAGCGGCCCGCCTCGGTGCCGGTGACCGGCTCCGACGGCGTGCCGTCCACGCCCACCGGCACATCCCCGGCGAGCATGACCCGGTGCATGATCCGGGGAGAGCCGACGTGGGTGTGGTCGCCGGGGGCGAGGTGGACGGTGGCCCGGTTGTCCCAGAAGGCGACGCTGCCGGGCTCCCAGCGAAAGCGGACCGTGTACTCGGGGCGGACGGCCTGCTCCACCAGCATCTCCAGGATCCCCGTGCTCTCCGGGCGGGAGAGGCCGACGATCTCCTCCACGTAGTAGCCGTTGACGAACAGCACCCGCTCGCCCGTCTCCGGGTGCACCCGCACCAGGGGGTGCACGGAGACGACCTGCTGGTCCAGCAGGCGGTGGGCGTACGCGTCGTCGACGGGCCGGGGCTGGTAGCCGACGCCGAGCCGGTGTTCGGCGCGCAGCCCGTCCACGAAGGCGCGCACCGGCGCCGACAGGCCGGCGTAGGCGGCGGCCAGATTGGCCCAGGTGGTGTCGCCGCCGTAGGGCGGCACCGTCTCGGCGCGCAGGATCGTGGCGGCCGGCGGGTCGACACGGGCGCCGTAGTCGCAGTGCCAGCCGCGCAGCAGGGTGTGCCGGCGCGGTGCAGCCACTCGTCGCGCTCCATGCCGTAGCGTCCGGCCAGTTCCAGCCGGTCCGCGGTCGTCTCGATCTCGGGGAAGCCGGGCGGTGAGTGCGGACCGCGGTGTGGCAGTACGACCGGCTCGCCGAAGCGGCGGGCGACGGCGATGTGGCCGGCGTGGTCCAGCTCCTGTCCGCGGAAGAACACCACCTTCCAGCGCAGCACCGCCTGCCGGATCAGGGCCACCACGCCGTCGTCCAGGGGCTTGGCCAGGTCGACCCCGGTGATCTCGGCTCCGATGTGCCCCGCGACCGGCCTCACCTCCACGCCCTCGACCCGCTCCGTCCGATCCGCGGTGGTCCTGTGCGTCGTCATACGCGCTCCGATGCTCGTCGGTGTCCGTCGTCGGTGTCCGTTCCACGACAGATCGTGGCATCCGAGACGGGCCCGGATCCCTCACACCGTGAACTCCCGTATGACCGTGTCTCGGAACACCGCCGTCCCGCCCGCCGTGAACAGGGCGAGCCGGTTGTCCACGAGGTAGGGGAACACCTCGCTGGTGTGGACGTACCGGCCGTCGTCCACGAACATCTCGACGGAGGTACGGTCCACCAGGATGCGCAGCTTCACCCGGCCGGCGCTCGGATCGAAGGGGCTGTGGCTCTCCTGCCGGACGCCGCTGGTGTCGGGGTTGACGGTGCCACGCCGGTTGAGGAAGGCGTAGTCGTTCCAGATGCCGGCGTCGATGTGCCGTCCGCCGTCCGGTGAGCGGCGCAACTGGACGCCCGCGCCGGTGAGTTGTGACCAGGTGATCTCGGTCGTCAGCTCGTAGGAGACACCGGTGTAGTCGAGCGGGCGGGTGCCGTCGACGGTGAGGTCGCCGAGGTTCACCGTGCGGGAGACATACGTGTCGAGTGCGGCGACCGGCTGGGAGGCGAGGTAATAGCCCCCGGAGTTCGACTTCTTGAGCGTGATCTCGCGGACCACGGAGTCCGTGCCGTTGAAGCCGTCCGCGTCAATGGTGGGTGTGGTGTGCGCGTACGCCCAGTCGTTGAGCCAGCCGAGCGCGTACCGCGCGGCCGGATCGACCGAGCCGTCCACCCGACGCTTGTCGAAGGTGACCGCCGCGTACCAGTCCCAGCCGTGGTCGAGCCACTGCGGGTCGGCCGAGTCGGGGGTGAAGGAGCCGCCGTCGAAGGAACCGGTCCAGTACGCGTAGGTGTTGGGCTGTCCGGACCCGGTGCCGTCGGCGCTCGCGCCCAGCACCCACGTCGCCGTGCCGTCGTCGGCGGTGATCCGGAACAGGTCGGGGCACTCCAGCACCCCGATGCCGTCCTTGACGAAACCGCCGTCGCGCGTCCAGGACGTGAGGTCCGGCGAGTGGTAGAAACCGATGGTGTTGCGCTCGGCCAGGGCCATCGTCCAGCGGTTCCGGTCCGCGTCCCAACTGACCTTCGGGTCACGGAAGTCGGCTCCCGTACCCGGGCTGGGCAGTACGGGATCGGTGCCGTGGTTCGTGAACGTGAGGCCGCCGTCGGTGGAGTAGTACAGGAACTGCTCCTGGTGGTCGGTACCGCCGCCGGGTGACATCGTGACGACGACCACCACCGCGCCCGCCCCGAAGCCGGCCGTGTTGCCCGTGTCGACCACCGCCGAGCCCGACCAGACGTCGCCGTTGACCGTGGTGTCCTTGGGCACCGCGATCCCCCGGTCGGTGAAGCGGACCAGGTCGGCACTGGTGGCCAGGCGCCAGGCGGTGCCCACCTCGCCGCCGGCGAGATAGTCGGCGTTGTAGAGGTAGTAGTAGTGGTACTCGCCGTCGATCCAGACCGGGCGCTGGGGGTCGTTCTTCCACTGGTCGGGGACCGTGAAGTGGTATCCGGCCCGGTAACTCAGGCAGTCCCGCACCGCCTTGGGGCGCGGACGGGCCTCGGCGGGTGCCGCGGGCAGCAGTGCCGTGCCGGCTCCCGCGGCGGTCGTGGTGAACAGGGCTCTTCTCGTCAGGCCAGGGCCACGCATCACACATCGGTCCTCTCGCGACGGTTCTTGACGATCCATGGGACCAGGACTGTGGGACCTAACTCGTTAAAGGTCAAGCGTTCCCGCACCTTGACAGGGCCGTAACACGCTTCACATCATCTGGACATCACACCTTGGCTAACACGAGTTAGGCACCTGATGACCGACTCGCTTCTCTCCCGCCGCGCCCTGCTGCGGTACGGCGCCTACGGCGCGGGGGCCGCGGCGCTCGCCGGTACCGCCGCGAGCTGGGACCGCCTCACCGGCAACGACATCCCGGGCCGTGACGACGGCTCGCTGGTCGTCGCGACCCTGGGCTCGGCGTTCTCGCCGGACGGGATCCGCACGCTGCTCGCGGGATTTCGCAGGCTGCACCCCGACATCAAGGTCCGGATCAACGCGGTGCAGGCCGTGGACTGGCCGGACTTCTTCGCCAAGATCCTCACGCAGATCGCGGCGGGCACCGCGCCGGATCTGGTCTATGTGGCCACGGAGGGCGTGCAGCTGTTCGCCCGGCACCTGGGCGTGCCGCTGGACCGCTGGGTGAAGCGGGACGCGGCGGAGCTGACGGAGTACTTCGCCGACGTCCATCCCTCGCTGGTGGAGTCGATGATGTACGAGGGCAGCCTGTATCAGCTGCCGATCGAGTTCAACGCGGCCGACATGTACCTCAACACCCGAGTGCTGGAGCGCGCGGGCGCGCAGCTCCCGGCGGACGACTGGACCCGGGACGACTTCACCGCGCTGCTGCGGCAGCTGAAGAAGGCCAACGACTCCCATTTCACACCGTACTTCTGGACGAACCGGCTGTGGGGCGGGGTGGTGCCCTGGCTGTTCGCGAACGGCACCGATCTGCTGGCCGAGTCCAAGGCACCCGGCGGCTCCTGGCTGTGGGACGCCTTCTATCCGGCGGACCGGCGGCAGGGGCGCGGGGGCGGCTTCCGCTGGACGACCCCGCGGGCGACGAGCGGCCGGGTCGAGGAGGCGTACGACTATCTCGCCGAGCTGATCCAGGAGGGGCTGTGCACCCGGCCCGAGGGCGGCAACGGCCAGAATCTGATCGGGGTGTTCTCCACCGGCCGGGTCGGGGTGACGCCGGCCGGCGGTTTCTGGGCGGGCGGCCTGCATCTGGCCGGCATGCGCGCCGACGCCTTCGACGTGCAGTACTTTCCGCGCTGGCGCACCCAGCGGCACCAGTTCGGCGCGGCGGGCTATGCGCTGCTGCGCACCTCGAAGAAGCAGGACGCGGCCTGGGAGTTCATCAAGTACTCGGCCCGGCTGGACACCCTGGCCGCGCTGTTCTCGACCAACCAGACGACACCGGCCCGCCGTTCGATGCTGACGGCGGCCCGCTACCGGGAGTCCGGACCGGCCCACTGGCGGGTCTTCTACGACACCCTCGACAAGTTCCCCGACACCGGGCCCATCCCGGCCCCGCCGCAGGTCGCCGAGGTGACCCAGGTGCTGCTCAAGCACACCGGGACGGCACTGGCGAGCCCGCACTCGGTACGGCCGGCGCTGCGGCGGATGCAGGGCGATCTGGAGCAGGCCATGGAGCGTGACGTATGACCGACACCACGGACACCACGGGCATGACAGGCACGACGGGCGCGACGGACACCCGGGCTGCCGTCCTGCGGCCCCGCGCCGCGACCCCGCGTGCGGCGGCCGTGCGGCCCTCGGCCCGTGAGCGGGGCACACGGCTGCTGGCCGCGCTGTTCCTCGCTCCGACGGTGGTCGGGATCGTGATCTTCACGGTCGTACCGATCGTCGGTTCGGTCGTGCTGAGCCTCTTCCACTGGAACGTGATCGATCCGCCTCATTGGGCGGGTGCGGCCAACTATCGCTCGGTGTTCACCGATTCGACCGTCCTGGTCTCCTTCCGCAACACGCTCGTCTTCATGGTGTTCGCGGTCGCCGCGCAGCTGCTGATCGCGCTGTCGCTCGCGCTGACGTTGAACGGGCGGATGCCGGGCTGGCTGCGGTCGCTTTTCCGCTCGGCGTTCTTCTTCCCGCTCGTGCTGTCGGCCGCGTCCATCTCGGTCGTGATGAAGTATCTGTTCAACCAGGACTTCGGAGTGATCAACTGGCTGATCGGGTTGTTCGGGATCGCTCCCGTGCCCTGGCTGACGTCCGAGCACGGCGCGATGGCCACGGTGATCATCGTGTACGTGTGGCAGCAGTTCGGCTTCTCGTTCCTGCTGTTCGTGGGCGGGCTGAACAACATTCCGAAGGAGATCCACGAGGCCGCCGCGCTCGACGGCGCGACCGGGCTGCGCAAGCACCTCGCCATCACCCTGCCGCTGCTCTCCCCCACTCTGCTGGTGGCCTCGGTGGTCGGCATCATCAACGCGCTCCAGGTCTTCGAGCAGCCGTACGTGCTCACCGACGGCGGGCCCGGCGACTCGACCCGCACGGTGGTGATGGTGATCTACGAGAAGGCCTTCGAGCAGCTGCGGTTCGGGGAGGCGTCCGCGGTGGGCGTGCTGCTGTTCGTGCTGATCATGGCGGTGACCGCCGTCCAGTTCCGGCTCAGCCGGCGTTTCGTCCACTACCAGTGAGCCGGGTGAGTCTCATGAGCCAAGCAACCCTGAACATCGGCCGCGCCCGGTACGCGCTCGGGCCGTGGGCGCGGATCGCCGGGCTGACCGTGTGCGCGCTGCTCACCCTCGGCCCGGTCGTGTGGACGGTCTCCACCTCGCTGCGCACCCCGGCGGACTCGTTCAATCTGCCGCCGCAGATCATTCCCACTCATCCGAGCACGGCCGCCTATCGCGGGGTCTTCGACCAGATCGACGTGTGGCTGCTGGCGCTCAACTCGACCCTGGTGACCGCTTTGATCGCGGTCGGCCAGATGATCACCGCGGGGCTCGCCGGTTACGCGTTCGCGCGGCTCGACTTCCGTTTCAAGAAACCGCTGTTCGGGCTGGTCCTGGCGACCATGATGGTCCCCTTGCAGGTCACGATCGTTCCGGTGTTCCTGGTGCTCAAGTCGATGGGTCTGACCGACACCCTGCTCGGTCTGATCATTCCGGCGTTCCCCACCGCGTTCGGCACCTTCCTGATGCGCCAGTACTTCCTCGGCATGCCGAAGGACCTCGGAGAGGCGGCGATGCTGGACGGCGCCGGGCCCTGGCGGATCTTCCGGTCCGTATACGCCCCACTGGCCCGGCCCGGACTGGCGATCGTCGGTGTCCTCGCCTTCAACTACCACTGGAACGAGTTCTTCCGCCCGCTGATCCTGGAGACCTCCGGCCAGAACTACACGCTCCCCCTGGGGCTGGTCTCCCTTCAGGGCAACCTCGGCACCGGTTCCATCTCCGTCGTGCTCGCCGGTGTCGTGCTGTCGATGCTCCCCGCCGTCGCCGTGTTCGCCGTCGGCCAGCGCCCTCTCCGCGAGGGCATCACCTCCGCAGGAGTCAACCGTTGAGCCTCGCCGCTCCCGCCCCGGACCCGGCCGCCCCGCGCTTCCGGGTCCGCCCGCCCGCCCACTGGATCAACGACCCCAACGGCCCGTTCCGCTGGCGCGGCCGCCACCACCTCTTCTACCAGCACAACCCGGCCGCGCCGGTGCACGCGAACGTCCACTGGGGCCATGCCTCCAGCCCCGACCTGGTCCACTGGGAGCACCACCCGATCGCCCTCACCCCGACCCCGGGCGGCCCCGACGAGGCCGGCTGCTGGTCGGGCTGCGTGGTGGACGACTCCGGCGTCCCCACAGCCGTGTACACCGGGGTCGACCACACCCACACCGGTGTCGGCACCATCTGCCTGGCCCGCGCGGCCGACCCCGGCGACGACCGCCTCCTCGACTGGCGTCCGCTGCCCGACCCTGCGGTCGCGGCGCCCCCAGCCGGACTGGACGTGGTGATGTTCCGCGACCCGTTCGTCTTCCACCACGGCGGCCGGCGCTGGGCACTGGTCGGTGCGGGCCACGCCGACGGCACCCCGTCGGTGCTGCTGTACGACTGCCAGGAGCTGACCGACTGGCGGTTCACCGGTGTCCTGCTGGACGGCACCGACCCGGTCGCGGCCGGCGCCTTCGGTGACAAGGCCGTCGGCTGGGAGTGCCCGCAGCTGTACGAGGGGAGTGGCGGGGAACACGTCCTCGTGGTGTCGCTGTGGGACGGCGAGCCCTGCTCCACCGGCTATCTGACGGGACGTCTGGAAGCCGACGGCAGGGGTGGGTTGGTGCTCACGACGCGTGCCGGCGGCCGGCTCGACCACGGCCGGGACTTCTACGCGCCCGCCGTCCGCCAGGATCCCGGCCGGGCCCTGCTGTGGGGCTGGTCGTGGGAGGCCCGGGACAACTCGGCGGTCCTGGCTGCCGGTTGGGCGGGGACACTGACCTCGCCACGCGTGGTCGACGTCCATCCGGACGGCTCGCTCCGGGTGTTCCCGGCGCCGGAGCTGGAACTCCTGCGCGCCCCCGTGCCGTTCGTGACCGCGCCGGGCCGGGCGCCGCTCCCGCCGTCGTACGACCTGACCGTGACCGCGCGCGGTGCCACCACGGTCACCCTGCTGCGAGCGGCGGACCGGGAGCTCACCGTCCGGCTGGACCCGGCGGCGGGCACCGTCGTGCTGGACCGGAGCGGCTGGCCGCGCACGGGCACCATGGCGGCCGAGGGGTCGGCTCCGATCACGGTGGGCGTGCCGCCCGGCCCGGCGCTCACCGTCCGGGTCCTCGTGGACGGCTCGCTCCTCGAACTCTTCGCCGGGGAGCGGGCGATGGTGACCGAGCGGGTCTATCGCCGCCCGGACGACGTGGCCGAGCTGGTGGTCGCCGGGGACGCCGAGGTCAGCGCGTGGGAGCAGGTCCCACCGAGGCGCGGCTGACCACCGGGCAGGCGAGCCGCCGTACCGTGGCGGGCGGGGTGCGGCCGGTGTCGATCGCGTCGAGCAGCAGCCGGGCCGCCGCCTCGCCCATCGCCCGGTGCGGCAGCGCGACGGTGGTCAGGGCCGGGGTGAGAAAGGCGGCCATGTGTTCCTGGTCGTCGTAGCCGACCACCGACAGCGCGCCGGGTACAGGGATCCCGAGCCGGGCCGCGGCATGCAGCACGCCTGCCGCGACCCGGTCGTTGTAGCAGAAGATCCCGGTGGGCCGATGGTGCGGATCGGCGCCGTCGAGCAGCCGCATCGCACCCTCGTGGCCGCCGCTGATCTCGCCGCCGGTGCGTACGACCCACTCCTTCGGCACGGTGACGCCCTCGGCGCGCAGCGCGTCCCGGAAGCCGCGCAGCCGTTCCACCGAGGCGATGTCGTCCTGTCCGCCGACGAGGGCCACCTTGTGGTGCCCGGCCTCCAGCAGCAGCCGTGCGGCCGTACGCCCGCCGGCCCGCTCGGCCGGGATGACGGCGGGCAGCGAGTCGTCGTCGGGCACGCAGTTGGCGAGCACGGAATGGGTGCGGTGCAGGCCCTCGGGGACCCGGACCCGGCGCAGGGACATGGCCGCGTAGATGATGCCGTCGACCCGCCGGTCGAGGAGTTCGGCCACGGCCGCGTCCTCCTTGGCCGGATCGCCGCCGGAGTCCACGGTGAGCACGAGGTGCTCGCTCGCCCACGCGGTCTCCATGGCGCCGCGCAGCAGCCGGCCGGCGAACGGCGAGGAGGCGATCTCGTCGGTGACCAGTCCGATCACGGCCGTACGGCGGCGGCGCAGGCCGCGGGCGACCGGGTCGGGGCGGTAGCCGAGCTGGGCGGCGGCCTGCCGGATGCGTTCCTGGGTGGCGGGCGAGAGGTTGCCCTCGGCGCGGCCGTTGAAGACGAAGGAGACGGCGGTGTGCGAGACCCCGGCGAGCCGGGCGACGTCCCGTGAGGTGGGCCGTCCGCCACCCGCGCCGCTGCGCTCCGCGCCTGCGCCCATACCGTCCGCTGCCCTCTCCCCACCCGTGTGTTGATCACCACTCACCCTATCCGTGCGGCGGCGGCGACGGCACCGGTGGCGGCCGGGCCGGGGCCGGCGCGGGTTCGTCCGGGACGCCGGGCGACCACACGCTTCGCCCCTGCCATACCCCGGTCTGCCCCTCGGTGCGCTACTGGTCCTCGACGCGCTCCGGGGCGGCGTCGCGCGCGGGCGCGTTGAGGCTGCCGAGGATGTCCAGGAGTTCGGCGCTGCGGCTGCCGGGTTCGGCGTGGAAGACGACGAGGGTGAGTCCGTCGGTGCCGTCCACGGAGAGCTTGGTGGAGTGCAGGTCGAGGTCGCCGACCTGTGGGTGGGTGAGATGGCTCGTGCGGCCGCGGCGGGGCCGTACCTCGTGCCGGGCCCACAGGCTGCGGAAGCGCTCGCTGCGCACGGACAGCTCCCCGACCAGGTCACGCAGCCGCGGGTCGTCCGCGGCCACGCCGGCCTCGGACCTGAGCGCCCCCACCCCCTCCTCGGTGAGGTCCTCCCAGTCCCGGCGCAGCTCGCGCTCGGCGGGGTCGAGAAGGACAGCCCGCAGCAGATTGACGCCGGGACGGTAGTTCGGGGTGAGCGCGGTGGCGAGGGCGTTGGCGGCCAGACAGTCGGCGTAGCGGTTCCGCACATAGGCGGGGTTGCGCGGCCAGCCGTCGATGAGTTGCAGCAGGCTCGGCGGGACCTGCCGGGACCGCCGTCCGGGCCGTGCCCCGGGGGCGGGCCGGGCCTGGGCGAGGGTGACGAGGTGGGCGGTGGCGTCGGCGTCCAGCCGGAGCACGCCGGCGATGGCTTCGAGGACCTGCACGGACGGATTGCGGTCCCGGCCCTGCTCCAGCCGCAGGTAGTAGTCGGAGCTGATGCCGGCCAGCATCGCGACCTCCTCCCGGCGCAGCCCCGGCACCCGGCGCAGTCCGCCGCCGGGCAGCCCGACGTCCTCGGGCCGCACCAGCGCACGGCGGGCGCGCAGGAACTCACCGAGCGCGTTGGATCCGTCCATGACACCCACCGTACGGCCGGGCGGCCCGCGGTGACTGTCCCTGTCACTCCCAGGATCGCGGGGGTACTGCCACAGCGGGCGGCACGGGCGCAGGGTGGAGTGCGAGGCCGCCGGAGCGTGCGGTGGCCCGGACATCGTGAGAGGCAAACGACATGACTGCACAGCTCGGCGGCACCGTCACCCCCGCCGACGGCCTGACCCTGACCCGTGTCGGTTACGGCGCCATGCAGCTGGCCGGGCCGCATGTCTTCGGTCCGCCGAGGGACCGGGACCGGGCCGTGACGGTGCTCCGCGCGGTGGTGGAGGCGGGCATCACGCACATCGACACGGCCGACTTCTACGGGCCTGTCGTCGTCAACGAGATCATCCGTGAGGCCCTGCATCCCTACCCCGAGAGCCTGCACCTCGTCACCAAGGTCGGCGCCCGCCGGGGAGCCGACGGCAGCTGGATGATGTCGCGGCACCCCGAGGACCTGAAGGCGCAGGTCTACGACAATCTGCGAAACCTCGGTGTGGAGGCCCTGGACGTGGTCAATCTGCGGTTGGGCGACATGGACACCCCGAACGAGGACTCCGTCGCCGAGCAGTTCGGTGCCCTGGCCGAGCTGCGGGAGCGGGGGCTGATCCGGCATCTGGGGCTGAGTGCCGCGTCCGCCGCGCAGCTGGACGAGGCCCGCGCGATCGCGCCGGTGGTGACCGTGCAGAACCTGTACAACCTGGCCGACCGGCAGGACGACGCGCTGCTGGAGCGCACGGCGGCGGAGAACATCGCCTTCGTGCCGTACTTCCCACTCGGCGGTTTCACTCCGCTGCAGTCCGAGACGCTGGCGAAGGTCGCCGCGCGGCTGGAGGCCTCGCCGCAGCAGGTGGCGCTGGCCTGGCTGCTGCGGCGCTCCCCGAACATCGCGCTGATCCCGGGCACGTCCTCCCCGGAGCATCTGCGGGAGAACATCGCCGCCGCGTCGCTGGAGCTGCCGGAGGACGCGGTGGCCGAGCTGGACGGCATCGCGGGCTGAACCGTCCCTGCCGGTGTGCCGGGCGCGTGCGGCGGACACTCGGAAGCGGCCCCGCACGGGAGGAGGCGCCCATGACACCGGAGGACCGGCTGCGGACGTACCGCGGCACGCGCGACGTCGAACCGCGAGGGCACCGACCCGGAGGCGGCCCCGGTCCTGACCGGCTCGCACATCGACAGCGTCGCCACCGCCGGCGCCTTCGACGGCTGCCTCGGCGTCCTGGGCGGCATCGAGGTCGTCCGGACGCTCGACGAACACGGCATCGCCACCCGCCGTCCGATCGAGGTCGGCGTCTTCACCGAGGAGGAAGGCGTCCGCTTCGGCACGGACATGCTGGGCAGCGCCGTCGCCGCCGGCCGGCTCACCCTGGAGTACGCCCACGCGCTGACCGACCGCGACGGCCGCACCCTCGGCGGCGAACTCGCCCGCACCGGCTTCACCGGCCCCGCCGACGCGACGCTCGCCCCGCCGTACACCTACGTCGAGTGCCACATCGAACAGGGGCCCGTCCTCGCCGAGCAGGGTGTCGAGATCGGTGTCGTCACCGGTGTGCAGGGCATCTCCTGGCAGGAGATCACCGTCCACGGCCGCGGCGCGCACGCCGGCACCACGCCCACCCGGCTGCGCGCGGACGCCGGCCTCGCCGCGGCGCAGATCGTCGTCCGGCTGCGGGCCATGGTCGACTCCGGTGCGTACGGCGAACTGCGCGCGACCGTCGGGCATCTGACGGTCCACCCGGACCTGACGAACATCGTCCCGGCCCGCGCCGAGCTGACCGTGGACCTGCGCAACCCGGACGACGCTCAGATGGCCCGCGCGGAGCAGGACCTCGCCGCGTTCCTGCGCGACCTGGAGGGCAGTCAGCCCGGCCTGTCGCTGACCACGCGCCGTATGGCCCGGACGGCGTAAGTCCCCTTCGACGAGGGCGTGCGGAAGGTCATCGCCCAGGCCGCCGACGACCACGGTCTGGAGCACATCTCCCTGCTCTCCGGCGCCGGTCACGACGCCCAGGAGATCGCCGCCCTCTGCCCGACAGCCATGATCTTCGTACTCGGCGAGTACGACGGGATCAGCCACAACCCCCGTGAGTACTCCACCCCGCAGGCGTGCGCCCACGGCGTCGACGTCCTGGCGACGACGTTGCTGCGCCTGGCCGGCCAGGCCTGACCGGCCCCCCTCTTCTCACATCCCGTACTTCGAAAGGGAGTCATGCCGTCCGAGCCCGCCGGCCGAGCTGATCTCCATCGACTCCGTCAATCCCGATCTCGTACCCGGCGGGGCGGGTGAGTCCGTCATCGCCGGTTTCTGCGGCGCCTGGCCGGCCGACCGCGGCTTCGAGGTGCACCGCCTGGAGAAACGCCCCGGGCGGCCCTCGCTCGTGGCGATCGCGCGCGGCACCGGGACGGCAGGATGTACGGCCGCGGCGCCTTCGACATGAAGGGCGGCATCGCGGCCATGATGGTCGCCGCCGCCCGCGCCACCGCCCACGGGCCCCTGCGCGGCGATGTCGTCCTGGCCTGTGTGGCGGACGAGAAGCACGGCAGTTCGGGCACCGAGGAGGTGCTGGAGTCCTTCACGGCCGACGCGGCGATCGTCACCGAGCCGAGCCACCTCCAAGTGACGCTCGCGCACAAGGGGTTCGCCTGGTTCGAGGTGGAGATCGAGGGGCGGGCGGCCCATGGCTCGCGCCCCGAGCCGGGCGTCGACGCCATCGTCAAGGCCGGGCACTTCCTGGTCGCCCTGGAGGACCTGGGCCGGCACCTCGCCCGAGGACCGGCACACCCGCTCCTGGGCACCGGGACCGTGCACGCCTCCCTCATCCGGGGCGGCGAGGAGCCGTCGACCTACCCGGCGCGCTGCCGTGTCACCCTGGAGCGCCGCACCGTTCCCGGCGAGAGCGCCGGCCGCGTCGAGCGCGAGCCGACCGGCCTGCTGGACCGACTCGCCGCCGCCGTCCCCGACTTCCGGTACCGGCTGACGCGCGGTCTGCACAGCGAACCGTTCCAGGCCGGCCCCGAGGCCCGTATCGTACGCACCCTCACCCCCATGCCGCCCAGGTCCTCGGGCATCCGCCCGTCGTACGCGCCGAGCCGTTCTGGACCGACTGCGCTCTCCTGGACCGGGCCGGCATCCCCTGTCTGCTCTTCGGCGTCGACGGCGCGGGCGCGCACGCGGCCGACGAGTACGCCGGCCTCGCCTCCCTGGACGGGATCACGGACGTCCTCACCGGCACCATCGCCGACTTCTGCGCCTGAACCGGGGGCGGATCGCCGGGTTCCGGCCCCAACGGGCGCCCGCTGGCCTAATCTTCACGGCGAGACCCGCCATGTTCACGGCGACACCCGCTCGCCTCCGGGGAGGCTCCCGCATGCGCATCGCACTCCGCACCGCCGTCACCGGCGCGCTGACCGCCGCCGCCGTTCTGCTGTGCGGTACCGCCCAGGCGACTCCGCCCGGACCCGGGGTGACGGCCCGGATCATCAGTCAGACCACCGTCGACGGCACCGACTACACCCTGCGGGAGATCACGATCCCGCCCGGCCAGAGCACCGGCTGGCACTACCACGACGGTCCGCTGTACGGCGTGGTGAAGCAGGGCACGCTCAGCCACTTCGACTCGTCCTGCGCCTCGGACGGGGTGTACCGAAGGGGGGCGACGATCCAGGAACCGGCCGGTCCCGGCCACGTCCACATCGGACGGAACCTGGGCGACACACCGCTCGTGCTCGATGTGCTGTACGTGCTGCCGCACGGGGCGCCGTTCTCGGAGGACGCGCCGAACCCGGGCTGCCCGTTCCAGTGACCCGGTCATCGGGCGGTGGCCCGGTGATCAGGTTTCGGGCAGCGTCTGTTCGGCCCAGATGGTCTTTCCCCGGCCGGTCTGGCGGCTGCCCCAGCGCTGGGTGAGCTGGGCGATCAGGAGCAGTCCGCGGCCGCCCTCGTCGTTGGCGTTGGCCCGGCGCAGATGCGGTGAGGTGGAACTGGCGTCGGAGACCTCGCAGATGAGGGCGCGGTCGCGGATCAGCCGTAGTTTGATGGGCGGTTCGCCGTAGCGGATGGCGTTGGTGACGAGTTCGCTGACGACGAGTTCGGTGACGAAGGCGGCCTCCTCCAGCCCCCAGGCGGTCAGTTGCTCCCCGGCCGCCTGCCGGAAGACGGCGACCTCGGCGGGGTCGGGCGGGACGTCCCAGGTGGCGACCCGGTCGGCGCCGAGGGCGCGGGTGCGCACCAGCAGCAGGGCGATGTCGTCGCCGGGCTGGTCGGGCATGACGTCCTTCAGGACGCTGTCGCACAGCGCGTCGAGGGAGCCGGCGGGCGTGGTCAGGGCCTGGCACAGGGCGTCGGTGGCGCCGTCGAGGTCCCGGTCGCGGTCCTCCAGCAGGCCGTCGGTGTAGAGCGCGACGACGGAGCCCTCGGGCAGGTCCAGTTCCATCGCCTCGAACGGCAGCCCGCCCACGCCGAGCGGCGGCCCGGCGGTCATCGGGACGATCTCGGCGGTGCCGCCGGGCAGGACGACGGCCGGGGCCGGGTGGCCGGCGGCGGCCAGGGCGAGCCGGCGGGAGACGGGGTCGTACACCGCGTACAGGCAGGTCGCGCCGAGCTCGGCGACCTCCTCGCGGCTGTCCTCGGCGGCCAGGTGGACCACCAGGTCGTCGAGGTGGGTGAGGAGTTCGTCCGGCGGCAGGTCGACGTCGGCGAGGGTGCGTACGGCCGTGCGCAGCCGGCCCATGGTCGCCGAGGACTGGATGCCGTGGCCCACCACGTCGCCCACGACCAGGGCGACCCGGCCGCCGGAGAGCGGGATGACGTCGAACCAGTCGCCGCCGATGCCGGCCAGGGAGCCGCACGGCAGATACCGGTGGGCCACGTCGAGCGCGGCCTGCCCGGGCAGGCCCCGCGGCAGCAGGCTGTGCTGGAGGGCGAGGGCGGTGCTGCGCTCGCGCTCGAAGCGGCGGGCGTTGTCGATGCAGACGGGGGCGCGGCTGCCGAGTTCCTCGGCGAAGACGGCGTCGTCGGGGCCGTAGCCGTCGGGGTGGGCCATGCGGACGCAGATCGCGACGCCGAGCGTGGTGCCGCGGGCCCGCAGCGGCACCGCGATCAGGGAGTGGGCGCCCAGCCGGAACGGGCGGCCCCGCGGGGAGCGCGCGTTGCGCTCGGCGAGCCACTCGGCGAACTCCGGTTCGCCGGCCTGGCCGAGTACGGCGTGGCTCTCGCTCAGGGCGCGGGAGGACGGCGAGTCGGGCGGATAGACCTCGGTCTCGCCGAGGTGGACGGCCGCACCGGGGTCGCCCTCGCGGGTGGAGCCGTGGGCGACGCGGCGCATGACGAGGTCCCCGGCGGGGATCATCGGCGGTTCGTCCGCGCCGAGCACCCAGTCGAGCAGGTCGACAGCGGCGAAGTCGGCGTAGCGCGGTACGAGCAGTTCGATCAGTTCCTCGGCGGTGCGGACCACGTCGAGGGTGGTGCCGATGGCGGCGGCGGCCTCGTTGAGCAGGGCGAGGCGCTGCCGGGCCCAGTACTGGTCGCTGCTGTCGAAGGAGGCGAGCGCGACGGCGGTCTGCGTGCCGGAGGGGTCGCGCAGCGGCCACATCTCGGTGGTCCAGGCGTGCTCCCGGTTGAGGGCGGGGGCGCCGGTGAAGCTCTCGTAGCGCAGGGACTGCCCGGTCTCGGCGACCTGGCGCAGATGGGCGAGAAAGCCCCGGCTGTGCGGGGCGTCCTCGACGGTCTCCAGGAAGTGCCGGCCGAGCAGCACCTCCTCGGGTACGCCCATCACATGGCAGGCGGCGGCGTTGACCCGCAGATAGCGCTGCTGGAGATCGAAGACCGACATGGACATGGACGCCTGCTGGAAGGCCTGGGCGGCCAGGGCGGTCGCGGCGCTGCCGGGCGGGCCGGCGGTGACGACGAATCCCATGGCCTCGCCGTCCGGGCCGAGCACCGGGGACGCGGTCAGAGCCAGCTCCACGCGCTGGCCGTCGCGGTGCCGCAGGGCCACGGTGCCGGCCCGTGCGGCAAGAAGCTCGCCAGGGACGTTCCCGGCGAGCAGGTCGGTCGCGGGCCGGCCCACGACGTCCCCGGCCGAATGGCCCGTGAGCAGCCGCGCACCCTCACTCCAGCCGGTCACGGTGCCCAGGACATCGATGACCGCCACGGCGGCGCCATGCTTCATATGCCCCAGGATGATCTGATTGCTCCGGGTCATCAAGCGCGGGGCGGAGGCCTGTCCGACGCGGCGGGTCGACGGATGCCGGTCCGGCTCAGGGGGTATGCGTGACGGCCGGCGCCCGATGGGAACAGGCGGGTCTCAGCCCTGGTGGGTGCGCAGGGCGGCGAGGGCGCGGTCGGCGTGGGTGTTCATGCGCAGCTCGCTGCGGACGATCTCCAGCACCGTGCGGTCCTGGGCGATGACGTAGGTGACGCGCTTGGTGGGCGCGAGGGAGAAGCCGCGCTTGACGCCGAACCGCTCCCGCACCGTGCCGTCGGTGTCGGAGAGCAGCGGCATGCCGAGGCCGTGCGCGCCGACGAACTCCTGCTGCTTGTCGACGGTGTCGCCGCTGATGCCGACGGGCCGGGCGCCGACGGCCGCGAACTCGGCGGCGAGGTCCCGGAAGTGGCAGGCCTCGGCCGTGCAGCCGGGGGTCATGGCGGCGGGGTAGAAGAAGAGGACCACCGGGCCGTCGGCCAGCAGTTCCGTGAGCCGGCGGGTGGCGCCGGTCTCGTCGGGCAAGGCGAAGTCCGCCACCTTGCTGCCGACCTCGATACGTTCCGTCACGACCGTCTCTCCTCGTTCCGGGCGACTCTCCGCGCCCACCGTGCCGGCGGCACCGTCTTCGCCTCCGATGGCCTGCCGCCGGATATTACTGGACGGTAGAAGCCATGTGGGGCCCTCTCGTCCTTCCTTCGCCGGCAGCGGACGTCAGCCCGTCGTCAGCGGGGCCGCGTCCGCCTCCCGCCCGGAGTCCTCCTCGATGGTGTACGCGAGGAAGTCGTCGACCATGCGATGGAAGAGGGTGGCCATCTGCCGCAGCTCCTCGGGCCGCCACCCCGCGAGGGCGAGCTGCATGCCCCGGGCCCCGGCGTCCCGGATCCGGCCCACGGCCTCCCGGCCGGCATCGGTGAGCTGGATCCGCTGGGCGCGCCGGTCGGCAGGGTCGGGGACGCGGCTGACGTAACCGGCCTTCTGCAGCTGCTGCACGGTCCGCGTCACATGGGAGGCCTCCACGCCCAGCCGCTGCGCCAGCTCCCCCGGCCGCAGCGGCTCGGAGTCGGCGATCTGCCGCAGCAACGCCACCGCGGCCCGGTCCAGCGGCACGCCCGCCAGCGCGATCAGCCGCTCGTGCTGCCGGGACCGGGTGCTGAGGTAGGTGACACGCGTCAGAGCGCGCTCGATGTCGACGACCTCCGGGGAGGCGTCGGGCAGGTCGGACAGCGATTGCGTGCTGGGCATACCCGGCAGTTTACCAGCTCGTTGCGTAAGTCAAGTAACTTCCGCGCGCTCCCGGACATCGGGACGCGTGTCGTACGGGCCGTCCGTGGGCGGCGGCGTGCTGCAATCGGCAGACCACGATTCTCGTCGAACAACGGAGGGACCCATGGCCTTCGCCGTCGTCGCCCAGTACCAGTGCGCACCCGCCGACGCGGACACCGTGCGCGACGCGCTCCGCGCGATGCGCGAGCTGGTCCCGTCCGAGCCCGCGAACCTCGCCTACGAGGCGCACGAGGTGGTGGACCAGCCCGGGGCGTTCGTCCTGTACGAGCGGTACACCGACCGCGCCGGCTTCGAGGCGCACAAGGAGACGGCCCACTTCGCGGAACTGATCCGGGGCACGGTCTTCCCGCTGCTGAAGGAGCGGACGATCACCTTCGCCGAGACGGTCTGACCACTCCCCTCGGGACACCTCACCCGTACGGGTACAGGCACGGGCGGGACGACGGCGCACCTCCCCCTGCCGCCCCGGCCACGACGCCGGATCCCGCCCCGAGGAACGTCCCGGAGCGTCCCGGGGGACACCGGAACGGCATTCCGACGGCCCGCCACGGAAACGCTGGCTGTCGTGATCACTGCTCGTGGTCACGAGAACGACAGCCGGAGGTTGCCATGATCCGACGGACTCTCAAGAGCGGTCTGCTGGCCACGGTCGCGGTGCTCGCCTTCCTGCCCACGACGGCCGGGGCGGCCACCGCGAGCGCCGCGGGCTCCTACCCCGTGCCGGGTGCCGTCACCCAGCACCATGCCCGTCACATCGATCTCTTTCAGCGCCGCGCCCACCGCCGACACGTCACGCATCGTGTCGCCGTCCGCGCCACCGGCCGTGTCACCACCCGGCATGCCCGGCTCAACGTCCGCTCCGGGCCGGGCACCGGCTACCGGGTGATCGGCCACCGGCACACGGGCCGGTATCTGCACCTGACCTGCAAGACGCGCGGCTCGTGGGTCGCCGGGAACCGCGTCTGGTACCGGCTCGCCCACCATCGGGGCTACGTCTCGGCCCGCTACGTCCGCATCGACCGTGCTCTGCCCTGGTGCTGACGGCACCTCACCGCCGTACCCCCAGCCGCCGAAGGCCCGTTCGACGCCCCGGACGGGCCTTCGGTCTGCCCATGCCTCACCTTCCTCCTCCCTCACGTGTGTGTTCGCCGCGCCGCAGGGAAGCCATTCCGGCAACAGGGGCGAAATCGCCCATAGCGGAACGGGAGTCGAGGACGCACGATGCGGCACCCCCAAGCATCGACAGCAGCGGTCACGCCGGACGACGAGCCACGGGTGGCGGCGCTGCGCGACCTGAAGGACCGTACGGGGCTGAGCCTCGCGGCGCTGGCCGCACGCACCCCGTACAGCAAGTCCGCGTGGCACCGCTATCTGTCCGGCGGCACACCGCCGCCCCGGCCCGCCGTGGAGGCGCTCTGCCGGCTCGCCGGCGCCGACCCCGAGGCCGTACTGGCCGAGTGGGACGCGGCCAGTACGCCCCCGCCGGACTCGGAAGCCGCGGCCGCCGAGACCGGCGGGGAGCGGAAGCCGGGCCGGCTCCGGCCGCGGCTCCCCTCCCGGCTCCCCTCCTGGCTCACGCCCCGCCCGCCGTCCCGGCTTGCGCTGTCCGCGCTGGCCGTGTTCGGCGCCGCCACCGCGGTGGCCGCCGTCGTCACCCTGGCCGCGCGCCCGGCCGGCGCGCCCGCCGCGCAGACGCTGCCGACGGTGCCGCGCTGTCACGGCCGGTCGTGCCAGGGCGAGTTGCCCGACGCGTCGGCGTGCGCCCGGGACGCGCGGACCGCGAGCACCGTCACCGACCCCGCCTACACGGTGCGGCTGCGCTGGTCGGCGGCCTGCGGCACCGCCTGGTCCCAGGTGCGGCTGCGCTCGGCGCGGGCCCGCGAGGTGTCGGTGCGGCAGGGTCAGAACGTGCTTTCGGCCGGCTATCCCGCGGACGACTCCGGCGGCGACAGCAGTCCGATGCTGTCGGTCTCCTCACCCCGGGGAGTGGAGGCGTGCGCCGAGGTGGGCGGCGAGCTGGCGTGCACGGGCCGGGACGTGGAACCGGACGAGGCGGGGTGAACCGCGACGTACACATACGGTGCCGCTCCTCCGGGTTCACGCGTACGGTGCCGTCCCCCGGGTCCGGGGTGCGGCCCCCCGGCGCGGGGAAGGTGGCGATCGCCGTCTCCCCCGTGTCGAGCATGCGGATGCGTACGGAGGTCTCGGAGCCGGCGGGAACCACGAGCCCCCGCTCGACGGTGAACGGGCCGACGCCGCGCGAGGAGGCTGCCGCAGTTCTGACGGTCACTCATCACTGGCTTTTCGACGGCGACTCGGAGGAACAGATGGGCGACGTCGGCGTCGGATGCACCCAGGCCCGGCTCAGGCCGTGCGGTACAGCTCGGTGAGGAGTTCCACGACCGCCTGGCGGGCCGGGTGGGGGTCGTCGCGCCACCAGGCGAGCCGTACGGCGACGGGTTCGGCGTCGCGCACCGGCCGGTAGACGACACCGGGCCGCGGGTACTGGTGCGCGGTGGACTCCGCGGTGACGCCGATGCCGCGCCCGGCGGCGATCTCGGTGAGCCAGTCGTCGACGTCGGCCGTCTCCTCGACGTCCGGACGGGCGCCCGCCGGCCACAGCTCGGGAGTGGCCGTGCCCGTGCGGCGGTCCACGAGCAGGGTGCGGTCGGCCAGTTCGGCGAGCCGCACCGAACGGCGCCGGGCGAGCCGGTCGTCGGCGGCGAGCGCGCACAGCCGGCGCTCCAGGCCGACGATCGCGGTGTCGAACCGCCGGTCCGCCGGCGGCCTACGGACCACAGCGAGATCACAGACGCCCTCGGCGAGCCCGGCGGAGGGCGAATTGACGCGCACGAGGTGCAGGTCGATGCCCCCCTGCTCCGCGCTCCAGCGCCGCTGGAAGGCGACCGTGTGCCGGCCCACCGCCGACCAGGCGTAGCCGACGCGCAGCCGGGTGTGGCCCGAGGTCGCCTCCCGGACCAGGCCGGAGACGTCCGCGAGCACCCGGCGGGCCCGCTCCACCACGCGCAGTCCGGTCGCGGTCGGGGTCACGTCACGGGAGGTGCGGCGCAGCAGCCGTACGCCCAGGGCGCGTTCCAGGGAGGCGAGGGTGCGGGAGACAGCGGCCTGGGAGACGCCGAGGGCGATGGCCGCATCCGTGAAGGTGCCCTCGTCCACGATCGCCACTAGACAGCGCAGCTGGCGCAGATCGATGTCGTGCATACGCTCAGCGTATAGATCGGTCAGCGCATGCATTTTGCGTAAGGATCCGGGCGGCGCACGATCCCGGTATGCGACGTGCTCTTCACCGCCCGGCCGTGGCCGCGCCCACGGTCATGTCCCCGACGCCGGCGACGTCCCGGCGGCTGACCGGCGTGGCCGCCATGGTGGGCAGCGGGCTGTCCAACCAGACCGGCGCCGCCGTCGGGGCCCTGGCCTTCCCCGTCCTCGGTCCGCTCGGGGTGGTCGCGGTCCGCCAGTACGTCGCCGCGCTCGTCCTGCTCGCCGTCGGCCGGCCCCGGCTGCGCGGCTTCACCTGGCGGCAGTGGTGGCCGGTGCTGCTGCTGGCCGGGGTCTTCGGCACGATGAACTTCACTCTGTACACCGCCGTGGACCGCATCGGCCTCGGCCTCGCCGTGACCCTGGAGTTCCTCGGGCCGCTCACCGTCGCGCTGGCCGCCACGCGGCGCCGGCTGGACGCCGGGTGCGCGGTGCTGGCCGCGGCCGGGGTGGTCGTCCTGATGCGCCCGCGCCCCTCCGCCGACTACGCCGGGATGGCCCTCGGCCTGGTCGCCGCGTGCTGCTGGGCGTCGTACATCCTGCTCAACCGGGTCGTCGGCCGGCGCATACCCGGCGCGCAGGGCGCCGCGGCGGCCGCCACGGTGTCCGCGCTGGCCTTCCTGCCCGCCGGCGTCGTCGTCGCGCTGCGCCATCCGCCGACGGCCGGTGCGGTGCTGTGCGCGGTGACGGCCGGGGTGCTGTCCTCCGCCGTGCCGTACCTGACCGACCTGCTGACCCTGCGCCATGTCCCCGCGCAGACCTTCGGCCTGTTCATGAGCGTCAACCCGGTCCTGGCGGCCCTGGTCGGCTGGGTCGTCCTCGGCCAGGGTCTGGGCGCGGCGGAGTGGGCGGGGATGGGGGCGGTGGTGGTGGCCAATGCGGTGAGCCTCGCAACAGCGGGGGGCTGAACACGCGAGACCCGCATCTCTACGGCGACCGGTGCGACGTCAGCCGACGACCTGCCGCCAGGCCGCCCCCGCCGCAACAGCATGCCGCCACGCCCGGATGGCCTTGGGTGGCATCCCGACCGCGAGGACACCGGTCACCCGGTCGCCCTCACGATAGGCGACCACCAGCCTGCCTTCCGCCCCACTGCCCTCCACCACCACAGCCTCGTCATGCCCGCGCAGCACCCCGTACGCCTGGATCTTCAGCTCGTACTGGTCGGACCACAAGTACGGCACCGGTGCGAACGGCTTGCGGGCCTCGGAGTTGAGCAGGTTGCGGGCCGCGGCCATGCCCTGCTCGGCTGCGTGGGTGCGGTGCTCGATCCGGATGCGGGTGCCGAACAGCGGATGCTGCCAGCGGGCCACGTCGCCGGCGCCGTAGATCCCGGGTGCGGCTTCGCAGTACGTGTCGCACACCAGCCCGTCGGCGACGGTGAGCCCGCTGCCGGCCAGCCACTCGGTGTTCGGCAGCGAGCCGACGGCGACCAGGACCGCGTCGGCCTCGATCCCGGTGCCGTCCGCGAGCCGCACGCCGTCCTCGGCCGCCTCCGTCACGGTGATCCCGGTCCGCAGGTCTACGCCCCGCTCCCGGTCCACGCGGGCCAGCAGGTGCCCCACCTGAGCGCCGACGGCGTGGGCGAGCGGCACCGGGGCCGGCTCCAGCAGGGTCACCCGGGTGCCGAGGCCGCGAGCGACGGCGGCGGCCTCCGCGCCCAGGAACCCGGCGCCGACCACGACCAGATGCCGGCCGGGTCCGAGCCGGTCGCGCAGGGCCAGGGCGTCGTCCAGGGTGCGCAGCACGTGCGCGCCCGTGCCCGGCAGCCGGCGGGGCCGCACGCCGGTGGCCACGATCAGCCCGTCGTACGGCAGTGCCGAGCCGTCGGCCAGCCGCACCGTGCGGCCGGTCGTGTCCAACTCCAGTGCGGCGACGCCGAGTCGGAGGTCCAGGCGGAGGGCGTCGAGATCGGCGGGCGGGCGCAGCCGTATCCGTTCCGGCGGCCACTCGGCGGCCAGCACCTGTTTGGACAGCGGCGGACGGTCGTACGGCGGGCGGGGTTCGTCGCCGACGAGGGTGAGCGTGCCGTCGTACCCCTCGCGGCGGAGTGTCTCGGCCGCGGCGAGTCCCGCGGCCGAGGCGCCCACGACGACGATCCGGTTCACCGCTCCACCAGACGGATCGCGGCGGCCGGGCAGACGGCGACGGCCTCGCGGACGCCGTCCAGCGCGTCCGCGCCGGGTGTCTCGTCGAGCAGGAAGGCGATGCCGTCCTCGTCGCGCTGGTCGAACACCTCGGGGGCGGCCATGACGCACTGTCCCGAGGCGACGCACCTGGGCTCGTCCAGTTCCACACGCATGGTCTTCTCCTCGCTGCTTCGGGAGTGAACGGTCACCAGGTGACCGGGAGTTCGTGGACGCCGTAGATGAACGCGTCGTGTTTGAAGGGGACGTCCCGAAGGGCACCGGCGAGCCGCAGGGTGGGGATGCGGCGGTAGAGGGTGCCGTAGACGACCTGGAGTTCCATGCGGGCCAGGGGCTGGCCGAGGCACTGGTGGACGCCGAAGCCGAAGGCGACATGGCGGCGGGCGTCCCGGGTGAGGTCGAGGCGGTCGGGGTCGGGGAAGGCCTCGGGGTCCCGGTTGCCGATCTCGTTGACCATGATCAGACCCTCGCCGGCCTTGATCACCTGGCCCGCGATCTCGATGTCCTCGGTCACCGCCCGGCGCCGGCCGAGGTGGGTGATGTGCAGATAGCGCAGCAGCTCTTCGGCGGCTCCGGCGACGAACGCCGGATCGTCGCTCTGCTCGCGCAACAGGGCCAGCTGGTCGGGGTGCTGGAGGAGGGCGAGGGTGCCGAGGGCGATCATGTTGGCGGTGGTCTCGTGGCCCGCGATGAGCAGCAGGAGCGCCATCTCGGTCGCCTGCCGGCGGGTCAGCTCGCCGGCGGTGACGCGCCCGGCGAGGGCCGAGAGCAGGTCGTCCGCGGGCTGGTCGAGGCGGGCACCGATCAGCCCGGCGAGGTAGCCGGCGACCTCGCGGCTCGCCTCGCCGCGCTGTTCGGGCGTGGCCTCGCGATGGACCATGGTCCTGGTGCGGTCCTGGAAGAAGGCGTGGTCGTCGTAGGGCACGCCGAGCAGGGCGCAGATGACCAGGGAGGGGATGGGCAGCGCGAAGGACTCCACGAGGTCGGCCGGTCCGGATCCGGCCAGCAGGTCGTCGATCAGACCGTCGACGATGCGCTGGACCGTGGGCCGCAGTGCCTCGACCCGTTTGACGGCGAACGGGGCCGTCACCATCCGGCGCAGCCGGGCGTGTTCGGGGTCGTCCATCATGATGAAGCTGAGCTTGCCCTCGCCCGCGGCCGGGCGCGCCTTCGTCGGGTAGCCGGGCCGGTCGGGGTCGGCGCTGACCCGAGGGTCGCCGAGCAGGGCGCGTTGTTCCGCGTAGCGGGTGACGAGCCAGGACTCGCTGCCGTCCCACTGGCGCACCTTGGCCAGCGGGCCCTGCCGCTGCAGTTCGGCGAGGGCGGGCGGCGGGTCGAACGGGCAGCGGGCCGCCCTCGGCATCGGGAACTCGGGAACCGGGCCGGCCGCGTGCGGGGCGGCTCCGGCGAGGCTGTCGGTCATGACGCTCCTCGGTGGTGGGGGCTCCGGGATGAGCACATGCAAACAGAGCAGCCTGACCGCCACCGGTCCGTCCCCTGACAGCAACCTGACGTAACACAGGTCACATGCCAGAAGGGGGTGCACATCAACTCATCCGCAATCAAGGACACTTGAGGTGTTACGACGTCCCGCCGAGCCAGTAGCCGAAGCCCCGGCGTGTGTGGATCAGCGCCGGCCCCTCCCGGTCCACTTTGCGCCGCAGCCGCGAGACGAGTTGCTCGATGGCGTTGTCACCGCGGAACTCGCCCCACACATGCCGACTGATCCGCTCCTTGGAGAGCACGGTGCGGGCGTTGACGAGGAGGTGACGCAGCAGCCGGTACTCGGCCGGGGTCAGATCGAGCACCCGGCCACCCCGGCGCGCCCGGCAGGTCACGTCCTCCAGGACCAGGTCGGCGTAGTGCAGGGCAGCCGCCCGGGGCCGGGTGTCCTCGGGCACCCCGGTGCCGCGCAGCAGCACCTGGATCCGGGCGAGCACCTCGGCGATCCGGACAGGCTTGGTGACGCAGTCCCGCTCGACCGCGCCGAGCCGGGGCACGAGTCCGGGCAGCTCGTCACAGTCGGCGAGCAGCAGCACCGCAGGACGGTAGGCGACGGCACCCGCGCCCTCCAGCTCCGCCAGGCCGGGCAGGTCCATGTCGGCGACGACCAGTCGGTACGGCCGCTCGGTGAGCCGTCGGGCGACACCGGCGCCGGTGTCGGCGGCTGCGACCCGGTAGCCGGCCAACTCCAGGGTGACGGTGAGCAGTTCGGCGGCCGCCTGGTCCGCGACGGCGACCAGGAGGTGCTCCCCGCCGCCACGGGCGAGCCGCCGCCGTTCTCCCCCGTCGAGCACCCGGGGGTCCGGCGGGACGGTACGCGGTGATTCCAACCTCGGTGCGGACATGACACTCACCCTGCCTCTCGCGCTCGCCTCGGCTTCGAGGATCCACAATCACTTGCTTGACTCAAGTAAGTCATATGTGCTTGCCTAACTCAAGTAAGCGAACCCCGAAAGCGAGATACCCCATGGCCACCATGAAGTCGGTACAGACCGGCGCCCCCGGACAGATCGAGCTGGTGGAGGTCGAGCGTCCACACCCGGGGCCGAAGGACGTCCTGGTACGGGTCCGCGCCTGCGGCATCTGCGGCACCGACGTCACCTTCCTGCACATGGGCGGCATGCCGGCCCGGGCCCACCTGGGCGGCGAGCTGGTGCCGGTGGCCCTCGGCCATGAGCCGGCCGGGGAGATCGTCGAGGTCGGCGCGGAGGTCACGGACCTGAAGGCCGGTGACCGGGTGGTCGTCAATCCGCAGGACGCGCCCACCGGGATCATCGGCTGCGGCGGCCGGTACGGAGGGATGAGCGAGTACCTGCTGATCGAGAACGCCGTGGCCGGCAAGAGCGTGGCGGCGTTCCCGGACACCGTGCCCTTCGACGTGGCCTCGCTCAACGAGCCGATGGCGGTCGCGCTGCACTGCGTCAACCGGTCAGGGGCGCAGCCGTCGGAGCAGGTGGTGATCTTCGGCGCGGGACCCATCGGGCTCGGCGCCGCGATCTGGCTGAAGCTGCGGGGCGTGGCCCACGTCGTCGTGGTCGACGTACTGCCGGACCGGCTTCGGACCGCCCTCGCCGTCGGCGCGGACGCGGTGATCAACTCGGCCGAGGAGGACGTGGCCGCGCGGCTGACCGAGCTGCACGGGCAGAGCGCCAACGCACTCGGCCAGCCCCGGCCGGGCACCGACGTCTACATCGACGCCGCCGGAGCCCCCGCCGTCTTCCATACGGTCGTCGGTGCCGCCAGGTGGGGTGCCCGGCTGGTCATGGTCGCCGTGCAGAAGAAGGGCGCCGAGATCGATCTCGGCGGCATGCTGCGCAGCGAGCTGACCCTCATCGCCTCCCAGGGCTACCCGACCGAGATCTTCGAGGTCACACCCCAGCTGATCGAACACCATGAGCGCTTCGCCCGGCTGATCAGCCACCGTGTTCCCTTTTCCGAGGCCGGCCGCGCCTTCGGGCTGGCGCTCACGCCGGGGGCCGCGGAGAAGGTCGTGGTGACCTTCGATGCGTGAGCCGATGCGTGCACGCCGGACGCGTGGACGTCAGCGGGCGCCGTGGCCCACCGGGGCCAGCCACAGCCCCACGATCGCGTCGGCGAGTCCGCCGGCCGCGTCCGCCCAGGTGGCACGCGGGGTCGGGGTGCCCTCGGCCAGGGCCCGCTCCCGCTCGGCGCAGGTGTGCAGGATCAGCAGCCGGACCATCTGGCCGCGCTCGGCGCGGACCTCGGGCGGCAGCTCGGGCAGGACGCGGTTCAGCGCCTCGATCGCCCGGCGCAGCGCCGGCGAGGCCATGGACTCCTCGACCATGATCTCGTGCAGCGCCGGGTCGGTCATCACCTGGGCGCAGAACCGGGCGTACCAGGTGGGGCTGCCCAGCCCGGCCAGATGCTCGGTGACCGGGCGGACCAGGCAGCCGACCCAGTCGCGTACGTCCGTGGAGTCGCCGGCCGCCTCCAGCGCCCGCTCGCGGAGCGTCTCGATCGCCTCGGCGTGCCGCCGGGCCACCGCGCGGACCAGGTCGGCCTTGGTGCCGAAGTGGTAGCCGACCGCGGCGTTGTTGCCCTGGCCGGCGGCCTCGCTGACCTGACGGTTGGAGACGGCGTACACGCCGTGTTCGGCGAACAGCCGCTCCGCCGCGGCCAGGATCGCCTCTCGCGTCGCGCTCACCTGCTCGGCCCGCGCCGTCCTGCGCGCCATGCTCACCACCGCTCCGGGACTGCGCACCGCCCCGGGGCGGCCCGTCCCGCACACCGCCCCAGGTCCTCGACCGGGGCGGCGAGGTCCAGCCGGACCACCCTACGGTGCGTGCCCGCCCCACCCGGGGCAGGGCCCGCGTGCGGTGCCTTTTCGGCTCGCTAAAGTAAGTCAAGCACTTGACTTAAAAGATCGCCGTTCTCCCTCCCTCTCCTGTTCTCTCTTCGGAAGGTGCACGTCTCATGTCCGACGCCCCCACCCGGCCCGCCGAGGCCGGCAGATCCGCTCCGGTGCGCCCGGGTGCCGTGGTCGCGGTGCTCGCCCTGGCCGGTATCACCGTCTCGCTGATGCAGACCCTGGTGATCCCGATCGTCCCGGAGCTGCCGAAGTACCTGAACGCCTCCCCGTCGAACGCGGCCTGGGCGGTGACGGCGACCCTGCTGGCCGCCGCCGTGGCCACCCCGGTGGCCGGCCGTATCGGTGACATGTTCGGCAAGCGGCTGATGCTGCTGATCAGCCTGGTGATGCTGGTGGCCGGTTCGGTGGTCTGCGCGCTCAGCGATGCGCTGGTCCCGATGATCGTCGGTCGTACGCTCCAGGGACTGGCCTCCGCCGTGGTCCCGCTGGGCATCAGCATCATGCGCGACGAGCTGCCGCCGGAGAAGCTGGCGGGCTCGACGGCGCTGATGAGTGCCTCGCTGGGCGTCGGCGGCGCGCTCGGACTGCCGGCCGCGGCCTTCCTCGCGGACCACTTCGACTGGCATGTGCTGTTCTGGACCTCTGCCGCCCTCGGTGCCGTCGCCTTCGCACTGGTCATGCTCCTGGTGCCGGAGTCCGAGGTGCGCTCGGGCGGCCGCTTCGACGCGGTCGGCTCCGCCGGTCTCGCGGTGGGCCTGGTCTCGCTGCTGCTCGCCGTCTCCAAGGGCGCCGACTGGGGCTGGGCGAGCGGCACCACGCTCGGTCTGCTCGCGCTCGCCGTCGTCGTGCTCGGCGCCTGGGGCTTCTTCGAGCTGCGGACCTCCCAGCCGCTGGTCGACCTGCGCACCACGGCCCGCCGCCAGGTGCTGTTCACCAACCTCGCCTCGATCGCGTTCGGCTTCTCGATGTTCGCGATGTCCCTGGTGCTGCCGCAGCTGCTGCAGCTGCCGACGCAGACGGGCTACGGCCTGGGCAGGTCGATGCTGACCGTCGGCCTGGTGATGGCTCCGCAGGGCCTCGTCATGATGGGCTTCGCGCCGGTCTCCGCCGCCATCACCAAGGCTCGGGGCCCGAAGGTCACGCTCATGATCGGCGCGGTGATCGTCGCCGCGGGCTACGGCCTCAACATCGTGCTGATGTCCCAGGTCTGGCATCTGGTCCTGGTGTCCTGCGTCATCGGCGCGGGCGTCGGCTTCGCCTACGGAGCCATGCCGGCCCTCATCATGGGCGCGGTCCCGCCGTCGGAGACGGCCGCCGCGAACAGCCTCAACACGCTGATGCGGTCCATCGGCACCTCGGTGGCCAGCGCGGTCGCCGGCGTGATCCTGGCGCAGATGACGATCAGCCTCGGCGGACACGCACTGCCGTCCGAGAACGGGTTCAAGGTCGTCATGGCGCTCGGCGCGGGCGCGGCCGTCCTCGCCTTCGTCCTCGCCTCCTTCCTCCCCCGCCACCGCCCGACCGCCCCGGCTCCGGAGCCGACGCCCGCCGAGGCCTCGGCGGAGGCGGTGGCCTGAGGCGGGCAGCGCGGGGGTACAGCCAGGACAGCGGGCCCGGCCCGGGGGCAAGGCCCACCGGGCCGGGCCGGGCGAAGGCCCTCCTCGCCCCCTCCCCTCGCCCTCCCCCGGGCAACACCGCCTCCCCCGTGCCAGACTCTGCCCCACCACCCCCGGAGCGGGCCGGTCCCGTCGGCTTCGTTCCGCTGATCGGCCCCGTCGGCGCCCAGCCGGAGTGGAGAAGGAACCGCCGTGCGTGTCGTGATCGCCGAGGACAACGCCCTGCTCCGGGAGGGGCTGGTGCTGTTGCTGACGTCGGCCGGGCACGAGGTGGCCGGCGTCGTGGGCAGCGGCCCGGAGATTCTTCCGGCGTTGCTGGGCCGGCGGCCGGACATCGCCGTCCTGGACGTCCGGATGCCGCCGAGCTTCCGTGACGAGGGCCTGCGGGCGGCGCTGGAGGCGCGTGAGCGGCTGCCCGGACTGCCGGTGCTGGTGCTCTCGCAGTACGTCGAGGAGTCGTACGCGGCCGAGCTGCTCAGCGGCGGCGCGCGCGGGGTCGGCTATCTGCTGAAGGACCGGGTGGGCTGTGTGGACGAGTTCCTCGACGCGCTGGAACGGGTCGCGCGCGGTGGTACGGCCCTCGACCCCGAGGTGGTGACGGAACTGATGACCGGCCGCGCGGGCTCTCCCCTGGACTCGCTCACCCCGCGCGAGCGGGAGGTGCTGCGGCTGATGGCCGAGGGGCACGACAACACGACGATCGCCCGGACGCTCGTCGTCACCGAACGCTCCGTCAGCAAGCACATCGGCAACGTCTTCCTCAAGCTGGGTCTGCCGCCGAGCGACAGCGGACACCGCCGGGTACTGGCCGTGCTCGCCTATCTGCGGCACGCCTGAGCGCGCTGCGGGCCCGTTCAGGGGAACCAGCGGTCCAGGGCGCGTGCGGCCGGCGTATGCGGTCGAGACCTTCAGCCGTGACCGCCGTATCCCTGCCGCTCATCGCGCCGATGCTCGCCACGCCCGGCCGGCTGCCGCCCGCCGCCCAGGACGCGCGGTGGGCGTACGAGACCAAGCAGGACGGGCAGCGGGCCATGGTGTATCTGCCCGGCGACGGCAGCGTGCGGCTGCGTGCCCGTTCGGGCGAGGACATCACCGGCGCCTATCCCGAACTCCGGCCGCTCGGTGCCGCCCTGGGCGCCACGCCCGCCGTGCTGGACGGCGAGGTTCTGGCGCTGGACGAGCGGGGCCGGGCCGACTTCCAGCTGCTGCAGAGCCGGATGGGCCTCGCGCACGCCCCCGCGCGGGCCGCGCGCCGGGCCGTCGAGGTGCCGGTGCACCTGGTCCTGTTCGACGTGCCCTACCTGGGGGAATCCCTGGTACGACAGCCGTACGTCAAGCGGCGGGCGCGGCTGGAGGAGCTGGAGCTGGCCGGGCCGTACTGGTCGGTGCCCGGTGCCGTCACCGGGCACGGCGCCGAGGCGCTCGCGGCGACCAGGGAGCACGGCCTGGAGGGCGTGGTGTGCAAGCGGCTGGACTCGGTGTACGAGCCCGGGGTGCGCTCCCGCGCCTGGATCAAGATCCGGAACATGCGGGCCGAGGACGTGATCGTCGGCGGCTGGCTGCCCGGCAAGGGGCGGCTGACCGGGCTGCCCGGGGCGCTGCTGGTCGGCCAGCGTGCCGCGGGCGGCCGGCTGCGGTACGTCGGCGGGGTGGGCACCGGCTGGAGCGAGGCGGAACGCACCGCGCTGGCCCGGCTGCTGGCGGCCGCCGCGAGCAGCCGGTGCCCCTTCGACCCGGTGCCGCGGATCGCCGGGGCCCGCTGGGTGCTGCCCCGGCTGGTGGGCGAGGTCAGCTACAGCACGCGGACCCGGGGCGGGCTGCTGCGGCAGCCGTCGTGGCTGCGGCTGCGCCCGGACCTCACCCCGGAGGAGTCGGCGGCGGACCTGCCCGAGACCCCGGCTTGAGCGGCGAAGGTCTATCGTGTGGCCATGCCGGTTCCCGAAGTGATCCGTATCGTCTCCCGCGATTCGCCCATGGCCCTGGCCCAAGTCGAGCGGGTCCGCGCCGAGTTGGCCGTGCTGCACCCGGCGGTGCGCACCGAGGTCGTCCCGGTGAAGACCACCGGCGACAAGTGGCTCGGCGATCTGTCCCAGGTCGAGGGCAAGGGCGCGTTCACCAAGGAGGTCGACGCGGCCCTGCTGGCCGGGAAGGCCGATCTCGCGGTGCACTGCGTCAAGGACGTGCCCGCCGACCGGCCACTGCCCGCCGGGACGGTGTTCGCCGCGTTCCTGAAGCGGGACGACATCCGGGACGCACTGGTCCACCCGGGCGGGCTCACCCTGGACGAGCTGCCGGCCGGCACCCGGATCGGCACCTCCTCGGTGCGCCGGATCGCCCAACTGGCCGCCACTCACCCGCAGCTGGAGTGCGTGCCGTTCCGCGGCAACGACAACAGCCGGCTGGCGAAACTCGCCGCCGGCGAGGCGGACGCGCTGCTGCTGGCGGTGGCGGGGCTGGAGCGGATCGGGCGGACCGATGTGATCAGCGAGGTGCTGTCGCCGGAGACGATGATGCCGCCGATCGGCGCGGGCATCCTCGCCCTGCAGTGCCGGGAGGACGACACCGACGTCATCGACGCGGTCAGCGGGCTCGGCGACCCGGACACGCACCGGGAGGCAACGGCCGAACGGATGTTCCTGCATGTGCTGCAGGGCCACTGCAACAGCCCCATCGCCGGGTACGCGCGCGTGGACCGCAGCGGCGAACTCTCCCTGCGGGCCTGTGTCTTCACACCCGACGGCAAGACCCGGCTGAACGCCCACGAGTGGGCCGGCCGGCTCGATCCCGCCACCCTCGGCACCTCGGTCGCGGTGGCCCTGCTCCGGCAGGGCGCCCGGGAGATCATCGACGGCATCCCGCACTGACGTCGTACGACGCCCGGGGCGGCGCGGTCAGGCGGTGCCGGGCTCCGTCTGGTCTCGCAGGAAGGCGCTGACCTGGTGGGCCAGGCCGCACCGGTCGGTGCCGGCGGAGGCGGCCGTGGCGGGCGCCTCCTGGACGCCGATGCCGCCGGCCCACAGCCGGCGGTCGGTCCACTCGTCCTCCACCCGCAGCTGCACCTGCACATCGACGTGGGTGAGGGCGGCCTCGGGGGCCGCTGCGTAGAGCACGGCGGTGGCCCGGCGCAGCGGATAGACGTCGAAGCCCTCGATGAACTGGGAGTTGCGCCAGTCCATGAACGCGGCCTCGCCGTCCGGCCCCACGCGGACGTCGAGCTGGCCGTCCTCCAGGTGGATGCAGTACTGCCGCGCACCGCGGTTCTCGACGGTCACCCGGACACTGAAGTACGTCAGTCCCACGGCGGCGTCGTCGCGTCCGCGCGGCGGCTCGCCCGCCTCCAGGCGGTGGACGCGGATCCGCAGACCGGCATGCTCGTCGTACTCGTGCCAGTCCCCGACCACGTTCGGCTCGTACACAGTGCCCCTCTCGACCTTCGAGAGCTGCTGTCTATCTGTGCGCCGATCGCACTGTCAAATGAGCGGAATGCGCTGTGGCCAGCGGATTCGCCCGCTTTGATCGCTGATCAAGCGCTGCCCAGGAAGAATCCGTTCACGGCCCCTTTTCGCGGGGTACGCGCGCGTGTGGCACATCACGTTCCCGGCAAGATCAGCGGGCCAGCCGGCCGAGCAACGAGGAGGCGGCCGCGACACCGAGCGCGGCGGCCACCGCCAGCACCGCGAAGTCGGACCCGAGATGCGCCGGCGTACCGAGCAGCAGCCCGCGCAGGGCGTCGACTTGATAGCTCAGCGGGTTGACCTTGCTGACGGCCTGGAGCCAGCCCGGCATCACCGAAACGGGGTAGAGGGCGTTGGAGCCGAAGAACAGCGGCATGGTGATCGCCTGCCCGAAGCCCATCAGCCGGTCCCGGCTGAGGACGATGCCCGCGATGGTCATCGACAGACAGGAGAAGAACACCGCGGCGAGGACCACGGCGGCGGCGACGCCGAGCAGCTTCAGCGGGTTCCAGGTGAGGGCGACACCGAGCAGGGCCGCGATCGCGATCACGACGACCGCCTGGATCAGCGACTTCACCCCGGCCGCGAACGCCTTGCCGGTGATCAGCGCCGAGCGCGGGGTCGGGGTGACGAGGAGCTTGTTGAGGATGCCCGCGTCCCGTTCCCAGATGATCTGGATGCCGTAGAAGATCGCGATGAACATCGCGGACTGGGCGATGATGCCGGGCGCCAGATAGTCGACGTACGGCACACCGCCGGTGGGGATCGCCCGGATCCGGGTGAAGGTCTGGCCGAAGATCAGCAGCCACAGGGCGGGCTGGACGGCGCGCGTGTACAGCTCGGTGCGGTCGTGGCGCAGCTTCTGCAGCTCGACCGCGCACAGGGCGGCGACCCGGGCGGGCAGCAGCCGCCAGCCCGCCCGCGGCACGGGCGGGGTGAGCAGCAGATCCGTGCGGTCAGCCGACGCGGTACGCGGCGCGGCGGGTGCTGCGGACATCGCGGAAACCTCCTGCTGACGTGTCGTCGAGACCGCTGCCGGCGACGTCGCGGAAGACGTCCTCCAGCGTGGGCAGGGTGTCGGTGCCCCGGCGTTCGGCGAGGCCCTGGCGCAGCTCGGCCGGGGTGCCCAGGGCGCGGATCCGGCCGCGGTGCATCAGGCCGACCCGGTCGCAGTACCGGTCGGCCTCGTCCATGGAGTGGGTGGTGACCAGGACGGTCATGCCGGTGGCCGCGCGGACGGCGTTGATGTGCTCCCAGACGCCGGTGCGGGCGATCGGGTCCAGGCCGATGGTGGGCTCGTCGAGGATCAGCAGCCGGGGCGCGCTGACCAGGGCCTGGGCGAGTTCGAGCCGGCGGACCATACCGCCGGAGTAGGTGCCGGCGAGCCGGCCGGCGGCGTCGGTGAGGCCGACGGCGGCGAGGGCCTGGGCGACGCGTTCGGCGCGCTCGCGCCGGGGCACGTCGAAGACGCGGGCGAACAGGGTGACGTTCTCCCGGCCGGTGAGCCCGCTGTCGGCGGACAGCTGCTGCGGAACGTAGCCGAGCAGGCGGCGCACCGCCATCCGCTCCCTGGCGGCGTCGTGGCCGAAGACCCGGACCGTGCCGGCGGGGACGGGCAGCAGGGTGGTGATGCAGCGGATGGCGGTGGTCTTGCCTGCGCCGTTCGGGCCGAGCAGTCCGAACACCTCGCCCTCGCGGACCGCCAGGTCGAGCCCGTCGACGGCCTTGGTGTCGCCGAACGCGTAGCCGAGAGCGGTGCAGGTGACGGCCTCGGTCACCGTTTCGGCGGACGCGGCGGGCAGGTTTTCGGCGGACACGCCGGACTGGTCCTCCGCGGTCGCACCCGGCGGGCCCTCGGCGGACACACCGGACAGGCCGGCCGGGTCGCTGTCCCTGTCGCTCGTCATGGCTCCTCGGCCTCCTCGTGCAGGGTGACGGCCAGCTTGCGCAGTGCCGGAAGGGCAGCGCGGAGGGCTTCCCGGTCGGCCGCGTCGAGCCGGGAGACATGCCGCGCGACCAGCTCGGCCCGGCGCCGCCGCCAGTCGGCGAGCCGCTGTCCGGCGGCCTCGGTGAGCAGCAGGCGCGCGGCGCGGCGGTCGGCCGGGTCGGTCTCCCGGAGCAGCTGTCCGCCCTTGACCAGCTGGTTGACCAGGGTGGAGACGGAGTTGCCCGCCAGGTGCAGTGCCCTGGCCGCGTCCGAGATGCCGATGCCGGGCCGCGCCTCGACCAGCCGCAACAGCTCCACTTCGGCACCGCGCAGGCGGGGCACGCTCAGCCCGCCGCGCAGGCGCCGCCGGACCAGCCGCTGAATGCGCACCAGCGTGTCCGCGAGTTCCTCCGGGAAGGTCTCGTCCTCCACTCCTCGAAGATTACCTCTGTTACAGAGCTTTTTCCTCACGAGGAGGCCAAAAGAGGTCAAGGAGCGCGAAACGGCTCGCGCAGTGGACACTGGTGCCAGACCGTCCCCTACCGCAGGACGCGAGCGCCATGAACCAGAACCCCCCTGCCGACGGTGGACCGCGCCGACGGGACATCATCTCCACGCACTCCGTCTTCGGCGCCCCGTGCTGGGTGAGCCTGACCAGCCGGGACCTGAAGGCCACCCAGGACTTCTACACGGCTGTCCTGGGCTGGCGCTGGCGCGGCGCCAAACTCGGTGAGCACTTCCGGATCGCGCTGGCCGACGGGGTGCCGGTGGCGGGGATCGCCGCCGTCGCCGCGATGTGGCAGATGGCCGTGGCCTGGACGCCGTACTTCGCCGTGCCGGACGCCGACGTGGCCGTGGCCCGGGCCCGCGAGCGCGGCGGTACGGCGGCCGTCGGGCCGCTGTCCTTCGCGCCGGGCCGGGCCGCGCTGCTCGCCGACCGGGACGGGGCGACCTTCGGGATCTGGCAGGGGGAACTGGTCGGCAACTGGGAGGCCTGGCGGCGGGCGTCACCGACGTTCATACGGCTGCACACCCGCGACGCCTTCGACGCCGCGATGTTCTACGGCGAGATCCTCGACTGGGCGTCCGGGCTGCCGGGCTGCTGCGAGGTGGAGTACGAGGGCGGCGAGGTGGTGCTGCGCAGCGAGGGCGACATCGTGGCGCGGATCGACTCCGGCGCGCTGGAGTCGGCACCGGATCCCTCCGTGCGGCCGCACTGGCAGATCCACTTCGCCGTCGCGGACGTCCTGGGCTGTGCCCGTACGGCCGAGAAGCACGGGGGCAGTGTGCTGAGCGAGGAGGAGGACGAGGCGATCCTGCGGGATGCGGACGGGGCGCAGTTCACCGTGACGGCACGCCGGCAGCGTTAGCCGGCGCCTCGCGACGGCCTGGACAGCACGACCAGACTCCGCGCCTCCACCCGGACCCTCGTCCCCGCCTTGTGTTCGCGCTCGTCCGGGATGCCGTCCGGGTCGGCCGTGTCGATCAGGGTCGCCCAGCGCTCGGCGAACATCGTCCCCGGCAGGCGGAAGTCGACCGGTTCCCAGTAGCCGTTGACGAGGAGCAGGAAGGAGTCGTCGGTCATCCGGCGCCCGTAGGAGTCGCGTTCGGCGATGGCGTCGCCGTTGAGGAACGCCGCGACCGAGTGCGCGTCCCCCCGCTGCCAGTCCCGGCCGGTCATCTCGCGGGCGTCGGGCCTGAGCCACATCAGGTCGGGCAGCGGCTGGTCGGCGTTGGTCGCGGTCTCGCCGCGGAAGAAGCGGCGCCGGCGCAGCACCGGATGGGCGGCGCGCAGGGCGATGAGGTACCGGGTGAACTCCGTCAACGACCGCTGTTCGCCGGTGAGTTCCCAGTCGACCCAGGAGATGGGGTTGTCCTGGCAGTAGGCGTTGTTGTTGCCGCGCTGGGTGCGCCCGAGCTCGTCGCCGTGGCAGAGCATCGGGATGCCCTGGGAGAGCAGGAGGGTCGCGAGCAGGTTGCGCTGCTGGCGGGCGCGCAGTTCGAGGACGGCCGGGTCCTCCGTGTCGCCCTCCGCCCCGCAGTTCCAGGACCGGTTGTGGCTCTCGCCGTCCCGGTTGTCCTCGCCGTTGGCCTCGTTGTGCTTGTCGTTGTACGACACGAGGTCGCGCAGGGTGAAACCGTCGTGCGCGGTGACGAAGTTGACGCTCGCGCGCGGCCGGCGCCGGCTGTGCTGGTACAGGTCGGAGGAGCCGGTCAGCCGGGAGGCGAACTCGCCGAGCGAGCCGCGCTCGGCCCGCCAGAAGTCCCGTACGGCGTCCCGGTACTTGCCGTTCCACTCCGACCACAGCGGCGGGAAGTTGCCCACCTGGTAGCCGCCCTCGCCCACGTCCCAGGGTTCGGCGATCAGCTTGACGCGGCTGATCACCGGGTCCTGCTGGATGAGGTCGAAGAACGCCGACAGCCGGTCCACCTCGTGGAACTGCCGGGCCAGCGTGGCCGCGAGGTCGAAGCGGAAGCCGTCGACGTGCATCTCGGTCACCCAGTACCGCAGCGAGTCCATGATGAGCTGCAGGACGAACGGGTGGCGCATCAGCAGGCTGTTGCCGGTGCCGGTGGTGTCGTAGTAGTGCGCCCAGTCGCCGTCGACCAGGCGGTAGTAGGAGGCGTTGTCGATGCCCCGGAAGGACAGGGTCGGGCCCATCTCGCTGCCCTCGGCGGTGTGGTTGTAGACCACGTCGAGGATCACTTCGAGGCCGGCCGCGTGCAGCGCCTTCACCATGGCCTTGAACTCGTTGACCTGCTGGCCCCGGGTGCCGAAGGCGGTGTAGGCGTTGTGCGGGGCGAAGAAGCCGATGGTGTTGTAGCCCCAGTAGTTGGCCAGCCCCCGGTCCTGGAGCACGCCGTCCTGCACGAACTGGTGGACCGGCATCAGCTCCACCGCGGTCACCCCGAGCCCGGTCAGGTGCTCGGTGACCGCGGGGTGCGCGAGGCCGGCGTAGGTGCCGCGCAGCCGCTCGGGGACGTCCGGGTGGCTGCGGGTCAGGCCGCGTACGTGGGCCTCGTAGATGACCGAGTCCGCGTACGGTGTGCGGGGCGGGCGGTCGTCGCCCCAGTCGAAGTACGGGTCCGCGACCACGCCCAGCATGGAGTGCCCGGCGCTGTCGGCGGGCGCCGGGCCGTCGGGGGCGCGCTCGTACAGCGAGGCGTGGTTGTCGATCTGGCCGTCCACGGCCATGGCGTACGGGTCGAGCAGCAGCTTCGCCGGGTTGCAGCGGTGGCCGAGGGAGGGCTGCCAGGGGCCGTGCACCCGGTAGCCGTAGCGCTGGCCGGGGGTGATGCCGGGCAGATAGGCGTGCCAGACGAAGCCGTCGACCTCGTGCAGCCGGACGTGAGTCTCGGTGCCCGCGTCGTCCAGCAGGATCAGGTCGACGCGCTCGGCGACCTCGCTGAACAGCGCGAAGTTGGTGCCCTGCCCGTCGAACGAGGCGCCCAACGGGTAGGGCTGCCCGCTCCACACGGGCAGCCCTGCTCGGGACCGGGAGGTGCGGGACGTCACCGGCTGCCCTCCAGGGTGTCGCCCAGAACGGCGGCCGGTGCGGCAAGCCCGTCGTCCGCGGCGGCCGCCGTGGCGGCCAGAGTGTCGTCCGGGGCACCGGCCGGGGCGGCCAGCACGGTGACCGGCAGCTCGCGCGGCACCTCCAGGCCCTGCCGCAGGGTGGGCGCGGGCGCGAGGGGCACCAGCGGGACGCGCTCGCCGGCGCGGGCGCGCTGCGAGAACCAGATGATCTTGCTGCCGCTGTCGGAGGCGCAACAGCCCCAGCCGTCGCTCATGGCGGCGATGTCCGCGAGGCAGGACCGCAGGTCCTGGTCGGGGCGCAGATCGGGGTCGTCGTCGCCGAAGGCGGTGATCAGGTGCTGTCCGTTCCACCACATCTCGATCGACGTGTGCTTGTCGGAGGCGTGCTGGTGGATCGCCCGCAGCAGCAGCTCGGTGCCGCGGCAGACGGGGTCCGTGAGATTCTCCAGGTCCCAGTAACGCAGGTGGGCGGCCAGGATGCGGCTGACCTGTCCCACCCGTTCCGGGCTCACTTCCACGTCGAGGTGGTAGTAGCAGGGCACTGCGGTCGTCATCGTCGCTTGCTCCTCACCGGCGAAGCTCTGGCTCCCCGCGCCTGTCCGAGAGGGATCCCGGACACACAGCGTGAGGGCAGATCGCTTCTGAGTCACCTCCACGGTGCGGTCACTACGCCATTCGTGCAACACGAGCACCCGACACCATCCATGGTTGAAGCTCCAACAAGACGCTGCGTCGTCGTGCGTGCACCATAAGTGAAAGCCTCGATCGCCGTAACGGTGCCGTGCCCTTCCGTGCGCGGACACCACCCGACCGTCGGGAACGCGCCCAGTCGAGAGCGTGAAAGGTGAAGACGGCGATGCTGCTACCCGCCAAGGCCGAAGTGGCCCGGCAGTTGCGGCGTTACCGGGCGTGGGAGCGCGTGATGCTCGCCTCGCCCCACGACCGCACGGTCCGGGCCACCTTCGAGGACTCGGGTTACACGCTGTGCGTACTGATGGGCAAACGCTGCGCCCGCGAGGCGGCGGACGCGGCCGAACGCTATCTGCGCACCAGCCTGGTCACCTACCTGCGCGAGCAGAACGGGCGGCCGAAACGTCGCCGGAAGGCGAGAAGACCGCCGCCACCGGAGCGGCGTTCCACGGCGTCAAGCCCCTGAGCTGGCACCGTACAAGGCGTTCCCCCCGGGACCGACGTGAGTCGGCCCGTCCTGGATCGCGAAGCCGGGCCCGGTGCCCGGCTTCGCGCACGGCGGAGGTGAGATACATGCGCAGGACCCCGGCCATCGGCCGTGTACCGGTACGTGACGTCCGGCCGGCCGTGGAGTGCGGCAGGCGCCCGGCGAAGGCGGTGGCCGGGGAGACCTTCCAGGTCACGGCGACCGTGTTCCGCGAAGGGCACGACGCCGTGGGTGCCAACGTGGTCCTGCGCGATCCGAAGGGCCGCCGTGGCCCGTGGACACCGATGCGGGAGCTGTCTCCCGGCAGCGACCTGTGGGGTGCGGAGGTCACGCCGGACGCGACGGGCCGCTGGACCTTCCGCGTCGAGGCCTGGTCCGACCCGGTGGCGACCTGGCGGCACACCGCCTCGGTCAAGATCCCGGCGGGCGTCGACATCGGGCTGGTCCTGGAGGAGGGTGCCGAGCTGTACGACCGGGCGGCCGCCGGAGTGCCGAAGGGCCCGGAACGCGACCTCGTCCTGGCCGCCGCGCACGCCCTCGGCGACGACTCCCGGTCGGTGCACGAGCGCCTGAAGCCGGCTCTGTCCCCGGAGGTGGACGCGCTCCTGGCCCGGTATCCGCTGCGGGAGTTGGTCACCGCCTCCGATCCGATGCCGTTGCTGGTGGAGCGGGAGCGGGCCCTGTACGGCTCCTGGTACGAGTTCTTCCCGCGCTCCGAGGGC
>NZ_JAIQYY010000010.1:0-119708 GCF_020181035.1 Streptomyces sp. CoH27
TCACGGTCGGTGAGTTCATGGCGGCGTATCACACCCACCATGATCCATCACGAGATGATCTTTGAAGACGGACCCTAGCCCTGTCAGTCCCGACGGACGTCACCGAGGAACCCGGCCGGGGCGCCACCGGAAACGTGGACGGGCACCGGATGTCCGTCGGTCGTCTGGGGGCCGCGACCGCCCGGCCCGACTGGGCGAAGGCGGTCGACACCCGCGCGCTTCTGGACGGCGCGGCCGTCGCCTGGCTCATCGTCGACGGACACCTGACCGGCGCCGTACTTCTGCGCGACCCCCTGCGCCACGACGCCCCGCGCACCCTGCGCCACCTGCGCGCGGCAGGCATCGAACGGCTGCTGATGCTCACCGGCGACCGCGCCGCACCCGCCCACGAAGTCGCCGCCGTCCTCGGCCTGGACGACGTCCGCGCCGAACTCAGCCCGGCCGACAAGGTCGCCGCCGTACGCGCCGAACGCGAGCACGCCGTCACCGTGATGGTCGGCGACGGCGTCAACGACGCCCCCGCCCTCGCCGCCGCCGACATCGGCGTCGCCATGGGCGCCCGCGGCTCCACCGCCTCCTCCGAGGCCGCCGACATCGTCCTGACCACCGACCGCGTCGACCGGCTCGCCGACGCCGTCACCATCGCCCAACGCTCCCGACGCATCGCCGTCCAAAGTGCCCTCGGTGGCATGCTGATGTCCCTGGTCGCCATGGGTGCGGCCGCCTTCGGTCTCCTCCCGCCCGCCGCTGGCGCCCTGTTGCAGGAGGGCATCGACGTCGCCGTCATCCTCAACGCCCTGCGCGCCCTGCGCACCGGCCAGGCCGCGCGGCCGGCCCTCACCCCCGCCGCCGAGGCTCTCATCCACCGCTTCGCCTCCGAACACGACGACCTCCAGGACGTCCTGGAAGCGGTACGCGACGCGGCCGACCGACTCTCCGACAGCTCCGGCCAGGCGGCCCTGGCGGCCGTGGAGGAGACGCACCGGCTGCTGAGCGAGCGGCTGCTGCCGCACGAGTACGCCGAGGAACACGAGCTCTACCCAGCCCTCGCGCCGACGCTCGGCGGCCCCGAGGCCACCGCCACCATGAGCCGCGCCCACACCGAGATCGAACGCCTCTCCCGGCGCATCGCCACCCATCTGCAACTGGCCCACGCAGACGGGAGCCTCTCCGCCGAGCAACTCGACGACCTTCGCTCCTGCCTCTACGGCCTCAACACCGTCCTGCGCCTGCACTTCACCCAGGAAGAGGAGAACTACTTCTCCCTCGCTCCGTGAAGAACGGCATCAGAGGGACTACCGACAAGCAAGCGGCCGTCCGGCCCACCACCGCCAGAAATCGCGGCGTACATGACAGATTTCGGCCTTGGCGCATCAGCCCCCGCCCGGGACGATGTGCCCGCACGCGGCACCGCCTGGACCACAGCGTTCGATAACCAATCCCCCACACAGGAAGGACGTCGGCCATGGCGATTCGCACCGAAGTCGACGCGTCCCGGGCCATCGAGCCCAGCCGCCAGGACGAACCCGCGAGACGCGCCGTAACGGCACTCGGCCTCCTGGGCATCGCCCTGATCCACTTGCTCGACCTGCCCAGCAAGATCAAGGAGACTCCCTACCTTGGAGCCGCGTACATCCTGCTCATCATCGCGAGCGTGGCGGTAGCGGAGTATCTGATGCGGCGCCATGACCGCCGGGCCTGGCTGGCCGCGACCGTGCTCGCCGCAGCCGTACTCCTCGGTTATGTGGTCAACCGCAGCGTCGGTCTCCCGGGGGCCATGGACGACATCGGCAACTGGCTGGAACCGCTGGGGCTGGCCTCTATATTCGTCGAGGCGGTCGTGGTGGTCCTGGGGCTGTCGGGCCTCGTGGACTCGATGGCGCGCGGGTCCGCCGACGTCTGAGCACTTACCTGACGCCCTATTGGTTCGCTGGCGCGGCGCGCTATCTGCTCCAGTTGGAGACCAGGTGGAGTCCGGCGAGTGCGACGACCAGCCCCCCGCCCAGCGCCACCGCCAACAGCGACCAGCGTCCGGCACGCCACGGGGCGGCGATCCCGTGGCGCGCCGGACGGCGGCGCAGGTCGGCGCCGACGAGGCGCGGCAGGCGCCACAGGTAGGCGAGGACGTGCACGGTCATCACCGCGGCCCAGCAGACGAAGCTGGCCTTGTGCAGCAGGAGTACCGGAACCGGACCGGCGGTGCCGCTTCCGAGCAGCGCCAGCGCCACTCCCGTGCCGAGAACGGTGATACTCGTGGCGACGACCAACGGGCCGAGCACGCGCAACAGCGGTGCCGGCGGACCCTTGCGGCGGTACGCGGGCGATCCCGTGTAGTAGCGGTAGAACCGGTAGCCGGTCGATCCGATCTTGAGGCAGACCGGGCCGGTCAGCAGCAGCCCGACGAAGAAGTGCAGGGTGAGGAGTTGCCCGAGGAAGAGGATGGTGACGCCCTCGACGGCGAACAGGACCAGCAGCACCGCGCCGGTCGCCGCGGTCAGCCGCTCGTTCCCCTCCGGCCCGCCGGGCGTCGGGCTGGTCCGCTCGAACGTGCCGTCCACCGGTGCCCTGCCGCCGATCACAGTCACTCGTCCGTCCTCCTGGTGATCAGGCCCGCCCGGCCCGGATGGCAGTGCTCTCGCTGCTCCCGCGCTGTGCGCTGGAGCGGGCAGAAGTATGACTGACGTGCGGTTAAGAACTGGATCACGTCCTCTAGGGCGGCTGCCGGCCCGTTGCTCGATCCAGACACAGCGCCAGCGCCTGGCATGCGCTCGCCGCGCGTCGCGCTTGCCCGAGAGCTTCACCCGTAACAGTGGCCGATCGAATGACTGGGTAGCTCACTCGTCGAGCTCGATGAGTTCGAGCAGTAGTCCGGCGCACTGGCCGTAGCCGTTGCAGGCGATGCGAGCGCCCAGGGCACCTGCACGTGCCGTACACGGCTGGCCGACGGCTTCTTCTAGGCCAGCCTCCGGGCAGAACGGATGCAGCACACATGAGGACGGGAAACCCCGTGAACACGTGAGAACTACGGAGGGGTGTTTTCCCAGGCCAGACACGCCACAGCCGACGTTTTCGCAGGTCACAGACCCTCCCAGGGAAAACTCCTAAAGCGGGTGTCGCAGGTTCGAATCCTGCCGGGGGCACACTGTCTGACCAGCGCGTTTACCTCTCTGAGGTAGGCGTGCTGTTCGTCGTAGCCATGGCATTGACCATGAATAGGTTCCAGAACCATGTCGAACACCAAGAGCAAGCGACGTCAGCGCGGCAGCATCCGCCCCGATGGGGCCGGCTTCCAGGTCCGGGTCTACGCCGGGCGTGAAGCCTCCCCTTGATCGTGGACACCTGGAGACCGGGATCTTGAGGTTCCAGAGGAAGCAGCATCAGGTGGGAAGCAAGTACCCCAGCGCTGACCGGCCCCACCCGTGCCATGGCCCCACCCATGCGATGGCCCTGCGCACGACGGCCACCGCCTTCGACTCCCAGCGCGGCAAAGCCTGGTGGAGAGCACCTGTCCGAAGGTGCCGCATTCCCCGCCAAATGGCGATCAGCACCGTGTCGACCGGGCGTACGGGCAGGATCGCGTACTAAGCGGTCGCAACGCCCAGGAAGCGCAGCACCGCCAGGACGCGGCGGTGGTCGGTGTCGGCCTTGGGCAGGTCGAGCTTGGTGAAGATGCTGTTGATGTGCTTGGCGACCGCGCTCTCGCTCACGACCAGCTCGGCGGCGACGCCGGAGTTGGACCGGCCGCCCGCCATCAGCTCCAGCACCTCCCGCTCGCGCGGTGTCAGCCGGTCGAGTGGATCGCTGTGCCGGCGCACCAGCAGCTGCGCGACGACCTGCGGGTCGAGCGCGGTGCCGCCGGCCGCCACCCGGCGTACCGCCTCGGCGAACTCCTCGACGTCGGCGACCCGTTGCTTGAGCAGATAGCCGACGCCCGAGGTGTTGGCGGCGAGCAGATCGGCGGCGTACCGCTCCTCCACGTACTGCGACAGCAGGAGCACAGCGGTTCGCGGGTACTGGCGGCGGATCACCAGCGCGGCGCGCACTCCCTCGTCGGTGAAGCCGGGCGGCATGCGCACGTCGACCACCGCGATGTCGGGCCGGTGCTCCTCGACGGCCGCCAGCAGCCCTTCTGCGTCGGCGACCTGCGCGCACATCTCGAAGCCGGCCGCCTCCAGCACCTTGACCACGCCGATGCGCAGCAAGAGGGAATCCTCGGCGATCACGGCGCGCACGGCAGCTCCACGGTGATGACGGTCGGGCCCCCGGCGGGGCTGCGGCAGGAGAACGTGCCGTCGACGGACGCGACGCGCTTGGCGAGCCCTGCGAGCCCGGTGCCACCGCCGGCCGCCGCGAGATCCGCGCCGCCCGCGCCGTCGTCCGCGACGACCACCAGCAGTGTCTCCCCGATCCGCTCCACGGTCACGTCCGCCCGGGTCGCCTGGGCGTGTTTGACCACGTTCGTCAGGGCTTCGGAGACCACGAAGTACGCGACGGCCTCGACCGTGGGTGAGGGGCGCTGCGGCAGGTCCACCGCCACGCGCACCGGGATCGGGAGGCGGGCGGCGACCCCGGACAGCGCGGCGTCGAGGCCGCGGTCCTCAAGGACGGCCGGATGCAGGCCGCGCACCAGGTTGTTCAGCTCGGCGATCGCCTCCTTCGCCTCGCGGTGCGCCTCGTCGATCACCTTGCGGGCGTCCTCCGGCAGGTCGCCGAGGGTGGCCCTGGCCAGGCCCAGGTTGACGGCGAGTGAGACGAGGCGCTGCTGTGCGCCGTCGTGCAGGTCGCGCTCGATCCGCCGCCGCTCGGCGTCGGCGGCGTCGAGCACGCCGGCCCGGCTCTCGGCGAGGTCGGCGACCTGGCGGGCCAGCCTCTCCGTGCGGCTGGGGCCGAGCAGGACCTCGGCCGCCCGGGTCTCCAGCCGCACCAGGGCGGCGGTCAGCCGGGGCCCGAGGAACAGCAGGGCGAGGCCGCCGGCGGTGATGTACGCGGCCTGCGTGGTGTACCCGAGGTCGGTGATCCGCCACTGCGGGGGCAGCGCCCAGATCCACACGTAGATGGAGGCGGCCACGAGAGCGGCGGCCCAGACGGCGAGGACGGCGAGGTCCAGGACGGCGAGCAGCGGACCCGCCACGGCGTGGTAGCAGACCTGCCGCCACAAGGCCCGCGTGGTCAGCCGGCGCACCGCCGACTTCCAGTTGCGTCCGGGCCCGGGTACGGCGGGGCGCGGGAGGTCCTTGCCGACGAGCGCCCGGTAGCGCCGCCGCTGCCCGACGGTCAGCAGGGGTGTCACCACGAGCGTGAGCAGCACGGGCAGCGGAGTGACGGCCACCGCGCCGGGCGCGCGCACCAACGCCGCCATCGTGCCGAGCAGCCAGAGCCACGGTGGCACCGCGGCGAGGTGGAGCGGCAGGCCGGCGGCGACGAGCGCGGTCCGGTGTCCCGCCCTGCGGAACGGCCGGCCCAGCACCAGCTGCAGCCACTTCGTGAGTCGCATGCGTCAAACGGTAAAGCCGCAGGCCATCCCCGTGCCATGACGCTCCTGCCCGGTTCGGGGGTGCACTTGTCTCCACCCCGGGTCGGAACCCTGCGTGACTGACGGCGCCCTGGTGTGCGGCGGAGGCTGGAGTACGTGAAGGGGAGAGCCGACGGGGAGCGGGGGAAGACGATGCGTCAACTGGCCTTGTGCGATGAGGAAGTGGCCGGTGCCGAGGGCTTCGACCGCGCCGAGGTCATCCCGCTCCACGAAGAGGCGGAGGAGCCGCGCCCGGCGCGGGGCATGCGGCGGGCCGGGGTGCTGCTGGTCGCCTGCGGGTTCGGCCTGCTGCCGTGGCTGTACGTGCTGGCCATCGGCCTGCCGGGCACCGCGACCGCGGCGCACTGGCCGGTCGCCTGGGTCGGGCTCGACGCGCTGGAGGCGCTCGGCCTGATCGCCACCGGCCTCCTCGCCGCCCGCGGTGACCGGCGGCACGCCCTGGCAGCCGCCGCGACCGCGACGCTGCTTGCGGTGGACGCCTGGTTCGACACCACGACCGCGGCCCCGGGCGGCGACTTCGCCACCGCGGTCGCCATGGCGCTCGGTGCCGAGCTGCCGCTCGCCGCGCTGTGCGGCCGGCTGGCGCTGCGGGCGCTGGGCCCGCGCGCGTGACGCCGACCGCCCGACCGCATACCACGAACAACGATCACGAACCGAATCGATCCACCGGAGAACACCATGCACCGCATCACCACCGCCCCCATCGCCCCGATCCCGGCCCGGACCCGCTGGACGGTCGCCGCCGGCGTCGGCGCCGCGTTGGCCGCCGCCTGGTGGCTGGGCGACAAGGCGCCCTATCCGTACGCCCAACGCGGCCTCCTCGACATGCCGTTGCCGTTCCTGACAGCCGACCGGATGGACGCCGTACTGCAACCGCGGCCGGGGGAGCGGATCCTGGAGATCGGCCCGGGGACCGGCCTGCAGTCGCTGCACGTCGCCCCGCAGCTCGGGCCGGAGGGACGGCTCGATGTGCTCGACATCCAGCAGGAGATGCTCGATCACGTGATGGGCCGCGCCGAGCGCGACGGCCTGGCGACGATCAGGCCCACCCGCTCGGACGCACGTGAACTGCCCTACGCCGACGGGACATTCGACGCCGTATACGCCGTGACCGCGCTCGGTGAGATCCCCGAGCCGGATCGGGTACTGCGCGAGGCGGCACGGGTGCTGGCACCAGGCGGGCGGCTGGTGATCGGCGAGTTCTTCGACCGGCACTGGATCCCCTTCGGCCGGCTGCACCGGCTCGCCGACGCCGCCGGCCTCCACCTGACCGAGCGCCGCGGCCCGAGCCCGGCATACCTCGCCCGCTTCCGAACCTGCGGAGCCGACGCGCCAGGCCACCAGAGCGAGCGCCTCGCCCACAGCGTCCGGGACACCAACGACGGGGAAGCGTGAGCACCGCACGCAGGGGCCGCGATCACCGAGCTGAACACGCCAAGACCATCGACGAGGTCCGCCACCACGGCGTCATCCTCGACCGCCTCACCGCAGAACCCGAACCCACGCCCCGATCCGGGGACGAAACGGACAGGTGTCCTGACCAGCGGTCCAGGGGTTTCAGGATCGGCCCGCTGCGGGCTCTTCGGCTCGGGCCCGGGTGGAGGCGAGACGGTAGGAGTCGGTGCCGGTCTCGATGATCGTGTGGCCGAACGGGTGGTCCGCAACGCGGGGGTCGGCAGGCAACTGGCGCGCCTGGCGACCGAGAGTGGCTTCAGGGTGCCCACGGTCATCCCTGTCACACCTGTCTTCCGGGACGTCCAGGTCGCGGACAAGATCCTCGGCCTTGAACGCACCACCCGGCGCGCAGTCGAGGCCGGCTATTTCAGCAACCAGGCGGCGGAAGCCTGGCTGAGCCATCTCACGCGGGGCCCGTTTCTCGCGGCGGTGACGTTCTACATCGTCGTGGCCGAGGCATAGCCGCGCGTCGCAAGGCCGTGGTCGGCGCGGCGTCTTTCACCGTCTCGCCGGCCGCGGCAGGCAGCGGCGGGACTCGTCGCGGAGCTCGGGCATCGGGGGCTGACCGGTTGTCATGCCGCGGGGTCCCGTCGGACGAGTACGAGGACGGCGGCGCAGGTGGCCAGGGTGATCGTGGCCACCTGCGCCACGATGCCGGTGGCGAGGTGGGCGGAGACATTCGGATACGGCGCGATGTGCTGATCGCCCAGATCGCCGATTTCGCGATGCCTCAATCGCCGATTTCGCGATGCCTCAGAGGATCCTGCTCGCGGGCGAAGGGGTCGGCCTGATGGAGGTCGCCGACTCGACGGTGCACGCCGCCCTGCACGCCCACCGGCATCCGCTGGCTCCGCCCGTCGACCTGGTGACCAAGGTGTCGGACTTCCACGACTGGGCCCGGGGAGCCGCCGTGCCGGCGGTCCAGGTGCTCGTCCTGGGGACGGCGGAGGGGTGAACGCGGGTCGGCTCATCAGTCCCGGCGCACGTCCAGGTCACCGGCGCACGTCCAGGTCATACGTGTCCGCCGAACCTGCTCGCGTGGGTGACGCGCCCGTGATGACGGTGTCGGTGGATGTCGGGTTCGCGGCGCAGGGCGACGAGAGCCGCGTCGTCGTCGAGGCGTCCGCGGGTGTGGGCGAGCAGGTCGCGCTGGATGTGGTGCAGCAGCGACTCCGGGCCGGCCTCGCTCCACTGGGCGGCCCGGGTCTCGAAGGGGTAGAAGTCTCCGTTGGCGTCGCGGGCTTCGATGACGCCGTCGGTGTAGAGCAGGAGCGTGTCCGCGGGCTCGAAGGGGAGCACATCGATCTTGTATTCCTCCGGCCCCAGCTCGCCGACCCCCAGCGGTGGCGCGGGGTGCAGGCTGGGGACGGTGAGGGCGCTGTTGGGGCTGAGCACCAGGGGCGGGGGATGTCCGCAGCTGACGATCCGGGTGATGGGGTCGTCGTCGGGGAGTTCCAGCAGCAAAGTGGTGGCGAAGCGTTCGCCGGTCTCCTCGGCCGGCTCGAAGTCGGCCAGGTAGCGGGTGACGCTCTGTTCCAGGGCAGCGGCCAGATCGGGCAGGGAGGTGTGCCGGTGGGCGGCTTCGCGGAAGGCTCCGAGCAGGAGGGCGGCCTCGCCGATGGCGGACAGCCCTTTGCCCCGCACATCGCCGATCATGATGCGCACCCCGCCGATGACGCGGGTGGCCGCGTAGAGATCACCGCCGATCTGCGCCTCGTCCTCGGCTGCCAGATACAGGCAGGCGATCCGCAGGGCGCCGATCCGCTCCGGCAGCGGCCACAGCAGGACGTGCTGTGCGGCCTCCGCGACCGACCGCACCTGGGCCAGCTGGCGTCGGTATCTTTCCCGCACCACGCAGAAGAACACGATCATGGCTGACAGCACTGCCAGGGCGAGGATCTGCACCATCACGTTGCGCGAGGACAGCACGCCGAAGTGCCAGCCGATGTACGCCTGCGCCGCCACGGTCAGGAACCCGATCAGCCCGGTCGGCCAGGGACCGGCGAACGAGGCGGTGATCGCGGGGGCGATGACCAGCAGCGGGCCGAGATGGATGTCGGCCGGGACCAATTGGTCCACCATGGTGATCACTACGATGAGCACGATCGGGATCACCAGCAGCACATGACTCGACTGCCACTGCTGCCGCACACCAGCCAAGCCGTGCCCGGCCTCCACCGTTCCAGACTGCCACCGCCCGAGGCGGCTGACGAACGAGGACCGGGACCGGAGCCGACTGACCGGCCAGGACGGTACGGCCAGGCCGGTCAGGCCGTGGGGGTGGTGATGCGGGCGGCGAGGATGGTGATGTCGTCCTCGGCCGGGGTGGGGGCGAAGCGGTCCATGAGGGTGTCGCACAACTGGTCGAGGTCGTTGTGCGCGCCGGTGAGCAGGCGGACGAGTTCGTCCAGACGCTCGTCCAGATCGGCCCCGCGGGTTTCGATGAGGCCGTCGGTGTAGAAGACGATGATGCTGCCCGGGTCCAGGACGATCTCGGTGGTGGCGAAGGAGATACCGCCGATGCCCAGCGGCGCGCCGGCGGGCAGGTCGAGCAGGCGGGCTGTGCCGTCGGGTGTCACGAGGGCGGGCGGGGGGTGGCCGGCGCGCCCGAGCCGGCAACGGCCGGCCGTGCAGTCACAGATCCCGTACAGGCAGGTGGCCAGGAGGGGGCTGTCGAGTTCCTGCAGTGCGTCGTCGAGGTGGTGCAGGAGCTGATCGGGGGGCAGGTCGAGGTGGGTGAAGGCGCGCACGGTGGTGCGCATCTGCCCCATGATCGCGGCGGCTTGGATGCCATGGCCCATCACGTCGCCGATGACCAGGGCGCCCTTGCCCGGGGCGAGGGTGGCGACGTCGAACCAGTCCCCTCCGACCTCGTGGACGTCGGAGGCGGGCCGGTAGCGGTGGGCGACCTCGATGCCGGCCGGGGGTTTCGGGAGGCTGGGAAGCATGCTGCGCTTCAAGGTGAGCGCGACGTCGTGCTCGCGGTGGTACAGCCGGGCGTTGTCGATGCAGACGGCGGCGTGGGCGGCCAGATCGCCGACGAGCGCGAGGTCGGCGGCGTCGAAAGCGGGGCGGTCGCCGTCCCGCAGGAAGGTGGCGACGCCGAGGACCAGGCCGCGGGCCGTGAGGGGCACCATCATCATCGACGTCACGCCCAGGGACCGGAGCCGTTCGGGAATCGAGGAGTAGCGGGCGGCCTGGGCGACGGCACGGGCGTCGATGCGGCGCAGCAGGAAGGGGCGGCGGTCGATGACGGCCTGCGCGTACGGCGCGTTCACGGGGAAGTGCAAGGTGCTGCCGACGGGGGTGAGGATGTCGGCGGCCGGGTGACCTCGGGCGGGCGCCTTGCCGAGACGGCGCAGGGTGGCGCCGCCCCACAGACTGGTCATCGGCTCGGTGACTTCGGTGAGGTCGGCCAGGACGTCGACGGTGACGATGTCGGCGAGGCGAGGCACGGCGATGTCGGCCAGCTCCTGTCCCGTCCGGGCCGCATCGAGGGTGGTGCCGACCCGCAGCGTGGCTTCGTTGAGCAGCGCCAGACGCTGACGGCCGGCGGCGGCCTCCCGCTCGTTCTTCTCCTCGGCGGTGACATCGATGATCGAGGCGTTGATCCCCAGCGGTTCGCCGTCCGCGTCCTCCAGACGGAAGTAGGAGCAGGACCACACGCGCTCGTGGTCGGGGTCGGAGGGCGTACGGCCGATGCGGCGGAAGTTCACCACGGGGTCACCGGTGACCAGCACCCGTCGCATCGCCGCTTCCATCTGCTCGCTGTTGACCCCGGGGAGCACCTCCGACGGCCGGTGCCCTATGTGCGCCGCGGCGGGCAGCCCGTTCATCGCCTCCAGGGCGCGATTGACCTGCTGGAACCGCAGCTCGGTGTCGAAGACCGCCAGCCCCATCGGCGAGCGGGCGAACAGCGCGTCCAGCAGGCCGCCGACTTCGCGGGCCTGACGCGCTTCACGGGCATCGGCGGCCAGAAGCAGTACGTCCCACCCCTCCCCGCCCTGTGCTGCCACGGGGCATCCCCACACCTCCATCCCGATGGTGGAGCCGTTCTTGCGCCGCATCGGGAAGTGCCCGGTCACACTGCGTCCGGAGGCGACCGCCTCGTGCACGGCGCGGGCCTCCGGGCGATGGTCGGGGAGGGCGAGGTCGGTCAGGTGACGGCCGATGACCTCACGGGCGGCGTAGCCGAGCAGCTCGGGGGCGGCCTTCGCCCACTGCGTGATCCGTCCGGTGCCGTCGGAGACGATCAAGGCGACGGGCAGCAGATTCCACCATGCCGCGGCCTGCCCGACCGCGGCCATCGGCTCCCCGGCCTGCATAGGATCCGGCATCACGAGTGCTCCAAGCTGCCGCTTCTCCATTATGGACAGGGAACAGGAGATACGGCGGCCGACGGGTCGGGCAGCCGGATCGGCCCTGCGGCGTGCCGCATCGCGTTGGTGACCGTGTGACGGCTACGGCGGCTACGGCGGCTACGGCGGCTACGGCGGCTACGGCGGCTACGGCGGCTACGGCGGCTACGGCGGCTACGAAAACCGCGTGCCGGTCGGCGGGGCACGGTGATAGACACCCGGAGTGGAAAAGACTCTGGAGTTCCCCGATCTGCTGCGGCTGATCGACGAGCGGTCGACCGCCTTCCGCGCAGCGATCGCCTCCGCGCCCAGTCTCGACGTGCAGGTGCCGACCTGCCCCGAGTGGACGCTGTTCGACCTGGCGCAGCACCTGGGCGAGGGGCGCCGTGCCTGGGCCGCCACCATTGCCGCAGGGCCTGACGCCACGGCCAAGTCCGCACCCGGCGGCCCGGCCGCACCCCGGGAGCGCGAGGCCCTGCTGTCCTGGTTGGCCGCGTCGACGCAAGCGCTGCTGGACGCGCTGCGGGAGGCCGGCCCGGATCGCGGCTGCTGGACGTGGTGGGGCAGGTCGCAGTCGCCGCGGACCTGCGGTGCCGTCGCCCGGCACCAGCTCCACGAGATCGCGATGCACACCTACGACGCCCAGCTCGCCCTGGGCGCCCCGCAGCCGCTGCCGGACGAGGTGGCACTCGACGGTGTCGAGGAGTTCCTGTTCACCATCGGCACCACGACGGTCGCCTGGCCGCACGAGCCCGCTGTCGTCGACTACCACGCCACCGAGGGCCGCTCCTGGCGCAACTGGCTCTCCGGCGACGGCGTACGGGCCGCCCGCCTTCCCGCACCCGGCACCGACCCGGACGCGGCCGCCGCCTCCGCCCGGGGCACGGCCCATGAGCTGGTTCTCGCCCTCTACGGCCGTATCCCGCATGACTCACTGAAGCTCGACGGTAACCGGGTTCTCTTCGACCAGCTCGTGGCCTGGGACCCGGAGCCGTAGGGTTTTTTGACGCAGTCATGACGCGGCGACCGCATCCGTTCGCCCGCCGGGCAGTGTCCTTGTCCATGTCCGTGCTGGATGTGAGGGAGGGACTGCCATGCAAGGCACCGTGGTTGCGGTCGTCGTGGTGGGGTTGCTGGCGCTGTTCGTGCTCAAGAGCGGGATGCGCGTCGTCAACCAGGTGGAGCGCGGGGTGGTGTTCCGCTGGGGCAAGGCGCTGCCGGGGGCCCGGCAGCCCGGGGTCACCTTCCTGATCCCGTTCGCCGACCGCATGCGCAAGGTGAACGTGCAGGTGGTGACCATGCCCGTGCCCACGCAGGAGGGCATCACCAAGGACAACGTGTCGGTGAAGGTCGACGCCGTCGTCTACTTCCGGGTGATCGACCCGGTGCGGGCCGCCATCGAGGTGCAGGACTACGTCTTCGCCGTCGGGCAGGTCGCCCAGTCCTCACTGCGGTCCATCATCGGCAAGAGCGACCTGGACGACCTGCTCAGCGACCGGGAGCGGCTGCACGAAGGGCTCGCCCTGATGATCGACAGCCCCGCCGCCGGATGGGGCATCCACATCGACCGCGTCGAGATCAAGGACGTCCAGCTGCCCGAGTCGCTGAAGCGGTCCATGTCGCGGCAGGCCGAGGCCGAGCGGGAGCGACGGGCCCGGGTCATCACCGCCGACGGTGAGTTCCAGGCCGCACAGCAGCTCGCCAACGCGTCGCGGATCATGTCCGACACGCCCGAGGCCATGCAGCTGCGGCTCCTCCAGACCGTCGTCGAGGTCGCCGCCGAGAAGAACTCCACCCTCGTGATGCCCTTCCCCGTCGAGCTGCTGCGCTACTTCGACCGGGCCGTGCAGAAGATCGACGCCGATCTCAGCTCACCCCGGCCCGAGCAGGCTCCGGTTCCGGCGCAGGAGAGCGACGGCCGGCCGTAGCCAGCGTCAGCGTCACCAGCACCGAGCCCGCCGCCATCACCGTCATCCCCACGGCGGGCGAGGTGAACTGGGCCACCGTCCCGGCCAGCGTCGCGCTCACGCCCTGCAGTGTCAGCATCCCCGCCGAGTGCAACCCCAGGGCCTGTCCGGCGAGTTCGTCCGGCGTCAGTTCCATCAGCCGCTCCTGCTGGACCAGGCTCGCGCCGAAACCGGCCGACGCGAGCGTCACGCACACGATCGCCAGCGGCAGGGGCGGGTGCGCGGCGAACAGAAGGTACGGCGTCGCCAGCAACAGCAGCAGGGGCGTGGCCAGCCGGCGGCGCACCGCGGGCGGCAGCAGGCGGCCGATCGTCACGTCACCCGCGAACATGCCGAGCGCCCCGCAGGCGAACAGGGTGCCGGCCGCGTGCGGGGCGTACGACACGTAGAGCGACTCGCAGCCGACGACCAGGCCGTTGGGCAGCCACAGGCCCAGATAGGTCAGCCGGCGGGCACGGGACGACCACAGCAGGGCGTTGATCCGGCGGGTCGCCGCCGCGGAGGGGCGGCCCGCGGTGCGCGGCGGGCGGGCGGTCAGACCCAGGCGCAGTACCAGCGCCGCCGACAGGTACAGGGCCGCCGACAGCAGGAGGCAGACCCGTGGGGACAGCGTGGCGAGCAGGGCGCCGCCGGTGGCGAAACCGGCGACCTGCATGAGCCCGTTCACCATGTTGAACAGCGAACGCCCGGGCAGATAGCCGTCCTTGGTCAGGATCTCGTTCAGCAGGCCCCAGCGGACCCCGCCGCCGAGCGATGCCACGAGGCCGAGGACGAGGACGACGGCGAAGACCGCGGCCACCGGCAGGCCGGGCAGCGCCTGCACCGCCGTACCGGCCGCGAAGGCCAGCGCGATCGCGGACAGGGCCGTACGCGGCGGCAGCCGGTCGGCACCGGAGAGCAGGACCGTCGCGCCCAGCACCTGCGCGAGGGACGGGCCGAACATGCTCACCGCCGACAGCAGCGGGGAGCCGGTGGCCCGGTACACGAGCGTGCCGAGGGCCAGCCCGCCGACGGTCTGCGCGGCGGTCTGCGCGGCCGTGGCGAGGAAGAGGGGGGTGAACTCCGGGGTGCGGAACAGCGAGCGGTAGGAGGGCATGGCCTGGAGTCTCCGGCGGGCCGGGCCGGTGCCGTTACTGTTTCGCCGAGACGCGAAAGGTCGTACGGCCGTGAGGGGGTGTCCGGGGTGGGTTGGTGGCAGCTGAACGCGGATACGCTCGCCCTCAGCCGGTTCGTCGTCTCGCCGCTCGCCGAGACCTTCGCGTGCCTGAAGCTGCTGCACGCCGGTGACGCGGCGCATCCCGGTGAGCAGGAGTGGCTGAGCCGTCATCTGCCCGGCTACCGGGAGCTGTTGGCGGCGGACCCGGTGACCGCGCTGCTGGTACGGGCCGGGCTCGGCCGGGACTGGATCGCCGACTTCCTGACGCCCACCCCGCGCGGCGACGAGCCGTTCGCCGACGAGGTCGCCCGGGTCCGCGCGACCGCCCCCGACGCGGCCCGCGCCCATCTGCGCACCGCCCTCGCGGGTCCGCTGCCCGCGACGCTGGACCGGGACGATCTGCCCGAGCGGGCGGCCGTCCTGCTGGAGTGGGTGTGGGAGGAGACGGTACGGCCGTACTGGGAGCGGCGCCGGCGCGTGCTGGAGGCGGACGTGGTCGCGCGGACGGCGCAGGTGAGCCGGGGCGGCTGGGTGAGCGTCCTGGACGCCCTGCGGCCGGGCCGGACGCGCTGGCTCGGCGAGAACCGCCTCCAGATCAATCTGCACGAGTACCCGCCCCGCGAGATCTCCGGCGCCGAGCTGCTGTTCGTGCCGGTGACCGTGCAGCGGGCGGGGTGGGTGGCCTGGGAGGACGGGGTCCGCTACGCGGCGGTCTACCCGTGCGCCGGCGTCCTCGCCGACCCCGGCGACCGAGTCGTCCCCGCCGGCCTCGGCGCGCTGCTGGGCCCGTCCCGCGCCGCGGTCCTGATCCTCCTCGGCTCCCCCCTGAGCACAACCCAGCTGACGGCACTGACGGGACAGGGCCTGGGCTCGGTGGGCCGCCATCTGAAGGTGCTGCGGGAGGCTGGCCTGGTGGAGCGCCGACGGGCGGGGCGCTCGGTGCTGTACGGGCGGACGGCGGCGGGAGATGTCCTGATGGAGGCGGCGGGTGGCCGGGCCGTCATCCCGCCCGCCTAGTGCCGCGGCAGGCAACGTTTGCCCGTCAAGGAGCGGCGTCCGGTGCGTGCTCTGGGGGTCCCCCGGCCGAAGGCTGGGGGAGTGCCGGCCGGAAGCCCTCGTACTGGACGTACTTGGGCTTTCGGCCGGTGCGGCGAGTGGGGGTACCCCCTCTGGGGGAGCGTGCAGGGCGTCGCGACGGGGCGAACGTTGCCTGTTGCGGCACTAGTATCCGGGCATGACCACTGCTGACCACAGCCCCCTGAATGTCGAGATCGACGCCCTCACCGGCGGCCCCGCCGACCTGCCGCGGTACGCCGGCAAGGCCGTCCTCATCGTGAACGTGGCCTCCAAGTGCGGCCTCACCCCCCAGTACACGGGACTGGAGAAGCTCCAGGAGCGTTACGCGGCGCAGGGCTTCACCGTTCTCGGCGTGCCCTGCAACCAGTTCCTCGGGCAGGAGCCCGGCAGCGCCGAGGAGATCGCGGAGTTCTGCTCGGCGACGTACGGCGTGACCTTCCCGCTGACCGAGAAGGTGGAGGTGAACGGCGAGGGCCGGCACCCGCTGTACGAGCGGCTGGTCGGGTTCGCGGACGCCGAGGGGCACAGCGGGGACATCCGCTGGAACTTCGAGAAGTTCCTGATCGGCCGCGACGGCACCGTCGTCGCCCGCTTCTCGCCGCAGACCGAGCCGGAGTCGGACGCGGTCGTGACGGCCATCGAGGCCCAGCTGGGCTAGGGCCTTTCACCCGACCCCGCTCGGGTCGGCCGGGAGGCGCCGTCGCCTGAAACCGGCCTGATCCGAAAGAAGGGCCCTGGCGGGTTGACCTTGCCCCTGGGGCAAGGGCGAGCGTCCCTGTCACCGGGCGAACGGCGTCCGGTGACGGAGGATGCCGGTATGGACGACGACCTGCTCACCATCGGCGCGTTCGCCGCCCGGGCCCGCCTGTCGGCCAAGGCCCTGCGGCTGTACGACCGGCTGGGCCTGCTGTCCCCGGCCCATGTCGACGAGGCCAGCGGCTACCGCTACTACCGCGCCGACCAGGTCGAACGCGCCCGTCTGGTGGCCCTGCTGCGCCAGCTGGACATGCCGCTCGCCCGGATCGCCGACGTGGTCGGGGCGGAGGGCGGCGACGAGGCCGCCGAGCGGCTGGGCGCCTATTGGGCGGACGTGGAGCACCGGGTGGCCGGGCAGCGGACGCTCGCCGAGTACCTCCGTGGACGGCTGTCGGGGAGGAGCTCCGAGATGTACGGGAAGTTCGTGGTCGAGACGGTGGACGTACCGGCGCAGCTGGTGATCACCGAGTCGCGGCACACGCTGGCGGACGAGCTGCCGACGTGGATCGGCGGGTCGCTGGAGCGGCTGACGGGGGCCGCGCGGGAGTGCGGTGGCGTGACCGGGGCGCCGTTCGTGGTCTACCACGCCGAGGTCTCGATGGAGAGCGACGGGCCGGCCGAGGCCTGCGTGCCGGTGGCCGACGAGGCGGCGGCGCGGGCCTGGGCCGGGCGGGCCGGGCGGGCCTGGGAGACCAGGGTGCGCAGGGAGCCGGCGGCGCGGCTGGCCTTCACCCGGATCACCAAGGCGCAGGTCGCGCATCCGCAGATCCTGGCCGCCTTCGAGGCGGTGGAGCAGTGGATGAGCGGGCGGGGGCTGACGGCGGCCGGGCCGTGCCGGGAGATCTACTTCGCCGACTGGGACGCGGCGGGGCCGCAGGACCCGGTGTGTGACATCGCCTTCCCGGTGCTCCCCTAGGCCCTGTCGGCTGTCACTGGACAGCACCGAGCCCTCTCGGCAAGGACGGCGACCGGTCGAGAGGGCTCTTGGGGAGGTGGTGCTGTGCAGTTGTGTTCGTCGGTGGGCTCTATGGACAAGGGTCAGGGAGAGCCCCCTAGGCCTTGACCGAGGCCACGAAGGCGTTCCAGGCGTCGGTGGGGAAGGCCAGGACCGGGCCCTCGACGTTCTTCGAGTCGCGGACCGCGAGTGCGGCGTCGGCGGGCAGCTTGACCTCCACGCAGGCGCCGTTGCCCGCCGAGTAGGAGGACTTCATCCACGTCTCCGAAGCGCCCTGAATCAGTGCCATGTCCACTCCTGTTGCGAGTTGCAGTTGCGAGTTGCGGTGATGCGGTGGTGCGTTTTCACGCCAACCTTCTCGGCTGATTGGCGTGATCGACGCTACCGGGCAACTGACCCCGCTGGAGTAGTCGTTCACTCGACCGGATGGCATATTCCAGACGAGCCTTCCAATGGAGTGGACCACGGTGTACGATCCGGCGCCTTCCGTCTCTACGACGTGGCGACGGCTCAGTCCGCGTACTTCTTCGCCACGTCCGCAATGTATTGCCGGGATTGCTCCACATTGAGGGACTGTGCCCGCAAATGCTCGTACATCACGGCGTACTTCTGCACGTCCGGCGCCTTCTCCAGGTACAGGTCGCTGGTGACGCCCTCCAGGTAGACCACACTGGAGTCGGCCGCGTCGGTGAACTCCAGGATCGCGTACTGCCCGTTGAGCCCAGGATGCGCGCCCACCTCGAACGGCAGCACCTGCACGGTGACATGGGGCAGCTGGGACATCTCGATCAGATGCTCCAGCTGCTCGCGCATCACCAGCTTGCCGCCGACGACCCGGCGCAGCGCCGCCTCGTCGAGCACCACCCACAGCCGAAGGGGGTTGTTCTCGGCGGTGATACGTTCCTGTCGGCGCATCCGCACCTGCACGCGCTTGTCGATGTCGGCCGGCGAGGTCTCCGGCAACGCGCCCTGGACGAGGGCCTCCGCGTAGGCGCGGGTCTGCAACAGACCGGTCACCAGCTGGGGTTCGTACACCCGCAGCGACTCGGCGTCGGTCTCCAGCCCGATGTAGACGCTGTACGGGATGTCCCCGAAGGTGTGCCACCATCCCTGCTGCCGGGAATCCCGGGCCATCTCCATCAGCGAGTCGACGATCCGCTGGTCCTCGACCTCGTACACCCCGCACAGGTCACGCACATCGCGCTGACTGATGCTTCTCCGGCCGTTCTCCAGCCGGCTGATCTTCGACTGCGAAACGAGCAGCCGCTCCGCAACTTCCTCGGCCGTCATGCCCTTGAGCTCGCGGAGCCTGCGCAGCTCCTGGCCCAGCCGGCGTCGCCTGACGGTGGGATTGACATTGGACGCCACGGGACGTGCACCTCCGGCTGCCTGCCTGTTTCCTTAACACTTTCCGTATCTGCTGCTGAGCAGACTGCCACCAAGGTGCTTTCTACCGCTGGGAAACGAAGGATATGCGGCGCGTGCACGTCAGTTCGCCACCGTCCGCCACCCGTTGGGGTGCCGCGGCCGGCGGCATGGACGCAGTCGAGCGGGACGGCGAGACCACGAGGATCTCACCGCCCCGCTCTGACCAGCGGCTCCCGAACCGGGTCTGGGGGACCGGAGTTACGGCTCGTACGGCTCACAGGGCCCGTACGGCCGGTACGGCCCGGTACAGCTCAGTGGACCACGGCACGTGCCATGGAACCGTGGCGCGGCTGCATCGGAACCCCACGAGCGGGTTCCGCCGCGGTCCTGGCACCGGCCGCACCCTGCCGTGCGGCGGTGGCGGCAGGTCCGCGGCGCGGCTGTGCGACCGCACCGTTCTGCACGTCCATCACGGCGTGCGCGACGAGCCCGCCCATCGGATCGTGCCGGATCAAGTCCCGCAGCCGGGAACGGGAAGAGCGTCCCTCGTTGCCCGGATACAGGTGCTTGCCCAGTCCGACGGCGTGCGCCAGGGCGGCGAGCGCCGCGGTCCGCGGGTCCGGCGGTACGCCGGTGCGGATCGCGGAATCCAGCCGGGCCCTGATCTCCCGGCTGATCTCGTTGTCCGTCGCCTGGTAGCGAGTCGTCGGCAGCACCCCGCACATCTGGCCCGGTACGGCGGCGACCATGCCGCACCGCTCCAGATGCGAGAGATACGTCTGACGGAGCCCCAGCCGGGGCCCGCCGATCCAATGGACGGCACGCACGGGAGCGCCACGCCTTCGCAGCAACTCCAACGCGCAGTCCAATGTCGGATCTCCAGTCGGCCGTGGGGCTACCACGGCGATACGATCCCCGTCTGGGGCTATCCGTCCGGCCAGCGCCAGCTCCACTAGCTGTGCACCGGCCAGACCGAGGTCGAGCGACTGCGGCTGCGCGGTGGTACCCGTGGCCGGGTCCAACGCCAGCAGCAGAAGCTCCTCCGGAAGTGTTCTGCGGCTCCTGCCCATCCATGCCTCCCCGCGTGGATGAATGACAGGGTGACCCCTCTCACATTGGTCTGTCGAGGGTGCGTGACCGGTTCGTGAGGGAACCGGTAGGTATGTCGTTCTCGTCTAGCCCAGGGGCCAAGCCCTCACACAGGACACTGGTACATGGTTCGGACAGGGCGCGCGGATGAACGTGCGGCGCAGGAGGAGGCATCGGTGGCGGGCGAGTCCCCCGACAGGTCGAAGCAGCGCGAGTCGTCGGCGGAACCGACGCCGGGGAGCGGGGGTTCGGTTCCCGAGGCCCGCGATCCGCGTCTCGCGGTCTCCAGGGAAAAGGATTCCGCGGATGCCGGTGGTGGGGTGGACACGGCGACGAAGGTCCTGACGGTCCCGGCCACCGCCAAGGCCGAGGCCGAGTCCGAGGCAGAGTCCGAGGACGCCGCTCTACAGGAAGCGGTGTCGGCCTGGGTACGGGACGCTGACGCGCCCGAGGCCGACGCCGGGGCCGGGGCCGGGACGGTTGCGGCCGCGAAGACAGCGGCCGACTCGGCCGAGGAGAACACCGGGGACGCGACGGCCGATTCCGACGGTGCCACTGAGGCGGACACCGCCACGGAGGCTACGGCGACCACAGCCGAGGACACCGAGGAGACCGCCGACGCGGTCACGAACGCGGGGGCGGACGCCGCCGAGGAGGAGAAGGCCGACGCCAAGGCTGACGCGCGCGAGAAGGCCGAGGCTGACGCGGACGCCGAGCCTGACACGGAAGAGGACGAGGCTGAGGCGAAGTCCGAGGGGACCGAGGGCGACGACGGCGCAGCCGAGGCATCCGAGGAGAGCGACAAGCCGGAAGCCGCCACCCCGGAGGGCGACAAGCCGCAAGCCGCCGATGGTGAGGACGCCCCACAGGGGCCACCCGCAGGCGACGACGAGACCCCCACGGGTGGTGCGGGCGGGAACGCGGACGCCGAAGGCGAAGCCGAGGCGAAGACCCCCGACGCGCCGCAGGCAACCCGTGCGGGTGGGAACCCGGACGCCGACGCCGACGCCGACGCGCCGCAGGCCATTGATCAGCCGACCGCCGTTTTCAAGGCCCCCCGCAAGCAGCCCCAGGTCGACCAGCCGACGACCATGCTCAAACTCGGCTCCGACCCCGAGCGGACCAGCAAGTTCGTCGCGCTGAAGCCGGATCTGCCGGATCTGAAGGGACCGAAGGAGCCGAAGGAGCCGAAGGGGCCGCAGGCCGACGTCACCACGCCCGTCCCCCAGGTCGGCCCCGAGCGCACCACTCAGCAGCCGCTCCCGCCCAAGCCTCCGCTGGACCTGCTGGCGGAGCTGACGAACACGCCGCCGCCCCCGGAGACCCCGGTCCGTACGCTCGTGCGCCGGGTCAAGATCTGGACCCCGCTGGTGCTGCTGCTGGCGATCGTCTTCGTCGTCGTACAGGCGCTGCGCCCGCTGCCGTCCCCCGCCCTCGCGCTCACCGCCAAGGGCAGCTACACCTTCCAGGGCGGTCAGGTGAACCTGCCCTGGCCGAGCGAGGGCCAGGGCTGGATGGACGGTGACGGCATCGGCACGATGGGCCACTTCGGCAACCAGACGCCGGTGGCGATCGGCTCGGTCGCCAAGACCATGACCGCGTACATCATCCTGCGCGACCACCCGCTGAAGCCGGGCGAAGAAGGCCCGAAGATCAAGGTGGACGCGCAGGCGCAGAAGGAGGGCGGCTACGACAAGAGCGGCGGCGAGTCCACCCTCAACACCGTCAAGGCCGGCGACTACCTCACCGAGAAGCAGGCCCTGTCGGCCGTCATGATCCCCTCCGCCAACAACATCGCCCGGCTGCTCGCGCGTTGGGACGCGGGCTCGGAGGCGGCGTTCGTGAAGAAGATGAATGCCACCGCCACGGAGCTGGGGATGACGAACACGACGTACACCGACCCCTCGGGGCTGACGGCGTCCACCGTCTCCACGGCCGAGGACCAGGTGAAGCTCGGTCGCGCGGTCGTGCGGGTCCCCGCCCTGGTCGCCATCACCAGCGCGGCGAGCTGGACGGACCCCTCCGGCCACAACTGGTCCAACGTGAACGAGCTGCCGTACCTCATCGGCGCGATCGGCATCAAGACCGGCAGCACCACCGCGGCCGGCGGCAACCTGCTCTTCGCCTCCCGCAAGACGGTCGGCGGGCAGACGGTGACGATCGTCGGCGCGATCCTGGGCCAGCACAAGCCGTCGATCATCGAAACGGTCAACGCGGTCAGCAAGACCGCGCTGCTCGCCGCCCAGGACGCGCTGACCTCGGCGAAGATCCTCAAGAAGGGTGACGTGGTCGGCTACGTGGACGACCAGCTCGGCGGGCACACCCCCGTCGTGGTCACCAAGGACGTCTCCGCGGTCGGCTGGTCCGGGCTGGAGGTGAAGCTGTCCTTCACCTCCGCCACCGTGCCGAACACCGCGAAGGCGGGCACCACCGTGGCCAAGCTCACGGTGGGTGACGGCTCGGGCGGAGCGGTGGAGATCCCGGTCGCCCTGCAGCAGGATCTGACCGAGCCCGGTTTCGGCGCGAAGCTCACCCGTCTGGGCTGACCTCACCCCCTCGCCCGGCCCCACGCGCCCCGCTACGGAGCCCCACCCGGGAGCCCCGTGGCAGCGCGAGTGAGCCGAAGGGGCGCGCCGGTGTCGAGAGTGTGAGCGCGCGGAGGCCCGAAGGGCTGAGCACGGTCGCGCTCTCGACACCGGCTGAGGCGTCCCGGAGGCGAGCCGCGCCATAAAAAGGCGCGCGTGCTAGCGTCACGAATCGGGGCAGGTCGCCGGTCTCGGGACAGGGCGGCGAACTGGACGAGAAGCGGCCGGGAACACCGAGGAACCCTCGGGGAACGCGGCCGAGAACAGAAGACGGGACACGGGGAGTGCCTTCAGGTGGCCACAGCGGAGCCGACACGCGCCGACGACGCCGATCCGGGCCCGGGAACCGCCCCGGGAGCCGGGCCGGGGTCCGGCCCGCGAATACGCCTGTCCAAGGCTGACCCGAACGGCCCTACGAGCCCCACCGGCCGGGTCGCGCGTCTCCTCGTCGCCCTCGAACCCCTGCGGCAGCGCATGCTCCGGCACCCCGTGCTGTCGGTCACCGCGCTCGCGGGTGTCCTGCACATCGTCTGGTTCTTCACGTTCGCGAACAGCGGTGGCGATCTCGCGGCGCAGGACGCCTGGGCGGAGTTCGTCGGCCGGCACCCGGACTCGGCGTACAACCTCGCCTGGTACGGCGGCATGCACCCGGTGTCGTACAGCGTCGTCTCGCCGTATCTGATGGCCGTCCTCGGTGTCCGTACGACGATGATGATCGCCGGGACCGTGTCGGCGGGCCTGCTGACCCTGGTCCTGATCCGCAGCCGGGTGGTGAAGAACCCCCTGTGGGCCTCGCTCGCCGGGGTCGTCGCGCTCCTCGCCAACGCGGTGTCGGGCCGGGTGACCTTCGGGCTCGGCACGATGTTCGCGCTCGGCGCGGTCGCGGCCGTGTTCTGCTGGCCGCGCAAGTGGCGGCACAAACGCTGGGCGAAGGCCGCGGTGGCCGCCCCGCTGGCCGGGCTGTCCACCATGGCCTCGCCGGTCTCGGGGCTGTTCGTCGGCTTCGTCGCGGTCGCGCTGTTCCTGCAGAAGCGGCGGCCGGGCGCGTGGGCGCTGGGGCTCGCCCCGACGGCGGTGGTCGCCGCGTCGTACTTCCTCTTCCCCTTCTCCGGCACCCAGCCGATGACGTTCGGCTCGGTGGTCATGCCGCTGCTGTACGGCCTGCTGTGTCTGTTCCTGGTGCCGAAGCAGTGGAGGACCGTACGGCTGACGGCCGGCGTCTACAGCCTCTCCGTGGTGCTGGTGTGGCTGATCAGCTCGCAGATCGGGTCGAACATCTCGCGGCTGCCGATGCTGATCGGGGGTGCCACGCTGATCGCGGCGCTGCCGTTCCAGGTGCCGAAGTCGCGCAAGTGGTATCTGACCGTGCTGGCGTTCCTGGGCTTCCTCGGCTGGATCGGCTACAAGTCGGTCGACGACATCATCCACACCACCCCGGCCGCGTCCTGGGCGCGGGAGCTCGCGCCGCTGGTGAACCAGCTGCAGAAGGTCGGCGCCGAGAAGGGCCGGGTGGAGGTCGTCCCGGCACGCTCGCACCGCGAGGCGTCCGCGCTCGCGCCGTACGTCAACCTGGCGCGGGGCTGGAACCGGCAGGCCGACATGGAGCGCAATCCGCTCTTCTACGACGACACGCTCAACTCGGCGGACTATCACGAGTGGCTCCAGCGGTGGGCCGTGCACTTCGTGGTGCTGCCGAAGGACAACCCGGACGGGGACGGCGGCGAGCGGGAGCGCGCGCTGCTGCAGCGCGGGATGCCGTATCTGACGCAGATCTGGGGCGACGCCAACTGGCAGCTGTTCAAGGTGACGGATCCGGCGCCGCTCGCCGAGCCGAACGCGGTGGTGGACCGGGCCGAGCAGGGCGAGATGACGCTGGAGGTGCGCAAGGCCGGGCGGATCCTGATCAAGATCCCGTACTCGCCGTGGCTGAGCATCGTCGACGCGCACGGCAAGAGCCTGAAGCCGCCGCAGGAGACGGAGGCCTCCAAGCACCGGCCCGAGGGCACACCGAAGTCGTACACCAACGTCAACGGGTGTCTGATGGAGACACCGCAGGACGCCAAGGGCGACAAGTGGACGATGCTGCTGGCACCGAAGGCGGGGACCTACCGGCTGGCGGCGCCGTACCAGCTGCCCCGGGGCACCCCGTGCCCGGACGAGCTCAAGACACGGTGACGTTCAGCGGTGACGGTCAGCGGAGCCGGTCGACGTACCGGTCCGTGCCCGGCACCGTCGGGATGAACGGGGCCATGAGCTCGACCCGGCCCAGGCCCGACTCGGTCACCTGGTCGTCCAGCCCCCTGAAATGCTCCTCCCAGCACTCCCCCGGCTCGGCCTCCAGGAACCACAGGAGGGTCAGGCGGGTGTCCGTGCCCTCGACCTGCTTGACGTAGGTCATGCGGTCGCCGGGCAGGGGGGTGGGGCGGAAGAGCGTCACCATCGCGGCCGGGGAGCCGGCGAGGCGGCGCGGGAGGTGGCGGGTGCGCAGCCACTCCAGGAGCCGCGGGCGCTGCTCGGGCTCGTGGGCGTCGACGACCTCCAGGACCAGGCCGGCGTAGGGATGGTCGAGGGCGTGGAAGTCCCTCGGTCCGGCGGCGCCGTCGCGGTAGACCGTCGTCTCGTGGTCCTGGAAGGCCGTGAACACGTGGGTGCGGTCGTGGTAGACGCGGGCGTCGCGGTTGAGGCGCTTGTTGATGGCGACGGTCCACCTCATGTGGTCGTCGTAGCGGCCGGCGGTGATCCAGTACGTGGAGAGGTAGCAGCCGGCGGTGACGGGCTGGGCGATCGCCGACTTCTCGGGGTAGCGGAGCAGTTGCAGCTCCCGTGTCGCCACCCAGCGCCGTCCCGCGTACATCCAGGGCATGGCCATCGCGCCGGCGTAGTAGTGGTCGTCCTCGTACCAGCGGTTGTAGGCGTACTCGTGCCCGGGGTGCGGCTCGACCATGGTGATCAGGGCGTGGCCGGGGCGGACGCCGTAGGGGCCCAGGGCGGCCAGTTCGGCGTACACCTCGCTGCGGGTCTCTTCGCTCATGGCGGTTCCCCTTTCCTGCGGTCGGCCATACTCTGACGCTCCGTCAGATAAAGCGCCAGACCGCGGGAGGCACCGATGTCCCTGCTCGCAGGCAAGACAGTGGTCGTATCGGGAGTCGGCGCCGGGCTGGGGCATCAGGTCGCCGCGGCCGTCGTACGGGACGGCGGGAACGCCGTCCTGGGCGCGCGCACCGAGGCGAACCTCGCCAAGAGCGCGGCGGAGATCGATCCGGCCGGCGCGCACACGGCGTACCGGGCCACGGACATCACCGACGAGGGGCAGTGCGCGGCGCTGGCCGCGCTGGCGCGGGAGCGGTTCGGCGGGATCGACGCGGTGGCGCACGTGGCCGCCTGGGACTCCTACTTCGGCGGGGTCGAGGACGCGGACTTCGCGACCTGGCAGTCGGTCATCGACGTGAACCTGCTCGGGACGCTGCGGATGACGCGCGCGTGCCTGCCGGCGCTGCGGGCGGGCGGGGGCGGGTCCGTCGTATTCATCGGGACCCAGTCGGCGGTCGCGGCGCCCTCGCAGGTGCGGCAGGCGGCGTACGCCGCGTCGAAGGGGGCGCTGACGAGCGCGATGTACTCGCTGGCGCGGGAGCTCGGGCCGCACCGGATCCGGGTCAACACCGTGCTGCCGGGCTGGATGTGGGGGCCGCCGGTGCAGGCGTACGTACGGTTCACCGCGCAGACGGAGGGGGTGCCGGAGGCGGAGGTGCTGGGGCGGCTGACCGAGCGGATGGCACTGCCGGACCTGGCGACGGACGGGGATGTGGCGGACGCGGTGGCGTTCCTGGCCTCGGACCGGGCGCGGGCGATCACGGGGCAGTCGCTGCTGGTGAACGCGGGTGAGCTGATGCGATAGCGGGTCACGTCGCGTCCATATCGCTGTCCATATCGCCGCCCCATCGCAGTTCATATCACTGAACGGCGGTCATCAAGCAGAACGATTTTACCGTGACTTGACCTGACGCTTGCTTGTCGTGTCCATGCGATCACGCCCACGATCGAGCCCATGAACAGTCTCGACTGGGCCGTGCTCATCGGCTACTTCGGTGTGATGGTCGCGATCGGCGTCTGGTCACACAAGCGCGTGGACAACGTCTCCGACTTCTTCACGGCCGGCGGCAAGATGCCCTGGTGGCTGTCCGGCATCTCGCACCACATGTCGGGCTACAGCGCGGTCATGTTCACCGGGTACGCGGGTATCGCCTACACCTACGGCGTCACCTCCTTCGTCACCTGGTCCTTCCCCATCGCGCTGGGCATCGCCATCGGGTCGAAGCTGTTCGCACCGCGCATCAACCGGCTGCGCTCCCGGCTCCATGTGGCCTCCCCGCTGGAGTACCTGAAGAACCGTTACAACCTCCGCACCCAGCAGGCGCTCGCCTGGTCCGGCATGCTGCTGAAGATCGTGGACGTGGGCGCCAAGTGGGCGGCCATCGCCACCCTGCTGTCGGTGTTCACCGGGGTCTCCCTGAATCAGGGCATCCTCATCACCGGCGCGATCACGGCCGTGTACTGCACGATCGGCGGCCTGTGGGCGGACGCGCTGACCGAACTCGGCCAGTTCGTGATCCAGTTGCTGGCCGGCGTCTCCATGTTCGTGGCGGCCGTCCTGAAGCTGAACGACCAGCACATCGACTTCTTCGACGCCTGGAACCAGCCGGCCCTGCACGGCCACGGCAAGCCGCTCGTCGGCCCCTACGGCACGGTCTTCCTCCTGGCCTTCCTCTTCATCAAGTTGTTCGAGTACAACGGCGGCATGCTCAACCAGGCCCAGCGCTACATGGCCACGGGCAGCGCGTACGAGGCCGAGCGCGGCGCCCGGCTGTCGGCGGCCCTGTGGCTGATCTGGCCGGTGGTCCTGTTCTTCCCGATGTGGATGTCCCCGCTCCTGGTCCACGCCCAGAAGCCGGACGGCTCCGACTCCTACGGCCTGATGACCGAACAGCTCCTGCCGCACGGCCTGTTGGGCCTGGTCATCGTCGGCTTCTTCTCCCACACCATGGCGATGTGCTCCTCCGACGCCAACGCCATCGCGGCGGTCTTCACCCGCGACGTGGCACCGGTGCTGTCGCAGCGGGCGCGGGCGTGGTCGGAGCGGGCGGGCCTGATCGCGGCCCGGGTGACGACGGTGGTCTTCCTCGGTCTGTCGATGGCGGTGGCGACACAGGTCAACTCCCCCGCGTTCAAAGACATCATCACGGTCGTCATCAAGTGGGTGGCCGGCCTGATGGGCCCGATCGCCATCCCCATGATGCTGGGTCTGCTCCGCCCCTTCCGCCGCTCCGGCCCCACCGCGGCCCTCACCAGCTGGGCGGCCGGCCTGCTCGCCTTCTGGCTGGTCAACTACCCCATCAACTGGAACGTCTCCGGCGGAGTCCCCCTCCAGTACCAGGTCTCGGTCCCGCTGGCGGTGTCGCTGGTCCTGTACATCGCCATCGGCTATGTGAAGCCGGAGGACACCCCGGAGCGGCTCGCGGTCATCGAGAAGGTCAACTCGGACGGGGGCGGAGTGGCGGCGGTGCCGGTGCCCGCGAGCGCCGGGGACGACGTGATCGGGGCACCGGCGGCGGACTAGGCGTTACGGCTGCGGTGGTACCTCACGCACCAGCCGCGAGGTCCACGGGCACCAGACGAGGCCGGGCAGGAAGGCCCCGCCAGCCTCGTCGAGGTGGTCCTCCACGTACTGCGGGGACGCGTCGCAGACCTCGATGGCGACGTCGAAGAAGCGGATGGTGTCGGGGTTGAGGTGATAGCTCCACGGCGGGTTGTAGGGCGCCGGGCGCTTGACGATGCGCCCCAGGACATGGGGCTCGTCCCTGGTCTCGCCGCTGAGGAGTTCACGGGCGTGCTGGATCTGCGCCGGGTCGGTCAGCTCGATGGTGAACCTTTCCTTGGGGGCGCCCTCGACGACGAAGTACGCCCGCTCGTCGGCTGCCTTCGCGGGTGCGGCGTGGGCGGCGGTCAGGGCGAGAAGGCCTGCGGCGGCGAGTCCGGCGAGCTTGGTGAGCTGTCGGCGCACAGATGTCTCCTGTGGGGGTGAGAAGAGAGATGAGAGCGGAACGTAATCTTCTGGTTCCGCTCCCCAAGGTATCCACATGGAGACACTGTGTGACCAGACCGGAGAGGCGAACCCTCTTCTGTGTGTACGAAGCCGGGTAAACCCGGCGCTTTAGGCGGAGTTGGCGCGCGTCGGCCGTCCGGGACGCTACCGCGGGTATCTCGCCAGCCACCCCGGCGACGACCCGGCCGGACCATGCAATGCAGGCCCCTGAGTCATCTCCATCGCGAAGTCGTCGGCCAGTTCCAGGAGGGTCGGGCGGCCCTCCAGTTCGGTCAGCCAGGCCGGCGGGAGGGCCGTTTCGCCGTGGAGGGCGCCGAGCAGACCGCCGGTGAGGGCGCCCGCCGCCGCCGAGGGCCCGCCCTGGTTCACCGCCAGACACAGCCCGTGCCGCACGTCCTCCCCCACCAGTGCGCAGTACACCGACGCCGCCAGCAGCCCGTCCGCCGTACCGTCCCCGGCCAGCTCCTCCACCCGCGTCGGGCTCGGGATGCCCTGGCGTACGGCACCCAGGGCGTGCTGAAGGGCGTCCGCGACGGGCTGGTACCCGGGGCGGTTGGAGAGCAGGCCGAGGGCGCGCTGGACGGCGCCGTCGAGGCTCTCACCCCGGGCCAGCGCGTGCACGATCACGGCGTACGCGCCCGCCGACAGGTAGGCGATCGGGTGCCCGTGGCTCTGCGCCGCGCACTCCATCGCCAGCTGTGCGACGAGCTGCGGCTCCCAGCCGACCAGCAGCCCGAACGGCGCCGAGCGCGCGACCGCCTCCGGCCCCAGCTCGCCCGGGCTCTTGGGCGCCTCCAGCGTGCCCATCGTCTCGTCGCCGAAACCGATGAGCAGGGCCCGGCTGGGCTCCCGGCGGGCGTACAGCCACTCCTCGCGGGCCAGCCAGCCGTCGTCCTTACGGCGCTCGTCGGGCCCCCAGTCCCGCTGGGTCGCCGCCCAGCGCAGATACGCCCGGTGCACATCGGTCGGCGGATGCCAGGCGCCGGTGTCCCGGCGTACCTGGGCGCGTATCAGCCCGTCCACTGTGAAGAGGGTGAGCTGGGTGTGGTGCGTGACCGTGCCGCGCCGGCCGTGCCCGAAGGCGAGGTCCAGCAGGCCCTCGGGGCCGTAGGCGGCCCGGATCTCCTCCAGGGACAGCGGATCGGCGGGCCCGCCCAGCGCGTCGCCCACGGCCACCCCGAGCAGGGTGCCGCGCACCCTGCTACGGAAGTCCTGCTGCTCGGCTCGTCCCCAGACGGCACCGGATGTCGTACCCACCGAGACCTCCTCACGGCACCGTCCGTCCGTACGACGCTCAGCACTGTAATCGACGGGGAACGGTCCGTTCACGGGGGCAAACCCGCCCCCATGGGTCATTCCCGCCCAGCCACCAGCGCTTCGACCCCGTCGAGGATCCGGTCCAGCCCGAAGTCGAGCGGATCGACACCGGCCGGGTCGAAGACACCCTCCGCGATCGCCTTGGTGAGGGCCGGGAAGCGGTCGGCGTGCCGGGCGAGCAGCTCGCCGCCGAGCCGGTCCCACTCCGCGTCCTCCTCGGCGTCGTAGTCGCCGCGCTGCTGGGCGATGTTGCGGACGAGTCCGATGAGCAGCAGGAAGACCTGGTGGCGCTGGGCCGCGCCGAGGCCCGTGGGCTCCAGGGCGGCGAGCGCGGTGTCCAGCCAGCGCAGCTCGCAGGGGCCCATGAGCCGGCGGCGCATCGCGGTGGCGCCGAGCAGCCAGGGGTGAGCGGCGTAGACGTGGGCGCACTGCCGGGTCCACGCCCGTACGGCCGCCCGCCAGTCCCCGTCCCGGACCCCCGCGAGCTCCGGGGCGTCGGCCAGCACGGACTCCACCATCAGCGCGACGAGTTCGGTCTTGCCGGGGACGTAGCGGTACAGGGCCATCGCGGAGACGCCGAAGCCGGCCGCCACCCTGCTCATGGAGACCGCGTCCAGCCCTTCCGCGTCGGCGAGTTCGGCGGCGGCCGCGGCGATGCGCTCCGGCGACAGCTTCGGCTTGGGCCCGCGCGTGGGCTTCTCCTGCTCGCCCCACAACAGCGCGAGGGTCGTTCGCGGATCGCGGGGCCCGTCCTGCTGCTCCTTGTTCCGTCCGGCGTTCCGTCCGGCCACGAGGTCCCTCCCATTCGGCTTCGGCGAAGCCTGTTGACTCCGCCAGACAACTGTATATACCGTAAACACCAACAGCTGACGGCATAAACAGTTTAGGGGGAACACCATGCTGCTGACCTACCGCGCCCTCAAGCGCCGGGCGAACGCGAAGAAGCTGGAGATCCGGACGCCGAACGGCATCGACGAGGCGTCGTACGTCCGGATCGGCGGCATCGACCAGTGGATCTCGATCCGCGGCGAGGACCGCTCGAACCCCGTGATCCTGGAGATCCACGGCGGCCCCGGCGCGTCCAACCTGATCTTCATCCCGCGCACCCGCACCTGGGAGCGGCACTTCACGATCGTCCGCTGGGACATGCGCGGCGCGGGCAGGACCTTCGCGGCGACCGGCCCGGACGGGCAGGGCGAGATGACCCTGGACCGCCTCTACGCCGACGCCCTGGAGGTCACGGCCCACATCCGCGCCCGCCTCGGCGTCGACAAGGTGCTGCTGGTCGCCAACAGCTTCGGCTCGGTCACCGGCCTGCGGCTGGCCCGCAACCACCCCGAGCTGTACTCGGCGTACGTGGGCACCGACCAGAACATCATCGGCGGCGGCCGGGACTCCTCCGCCTACGAGGCACTGCTGGCCCGGCTGGAGAAGGCGGGGAAGCGGAAGGAACGGGCGAAGGTGGCGGCGATGGGCCCCGACCGCGCGGCCTGGACCGCCGAGCAGTGGTCGGAGTACGCCAAGACCGTCGTCACAACGGACCCCCTCACCTACGACACGATGAAGACGGTGGTGATCCGCTCCCTCTGGTTCTCCCCGCTCCACACCCTCCGCGGCCTGCGCGCGTACCTGAAGGGCATGACCTTCTCCGAGCAGCTCGGCCCGCAGGCCATGACGATCGACGAGTACGCCGAGGGCACCGCCTTCCGCCTCCCCTTCTTCCTCTTCCAGGGCGACAGCGACGTCCTCACCCCACCGGAGCCGGCCCAGCGCTACTACGAGGCGGTCACGGCCCCCGTGAAGGACTTCGCCCTGATCCGGAACGCCAGCCACTTCGCGTCTTTCCGGCACCCGGAGCAGTTCCTGGACCTGATGCTGACGAAGGTGCGGCCGGTGGTGACGGGGGAGGTGACGGGGGAGGCGGTGGGGCGCTGAGGACAGAGCGTCAGAGACCAGCTTCCGCCTAGGCCGCCTCCCGAATCGCTCGGATCTCAGCGATGGCCGCCGCCGGGTCTTCCTCCCCTGCATCCACAATCCGCTCCAACTCCCTCAGCCGGGCCGCACGTTCCGGCATCCGGTGTCAGCTCGGGCACGGGCCGTCAGGCCTTGGGCAGGAAGCCGTGGTCCCGCAGTTCCTGGAGGGCGGCGGCGATCTCGAACTCGCTCTCCGGGAGCTGCTCCACCAGTGTCCTGACGCTGATGGGGGTGCCTTCGGGCAGGGAGCGGATGTGGACGCCGAGGCCGATGGCCATGCCGGACAAGCCCGGATGCAGGGCGAGGTCCTCATGACCCGAGAAGGCGCGCACCGCCTTGGGGGTGGGCCGGTACCGGTAGACCAGCGGCTTGTACTGGTAGGTCATCGCGAAATGCTCCTCTCTCGAAGGGTTACGGCCGGTCAAGCCGCTCTCTCGGACGGTGCCCGGCAGTCACGGCACCGTCCGGGTTGTGCCGACCGGAAGGCCCGGTCGCAGCCGTCGCAGGTCTGAAGTGGATCCGGGCGTGAGGACGACACTGCGGGCATGTCGCGCGGGACCGGGGGCCGGGTCGGCAACTGGGGAGGCAGTTGGGCGGTGAGGCGATGGGCCAGGAAGGCCGCCGGGTGCTTGATCCGCCCCTTGGGCAGGCCTGTGGTGAGCGCGCGTACGACGGCCGCGGGTGGTACACCCCGCTCCAGCCACTTGGTGACGAGCGGCGCCAGGCGTTGTACGTCCCGCTCGCTGAGGATCAGACGGGAGTCGTACGCGCGGAGCCCGGCGAGCAGCTCGACGGCCTTGCCCGAGGGCGCGGGCGCCGGGGCCTTCGGTGGGGCGGGGGTGGAGACGGCGGCCGGCTCGGGACCCCGTGCGGCCTCGACCATTGCGTGACGCGGCCTGTTGTACGAGTACGTCCGGGTCACCACCTGGCCCGACTCAAGCCGCTCCCTGTTGCGCCAGTGCCACCCGTGCTCCTCCAGCTCACGCAGGGCGGAGGCGATGCTGATCTCTCCCTCGGGCAACTGGTCGGCCAGCGCCTTGATGCCGACCGGGGTGCCTTCCGGCAGTGACTGGATGTAGCTCCCGATGCCCTTCGCCAGCGTGGACAGCTCCGGATGCTGGAGCAGTTCGTTGCTGATCACGGTGAAGTTCCCGTCCAGGCGTTCCTTCACATGGGTGACACCGTACGGGGAACGGGAGGACTTGGCGGGCGGGCGCGCGTTACGCTGCTTGTACGTCATCGGGAAGGGCCTCTTCCTCGGTGATCAGGCCCTCGCACTGGGATTGCCGTCCCGGCGGGGGCCGATGCATGTCTGGACTTGCTGTCGTTGCCGACGCTGCACCACAACTGCCCCGCCGCGCCAGTTGCGTTGGGCATATTCACTCCGGAGGGTGAGCTCCGGGGGCGGTGGGGGTGGGTTGGGTTGGTTCTTTCCCCGGTTCTTCGGTCTTTGGCGTCGGGCGCCACCGGGTCACGGCCCACCGCGACCCGGTACGAGTTCCGCCCAGACCGTCTTGGCCCCCGCCGGCGCCTCCGCCACACCCCAGCGGTCCGCGTACGCCGCCACGATCCGTAAACCCCGGCCGCCTTCCGCGTCCTCGGTCACCGGGTCGTGGAGCAACGGGACCCGGTCACCCCTGAACAGTGACGACCACGGTACGCAGCGTGACTGTCCGGGCAGTCGGTGTGGTCGTACGGCTCGTACGTCGCAAGGGGGCAACGTGGAGGACGAGGAGGCCGAGGCCGTGCTCAAGGCGGTCGGACGGCAGATCAAGGTCTGGCGGGAGGCCGCCGGGCTGAAGCAGGCAGAGCTGGGAAAGCGGATCCGGTACAGCGAGGAGATGGTCTCGTCCGTGGAGCGCGGGCGGAGGTCTCCCAAGCCCGACTTTCTGGACGGCGCCGATGAAGTGCTGGGCGCGGGCGGGAAGTTGTCCGCGATGAAGGAGGACGTGGAGAAGGCTCAGTACCCGAAGAACGTTCGGGATCTGGCCAAGCTGGAGGACGAGGCCATCGAGATGGGGGCCTACTCGAACCATCACATCCACGGCCTGTTGCAGACCGCGGAGTATGCCCAAGCCCTGTACGCGATGCGACGGCCCGCTTACGCCGAGGAGGAGATCGACCGCCTCGTCGCAGCGCGCATGGCTCGAAAGACTGTCTTCGATCGGACGCCTCGACCGCTGATCACGTTTGTCCAGGAAGAGGTGACGCTACGGCGCCCCATCGGGGGCAAAATGGTGTTGCGCAAGCAGCTCGAACACCTGTTGGAGATCGGGCAATTGAGGCACGTCGAGATCCAGGTGATGCCCACTGACCGCGATGAGGAACATGCGGGCATGGCCGGTCCCTTCCGGTTGCTGAAACTCCAGAACGGCAAGACCCTGGGGCACTTGGAGGTCAGTTGCACAGTCGCCTGGTGAGTGATCCCCGGGAAGTACAGATCCTGGAGATGCGCGATGGAATGATCCGCTCGCAGGCTCTCTCCCCTCGGGAGTCGCAAGCCTTCATCAAGCAAGTGCTGGGAGAAGAGACATGACCTCGACGCTGATGTGGTTCAAGAGCAGCTACAGCAGCAACGAAGGCCCCGACTGCGTCGAGGTAGCCATAACCCCCGCCACCATCCACATCCGCGACTCCAAGAACAAGGACGGCGCTCAACTCGCCGTCACCGGCGCCTCCTGGACCGAGTTCCTGGACTTCGCCGCTCACTCCGCATAGCGCGCCCGCAGCGCGTCCCGGGCCTCGGTCACCCTGGCCAGCCTTGGCGCGAGCCGGGTGCGGTCCGTGCCGGGGCTGTGCAGCAGGACGGTCAGGCAGTCGGCCAGGGTGGCCAGGGTGTCGTACTCGGTGGGGCCGCGGTGGAGGCTTGTGTCCAGGCGGGGCCAGTCCGCGAGAGCCGCGCCGGTCGTGGCCTCGATCACCCGTTGTCCCTGACCGGGGTGGGCGTCGAGGTGCCGGGCCAGGCGGGTCCACAGAGGGCGGGCGGCAGCCGTGCCTTCTTCCCCGCTGACCGCCAGGGCCATGTGCAGCAGGCCGAGTTGACTGTCAGCGGCCTGCCACTGCTCTGCTGCCCAGCGGGCCAAGGGCCAGTTCCGCGTGCGCAGGTGTACGGCGCATCGGGTGGCCACGTCGTCCAGCGCGGCCAGCGCCTCCCCGTACCGGCCGCTCAGGAGATGCACCGTGGCCAGCTGGCGGTGGGCCCAGTCCGTGTCCGCGCCGCCCAGCGTGACGTACCGTTCGAGATCCGACCGCGCCTGTTCCAGCCGGCCGACGCACAGATCGGTCTGGATCTTGTTCGCCAGGGCCCACGCGCCCTGCGGGTCGAGTTCCACGGCACGGTAGGCATGGGCGAGGGCCCGGTCGTATCTGCCCTGGCGACGGCGGGACTTGGACCGGTGCACCAGGGCCCAGGGGTAGTCCGGGGTGAGGCTCAGGGCGCGGTCGAGGTCCGTCAGTGCCTGCTCGTCACGGCCGTACTTGCCGTGCAGGGCGCCCCGGCTGGCGTAGGCGGAGGCGTAGTCGGGGTCCAGGGCGAGGGCCTTGTCGTAGTCGGCCAGGGCTTCCGCCTCACGGTCCAGGGCCGCCAGCGCGTCGCCCCGCTCGCACAGCACCCAGGGTGCCTCCGGTGAGAGCGCCACCGCGGCGTTCAAGTCGGCCAGTTGGCGATCGCGGTCGCCCATCGAACGGCGTACGCGGGCCCGGCGGACCAGGCCCCACACGAACTCCGGGTCGATCTCCAGGGCCCGGTCCAGGTCCGCGAGCGCGTCGTCGTAGCGGCGCAGGGCGTGGTGGGTGGCGCCGCGTGCCGCCCAGGCGCCCCGTAGCGTGGGGTTCACAGTGATCGCCCGGTCCAGGTCGCGCAGGGCCTCGTCGTGGCGTCCGCGGAGGCGCTGGTAGTCGCCGCGGGTGCTCAGGTGGACCGGGTTGTCCGGGTCCCGGGCGAGGACCTCGTCCAGGTCCGCCACCGCGCCCGCGTAGTCCCGCAGGGCCGCGCGGGCGTGGGCGCGGCCGTGGTGGGCGAGGGTCAGGGCAGGGTCGAGGGCCAGGGCCCGGTCGTACTCGGTGACCGCCCGGTCGGGGGCGTCGGCCAGCCGGAGGAGGGTGCCGCGGTTGGCGTGGGCGATGGCCCGGGACGCGGTGTCGAGGGGGGCGTGGTCCAGGAGCAGGGTCAGCGCGTCGGCGGCGGTCCGGGCCTCCAGCGCCCGCATCAGGTCTCGGCCCCAGCGGGTCGCGTCCTCGGCCTGGGTGTCCGCGCCCGCCTCCACCAGCATCCCGGCCCAGCGGCGGGCCTCCTCCTCGCGCCAGCCGCAGGCCCGCACCACCCCGCCGAGCACGAACGCCAGAGCGCTCCGCTCCCCGGTGCACAGCCGGTGATAGGCCTCCGCCAGCCGCAGTTCCCGCCAGTCCTCGTCCGACCAGGGGTCGGTGAGGCCTTCCTGGCGCTCCTCCCGCCATACCCGGTACGTCTGCGCGAGACGCCGGTGCCGCTGCGCCCAGCCCCGGGGCGACCGCCGGCGTTGCAGGCGCAGCATCGGCGCCCGTACGACGTCGTGGTACTGCACCCGTTCGCCGCGCTCGCTGACGAACGGCATGCTCCGCAGCCAGTCGTAGAGCGCGTCGGCCTGCTCCTCCGGGCAGTCCGCCGCCGCGCGGAACACGTCGGCGTCCAGGCGCCGGGGCAGCGCGCAGGCCAGGGCGACGGACCGGCGCACCGGGTCCGGCTCCCACTTCAGGAAGCGTTCCACCGCGGTGGCGCTCGGGTCGCCCACATCGTCCGGGTCGGCGGGGCGAGCCTCGGCGAGGGTGGAGACGAGGACCGGCAGGCCGCCGGTCAGGCGGAGCACCTCCGTCACCACGGGTTCGTCCGTCACGCCCCGGTCCGCCAGCAGGCCCCGCGCCTCGGCCTCCGTGAACGGGCCGAGCGGCAGGTCGGTCATGAAGTCGGCGAAGCCGCCCCAGCGGGCGGTGTCGAAGGGGCGCTGGCCGGCGGTGACGACGAGGACGTTGGCGGGCAGGGGGCCGTACCGGTCGGTGGTCATCAGCTCGTGCAGCCAGCCGTCGAGGAAGGGGCCGGTGCGCTCGTATGTGTCGAACAGCAGGACCAGCCACTCCACGGCCCTGGTGACAGCCGACAGCTCCTCCAGCAGCCTGGGAGTCAGGACACGTTCCGGTGTGAGGACCAGCTGTACGTCCTCCTGATTGCGGAAGCGCGCGCTGAGCCGTGCCTTCAAGCGGGCGGCGCCATCGGCGAGTTGGCCCGCGTCCACCGCGCCGACGAAGGCACCGGCGCCGGGGAGCAGCGCGCCCACGCCCGCCATGCCGAGCCGGACGGCGGTCGTGGTCAGCGGGGAGGGGCCGTCGGGCGCCGGATCCAGGGCCGCCGCCTCGGCCTCCGCCTCGTGCCGCCGCTCCCGGTGGGCGACCAGCGCCTCCTCCAGCCGCTTCAAGCGGTGTCCCTGCTGGGCAAGTTGATGACAGATCGCCGCCATCGCCTCGGGCACGCTGCCCACGTTCTCGTCGACGTACGCCGTCACCGCCCCGCGCTCCCGCGCGATCTGCTCCAGCTCCTTGACCAGGAACGTCTTTCCGACACCCGAGTTGCCGTGCACGTGGAAGAGGAAGCGGTGGCGTTCGTCCTCGGGCCCGACGGCCAAGTTGGCCCGGAACGCGGCCCGTTCGTCGCCACGGCCGATGAAGCCGGCCCGTCTGCGCCGTCCGATCAGGTCCTGCACCGACGGCCGTTCCCGCGTCATGCGCCCGTCCCTCCCCCGCCGCCCGCCTCTCCATTCTGGCGCAATGGCCACGTGCTGACCCGGCCTTCGGCAGGGGAGAATCCAGCCATGACCACCACCCCCACAGATAACTCCCGTCATTCCAGCCTCAGTCTGGCCGCCGGTGTGCTCACCGGGATACTCGCCCTCTACATCGCCCTCGTCGCGCTCGGGAACATCACCGACTTCGGGACCAACCAGCAGTTCGTCCGGCATGTGCTGGCGATGGACACGACGTTCCATGACCATGACCTGATGTGGCGGGCCATCACCAGCAAGGGGCTCCAGGACACCGCGTACGTCCTCATCATCGTGTGGGAGACCGCGGCGGCCCTCGTGCTGATCTGGGGCACGTATCTGTGGGCGCGGCGCCGCAGCGACCTCGCCCGGCGCATCTCCACCTACGGGCTGCTGATGCTGCTGCTGCTCTTCGGGGCCGGGTTCATCGCGATCGGCGGTGAGTGGTTCTCGATGTGGCAGTCCAAGACCTGGAACGGGCTGGAGGCGGCGACCCGGATCATCGTGCTCACCGGGGTCGCCCTCGTCGTCAATCTGCTGCCCGCCCGCCCTCAGCAGGAAGCCGCTAGCTGACGACCGTCACCGACGTGCCCTGATCGCCGAACGACCACAGGGCGGCGCCGTCCGGCTTCGGCATGCGGATGCCGCCCAGCTTCTTGCCGTCCGCCGGCGGCGGTGAGGAGCCGTCCAGGGCGTTGGAGAAGGCGATGTTCACGCCGGACACCTTGGTGAAGTACATGACGTGCTCGATCTCCACGCCGTCCGAGCCCTTGAGGGACTGGATGCGCAGGGTGACCGAGTAGCGGCCGGGCTGCGGGCTCACCGTGCCCGGCCACACCGGGAAGGTGCGGGTCGCCTTGCCGGTCGCGTCGACCAGCCACACCCGCTTCTCGCCGAGCGAGTACACGATCCGGCGGCCCTCGCCCGACGCGGCCGGCGGCGCGGGCGGGGCCGAGGCGTGGGGCGTGGCGGACGCGTGCGGGCTCGCCGTGGCCGACGGCTTGCCGTCCGCCACGGCGGCCGTCGGGTGCGGCCCGTGGTTCGCCTGTACGGCGAGGACGACGACGGCCGCGGTCGCCCCAGCCGTCAGACCGGTGACCCAGGCCCAGGAGGGCAGTCGGGCAGCCACGGGTACGCATCTCCTCCGCTACAGGGCCCCGTCTAGATGGTTCGGGGTCGGATCATCGTACTCAGTCTCTTCTCGGTCTCTTACCTCAATCCAGGACCGGCAGCAGGTCGGGCAGGTGGCCGTCGGAGGCCTCGGCCGCCCGCTGCCGCTCCTCGGGCACCTCGCCGTAGAACGTGGTGCGCGGCCTCGCCGGGCGGCCGGCGGCCTCGGCGACGGCCACCAGGTCGCGGACCGACTTGTACGAGCCGTACGACGAGCCCGCCATCCGGGAGATCGTCTCCTCCATCAGCGTGCCACCGAGGTCGTTCGCACCGGAGCGGAGCATCTCCGCCGCCCCCTCCGCGCCCAGCTTCACCCAGCTGGTCTGGATGTTCGGGATCCAGGGGTGCAGGAGCAGGCGCGCCATCGACGTCACCGCCCGGTTGTCCCGCGTCGTCGGGCCCGGACGGGAGATGCCCGCCAGGTACACCGGGGCGTTCGTGTGGATGAAGGGCAGCGTGACGAACTCCGTGAAGCCGCCCGTCTCCCGCTGGATCCGGGCCAGGGTGCGCAGATGGCCCAGCCAGTGGCGGGGCTGGTCGACGTGGCCGTACATCATCGTCGAGGAGGAGCGGATGCCCAGCTCGTGGGCCGTCGTGATCACCTCGATCCACGTCGCCGTCGGCAGCTTGCCCTTGGTCAGCACCCAGCGGACCTCGTCGTCCAGGATCTCGGCGGCGGTGCCGGGGATCGAGTCCAGGCCCGCCTCCTTGGCCGCCGTCAGCCACTCGCGGATCGACATGCCGGTGCGGGTGGCGCCGTTCACCACCTCCATCGGCGAGAAGGCGTGCACGTGCATCCCGGGGACGCGGGACTTCACGGCCCGTGCGATGTCGAAGTACGCCGTGCCCGGCAGGTCGGGGTGGATCCCGCCCTGCATGCACACCTCGACCGCGCCCACGTCCCAGGCCTGCTGGGCGCGGTCCGCCACCTGCTCCAGGGACAGCGTGTACGCGTCGGCGTCCGTCCTGCGCTGCGCGAAGGCGCAGAAGCGGCAGCCGGTGTAGCAGACGTTGGTGAAGTTGATGTTCCGGGTGACGATGTACGTGACGTCGTCGCCGACCGCCGACCTGCGCACGTCGTCGGCCACCCGGCACAGCGCGTCCAGCGCCGGGCCGTCCGCGTGCAGCAGGGCCAGCGCCTCGGCGTCCGTCAGCTTCGTCGGATCGTCCGCCGCCGTGCGCAGCGCCTGCCGTACGTCGGTGTCGATGCGCTCCGGCGCCATCCCGGGCGCGGCCGCCTCCCGCAGCGCCTCCCAGTCGCCGTAGACCTCGTCGAAGTCGTCCCGGCGGTCGCTCGTACGGCCCTCGGTGTCGATCGTGCGGTGCAGGTCCGTGCGGCCGGTCGGTACGAAGGCCTCCTCCGGCTCCTGCCAGGGCCTGCCCTCGACCACCGCGTCCTCGCGCGCGAGCCCCGTCTCCGGGTCGGCGAGCGCGCTCACGTGCGGGCGCAGCCGCGGGTCCAGCCAGGGCTCGCCGCGGCCCACGAACTCCGGGTAGACGCAGAGGCGTTCACGCAGGGAGAAGCCGGCCGCCGCCGACTTCGCGGCCAGTTCCTCGATCTGGGGCCAGGGCCGCTCGGGGTTGACGTGGTCGATCGTCAGGGGCGAGACCCCGCCCCAGTCGTCGATGCCGGCGCCGATCAGCCGCTCGTACTCTCCCCCAGACTCCGTCTGGGAGGTGCCCCCATCCACCAGGTTCGGCGGGGCCTGGAGGCAGGCGGACGGGCCCATGAGGTGCCGGGCGACGGCCACCGTGGCGACCAGGTCGTCCAGTTCGGCGTCCGGCATGCCGCGCATCGCCGTGTCCGGCTTGGCGCGGAAGTTCTGGATGATCAGTTCCTGGATACCGTGGTAGGCCCGGGAGATCTTGCGGAGCGCGAAGAGGGACTCGGCGCGCTCCTCGTACGTCTCACCGATGCCGATGAGGAGCCCGGAGGTGAAGGGGACGGACGAGCGGCCCGCGTCCTCCAGCACCCGCAGCCGTACGGCCGGTTCCTTGTCCGGGGAGCCGTAGTGGGGGCCGCCGGGCTCGGACCAGAGCCTCTCGGCGGTCGTCTCCAGCATCATGCCCATCGACGCGGCGACCGGCTTCAGGCGCTGGAAGTCCGTCCAGGTCATGACGCCCGGGTTGAGGTGGGGCAGCAGGCCGGTCTCCTCCAGGATGCGGATGGAGATGGCACGGACGTAGGCGATGGTGTCGTCGTAGCCGTGCGCGTCGAGCCACTCGCGCGCCTCCGGCCAGCGGTCCTCCGGCTTGTCGCCGAGGGTGATGAGGGCTTCCTTGCAGCCGAGCGAGGCACCCTTGCGGGCGATGTCCAGCACCTCGTCCGGGGACATGAACATCCCGTGCCCGGCGCGGCGCAGCTTGCCGGGGACGGTGGCGAAGGTGCAGTAGTGGCACTTGTCCCGGCACAGCCGGGTGAGAGGGATGAAGACGCTCTTCGAGTACGTGATGACACCGGGCCGGCCCGCCTGTTCGAGGCCCGCGTCGCGCACCCGGGCGGCCGACGCGGCGAGGTCGGTGAGGGCCTCGCCGCGGGCCTGGAGCAGCACCGCCGCCTCGGCCACGTCGAGGGCGACACCGTCCCGGGCGCGCTTGAGGGCGCGACGCATGGAGTTCTCGGTGGGGCCGGTTCCGGAGGTCGCGGAAGTCGTCATTCTTTGAGCATACGTTCGGGGTGATCAGGCCTGACGGCTCCGCCCGGCCTACAGGAAGCTGCTGTAGCCGTCCAACGCCCGCAGCACCTCGGCCTCCCCCGCCGGCGGCAGCTGGAGCACCACCTCCTCGATGCCCAGCTCGGCGTAGTGGGCGAGCTTGCCGGGGGTCGGCAGAACCGCGTACGGGACGACCTGGAGGGTGGCCGGGTCGCGGCCCGCGTCCGTCCAGGCCGTGCGCAGCGCCGGCAGGGACTCGGTGAGGCCCCGCCCGCCGATCGGCAGCCAGCCGTCGGCGTACTCGGCGATGTGCGCGAACAGCTTCGGCCCGGCCGTCCCGCCGACGAGCGTGCGCGGGCCGGTGACCGGGCCGCGCGGCTTCTGCGCCGGCTTGGGGTGGGCGTCACTGGCCCGGACCCCGCCGAACTCACCCTCGTAGGCGGTGGGTTCCCCGGCCCACAGCGCCTGCATCAGCCGCATCCGGTCCCGGACCAGCTCCCGGCGCGTACGCCACCGCACGCCGTGGTCGGCGGCCTCCTCCACGTTCCAGCCGTAGCCGAGGCCGAGGGTGAAGCGGCCGCCGGAGAGGTGGTCGAGGGTGGCGATCTGCTTGGCGAGGGCGATGGGGTCGTGCTGGGCCACCAGCGTGATACCGGTGCCGAGGCCGAGCCGCTCGGTGACGGCCGCGGCCTGGCCCAGGGCCACGAAGGGATCCAGGGTGCGGCCGTACTCGCGCGGCAGCTCGCCGCCCGCCGGGTACGGGGTGGTCCGCTCGACCGGGATGTGGGTGTGTTCGGGCAGGTAGAGGCCGGCGTAGCCGCGCTGCTCCAGCTCGCGGGCGAGCCGGACCGGCGTGACGGTCTCGTCGGTGAGGAAGATGGTGACGGCGATACGCATGACCCATCTCTACCGAGCCGAGACCCGCCTGTCCATACCGACCAGTCGGCATTACCCATCCGTCCATCAACTCCCGCTCGTCAATCTCCTTCCCTTTCACGGGAGTTCACACCCGGACGGAAGAGTGACCACCATGTGTGACGACACGCACGAGCACACTCCCGAGCACACGCACGGCATCGGCAGACGCGCGCTGTTCGTGACGGGCGCCGCCGCTGCCCTTACGTTGGGAAGCGTGAGCTTCGCAGCGGCGGACGGGCAGGGACAGCAGACGCGGACGGTGCGCGGGACGCTGCCGCCCGGCTCCCCCGACTTCGTGTACGTACCGGTCGAAGTGCCCGCCGGGGTCCAGGAGCTCAGGGTTACCTACACCTACGACAAGCCGTCCGTCCCGGCCGGAACCCCCGGCAACGCCCTCGACATCGGCCTCTTCGACGACCACGGCACCGAGCTGGGCGGCCGGGGCTTCCGGGGCTGGTCGGGCGGGGCCCGCACCGAGTTCTTCGTGCGGGCCGACGACGCGACCCCCGGGTACGTCCCCGGCCCGATCCGGGAGGGCACCTGGTACGTCGCGCTGGGCCCCTACACGGTGGCGCCGCAGGGACTGACGTACGAGCTGACCATCACGCTGACCTACGGCGACCCCGGCGAGACCCCGAGGCCCGTGTATCCGCCGTCCCGGGCCAAGGGGCGGGGCCGGGACTGGTACCGGGGCGACTGCCACCTGCACTCCTGGTACTCCGACGGCCGCCGCACCCCGGCCGAGATCGCGGCCCTCGCGCGGGCGGCGGGCCTGGACTTCATCAACTCCTCGGACCACAACACCCACTCCGCCCACCCCCACTGGGCGGACCAGGCGGGCGACGACCTGCTGATCATGCTCGGCGAGGAGGTCACCACCCGCAACGGGCACGTGGTGGCGCTCGGCACCGAGCCCGGGACGTTCGTGGACTGGCGGTACCGGGCCCGGGACAACCGCTGGGCCCGCTTCGCGCGGGACATCCGGCGGGCGGGCGGCCTGGTGGTCCCCGCCCATCCGCACGCCACCTGTGTCGGCTGCGGCTGGAAGTTCGGCTTCGGTGAGGCGGACGCCGTGGAGGTCTGGAACGGCCCGTACACCCCGGACGACGAGGTGACCCTGGCCGACTGGGACAACCAGCTGGTCGCCTCCGTGCGGCAGGGGCGGGCCTGGCTCCCGGCGATGGGCAACAGCGACGCCCACCGCGACCCGGACGCGGTCGGCAGCCCCCAGACGGTCGTCCTCGCCGACGACCTGACCCGGGAGGCGATCCAGGAGGGCATCCGCGCCGGACGCTCGTACATCGCCGAGTCGAAGAACGTCAGCCTCGCCTTCACGGCGACGGGCGGGCGCGGGCAGCAGGCGGGCATCGGGGAGCGGCTGGCGGTGGCCGCCGACACCCCGGTGACCGTACGGCTGGAGGTCTCGGGCGCGCCGCGCTGCTCGGTGCGGTTCGTCACCGACCAGGGGGTGCTGTTCACCAGCGATCCGCTGCCGGTGGCGGGCTCGGGCACGGTCGAGTGGCGTACGACGCCCTCCTACGCGGCGTACGTGCGGGCCGAGGTGCGGCACGAGACGGCGGCCGGGCCGGTGCCGGGGGCGCTGGCCGCGTTCACCAACCCGGTCTTCCTCGGGGCGGCCGGTGCGGTCAGCGACGGACGGACCGCCGCAGGGCGATGATCTCGGCGACCGCGTCCAGCCAGCGGGCGGCGCGGATCTCGGCCTCGGGGGTGGTGGCGGTCTGCGCGGCGCCGGTCAGCCAGTCGCGCAGCAGCTCGGCCGGCTCCGGGGCCGGCAGCGGCTCGGGCAGCCCGGCCGCGTAGGCCAGGCCGCCTGACCGGACGATCTCGGCGAGGAACGTCAGCGAGCGCGGCAGCACACCGAGCCGGTCGAGGGTGACGGCGGCGGCCACGGCGCCGTCACCGAACAGGGCCGTGTGGAAGGCGTCCTGGGTCAGGCCGTAGCGCAGCAGCATGGCGACGTCGGTGGCGGCCAGGACCTCGTCGTCGCTGCGGCTGTCGTGGTCGGGGGCTGGGGGCATGAGGGCCTCGGTTCCGGTCACTGATTCAGCGGACGGTGATCGTGAAGACGTAGTAGCCGGCCTGGGCGCGCGGGCGGGCGGTCAGGGTGGGGTACGGCGACGGGGACGCGGAGGGCTTGCCCGTACACGCGTCCATGGGGCAGTACAGCAGCCGTACCGTCGTCGTGCCCTTCGCCAGGGCGGTGAAGCCGAAGGACTGGGTGCCGTCGGTGCTGCCGTCGACGTCCTTGCCGGCGCTGCCGTAGTCCGCCCGTTCGCCCTGGTACGTCAGCACGGTGGCGTCCGGTCCGGGCTTGGCGAGGTACCAGTTCTGGCCCAGGGTCGGAGCCGCCGGCACGGTGAGCGAGAACCGCTCGCCCGGCGCCACGGTGAGGGTCCGGTGCTCGGTGCCGTACGCGGGGGTGGCGGGCGTCGCCGACGCGTGAGGGGTGGCCGGCGCGCTGGGTGTACCCGGGGGGCCGATCGGGCCGGCCCCGCCGCTCGTGCCGCAGCCGGTGACGGCGAGCAGGCAGAGGAGGGCGGCCGGGGCGAGGAGAGGTGCACGTGAAGTCATCGCTGGTTTCCGTCAGTCCTGGGGCAGGTGGACCTCGTAGGCGTCGGGCAGCTCGTTGTCGCTGGCCTTCGCCATGCCTCCGTTGACGAAGTCGTTCTCGCTGACCCAGGTGGTCTTGCCCCACGGGTTGTAGATCTCCAGCTTGTCACCCTCCTGGCCGATGATCATCATGGCGTGCCCGACCCGGTTGCCCTTCTCGTCGTGGCCCTGGACGCCGATGGGCACCGGCTTGCCGTCCGCCACCGCCTTCTCGATGTCCGGCAGGACATCGCGCCGGGCGTTCGCGTCCGGGACCTCGTGCATCTCGTACGTGCTGCCGGTCTCCGGGCTGATCTCCTTGTTGACGACCTCGGTCTTGCCCTGCAGGCCCATGCCGTTCCAGTTGGCGCCGCCGTGCCCCTCCTCGTGCACCCGGTGCTGTTCGGCGATCAGGCGCTGCCGGAAGGCCTCCGCGGAGTCCTCCTGGCCGCTGGGGCCGCCGGTGAGGGAGAGGGCGTAGACGGGGTCGACCAGGGCGCGGGCGGTGACCGTGGAGGAGGCGACACAGGTGCCCTCCTGGCCGTCGCCGCCCTGTGCCCAGTTCTGGCCCTGGAAGTCCTGGAGCTGGGTGTTCATGTTGGCGCCGCTGATCGGGTTCGTCCCCTCGTCCTTGAGGCTGTCGCCGTCGGTGACGATCGGGGTGAGGTGCCGTTGCAGCCAGGCCGGGTCCTTGCCGTGGATCTTGCCGTCGAAGGTCTGGATGTCGTCGACGCTGTGGCCCGCGGCGAGGGCCTTCATCAGGTACGCCTTCTCCTGCGGGGTTTTGGCGCCCGCGAGGAGCTGGTCCATCCGGGCCCGGTCGGCGGGCGAGAGCTGGTCCATGGCCCGGCCGGAGCGTTCCAGGTCGTTCGCGGTGAGGATCTCGTTGAGGTCGGCCGCGCCGTCCTTGCCGCTGGTGTCGGCGAGCATCAGCCGGTCCACCGCGGAGAGCCGGCCGGTGTGCATCTTGCCTGCGCGGGCCTCGGCCGCCCACTTGTTCAGGTCGCGGGCGGCGGCGCGTACGGCGTCGTCGGCGGTGACGGCCGCCTTGTGCATGAGGTCGACCCCGTCGGTGGCCAGGGCCCGCCCCGCGTCGAGGGTCGCCTTCTTCTCCGCGTCGCTCTCCAGCATGCTGGCGAGGTCGAAGATGCTGTCCTTCGGGCCGAGCCGCTGCTTGGCCTGCGCCATCTTGGCGCGCCCGTCGGCGTCCTGCTTCTGTGCGGTGCCGAGCGCGTCGGCCAGCGCGTGCAGTGCCCTGGCGCCGCCCTGGAAGGCGTCGGCCATCTTGGTCGCGGCGCGGGCTGCGGCGGCCACGCCGTCGGAGGCGAGGACGCTGGTGTCGCCGACCCAGACCTCCGGCAGGCCCTTCTTGGCCACCTTGTCCGTACGGTCGTGCAGCTCACCGGCCTTGTCGACCTGGCCGCGGTAGCGCTTGCCCAGCGCTTCGAGGGTGGCCGTGTCACCGACGGGCGCGGAGACGAACAGGGCGTTGTCGATCTGGTCCAGCAGGTCGTTCTTGTCCGCGGCCTGGGGAATGCTCACGACGAGGCCGGCCAGCCAGTCCCGGCGGCCGGCCGGGGTGCCGAGGGCGCCGAAGGGGTCACCGAAGGGGCCCGGGAAGCCCAGGAGTCCGGTCATCGCCCCGCCCTCAGTACGTGGTGAGGGCCGACGGGCGGTCGGCGTACACGGGCATGGTGGTGACGGGGCCGCCGCCGTCGGGCGCCGGCATGCTGGTGGGGTCCGGGCCGGTGGCGGGCGTCGGCATGGTGGTGACGTACGCGTTTCCGACCGGGGTCGGCATGGTGGTGACGTAGGAGCTTCCGGCCGGTGTCGGCATGGTGGTGACCCCGTTGCCGAGGCCGGCCGCGTCGGTGGTGACGGCCGCGGCGCGCGTCGCCACCGCGTGGTCGCCGCCCGCGTAGGCGCCCTTGGCGAGGCGGACCTTGCCGGCGAGTTCGTGCAGCGCCGACTCCAGGGTGGCCGCGTCGTCCACCCAGGCGGCGGCGAAGGCGTTGAACGCCGCACCGGCCTCGGGGCCGCCGAGGGCGTCCTCCGTGTAACACATGGTGGGCTGGATGGCCTGGTGTATGTGCCCGGCGTCGTCGCCGGCCCCGTCCAGCTCGTTCGCCTGTCCGGACATGCCGGACCTCACCGTGTAGCAGTCCGACGACCCGCCCATCCCGCTCCCCCGTTGCGTAGCTCACGACCGCAGGGGAGGCTAACACGCGGCAGTTGTAGGAACGTCCAGGCATCACACGCCCCGCACGGGGCCGACACACCATCCCCCTTCCGGTGTGTCAGGAGACCAGGAGAGCGACAGACATGTCAGGCAGCAGCGACCGCAAGCACCGCCTCGTGACCGCCTTCCAGCGGCACCTCGCCAATCCGCTCAACCGGCGGCTGCCGTTCCAGATCCTCCTGGAGACCACCGGCCGCACCTCGGGCCTGCCCCGGCAGACCCCGGTCGGCGGCCGCCGGGTCGGCGGGTCCTTCTGGCTGGTCTCCGAGTTCGGCCACAAGTCGCAGTACGTCCGCAACATCCAGGCCGACCCCCGCGTCCGGGTCCGCATCGCCGGCCGCTGGCACCACGGCACCGCCCACCTCCTCCCCGACGACGACCCCGTGACCCGCCTGCGTGCCCTGCCCCGCTTCAACAGCGCGGCGGTACGGGCGTTCGGCACGGATCTACTGACGGTGCGGGTGGATCTGGAGGACTGAGGGCTGAGGGCTGGGGACTGGGAGCTACGGGCTGAGCGGGCCGAGGGCCGAGGGCTGGGGACCGGGAGCTACGGGCTGAGCGGGCCGAGGGCCGAGGGCTGGGGACCGGGAGCTACTGGCTGAGCGGGCCGAGAGGGGCCGGCCCCTCACCCCGGCCACACGATGGCCTGCACCTCGCTGTAGGCGTGCAGGGCGTACGAGCCCACGTCCCGGCCCACCCCGCTCCTCTTGAACCCGCCGAACGGGGCCTCCATGTTCCGCCCCACCGTGTTGATGCCGACCCCGCCCGCGCGCAGCCGCCGGGCCACCCGGAAGGCCCTGGCCACGTCGGCGGACCAGACGTAGTCGATCAGGCCGTAGTCGGAGTCGTCGGCGAGGGCGATCCCTTCCTCCTCGTCGTCGAAGGGGACGACCACGACGACCGGCCCGAAGATCTCCTCCCGGGCCACCCGCATGTCGTTGGCGCAGTCGGCGAGCAGGGTCGGGGCGACGTAGAACCCCCGCTCCAGCGGCGGGCGTTCACCGCCGGTGACGACCGTCGCGCCCTCCTTCCGGCCCAGTTCGACGTACGACTCGACCCGCGCCCGGTGCTCCGCAGAGATCACCGGGCCGACCACCGTGTCCGGGGCGGACGGATCGCCCACCTTCAACCGGCGGGCGTATACGGCCAGTTGCTCGACCAGGCGGTCGTACACGCCCCGCTGCGCCAGCACCCGCGTCGGTGCCGTGCAGATCTGCCCGCTGTAGAAGGAGAAGGTCGTGCCGATGCCGGCGACGGCGGAGGCCAGGTCGGCGTCGTCGAAGACGAGCGCCGCGCCCTTGCCGCCCAGCTCCATCAGCTGGCGTTTCATGTCCCGCCCGCACACCTCGGCGATGCGGCGGCCGACGGCCGTGGACCCGGTGAAGCTCACCATGTCCACGTCCACGCTGGCGACGACCGCCTCGCCCACGCCGACGTCCCGCCCCGAGACCACGTTCACCACGCCCGGCGGCGCCCCGGCCTCCTCCAGCGCCTCGGCCATCCGGTAGACGGACAGCGGATCCTGCGGGGCCGGTTTCACGACCACCGTGTTGCCCATGGCCAGCGCCGGGGCGATCTTGCCCGCCGGGTTGGCCCACGGGTTGTTGTAGGACGTGATGCAGGCGACGACGCCGACGGGCTGCCGTACCGCCAGGGCGCCCATCACGCCCGCCCTGCCCATCGGCCCGGCCTCGTTGATCTGCGGGGCGACCGGCCACTCGGCGGGCTCCACGCTCGCGTACCGGCGGAACCGGGCGGCGGCCACCCCGACCTGCATCGACCGGGCGGTCCCGGTGGTCGCGCCGGTCTCGGCGCGGGCGAGGTCGGCGTACGGTCTTAGCCGGTCGCGGATGATCCCCGCCGCCCGCGCCAGCACCGCCGCCCGCTCCTCCGGCCGGGTCCGTGACCACACCCCGAACGCCTCCCGGGCCGCCGCGCACGCCGCCCGCGCCTGGTCCGGTGAGGCCTCCGGCGCCCGGCCGACGGGCTCCTCGGTGGCCGGGTCGGTCACCGCATAGTGCCCACCGTCGGGTTCCGTCCACTCCCCGCCGACGAACAACCGCTGCCCCTCGCTCACCGCGTACTCACCGCCCACGCGTCGGTCCCCGACCGCAACACCCCGCGAAGCCTCCGGCCCACGGCCGGGATCTCCTCCGTGGCCGCATCGGTCACCCGGTAGTGCCCGCCGTCCGGCTCCACCCACCGCCCGACGACGAACAGCCGCTCCGCCCTCACCGGGTGCTCACCGTCCGCGTGTCCCGCCCCGAGCGCAGCACCTTCCCCGGTACGGCCCCGCTGACCCTGTCGTCCCGGATCGCCTCGACCCCATTGACCCACACGGCCCGCACCCCGATCGCCGCCGAGTCCAGGCGGGGACTGTCCCCCGGCAGGTCGTGCACCAGCCGGGCGTGCCCGGCGTCGATCCGCTCCGGGTCGAAGAGGACCAGGTCCGCGTGCCAGCCCTCCCGGATCCGGCCCCGCTCCCGCAGTCCGAAGAGCCGCGCCGGATCGTCGGTGAGCATCCGCACGGCCTGCTCCAGCCCGATCAGCTTCCGCCCGCGCAGACAGTCCCCGAGGAACCGGGTGGTGTACGGCGCCCCGCACATCCGGTCCAGGTGCGCCCCGGCGTCGGAGCCGCCGAGCAGCACGTCCTCGTGCCGCCAGGTCTCCGCGCGCAGCGCCCAGGAGGCGGGGTCGTTGTCGGTCGGCATGGGCCACAGCACCGTACGCAGCTCGTCGTTGGCGCAGATCTCCACGAGGCAGGTGAAGGGGTCCTGGCCGCGTTCGGCCGCGATGTCCCGTACGACCCGGCCGGTGAGCCCCTGGTTGGCGGCGCTGTAGGTGTCCCCGATGACGTACCGCCCGAAGTTCGCCAGCCGCCGGAAGACGCCCGCCTCCTTGGACTGGGCCCGGCGCAGCAGCTCCGCCCGCACGGCCGGGTCCCGCAGCCGGGCGATCCGCTCCGGCACCGGCAGCCCGAGGACCGGTCCCCAGCCGGGGATGAGGTTGAGGGCGCAGAAGGTGCCGAGGGACATGTTCATCGGGGTGAGGATCGGCATGGTGAGCGCCACCACCCGGCCGCCGGCCTTCCGGGCCCGCTCGCTCGCGCTCAGCTGCCGGGGCACCCGCTCCGGGACGGCCGCGTCGACGGTGAGCACGTTCCAGTTGAGCGGCCGCCCGGCGACCGCGCTCATCTCCACCAGCAGGTCGATCTCGTCGTCGCTGAACTGGTCCAGGCACCCGGCGACGATCGCCTCGATCTGCGTACCCTCGTGCTGCCCGACCGCCTCGGCCAGGGCGAGCAGTTCGGCGGGCCGGGCGTGCCGGGAGGCGACAGGCTGTCCGTCGCCGTCGGAGTGGGTGCTGGACTGGGTGGTGGACAGCCCCCAGGCACCGGCGTCCATGGCCTCGTGCAACAGCCGTACGATCTCGGCGAGTTGCTCGCTGCCGGGCTGCCCGCCGACGGCCTCCGGCCCCATCACGTACCGGCGCAGCGCGCAATGCCCGACCATGAAACCGGCGTTGACGGCGATCCGCCCGTCGAGGGCGTCCAGATACTCTCCGAAGGAGCTCCAGTTCCAGGGCGCCCCCTGCTCCAGCGCGACCAGGGACATCCCCTCGACCTTGGACATCATCCGGCGCGTGTAGTCGGCGTCCTCGGGGCGGGCGGGGTTCAGGGGCGCGAGGGTGAACCCGCAGTTCCCGGCGGCGACGGTCGTCACCCCATGGTTGAGGGAGGGCGTGGCGTACGGATCCCAGAAGAGCTGGGCGTCGTAGTGGGTGTGGGGGTCGACGAAGCCGGGGGCGAGGACGAGGCCGTGCGCGTCTTCGGTGGTGCGGCTGTCCTCGGTGACCTTGCCGACGGCGGCGATACGGCCGTCCCGGATACCGACGTCGGCGGTGACGGCGGGGGTGCCGGTGCCGTCGACGACGGTGGCGCCCTTGATGAGGTGGTCCAGCATGCCCGGGGCCCCCTCAGACGGCCTGGCGGAATCGCGACGTCCGATGCACAGGATCCGTGTCGATCTTCGGAATCACATGCTCCCCGATCAGCCGGATCGTCTGCAGCGTCTCCTCCTTCGGCACGCCCACCGGCAGCCCGAAGCTCAGCTGGTCGGCGCCCGCCTGCTCCCACCGCTTGCACTGGCGCAGCACCTCGTCCGGGTCCCCGCAGATCAGCAGCTCCTCCTCGACGAGCAGCTCCACGAACTCCGGGGTGTATTCGGGCAGCGTCTCCGGCCAGACCGGGAAGCCCTCCGGGCGGGGGAACGTGTCGTGGTAGCGGAAGACCAGCGAGGGCAGATAGTGCAGCCCGCCGCCCACCGCGATCCGGATCGCCTCCTCGTGCGTGGGCGCGCAGATCGCGGTCGTCGTCACCATCACGTTGTCGTTGACGAAGTCCCCGACGGGTTCCGCGTTCACGACCGCCGTCTTGTACTGCTCCAGCACCCACTCCATGTCGGAGACCTTCTGGATGCTGAAGCCGAGCACGCCGAGCCCCTTCTTCGCGGCCATGGCGTACGACGCCGGCGACCCGGCCGCGTACCACATCGCCGGGTGGGACTTCCCGTACGGCTTCGGCAGGACCTTCCTCGGCGGGAGCTGCCAGTGCTTGCCCTGGAAGCCCGCGTACTCGTCCTGGAGCCACATCTTCGGGAACTCGGCGATCGTCTCCCCCCAGATCTCCTTCGTGTAGTTCATGTCGGTCACACCCGGTATGAACCCGAGGATCTCGTGCGACCCCGCACCCCGCCCGCTGCCGAACTCGAAGCGGCCCTCGCTGAGGTGGTCCAGCATGGCGACCTTCTCGGCGACCTTGACCGGGTGGTTGACCTGGGCGAGCGGGTTGAAGATGCCCGAGCCCAGGTGGATGCGGTCGGTCGCGTGCGCCAGGTAGCCCAGGAACACGTCGTTGGCGGACAGGTGCGAGTACTCCTCCAGGAAGTGGTGCTCGGAGGCCCAGGCGTACTTGAAGCCGGACTTGTCCGCCTGGATGACGTACTCGGTCTCCTCCATCAGTGCCTTGTGCTCGGCGAGCGGGTCGGTCTCGGCGCGCTTGCCCACGTACCCCTGTACAAAGAGCCCGAATTCCACGGCGGTTCACCGTCCCAGTCCAGGTGATCACTGCGAGTCCTGCGAGTTCCTAAGACTTTCTGACGCTACGTCAGATTCGTCAATAGCTGACGGGCAGTCAGGTATGTGTCAGATCACGCTGACCCCCGCCAGCCAGCCCCCGTCGATGACGAACGGCTGCCCGGTGATGTACGAGGAGTCGTCGCAGGTGAGGAACAGCGCCAGCCGGGCGACCTCCTCCGCCCGCCCGATCCGCCCGAGCGGCACGAGCTTGCGGTAGAGCTCGTCGAGGGCCCTGGTCATCTCCGCCGGGTCCGCGTCCGGATCCAGCCGGGACGGGTTGGACATCGCCGTGTCGATCGCGCCCGGACACATGGCGTTGACCCGTATCCCCCGGGGCGCCAGCTCCAGGGCGGCGACCCGCGTGAGGCCGAGGATCGCGTGCTTGGTCGCCGCGTACGTCCCGACCGCCGCCATCCCGGTCAGCGCCGTGTACGAGGCGGTGTTGACGATGGTGCCTCCGTCGGACAGCTCCGGCGCCACGGTCCTGATCCCGAGGAAGCAGCCGACCTGGTTCACCTGCACGACCTGCATGAACTCGTCCAGCGGGGTGTCCACGAGGGCGTTGAAGCGCAGGATCCCCGCGTTGTTGACCAGCCCGTCGACCCCGCCGTACGCCTGCTTCACGGCCGCCACCGCGGCCACCCAGTCCGCCTCCCGGCTCACGTCCAGGTGGACGTACAGCGCCCCCAGCTCGCCGGCCAGCGCCGCCCCCTGCTCGTCCAGCACATCCGCCACGACGACTTTCGCGCCCTCGGCCGCGAACAGCCGCGCCTCCTGCTCGCCCTGCCCGCGCGCCGCCCCGGTGACGAGGACGACCCGCCCGTCCAGCTTGCCCATGCGCACTCCTCAGCTCAGCCGGGGCGCGACCTCCGCCCCGAACGCTTCGACCTGCTCGATGAGTTCGCTACGGCTCCGGCTGCGGAACCGCACCTGGATCTGATCCACGCCCATCGCCCGGTACGCCCGCAGCGACGCGGCGATCTCCTCCGGCGCCCCGGTCAGGGTCCGCCGCCCGACCTCCCAGCCGGCCCGCCCGACGTACAGCGGCTCGGTGATGGCCCCGACCGTGAACGGCCCCGCCGGCCCCCGATCCGCGCGCAGGCGCCGTATCCGGTCGATCTGCGCGGGCAGCCGCTCCCGTGGATCCCCCTGCGGCAGCCAGCCGTCGCCCTTCAGCGCGGCCCGGCGTACGGCGGCGGGCGAGGAGCCGCCCACCCAGAGCGGGACGTGCGGCTGGGCGGGCCGGGGCCGCTGGCCGAGGCCGGCGAAGTCGTAGAGCTTGCCGTGGTGCTCGGGGAACTCCTCCGGCCCGAGGGCGGCGCGCAGGGCGTCGATGCTCTCGTCCAGCACGGCCCCCCGCCGCTCGAAGTCGGCCCCGACCGCCTCGAACTCCTCCCGCACATGCCCGGCGCCCACCCCGAGGATCAGCCGCCCGCCGGAGAGGTGATCGAGGGTGGCGTACTGCTTGGCGGTGAGGAGGGGGTGCCGGAGGCCCACGACGGCCACATGGCTGAGCAGGCGCACCCGCTCGGTCACGGCGGCGAGGTGGGCGAGGGTGGCGACCGGGTCGTACCAGACCGTGCTCATGGCGGGGGCCAGCCGGCGCGGAATGGCCACGTGATCGCAGACGGCGAGGTACGCGAACCCGGCCCGGTCCACGGCCCGCGCCACCGCCACCAGATCCTCCGGCCCGGCTTCCGTCTCCCAGCGCTCGGTGTAGAGGGTGCTCTGGGACTGGACGGGAAGCTGGATGCCGTAGGCCAGGGCCAGGGCACTCACCGCCAGAGTCCTTCGGGGGTGAGCCCCAGCAGCTCGATGGCGTTGCCGCGCACGATCCGCTCGACCACGTCGGCCGGCAGATGCCCCATCTGTGCCTCGCCGACCTCGCGGGACTTGGGCCAGGTGGAGTCGGAGTGCGGGTAGTCCGTCTCGTACAGGACGTTGCCGACGCCGATGGAGTCCAGATTGCGGAGCCCGAAGGCGTCGTCGAAGAAGCAGCCGTAGACGTGCCCGGCGAAGGTCTCGGACGGCGGCCGGGTGACCTTGCAGGCGACCCCGCCCCACCCCCGGTTCTCCTCCCACACCACATCGGCCCGCTCAAGGATGTACGGGATCCACCCGATCTGCCCTTCCGCGTACATGACCTTGAGGTTCGGGAAGCGCTCGAACTTGCCGCTCATCAGCCAGTCCACCATCGAGAAGCAGCAGTTGGCGAAGGTGATGGTGGAGCCCACGGCGGGCGGGGCGTCGGCGGAGGTGGAGGGCATACGGCTGCTGGAGCCGATGTGCATGGCGATGACCGTGCCGGTCTCGTCGCACGCGGCGAAGAAGGGGTCCCAGTCGTCACCGTGGACGGAGGGCAGGCCCAGGTGCGGGGGTATCTCGGAGAAGGCGACGGCCCGGACGCCACGTGCCGCGTTCCGCCGCACCTCCTCGGCGGCGAGGCGGGCGTCCCAGAGGGGGATGAGGGTGAGCGGTACGAGCCGGCCGTGCGCGTCGGGGCCGCACCACTCCTCCACCATCCAGTCGTTGTAGGCGCGCACGCACAGCAGGCCGAGTTCCTTGTCGGCGGCCTCGGTGAAGGTCTGCCCGCAGAAGCGGGGGAAGGTGGGGAAGCACACGGCCGACTGGACGTGGTTGACGTCCATGTCGGCGAGCCGCGCGGCCACGTCGTACGACCCGGCCCGCATCTGCTCGTACGTGATGACTTCGAGCCTGACCTCGTCCCTGTCGTACCCGACGGCGGTGTCGAGCCGGGTGAGGGGCCGCCGGAGGTCTTCGTAGACCCACCAGTCGCCGAGGGGCCCGTCGTCGCTGCCGGGCCGGCCCATGACGGGCTTGAACCGTCCGCCGAGGAAGGTCATCTCCTTCAGCGGCGCACGCACGATACGAGGCCCTACGTCCAGGTACTTCTTCGGCAGCCGCTCCTGCCAGACGGTGGCGGGCTCCACGGTGTGGTCGTCGACGGAGATGATCAGCGGGAATGAGGAAGTCGTCTCCATGAGCCTCACGGTAGCGCCGATCTGACGGATCGTCAGCTCATGGGTTCCGGTCTCCTCCACGCGAATGAGTGCGAAGACCGTGTGAGGGCCTTGTGTACTCAGGTGTGCCGGTCTGTGATCGGCGTCTCCCACGGCTGACGCAACCGCCCGGAACAAGGCAAACTGACGGGGTTGTTCGTGATGCCGAGGGGGACGAACGCATGGACGGTGGGCCGCGAGTGCCTGAGCAGCGGCGTCCCGGCTCCGTGACCGTCACGGAGCCGGAGGCGTTGCGGTTCGGCGTGCTCGGTCCGGTGCGGGCCTGGCGCGGTGCGGAGCCGCTGAGCACGGGCTCCCCGCAGCAGCGCGCCCTGCTGGCCGCCCTGCTGCTGCGCGAGGGCCGTACGGCGACGGCGGCGGAGCTCATCGACGCGCTCTGGGGCGACGAGCCCCCGTCGCAGGCGCTGGCGGCGGTGCGTACGTACGCCTCGCGCCTGCGGAAGATCCTCGACCCCGGCGTACTGGTCAGCGAGTCCGGCGGTTATGCGATCCGGGGCCTCGACGAGGGCGCCCTGGACCTGGCCGCGGCCCAGGAGCTGGCGGCGCAGGCGGAGAAGGCGCGGGCGGCCGGCGATCTGTGCCGGTCCCGCGAGCTGCTGAACGAGGCCCTGGGCAGGTGGGACGGCGAACCGCTGGCCGGCGTCCCCGGCCCGTACGCCGAGACCCAGCGGGTCCGCCTGGAGGAGTGGCGCCTCGGCCTCCTCGAATCCCGCCTGGACATGGACCTGGAGCAGGGCTGCCACGCGGAGGCGGTCTCGGAGCTGACGGCGCTGACCGCGGCCCACCCGCTGCGGGAGCGGTTGCGCGAGCTGCTGATGCTCGCGCTGTACAGGAGCGGCCGGCAGGCGGAGGCGCTGGCGGTCTACGCCGACACCCGCCGCCTGCTGTCGGAGGAGCTGGGGGTGGACCCGCGGGCGGGGCTGCGGGAGTTGCAGCAAAGGATTTTGCAGGCGGACCCGGCCCTGGCGGAACCCTCGTCACCGGCGCCGGAACCGGCCGTCGTACCGGTGCGCCCGGCCCAGCTCCCGGCGTCGGTCCCGGACTTCACGGGCCGCGCGTCCTTCGTGGCCGAGCTGAGCGAGGTGCTGTCCTCGGCCTCGGAGTCCCGGGACTGCGGGGGCCGCGTGATGGCGGTGTCGGCGCTGGCGGGCATCGGGGGCGTCGGGAAGACGACCCTGGCGGTGCACGTGGCCCACCGGGCGCGGGGCGCCTTCCCGGACGGCCAGCTGTACGTCGACCTCCAGGGCGCGGGCCCCCGCCCGGCGGAACCGGAGACGGTCCTGGGCTCCTTCTTGAGGGCTCTGGGCACGGCGGACTCGGCCATCCCGGACTCCCTGGAGGAGCGGTCGGCCCTGTACCGCTCGGTGCTGGACGGCCGCCGGGTCCTGGTCCTGCTGGACAACGCGAAGGACGCGGCCCAGGTACGCCCGCTCCTGCCCGGCACGGAAGGCTGCGCGGCCCTGGTGACATCCCGGGTCCGGATGCTGGACCTGGCCGGGGCCCACCTGGTGGACCTGGACGTGATGTCCCCGGACGAGGCGCTGGCCCTGTTCACGAGGATCGTGGGCGAGGAGCGGGTGGCGGCGGAGCGGGAGGCCGCGCTGGACGTGGTGGCGGCCTGCGGCTTCCTCCCCCTGGCGATCCGCATCGCAGCCTCCCGCCTCGCGGCCCGCCGCACGTGGACGGTCTCGGTCCTGGCGGCGAAGCTGGCGGACGAACGCCGCCGGCTGGACGAGCTCCAGGCCGGGGACCTGGCGGTGAAGGCGACCTTCGAACTGGGCTACGGCCAGCTGGAACCGGCCCAGGCCCGCGCCTTCCGTCTGCTGGGCCTGGCCGACGGCCCGGACATCTCGCTGGCGGCCGCGGCGGCGGTCCTGGACCTCCCCGTGGAGGACACGGAGGACCTGCTGGAGTCCCTGGTGGACACGTCCCTGCTGGAGTCGGCGGCGCCTGGGCGGTACCGGTTCCATGACCTGGTCCGGCTGTACGCGCGTGCTTGCGCGGAGAGGGACGAGCAGCCGCCGGGTGAGCGCGAGGCGGCGATGTCGAGGCTGCTGGACTTCTATCTGGGGACGGCGGCACAGGTGTATGCGATGGAGCGGCCGGGGGATCGGGTCGTGGACCATCTGCAGCCGACCGAGTATCCGGGGCTGAGGTTCGACGACCGGCGGCACGCCCAGGACTGGCTGTACGCGGAGGCCGTGTCCCTGCTCGCGTGTGTGCGCCAGTTCGCGGGCCCGGGGACCCTGCCGCGCGCCATCGACCTGCTGTGGACCGCCGTCGACCTGACCGAGTCCGGCGCCAACTCACGGGAGTACGACGCCGCCGCGCTCGCCCTCCGCGACGCGGCACGGGCATGCGGGGACCAGCGGGCCCAGGTGCGGGCCGCGGTCGTCCTGGCCAACGCCCACCAACTGTCAGGGCGGTTCACGGAGGCGGACGAGTCGGCACGGGAGTCGCTGCTTCTGGGAGATCCCTCCTGCGATCCCCTGGCCCGCTGCTGGGCTGCGAACATCCGTGGCGCCATGGCCTTCTACCAGCGCCGCTACGCCGACGCCGAAGAACACCTCAAGCAGGCGCTCGCGGACTTCCGGGACTGCGGCGACCGCGCCGGGGAGGCCAGCGTCCTGTGCAACCTGTCCCGCATCCACGTCGTCACGGGACGTCCGCAGAGCGCCGTCGAACTGGCCCAGCAGGGCGTCGACATGTACGAGGGCCTGGGGCACGCCGTGAAGACCGCCAACGGGCGCTACGCCCTGGGGATGGCCCTCACTCAGAACGGCCTGCCCGCCGAAGCCGCCGAGCGGCTGCACGAGGCGCTCGCCGTCTTCCGTGAGAGCCGTCAGCGGTTGTGGGAGGGGATGACGCTGTTCCGGCTCGCCGAACTGGATCTGACGGCCGGTCGGCACGCCCAGGCCTCGGTCAGCGCCGAGGCCGCGCTGACCGTGCTCCGTGGGATCGGCGGCGAATGGCGGCGCGGGAACGTCCTCACCGTGCTCGGCCGGGCGCTCACCGGCATCGGGCAGTCCGGACGGGCCCAGGTGTGCTGGCAGGAGGCCCTGTCCATCTACGAGTCGCTCCAGTCACCGGAGGCCGAGACCGTCCGTGCGCTGCTGGCGCCGACCGCGGCGGCCTGAGCCGGCGCGGACGTTCATCGTTCGTTTATCGCCGCACGGCAGTCTCCTCCTGTCGATCCGTCGCGTCGGGGGGCAGACGGACCGGCTGTGAGATCGCCCGTGCGAACGATCTAGGGTTGGGCGATCCCGGTCCCGTCCGGCTGTCCATCGGGGGAACGGCCGGACGGGACCAAACGTCGAGTACAGCGCCAATGGGGAGGAAGCACCATGAGCGACACCACGAAGGACGAGCAGACCGTCACCCCGGACAACGTCCACATCACCGACGCGCCCGCCGCGGTGAGCCCTGACAACGTCCACATCACCGACGCTCCGGCCAAGGGCACGGGCACGGTCACGACGGACAACGTCCACATCACCGATGCCCCGGTGACCACGGACAACGTCCACATCACGTCCGACCCCAGCTGAGCCACCTCCCGCACGGGGGAACCGGCCGCGACGGCGCCGAGGGGGAGCCGTCGCGGCCGGAGTGCGTCGAGGGCGAGTACAGGCCAATTTCAGGCCGAACCCGTTCGACCTACTCGAACATGCACGCCCCCTAGGTGAGACCCGAGACCGACCTCCCCCTCACCCCCTCCCCCGCAAAACCCCCTTCACCACCTTCCCGCTCGCGTTCCTCGGCAGCTCCCCCACGAACTCCACCGCCCTCGGCACCTTGTAGTTCGCCATCTCGCGGCGGGACCAGGCGATCAGGTCGTCGGAGGTCAGGGTCGAGGTGGGTCTGCGCACGACGTACGCCTTGGCGACCTCGCCCAGCCGGGGGTCGGGTACGCCGATCACCGCCACGTCGGCCACATCCGGGTGGGTGCGCAGCAGTTGCTCTATCTCCGCCGGGTAGGCGTTGAAGCCGCCGACGATGAACATGTCCTTGATGCGGTCCGTGATACGCAGGTTGCCCGAGTCGTCCAGGACGCCGACGTCGCCCGTTCTCAGCCAGCCGTCCGGTGTGATCGCCTCCGCTGTCGCGCCGGGGTCCTCGTAGTAGCCGCGCATGACGTTGAAGCCGCGGACCAGCACCTCACCCGGCACCTCCGGCGGCAGCGGAGCGCCCGACGCGTCGGCGACCCTCAGCTCCGTGCCCGGAATGGCCCGGCCGGACGTCGACGCGATCAGCGACGGCGGGTCGTCGCGCCGGCACATCGTGACCACGCCGCTCGCCTCCGACAGGCCGTACGCCGTGAGGACCGTCTCCACGCCCAGTTCGGCTCGCAGGCGTTCCACCAGCCTCAGGGGCACCACCGCGGCTCCCGTCACCACCAGGCGCAGGGCGGAGAGGTCGTAGGCGGGCCGGGACGGGTGGTCCAGCAGCGACTGGTGGAGCGTGGGTGGGCCGGGCAGGACAGAGATGCGTTCCGCCGCGATGTTCGCCAGGGCCGTTTCCACGTTGAACACCGGCTGCGGGACCATCGTCGCCCCGCGCATCACGCAGGCGATCACCCCCGCCTTGTAGCCGAAGGTGTGGAAGAAGGGGTTGATGATCAAGTAGCGGTCCCCGACCCGCAATCCCGCCAGCTCAGCCCAGATGTCGTACGCCCGCAGCGTCTGCTCGTGCGTGATCACCGCACCCTTGGGGCGGCCCGTCGTACCCGACGTGTAGATGATGTCCGACAGGCAGCCGCCGTCCAGCTTCCGCTCCCTCGCCCGTACTTCCTCCCCACTCACCCCCTCCCCTCCCGCCACGTACTCCTTCCACGTCCGGAACTCCGGCGGTGCGTCCTCCGACAGGACCACCACATCCTCCAGGGACGGGAGGCCGGGGAGTGGAACCCGGGCGTCCGTCACCCGTGCCCCCTCCCCCGCCGCCCGGCGCAGGGACGCCACGTACGACGTGCCCAGGAACGTGCCCGTGACGAAGAGCAGCCGCGCTCCGCTGCGGCGCAGTACGTCCGCCGCCTCCGTGCCCTTGAAGCGGGTGTTGAGCGGGACCAGGACCGCGCCCGCGCTCACCGCGCCGAGCGCCGCGACGATCCAGTCCAGGGAGTTGGGGGCCCAGACCGCCACCCGGTCGCCCACCTGCACGCCGCTCGCCAGGCAGGCTGCCGCCGAGCGCTCGATACGGGCGCCGAGTTCGGCGTACGTGATCCTCGTACGGCCGTCGACCACGGCCTCCCTCTCCGCGTGCCGCGCGGCCGACCACCGCACCAGCTCCGGGACGGTCCCCCAGTCGTTCACGACATCCCTCCCTGACACCGGATAGCTGACTCTCCGTCAGATTAGCTGTAATCTGACGGACTGTCAGGATGTCCAGGGAGGGGGACGGCATGGCAGTCGCCGGGCTGAAGGACGCCACCGCCATCGTCGGGATCGGGCAGACCTCGTTCGCCAAGCGCCTTCCGGAGGACGAGAAGACGCTGGCCTGCCGGGCCGTCCTCGCCGCGCTCGACGACGCGGGGATCGCGCCCGGTGAGGTCGACGCCCTCGCCTCCTACACCATGGAGGAGACCGACGAGGTCGAGCTGGCCAAGGCCGTCGGGTTCGGGGATCTCACCTTCTTCAGCAAGGCGGGATACGGAGGAGGCGGGTCCTGTGCGACCGTCGCGCATCTCGCCGGCGCCATCGCCTCCGGGCAGGCCTCAGTGGGCGTCGCGTGGCGGTCGCGGAAGCGGGGCAGCGGGCCCCGGCCCTGGACCAACACCGCCGTCCAGCTGCCCACGCCCGCCCAGTGGACCCGGCCCTTCGGGCTGCTGCGGCCCGCTGATGAGATCGCCATGCTGGCGCGGCGGTACATGCACGAGTACGGCGCCACCCGGGATCATCTGTTCAACGTCGCCCTCGCCTGCCGGAACCGCGCCAACCAGAATCCCGCCGCCGTGATGTACGAACGGCCGCTGACCCGCGAGATGTACATGACCTCCCGGTGGATCAGCGAGCCCCTCTGCCTCTTCGACAACTGCCTGGAGACCGACGGCGCCCTCGCCTGTGTCCTCGTGTCCAGAGAGCGCGCCCGGGACTGCGCCAGGAAACCCGTCTACGTCCACTCCGTCGCCCAGGGGCTGCCCGCCCAGCACCACGGCATGGTCAACTACTGGAACGACGACCCCCTCACCGGCCCCGCCTGGACCGCCGCCCGGCAGCTGTGGAAGCACGCCGACTTCACGCCGGAGGACGTGGACGTGGCGCAGATCTACGACGCCTTCACCGCGCTCGTCCCGCTCTCGCTGGAGGGGTACGGCTTCTGCGGGCGCGGGGAGGGGGGTGCGTTCACCGAGCAAGGGGCCCTGGAGATCGGGGGGCGGCTGCCCCTCAACACCTCCGGGGGCGGGCTCAGCGAGGCCTACGTCCATGGCTTCAACCTCATCAATGAAGGGGTGAAGCAGCTGCGCGGCACCAGTACGGCCCAGGTGCCCGGTGCCGCCACCTGCCTCGTCACCGCCGGTGAAGGCGTTCCCACCTCCGCTCTTCTGCTGAGGAGTTGATGATGCTGACTCCCGTCACCGACGCCGACGGCGCGCCCTTCTGGGAGTACGCCGCCCAGGGCGAACTGCGCGTCCAGGCCTGCGCCGACTGCGGTGAGCTCCGCTTTCCGCCCCGGCCCTGCTGCCCGCACTGCCGGTCCTTCGCAGCTGAGTGGCGGCTCACCAGCGGACGCGGGCGCGTGTGGTCGTACGTCGTGCCGCATCCGCCGCTCCTGCCCGACTACGCGGCACAGGCGCCGTACCCCGTCGTCGTGGTGGAGCTGGAGGACGCGCCGCGCATCCGGCTCGTGGGCAATCTCGTCCGCCATGCCGGGGCCCCTCTCAACTCCCTCGATCCGGAGCGGATTCGGATCGGGGCTCGGGTGCGTGTCGTCTTCCCGGAGGGCGGGCTGCCGCAGTGGGTGCTCGCGTGAGCCCCGTCGTGAGCCCCGTCGCCGTCGAGAAGGACAAGGACAGCGGGGTCGCCGTCGTCACCCTGAACCGGGCGGGGCGGCTCAACGCCGTCGATCTGGAGATGGCCGGGCAACTCGCCGACGTGTGGCGGGGGTTGCGCTTCGACGACTCCGTGCGGGCGGTCGTGCTCACCGGGAGCGGCGAGCGCGCGTTCTGCACCGGGATCGACCGGGACGTCGTCGTACCGCAGCCGTCGTCGCCGTACATGCAGGACGATCCGCTGCTGAGGATCGGGCCGAAGGCGAACGACCTGTGGAAGCCGGTCGTGGCCGCCGTGCGCGGGATGGCCTGCGGGGGTGCCTTCTATCTGCTCGGGGAGTGTGAGTTCGTCGTCGCCGACCCGACGGCCGTGTTCTTCGATCCGCATACGACGTACGGGATGGTCAGCGCCTACGAGTCCATGCTGCTGGCCGCGCGGATGCCGTACGGGGAGGTGGCCCGGATGATGCTCATGGGCACCGCCGAGCGGATCTCCGCGCGGCGGGCCCACGAGGTGGGGCTGGTTTCCGAAGTCAGCGAGGAGGGCAGGGCGTTGGAGGCCGCCGTGCGGTGCGCCGCCGTGATCGCCGGGTATCCGGCGGAGGGCGTGCAGGGGACCGTGCGGGCCCTGTGGGCGGCCAGGGAGGCGGGCCTCGCGCAGGCCTTCGCGCAGGCGCCGCATCTCATCGCGCTGGGGAATCTGCCGGCCGAGCGGCAGGCGGAGCTGTTCCGGGGCAGGGACCGGAACACGCCCCGGATACGGTGAGTGACCACATGGCGGAGAGCGGGCACCCAAGGTAGCGTCAGGCCTGGGACGGCCGCCGTCTGGAGCCCCCTTCCGTGACAACCGGTACGACGGCCGTCACGCACACACCGGCACGCGCCCCCTTCGCGCATCCCGGCGTCACGCCGTCCGTGCCGTGCCCGTCCCCTTCTCCGCGTCCAGCGCGTACACGCACCGGTCCTTGCTGCACGCGTACACCACGCCGTCCTGGACCACCGGGGAGCCGGTGATCTCGCCGCCGGTCGCCAGCTTCCAGCGCAGGCGGCCGTCGTCGGCCTTCAGGGTGTAGAGCAGGTGGTCCGTGGAGCCGAAGTGGATGCGACCCTCGGCCACCGCGGGCGCGCCCACGACGTCACCGCCCGCCTGGAAGCGCCACTTGGGCGTGCCGGTGACCGCGTCCAGGGTGTACAGGGCCTTGCCGCTGCCCACGTGGACATGGCCTGCGGCGACCAGGACCGGGTCGATGGAGGAGCGCGCCTCGGTCGCGATGCGCCAGCGGTCGCGGCCGTCGGTGGCGTCGAGGGCGTAGACCGTGCCGAGGTAGTCCGCCAGGTAGACCCCGCCGCCCGTGACCGCCGGGCCCGGGGTGAAGGCGGGCGGGGAGAGGAAGACCGCCGGGGCCTCGAAGTGCCAGCGGACCATGCCGCTCGCCGCCTCGATCGCGAGGACCCGGGTGCCGGCGGAGACGTAGACGTAGCCGTCGGGCGCCGGGGTGAGGCGGACCGGGACGCCGCCGCAGGAGGCCGCGTCGCCGACCGGGTACGACCAGCGTTCCTCGCCGGTGCGGGCCTCCAGGGCGCGCAGCCGGGCGTCCTGCCAGACGTAGACCGTGCCGTCGTGGACGAGCGGGCCCGCCTCGGGGGACTCGAAGTCGGTCTGGCAGCCGCTGATCTCCCACAGCTTCTGTCCGGTCGCGGCCTCCCAGGCCTGGGCGCCGCCGCCCCGGGTGCCGGTGACGACCGTGCCATGGTCGGCCTTGAGGGAGTACACCCAGGCGTCCGTCGACAGCCGCCACAGGTCGGTGCCCTCGCGGGCGTCCAGGGCGAACAGGGTCGGGCCGTCCGAGGCGTGGATACGGCCGTCCGCCACCGCCATGGACCAGGCGACGTCCCGCGTCTTGAAGCGGCGCCGGCCGGTGGCCACGTCCAGGGCGTGCACCTCGAAGGAGGTGACGTAGACCAGGTCGCCGGCGACGGCAGGGGTGCCCCAGACGTCGTTCGACATGCGGAAACGCCAGGGGCGCCAGCCGGCCGCGGTCTCCGGGGGCTGGGGCGGCACCGGCGGTACGGCGGGGTCCGCGCCGGCCAGGCCGGGGCGCGGGCGGGACCAGCTGGCGACCAGGCCGGCCTCCGGCGGGGGCGCCTTGACGGCGGCGGCGCGGGCGTCGGCGACGCGCGGACCGGGGCCGATGGGCACCGGGGCGCCGGCCAGCCGGACCGGCCCGGTGTCGGGGGCGCCGACAGGAACAGGCGGGACCGGGGGGTCGTAGGAGGGCGGCGGGGGGACTGCCGAGCGGCCGGCACTGCCCCGGCCGCCGGTGCCGGCCGGGGCCGGCTTGGCGGTGGGGCGGCCGCCGCCGCGGCGGGACTCGATGAGGGCGACGGCCTTCTCGGGCAGCCAGGCGGAGGCGGTGCCGCTGTCGTCGGAGCCGGAGCCGAAGAGGTGGGGTGCCAGCTGGGCCTGGAGGTCGGCCGGGGAGGGCCGGGCCGAGGCCTCCATCTGCATGCAGACCTCGATGAGCGGCCGCAGCTCGTCGGGCAGGCCGGTGAGGTCCGGGCCCTCACGCAGCAGCATGAAGACGGTCTCGACCGGGTTGGCGCCATGGAAGGGCGGGTGGCCGGTGGCCGCGAAGACCAGCATGGAGCCGAGGGAGAAGACATCGCTGGCGCCGGTGACGCTGCGGGAGTCCTTGGCCTGCTCGGGGGACATGTAGGCGGGGGTGCCGACGGCAACGTTGGTCATGGTCAGGCGCGTGTTCGAGACACCCGACGCGATGCCGAAGTCGATCACCCGGGGGCCGTCCTCGACCACGAGCACGTTGGAGGGCTTCAGGTCCCGGTGGACGAGGCCCGCGCCGTGGATGGACTGGAGGGCCTCGGCGACGCCCGCCGCGAGCCAGCGCACGGCCTGGGCCGGCAGCGGCCCGCAGTCGTTCACTATCTCTTCGAGGGAGGGCGCGGGGACGTAGGCGGTGGCGAGCCACGGGACGGGGGCGCGGGGGTCGGCGTCGACCACGGCCGCCGTGTAGAACCCGGAGACCGCGCGGGCCGCCTCCACCTCACGGGTGAAGCGGACGCGGAAGAGCTGGTCCTCGGCCAGCTCGGTGCGCACCGTCTTGATCGCCACGCGCCGGCCGGACGCCGAGCGCGCGAGATAGACCAGCCCCATGCCGCCGGCGCCCAGCCGGCCCAGCACCTCGAACGGCCCGATCCGCCGCGGATCGTGCTGCGTCAGCTGATCCACTTGCCTGCCACCTCCCCGTACTGGTCGCGCCACCCCATATGTACGCGACCGACGTGCAGCGTCTCACCACCGCACCGCCATGGCGGCACGCACCCTGATTCTTCCTGGCCGGGCGGCTGGTTGCGAACCCGGTGAAAAATCGGGGTGTCTTCCACTTAATCCCATCAAAGCGGACGGATCACCGCTGGAGCAGTGCGAACGACGCCCCCTGATTGTCGGTGACGACGGCCACCCATCCGTACGACGTCTCGAAGGGTGGTGCCTGCACCCGGCCGCCGAGCCGCTGCACGGCCCCGCGGGCGTCGTCGAGATCGGTGACCCGGAAGTGGGCGAGGAAGTGCGGGGGCATCTCGGCCGGGAAGACCTCGATGACGTCGGAGCGCCCGAAGTCGGGCGCGGCACCGGGGCCGAAGAGGGCCTCGTGGAAGAGGCCGCCGTAGAAGATGTTGGCGGTGGCGATGTCGCGGGTGTACAGCTGGGCCCAGACGAAGGTGCCGGGTGCGCGCCGGCGGCCGAAACCGCGGTGCCGGCCGGGCTGCCACAGGCCGAACACCGCCCCCTCGGGGTCGGCGGCGAGCGCGGCCGTGCCCAGGTCGTCCAGTGCGGTGGGCGCCATCACGAGCTGTCCGCCGGCCGCCGTGATCCGCCGGGCGAGCGCCTCGGCATCCGGGGTGGCGAAGTACACCGTCCAGACGGTGGGCATCCGGCCGTCGGTCTTGTGCGCCAGCGCGGCGACCGGCTCCCCGTCCAGCCGGGCCCACACCGAGGAGCCGTACGCCTCCTCGAAGGTCCACCCGAAGAGCTCACCGTAGAACCGCTTGCCCGCCTCGACGTCGGGCAGCTGGGCGTCCACCCAGCAGGGCACACCCTCCCCGTAGGTCTCCCCGACCTCTTGGGTCTCTTCATTCCCGGATGCCCTGTTTTCGGCCATGTCGCCAAAGTAACCGGGCCGCGCGCACCCCGCAGACCAGGCACACCACCCTCAGAGCGCCCATGCACCCCATTTGCAGTCGGCCGAATCGCGCTCCGATCACCCCTCGGTAAGCTGACGGCATGACAGGACAAGTGCGTACCGTCGACGGCCGCGTGGCCGGCCGGCGTGGGCAGGCGACCCGGCAGAAGCTGCTCGACTGCCTCAGCGAGATGCTCAGCTCCTCCCCGTACCGGGACGTCAAGGTCATCGATGTCGCCCGGAAAGCAGGCACTTCGCCCGCGACCTTCTACCAGTACTTCCCGGACGTTGAAGGTGCCGTCCTGGAGATCGCCGAGGAAATGGCCGCCGAGGGCGCCGGGTTGACCGAACTGGTCGCCGGACGCACCTGGGCCGGCAAGTCCGGGTGGACGGCCGCGCAGGAACTCGTGGACGGGTTCCTGGAGTTCTGGCGCAAGAACGACGCGATCCTGCGCGTGGTCGATCTCGGCGCGGCCGAGGGGGACAAACGGTTCTACAAGATCCGGATGAAGATCCTGAACTCGGTGAACAACTCCCTCTCGGACTCCATCGCCGAACTCCAGGCCAAGGGCCGGGTCGACAAGGACGTGAACCCCGCGGCGGTGGCCGGTTCACTGGTCGCGATGCTCGCGGCCGTGGCGGCCCACCAGAAGGGCTTCCAGTCCTGGGGCGTGAAGCAGGCCGAACTGAAACCGAACCTCGCCCTGTTGGTCCACCTGGGCGTGACGGGCAAGAAGCCGACGAAGTAGGCCCCGGGCCCCTTTACTCACCAAGTCCTGTCTGGCAGGCGGTGGTTCACCGAGGTGAGCTGCCGCCTGCCGTGCTACGCGGGCAGCGGCCGGTCCCGTACGACGTGCTTCATCACCAGCGTCGACGTCAGCCGCTGCACACCCGGCAGGGTCGCGAGCCGGTCGTCGTACAGCCGCTGGAAGGCGGCGAGGTCGGCGGTGGCGATCCGGAGCAGATAGTCGGGCTCGCCGAACAGCCGCTGGGCGTCGAGGACGTGCTCCAGCTCACTGACCGCCCGCTCGAACTCGGCGACCGTGTCCCGGTCCTCCTGCCGCATGGACACGAAGACCAGCGCCTCGAAGTTCAGCCCGAGCGCGGCCGGGTCCACCACCGCCCGGTACCCCTCGATGGCACCGGAGCGCTCCAGCTCGCGCAGCCGCCGGTGACACGGCGAGACACTCAGCCGCACCCGCGCGGCCAGCTCGGTCACGGTCAGCCGCCCGTCCTGCTGCAGCTCGGCAAGGATTTTCCGGTCCACGTCGTCCATGAGGCAAATCTTCCCCCGAAGTGGCGGCGACCGGGCAAATTCCGGGAACACTTTCGGGCCATTCACGCCTAATGTCCCCAGCATGGACTCCGGACTGCTCTTCTCCTTCCTCGCCGTGGACCTGCTGCTGGTGTGCGTGCCGGGCGCCGACTGGGCGTACGTCATCGCCGCCGCCCTGCGCGGCCGCTCGGTACCGCGCGCGGTGGCGGGGCTGGTCTCCGGGTACGCCCTGCACACGGCCCTGGCGACGGCGGGCCTCGCGGTCCTGGTCGCGGGCTCGCCCAGGCTGCTGACCGCGCTGACGGTCGCGGGCGCCGGGTATCTGCTGTGGCTGGGGTGGGGAGTGCTGCGGCGGCCGGCCGTGCCGGGTGCGGACGAGGCCCCGGAGGCGGGGGAGGGACGGCTGTTCCTGCGGGGCGCGACGATCAGCGGCCTGAACCCCAAGGGCCTGCTGCTCTACCTCTCCGTCCTCCCCCAGTTCCTCACCCTGCGCGGCACCCACCTGCCCGTCCCCGTGCAGACGGCGGCCCTCGGCCTGCTCCACATGGCGTGCTGCGCGGCCGTGTACCTCACGGTCGGCGTACTGGCGCGCGCCCTGCTCGCCGCGCGGCCTGCGGCGGCTCGGGCGGTGACGCGTACGTCGGGGGCGGCGATGCTGGGGATCGGGGCGGTGCTCCTGGCGGAGCGCTTGGCCACGCTGTAGCTCCGCAGGGGGTGCCGCGAAATGCCGTCAGGCGTCTGCGGCACCGTCGTGGTTGCTCGCGCAGTTCCCCGCGCCCCTTTGGGGCGCCTGCCTGATCGTCAGCCGGAACAGGCGGATCTCCCGCGTCACCCGTTCCTGGTACGCGGCGTACGGCGGCCAGAACGCGAGGGCCGCCCGCCAGGCCGCCGCCCGCTCCTCCCCTGTGAGCAGCCGGGCGGTGACCGGGATGTCCCGTCCCTTCCAGCTGATGGAGACATCCGGGTGGGCCAGCAGATTGTGGGTCCAGGACGGATGACCGGCCCGCCCGAAATTGGAGCCGATCAGCACCCAGCTCTTTCCCTCCTCCTCCGGCATACAGGCCAGCGGAGTCCTGCGGAGCAGCCCGCTGCGGGCGCCTGTCGACGTGAGGATCACCCCGGGCAGCATCTGGGCACTGAGCAGCACCCTGCCCCGGGTGAGCCGGTGGACGGCCCGGTCCAGTGCCGGGATCACATGCGGGGCGACCTTCGCGAACCCGCGCGTCGAGGACACCTTCTGCACCAACCGGACGCCGATCACACCGCCACCTCCCCGTGCCCGAACAGCCCCGCGGTCTCGGCGGCCCGGTCCCGGAGCCGGTGCGGTGGCCCGAACAGCAACTCGTCACCGGCCGCCCGTTTGAAGTACAGGTGAGCGTCATGCTCCCAGGTGAACCCGATCCCGCCGTGCAACTGGATCCCCTCACCAGCGGCCAACCGTAGCGCCTCCAACGCCTGAGCGAGAGCCAACCGACCGACTCCGGCTTCCGGGGCGTGGGCGAGCTCACCGGCTCCAGCATCCGGGGCGAGGGCCGGCCCAGCGACTCGGGCTTCCGGGGTGTGGGCGCGCCCAGCGGCTCCGGCCTCCCGGGCCTGGGCGAGCGCCGTCGGCGCCGGACCGGACGCACCAGCCGGACCGGACGGCCCGTAAGCCGCCGACGGCGAGGACGCCCCCGAGGACGCCCCACGGGGGCCATCCGCACCCGGAGACGGGAGCTGCACGGGCGGTGCGGGTGGGAACGGCCCGGACGCCGAAGGCGAAGCCGAGGCGGACGCCGACGCCCACGCGGAGTAGTACGCGGCCGACCTCGCCCCCTGCACCGCCACATACACCTCGGCCAACCGGTGCTTCACCGCCTGGAAGGAGCCGACAGGCCGCCCGAACTGCTCGCGCCGCCCGACGTACTCCACGGTCCGCTCCAGCACCCGCCCGGCCGCCCCGACCGCCTCGCAGGCGAGCACCGCGGCCACGGAGTCCCCGAGCACGGCAAGCGCGGGCAGCACCTCCGCCTCCTCCTCGCCCAGCAACTCGGCGCGGACATCGCGCAGTTGGACGCGCGCCTGAGGGCGGGTGGCGTCGAGCGCGGTCTGCCGGGTGCGCGTGAGGCCCGCCGCGTCGCCCGGCACCAGGTACAGCCGGGTCCGGGAGCGGGCGAAGCCCCCGGTGTGGGCGGCGACGAGCAGCAGCCCGGCGCTGTGCCCGTCCAGCACCTGCTCGGCCTGCCCGTACAGCAGCCAGCCGTCCGCCGTACGCCGGGCCTGGACGCCCCCGGCCCGCCCGCCGCCGGCGACGTAGCGCTCGTTCCCGCCGGTCAGGGCGAGCGCGGTGGCGAGGTCGGTTCCCGGTACGGCGAGCGCGGCGGTGAGGGTGCCGGCGGCGAGCCGGGGCAGCAGTGCGGCGCGCTGGGCCTCCGTTCCGAGGGTGAGCACGAGGGGCGCCACCAGCACGGAGGTGGCGAGCAGCGGGGAGGGGGCGAGCGCCCGCCCCACCTCCTCGCAGGCGAGGGCCAGTTCGGTGACGGAGCAGCCGACCCCGCCGTACCGCTCGGGCAGGGCGAGCCCCGGCAGGCCGAGCCAGCCGGCGAGGGCGGTCCAGAGGGCGGGGTCGTGTCCGGCGGGGGCGTCGAGGGCGGCGCGCTGTTCCTCGGGGCCGCAGCGCTTGCGGAGGAGTTCGCGCAGGGTACGGCGGATTTCGTCCTGCTCGGCGGTGAGACGCGTGTCCATGGCTCTGCCCTGCCTCTTCCTGCCTCTTCCCTCGGATCTGACGGACCGTCATATTAGAAGCGGCGGAGCGAGATGCACAGGGGACGGAGGACCGCATGACGCCCGGGAGCCGGAAAGTCGCCGTGGTCGGAGTGGCGCTGTCGGACTGCGGACGCGTGGCCGACGCGACGCCGTACACCCTGCACGCGCAGGCGGCCCGCCGTGCCCTCGCGGACGCCGGACTGGACCGCACGCTGGTCGACGGCCTCGCCTCCGCCGGCCTCGGCACGCTGGCCCCGGTCGAGGTCGCCGAGTATCTGGGCCTGCGTCCGACCTGGGTGGACTCCACCTCGGTCGGCGGCTCGGCCTGGGAGGTGATGGCGGCGCACGCGGCGGACGCGATCGCGGCGGGCCACGCCAATGCCGTGCTCCTCGTCTACGGCTCCACGGCCCGCGCCGACATCAAGGCGGGCCGCAGGACCGGCACCCTCTCCTTCGGCGCGCGCGGCCCCCTCCAGTTCGAGGTCCCCTACGGCCACACCCTGATCGCCAAGTACGCGATGGCCGCCCGCCGCCACATGATCGAACACCGCACGACCATCGAGCAGTTGGCGGAGGTTGCCGTGCAGGCGCGGGCGAACGCGGCCCTCAACCCGGACGCCATGTTCCGCGACCCGATCACGGTCGACGACGTCCTGTCCGGCCCGATGATCGCCGACCCCTTCACCAAGCTGCACTGCTGCATCCGCTCGGACGGCGGCGCGGCGGTGCTGCTGGCGGCCGAGGAGTACGTGCGGGACTGCCGTACGGCCCCCGTCTGGATCCTCGGCACCGGCGAGCACACCTCGCACGCGGCGATGTCCGAGTGGCCGGACTTCACGGTCTCCCCGGCGGCGGTCAGCGGCCGCCTCGCCTTCGGGCGGGCCGGGGTGCGGGCGTCGGAGATGGACTTCGCGGAGATCTACGACGCCTTCACCTACATGACCCTGGTGACCCTGGAGGACCTGGGCTTCTGCGGGAAGGGCGAGGGAGGGGCGTTCGTGGAGAAGGGCCGGCTGCTGGTGCGCGGCGGGGAGCTGCCGGTGAACACGGACGGGGGCGGCCTGTCGGCCCAGCACCCCGGCATGCGGGGGCTGTTCCTGCTGGTGGAGGCGGTACGGCAGCTGCGCGGCGAGGCCGGTGAGCGGCAAGTGCGCGGCCGGGACGGGGACGTGCCCCGGCTGGGGGTCGCCTCCGGGACCGGGGGCTGGTTCTGCTCGTCGGGGACGGTGGTACTGGGGCGGGAGTGAGGGCCGTGAGCGGGGTAAGCGTTGGGGTGGCAGCTGCTCAACAAATTTTCTAGTCATTCACAGTCATTCTTAGTCGTGCATCTTGATCCTCTGAAGCTTTCGGAGTGGGCGCGCCTGCAAGGCGTGAGCTACCGGACCGCTTGGCGGTGGGTGAAGGACGGGAAGATGCCCGTTCCTGTCCGCCAGGCGCCGTCCGGGACATGGCTGGTCGACGAGCCCGCCGTCCAACCGTCCGGGCGGGTGGTGGTGTACTGCCGTGTGCCTTCCGCCGACCAGAAGGCCGATCTGGACCGGCAGGCGGCCCGGGTCGTGGCCGGCGCGAACGGGCTGGGCCTGGCCGTCGCCGAGGTCGTCACTGAGGTGGGATCCGGGTTGAACGGGCGTCGGCGCAAGCTGCACCGGGTCCTGTCCGACCCGACCGCCACTGTGGTCGTGGTCGAGCACCGGGACCGGCTGGCCCGGTTCGGCGTCGAATACCTCGAAGCCGCACTGTACGCGTCCGGTCGGCGCCTGGTCGTCCTTGACCGCACCGAGACTGCCGATGACCTGGTGCGCGACATCACCGAGGTACTGACGTCGATGTGTGCGCGTCTGTACGGGCGTCGGGCGGCGAAGAACCGGGCCGCCCGCGCGGTGGCCGTAGCGACGGGCGAGGCCACCGAGTGAAGAAGTTTCAGCCACAGCCAGGGTTCGTGGTACAGGCGTACCGGTTCGCCCTCGACCCGAACGCCTCCCAGGAGAGTGCGTTCCGCTCGCACTGCGGTGCCGCCCGTGCCGCGTACAACTGGGCTGTCGGCTGGGTGACCGCCTCTTGGAGGCAGCGCCGGGCGGAGGAGACGTACGGCATCGGTGAGGCGGAGCAGACCGAGTGGCGCCCGTGGTCGCTGCCGTCGCTGCGGAAGGCGTTCAATGCCGCCAAGCACACCGACCCGCGCTTCGCCGCGTGGTGGGAGGAGAACTCCAAGGAGGCATACAACACCGGGCTGGCGAACGCGTCGGCCGCGTTCGACAACTACGCGAAGTCCAAGAACGGCAAACGCAAGGGCGCCCGGATGGGTGCGCCGCGATTCAAAGCCAAGCGGAAGGCGCGCCTTGTCTGCCGGTTCACCACCGGCACGATCCGTGTCGACAGCGACGGCCGACATGTCACACTGCCCCGGCTCGGCACCATCCGCACCCACGAGCCCACCGTCAAGCTCCTCGCCCGCGTCCAGACCGGGACCGCCCGCATCCTGTCCGCGACCGTCCGGTACGAACGCGGACGCTGGTTCGCCTCCTTCCAGGTCGAGGTCAAGCGCGACCTCAAGCCCGTGGCGCGCCCAGACGTCGCGGTCGGCATCGACCTCGGGGTGAAGACCCTCGTGGTGACGGCCGACAGCACGGGCGAGATCCGCACCGTCGCCAACCCGAGGCACTACGACCGGGCGCGCAAGCAGTTGCGCCGCGCCTCCCGCGTCGTCTCCCGCCGCCAGGGCCCCGACCGGCGGACCGGACAGCAGCCTTCCCGCCGGTGGGAGAAGGCCAACGCCGCTCGCAACCGCGTGCACCACCGGGTCGCGAACCTCCGCGAGGCCGCACTGCACAAGGTCACCACGAGCGTTGCGGCCGAGTACGGCACCGTCGTGATCGAGGACCTGAACGTCGCCGGGATGCTCCGCAACCGGCGCCTGGCCCGCCAGATCGCCGACGCCGGATTCGGCGAGATCCGCCGCCAGCTCGACTACAAGACCCGCCAGCGCCACGCCACCCGCATCGTGGTCGCGGACCGCTGGTACCCATCATCCAAGACCTGCTCCGGGTGCGGCGCGGTGAAAGCCAAGCTGCCGCTGCACGTCCGGACCTACGAATGCGACGCCTGCCACCTGGTCATCGACCGGGACGACAACGCCGCGCTCAACCTCGCCGCCCTCGCAGCGGCCTGCATCACTGGTACCGGAGTGGCCGGAGACCAGGACACCGCACAGATGGTGTCAAAGCCTCGTGGAGCCGACCAGAAGACCCGCGCCGCCCGCCCCCGCCACCAGGCGGAGGCGGGGCGGGCAGGTGGCGCAACCCTGCCGCGGCAGCGGCGGGAGGAAGCGAGAGACCGTACTCAAGCCGAAGCCCTCACGCTCTGGTGATGAGACGGACCTTCCAGGCCGAAGTGCCCGGAATGCCGAGACCTGACTACGGCCTCGGTAACGGCGATACTCACCCCATGGCAGCAGCACAGCACGACGATCTCCACGAGCTGCTTCGGTCCCTGCGGGTCTGGGCCCCTGAGGCGACCGAGCTACGACCCTTCGACCCGGACACGGCCCCGCCGACCCCGCTCCCGCTGTTCACCAGCTGGTTCGCGGACGCGGTGGCGGCCGGGCAGCCGGAGCCGCACACGATGTCGCTGGCCACGGTGGACGACCAGGGGCGGCCCGACGTACGGATCGTGATGCTGCACGGCGCCGACCCGGACGCCTGGGCCTTCGCCACGCACCGCACCAGCCGCAAGGGCCACGCCCTGGCCGCCCGCCCGTACGCGGCCCTGGCCTTCTACTGGCCGGTGCTGGGCCGTCAGGTGCGGCTGCGCGGGCCGGTGACGGCGGCGCCCTCGGCGGAGAGCCAGGCGGATCTGCACGCCCGCTCGGCGGGCGCGCTGGCCGCGGCGCTCACCGGCCGGCAGAGCGAGGAGCTGTCCTCGGTGGAGGAGCTGCGGCGGGCGTCGGAGGCGGCCTGGGACCGGGCCCGCCTGAACCCGGCCGAGCCGTCCCCGACCTGGACCCTGTACCGGCTGCGCCCCGAGACGGTGGAGTTCTTCCAGGGCGATCCGGACCGGCGGCACGTGCGGCTGGAGTACCGGAGCACGGAGTTCGGCTGGAGCAGGACACTGCTGTGGCCTTAGACGCCGTCCTGGCCCGCACACCACGACGCACTGACTCCGTGGGTGCCGTGTCCCTGCGGCTGCGGCTCCCCTCGGTCCCCGAACCTCCACACCGCGAAGTCCGCCACCGGCCGGTAGCCGATGCGCTGGTACAGGCCGTTGCTCGTCGGGTTCGCCAGGTCGGTGAAGAGCAGGATCTCCGCGGTGCCCGCCTCCCGCGCGGCCCGGCTCACCTCCGCCGTGACCGCGCCCGCGTAGCCCCGGCCGCGCAGCTCGGCCGGGGTGTAGACCGGGGCGACGCGGACCTGGCCCGCGGTTTCCGGGGTCACGCCGGCCAAGGAGACCGGGGTGCCGTCCGGGGTCTCCCAGAGGGTGATGCCGCCGTAGGCGATGCGGGCGTCGGCCCACCCGGCCGGGTCCTGGCCGGGACCGTGGCCGGTGTCCCCGTCGAACGCGCGCTTCCAGCGGATCAGCAGCTCGCGGTCGGCGGGCCCGGCGATCCGCGCCCGCCCCTCGGGCCGGGGCTCGGGGGCGGTCAACTCGTCCAGTCTGTAGAGCCGTTGGCGCTGGGTAAGCGTGCCCGCCGTACCGCTGCGCCGCTGCCAGGCTGCCGCGAAGGCCTCAGCCGTCTCGCGCGGGCCGGAGAGCCCGGGGACCGGATGGGCCTGCTCGGCCAGCCGGGCAGCGAGCGCGTCGGCCTCCCCGGGGGTGAGCGTGGTGACGTGGAGGTGGAAGGGCGGGGTGTGGACCAGGACCGCGCGGACCGTGCCGTCGTCCAGGATGCCGAAGACGGGATCCTCGGCACCGAAGGCGTGCGGTCCGCGGCGCCGCAGCGCCTCCGTCACGCTCAGCGGCACCGTGTGCAACGCCGGGCGGGAGCTCAGGAAGTCGCCCGCGCGGGCGAGGAACTCGTCGAGGTCGTCGGTGAGATACCAGTTCTCGGGGCTCATGCGTACCGATGATCGGGCTCAGCCGCCGGGCTCGAACACCGGTTTTCCGTCCCGGTACGTCACCCGCAGCGCCATCCCCGCCGCCGGCGCGCCCTCCGCGCAGTGCACGAGCTCCGTCATCATCCGCGGCCCCTCCGCCAGATCGACCACGGCGGCGACGTACGGGGTGCGCTCGCCGAAGGGCGGCAGGTCGTTGCGGTGGACCGTGGACCAGGTGTAGAGCGTGGCCCGGCCGCTCGCCTCCTCCCAGGTCACGTCCTCGCTCCAGCAGTGCGGGCAGAACTCGCGCGGATAGTGGTGGGCCCGGCCGCAGGCCCCGCAGCGGCGGATGAGCAGCCGCCCTTCCGCGGCGGCCTCCCAGTACGGGCGCGTGAAGGCGTCGGGCTCCGGTACGTCGTACCGCACGTCCCGCATCAGAACCACCCCAGCCAGGCGTCCAGCGACCAGCTCTGCCAGGCCATGCCGAAGAAGGCGACGAGCGAGATCAGCGCCATCATCGAGTTCTGCCCCTGCTCCGCCCAGTCGTGGATCATCAGCACGAAGTAGACGGCGTTCAGCAGCAGGCCGCCGATCAGCGCGACCGGGGTCAGGAAGCCGAGGATCAGGCCGAGGCCGAGGGAGAGTTCGGCGTAGGCGACGATGTACGCCATCAGCTTCGGATGCGGCTTCACCGTCGCCTCGAAGCCGCTGCGCACCGGCGCCCAGCGGTGCTTCTCCGCGATCTCCGCCGCCCACGCGATGCCGCTGCCCCGCTCGAACCACGCCTTCTTGTCCTTGTGCCGCCAGCTCTCCAGCCACCACAGCCCGAGCCCGATCCGCAGCACCGCCAGCCAGTGAACGCCGTCCAGCCCTATGGAGTCCATGGATCTGACGGTACGTCAGATACTGCGTAAAGCCCACCCGTGAGTCCATTGCACCGAGAAGGGGCGGCCGGCCCACCCCGACACGTTCCCTCCGGATCCATGTGGGCTACGTCACCTGTAGCGAGCACATCTCCACACACGTGATCAATCCGCAACCAATTCCGGTCTTGACCGAGACCCATCAACCGGGTGGGTGATTACGCTCCGAGCATGGCCGACTCCCGTTCCGCTTCCACACAGCTCTCCGCCACGCCCGCCGACCGCCCGGTCTACGTCATCGGCGCCGGGCCGGGCGGTCTGGCCGCCGCGTACGCGCTGCGGGCGCGGGGCATACGGGCGGTGGTCCTGGAGAAGGCGGACCGGGTGGGCACCTCGTGGCGGGGTCACTACGACCGTCTCCGGCTGCACACCACCCGGCGGCTGTCCGCGCTGCCGGGCCTGAAGATCCCCCGGAAGTTCGGGCGTTGGGTCCGCCGGGACGACGTCGTGCGCTACCTGGAGAAGTACGCCGAGCACCACGAGCTGGAGATCGTCACCGGCGTGGAGGTCTTCCGCGTCGAGCGCGCCGCGGACGGCACCGGCTGGCTGCTGCACGCCTCCGGCGGACGCGAGCTGACCGGCAGCGCGGTGGTCGTCGCCACGGGCTACAACCACACCCCGCTGCTGCCCGACTGGCCGGGCCGCGACGACTACACCGGTCAGTTGCTGCACGCCGGCCGCTACCGCAACGCCACGCCGTACGCGGGCCGGGACGTGCTGGTCGTCGGGATCGGCAACACCGGCGCGGAGATCGCCGTCGACCTGGTGGAGGGCGGGGCGGCGCGGGTGCGGCTGGCCGTGCGCACCACCCCGCACATCCTGCGCCGCTCGACGCTCGGCTGGGCCGCCCAGTACACGGGCATCCTGGTACGACGGCTGCCGGTGGGCCTCGTGGACCGGCTGGCCGGGCCGTTCGCGAAGGCGACCATGCCGGACCTCACGGCCCACGGACTGCCCCGCCCGGACACCGGCCTGTACAGCAGGGTGAAGCAGGGCGCGATCCCGGTGCAGGACGTCGGCCTGATCGACGCCGTGCGCGCGGGCAGGGTGGAGATCGTGGCCGCCGTCGAGTCCTTCGAGGACGGGAAGGTGGTCCTCGCCGACGGCAGCCGGATCGAGCCGGACGCGGTGATCGCGGCGACCGGGTACACGCGGGCGCTGGAGGGGCTGGTCGGGCATCTCGGGGTGCTGGACGGCCGCGGCAGACCCCTTGTGCACGGCGGCCGGGCGCCCGCGCAGGCGCCCGGTCTGTACTTCACCGGTTTCACCAATCCGATCAGCGGCATGTTCCGGGAGATGGCGCTGGACGCCGGGAAGATCGCGAAGACGGTGGCCAAGCATCTTCGATGACAGGGGTGCGCACCCGTCGGTAACTTTGAACGTCCGACCAGTTCCTGACATTGCGTCAGTTCAGTAATCTGACACTGCGTCAGTTTACTTGTGCTGTCTCACAGGAGCGGGCGGACCGATGCTTGGATCAACCCACGGCACCCTCACCACCGACTCCCGCCGGGCCCGGGTCATCGCCTGCGGCGAGCAGCGGCCCGGCCCCGTCGTCCACGACCGGGTCGACGACCTCGACGTCAGCGGGCGCCCGCTGTACGCGGACGTCCCCGACCTCGCCCGCTTCTTCCGGCCCGAGTCGGTCGCCGTGATCGGCGCCTCGGACACCGAGGGCCGGCCGAACACCGGGATCACCCGGCAGTTGCTGGCCTGGGCCGAGCGGGTGGGGGCGCGGGTTCATCCGGTGCACCCGACCCGGCCGTCCGTGTTCGGCATCCCGTGCGCCGCCTCGGTCGCCGAACTGCCGCCCGGCCAGGTCGACCTGGCCGTCCTGCTGGTGGCCGACCCGCTGCCGGTGATCGAGGAGCTGGCCGACGCGAAGGTGAAGTTCGCGGTCGCCTTCGCCGCCGGCTTCGCCGAGACCGGCGAGGCGGGTGCCGAGGCCCAGGAGCGGCTCGCGGACGCCGTACGCCGCTCGGGTCTGCGCCTGCTCGGCCCGAACACCAACCTGAACGCCTTCGAGCGCTTCCGGGAGGACCTGGACGGCCCGGCGATCGCGCTGATCACCCAGTCCGGCCACCAGGGCCGCCCGGTGTTCTCCCTCCAGGAGCTGGGCATCCGCCTCTCCCACTGGGCGCCCACCGGCAACGAGGCCGACCTGGAGACGGCCGACTTCATCTCCTACTTCGCCGAACAGCCCGAGGTCGGCGCCATCGCCGCCTATGTGGAGGGCCTGAAGGACGGCCGCGCCTTTCTGCTGGCCGCCGACCGCGCCGCCCGCCGCAAGGTGCCGGTGGTCGCGGTGAAGGTGGGCCGCACCGAGACCGGGGCCCGTACGGCCGCCTCGCACACCGGCAAGCTCACCGGCGCCGACGCGGTGGTGGACGCGGCGATGCGCCAGTACGGCGTCGTACGCGTCGACGGGCTCGACGAACTCCAGGACACCGCGGCCCTGCTGGCGCGGGCGCGGGCTCCCCTGGCGGACGGGGTGGCGGTCTACTCGATCTCCGGCGGCACCGGCGCGCACGTCGCCGACCTGGCGGCCGGCCTGGGGCTGCGCCTGCCGCGGCTGTCGGACGAGCGGCAGGCCGAGCTGCACCAGTGGATCCCGGAGTACCTGAGCGTGGCCAACCCGGTGGACAACGGCGGACACCCGGTCGGCGACGCGCGCGGCCGGAAGATCATCGACGCGCTGCTCGCCGACCCGGCGGTCGGGGTCCTGATCTGCCCGGTCACCGGCCCGTTCCCGCCGCTCAGCGACAAGCTGGTGGCGGACCTGGTCGCGGCGGCCGAGGAGACGGACAAGCTGGTGTGCGTGGTGTGGGGCTCCCCGGTCGGCACCGAGCCGGCGTACCGGGAGACCCTGCTGGGCTCCTCGCGCGTGGCGACCTTCCGCACGGTCGGCAACTGTCTGGCGGCCGTCCGCGCCTGGCTGGACCACCACCGCTTCGTGCGCGACTACCGCTCCCCCTTCGACGAGGCCCCGCGCCTGCCCTCGCCCTCCTTCCGCAAGGCGCAGGCGCTGATGCGTCCGGGCCGGCAGCTGAGCGAGCACGCGGCGAAACAGCTCCTGCGCGCCTACGGCATCCGGGTCCCGCGGGAGCAGCTGGTGACCAGCGCGGCGGCTGCCGTACGGGCCGCGGCCCAGATCGGCTACCCGGTGGTGATGAAGGCCTCGGGTGCCCGGATCGCCCACAAGACCGAACTGGGCCTGGTGAAGGTCGGCCTGACGTCAGCCAGCCAAGTCCGTGACGGTTACCGCGAGTTGATGGACATCGCCCGCTACGAGGGGGTCTCGCTGGACGGGATCCTGGTGTGCCAGATGGTCGAGCAGGGCGTGGAGATGGTCGTGGGCGCGACGCACGACGACCTGTTCGGCCCGACGGTGACGGTGGGCCTGGGCGGGGTGCTGGTCGAGGTCCTGCACGACACGGCGGTCCGCGTCCCGCCGTTCGGCGAGGACCAGGCCCACGCCATGCTCGCCGAACTCCGCGGCCACCCCCTGCTGGACGGCGTCCGGGGCCGCCCGCCGGCCGACCGCGACGCGCTGGTGGAGGTGGTTCTGCGGGTCCAGCGCATGGCACTGGAACTCGGCGACCAGATCGCCGAGCTGGACATCAACCCGCTGCTGGTCCTGCCCCGGGGGCAAGGCGCGGTGGCACTGGACGCGCTGGTGGTGTGCCGGTGAGCGGGATCCGCCACGAGGTCCGGGAGTACGTCTCGTACCTCACCCTCGACCGCCCCGAGGCGCTGGGCGCCCTCACGCCCGCGCTGCGGGACCGGCTGATCGAACTGCTGGCGCAGGCCTCGGCGGACCCGGAGACCCGGGCGGTGGTGCTGACCGGCACCGGACGCGGCTTCTGTGCGGGCGCGGACCTGCGGAGTGGCGGTTCGGGAGCCGGTGAGCGCGTCGCCGGTGATGTGGCCCGCACCCTCCGGCTCGGCGCCCAGCGGCTGATCGCGGCCGTGCTGGACTGCGAGAAGCCGGTGATCGCCGCCGTGAACGGTACGGCGGCCGGGCTCGGCGCGCATCTCGCGCTCGCCTGCGACCTGGTGCTGGCCGCTGAATCCGCCCGCTTCATCGAGGTGTTCGTACGACGTGGACTCGTACCGGACGGCGCAGGCGCCTATCTGCTGCCCCGGCTGCTGGGCCCCCAGCGGGCCAAGGAGCTGATGTTCTTCGGGGACGCGGTTCCGGCGGCGGAGGCGGAACGGCTGGGGCTGGTCAACCGGGTGGTGCCGGACGGGGAGCTGGCGAAGACGGCACGGGAATGGGCGACCCGCCTGGCTTCCGGCCCCACCCGGGCCCTGGCCCTGACCAAGCAGCTGGTGAACACCTCCCTGGACGCCGACCGTTCGGCCGCCTTCGCCGCCGAGGCCGCGGCGCAGGAGGTGAACATGACGACGGCGGACGCCGGGGAGGGCCTGCGGGCGTTCACGGAGCGCCGCAGCCCGGAGTTCCGGGGGCGGTGAGTCAGGTCTTCCGCTTCAGCGTCCACAGCGTGCCCGCGTCCGGATCGCCGAAGAGCACGAACAGTTCGGGGTCGTGCTCGGTACCGCTGATCGACCAGTGGGTGTCCTCGCCGCAGGAGCGGTCGAGCTTCAGCAGCACGCCGTCGCGCTTGGTGCCGTCGGGGGCCGGGCCGGGCTCCCAGCTGCCGGGGCCGTCGCACAGGACGACGTCCGTGGCGGCCCCTTCGCCCCCGGACGGCTCGGCCGGCAGCCTGGTGGCCTCGGCGCGCCCGCTCGGGTACAGCCGCAGCACGGCCCCGCTCGGGCCGTGCCAGACCCCGGCCAGCTGGGCGGTGGTCAGCTTCGGCGGCTCGTACTGCTTGATCAGGCCGGCCGCGACGGCCCCGAGCCCGCCGCCGAGGGCCAGGGCGAAGAGGCCGGCGCAGGCGAGTGCCGAGCGCCACCACAGGCCCCACTGCGACCACGTACGCGTGCGGACGTAGGGGAGGGCGAGCGCGGGCAGCACGCCGAGGCCGCTGAGGACCGCGGCCGTGGTGGCGAACGGCCAGTGCCACAGCGCCGCCGTCACCGCGCCCCAGCCGACGGCCGTGGCCACCGCTCCGGCGAGCCGCCAGGCCCACTCGGGACCGCCGTACCGGCGGAGCGCCGGCCGGGCGAGCAGGGCCGCGGGCAGCGTCAGCACGAGCGAGGCGAACAGGCCCAGCAGCGGGAGCAGCAGCGGCGCGAAGATCAGCAGGAGCGCCGGCCCGAAGGCACCGCCGGTGCCCGCGCCGTACTGGTCCTGGGTGACACTCCAAAGGAGCCACAGCAGCCCGGCCGCGGGCAACTGCGCCGCGTTCACCGGGATCGCCGCGGCCACCTCACTGCGCAGCGCCCGGTCCGCGGCCCGGCCCTCGTCGCGTACGTTCTCCCACCCCATGATCGCACCCTATGAGCCGCCGGTACGGGGCACTCCGGCAGGCTTCCCATCTGACGGACTGTCAGCTTCAATGGAGGGCGTGATGGGACACGCAGGGGCGGCGGCCGCCGCAGTCCGGTATCTGAGGCCGAGGGCCGTGGAGCCGTTGCCGCGGCCGGAGTTGCGGTGCGTCCGGGAGGGTGAGCGGGCGTCGGTGGAGCCGGGTGAGTTCCGGCGGGTACTGGGGCACTTCGCGACCGGGGTCACGGTCATCACCGCCCCGGCCGGCGCGGACGAGCCGGGCCCCGCCGGGTTCGCCTGCCAGTCCTTCTCCTCCCTCTCCCTCGAACCGCCCCTGGTCTGCTTCCTGGTGGGCCGTACATCCACCACCTGGCCGCGCATCGCCCGCGCCGGCGTCTTCTGTGTCAACGTGCTCGGCGCCGGCCAGGGTGAGCTGTGCCGGGCCTTCGCGGTGAGCGGCGCGGACAAGTTCGCGGGGGTGGCGTACGACGCGGCGCCCGTCTCCGGGGCACCGCGGCTGGACGGCGCGGTCGCCTGGATCGACTGCACCGTCCACGCCGTCCACACCGGGGGCGACCACCTGATCGTCGTGGGCCGGGTGGACGCCCTCGGCGCGGCCGGGGACGGCGAACCGCTGCTGTTCCACCGGGGGCGGTTCGCGGCCCTCGACGGAGGGCCGGGGCCGTCCCGGGGTCAGGCGAACGGCAGCACGTCCGCCGGATGATCAAGCCACACGCGGGCGGCGCCGTCCCGCCCCACCGTGAGACCGAACCGGTCAAGGTCGGGCCTGCCTCGCTCCGCCCACCATGTCAGGGCCCGCTCCACCTCGTCCCACAGACGGCGCGGCCCGGACTGGTAGACCGTGGCGTCCGGTTCGCTGCCACGGAACTCGACGGCGGCCCATGACCGGCTCCTCAGGTCGAAGAACCAAGCCCTCCCGGCCCCCTCGTCCGTCTGGTCCGTCCGGCTGGCCTGGTTGACGACGTGGGCGCAGTCCGGCACACACAGGCCTGTCACAAACCGGGCGGTCGTGTAACGGCCCCCCAAGTCCGCCAGAGTGAGCCGCGTGAACGACTCGTCTGTGTCCCCGGGGAACTCATGGACGTGTCCGCGGAACTGGTCCCAGTCGAGGCGCTGAGCACGTAGCTTCATGAAATCGACCAAACGCAGGAACGGCCCGGACGCCTGGCCGTCCTCACCCACCGTCAGCCGGACCAGGGCGTCCTGGTCGCTGTAGTGGGTGCCCCATGGGGCGAGGACAACTCCACCCGGCCGGGTCTGCTCCGACCAGCACGGCGGGACAGCTCGCACGCCTGCCGTGACGATCACGCGGTCATAGGGCGCCCCCTCCGACCATCCGTCCCGGCCATCCCCGTGGACCACTTCGGGGTCGAGTCCGGCACGCTTCAACGCGGCGCGGGCACGCTCGGCCACCGTGGCGTCGATCTCGACACTGACCACGTGCGAGCTGCCCAATCGACGCGAGAGCAGTCCGGCGTTCCAACCGGTACCGGTGCCGACTTCAAGCACCCGCATGCCGTCGCTCACGTCCAGATCGCGCAGCATCGCGGCCACGACGGACGGCATGCTCGCAGAACTGGTCGGCACGGTCCCCGGCTCAGTGCCGGTGTGCCGGCCGTCGTCCCACTGGGTCACGAGCGGAACGTTCGCGTACGCGGCTCGCTCCCACCCTTCGGCATCGTCGGCTCGGGAGACCGGGACACTGCGGCCGGTGGGCATGTCGTACGCCCAGACGAGGTCCGGCAGGAACAGCGCACGCGGTACGGCCCTGAACGCCTCTGCCCACGCGGGCGTCAGGGCTGCGGTGTCCAGGAGGTACCGCGCCAGCTCGTCACTGGCGCGGCCGTCCTGCTCAGGTGTGAGCGTCACTTGCGGTGCTTCCCGTCTCCGGGCGGTGATTCGCCGTCGGGGGGTGGTGGCGGGGGCGGCGTCCAGGGCTGCCCGGGAAGATTGTCCTCACCGCTGCCATTGCCCCGTCACCCCCGTTCCACACGATCGGTCCCGTCATGGTCATCGTCATCCTCGGACCCTCCTTTGACTTGTCCCGAACCCGTCAGGCACAGCGCCGACGAGGTCATGCGACCCGCCCCTCAGCCGGGGGCGGGAGTCCGCGACCCTGACCCTGCGGTCGCCATGGGGGTGCGTCAGCCGCGCGTCCACGCCAGCACCAGGGCGAGGACCGGGGCGGAGACGATCGCAACGTACGCGAGCAGGCCGGCGATCTCCTTCATGGCCGGGCGCTCATCGCTGCGCGGCACGAAGGTTCTCGTAGTGGTCGCACAGGGCGTTGACGCTGCGGGCGAGTCTCTGCGCCACCGCGACGCGAACAGCCGGTGTGCAGCCGTCACCGATCCGCAGTTTCCTGCGCGCCTCTGCGACACAGGCCCGGGCGCAGTACCGCGGGGCGCTGTCCTTCGGCTCCCGTTCCGCGATTGCCTCAACCTCGGGGACGAGGAGCTGCATGTGTCCGCGAAGTGTCAGAGTGAGCGTGTCCAGGTCGTCCTCGGAGAGGGTTTCGGTGAGGGCGCACCGCGCGGTGGCACGCATCGTCCCGATGTCTACGGGCAGGGTGGTGCTACCGCTCCCCGCTGCGGTGTTCACCGGGTCGCCGCACGGGGAAAGGGCCGGGCTCAGCGGTAAAGGACCGTCGCCGGGCAGGACGTTTTCCGCCCCGCCCTCCTCGCTGACAGTGCCGTGACTGGCCACGACGCAGACCCGATTCGTCGTTCCACTGCCCCGTGCACTGGCCTGGGGCCGGGCGGTACCGTTCATCATGTCGACGCTCCTCAACAGCGTTGGCCGCGCCCGGGGCCGTGTCAGCGGTCGCCGGGCTTCGTCATTTCGGCAGCCGGGCACAGCGCGCCGCTTTCGCGGCGCGCTGGCGCAGCAACAAAAAGAGACTGGACCGGTGGACCGGTCCAGTCAAGACATTCAGGAGACCACTACCCCATCGGGTACCTCTCGGTCTCCTCGAAGACGTGCGACGGCGTGACGCCCTCTTCGCACACGAGCGGGAGACCGTCCTGGTCATAAGCCGTGTGGACCACGACGGCCACGGCCGCCGGCTGTTCCACCTCCAGTAGCCGGGCTTCCTCGTTACTGGCCAGGCGGACCGTGGTGATGTCGACGCCTTCACGGGGCGAACGTCCGGTTTCACGGCGCACGTAGTGCGTGGTGCCCTCGGCGATCGGACCCGGCAACGCCAGGCGGTGGGCCACATCGGCGATGCCGGGCGGGAACCAGGCGCTGACGACCGTCCCCGGCGAACCATCGTCGAGCAGCACCAGGCGCATCCGACGCAGCGCGGTCTCACCGGATTCAAGCCCGAGGGCTTCAACCACGTGCGCAGGCGGCACGAGCCGGTCCGGCATGCCCAGCCGCCGGTACGGTCCACCACCCTCGACGCGACCGGAACCGGCCCGGCGACCGCCCGCCGGCCGCGCGACCGGCGTCTCCGCAACCGTGAATCCGGCGCCCTGCCGGACCGCGACCAGACCGTCGGCCCTCAGCACGTCGTACGCCTTGACGACAGTGGCCCTGGACACGGACCACTGTTCGGCGAGGTCACGGCCCGACGGCAGCAGGTCGCCCGGGCCGAACTCACCCGCCGCGATCCGGTTCCGGAGATCGTCGGCGATCTGCTCGTACTTCAGAAGGGGCATGACGCATGTTTCCGATCACTGGACTGGTCCACCACTCGGGAACCAGAATGCCCTCCATGACACTTCCCGAGCTAGCGCCGGAGATCGTGAGGTTCTACACCGAAACCATCGACGAGGCGGACAGGCTGACCACCACAGCCGACGGACGCCTGGAGCTGGTGCGCACCCAGGAACTGCTGCGCCGCTACCTGCCGACGCCGCCGGCCCGCATCCTCGACGTCGGCGGCGGCCCTGGCACCCACGCCCGATGGCTGATCGAGGACGGCTACGGCGTTCATCTCGTCGACCCGATTCCCCGGCATGTCGAACAGGCGAAGGCCACTGGTGCCACCGTCGAAGTCGGCGATGCCCGCAAGCTCACCGCCACGGACGGCTCGACCGACGTCGTCCTGCTGCTCGGCCCGCTGTACCACCTGATCGACCGCGCCGACCGCGAGCAGGCACTCGCCGAGGCCTACCGCGTACTCAAGCCGGGCGGCCTGCTGGCAGCGGCCGGAATCAACCGGTATTCCAGCCTCTTCGAGCACACCGCGTTCGCGCACCTCTACAAGGAACAGATGCAGAGGAGCATCAGCCAGATCCTCGCCTCCCAGATCCACGACGGGAAGAAAGCGTTCACAGCCGCCTACTTCCACAGCGGCGAGCAACTGCGCGACGAGGTGGCTGCTGCCCGATTCGACGATGTCAGTGTCTTCGGGGTCGAAGGCCCGGCCTGGTCCATGCTCGCGGCGGCCGAACGCAACACTGGCGGCGACTTCCGGAAAACGCCCTTGTTCGAGTCGGCGCTGACTGCGGCACGCATGGCCGAGCCGTACCCCGAACTGCTGGCGGCGAGTTCACATCTGCTGGTGGTCGGCCGACGGCCGGTCTAACGCCAGGACGAGACACGAAAAGGCCCCGCCGCCCACGCACGATGGACAACGGGGACAGGCAGGCGCCACAGCCGCGCCTCTACGGCATGAGGGTCAGCGTGCCGCCAACCGCCACAACGACGTCACCTCGGCCGCGCGGGCCGCGTGCAGCGGGTCGCGCGGGTCGTTCGCACGCGGGTGGCGGGCGCGGGTGTCCGTACGGTCCAGCACCTTCAGGCCCGCCTTCCCGATCGCCGCAAGCAGCTCGTCCCGGGTGCGCAGACCCAGGTGTTCGGCCAGGTCGGAGAGGATCAGCCAGCCCTCGCCGCCGGGTTCCAGATGCGCGGGCAGTCCGGTCAGGAAGGCGTGCAGCATCGCGCCGCCGGGGTCGTACACGCCCTGGTCGAGGGGGGAGGCGGGGCGGACCGGGAGCCAGGGCGGGTTGCAGACGATCAGCGCGGCCCGGCCGGGCGGATACAGCTCCGGGCCGGCGACCGTGACCCGGTCCGTGAGGCCCAGGCGGCCGAGGTTGTCCCGGGCGCAGGCGCGGGCGCGGGGGCTGAGGTCGGTCGCGGTGACGTGGGTGAGACCGCGCCGGGCCGGCACGGCGGCCAGCACACCGGTGCCGGTGCCGAGATCGAAGGCGGTACGGCCCTCGGGCAGGGCTGCCCGCGCGACCAGGTCGACGTACTCGCCACGCACGGGGGCGAAGACGCCGTAGTGCGGGTGGATCCGGGCGCCGAGGGCCGGTACGTCGACGCCCTTCTCGCGCCACTGCCGGGCGCCGAGCACGCCCAGCAGCTCCCGGAGCGGTACGAGGGAGGGGCCGGCGGGCGGGCCGTAGGCGTCGGCGCAGGCCTGGCGGACGTCCGGGGCGCGGCGCAGGGCGAGGCTGTGGTCGGCTTCCAGCAGGACCAGCAGCCGGCCCAGGATCCGGGCCCGGTGGGCGCGGAAGCGGCGCAGGAGGTGGAAGCTCTCGGCCGCCGAGGCCGCCGAGGCTCCCGAGGCCTCCGAGGCTCCCCGGTCCGGGGGCTGTGGGGCCTTGCGGTCGATACGGCGGGCCAGGGCGCTCAGCAGCTGTCGGGCGCCGTGGTAGTCGCCGCGCCACAGCAGGGCCGTGCCCTCGGCGGTGAGGCGGTGGCGGCGCGGACGCGGTCGTCGGCGACGATCAGCCGGCGGGGCGGCGGGAGTTCGCTCTCAGAGTGCCAGCGGGCGGACAGGGGGTCGTTCTCGGTCCAGCGGACCAGGGGCACGGCATGCTCCTCGGGAGGGGGTTCCTACGTGTGCGGGCACGAGGAACGCGTCACCGAGGACCATGCCGAGTGTCATCAACTTCCCTTTCCTGAGCGTGGGTTCAGGATACGGCCAGGGCGGGTGCCGTCGGGGCCGGGTGGCGGCGGATCACCAGGGACATCAGGGCTGCCGCCGCGCACAGGGCGCCGGAGGCGTACCAGACGAGGTCGTAGGAGCCGAAGACGTCGCGGGCGACGCCGCCGAGGTAGGCGACGAGGGCCGCGCCGATCTGGTGGGAGGCGAGGACCCAGCCGAAGACGATGGCGCTGTCGTCACCGAACTGCTCCCGGCACAGGGCCAGGGTGGGCGGGACGGTGGCCACCCAGTCGAGGCCGTAGAAGACGATGAAGAACAGCATCGGCGGGTGGACCGACGGGCCCAGCAGCATGGGGAGGAAGAGGAGGGACATGCCGCGCAGGGCGTAGTAGACCGCGAGCAGGCGGCGCGGTTCGAAGCGGTCGGTGAACCAGCCGGAGGCGATCGTGCCGGCCACGTCGAACACGCCGACGACCGCGAGCAGCGAGGCCGCCGTGGTGACCGGCATGCCGTGGTCGTGCTCGGCGGGCACGAAGTGGGTCTGGATCAGACCGTTGGTGGAGGCGCCGCAGATCGCGAAGGTGCCGGCGAGCAGCCAGAAGGTGCCGGTGCGGACGGAGGTGGACAGGACCTTCAGTGTGCGGCGGGCCGCGCCCGTGACCGGCGCCGGCTTGGGTATGAACTCCTTCGCCCCGTACGGCGCGACGCCGATGTCCGCCGGGTGGTCGCGCAGCAGGATCCAGACGAAGGGCACTACGGCCAGGGCCGCCAGGGACACCGTCACGGCCGCCGGGCGCCAGCCGTGGTGCTCGGACAGCCAGGAGAGCAGCGGCAGGAAGATCAGCTGGCCGGAGGCGGACGCGGCGGTGAGGATGCCGCTGACCAGGCCGCGCCGCTCGGTGAACCAGCGGTTGGTCACCGTCGCCGCGAAGGCGAGCGCCATCGAGCCGGAGCCGAGGCCCACCAGCAGGCCCCAGCACAGCCACAGCTGCCAGGCCGCCGTCATCCACACGGTCAGGCCGGACCCGGCGGCGATCACGACCAGTGCGACGGCGACCACCCGGCGGATACCGAACCGGTCCATCAGCGCGGCGGCGAAGGGGGCCGTGAGGCCGTAGAGCGCGAGGTTGATGGAGACGGCCGCGCCGATCGTGCCGCGCGACCAGCCGAACTCCTGGTGCAAGGGGTCGATCAGCAGACCGGGCAGGGAACGGAAGGCGGCCGCGCCGATGATCGTGACGAACGTGACGGCGGCGACGAACCAGGCGCGGTGCACACGGTGGTGCCGGGTGGGCGGGGCGGCTTGGACGGGGGCTGCGGCTGGGCTTGTCTGAGTCACGTCATAGAGCATCCGGTCTGCTGTTCCGCGCATCGAGTGGCCCGACGGACAGCATTCGCTAGGATCGGGCCATGGCTGCTGTCGCCGAGAGTTCCGAGAATTCTGAAGCCGTCCGTCCGCATCGGGTCGTCGTTCTCGCGCTGGACGGCCTGCTCCCCTTCGAGCTGGGCATCCCGCACCGCATCTTCGGCCGCCCCAAGGACGAGCGGGGCCGGCCGCTCTACGAGGTCGTGACCTGCTCGGTGCGGCCACCGGGCCCGGTCGAGACCGACGCCGACTTCGCCATCCACGTCACCCACGGCCCGGAGGCGCTGGCCGAGGCTGACACGGTGATCATCCCCGCGTCGTACGAACTGGGACCTGTCTTCGAGGAGGGCCGGCTGACCGACGACCTCGCCGCCGCCCTCGCCCGCATCCGCCCCGGCACCCGCCTCGCCGCCATCTGCACCGGCGGCTACGTCCTCGCCGCCGCCGGATACCTGGACGGCCGCCCGGCGACCACGCACTGGGCCGAGGCCGACCGCTTCCAGAAGCTGTTCCCGCGGATCGAGGTGGACGCGGACGTGCTGTTCATCGACGACGGCGACGTGCTGACCTCGGCCGGGGTGGCCGCCGGGATCGACCTGTGCCTGCACATGGTGCGCCGCGACTTCGGCACGGCCGTCGCCAACGACGTGGCCCGGCGCACGGTCGTACCGCCGCACCGCGACGGCGGCCAGGCCCAGTACATCGAACGCCCTGTCCCCGACCCACAGGTGGCGACCACGACCGCTGCCCGCGCCTGGGCGCTCGGCCGGCTGCACGAGCCGATCCAGCTGCGCGACATGGCCGGACAGGAGTCCATGTCGGTACGTACCTTCACCCGCCGCTTCCGTGAGGAGGTCGGCATCAGCCCCGGCCAGTGGCTCACCCAGCAGCGCGTCGAGCGCGCCCGCCATCTGCTGGAGACCACCGACCTGTCCATCGACCAGGTCGCCCGCGCGTCCGGCTTCGGCACGGCCCAGTCGATGCGCCAGCACCTCCAGCAGGCCCTGGGCGTGACCCCGACGGCGTACCGGCGCACCTTCCGGGCGACGGTCACCTCGGCGGTCTGACTCCCGCGGACGAAAGCCTCAGAATGTGAGGACCGCCCGCGCCACCCGCCCCGCCTCCGCGTCCGCCCGCGCCTTCTCGAAGTCCTCCACGGGATACACGGCCGTCACCAACTCGTCGAGCAGGAGCCGCCCTTGGCGGTACAGCTCGGCGTACAGGGCGATGTCCCGCTGGGGGCGTGAGGAGCCGTAGCGGCAGCCCAGGACGGACTTGTCCAGGTACAGGGAGGAGACGAGGAAGGACGCCTCGGCGGTGGCCGGCGGGACACCGAGGAGGATCGCCTGGCCGTGCCGGTCGAGGAGGTCGATCGCCTGCCGGATCAGCTCCACCCGGCCCACGCACTCGAAGACGTGGTCGGCGCCCGTGGGCAGGATGTCCGTCACGCCCTCCGCCGAGGTCAGGAAGTCGGTCGCGCCGAACTGCCGGGCCATCTCCTCCTTGCCCGGATTGGCGTCCACGGCGACGATGCGCAGGGCCCCCGCGATGCGCGCGCCCTGGATGACGTTCAGCCCGATCCCGCCGGTCCCGATGACGACGACGCTCTCCCCCTGCCCCACCCGGGCCCGGTTCAGCACCGCGCCCACCCCGGTGAGCACCCCGCACCCGATCAGCGCGGCGGACGGGAACGGGAGATCCTTCGGGATCCGTACCGTCTGTACGGCCTTGACGATCGTGCGTTCCGCGAAGGCGGAGTTGGCGGCGAACTGGTACACCGGCTCCCCGCCCCGCGTGAAGGGTTTCCCTGGGCGGCCGATGGCTTGCCGGCACATGGTCGGCCGGCCCCGGTCGCACTCCGCGCAGGTGCCGCAGTTGGCGAGCGTGGACAGGGCCACATGGTCGCCGGGCGCGACATGGCCGACCCCCGCCCCGACCGCTTCCACGACCCCGGCGCCCTCGTGCCCCAGCACCACCGGCACGGGGAAGGGAATGGTGCCGTCCACCACGGACAGGTCGCTGTGGCACAGCCCGGCCGCGGCGACGGCGACGCGCACCTCCCCCGCCCCCGGCTCCCGCACCGCGAGATCGTCGACCACCCGCACCCGCTTGCCGTCGAACACCACTCCACGCATCACACGGCCCCCTTGGGCTCTCTGGGCAGACCGAGCACGCGCTCGGCGATGATCGTGCGCTGGACCTGGTCCGAGCCGCCGTAGATCGTGTCGGCCCGGGAGAAGAGGAACAGGTGCTGGTCCGCGTCCAGTTCGTACGGCGCCGTGGGCGACCAGTCCGCCGGGCCCACGGAGGCGGCCGCGCCCCGCACCCGCACCGCGAGCTCGCCCAGCCGCTGGTGCCACCCGGCCCACAGCAGCTTGGCCACGCTGGGCGCGCCAGGATCCTCGGAGCCGCCGAGGGTGCGCAGGGCGTTCCAGCGCATGGTCCGCAGCTCGGCCCACTGCCGTACGAGCAGCGCGCGTACGACGGGATCGCCGGCGGCCCCGGTCTCCTCGGCAGCCCGCACCACCCGCCCCAGCTCCTCGGCGAACCCGATCTGCTGGGCGAGCGTCGACACCCCCCGCTCGAACCCGAGCAGACTCATGGCGACCCGCCAGCCCTGCCCTTCGCCGCCGACGACATGCGCCACGCGCGCGTGTGCCCCGTCGAAGAAGACCTCGTTGAAGTCACTGGTGCCGGTCATCTGCCGGATCGGCCGCACCTCGATACGGCCCGGCTGGTCCATGGGCACGAGGAGAAGGCTCAGTCCGTGATGCCGGCGGGAATCCGGCTCGGTCCGGGCCAGCACGAAACACCAGTCGGCCTCGTGCGCGAGCGAGGTCCAGATCTTCTGCCCGCTGATCCGGTACCGCTCCCCGTCCCGCACGGCCACGGTCCGGATCCCGGCCAGATCGGACCCGGCACCGGGCTCGCTGTACCCCTGGCACCAGAGCTCCTCACCGGCGGCGACCGGCGGCAGAAACCGCTTCTTCTGCTCGTCGGTGCCGTGTGCGATGAGGGTGGGAGCGAGCAGGTTCTCCCCGATGTGCCCGGACCGGGGCGGCGCCCCCGACCGCGCATACTCCTCGGCCCAGGCGACCTGCTGGGTGAGGGTCGCGGTCCGGTTCCCGTACCCGGCCTCGGCCCAGCCGAGCCCTATCCAGCCGGCGGCGCCGAGGGTGCGTTCCCAGGTACGGCGGTCTGTCGAGGGGGTGACGTTGGCGGCGAGCCATGCGCGGACCTCCGCACGAAACACCTCGTCCTGTTGACTGAACCCGAAATCCATGAAGCCCGCCTAGGGTCAAGCGCCCCATCAGGGGCGCGGGGAACTGCGCGACCAGCCACAATCGACCCGCAGCCGCGAGACGACAGCACACCCCGCTACTAGGCGTTAGGCCGAGACCCACTCCGCGCCGCCTCTTCCATCGCCAAAAGCTGGGACAGCATGGGCATCGGATCCACCCCCACCGACCCCGGCAGCAACTCCGCGATCCGCTCCGGCGTCCAGGGCCCTTCCCCGTAAACCGAACGGAGTTCCCTGGGCTGGGCCCACACCGCGATCTTCGGCCCCGCGACCGTGTACACCTGCCCGGTGATGCCCTGCGCGGCAGCCCCGTCGGACAGCAGATACACCACGAGCGCGGCCACATCCTCCGGCTCGCCGATCTCGGCCAGCTCCATGGGCACGTTCGCCGACATCCGCGTACGGGCCACGGGGGCGACGGCGTTGGCGGTGACCCCGTACTTGTGCAGGCCCAGCGCCGCGCTGCGGACCAGCGAGATGATGCCGCCCTTCGCCGCGCTGTAGTTGGCCTGGGAGACCGAGCCCTGGTGGTTGCCGCTGGTGAAGCCGATCAGCGTGCCCGAGCGCTGCCCGCGCATCACCGCGGAGGCCGCCCGGAAGACGGTGAACGTGCCCTTGAGGTGGGTGGCGACGACGGGGTCCCACTCCTCCTCGGTCATGTTGAACAGCATGCGTTCGCGCAGGATCCCGGCCACGCAGACGACTCCGTCGAGCCGGCCGTAGGAGGACACGGCGGTGTCCACCACCCGTTGTCCGCCCGCCATCGTGGAGATGTCGTCGGCGACGGCGACCGCCTCACCGCCCGCCGCCTCGATCTCCTTGACGACCGCTTCGGCGACCTCGCTCGTCGGTGCCGTCCCGTCGGCGGCGACGCCGTAGTCGTTGACGACGACCTTCGCTCCCTCGGCCGCCGCCGCCAGGGCGACCGCCCGTCCGATCCCGCGCCCGGCCCCGGTCACGGCGACCACCTTGCCTGCCAAGAAGTTCCCCACGTCCGGCCCCTTCCCGCGGTTTCTGACGGTCCGTTAGATTTTATGGCCCGTCGGACGCACGGACACAACCCCCGGGGAGGCACCGGATGGCACTGCCGGAGGAGTTCCACGAGATCGCGGGGCGCGTGAACAACTGGGGGCGCTGGGGGGCGGACGACGAGATCGGGACCCTGAACCTCATCACCGGCGAGGTCGTGCGCGAGGCCGCCGCCCACGTCCGCACCGGCCGCCGTGTCCCGCTCGCGCTGCCGCTGCGGGAGGACGGTGTGCAGACCGGGATGATCCCGGGGCGGGTCAATCCCCTGCACGCCATGGTGCAGATCAACCAGGAGCTGTTCGGGCCCGGCACGGTCGCGTGCAGCGACGACGCGGTGACGATGGGCCTGCAGGCCGGCACCCACTGGGACGCCCTGACCCATGTCTCGCACTCCGGGAAGCTCTACAACGGCCGCCCTGCGCACTCGGTCACCGCGCACGGCGGGGCCGGGTTCGGCGGGATCGACAAGGCGCGGCACATCGTCTCGCGCGGGGTGCTGCTGGACGTGGCACGCGCGCGTGGCGTGGACCGGCTGGAGGGCGGTCACGTGGTCACGCCGGAGGATCTGGACGCGGCCGAGGAACTCGCGGGTACGCGCGTGCGTGCCGGTGACATCGTGCTCGTACGGACCGGACAGGTGCAGGTGTATCTGGCCGGGGACAAGCACGGGTACGGCTATCCGTCGCCGGGGTTGTCCGTCCGCACGCCGGAGTGGTTCCACGCGCGCGATGTGGCCGCCGTCGCCAACGACACGCTCACGTTTGAGATATTTCCGCCCGAGATCGACAATCTGTGGCTGCCCGTGCATGCGCTGGACCTGGTGGAGATGGGGATGCTCCAGGGCCAGAACTGGAATCTGGAAGAGTTGTCCACAGCCTGTGGACAAGAGGGGCGGTACGCGTTTCTGCTGTCGGCGATGCCGGAGCCGTTCGTCGGGGCGACGGGTTCACCGGTGGCACCGGTGGCGATCCTGTAGCCCAAGGCCCGCGGTGAAACCTGAGCTGGAACCTGAGCTGAAACTGGAACTGGAACCGGAGCTGGAACCGGATGGCGGCGCGCCTCCCCCCACCGGCGCGTCTCCCCCACGGCCGTGCGCGCACGCCGCCATCCGATGCGACCCACACTCGACGAGGGCCGCCGTCACCCATGCCCTCGTCGTCCCCTCGCGGCGAATCGACGCCCACCAGCGTGTTCAGGTGCCCACGTGACGTCAACGTCGGTACGGGGATTTGTTACGTACGCCCAATTCACGGACCCCGCGCACGGATGCACCCCCGGCGCACCGCCGCGCCGGAACCTACACCGCCTCGAAGGCCAGGCCCTCGTACGCGGACACTCCGCCCCCGTACGCCAGTTCCGCGCCCCGCCGGGGCGTCTCCTCCTGGGACGGTGAACAGCGGTCCAGTTCGCACCAGATGCTCTTGCCGGCGCCTTCCGGGCTCCAGCCCCAGCGATCGGCCAGGCAGTCCACGAGCGCCAGGCCCCGGCCACCGGTGGCATCACTCCGGGCGCAACGCGGCACGGGGGCGCGGGAGCTGGTGTCGGCCACCTCCACCCGCACGGTGGCCGAGGGGTCGGCCCCGCTCTGCGCACCCGGCAGGGACAGCCGCAGCACGGCCGGGCAGCCCGTGTGCACCACCGCGTTGGTCACCAGCTCGGAGACGAGCAGGATCAGGGTCTCGGCCAGCGGCTCGTCGGCCGCTATTCCGAGCCCGGCGAACCGCGAGCGGGCCCACCTCCTCGCCCGCCCCACCTCCGCGGGGTCGGGCCGGATCTCCAGCTGCACTTGAAGCACCTGCACCGCTCACACCATCCGAACCGGCGGACACATGACCCCGCGCAACGCTGCCGCCACGGCGAAAGCCACGACGACGATCACGACGAGGGCCACGATCGTAGCCATTTTCTGCATGGCCAGAACAACGGCCAGAGCAGGGATCACGGACCGTGATTCCCTTATGAGACAGCATGGTTGACGTACAGTCACCCCAACAAGCGCTTCGGGCATATTCCAGCGCGAAGGAGTACGCGTGCGGGATACTGTGCGACGCTCGTACCAGGGAGTCGAACAGACGGGGTCCGAAGCGGTGTCCGCGACGGCATCCGCCCTGCGAGGAGCGCCGCGCACCGCGCCACCCGGCGCCACCCCAGGGGGTTCACCGGCCCGGCTCGCGCTCACAGCCACTCGCATCCCACACAAGGTACCGGAGCGGACCCCTGACTCCAGGCCGTGACGAGTCACGCATAGGACACAACCAGGTATCAACGCTCCGTGATATCGCTTCGCCACGATCCGCGACATCTTGGGCCATGGCCTGCGTGGAGTCGCAGTCCAGGGCGCTGTCGGCAGGTCAGCCGGCAAGTCGCGCGGCGAGGAGCTCCTCACTCTGCGTGTCCTCATCGCCACGCTGGGCCCGCACCCAGGCCCGTTTCAGATGCAGATGGACGTCCGCCTCCCAGGTGAAGCCCATGCCGCCGTGCACCTGCAAGCAGTCGCGCGCGCCGCGTACGGCGGCCTCGTCGGCGAGCAGCCGGGCGGCGGCGATGTCGGCGGGGTCGGCGGTGACGGCCGCCGCGTAGACCGCCACACGCGCGATCTCGGCCCGCACCAGCAGATCGGCACAGAGATGCTGCACCGCCTGAAACGCCCCGACCGGCCGCCCGAACTGCTCCCGAGTCCGGGCGTGTTGCACAGCAAGCTCGCACACACGCCCAGATGTGCCCAGTTGTTCGGCCGCGGTGAGCAGACTGCCGACGGGGTCCGTGACACCGGGGACGGGAACGCGGTGCAGTGGCGTCAGCGGGTCCAGCGAACGCAGGGGTACGGCGCCCGAGGTGTCGCCGAGTACGACGTCCGCGCCGTCCAGCCACTCCACCAGCTCCCCGTCCACGGCCGCGACGACCGTCTCCCCGGTCGCCGCACCCGGCACGCTGCCGGCCGCGAGGTGGGTGGCGACCAGGGGTCCCGGCAACAGCGCCCGACCCGCCTCCTCGAAGACCAGGACCGCCTCCGGCAGCCCCAGCCCGACCCCGCCCCGCGCCTCCGGCAGCCGCAGGGCGAAGAAGCCCGCGTCGCCGAGGGCCCGCCACAGCCCCCGGTCGAGCCGCCCCGGAGCGTCCACGGCCGCCCGCAACGCCTCATGCCCGAACCGCCGCTCCAGCAACTGCCGTACGCCCGCCCGCAGCGCACGCTGATCATCGGTGAGTTGAAACCGCACGCTCATCTCCCCCTCGGCAGCCCGAGCATCCGCTCGGCCACGATCGTGCGCTGGATCTGGGAGGTGCCGGCGGCGATGGTGTAGGAGAGAGACGACAACCGGTCCAGGACCCACGGCCGGTCCAGGTCGAGGCGGTCCGGGCCGAGTACGTCCGCCGCCGCGTCGTACAGGTCCTGGCGGGCGTGCGAGTAGCGGAGCTTGAAGAGGGAGCCGCCCACCCCCGGCACGCCACCCCCGCTCGCCTCCGCCGCACTCACGTTCCACTGGGTCAGCCGCCACAGCGCCCGGAACTCCGCCTCCAGCCGGCCGAGGCGACGGCGCAGTACGGGGTCGTCCCAGCGGCCGTTCTCCCGTGCCGCGCAGGCCAGTTGGACGAGCACCCGGCGACAGGCCACCACCTCGCCGACGAAGGCCGTGCCCCGCTCGAAGGACAGGGTCACCATGGTCACGCGCCAGCCGTCGTGCTCCGCGCCCACCCGGTTGGCCACGGGCACCCGGACCTCGTCGAGGAACACCTCGGCGAACTCCGCCGACCCGGCGAGCGTACGCAGCGGCCGTACGGTGATCCCCTCGGCGTCCATGGGCATCGCGAGCCAGCTGATGCCCCGGTGCCTGGGCGCGTCCGGGTCGGTACGGACGAGCAGCTCGCACCAGTCGGCGACCTCCGCGTGCGAGGTCCAGATCTTGGACCCGCTCACCACGTAGTCGTCGCCCTCCCTCCGCGCGCGCGTGCGCAGTGCGGCGAGATCGGAGCCGGCGCCCGGTTCGCTGAACCCCTGGCACCACACCTCCTCGCCGCGCAGGATCGGCGGCAGCCAGCGCGCCCGCTGCTCCGCCGTACCCTCGGCGGCGATCGTCGGACCGGCGTGCAGCAGCCCCACGAAGTTCGCCCCCACGTACGGCGCGCCGGCCTCCTCCGTCTCCTCCAGGAAGATGAGACGGGTGGTCGGCGAGGCGTCCCAGTGGACGTCGGCGTACCCGGCGTCGTGGAGCATCCGCTGCCAGCCGAGGTCGTAGGCGCGGCGGCCCGGCCAGTCCTCGGGCGCGGGCCGGTCCGGGAGGGTGGGCAGCACCTTGGCGAGCCACTCCCGCAGCCGGGCCCGGAACTCCTCCTCCTCGGGCGTGTACGACAGGTCCACTACCGGTCCAGATCCAGTCCGAGCATCCGGATGGCGTTCCCCCGCATCAGCTTGTAGACCGTCTCCTCGTCCAGGCCCTTCACATGGTCGAGGGCGACCTCCTTGGTGTGCGGGAAGGTCGAGTCGACGTGCGGGTAGTCGGTCTCGAAGGTGGCGTTGTCGCGGCCGACGACGTCGATCGAGGCGACCCCGTGCCGGTCGCGGAAGAAGCAGCAGAAGATCTGCCGGTAGTAGTACGTCGACGGCGGCTCGGGGATCAGGTCCCTGACCCCGCCCCAGGCGCGGTGCTCCTCCCACACGTCGTCGGCACGCTCCAGGGCGTACGGCACCCACCCCATCTGCCCCTCGGAGTAGGCGAGTGTGAGGCGCGGGAAGCGGACCAGGACCCCGCTGAAGAGGTAGTCCATCATCGAGGCCATCGCGTTGTTGAAGCTGAGCGAGGCCTGGACGGCGGGCGGGGCGTCGGGGGAGGCGGCCGGCATCTGCGAGCTGCTGCCGATGTGCATGTTGACGACCGTGCCCGTCTCCTGGCAGACGGCGAAGAACGGGTCCCAGTAGCCGGAGTGGATGGACGGCAGCCCGAGGTGGGTCGGGATCTCGGAGAAGGTCACGGCCCGCACCCCGCGCCCGGCATTGCGCCGGATCTCGGCGGCGGCCAGCTCCACGTCCCACAACGGAATGAGACACAGCGGGATCAGCCGCCCCCCGCTGTCCCCGCACCACTCCTCCACCATCCAGTCGTTGTAGGCGCGGACGCAGGCGAGGGCGACCTCCTTGTCATGCGCCTCGGCGAAGGTCTGCCCGCAGAACCGCGGGAAGGTCGGGAAGCAGAGGCTGGCCTCGACGTGATTGAGGTCCATGTCCTCCAGCCGGGCCTTGGGATCCCAGCACCCGCGCCGCATCTGCTCCCGCGTGATCCCTTCGAGGGTCATCTCGTCCCGGTCGAACCCGACGGCGGCGATGTTGCGCTTGTACGGGAATTTCAGGTCCTCGTAGATCCACCAGTCCGTCGGCTGCCCCGCCGGGTCCATGGTGATCTGGTACTTCCCGCCGACGTAGGCCAGTTCGCCGATCCCGGCGGTCAGCGGCTTGGGCCCCCGGTCCCGGTACCGGGCCGGCAGCCAGGTCTCGAAGAGGTGGGCGGGCTCGATCACGTGGTCGTCGACGCTGACGATGCGGGGCAGTTCGGTAGCCATTTCGGTAGCCATGAGTCCCCTACTTTCCTGATGGTCCGTCAGATAGCAATATGACATCTGACGGTACGTCAGCCAAGTCCGCTCTGGGGGCACCCGTGAACGAGACCGCGCACGCCCTGAGTTCCGCACCCACGCTGTGGGACCTGGTGGCCCGCCGCGCCGCCCTCACCCCCGACCGCCCGGTACTGCTCCAGGGCGACCGCAGCCTGACCTTCGGCGACCTGCGCACGCGCTCGGAACGCGTGGCGGCAGGCCTGTACGCCATGGGGGTCCGCCCCGGCACGGTGGTCGCCTGGCAGCTGCCCACCCGTATCGAGACCGTCCTGCTGTCCCTCGCACTGGCCCGCCTGGGCGCCGTACAGTCCCCGGTCATCCCCTTCTACCGGGACCGGGAGGCCGGCTTCGCGCTGCGCGAGTCGAAGGCGGAGTTCTTCGCGGTCCCGGGCGTGTGGCGGGGCCACGACCACACGGAGATGGCACGACGGGTCGGCGCGAAGGGGATCTTCGAGGCGTACGACGACGACTCCTTGCCGGACGGCAACCCGTCACCCCTCCCCGCCCCGCCCGCCGAGGGCACCTCCGTCCGCTGGATCTACTGGACCTCGGGCACCACCTCCGACCCCAAGGGCGTACTGCACACCGACCGTTCCCTGATCGCGGGCGGCTCCTGCCTGGCGCACGCCCTGCGCCTCACGCCGGACGACGTCGGCTCGATCGCCTTCCCGTACGCCCACATAGGCGGCCCGGATTATCTGGTGATGCTGCTCCTCTACGGCTTCCCCGCGGTGCTGTTCGAGCACTTCGCGCTGCCGGACGCGCTCGCGGAGTACCGGCGGCACGGGGTGACGACGGCCGGCGGCTCGACGGCGTTCTACTCGATGTTCCTGGCCGAGCAGCGCAAGCAGCCGCCGGGAACGAGGCTGATCCCGTCCCTGCGCCTGCTCGCAGGCGGCGGCGCCCCCAAGCCACCCGAGCTCTATCAGGCGGTGGTCCGCGAGATGGGCGTACAGCTGACGCACGGGTACGGCATGACCGAGGTCCCGATGATCACCATGGGCGACCCCGAAGACGCCCCGGAGAACCTGGCGACGACCGAGGGCCGGCCGCCGTCGGGCATGGAGATCCGGATCGTCGACGGCGAGATACGGCTGCGCGGAGAGGCCGTCTGCCAGGGCTATCTGGACCCCGCCCAGACGGCGGCCGCCTTCGACACCGAGGGCTTTCTGCGCACCGGCGACCTGGGGCGTCTGACGGGCTCGGGCCACCTGGTCCTCACCGGCCGCCTGAAGGACGTCATCATCCGCAAGGGCGAGAACATCTCCGCCAAGGAGATCGAGGACCTGCTCGCCGCGCATCCGCTGGTCGCGGACGCGGCGGTCATCGGCCTGCCGGACGCGGACCGGGGCGAGCTGGTGTGCGCGGTGGTGGAACAGCCGCCGGACGCCGACCGGTTGACCTTGCCGGAGGTCGTCACATACCTGCGGGCTTCCGGCCTCTCCGTGCACAAGCTGCCGGAGCGGCTGGAGGTGGTGGACGCGCTGCCGAGGAACGAGACGCTGCGGAAGGTGCTGAAGTACAAGCTGCGGGAGCGGTTTTCAAGACCGTTGCCTTAGGCCGCTCGGGCAATCCGCCTGCTGCCCCGTCCACCAGGGACGGAGCGGGTGCAGAGTACCGGGATCGGGGCAGTCCGTGGGGGTCCGAGGCCCACGCCGACACACGGAAGCCTTACGCCGGCGTCCTCAGAGAGCATCACCTCCGCTGGTTTCCGCTCCACGGTCACCCACCGCGCGACTTCATGGCAGCACAGCCGACCCGCCCGCGCGACTCGTCCGGTCGGACGGGCCGTCTCTCGTCCCGGGTTGGTCCGATCGATCGGATCTGCCGGTGGGTCGCGCCGGGACGTTCCGGGCGGCGGCAGAGCCGAGGTTATGAATACATCACCTGCCCATCGGTGAATATCAACCTCAGGAGCCACACGATGCGCCCCATCAGAGCAGCTTGTCTCGGCACGGCCACTGCGCTGGTCACCCTTCTCGCCTGCGCCCCTGTGGCAGGCGCTGCCGCGACGTACACCGATTCCGCTCACGCCAAGGGCGGAGACAAGGTCTTCAAGCTCATCGGCCGGCTCGCGCAGGAGACCCGCTTCCCCGTCAACCCCGGCGGCAGCCCCGCCCAGGGCGACCGGGCCGTCTTCCGCTCGATCCTCTTCGACCAGAACGACAAGCAGGTCGGCGACACCGGCGGCACCTGCACCACCACCCGGGTCGACAACGGCGGAGAGGAGGAGTGCGTCGTGACCTACAACCTCCCCGGCGGCCAGCTCTCCGTGCAGGGGATCGTCTTCGGCTTCCTCAAACCGGGCCCTCCCCCTTCGTTCGACAACGGGATCACCGGGGGCACCGGAAAATTCGACCGGGCTCGTGGCACGGTCCACGCCGACACGATCGCTACGAACACGAGGCGCTTCACGTTCGACCTCGACCACTGACTGACCCTGCCCCCGCCCGGTGAGAAGGCCGGCCCGTCCACGGCACGGCCCACGCCGAGCACGACCACGCCACCCATGCGGACGACGCCGACGAGATACGTAGCGCGGCGCCGGGTTTCGTCGTGGTCTGCGGACCGGTCGCGCCCTCGCTGCGTGGCCAGCGGGGGGCGAAGCGGAGGCGTCTGCAGGCTGGAGATCGAAAGCGTGACAGCGTGGCTCAGGCCGGTGGAGGGTGCTGCAACACACGTGACGGGTGCCCGTTCGACGTATCCGCCGTCGTGGCTGATTTTCTGTGGCTCAGATCAGAACCCCGTTCACATCGTCGCCAATAGGCCGGGGGTGGTGTGGCGCGCATCAGAGCACGCCACCGGCTCCGGAAAGTCCTGACCAGGGCTTCCTCGACCGGACCCGCTCCCTACTTCGGGCATGGGTTCGTTGACGAGGAGCGCATAGGTACCGGACTCAGGGGGGTGCAGACCGGGATGGCGACGCCGATAAGTTCCACGAGGCCTACGCCGCCTGTGGGTGGAGCTATTTTCGCCCAGTTGTTGGCCACCCAGGCGTTGCCCGAGGAGTCGACCTGCACCGCTGTGAGGTGCTGCATCGCTTTGTTCTGGAAGCCCTGGGCAGGGGACAGGACAGTGCCGGCGGAAGCGCCGGGCGGGCAGGCCGCGCTGTTCACCCCGCACAGGAGCGACACGGAGGAGTCACCGAAACCGGCGGCCCAAACACGGTCCTGACCGTCGATGGCGATCGACCACGGGAAAACCTTCTTGGGCAGCTGATGCACGCCTGTCACCGTTCCGTTCGGTCCGATCTCGGTGACCGCGCTGCTGGCGAAGTCGGCGACCCAGGCGTTTCCCTTGGAATCCAGGGCGAGCCCCACCGGGACTTGGATCGAACTGTCGGTGATCGACTTGATGGTCTTGAAGTCGGGGCCGATGATCGTGACGCTCCCGTCGGCACGGCTCGGTCGTCCCGCTTGCCTGAACTCTTGCAGGGCGAAATGGCTGTTGGTCACCCAGGCTCGACCCTGGCCGTCGATCTGGACGGCGAACGGGTGATTGAAGTTCTTGTCGTGGATGACGACGGCCTTGCTCGGGTCACCGTGGGGATAGACGACGACGCTGCCCACGCCGGGTTTTCCCTTGACACCGTAGGAGTTGGCTATCCACAGGTTGCCGTGTTGGTCGACGGCGACACCCTGCGGCTTGTTCAGTCCGCCGTTCGTCCAGCCGTTGGAGGGAGACAGCGGTCTGCCGGAGGCGGAGTACTTCGACATCGCGTTGCCGGCGTAGCTGGGTACCCACACGGATCCGTCGTGATCGACGGCGATTCCCCACGCTCCGGCCTTCATGCCGCCGCCACTGATGGGACTGCCCAGGGTCGGCCGGCCGGTGGGATCCTGCACCGTGACATAAGGGCTGGAATCCCGTGTGCCCGGCTTCCAGTTGTTGGCCGCCCATACGTTGCCCTTCGCGTCGAACGCGATGCGGCCCGGCGCGTAGACCTGCGGAGCGCTGTAGCGCAGGGCAAGGATCCAGTCCGCGGGCGCTGAGGTGAGCGCCGGGCTGAAGACGTTCGCGTTGCGCGCCATGGCTTCCAGGCCGCTCGCGGACAGCGTCGGATCGTGTACGAGGTTGAGGACCGCCTGCACGGTGTCGGCGGGTTTGGTTCCGCCTCGCGGGGTCGCCAGTTGGAGCACCTTGTCGCAGCGCGTGTTGTCCGTCACGCAGAGGGAGACGAGGTTGGCCAGCGTGTTCTGCGTCGCGAGAGTGTCACTGTTGGCGCTGTCGCCGGTCATGGGACCGCCGGCCTTACCTGTCGCCGGATCCGCCAGGTTGAACGAGGTCGCGGCGGCGTTCTGCAGCCCCGGACTGGGGCCGGTGATGCCGCGTTGGCCGCTGAACTGGGCGAGGGCGTACGTGGCAGCGACGGTGGTCAGCTCGTTGACCGTCACCTTGCTCACGACCTGTTCGGGCACGCCACCACCCGCGCCGAACCCTACGACCGAGCGCAGCCGCAGCTTGTGCGCCTGCGCGGGCGTGGCCTCGATGTACAGCACTCCGTCAGCAGGCTTGGTGTACGTCATCCGGAAGGAACCGCGTGAGTCGGTCGTTGTCTGGCCCAGCTTCGAGACTCCAGAACGTGAACCGGCCATGAGTGTGACCTGAACGCCCCCGAGCGGTTTCCCTGCCCCTGTGACGGTCCCCTGCACCGCGACTGACGCAGCATCGAGCGCCGGTGCCGCGCTGCCGACCACCGGCAGGGCGAGGGCCGCACAGGCTGCTGCGGCAGTGGTTGATGTCAACCGCAGAGCCCTCGACCGCCTTCTTGCTCCGCGCCCTTCATGGGAGGCCAGCCTGCGAGCCCGTATGCCCGGAGTGCTCATGGTTCTCGAACCCTTCGCTTTGCATGCCTGAACTGGGCAGAGGATCGATGCAGCGCTCCAATCGTCCGAAAGGTGCTCCGCATCGGCACCTGCGTGCACCTGACAGGAGCGCTGTCAGCCGGTCGGCCGAATCATGCGGTTTCGGATTCCTTCACCTCGGTCGCTTCGGCGACTTCGGGCACCTTGAGTGAGAACCAGGCAACCCTGGTCCCCAGCAGCCAGACCACGCCCAAATACAGCCCAGGACTCACTTCGCGCATCTCATCGCGAACCCATCGGCCAACCAGTGAGAGCTTGGAGTAGTCGATGACGATGCAGTCCTGCTCGTCCACCAGGCTCGGCCCGCGATAGACCTGGGCCAGGACGGCGAGTACGTCGAACGCGGATATCCGATTGACCAGGTAGCCGTCGGGGACGAACAGCTTTCCCCGCCACAGGACCAAGGGCACCAGCCGGGCGAACGACCGGGCCAGCGAGTTATCCCCCCACCGGAGGAAGCCTGCCCCAGCCAGCGGACCCGTCGGGATGTCACCCGGCGGGCTAGAGCGAAATAGCTCCACCAAGTCAGCATCACCGATCTTGAACAGGTCCGATTGGGTGAGTGCCATAATCGTCCTCCCGGCCGTCATCAAGACGCATCACTCGCGCCTGAACACGGATCCGAATCCGGCGGTGACGGGCCGCCCATGGCAACGCTCCACTCACACCGGTCCAGGGAACAGATGTGCCGGAGACGTAAAGGATCTAAGAATGGCGGCGGGCGCTACCCGCAGCCCCGACCCACCGCCGATCTCCCGTCGCGCAAGGCATCGATCAGCACGACATCCGGCCATCAACTCCTATTGTTGATGCTCCTGGACGAAATCGCCAACGCTACGGCCACGAACGGCCGTGCCGTACGCCAGATGCCTGGAGCGGCACCGGACAGACAAGGCGTACCCCTCGCGTGCAATCCGCGACGGCCGAGAGCCCCCTGCGTAAGAGCGGCAGCGATGAGGGAGGAAGACGGCAACTCGGCTCACCGACCGTTGATCACGACGCTCGACGATCAGAACCACAGCAAAACGAGCTGCCCCTACGGACCGTACTGGCAGCCACTGACGGCGCCCGTGCACCACAGGCGCACCAGATACGGCGGGGAACAGTGGGGAATCACAGTGAAGGCAGCCAGCTCGACGACTCCTCGGACCGACCGTTCGCCCAGTTCAGCGCCACAGCTATCCCCGAGGTGCCTCAGCTTCCCAAGGTGAGGGCTTCGGGGGATGGTTCAACTCCGACTCATCTCCACGTCCCCGCCGGCGCGGTTCACTCCGGTCGACGGCACCGCACGGCGGCCGAGGCTGGACCCGGATGACCAGGGCCGACCCCACTTGAGGTGCGCGCAGCCTCTTGCCTGCGGTCACCTGCCGGAGGAAGATCCGTCCGAATCGAGGGAGATGTGATGCTGCGGTTCATGGACTGGTCCGTAGTCGCGATGGGGTGTGTGCTGGTTCTCGGCAGCCTCGGCAGCCGACGGTGGGAGCGGACCCAGGTTCGGCAGAACGAGCGCTCCGATCAGGACAAGCGTTTCCTCTGGGCATGGCTCCCCCTCCTCATGGGCCTGGGGATGATCTGCGCCAGGACGCCCGGTCTGTTGCGCGCGCCCCACCTCGTCATCGAGCTCTTTGACGCGCTCGACTTCGGACTGGCAGTCACAGTTCTGGGCTTCGTCCTCAGGTTGGGGCATCGCTTCCTTCGGGCGCGCGGCACCACGTGACGGCCGCGGCTTCGCTTGAAGCGGCGAGGACTGGAAACGGAGCCGTAGCCACCGCGCCAGTCCCGACCCTGCTCAGGCCCGACACCAACGTCGCCGAAGGCGGGTTCGCCTGGGGCGGCCAGATTTCTGCTTCTCCGGGTGGGACGTAACCCTGCGGCCACAGCGTCTTCAGAGTGTGGACGACGAACAGGATCTCGGATGAAGCGCCGGTACGAAGAGGAATTCATGGCGTTCGCCGCTGCGCGATCCGAACCGCGCCCTTGCCACCCTGACCGCGCTGCTGCCGACGGGCCTGACCCATTCGAGCCCGCCCGGCGGCCGGCAGTCCGGGCAGCTGTGGGTGGACGACGGCCACGGCAAGTCGCTGCTCGAAGTACACGTCTCCCGGCAGACCTCCACCACCGCGCTCCGCAGCCACGTCTTCGCCGGCACGACACCCCTGGCCGACGGCACCCTGATCACGTCCCGGCAGGCACTGCCCGGAACGGGCCCCGGGCACGCGGCGGTGAACGTCCTGCATCCTGACGGGCTCTACGTCACCCTCATGGAGTGGCAGGCACCGAGCCAGAACGCCCCTCGACCCGTACCACGCCGATCCTGACCCTGGCCCAACTGCGGTCCATCGCAACCAGCCCGCAGTGGCAGTAACGCCCGCGGCGGCCCTGCGGCGGGCCGACACGATCACGGCGGGCCGATCGGCAAAGCCCTGAATTGAGATCTCCGTGTTGAGGTGGTTGGCGATGTGGCGATACTTCGCTCGGTGTTTGTAGAGTGCGGTTCCGTTCAGTTGGCAAAGTCACAACAGATGGGGATTCCAGGTGAGTGCCGACGACGACCCGCAGAGCAGCGCTACTCCGCCGGACTCCGACGAGTCGTCATCGGAGCATCGGCAGCCGAAGTGGGCATGGTGGGTGGTGGGCATCCTGATACCTGTGTTAGCCATCGTGGTGCCCGTGCTCATCGCTTTGCGGCCGTCGTCATCGGACACCAACGCTCATGCCACTGCTTCCCCATCGACATCCGAGTCAGCGAGCGAGACGGAACGGAACAGCACCCCGCCCTCGACACAAGCCCCGGCACCATCGGTATCGCTGTCCGATGCCTCGAACAGCATCCAGTACAACGGGCCCGTGCGCATCGCCGAGTCCGGTCCGCAGCTGGACTACAACCCACCGAAGAGGGACAACCTTTCGGCGGATGTCGTACTTGGTCTCATTGATCCGCCCAGGATCTCCACGAAAGACAGCTCAGCAGTCAACCTCGCGGTGTGGCCCGGGCAGAAAATGCCGACTCGGCAGGCATGTTCTGACCTGATCTCGACTCAGGGCGTCTGGATGGTCGAAGTTCAGAAGGGCACAGTGATCTGCCTCAAGACGCAGGCCGGGCGCATCGCTGTCCTGACCATCACATCGACGAGCGACAGCTTCAGCACGGGTGTAATGGCTCAGGCGACCGTATGGTCAGAGATCTCCGACTGACTATTACATTGCCATCCACTCGGTCGCTTCATCTGCTCGATCTTTCTCAGCCGGAGGTGAGGATGGAGATGCCGTCTCCGAGCAGTTTCACCCCGAGCACGAAGAACAGGACGGCCATCACAGCGACGTTGTGCTGAGCTGCCCACTCTTTCCAGTTGGCGAGCGTGGTCTTGGCGTGCTCTCCCCCGAGGAGGAAGACTCCCAGCGGGGCCAGCAGACCAAGGGTGGCGATCAGGACGAAGATCGCCAGCGATGCGATCTGCTGCCCGACCGGCAGTCCTGCTGAGCCGATCGCGGCGCCCGCGGCGATCGTCAGCGGTGCGTTCTTGGCGTTGAGCGCGGCCAAGGCCAGCCCGAGTGCGAACACCTTGACCGGCGTGAGGCGGTCGATCGCGCCCATCCACTTCGGCAGCTGGGCCTGCGAGGAATCCCTGGGGCGTCGGCGCCACTGCCGGGCGCCGAAGAAGACGAGGATCACGCCCAGAGCGAGCTTGAGCGCTCCCACCCAGGCGGCCGGATGCTTGTGGGCGGAGGCGCCGGCCGGGGAGGCGATCGCCAGCATCACCGCGCCCAGTGCCGCGAGTCCCAGGATCCAGCCGACGGTGAAGAGGACGCCGTTGAGACGCCCTCGGGGCGTGGCGAGTACGAGGATGACGGCGATGATCGGCAGCGGACTGACCGCGACGGCCGCCGCAAAACCCAGCACGTCACCGAGAACTGCGCCCATGGTTGCCTCCGGGTGGCGATCCAGTGGAGTGGGCGTGGCGACGGCGGCGTACTTGGCGCGTCCCACCGCTTCCATCTTCCTGCGCCTGGCCGGATCTGTCCTACTCGGCCCGTCCCGATGAGGCTGTGTTCAGGAGGCCGACGTTTCTCCGGCTGTGGGTGGCAGAGGGTCGGCGACGAAAGTCCCCAGGCCGACCTCGCCACGAGTCCAGCCCTGCTCTCGCACATGCCTCATGGCCTTCGCCGCGGTCGCGTTCACCACGCCGAACTCCTGGGCGATCTCCAGAGTCGACGGCACGCGGCTGCCCGGAGGATACGTGCCGTCCTTGATGCGCCGGATGATCTCCCCTGCGATCTGCCGCCAGAGCGGGCGCGTGCGATCAAGGTCCATGACCTTCAGCCTGGGTGACCATGGCTTTCCGCGCATCCGTAGTTATCCACGGTTATCTACGCTAGCCTGCTCCCACGAAAGAGATCGGCCCTGGCGGGAAGCGGCTACTTCCTCGCCAGGACCTGAGCCGACTGAACTGGAGTCGACCTGTGCGCAGCCTACTGACCGCGATCCTCCATCTCTTCCTGCCTCCCAGCGGCGTCCACCGCGCCTCCCCGACACTGACTCCGACCAGCCCGCCCCTGCCGCCCAGGCCCGTCAAGCCGCCCCTGCCCGTCGTCCTCGCGGACAATCAGCCCCTCGTCCGGCCGTACGTCACCCTGTGGGAACGCGAACGCGATGAACTCGACCGGCGTCGCCTGCAACGCGAACGGCGCCGGGCAGCCGTACTGGCGACCATGGGCCAGGACTACGCCGTCCCGCTGGAGGTCGCCGTATGAGCGCGTCGCGCCTGCGCAGCCTCGGCATCGACCCGGCCACCGGCAAGGAGACCTACGCGGTCACGCGGCCCGGTGGCTACCTCGACGCACTCGCCGACGCTCACGCACTCACGTCCGCTGCCGCCCTGCTCGCCGTCGTAGGCGCCGTACTGGACGCGGACAACGCCTCCGACGCCGAACTCGCCGCGTTCGTACCGTCCTTGCACATGGCACTCGGTGAGTGCGTCGGCGTGATCGCCGAGGGCACGGTCACATCCGGCTCAACCCCGCCGTCGCGAACAGCACGTCCCTGATCGCCTGCCGGTCGCCGACCTGGCCCGCCGCGGCCTCCTCCGGTGGGATGTGGCCGGCGGCCAGGCGGCAGAACTCCACGCCGTCCAGGGCGATATGGGCCACCTCGAACTCCGCTGAGCCCACCGCCGCCGGGGAGTCCAGCGGGATCAGCCACTCACCGCCCGCCGCGCCCTCGATCTCCAGGCGCAGGCTGCGGCCGGGCGCGCCCGCCGCGACCAGGTGCGGGGTCCCGCCCGGCGCGGAGCGGCCCGTGCGGCGGCGTTCGGCGAGTGCGGTCGGGAGCATGCGGGCCGCGAGGTCGATCATCTTGTTCAGGTGGCGCGGCGCGGGCGGCTCGTAGGGATAGTCGACCGCCTCCGCGATGTCCTCGGCATGCACCCAGCACTCGAAGGCCCGGTCCAGCATCGCGTCGTGCAGCGGAAGCGAGAAGTCGCCGTACGACACCGGGAGTCCGCCCGCGTGGCTGCCGGTGAAGGCCACCGTGCGCACCAGGCTGTGGCTCTGCTCCCGCCAGGGCCCACGCACCGAGCGGGTCGGCGGGAAGTGGGAGGTCCGCCAGAAGGCTTCCGTGCGTTCCGCCGGGCCCTCCGCATCGATGCCCTGCATTCCGGTGATCTCGGCCAGCGGGTCCTCCAGGCCGAGCGTGAGCGCGATCAGCCCGTCCACCGACAGCAGGTGGGCGATCACACCGGCCACGGTCGTACGACGGCTCGTCGGCTCGTCGCCCTCGAACCAGCGCAGCCGTACCGGCGCGTGCCACTCGGCGTCCCCGAAGTCCTGCAGCAGGGCGTCCAGCCGCGCGGCCTCGGCGTCGTACGGCGCCGCCCAGTCCGGCAGCGGGATGCGCGGCGGCCGGCGGTCCAGGCAGGCCTCCAGGACGCGGGTGCGCAGCCCCGGGTCCAGGTCGAGGCTCTCCGGCTGGTGCAGCAGACCGACGGCCTCGCGCAGCCGGCGGGCCTCGTCGGCGCAAGCCCCGCAGTAGCCCAGGTGGTCCTCGACGGCCGCGGTCTCCGCCGCCGAGCAGGCGGCCAGCGCCCAGGCCCCGAGCAGCGACTTCAGGACGTCGTGCGGCAGGTCGAGCGGCACGGGCACCGCCTCTCCCAGATCGGCGAGGCCGGGGAGCAGGCGACCGCCGTCCTCCACGGAGGGACGGGGCGTCGGTATGCGCGGCCGGTCCGGCTCGGGCGTACCGGAACCGGACGGCACCTGCCCGGAGCCGCCGCCATCGCCCTCACCAGAGTGCCCGTTCCCGCCGGGATCGCCGGGACCGACGGGACCGCCCGGACCGCCGGGCACGCCCGGACTGTTCGGACCGCCGTCATCGCCGTACCCCTCGTGTCCTCCGTACCCCTCTCCTCCCCCATCCCCCTCGTGCTCGTCGTGTGCCTCGAACCGGTCGGCCTCGCTCACACCGCACCCCCGTGTTCCGGAGGCGCTCCGGCGTCGTGGGCGGTGGAGAGCAGCTGCAGGCCGAGGCGGAGCCGACGGCGGGCCTCGTCCTCGGTGACGCCGAGGTCGGCGGCGGTCTGGCGGTAGTCGCGGCGCTGGAAGTAGGCCAGTTCGAGCGCGGCGCGCAGCGGGGCGGGCATGGAGTGGACGATGAAGTCCGCGCGGGCGGCGACCGAGGCGCGCCGCACCGTGCGCTCCAGCTCCGCCGTTTCCCCCGTGGCACCGCCGGCCCCGTGGGCCAGCGCGGCGGTCCCGCTGTCGCGCAGCCGCTGCACGGCGAGCCGGTGGGTCACGCCGGCCACCCAGGAACGCAGCGGGCCCTGCTTGGGGTCGTAGCCCTCGGGATGCTCCCAGACATGCGCGAAGACCTCGCGCGTGAGGGTGTCGGCGGCCTTCTCGTCGCCGAGGACGCGGTGGGCGAGGCTGTGCACGAGCGAGGCGAATCTGTCGTACAGCTCGCCCAGGGCGGCCGCCTCACCGCGGGCGAGCCGCTGCTGCATCTTGCGGTCCCAGCGGGGCGGTACGTCCTTCTTGGCCATGCGGTCCCCTCCCCTCACCCGTGCTCCGGCCCGTCCAGCGTGTCTGCACCGTCCTCCCGAATGTAGTCGGCACCTCTGACAGCGCACGCCCCTTTGTGCCAATGCGCGCCCTCCGAGGCGTCGCAGGTGATAGTGCCCTCTTCACACAACCTTCACACGGAGCGCGGGCATCTCTGACACATCCTTGATCGAATGCGATCGATAGTGACCGAAACAAGCCCCTTGTCGATCACGTCCGGTTTGTTGCACGACGTTTCAGGGAACGGCCGCTGGGCAGCCGCGCGGAAGCAAGCGAAGGAATCGCTTCCGTTTCCAGGCGGTTCCCGCGATTCCGAGAGTTCGAGAGTTCCGGCGAGCGGAGGGGCATGGCCGTGGCATTCAACGTGACCGGCGTCGAACGGGGCGAGTGGGCTGTCCTGCGAGTCTCCGGGGAACTGGACCTGATGACCTCGCCGGTGCTGCGCCAGCGGGTGCACGACGTCGTCGCCGAGGGGAACCACAGCCTCGTCGTGGACCTCTCCGAGGTGTTCTTCTGCGACTCCAGCGGGGTCGGCGTCCTCATCGCCGCCCGTCGGCTGCTCCGCTCCTGCCAGGGCCGGCTCCGGCTGATCCTGCCGGAAGGGGGCGCTGTCGACGGCTCGCACGTCAACCGGGTCCTCGGCGCGCTCGGCGTCCGCCGCCTGTTCGACGTCCGCCCCGACCTCGACGCCGCCATGTCCGACGAAGTGGACCCCCTGTCCGCCTGAGACCCGCCGTTCCGCCGACCCGTCGTTCCGCGATCTTCGCGACAATTCCACACGTCTGTCCCAGGATTCCCCCGGTCTTGGCACAACCGCCTGTTTTCCGCCACCTCGCGGTCACCGCGTCGTACGCTCCGTGCGAGATCGGCCCACGCACAGGTAAGGCGGCCCGAACAGACATGGTCAGCACCGAGTACGAGCGCAGGATCGCCGCCCGGTTCGCCGGCTTCGACCAGGACGGCAACGGCTGGATCGACCGCGAGGACTTCAGTACGGCCGCCAAGGCGCTCCTCGCCGAGTTCACCGTGCCCGCCCGCTCGGACAGGGGTCAGGCGCTGTACGCCGGAGCGGAGGCGTTCTGGCAGGGCATGGCCGGCATCGCGGACCGTGACGGGGACCAGCGCATCACCCGCGAGGAGTTCGTCACCGGCGCGGTCAAGCGCCTGCGCGACAACCCAGCCCGCTTCGCCGAGCTCGCCCGCCCGTTTCTGCACGCGGCGCTGGCCGTGGCGGACACGGACGCCGACGGCCGGATCAGCGTCGCCGACACCGCGCGCGTCCTGCGGGTCCTTCACGTACCGGACGCCCTGGCCGCGTCGACCGCCGCCGCCCTCGACGCGGACGGCGACGGTGTGATCGGCGAGGCGGAGATCGTCCCGGCGTTCGCGGAGTACTTCACGATCTCCGAGTGACCGCCCCGCGGCCGCCCGACGAGCACCCGGCGACCGCCCCGGCCTCTCAGCCGAAAACGACCGTCCGCCGCCCGTTGAGCAGAATCCGCCGCTCGGCGTGCCACTTCACGGCCCGCGCCAGCGCCTGGCACTCCACATCGCGCCCGATGGCCACCAGTTGGTCGGGGGTGACATCGTGGGCCACCCGCTCGACCTCCTGCTCGATGATCGGGCCCTCGTCGAGGTCGGCGGTGACGTAGTGCGCCGTGGCGCCGATCAGCTTCACGCCGCGCGCGTGCGCCTGGTGGTACGGCTTGGCGCCCTTGAAGCTCGGCAGGAAGGAGTGGTGGATGTTGATGATCCGGCCGCTGAGCTGCTTGCACAGGTCGTCCGAGATGACCTGCATGTAGCGGGCGAGGACCACCAGTTCGACGTTCTCTTCACGGACGATCTCCAGCAGCCGGCTCTCGGCCTCCGCCTTCGAGTCCTTCGTCACGGGGATGTGGTGGAAGGGGATGTTGTACGAACCCACCAGTTCCTGGAAGTCCGTGTGATTGGACACCACGCCCACGATCTCCACGGGCAGCGCGCCGATCCGGGCCCGGAACAGCAGGTCGTTCAGGCAGTGCCCGAACTTGCTGACCATGAGCAGGATGCGCATCTTCGCGTCGGCCCGGTTGATCTGCCAGTCCATGTGGAAGGAGTCGCCGATCGCCGCGAAGCTCGCCCGCAGCTTCTCCACCGTCACCGGCTCCTCGGCCGAGAAGTGGACACGCATGAAGAACAGACCGGTGTCGTGGTCGCCGAACTGCTGGCTGTCCTCGATGTTGCAGCCGGTCATGAACAGGTAGCTGGACACGGCGTGCACGATGCCCTGCTTGTCCGGGCAGGAGAGGGTGAGGACGTACTGGGCTGCCGGTGCGGCGGCGGGCGCGGACTGCTCATTCATGCACTACAGGTTCCCATACGGCCGCCCCGCCGTGGATGGTCGTCCCGCAGGACGGGACACGCCTCATGAGTCCTGCCGCGTGACGAGTCCTGCCGCGTGACGGGTCCTGGCGCGTCACGCGTCCCACCGCGTCACGCGTCCCGCCGCGTGACGGGTCCCGCCGCGTGACGGGTCCCGCCGCGTCACGCGTCCCGCTAAGCGGTCCTCGTCATGATCCGCAGCACTTCCAGCGTCTTCGGCGGCGTCTCCGGGTCCTCCCCGTCGCTCACCGACATCCGCACGTGCGCGTCCCGCGCCGCCCGCACCGCCTCCGGCCAGCCCTGATGGTCGAGGTACGCGGCGACCGGCGCGTCCGGGCCGACCTGGTGCATGATCCGCAGCACCCGCAGCACGGCGGTGTCGACGAGCGCCGCCTCCTGCGAGTCCCGGAAGATCGTGCCGACGTACTTCTCGGCGGACCAGTTGTCCAGCCACGTGTCCTCCACCAGCCGGTACACGGCGTCGGTGACGTCACCGTACCCGTCCACGCCGGCCAGCCAGACGTCCCGCTGGAACACCGGGTCGGAGAGCATGTGCAGCGCCGAGCGCACATTGCTGCGCCAGCGCCACCACGGCATGTCGCTTAGAGGCATGCCGCCCATGGTGGAGGAGCGACGGCCGCGACGGGAAGAGTTCTCCGAACCTTGCACGGTCATCGATCGTACGTTCCTCGCCACACGGACCTCACCGGCCCCTGTAATTCACCTCCGCGTCACCTTTCGTTGACCGAGGGTCACTCCCGGGTTAGCAGTGTGAGGGAATCGTGGGCGCACATGACCGGCAGGCGACGTACGCGCAGCACCTTCCCCCGCCCATTCTCCCGGCCCGTCAGAGCCGGTGCCCTGTCTTCTCTGGGTGCCGTGGCTCTCTGTGCGTCGCTCACCGCCGGATGCGGGGTCATCCCCGGTGCCACGGGGGGCTCCGGGGATGACCCGATCAAGGTCATGACCTGGGCGCCGGAGAACACGAGCGCCACCAACAAGCCCGGCATGCCCGCGATGGCCCGCGCCTACGGCAAGTGGATCAACGACCATGGCGGGATCAACGGCCGCAAGCTGGAGATCCTGACCTGCAACGACCACAACGACAGCGTGGCCGCAGCCCAGTGCGCCCGGCAGGCCGCCGACGAGAACGTCGTCGCGGTGGTCGGCTCCTACAGCCAGTTCAGCGACTCCTACCTCTCCCCGCTGGAGGGCGCCGGCATCCCCTACATAGGCGGCTACGGCGTCACCAGCGGCGAGTTCACCGGCCAGATGTCGTACCCGGTCAACGGCGGCCAGCCCGCCCTCCTCGCCGGCCTCGGCAGGGCCCTTGCCGCCACCTGCGGAAACGTCTCCCTCGTCCGCCCCGACAACATCACCGGCGACCAACTGCCCCCGCTGCTGAACTCCGGCCTGAAGGCGGGTGGGCACGCGAACGCGGACGACGTGCTGGCCCCCGACACCGCCACCGAGTACAGCTCCCAGTCCGGCCAGGCCCTGCGCGACGCGACCAGGACCAACGCCCGCAAGGGCTGCGTGGTGCCCGCGCTCGGGGACCTCACGGACACCTTCATGGACTCCTTCCGCAGGGCCCGCGAGCAGTACCCGGAGGTGCGGCTGGGAACCGTCCTCGGCAACGTCGACCAGACCGTGATCAACGCCACAGGCGGGGCGTCCAGCCCGTACGAGGGGTCGTACATCACCGGCTGGTACCCGCCGGCGAGCGACGCGCGCTGGGACCAGATGAAGAAGGTCATCAACGAGGAGGCCTTCGGCGACAACCGCATCGACCCCGCGGACGCCGGGGTGCAGACCACCTGGATCGCCTACACCGTGCTGAAGGCCGTGCTGGAGAAGATCGGCTCGGGCGACGTGACCGCCGACTCCGTGCGCCGCACCCTCAGCGGCGGCCTGCACGTCTCCACCGGCGGCCTCACCCCGACCCTGAGCTGGCCCTACGAGGGCAAGCTCGCCTCCGTCGGCTTCCCGCGCCTGGTCAACGCGAGCGTCACCCTCCAGGTCGTGCAGAACGGCCAGCTGGTCGCGGCCCGCAAGGCCATCGGCGGCACGAACGGGACCGCCGACATGACGCAGACCCTGGAGAACGCCGACGTGCGGTGACGGCGTCCGTGCGGTGACGGCGTCCGTGCCGTGCCGGCGCCGGGGTGACGCCGCCGGCACCCGGGTGGGCGCCGGCGGCGGTCAGATCACAGCTGGGTGGGCTGGCGCTGGGTCAGGCCGTACTTCTGCGCGATCGCGTTCCACAGCCCGGCCGCCTTCGCCTTCTGCGCGCTGGCGGTACCACTCGCTCGGTCACCGGCCGCGGCCTGTCCGGTGACGCGAGCATGGCCCTTGCGGCAGCCCTTGCCGCCGCCCTTGACCTGGTCGGCCCAGGCCGCGTAGTGGCTGTCGGCCGCGGCGGAGGCCTGCCAGGCCTTGGTCAGGGCATCGGTGAGCGCGCCGTTGTCCGGCAGCTTGTCGACGGACAGCTTGCCGAGCCGGGTGACCAGATCATTGCGCTGGGTGGCCGCGTCGCGCAGGTCGGTGGCGGCACCGTCGAGGTTGTCGCACTGCTTGATGTCGGCCACCGCCTTGATCGCCGAGGCGCGGCTGTTGCCGCTGTCGGCGAGCAGCTTGTCCAGCTCGACCGCCTGCTGCCGGGCGGGGTCGGCGGCGGCCCCGGAGGAACCCTGCGCGGCCGGGGAGGCGGCGGCGACCGTCTTGCTGTTGTCGGTCTTGCTCCCGCCGTCGCTGAGGAGCGCGCCGGCGCCCACGCCGATGACGACGATGCCGATACCGATGCCCGCGATCAGCGGCACCTTCGAGCGCCGCCGGGACCGGTCGTCGTCGTGCGCCGGGTCGTACGCCGGCTGCTGCGCGCCGTACGCCTGCTGCGCCGGGGCATGCGCCTGCGCCTGGCCGTACGGCTGCGCCGGGCCGGGGTAGGCGTCCGGCTGCTGGACGCGCGGCAGCTGCTGGGTGGACCCGGCCGGGCCGTCGCCGCCCGCCGGGCCGCTGCGGAAGAGGTTGTCGAACTCGGCCGGCGGCTGCCGGTCCCCGCCCTGCCCCTGGGCGGTGTACGGCGGTATGTACTGGGTGGCCTCGGAGTCCGACGTCACCGGTGCGGCCGCGGGGGCCGGCTGCTGGGGTGTGATGCCCAGGTAGCGGGTCTCCTCGCCGCCCGGCTCGGCCGGCGGCGCGCCGGGCGTCACCGGCGCGATGTACTGCGTCGCGGCCTCGGCCGGCCCGGCCGGGACCGGCGGCAGGTACTGGGTCGCGCCCTCGTCGGCGGGCGCGGGGGCGGCCGGGACCGGCGGGAGGTACTGGGTCGCGCCGTCGGCCGCCGGGGGCAGCGCGCCGGGGTGCGCATGCGGCGCGGCGGCGGGCGGCAGCGGCGCGGCGGCGGGCGCGGAAGCCTGCGGGAACTGCGGCTGCGGCGGCTGCGGCGGCGGCTGATGGGGCTGCTGCGGCTGCTGGTACGGCTCGGGTGCGCCGTACGCCCCGCCGTGGCCGTCGGTGCCGTAGCCGGGGGTCTGGCCGCCGGGGGCGTAGGCGGGCGGCTGGCCGCCGGGGGCGTAGGCGGGCGGCTGGCCGCCGTACGAGGGGGCCGGGGCGCCCTCCGGGGGCAGCGGGCCGGGGTTCACCGCGGGCGGCTGACCGGCCGGGGCGTCCCACTGCTGGGCCGGTGCCGGGGGCCATCCCTGGCCCGGCTGGGACGGCTGCCGCTCGGGCCCCCAGGAGCCGCCCCAGGCCTGCCCGCCGGCCGGGGCTGCGGGAGCGGGCGCGCTGGTCATGCCCGGCAGCACGGGCTCGCCTCCGTCGGAGGGCAGCACGATGCCTTCACGCGCGGGCTGCGCCGAGGGCTCCTCGCGTTGTCCACTCTGCGTCACCGGGACTCCTACTTATGGGGGACCTTGTGAATCGTCGGCTCACGCTACCGGGTCCCCCGAGCCGGGTGCCATGCAGCTCATGGCCCGATCTCGTCCCCTGTGACGGTGATAACAAACCGCCCCGCGGTGCGCGAGGTGCGCCGCGGGGCCGGTGTTCACGCGGCCTGCTGGAGGTCGAGGCGTGCCCCGAACTCCCGTACCACCGCCTCCTCCCGGAAAGGTTCCAGCCGCTGCTGGAGATCCTCCAGATACTCGGCGCCCCGGTTGGAGCGGAGCGTCTCCAGCAGTTCCACCGCCCTCAGACCGGAGGTGCAGGCCTGTTCGATCTCACGCTGCTGCACCTGGGCGGTGGCGAGCAGCACATAGCCGATGGCGCGCCTGCGGGCCCGGGACTCCGGATGCCCGGCCAGCGACTGCTCGGCGTACCGGGCCGCCTGCTCGGGCTGCCCCAGGTCACGGTGGCAGTGCGCCAACTCGTCGGCCAGATAGGCCTCGTCGAAGTGCGCGATCCACGCCGGGTCGTCCCCGGCGGCGTCGTCCGCCTGCTCCATCGCCGTGACCGCCCGCCCGGTGGCTGCCTGTGCGGCGCGTACGTCACCGAGCAGAGCGTGCCCGCGCGCCTCGGCCGCGTGGAACATCGCCTCCACGCGCGGGGTCACATGCCCGCGCGCCCCTTCCTGCGCCGCCCGCGCCAACTGGGAGATCTCACGCGGGTTTCCGAGCTGTGCGGCGAGGTGGCTCATGGACGCGGCCAGCACATAGCCGCCGTAACCGCGGTCCCCGGCGGCCTGGGCGAGCCGCAGCGACTGGATGTAGTACCGCTGGGCCAGGCCCGGTTGGCCGGTGTCGACGGCCATGTAGCCCGCCAGCTCCGTCAACCGGGCGACGGCGGCGAACAGTTCACGCCCGACCGACTCCCGGTACGAGCCCGCGAGCAGCCCGGAGACGACGCTGTTGAGGTAGTGCACGACGACCGGGCGGACATGCCCGCTGCCGTACTGGTGGTCCAGGTCGGTCAGCGCCTGCGTCATGGACCGTACGGCCGCCACGTCGGCCTGGCCCACGCGCGGGCCCGCCTGCCGGGCCACCTGGGCGTCGGGCGCCGAGATCAGCCAGTCGCGGCTGGGCTCGACGAGGGCGGAGGCGGCGACGGAGGAGCCGGACAGGAAGTCCCGGCGCCCCACGTCGCTGCGCCACAGCTCGCAGACCTGCTCGATGGCCCCCAGTACCGTCGGCGAGAACTGGAGACCGACTCCCGAGGCGAGGTTCTTGCCGTTGGCCATGCCGATCTCGTCGATCGTGACCGTACGGCCGAGCTTGCGCCCGAGCGCCTCCGCGATGATGGCCGGGGCCCGGCCCCGCGGCTGCTGGCCGCGCAGCCAGCGGGCCACGGACGTCTTGTCGTAGCGCAGGTCGAGGCCGTGCTCGGCGCCGCACATGTTGACCCGCCGGGCCAGCCCGGCGTTCGAGCACCCCGCTTCCTGAATGAGAGCCTGCAGCCGTTCGTTCGGCTGCCTCGCCACGAGAGGCCTTGCGGCCATGTATTACCCCCTGTGGTGCGATCCCCTGGTGCGATCCCCTGGAGTGAGATGTTCCGCTCGGAAGATCACTGCCCAGCTGACATACCGTCAATGCGCGACATGTGCGGTTTGCCGGGGTAACGGCGGATGCCAGCCCCCTTCCTGGCTACCCACCTCACACCCTGCTTCCTCCCACGCGCCCCCGGACGTGCACCCATGCGCCCCGGCTGCGGAATCGATGCTCCACCCCCGCGCGCGCTACAGCCGTAACTCCAGGTGGGTGCGGGAGTTGAGAGGGGCGTGGAAGAGACGATCGCGGGCGCCGAGAACAGTCAGATTGCCGGTCAGATTCCGCGGCAGCGCGGGGAATCGCTGCTGGAGACCGCCGTACGGTACGCCGAGGAGCGGCACTGGGACGTGTTCCCGGGGACGTGGCTGGAAGCCGTCGACGGGATGCAGCGCTGCTCGTGCGGCGACGCCTCCTGCTCTGCGCCGGGTGCGCACCCCGCGCGCCCCGACTGGGCGACCCAGGCGACCGGCAGTGCGACCGTCGCGCGCCGGATGTGGCAGAAGCAGCCGACCGCGTCGATCCTGCTGCCGACGGGGCGTACCTTCGACGCGCTGTCCGTCCCGGAGACCGCGGGGTTCCTGGCGCTGGCCCGGATGCAGCGGATGGAGCTGACGCTGGGGCCGGTGACGCTGGCTCCCGACCGCCGCATGCACTTCTTCGTGCTGCCGGGGGCGTCGGTGAAGGTGCCCGAGCTGGTACGGAAGCTGGGCTGGACGCTGTCGTCACTGGACCTGGTCGCGCTGGGCGAGGGTGCGTACGTCGCCGCTCCGCCGACCCGGTTCGGATCCCGTGGCGCCGTGCAGTGGGCCTGCCGGCCCACACCCGCGAATCGGTGGCTGCCGGATGCGGAGGAGCTGATCTCGCCGTTGGCGTATGCGTGCGGGAGGGATCGATAGCGGGTTCGCCGTTCGTCTGCCTGGTGCGGTTTCGTCGGCGGGTGCGGGTTGAGTGGTGGGTTCTCGCGCAGTTCCCCGCGCCCC
>NZ_JAIQYY010000010.1:119832-138381 GCF_020181035.1 Streptomyces sp. CoH27
GCCGTCAAGAAACGGTGAGACAGCCGCCCGCCAAGCCACCGGCCGGTCATAGTGGGCGAGGTGCCCCGCGTCCGCCACCTCCGCATACTCCCCCCGCGGCAGCACCCGCACCATCTCCTGCGCCTCCGCCCGGCCCAGTTCGCCGTCCAGGCCCCGTACGACCAGCGTGGGGCACCGCACCTGGGCCAGTTCCTCCCAGTGCGCGTCGTACACCCAGGTCTCGCGGGAGCTCAGCATCTGCTCGGGCTCGAAGACGGGGCGCCAGCCGTCGGCGGACTCGTGCATGACCTCGGCGTAGAAGGCGCCGCGGGCGGGGTTCGGGCGCTCCGCCCAGGGGTCGTCCTCGCCGAACCACGTGCGGACGTCGGCGAGGGTCGCGAAGGGGACGGGCCAGGACTGGAACCAGTCGGCCCACTCGCGCTGCGAGGCCGCGCCGAGCGCGGAGGCCCGCATGTCGCAGATGATCAGGCCCCGCACCAGGTCGGGGCGCTTGGCGGCGAGCTGCCAGGCGGTCAGCGCGCCCATGGCGTGGCCGATGAGGACGGCGGGGGCGAGGCCGAGCTGTTCGAGGGCGGCCTCGGCGTCCTCGACGTACGCCTCGCGGGTGAAGGCGGCCTGCGCGGACTTGCCGCTCTGGCCGTGCCCGCGCTGGTCGAGCGCGACGGCGCGATACCGGGCGGCGAGCCAGCGGGCGGTCGGCGCCCAGTGCGAGGCGCGGCCCATCAGCCCGTGAAGTAACAGCACGCCCGGAGCGCGGGGCTCCGCCTCCGCCCGGCCGTCCGCCGGGTCCGGGTCCGCCTTGGGCGGGTCGGCGAACTCCCAGGCGGCCAGGCGCACGCCACCCGCTCCCGTCACGTCCATACGCCGCGCCATGGGCCTGGCACCCCCCAGCTCCGCCTGCCTCGTACCGGTGTACTGCCGTACTCGCTCGTACTCGCTGCTGTCGCTGTCGTGCTTGTGGTCGCGCTCGTGGTGGTACTCGCTCTGCCGCCGCAGATTATCGAATATCCATTCGAAAAATCCGTCTCTGCGGACAACACCCCTCATTCGAGTGACACCCGTCCAGGAATGATCGCCGTCACCCAGGGGATCTTTCAGGCGGGAGGCGGACCGCTCGGGGAAAAACGGTCCGAGGGGGCTGACCCTGGGAGCTCGGGGCTCCGGGTCAGCACAGGGGAGGACAGGCCCCGGCGTCGTAAGGCGCCGGGGCCCTCTGCGTTCAGCGCTTGGCGACGAACACGTGGGAGGCGATGTCCGCCTCCAGCTCGGCCGCCTCGCCACCGCTGCCGACCAGCACACCGCCGGCCGACTCGGTCACGCTCACCACGGAGCCGGGCTGCACGCCTGCGCGCCGCAGCGTGTACATCAGCTGGGCGTCGGTCTGGATCGGCTCGCCGATCCGGCGGACGACGACCGTCTTGCCGTCCGCGCCCGGGTCGAGATCGGCCAGCGAGACCATGCCCTCGTCCAGGAACGGGATGGCGCCGTCCTTCTCACCCAGCTCCTCCAGGCCCGGGATCGGATTGCCGTACGGCGACTCGGTGGGGTGCCGCAGCAGCTCCAGCACGCGGCGCTCCACGGCCTCGCTCATCACGTGCTCCCAGCGGCAGGCCTCCGCGTGCACCTGCTCCCACTCCAGGCCGATCACGTCGACGAGGAGGCACTCGGCCAGGCGGTGCTTGCGCATCACGCGCGTGGCGAGCCTTCTGCCCTCGTCCGTCAGCTCCAGGTGGCGGTCGCTGGCCACGGAGACCAGGCCGTCGCGCTCCATGCGCGCCACCGTCTGGCTCACCGTCGGCCCGCTCTGGTCGAGCCGCTCCGCGATGCGGGCTCGCATGGGCACGACGCCTTCCTCTTCGAGTTCGAGGATGGTGCGGAGATACATCTCCGTGGTGTCGATCAGTCCGGACATACGTGCCCCTCGATTACCTCTGCCGGATACCTCTGCCGTAAGTCCGGCGCGTGCGCTGGCCCTGCCACCAATTCTGCCGGATCCCACTGACAAGCGGGGGGCGCCGGGAAAACGCGGGGACCGAACCCGCTCCGGGGCGGCCCCCCTCGGCCGTATTGACACCGCACTGGTCCAGACCGCACGGTGATCCGCGACACAGACGCTGCGAAGGGGCACCGCATGAGCGACGGCACGCCTGCCGACCTGTTCTTCGACGCCGCCATCAACCTGCTGCGGCGGGTCCGCGAGGAGGAGGCCGAGTCGATCCGGGCGGCCGGCACCCTGCTTGCCGACACCGTCGCGGCCGGCGGCCGCCTGTTCGCCTTCGGCGCCGGACACTCCTCGCTGGCCGCGCAGGACGTCGTCTATCGCGCGGGCGGGCTCGCCCTGATGAACCTGCTCGCCGTGCCGGGTGTCGTCGGCGTCGACGTCACCCCGGCGACGCTCGGCTCCGCCCTCGAACGCGTCGACGGCCTCGCGAGCGCCGTCCTCGGCACCTCCCCGGTCCGCGCCGGCGACGCCCTGGTGATCATCTCCCTGTCCGGCCGCAACGCCCTGCCCGTCGAGATGGCCCAGGGTGCCCGCGCCCTGGGTGTGCGGGTCATCGGCGTGACGTCGGTCGCGTACGCCTCGGAGACCCGGTCCCGGCACTCCTCGGGCACCTTCCTGAAGGACCACTGCGACATCGTCCTCGACTCGAAGATCGCCGTCGGCGACGCGGAACTCACCCTCGACACCATCCCGGCGCCCTTCGCCCCCGCCTCCACCGTGGTCACCACCGCCCTCATGCAGGCCGTGATGGCGACCACCGCCGCCACCCTGGCCGAACGCGGCATCGAGCCCCCGCTCCTGCGCTCCGGCAACGTCGACGGCGGCCACGAGTGGAACAGCCGGGTGATGCGGGAGTACGGCGAGCGGATCTTCTACCGGCACTGAGCCCCCGCGGGGCTCAGCCCGCTATGCGCCGCGAGCCTCCTCCGCCAGGTCCAGCGCTGCCGCTATGCGGGCCGCCACGTCCTCGGCGTAGGCCGTGTCCGAGCGTTCGAAGCGGGTACGGGCGGGGCCGCGCAGGAAGGTCACCACGCCGAGCGTCCGGCCCCGGCTGCGCAGTACCGCGCACAGGGCGTGGACCGCGTCGTCGGGCCACTGCCGGGCCAGCGCCCACTGCCGGGCCAGCTCCGCCGGGACCGAGCCGGCGTCCGCGCGGACACTGCCGGCACGCTCCACGCACTGCACCGCCGGGTGACCGGCCGCGTAGCACACGGGCAGCCCGGCCGCGCCGGTGAGCAGGCTCGGCCCCGGCGTCCCGGCGGGCGTCGCGGCGATCCGCACCAGCCGTACGGTGCTTCCCGTCCCGTTCTCACGTCCGTTCTCGCGTCCGTTCTCGTGCGCCCCCGCGCGCGGGGGCGCTGCCACGCGGTCGAGCAGGGCGTGGTCGGCGAAGCCGGCGAGCGCGAAGTCCAGGTGGACGGTGGCCGCCTCGGCCGGGTCCTCGCACTCGGCGGCGGCGCGGGCCGCGCGGTGCAGCTGGTTCGTGCGGAAGCGCAGCAGGGACGCCTCCTGCTCGCCCTGCTTGGCCTCGGTGACGTCCTGGAACAGCCAGCCCACGCCGAGCGGCACCGGTTCCTCCGCGAGCGGCGAGGCCAGCCGTACGAAGCCGCTGCGCCAGCAGCGCCGCTTCTCGCCCTCGGGGGTGCGCAGGGCCACCCACATCTCGGCGGGCGCGGGCGGCGCGCCCTCGGCCAGGACGTGCGTGAGCGCGGCCTCCAGCTCCTCCACGCCCTGCGTGAGCAGTTCGCCGAGCGGTCTGCCGAGCGCCGATGTACGGCCGATACCGAGTGCGCGGGCCGCGTGCGCGTTGACGACGGCGGGCCGCAGGTCGGCGTCGATGAGGACGACGCCCCAGGCCGCGTCCTCGAACAGTGCCTCGCTCAGCGCGATCGACCGCTCCAGATCGATCTGCGCGTGCACCTCGCTGAACGCGCAGTACAGCCCGGCGGGCTTGCCGTCGGGGCCGCGTACGGCCGCGGACTGGGTGCGCACGAGGACCCGGCCGCCGTCCTTGGTGACCAGCGCGAACTCGTGCACCTGCCGGCCCGGCGCGTGCATGGCCGACATCAGCCGGGACTGGACCTCCTCGGCGTCGGCGCTGCGCACCGCCCAGCCGGCGAAGCCGTGCCGCCCGACGGCCTCGGCGGCCGTCCAGCCGAGGATCCGCTCGGCCTCCCGGTTCCAGTGCGTGACGACCCCGTCGGCGTCGAAGGCGCACAGCGCCGCGTCCATGCCGTCGAGGAGCGCGGCGAGCAGATCGGAGCCCCCGGACTCACCGGGCTCGCCCGGCTCGTCCGGTCCCAGTTCGTCGGTGGTCCCACTCCGCCGCGAAGCACTCACCTGGACCCCCTGCAGGCTGTGTCGGCGCCGGTACGGCGCGCGGTTCGCTCACTGGCCTTCATTCAACTGGAACGTGACACAGCCCACACCCTGTTCCCGCAAGTTCCCGGGAATCAATCCCCGCTCCACCGCAGATCCACCCACTCGTCGTGCTCCCCGTCGAGCACATACCGATCGATCTCCGCAAATCCCCGCCGCGCGGCGAATCGCAGCCCGTCCTCGTTCGCCGCCAGCACGCACGTCTCGATCACGGCGGCGCCCAGCACGCGCGCGTGGGCGAGCCCGTCCTCGTACAGGGCCGTCCCGAATCCCCGCCCCCGGAAATCCGGCAGCACGCGCGCGATGACGGTCGCCGCGCCGTCCTCCCCGGCCGGCGGGCGCACGGTGGAGCAGCCGACGAGCACGTCCCCGAGGTAGGCGTTCCGCAGCCGGTACCGCTCCTGGCGTTCCCGGGCGTCCTCCAGGGACATGGCGGCGGGCGGGACGATCACGTTGTGGACGTGCCGCCACTGGTCGAGCATGTCGTCGCCGTCGACGGGGACGATGCGGAGGTTTGTCATGCGCGGGACGGTAGCGAAAAAAGGGGTTGAGCGGCGGCCGGCCACTTCTTAAGGTGTGGAGCACACGAGAAGGGAGGTGGTTCGGCAGATGTATGAATACCGGACGCGTGAGGTGGCTGCGGGCTAGCGGCCCGTCACCACGCTCTGTGCGGTGCCGGACCAGTGCGCGATACGAGCGCACAGCCGGCCAATCCCAAGCAGTCACCCGACCCGCGGGCTGCCGGTACGTCCGGCCGGCTCCTCCTTGAGGAACCCAGCCTGCGGGTCGTCTGCGTTTCCGCCAGGGGTCAGGGGCTCAGGCGCTCCACCCGCCACCTGCCGTCCGGCTGGGCCACGTACCGCAGGCGGTCGTGCAGGCGGTTCGCGCGGCCCTGCCAGAACTCGATCGTCGCGGGGGTGACGCGGAAGCCGCCCCAGTGCGGGGGGACCGGGACCTGCTCGTCCTCGGGGTAGCGGGCCTCCAGCGCGGCGTAGGCGGTGTCCAGTTCGGCGCGCGAGGCGATCACCGAGGACTGCGCGCTGGCCCAGGCGCCCAGCTGGGAGCCGTGCGGGCGGGTGCGGAAGTAGGCGGCGGTCTCGTCGCGGCCGGTGCGCCGGGCGGTGCCGGTGACGATGACCTGGCGGGCGAGCGGGTGCCAGGGGAAGAGCAGGGAGACGTGCGCGTTCTCCGCGAGATCGTGGGCCTTGCGGGAGTCGTAGTTGGTGTAGAAGACGAAGCCGTCGGTGTCGTACTGCTTCATCAGGACCGTGCGTGAGCTGGGGTGACCCGCCGCGTCCGCCGTGGAGACGACCATCGCGTTGGGTTCGTAGACGGTGCCGTGCAGTGCCGCGCGGGCGGCGTCCTCGAACCAGCGGGTGAACTGGTCCATGGGGTGGGTGGCGAGGTCCTGCTCGGCGAGGCCCTCGGCCTGGTACTGCTTGCGCATGGCGGCGGGATCGAGGGCGGGGTCCAGGGAATCCAGGCGGTCCCGGCGGTCCAGGAACGGTTCGCGATCGGTCACGCGGTCATCTTGCCGTACGTGCCGTGGAGGCTTCCTCGAACAGGCATGGCACTCAGTGCCGCTCAGGCTCCCGATACCTGGCACTGAGGGATATCGTGCTGCTTCCGCCGCGGTTGGGTGACCGCCCGCCGATCTGGGCATCACCGGGGTGACACCGCCCGACACATCACGAGGAGCCGCCTGATGTCCGATTTCGTACCCGGACTCGAAGGAGTCGTCGCGTTCGAGACGGAGATCGCCGAACCGGACAAGGAGGGCGGCGCCCTGCGCTACCGGGGCGTCGACATCGAGGACCTGGTCGGCCACGTCTCGTTCGGAAACGTGTGGGGGCTGCTGGTCGACGGCGCCTTCAATCCCGGTCTGCCGCCCGCCGAGCCGTTCCCGATCCCGGTGCACTCCGGTGACATCCGGGTCGACGTGCAGTCGGCGCTCGCCATGCTCGCCCCGGTGTGGGGCCTGAAGCCGCTGCTCGACATCGACGAGCGGCAGGCGCGGGACGATCTCGCGCGGGCCGCCGTGATGGCGCTGTCGTACGTCGCCCAGTCCGCGCGCGGGCAGTCGCTTCCGATGGTGCCGCAGCGGGAGATCGACAAGGCGCAGTCCGTGGTCGAGCGGTTCATGATCCGTTGGCGGGGCGAGCCGGACCCGAAGCATGTCGCGGCCGTCGACGCGTACTGGACCTCCGCGGCCGAGCACGGCATGAACGCGTCGACGTTCACCGCGCGCGTGATCGCCTCGACCGGCGCGGATGTCGCCGCCGCGCTCTCCGGCGCCGTCGGCGCGATGTCCGGGCCGCTGCACGGGGGTGCGCCGTCGCGGGTGCTCGGGATGATCGAGGAGATCGAGCGGACCGGGGACGCGGAGGCGTACGTCAAGCAGGCGCTGGACCGCGGTGAGCGGTTGATGGGCTTCGGGCACCGGGTGTACCGGGCCGAGGATCCGCGGGCGCGCGTACTGCGGCGTACGGCGCGGGAGTTGGGGGCGCCGCGGTTCGAGATCGCGGAGGCGCTGGAGAAGGCCGCGCTGGAGGAGCTGCACAATCGGCGGCCGGATCGTGTGCTGGCGACCAACGTCGAGTTCTGGGCCGCGATCATGCTGGACTTCGCCGAGGTGCCGGCGCACATGTTCACGTCGATGTTCACGTGCGCGCGGACTGCTGGGTGGTCGGCGCACATTCTTGAGCAGAAGCGCACCGGTCGCCTGGTGCGGCCTTCTGCACGGTATGTGGGGCCCGGTCCGCGTAGTCCGCGGGACGTGGAGGGGTTTGCGGATATCGCCCACTGAGAGGGGTGTCTGAGGAGCGCGGGCGACTGCGGCGCCATGGTGGCTGGTCGCGCAGTTCGCCGCGCCCCTGGGGAGTTCACGCCGCCGGTGTCAACAGGTGGCCGTGGTGCCGCTCCGCCACCAGCGGATGTGCCCTCAGCTTGCCCTTCAACTCGTTGTAGCCGTATTCGGCAAGGGGATGGTCGGTGCATGAGGTCCGTTTAGCTCGATCGTGTGATGGTCGGTTGGCGGACGTGCGGCGCCCTGGCCCGACTGGAGTAGCGTCAGCGGTGCGATCTGGGACGCCGGGTGCGGTGTCAGCGTGCGGGGCCCCTGCTCCACCAGAGTGATGGGTCAGGGCCTCCCCGTCGCCACCGGCCACATCCACAGGCCAGATCGTGAGGGACTCCGCCCTACCGGAGCCGGACCACGGACAGGATCCGTGTCGCCGCCCGGTTGAGAAAGCGGACGACCAGTGCGCCCAAGACCGTTCGGGGCGTGCCAGCGCGCGGACTGACTCCGCCCGCTGCCCAGGAACGGTAGCGGACGAGCTTGAGGTCCGGGTGGGGGCGTGCTCGCTGAAGATCGGGTAGACATCGGCGGGCGCGCCAATCGCCTTGAGCAACTCTTGCAGCAGGCGGCGCGCAACTGCGCTGAGCTCGTCGATTTCAGGCCAGGGCCGCCGTGCGCAGCTCGGGCAGGGTGGCCGGCCACTGGTTGGGGCCCTGGAGCCACCAGTACGGCGGCTCGTCGGGGCCGGGGACGCGGGTGGGGCGTTCGGCGCCGATGTCGAGCTGGTCGCGCCAGTCGCGGGCGCCGGCGGTGCGCTCGTCGCCGGTGCGGGTGTAGCCGCGGAAGTGCGGGGAGTTGACGTTGTCGAGGGCGAGCCGGTCGGCCTCGGGGAGGGCGAAGAAGGCGCGCATGGCGGTGAGCAGCGCGTCGGTCTCGGCCTGGGTCACGCCGTGCCCGACGAGCTGGAAGAAGCCGACGTCGTGGGCGGCGCTGTGCAGCTGGGCGTGGAGCAGGGCACGGGCCTGGGGGCCGCGGTCGACGGCCGACAGGTCGATGATCGGGAGCTGGTCGTACGACGGAGTCGCCGTCGCGGTGAGCGAGGTCATGGGTGCGTCCGCAGGGTGTACGGGGGCATGGGCAGCCGCCGAGGGTGAGGCGGCCCCGGGTGCTACAAAGGGAAAGAAGAGAGGAGAAGGGGCTGGTCAGGCGGAGTGGCGCCGACAGCCCATGCTCGTGACGCGCACGTAGTCCACGTGGCGGCGGCGGACGAGCATCGGAAGCATGCGGAAAGGGTACTGCGCCGCGCCGGATACGGGTATGGCCCGCCTCACTGGCTCAGAACTTTCCCCACACGCGCACCGTACGGTGTCCGTCCAGCGCGTCGGCTATCAGCGTGCCGAACTCCTCGGTGAACTCCGGCCAGTTCCAGAACTCGAAGCCCAGGTGTCCGAAGGCGAAGTAGTCCCAGGCCCAGGTCCACTCGGGCAGGGGGACGGCGGCGGCGCAGGCGGGGCAGTCGACGTCGGCCTCGCCGGTCTCGCCCCAGCGGTGTATCGCCCTGCCGTACGGCTCCCAGGCCGCGTCGATCCGGTCGTACTCCTCGGTGTACAGGCGGATCGTGGCCGTACAGCGCGGGCAGCGGGCCCAGTCGGCCTCGCCCTGGCCGCCGTGGAAGACCGTGCGCCCGGTGATCACGGTCAGGCCGTCGGTCGGCTGCCAGCGGGCGTCCCCCGGATCGACCGCGCGGTCCCAGCGCGGGCCGGGCAGGTGGTGTCCGAAGGAGCGGTCGGCGCGCTCGGCCAGCACGATGCCCTCCGCCACGAGCAGGTCGAGCACGCGCTCGGCGAGGCGCGGCGCCTCGGCGGCGGTGGCGTCGAGATCGACGATCGTCTGAAACGTGTCCCCCATGCCGGAAACCGTAGCCGCCGCCACTGACAACGGCTCAGCCGAGCGCCTGTTCCAGCAGGTCGGCCCACTGGGCGACGACCCGTTCGCGGCGTGCGGTGTCGTCGGTGAGGAGGTTGGCGAGGCCGAGGCCGCGGGCCATGTCGAGGAGGCCCTGGACGGTCTCGCGGACGCCGGGGCGGGACTCGTCGGCGCCGAGGAGTTCCACGGCGATGCGGTGGCTCTCACGGCCGACGCGGGCCTCCAGTTCGGTCACGCGCGCGCGGAGCTGGTCCTCGTTGGAGGCGGCGACCCACAGGTGCAGGGCGGCGCGGAAGAGCGGGCCGGTGTAGAGGCCGACGAGCGCCGCGACGACGGCCCGGCGGTCGGCGGGGCCGTCCGGGAAGAGGTCCCGCAGCGCGGTGGAGCGCTCCTCGGCGACGTACTCGACGGCCGCGGTGAACAGGTCCTCGCGGGTCGGGAAGTGGTGCTGGGCGGCGCCCCGGGAGACGCCGGCGCGTTCGGCGACGACGGCGACGGTGGAGCCCGCCCAGCCGTGCTCGGCCAGGCAGGCCACGGCGGCCTCCAGGAGCCGCTGCCGGGTGGCCCGGCTGCGGTCCTGTTTGGGCGCGCGGTCGCGTTCCCTGGGCGCGGGGTTCTGCTCCGCCGTCATGCTCATCCGGTCACACCACCCACGCCGCGTCCCGCTTCTCCAGGAAGGCCGTCATCCCCTCCCGGGCCGGGCCGGAGGCGAACAGCCGGGCCGAGAGCCCGGTCAGCTCCGCCGCGTCCCGGTCGAATGTCTCCAGCACCCTAGCCGTGAGCAGCCGTTTCGTCTCGGCCAGGGCCTGCGGCGAGGAGCGGCGCAGGCCGTCGAGGATCGGGGCGAGTGCCTCGTCCACGTCGTCCGCGGTCGTGGTCAGCAGGCCCAGGCGTACGGCCTCGGCCGGGTCGAAGCGTTCGCCGGTGAGGTAGTAGCGGGCCAGGGCGCGGGGGTCGGTGCGCGGGATCACCGGCAGGGAGATCACCGCGGGGGCGACCCCGATGCGGACCTCGGTGAAGGCGAAGGTGGCCGTGCGGGACGCGGCGGCGATGTCGCAGGCGGCGAGCAGGCCGAGGCCGCCCGCGCGGACGTGGCCGGTGACCCGGGCGACGACCGGTCTGGGCAGCTCGACGATCTGCCGGAGCAGGCCCACCAGCGCGTCGGGGTGCGGTGGGTCGCGCAGGTCGGCGCCCGCGCTGAAGGTGTTTCCGGTGTGGGTGAGGACGACGGCCCGTACGTCCTCGTCCGCGGCGCAGTCGGCCAGCGCGCTCGCGAGGCCGGAGACGAGGGCGGCGGAGAGCGCGTTGCGGGTGCCGGTGGCGTCGAGGCTGAGGGTCTCGACGCCACGCGCGCGCGTGCGGCCGATCGGTGAGCTCACGGGTGCTCCCTGAGGTCCCTGAGCTCGCGGCGCAGGATCTTGCCGGAGGCCGCGCGCGGGACGGTGTCGATGAAGGTGATCCGGCGGACGCGCTTGTAGGGCGCGACCCGTTCGGCGACGTACAGCATGATCTCGTTCTCCGTCAGCTCCTCGGCGGCCTCGGCCCGGCGGACGACGAAGGCGTGCGGGATCTCGTTGCCGTCGTCGTCGTAGGTGCCGATGACGGCGGCGTCGGCGATGCCGGGGTGGGTCAGGAGCAGCGCCTCCAGTTCGGCGGGGGCCACCTGGAAGCCCTTGTACTTGATCAGCTCCTTCACCCGGTCCACGACGTACAGCCAGCCGTCGGCGTCGATGTGCCCGACGTCTCCGGTGTGCAGCCAGCCGTCGGTGTCGATCATGGCGGTGGTGGCGTCGGGGCGGCCGAGGTAGCCCCGCATCACCTGGGGGCCGCGGATCAGGATCTCGCCCGCCTCGCCGGTGCCGAGGTCCTTGCCGGGGTCGTCCAGGGAGACGATCCGCATCTCGGTGCCGGCGATGAGGCGGCCGACCGTGCCGGCGGGCGCGTCGTGCAGCCGGGCGAGCGGGACGACGTGCGAACCCGGTGACAGTTCCGTCATGCCGTAGGCCTGGCCGATCGGGGGCAGGCCGAGCCGCTCGGCGCACGCGCGCGCGAGGTGCGCGTCCAGCGGGGCGGCGGCGCTGATGACGTACTTCAGCGAGGACAGGTCGTAGTCGGCGACCGCGGGGTGCTTGGCGAGGGCGAGGACGATCGGCGGGGCGACGTACAGGCCGGTGATGCGGTGGTTCTGGACGGCCGCGAGGAATGTCTCCAGCTCGAAGCGGGGCAGCACGACGACCGTGGCGCCCTGGCGCAGCGGCGCGTTCATCAGGGCGGTGAGGCCGTAGATGTGGAAGAACGGCAGGACGGCGAGGATGCGGTCGCCGGGGGTGGCCGGGACGGCGGGCTCCAGCTGGGCGAGGTTGGTGGCGATCTGCCGGTGGGTGAGCATCACGCCCTTGGGGATGCCGGTGGTACCTGAGGAGTACGGCAGCGCCGCTATGTCCTCGGCCGGGTCTATGCCGGGCCGGGGCTCGGGGGCGGTGGACGCGAGCATGTCGATCAGGGACCGGTGCCCGCTCGCGCTGTCGCAGACGAAGATCTCCCGTACACCGCCCGAGAGTTCGGCGGCCCGGCGGGCCGTGCCCAGCAGCGGTGAGATGGTGACGATCCAGCGGGCGCCACTGTCGCGGAGCTGTTTGGCGAACTCCTCGGGCGTGGCGAGCGGGTGCACCGTGGTGACGGAGGCACCCGCGCGCGTGGCCGCGTAGAAGGCGGTCGGGAAGGCGATCGTGTTGGGGCTGTGCAGGGCGAGGACATCGCCCTTGCGGACGCCCGCGTCGGCGAGACCGGCGGCGATGCGCCGGTGGAACCGGTCCACCTGCGCGTACGTGAGCGTGGTGCCGTCCGTGCCGTCGATCAGGGCCGGCTGCTCGCCGAAGCGGGCCGCGTGGCCCAGGACGGCCTCGTGGATGGGGAGTTCTACGGGCGGGACGTCTGCGTACTCGCTGCGGAACACGGTTCCTCCAGGCGGATGCGGGCGGCCCACAGGGGTGGGCGCGGCTCAGTACGACTCGGCTCAGTCGACTCGGCTCAGTACGACTTGGGCAGACCGAGCGTCTGATGGGAGACGTAGTTGAGAATCATCTCCCGGCTCACCGGGGCGATACGAGCCACGCGCGCGGCCGTTATCAGCGAGGCGAGGCCGAACTCGCGCGTGAGGCCGTTGCCGCCGAGGGTGTGCACGGCCTGGTCGACGGCCTTCACACAGGCCTCACCGGCCGCGTACTTGGCCATGTTGGCGGCCTCGCCCGCGCCCATGTCGTCGCCGGCGTCGTAGAGACGGGCCGCCTTCTGCATCATCAGCCGGGCCAGTTCCAGGTCGATGTGCGCCTGTGCCAGGGGGTGGGCGACGGCCTGGTGGGCGCCGATGGGGGTCTTCCAGACGGTGCGGTCGCGGGCGTACTCGACGGCCTTTGCGAGGGCGTACCGGCCCATGCCGATCGCGAAGGCGGCCGTCATGATCCGCTCGGGGTTGAGGCCCGCGAACAGCTGCAGGAGGCCCGCGTCCTCGTCGCCGACGAGCGCGTCGGCGGGCAGTCGTACGTCGTCCAGGACCAGTTCGAACTGCTTCTCCGCCGCGTTCAGTTCCATGTCGATCGGGCGCTTGTGGAAGCCTTCGGCGTCCGTCGGGACGATGAACAGGCAGGGCTTGAGACGTCCGGTACGGGCGTCCTCGGTGCGGCCGACGATCAGGACGGCGTCGGCCATGTCGACACCGGAGATGAAGACCTTGCGGCCGGTGAGGAGCCAGTCGGTGCCGTCGCGGCGGGCCGTGGTGGTGATGCGGTGGCTGTTGGAGCCGGCGTCGGGTTCGGTGATGCCGAAGGCCATGAGACGGGTGCCGTCGGCGATTCCGGGGAGCCACGCCTGTTTCTGGGCCTCGGTGCCGAAGCGGGCGATCACGGTGCCGCAGATGGCCGGGGAGACGACGAGCATGAGGAGGGGGGAGCCTGCGGCGCCCAGCTCCTCCAGGACGATGGAGAGTTCGGTGATGCCGCCGCCCCCGCCGCCGTACTCCTCCGGGAGGTTGACGCCGAGGTAGCCGAGTTTGCCCGCGTCGGACCAGAGTTCGGCGGGGGGTTTGCCTTCGGCGACCGTGCGGACGAGGTAGTCGCGGCCGTAACGCGTGCCGAGGGCGGCTACCGCGGCGCGTAGGGCCTTGTGTTCTTCGGTTTCGGCGACGGACGTCATGGGGCTCCTAGGAAGAAGGTTCTTCGACTACGGCCAGCAGCGTTCCTGGCTCCACTTGCTGTCCGGCGGTCACCGGGAGGGCGGTGAGTGTGCCCGCCGCCGGTGCCGAGATCTGGTGCTGCATCTTCATCGCCTCCAGCCAGATCAGCGGCTGTCCGGCCTGGACGGGCGCCCCTTCCGTCAGGCCCTCGGCGATGCGGACGACCGTGCCCGGCATGGGGGCGAGCAGGGAGCCTGGGGCCAGGTGGGCCGTGGGGTCGGGGAAGCGGGGGAGGGCGGTGAGACGGATGGCGTTGACATGGACCTGGTTGCCGTACGCGGAGACCTCGAACCGGCGTTGTACGCCGTCCACTTCGAGGACGACCACGCGCGCGCCCGCGTGCACGACGCGCACGCCCTCCGCTGTGAGGCCGTCACGCGTGTGCGTGTAGTGGACCTCGTGCTCCTCGCCCGCCATCTCGTACCGCTTGACCTGCGGCCGCGAGGGCAGGTTGCGCCAGCCGCCGAAGCGTGAGCGGCCGTGGGCGTCGGCCAGGGCGGCCGCCAGGGGGGCGTACGGGTCGGGGGCGGGTGAGGTGAGGGCGGCGAGGTGGCGGGCGTAGAAGCCGGTGTCCATGCGGGCGCCGGTGAACTCCTCGTGGCGCAAGGAGCGGACCAGCAGGTCACGGTTGGTGGCGGGGCCGTGGATCACGGCGCTGTCGAGGGCGCCCGCGAGTTTGCGGAGCGCCTCCGCGCGCGTGGGGGCGTGGGCGACGACCTTGGCGAGCATCGGGTCGTAGTGCACGCCGATGGTGTCGCCGTCGCTGTAGCCGGTGTCCAGGCGGACGCCTGCCGGTACGGCGAGCCGGTGCAGGGTGCCGGTCTGCGGGGTCCAGTCGCGCGCGGGGTCCTCGGCGTACAGGCGGGCCTCGATCGCGTGCCCACGCGCGCGTGGGGGGTCTTTCGGGAGTGCCCGGCCCTCGGCGATGCGGAGTTGCTCGGCAACCAGGTCGAGGCCGAACACCTCTTCCGTCACCGGGTGTTCGACCTGGAGGCGGGTGTTCATCTCCAGGAAGTGCGCGCGGCCGTCGGCGACGAGGAACTCGACGGTGCCCGCGCCCACGTACGACACGGAGCGCGCGGCGCGTACGGCCAGCGTGCGCAACTCCTCCGCGAGCCCCTCGGAGAGGGCGGGCGCCGGGGCCTCCTCGATGACCTTCTGGTGCCGGCGCTGGAGCGAGCAGTCGCGCGTGCCGAGCGGCCAGACGGTGCCGTGGGTGTCGGCGAGGATCTGCACCTCGACATGGCGGCCGTGCTCCAGGTACGGCTCCACGAAGACCTCGCCGTCACCGAAGGCGCTCGTGGCCTCGGCGCGCGCACCCTCCAGTGCGGCGCTCAGCTCCTCCAGGCGGCGCACGATCCGCATCCCACGCCCGCCGCCGCCGGCGGCCGCCTTCACCAGGACCGGCAGATCGGCCTGCGTGACGTCGGCCGCGTCCAGGGGCGCGAGCCCCATCAGCTCTTTCGCCCGCGTCTTGGACGCCATCGCCTCGATGGCCTCGGGGGACGGGCCGATCCAGGTCAGGCCGGCGTCGAGGACCGCGCGCGCGAAGTCGGCGTTCTCGGAGAGGAAGCCGTAGCCGGGGTGCACGGCCTCCGCGCCGGCGGCCAGCGCGGCCTTCACGATCAGGTCGCCGCGCAGATACGTCTCGGCGGGCGCCACGCCCGGCAGCCGTACCGCCATGTCGGCCACGCGCGCGTGGAGGGCGTTCTCGTCGGCGTCCGAATGCACGGCGACCGTCCGGATCCCCGTCTCACGGCAGGTGCGGACGATCCGGCAGGCGATCTCGCCCCGGTTGGCGACGAGCAGTGTCGTAATCACGTGATGCCTCACATCCGGAAGACGCCGAAGCCGCCGCGCGCGCCCTCGTAGGGCGCGGTGTGGATCGCGGACAGGCACAGGCCGAGGACGGTGCGGGTGTCGCGCGGGTCGATGACGCCGTCGTCGTACAGCCGCCCGGACAGGAACATCGGCAGCGACTCGGACTCGATCTGCTGCTCCACCATGGCGCGCAGCGCCGCGTCCGCGTCCTCGTCGTACGGCTGCCCCTTCGCCGCCGCCGACTGCCGGGCGACGATCGACAGCACGCCCGCCAGCTGCTGCGGGCCCATGACGGCGGACTTGGCGCTGGGCCAGGCGAACAGGAAGCGGGGGTCGTAGGCGCGCCCGCACATGCCGTAGTGCCCGGCGCCGTACGACGCGCCCATCAGCACGGACAGGTGCGGGACTCGGCTGTTGCTGACCGCGTTGATCATCATCGCGCCGTGCTTGATGATCCCGCCCTGCTCGTACTCCCTGCCGACCATGTAGCCGGTGGTGTTGTGCAGGAAGAGCAGCGGGATGTCACGCTGGTTGGCGAGCTGGATGAACTGGGCGGCCTTCTGCGACTCGGCGCTGAAGAGGACCCCTTGGGCGTTCGCGAGGATGCCCACCGGATAGCCGTGCAGGGCCGCCCAGCCGGTCACCAGACTCGTCCCGTACAGCGGCTTGAACTCGTCGAAGTCGGAGGCGTCCACGATCCGGGCGATGACCTCGCGCGGGTCGAAGGGGGTCTTGAGGTCGCCGGGAACGATCCCGAGCAGCTCCTCGTTGTCGTATTTGGGTGGCTCTGCGAAGGGGGGATCGGGATGGGCCTTGCGGTGGTTGAGGCGGGCGACCACGCGGCGGGCCTGGCGCAGCGCGTCCGGCTCGTCGACGGCGAAGTGGTCGGCGAGGCCCGACACGCGCGCGTGCATCTCGGCGCCGCCCAGGGACTCGTCGTCGCTCTCCTCGCCGGTGGCCATCTTCACCAGCGGCGGCCCGCCGAGGAACACCTTCGCCCGCTCCTTGACCATGATCACGTGGTCGGACATGCCGGGGACATAGGCGCCGCCGGCGGTGGAGTTGCCGAAGACGACCGCGATGGTCGGGATGCCGGCGGCGGACAGCCTCGTGAGGTCCCGGAAGATGGCGCCGCCGGGGATGAAGATCTCCTTCTGGGACGGCAGGTCGGCCCCGCCCGACTCGACCAGGCTGATGCAGGGCAGCCGGTTGGCGAGCGCGATGTCGTTGGCGCGCAGGGCCTTCTTCAGGCTCCATGGGTTGCTCGCGCCGCCGCGCACGGTCGGGTCGTTGGCGGTGATCAGGCACTCCACGCCCTCGACCACCCCGATCCCGGTGACGAGCGAGGCGCCGACCGTATAGTCGCTCCCCCAGCCGGCCAGCGGGGACAGCTCCAGGAAGGGCGTGTCGGGGTCGAGGAGCAGCTCGATCCGCTCCCGGGCGAGCAACTTGCCGCGCTCGCGGTGCCGTCGGACATACTTCTCGCCTCCGCCGGCGAGCGCCTTGGCGTGCTCGGCGTCGAGTTCGGCGAGCTTGGCGAGCATGGCCTCGCGGTGGGCGCGGTGGTCGGGGCTGCCCGGGTCAAGGGCCGAGGTCAGGGTGGTCACAGCAAGGCCTCCGGGATGTCCAGGTGGCGGGAGCGCAGCCATTCGCCGAGGGCCTTGGCCTGCGGGTCGAAGCGGGCCTGCGCGGCGACGCCGGCGCCGAGGATGCCCTCGACGACGAAGTTGACCGCGCGGAGGTTCGGCAGCGCATGCCGGGTGACGGGCAGCTCCGCGCTCTCGGGGATCAGCTGCCGGAACCTGTCGGCGGTCAGTTCGTGCGCGAGCCACCGCCAGGCGTCGTCGGTACGGGCCCAGACGCCGACGTTGGCGTTCCCGCCCTTGTCCCCGCTGCGGGCCCCGGCGACCAGCCCGAGGGGTGCGCGCCGGGTCGGTCCGGTGGGGAGCGGGTCCGGGAGGGCCGGTTCCGGTACGGGAGCCAGGGGCTGGGTGTCCTGGGGCGGCGCCACAGGGATACGGCGTCCGTCGTAGAGGACCGCCACATGGTCTACGGCGCCATGGGGGACGTACACATCCTCGAAGACGCCATAAGGGGAGCCCTTCCCGGGTGGCGAGAGCACATGGAAGCCCGGGTAGCTGGCCAGCGCCAGCTCCACGGCGGCCGCGCCCAGCGCCCGCCCGACGACCCGTTCGTCCGGGTCCCGTACGACGAGCCGCAGCAGGGCGCTGGCGGTCTCCTCGGTGCCGGCGTCGGCCCGGTCGGTCCGCACCAGCTCCCAACGGGCCTCGGCGGGCGGTGACGTGGCCAGGGCGTCGGCCAACTGGGCCCGCACGAGTTCGGCCTTGGCCTCGATGTCGAGTCCGGTGAGGACGAAGCCGACCTCGTTGCGAAAGCCGCCGAGCCGGTTGAGCCCGACCTTGAGCGTCGGCGGCGGCGCCTCGCCGCGCACCCCCTCGATCCGCACCCGGTCCGGCCCGTCCTGGCTCAGCCGTACGGTGTCCAGCCGGGCGGTGACATCGGGCCCGGCGTACCGGCCGCCGCCCGTCTCGTACAGCAGCTGCGCGGTGACCGTGCCGACGTCGACCAGGCCGCCGGTGCCGGGGTGCTTGGTGACGACGCTGCTGCCGTCGGCGTGGATCTCGGCGAGCGGGAACCCGGGCCGGCGTACGTCCCCCTCCTGGAAGAAGGCGTAGTTGCCGCCGGTGGCCTGGGTGCCGCACTCCAGCACATGTCCGGCGACGACGGCGCCCGCGAGCCGGTCGTACTCCCCCGGCTGCCAGCCGAAGTGCGCGGCGGCGGGCCCGGTGACCAGGGCCGCGTCCGTCACCCGCCCGGTGACGACGATGTCCGCGCCGGCCCGCAGGCATGCGGCGATGCCGAAGCCGCCGAGGTAGGCGTGGGCGGCGAGGGTGCCGATGGGGGTCCCCCCTGGTCGAGCGAGGTCGAGAGCTTGGGGGCGGGCGGCGGTGAGGTCGTCGCCCTCGACGTGCGCGACACGGACGGGGATGCCGAGCCGTTCCGCCAGCTCCCGCACGGCGGTGGCGAGTCCGGCCGGATTCAGCCCGCCGGCATTGGTGACGATCTTGACGTGCCGCTCGTGGGCGAGCCCGAGGCAGTCCTCCAGCTGGCGCAGGAAGGTGCGGGCGTAACCGGCGGCGGGGTCCTTCAGCCGGTCGCGGGCGAGGATCAGCATGGTGAGCTCGGCGAGGTAGTCGCCGGTGAGGACGTCGAGTTCGCCGCCGGTGAGCATCTCGCGCAGGGCGTCGAAGCGGTCGCCATAGAAGCCGGAGAAGTTGCCTATGCGCAGGGGGTGCGGGGCGTGTGGGGTGTGCGGGGTGAGCGGGGTGTGCGGGGTGTGCGGGGTGTGCGGGGTGTGCGGGGTGTGCGGGG
>NZ_JAIQYY010000010.1:138434-232271 GCF_020181035.1 Streptomyces sp. CoH27
TTGGGCGGGCGGCCGGCGCCGGGCGGGCCCGCGAAGGCCTGGGCGATGTCGAGCCAGCGGTCGGCGTCCGGGCCCGTGGCCGTCAGGGCGAGGTCGGCGCGGTGGGCGCGCTGGGTGACGAGGAGGCAGAAGTCGAGGGCGGGGCCGGTGACGCGCTGCGGCGCGGCTTCGGGGCCGTAGGTCCACGAAGCGCCGGAGGGTGCCGTCAGTTCGACGCGGAACTCCTCGGCGGGCGGGGTGAGGCCGTGGACGGTGTGGGCGAAGTCGCGGGCCCGCACCCCGATGCGGACCACATGCCGGAGCCGGTCCGTGGGTGTGCGCACCACACCGAGCGCGTCGGCGACGTCCTGGCCGTGGGCCCAGGTCTCCATGAGGCGGCCGGTGGCCATGGAGGCGGCCGACATGGGTGGACCAAACCAGGGAAAGCGCGTGCCGGTGGGTGCCGCGCGCAGGGCCTCCTGGAGTGCGGCGCGCCCCTCCCGCCATCGGGCGAGCAGCTCGGCGGGTCGGAGCCGGGCGCCCTCGTCGGCGCCCTCGTCCACGAAGGTGCCGGGCGCCGCGAGCGCCTTCTCGGCCAGCTCACGGAAGCCGCCCTGATCCGTGACGGCGAGCAGCGCGGCCCGGTCCGTCCAGTGCAGATGGGCGATCTGATGGGCGACGGTCCAGCGCGGCGCGGGGGTGCTCCCCGCCCACTGCTCCTCGCTCAACCCGGCGGCGATGCCGTCGAGTTGGTCGCTTTCCTCACGCAGGTCGTCGAAGACGGGCGTCGGCTCGGACATGGGGCGAGCATGGCAGCGGAGACAGAAACAATCAAGCGTGCTTGCATGAATTTGTGACAAGCGGCAGGGAAGGCGGCGCCTCGCTCGGTACCTCACTCGACGGGCCGCATGAGCGGCCCATGGCGTCAGGCCTCCGGTGCCGGCTCCACGCGGGCCCTGCCCCGCCCCACCTGAGTCCGCACCGCACCGATGCTGGCCGCGATGACCAGGGTGATGGCGGCCGCCTCCGTCCACGACAGGGACTGGCCGAGGATCAGGAAGCCCGCCGTTGCCGCGATCGCCGGTTCCAGGCTCATCAGGATCGCGAAGGTGGAGGCGGGGAGGCGGCGCAGGGCCAGTAGTTCGAGGGTGTAGGGGAGGACCGAGGAGAGCAGGGCCACCGCCGAGCCGAGGGCGACGGTGGTGGGGTTCAGCAGGCGAGTGCCCGCCGAGGCGATGCCCAGGGGGAGGAAGAGGAGTGCCGCCACCGCCATGGCGAGGGCCAGGCCGTCCGCCTGGGGGAAGCGGCGGCCCGTACGGGCGCTGAAAAGGATGTAGACCGCCCACATGGCGCCGGCACCCAGGGCGAATCCGACACCGATGGGGTCCAGGTCGCTGAAGCCGCCGCCGCCCAGCAGGAACACGCCGAGCAGGGCCAGGCCCGCCCACACCGCGTTGATCGCCCGCCGGGAGGCCAGGACGGACAGGGTGAGCGGACCGAGGACCTCAAGGGTGACCGCCGGGCCCAGCGGGATGCGGGCGACCGCCTCGTAGAAGAGGCCGTTCATCGCACCCATGGCGATGCCGAACGCGAGCACCGTGCCCCAGTCGGCACGCGAGTGGCCGCGCAGCCGGGGACGGCAGACCACGAGGAGGACGATCGCCGCCGCCAGCAGGCGCAGGGTGACGACACCCAGCGCGCCCGCCCTCGGCATCAGCGTCACCGCGAGCGCGCCGCCGAACTGGACCGAGATGCCGCCGGCCAGCACCAGGCCGACCGGGCCGAGTGAGCCGAAACGGCGGGGCGCTCCGACTGGGGCCGCCGGGGCAGGCGTGGCGGTGCCGGAGGTACCAGAGGTACTGGAGGTACCAGAGGCACTGAAGGTGCTGGAGGTGCTGGAGGTGCTGGAGGCGGTGGTCACGGGCAGTCCTGGGCTTGATCGAGTACGTCCATCGCGATGTACTACCAGGTCCAGGGTAATAGACTCCGACAGGAGCGTGAACCCCTTAAGGGGCTGTCCCGGATGGTGGGACGCCTGCTGCGACACCGGGATCAGATGCCTTGCCGCCAGACCTCCTCGTCTCGGAACAGGGGGCGGCCGTCGGGGAGGTACGACGGCACAGTGCCGTAGGGCTCGTAGGCCGGCTGGGGCGCCACCCATGTCTGTGCGGGGACGTAGGCGGCGTGGTCGTACGGCTGCGGCTGCGGATGAGGCAGCGGATGAGGCTGAGGATGAGGATGTGCCGGCGCCTCCTCCCACAGCGGCATGCGCAGTTCGCCCGTGTCCATCACCGCGTTGTTCTGCGAGCGGTGGAGGCGGGCGTAGGCGCCACCCCTGGCCAGGAGTTCCTCGTGGCGGCCGGTTTCGACGATGCGGCCCCGGTCCACGACCAGGATGCGGTCGGCGTCGGGGGCGAGGTTGAGGTCGTGGGTGATCATGATCGTCGTACGGCCCGCCATCAGGCGGCGCAGGGGCTTGACGACCCTGCGCGCGGCCATCGCGTCCAGGCCGGTCGTCGGCTCGTCCAGGACCAGGACGGGGGCGTCGCGCAGGATGGCGCGGGCGATGGCCAGGCGCTGGAGCTGGCCGCCGGACAGGCGGGCCGAGTTGGGGTCGACCCGGGTGTCGTAGCTGTCGGGGAGGCGGACGATGAAGTCGTGGGCGTCGGCCGCTCTGGCCGCCTCCTCGATGGCCTGGTCGCTGGCGCCGGGGCGGCCGCAGGCGATGTTGGCGCGGACCGTGTCGTGCAGGACGAGGGTCTCCTGCGGGAGCAGGGTGACGTACTCGCGGAGGCGGGCCAGGGGAAAGTCCCGGAGGGGGACGCCGTCCAGCAGGACCTCGCCGGCGTCGGGGTCGTAGAAGCGGAGCAGGAGCTTGGAGACCGTGGACTTTCCGGCGCCGCTCGGGCCGGTGACGATCACCAGCTCGCCGGGGCTGACCGTGAAGGAGAGGCCTTCGAGGGCGGTTCTCTCGGCGCCCGGGTAGGTGAAGGCGACGTCGCGGACCTCGACCGTCCCGTCCGGGCGTCCGGTGTGCACAGGGCCGCTCGGGTCGGTGACCGAGGGGCTGACGTCCAGGATCTCGATGAGCCGCTCGGCGCCGGCCGTCGCGGCGGTGACGGTGAGGCCGAGCTGGGCGAGGCCGCGCACGGGCGGGTAGAGGTAGCCGAGGAAGGCGGCGAAGGCGAGGAGCTGACTGAGGGTCATCCGGCCGGTGGAGATCTCCCAGGCGCCGATGCCGATCACCGCGAGCACGCACACCGTCTCGATGACCTGCACGAGCTGCTCGTAGGCCTCGTTGAGCCGGGTGGAGCGGACCGAGGCGCGGAACCAGGCGTTCGCCTCCTCGCTCAGCCGGCGGCGTTCGGCGTCCCGGCGGTCGTAGGCCTGGGTGAGCACGATGTTGCCGAGGGACTCCTCGACCACGGAGGTGATCGCGCCGTCGGCGACCCGGCCCTCGCGGGAGACGTCCTTGATGGAACCGGAGAAGCGGCGCGCGGCCAGCCAGAACAGAGGCGCGAGGACGAAGGTGGCGGCGGCCAGATCCCAGCGCAGCCAGAACGCGGCGGCGGCGTAGAAGAGGGCGGAGAACGCGGCCGAGGCGGCGCCGATCAGGCCGGAGACCACCATCGTCTCGATGGCCTCGACGTCGCTGGTCAGCCGGGAGAGCAGATCGCCCTGGCGGTGGCGCTGGAAGAAGTGCGGCGGCAGTTGCTGGACATGGTCGAAGACATGCTCGCGCAGCCGCATCACGAAGCGTTCCGTGGCCCACGCGGCCAGGGAGTTGCCGGCGTACGCGACGAGCGCGCCGACGACGGCGATGCCCAGCCACTTCAGGGCCGGCGCCCAGAACGCGCTCAGCGAGCCCTTCTCCAGGGCGTGGTCGGTGAGGTCGCCGAACAGCAGGACGGCCTCGGTCTCGGCGAGCGCGGCGAGCACCGTGCACAGCCAGACGACGAGCAGCCATTTTCTGAGACCCTTGGTCAGCGGCCAGAAACGGCGGAATGCCGTCCGGGCGGGAATGGTGGGGGTCTCGTACTCGAACTCGTCACCCGCATCATCCACGTCGCTCATCGCATTCCCCTTCCGGAATCACCTTCCCGAACGAAAAAGAACGGAAGAAAAAGGGGCCGACGGTGCACCATCGACCCCTTTCCGCTCAGCCTCGGATCACTGGTCCTGGCCGGGGAACGGCTTGGGCAGCGGCTTCGGCGCGTGCTTCGGGCGCGGCTTCGGCTTGGGGTGCGGCGGCGGGGGGAGCTGCTTCGACTTGGGCTTGGGGGGCAGCGGGACAAGCTTGTTGAAGCCCATTTCCTACTCCTAGTGTTTCGCAGTTCTGGTGTTTCTCAGTTCTGTTTTTCGAGAATTCCGCGTCCGGCTCCCGACACCGAAGAACCTACACGCCGCCCACGACCCCGAACAGCAAAGTCGGCAAAGGGGCGCTGTGAATACCTTGGGATTCCTTGGTGGTTCCTGAGAGACCCGTGCGAACCTGAGAGTTCTCTTATGAACCTGAGAGCGGGCTTATGATCCGGCGTCAGCTCCCCATGCGGCCAGCACCTCCGTGTCCGTCGGCCGGGCGTGCAGGTAGTAATCGGCCCACTCGGCGATGTCCGGGTAGGCGCACTCCGCGGTGAGCCGGGCGGCTGCCGCCGGGATGTCGTACGGCGTCACCCGCAGGTCGGTTCCGGGGCCGAGGAGGCACCAGTGGGCGCCGGGGCGGCCGTAGGGCATGCCGACGCTGCCCGGGTTGACCACGAGGCGGCCGTGGGCGAGGCGGACGTACGGCATGTGGGTGTGACCGCAGACGACCGTGCCGATACCGGGGGCGAGGCCGGTGAACACTTCGGCCCAGCGGTCGGGGCGGGAGTCCACCAGCACCAGCTCCTCGTCGTCACGCGGGGTGGCGTGGCAGAACAGGACCGTGCCGAGGCCGCGGACGCACAGCGTGAGCGTCTTCGGCAGGGCGGCGAGGAGGTCGACCTGGTCCTCCCGCAGCGCCCCGGCCGCGAACGGGCCTATCGGGTCGGGGATCTCCGTGCGCTCGCCGCGCCGGTACTCCACCAGCTCCCGGTCCGCGTTCCCGCCGAGCCACAGCACCCGCTCACCCTGCTCCCGCAGCAGGTCCAGCACCTCGGCCGGCTGCGGGCCCGCCGCGATGTCGCCGGTGAGGACGATCCGGTCGGCCGCGGCCACGTCGGGCTCCGCCAGGACCGCTTCCAGAGCGGGCAGTACGCCGTGGATGTCGGACAGTACGGCCAGCCTTCCGTATTCCTCGGTCACTTCGATTCCTCGGCTTCCTTCTCCAGTGCCTGCGCCAGCACCTCCGCCAGATGCCGTCCCCGCACCCCGGCCAGCTGCTCCAGCTGGGTGCGGCAGGAGAAGCCGTCGGCCAGGATCAGCGTCTCCTCGGGCGCTTCCCGGACCGAGGGCAGGAGCTGGTCCTCCGCGCAGGCCTTCGATACCTCGAAGTGGCCTTTCTCGAAGCCGAAGTTGCCCGCGAGGCCGCAGCAGCCGCCGCTCAGTTCGCCGGTGAGGCCCGCGGCCTCGCGCAGGCGGCGGTCGGGGGTGTCGCCGAGCACCGCGTGCTGGTGGCAGTGGGTCTGGCCGGCGACCGGGCGGTTGACGGCGGGCGGGGTCCAGTGCGGGGCGAGCCGCTCCAGGGCCTCGGCGAAGGTGAGGACGGCCGCGGACAGTTCGGCCGCGCGGGGGTCGTCGGGCAGCAGCTCGGGCAGGTCGGTGCGCAGGGCCGCCGCACAGCTCGGCTCCAGGACGACGACCGGGACCCGCGCCCGCAGCACCGGCTCCATCAGGTCCAGGGTGCGGCGCAACACCGTGCGGGCGCGGTCCAGTTGGCCGGTGGAGACGTAGGTCAGGCCGCAGCAGACCCGGGCCCGGCGGGCGGTGAGGAGTGCGGTGGCGGGCCTCGGCCGCCCGGTGCCGAGCGCTCCGCCGCGCGGCAGCAGCGTCGGCGGCAGGGTCACGCGCAGTCCGGCGGCCTCCAGCACCCGGACCGCCGCCTGGCCGACGGGCGGGGAGAGATGCTCGGTGAAGGTGTCCGGCCACAGCACGACCAGGTCCCCGGTTGCCTCGGCGGGTCCCCGCCCGGCTGCCTCGGCAGGTTCCCGTCCGGCTGCCTCGACGCGTCCCCGTCCGGCTGCCTCGGCAGGTCCCCGCCCGGCTGCCTCGGCGGGTCCCCGTCCGGTTGCCTGGGCGGGTTCCCGGCCGCGCCACCACGCCGTGAACGTTCGTGTCGCCAGTCGGGGGATCTCCCGTTCCGGCGCGATCCCGGCGAGGCGCTTGCCGACGGCGGCGAGCGGTCGCAGGGAGGCGAGTGCGTTGAGGAGCGGGGCCGTGTGGGTGCGGGCGGTCCAGCGCAGCCACTCGGGCAGGCGGCCCATGCTGTGGTGTGCGGCGGGGCGGCGGCGGCCGGCGTAGTGGTGGTGCAGGAACTCCGCCTTGTAGGTGGCCATGTCGACGCCGACCGGGCAGTCCGAGCGGCAGCCCTTGCAGGACAGGCACAGGTCGAGGGCGTCACGGACCTCCGTGGAGCGCCAGCCGTCGGTGATCAGTTCGCCCGCCAGCATCTCGTGCAGCAGCCGGGCCCGGCCGCGCGTGGAGTGCTCCTCCTCGCCGGTCGCCCGGAAGGACGGGCACATGACGGAGGGGCCGGTCACCGTCGTCGTACGGCATTTCGCCACGCCGACGCAGCGGCGGACGGCCGCGCGGAAGTCGCCGCCGTCGGCCGGGTAGCCGAAGGCCACGTCCACGGGCTTCGCCGGGAGCGCGGAGAAGCGGAGGTTGGTGTCCAGCGGGGCCGGGCGGACCAGCATGCCGGGGTTGAGCAGGTCGTCGGGGTCCCAGAGGGCCTTGGCCCGCTCGAAGAGCCGGACCGTCTCGGCGCCGTACATGCGCGGCAGCAGCTCGGCGCGGGCCTGCCCGTCCCCGTGCTCCCCGGACAGTGAGCCGCCGTGCGCCACCACCAGGTCGGCCAGCTCCTCGGAGAAGCGGCGGAAGCGGCCGACGCCGGCCTCGGTGAGCAGGTCGAAGTCGATGCGGACGTGGATGCAGCCGTCACCGAAGTGGCCGTACGGCGTGCCGCGCAGCCCGTGCGCGGACAGCAGGGCGCGGAAGTCGCGCAGATAGGCGCCGAGCCGGACGGGCGGCACCGCGCAGTCCTCCCAGCCGGGCCAGGCCTCGGAGCCGTCGGCCATCCGGGTGGCCGTACCGCTCGCGTCCTCGCGGATCCGCCACAGCGTCCGCTGGGCGGCGGGGTCCGTCACCACGATCGCGTCCACCACGTCGGCCGTGCGGACGATCTCCTCCGCACGCGCGCGTGCCTCCCCCGCCGACTCCCCGCCGGTCTCCACGAACAGCCAGGCACCCCCCTTCGGCAGCCCGGCGGGCGAGCGCACCAGGTCGGCCGCCATGCCCTCCACGGTCAGCGGGCCGAGGGGCAGAAGTCCGGCGGCGGCCTCGGCGGCCGCGCTCTCGTCGCCGTACCCCAGCACGGCCAGCGCACGCGCGCGGGGTGCCTCCACCAGCCGTACGACCGCCTCGGTCAGGATGCCGAGCGTGCCCTCCGAGCCGCAGAAGGAGCGGGCCACGTCGGCGCCCTTCTCGGGCAGCAGCGCGTCCAGCGCGTACCCCGAGATCCGGCGGGGCAGCTCCGGGAAGCCGGTGCGCAGCCGGGCCAGCTCGCCCTCTGCCAGCTCCCGCAGGCCCTCGGGCGCCCCGGCCCAGTCCTGCCCCAGCCGCAGCCGCCGCCCGCGCGCGGTGAGGACGGACAGCTCCCGCACACTGTCCGCGGTGGTCCCCCAGGCGACCGAGTGGGAGCCGCACGAGTTGTTGCCGATCATCCCGCCGAGCGTGCATCTGCTGTGCGTCGAGGGATCGGGGCCGAACCGCAGCCCGTGCGGGGCGGCGGCCTCCTGGAGCCGGTCGAGGACGAGGCCCGGCTGGACCACGGCCGTACGGGTGTCGGGGTCGATGGAGATCAGGCCGTTCATGTGCCGCGTGAAGTCCAGCACCACGCCCGTGCCCGTCGCCTGTCCCGCGATCGACGTCCCCCCGCCGCGCGCCACCACCGGGACCCCGCGCGCCCGGCACACCTCCAGCACGGCGGCCACGTCGTCGGCGTCCGCGGGGGCCACGACACCGAGCGGGACACGCCGGTAATTGGACGCGTCCATGGTGACCAGCGCCCGGGACGTGACATCGAAACCGACCTCGCCCCGGACGGCTCTGCGCAGCTCCGCTTCGAGACCGGAAAGATCCGTTGCACGACCCGCACGACTCGCACGACCCCTGAGATCCGTCATGCGTCCAGGATGCATCCGCTCACGCACGGTCACCGCGAGTTTTCCACAGCCCCGCCCGTATCGTCGTACAAACAGTCGTACGAGTTCACAAGTCCACGACCCGGAGATCTCGTCTCATCGGACGGACATGGTTTCCGCCCGGTTTCGCCCACCGATACCCTCCGACTCGTGGCCGACATCCAGATTCCCGCAGACATCAAGCCCGCCGACGGACGTTTCGGCGCGGGCCCCTCCAAGGTGCGCACCGAGGCGCTGGACGCCCTCGCCGCCACCGGTACGTCCCTGCTGGGCACCTCCCACCGCCAGGCGCCCGTCAAGAACCTGGTCGGCAAGGTCCGCGAGGGCATCTCCGAGCTGTTCTCCCTGCCCGAGGGCTACGAGGTGGTCCTCGGCAACGGCGGCTCCACCGCCTTCTGGGACATCGCCACCCACGGTCTGATCGAGAACAAGTCCCAGCACCTCAGCTTCGGCGAGTTCTCCTCCAAGTTCGCCAAGGCGGCCAAGCTCGCCCCCTGGCTGGCCGAGCCCACCGTCATCGCCACCGACCCCGGCACCCACCCCGAGGCGCAGGCCGAGGCGGGCGTCGACGTCTACGCCTTCACCCACAACGAGACCTCGACCGGCGTCGCCATGCCGATCAAGCGGGTCGAAGGGGCCGACGAGGGCGCGCTGGTCCTCGTGGACGCCACGTCCGGCGCCGGCGGCCTCCCGGTCGACGTGTCGGAGACGGACGTCTACTACTTCGCCCCGCAGAAGTCCTTCGCCTCCGACGGCGGCCTGTGGATCGGCATCTTCTCCCCGGCCGCGATCGAGCGCGCGGAGCGCGTCCACGCCTCCGGCCGCCACATCCCGGAGTTCTTCTCGCTCCCCACGGCGATCGACAACTCCCGCAAGAACCAGACGTACAACACCCCGGCCCTCGCCACGCTCTTCCTCCTGAACGAGCAGCTGGAGTGGCTCAACGGCCAGGGCGGCCTCGCCTTCTCCACGGCCCGCACGAAGGACTCCTCGACCCGCCTCTACACCTGGGCGGAGGAGTCCAAGTACGCCACCCCGTTCGTCACCGACCCGGCCAAGCGCTCGCAGGTCATCGGCACGATCGACTTCTCCGACGAGATCGACGCGGCCGCCGTCGCCAAGGTGCTGCGCGCCAACGGCATCGTGGACACCGAGCCGTACCGCAAGCTCGGCCGCAACCAGCTGCGCATCGCGATGTTCCCGGCGATCGACCCGGCGGACGTCGAGGCGCTGACGAAGTGCGTCGACTTCGTGATCGAGAAGCTCTAGCCTCTCGGCGAGTGCGACGGTGAAGGGCGCCCGGCGAGCAATCGCCGGGCGCCCTTCGTCGTGACGTCCCTACGTGAACGTGACCTTCGCGGCGCCGGTCCAGTTCACGTAGTCGACGCGGAGGGTGTGCTCACCGCCCGGGATGGTGAGGTTGAGACTCGTGGAGCGGGCGGGTCGGTCCTCACCGGGGAGCCGGAGAAGGCGGTGTTCTTGTAGAACGTCCGCTTGTAGACGTTGGTCGAACAGCTGACGCCGGCGGCCGCCGCCTGCCGGGCTGCGGCCGGCAGACCGCCGAGGACGACGGCGGCCATGACACCACCGGACCGGGCGGCGACGAGACTCCTCTGGTGCAACGGGGGCCTCTCACGCCTGTGCGGGCAGGACGTACAGCGTGAAGACTCGTAAGGTAAGAAAAGGTTGCAATGCCTGAGGCCACCGACAAATGTGGTCCGCACGTCCGCACGTCACACGTCCGTGCAGCGGACACGGCCCACGGAGATCAAGATTCCGGTTCCTGTCGATTTTCGGTGACAATTCTGGCACTGGAATGGGCCATTCGATCGCATATCGTCGTTCCGTCGCCACCCCCCGTCTCACCGGCCACGACGCGCCTCGCCACCGAACAGTGACGCCGAAGCGCCGGACCGGTGACGAGCGGCATGCAGACCCTTTCCTTCCGGTGTCTCCGGTCGTCGCTTCGAGGAGCTCCTCCATGTCATCCGTGTTCGCACGCCGCCGCCGTTCTCTGCTGACCGCCTCGGTGCTCCTGAGCGCCGTCGGCGCCACCGCCCTGCTGCCGGTGGCGACCGCCTCGGCCGCCACCACCTCCCATGCCGCCGCCGGCCCGTCCGCACGCTACGCGGGCAAGGCCGTCGCCATCGGCCAGGACATGGTCGCCGTCCTGCGCGACGACCCCCGCGCCGGCGGCCCCGAGGCGTGGATCCGTGCCGTGCCGGCGCACTGGCGGCAGGGCGACGCCTACATGTACCGCGTCCTGGCCAAGCTCGACCGCGGCCACGGCTCGGACCAGGAACGCGGCCTCACCCTGCGCCTGGTGGGGGCCGGCGGCTCCGCTCCCGCGCTCAAGGTGACCTCCGCCAAGGGCGGCACGCACACCTTCGCGCTCCCCAGGGTCGGCACCCCCGACGCACGGGGCTGCACCCTCATCCAGGAGCAGTCCATCGGCGCCGGCACCGTCGCCGTGCTGAGCAACGGCCCCAAGGGACCGGAGGCGTTCTTCAAGGACGAGGGTGACGGCACGCGCGTCGCCGGTGTCGTCAACCGCGCGCACCCCTCACTGCCGAAGAGCGCCGGCTTCCTCGCCCGCATCGTGAACCCCTACGGGCCCGCCCCCAAGCTCCTCACCAACATGGAGGGCGGCGGCCACCCCGCGAGCACGACGGCCTTCCCGGCGCCGGGGTGCGTGAAGTGACGTAGCAGGGCCCGGAGTTCCGGGCCCGGCGGGCGGGACCGCGGCCATCGCACGCGCACACGGTCCCGCCCGTCCCCGTCACCGGCCCCACCCCAGCGGACGCGCGCTCAGACCGTCACCGCGCCGTACAGCTCACACTCGGTACACCCCCTCCACCCGGCGCGCCCCCGAACCCGAAGCTCACCGAACTCCCCGCCGGCACCGTGCCGTTCTGCGCGGCGTTCACCGCCGTGACCGTGGCCCCGCTCTGCGTGTACGACGCGTTCCACATGTTCGTGACCTTCTGAGCCCCGCTCCACGTCCACGTCACCTTCCAGGACGTCAGCGCCGTGGAACCGGTGTTCGTCACCGTCACGTCGGCGTTGAAGCCGCTGCCCCAGTCGCTGCTCACCGCGTACGAGGCCGAGCAGGAAGCCGCCGTACCCCCGCCGCCGCCACCGCCGCTCCCGCCACCCCCGCTACCCGGGAACAACGGTGCCTTGATGCTCGTCAGATACCCGTCCTTCACCGTGTCCACCGTCACCCAGTCGTCCTTCAGGATGCCGCCCGTGTCACCGGAGTCGGGGTTCCAGGACCAGAAGGTCCACTGGAAGCTGTCGGCACCGTACGTCGAGGTCGGGCGGAGGTAACTCACCAGTGCCGACAGCCACTTCTGGTCCACCGTCGGCTGCAGTGTCGTACCGAACTCGCCCAGCCACACCGGCGCGATGTTCTGCTTGAAGATGTAGCCCCAGTACGTGTCCCAGATGCCCGGCATGTTGGCCGGGAAGGACGGATCGCTGAACCAGCTCTGCTGGGCCACGCTGGTGGCGTAGTCGTGGGCGGAGTAGACGAGACGGTTCGCCACGTTGAGCCGTACCGGGTACTGGGCGACGCCCATCAGGTTGCCGCCCCACCAGCCCGACACGCCGTTGTACGACTGCACGCCCTCGACGAAGATCAGCAGGTTCGGGTTGACCGACAGGACGGCGTTTCCGGCGCGCTCGGCGGCGAGGCGCCAGTCGACCGATGTGTCCCCGCAGCCCCAGCAGGCCGGATCGTGCGGCTCGTTGTGCAGGTCGATGCCGATCACCGTGTCCTGGCCCAGATAGCGCGTGGCCAGGGTCTTGAGGTCGGCCATCCAGGTCGATTCGGGGACGGAGGATGTGTACCAGAGCGCTGACTGGCCGCCCGCGTCCGGGCGGTGGCGGTCCAGGATCACCTTCAGGCCGTCCTGGCCCGCGTACGCCACGATCTTGTCCAGGACCTGGAGGGACGTCAGGCCCTGGAGGTCGGCGTTCTTGCCTCCCGAGAAGTCGATGCTGTTGGGGACCGCGCCGGGCTTGAGGATGTCGTCGCTGTAGGGCAGCCGGATGGTGTTGTAGCCCAGCGATCTCATCTGGTCGATCATGCTGCGGTAGTCCCGGGACCACAGGCCGTGGACCACCTGGTTGCTGGTCTCGAAGCCGAACCAGTTGACCCCGGCGATCCGCACCGGCTGCCCGGCCGCGTCCAGGATCTGCCGTCCGCTGGTGTGCCAGTAGCCGGCGCCAGGTGCGGCTGCGGCTGCGGGAGTGGTGGCCGCGTGCGCCGTATGGGCACCGGCCAGGGGAAGGAGGAGCGCGGCGGCGGCAGCACACAGCGCACTTCGCAAGCTGTGGAACATGTGCCTTTCCTCTCGGGAGGCGCGGCCCAGGGCGAGTGGGAGCGCTCCCACGCACCGCGTGTCTCCAGCAAACAGATGGATCATGCTCACGTCAAGAGTAGCGTCGGTGCGCGTTCTGGACTTGAGGAAGGAGCCGTCCGGTGTCTCCATGGAGACATGGCCAGTCCACGCCCGAGCCCCGCGCTCGCCCCCTTCGTCAAGCAGTACGCCGCCCTGCTCACGACCCACAAGCGGGACGGCACCGGCGTCGGCACCCCGGTGAACATCGCCGTCGAGGGGGACCACGCCTACTTCCGCACCCCGGGCACCACCTCGAAGGTCAAACGCCTGCGCAGCAACGCCGAGGTGGAGCTGGCCCCCTCCACCCTGCGCGGCGCCCCCACCGGCCCGGAGATCCACGCACGGGCCCGGCTGCTGGAGCACGGCAGTCCGGAGGACCGGCACGCGGCGCAACTGCTGCGGCACAAGTACCCGTTCATGCACGGGCTGCTGGTGCCCCTCACGCACAAGGTGATGCGCGCGGAGACCTTGCACTACGAGGTACGACCCGTGCAGGAGCAGCCTCCCGGGAAGTGGGCGGAGCCCACGGATCGATTCGACCGGCCGGACCAGTGACGGTTCAGCTCCGGCGCCGCAGCCGCCGCAGGCCGAAGAGGGCGGCCGCCCCGGCAGCGACGATCACGGCACCGACCTTGTAGCTCCCGCCGCCCGAACCGCCACCGCCGTCCGACCCGGAACTCCCCTTCCCCGCAGGGGACTCGGACGAGGATCGGCCGGGAGCGTCCTCTGCCACGACCTCGCTGTCGGCGCCCTCGGAGCTGTACAGCAGCTTGGTGCCGTCGACGGAATAGCTGACGCCCTCGCCCTGCCTCTGCAACGGCACGTCGAGCTGGCCCTCGCGCTTGATCCGGCCGCCGTTCCAGGCGTAGTAGATGCCGCCGAAGTAGCCACGCACGGCCAGCTGCCGTCCGTCCGGCGAGAAGGCGGCGTCCGTGGCCCACAGGTCGACGGCGGCGATGGGCCTGAAGATGTTCGCGCCGGAGGTGGAGAGGGTGGCCGGGCCCTCGTACAGGTGCCCGCCGTCCTCCTTCTTGTCGATGATGTAGACGCGCCCGGTCTTCGGGTGGACGACCAGCGACTCGGCGTCCCGGGGCCCGTTCTCGTACTTCACGACGTACTGCGTGGCGGTGACCGTCTCGTCCTTCAGCACCTTCGGCTCGGGCAGCCGGTAGATCCAGACGTACGGCCACTTGCCGCCGAAGTTGTCGCCGATGTCGCCGAGGTAGATCTGGTTGTCCGGCCCGATGGAGACGGCCTCGTCGTCGCGCGGGGCGCCGATGCCGCGCAGGGTGACGCGGGCGACCGTCTTTCCGGTCCTGCTGTCGACGGCGTAGATGTACGGGCCGTCGCCGCTGTCGTTGTGCGTCCAGTAGATGCCGGGGTGCAGGTGGGAGGCGGCGAGGCCGCTGGACTCGGCGATGCGGGGGTCCTTGAGGGTGAAGCCCTGATCGCCGGCGCGGGCCGTGTCGTCGGCTGCGGAGGCGGCGGGCACGGCCGACGCGCCCACGAGCAGGGACCCGGCGAGGAGGGCGAACGATCGGCGCATGCCCCCAAGCCTGCCATTGGCTCCGGGCGTTCGGCGGACGTGGTGGGCCTCACACTCCATGGGCATGCGTGATCGTCCATCATGAGCGGATGCTCAGATTCATGCCCGTAGGTGACTCCATGACGATCGGGAGCGCGGGCGAGCACACGTGGCGTCACCGGCTGTGGCGGCACCTGTGCGAGACGTACGGCGGCCCGTTCACGTTCGTCGGTCCGCGCGAGGAGCTGTACGACAAGACGGCCGAGGCCCCGGTGTCGTACGCCTACGCCGAACCCGGCTTCCCGCGCCGGCACCTGGCGGGCTGGGGCGAGGGCTGGCTGCACATGGCTCCGCTGATCGGTGAGGCGGTGCGCGCCCACCGCGCGGACGTGCTGCTGGTCTCCCTCGGCCTGATCGACCTCGGCTTCTACACGAACGCCGAGCAGACGGCGGAGAACGTGCGCGCCTTCATCGCAGGGGCCCGGGAGGCAGACCCGCGCATCCGCATGGTCCTGCTGCCGGTGATACCGAACATACGGGCCGAGCAGGACACCGACTTCGCCGCCCAGGTGGACCTCTTCAACGTCCTGCTCGCCAAGACGGTCGCCGACCTGGACGAGGCCCGGTCGCCGCTGCTGCTGGCCTCGACTCCGGAGGGGTACGACATCCACGTCGACACGTATGACGGCACGCATCCCAACGCGAACGGGGAACACCGGATCGCGGGGGCGTTCGCCGGGGCGATGTGGGAGGCGTGGGGGGTCGGACAGGCGTACGCGGCTGGAACGGATTGACCGATTTACGGCGTATCCCGGTCACGGTACGTATCGTTGAACCGCGCGGCTGCACCCGTCCGTGGGGCGGCCGGGGAGGAGCGCCACGATGACCGTCCTTGAAGACAGGATCGAGATGGCCGACGCCAACACCGAGCGTTTGGACGAGTGGTTCGAGCGGCTTGAGCGTATGCCCGTCCCCGAAGGATTCAGGGTCGAGATCGTCGGGGGCAACGTCCATATGACGCCACAGCGGGACACGCATTGGGAGATTATCCGCTGGATTGTTCGGGCCATCGAGGACAGGTTCGGGATGCGCGTGAAGGTGTTCTCGGACGTCCGCATCGACTTCCCCGGCCATGAGAACGCCTTCTGCCCGGATGTCGCCAAGCTGAAGGACTCGGCGAAGAAGGAGAAGGGCCGCTGGCGCTACCAGGACGTCGAATTCGTCGCCGAGGTCATCTCCAAGGGCACGGGACCCAACGACTACGGCCCGAAGAAGATCGCCTACGCCGAGGCCGAGGTCCCCGTCTACATCGTCGCCGACCCCTATGTGGGGCGGTGCTACGTCTACACCGACCCCCAGGACGGCGACTACGAGAAAAGGGAGACATTCGACTTCGGCACCGACATCGACCTCACCGGAACCGTCGTCGACCTCATCCTCAAAACCGACGACTTCCCCCGCGATTAACCCAACTCCCACACAAGCAGCGCCTCCCCCGACTCCGCCGCCGTCACCCACAACCCGTCCCCCAAGGCGGCCGGCGCACCGGCGCCCACCGCCCCCGGGTAGGCGACCCGCACCGGCACCCCCGACGTGTCGATGATCCAGTGCCGCCCCTCCCCCCACTCCTCATCACCCTCCACGGTCGATCCGATCAACGTCGTCTCGTCCAGGAAGCCGCCCGCCCAGTCCCAGTAGGGAAGCGCCTCGTCGTTGTCGGGCTCGGCGTCCGGATGCCGGGGGAGAGACGACTCGGCGTCCCACTCCAGGCCCTCCACCACGACACCGCTCGTGTCGCGGACGGCCAGGGCGTCCTGATCGTGGGTCACGGTCATCAGCCGCTCGCCCGAGGGGCTGACGCTCATCAGGGCCAGGTCACCCTCGACGTACTTGACGGCCAGCCTCTCCCCGTCCCAGCCGCCCCAGCGCAACGGCGCCCCGTCCTGCCCCTCGCCGATGCTCAGCCCCATCTGCCACGGGTCGGTCGGGTGGGGCAAGTGGTGACTGCCCGCTGCCGCCGCCTGGGCGTCGGCCCGCGCGAGCACCCGCCCGTCCCCGGCGTCCAGCAGCAGCCACTCGTCTATCGCGGCCGGGCTCAACTCCCCGGTGGACAAGGGCCCGCGCACATGCGCCCACACCAGCTTGCCGTCCACCGAGAACCCGGCCGAGCCGCCCTCCGGGTAGCGGTGGTCCGCGCTGTCGGCGTACTCCTCGTACGACTCGTGCATCTCCCGGCAGGCGCCGTACCAGCAGCCGTGCCGGATCTCCCAGCGGACCGCGCCCGACGGCTCCACCGCGCGGACGGCGTGCACTCCGGCGAACACGGCCAGGCTCGCATCCGGTGCCACCGCCCACATCCCGCGCCGCCGCGGCCAGGGCGCGGGCAGCCGCACCCGCTCCCCCGCCGGTGCGAACGCGTCGTCCAGGGGATGGACCACGAGCGCGTCGTCGGTGCGCTGGGCGAGCAGCCGCCGGCCCGGTCGCCCGAGCAGCTCCGGGAAGCCGGCCTCCGACAGGGGCAGCAACGCGGGGACGGTGGCACGAAGCCGGGCGGCACGAGCGGACACGGGGGCTCCCTGGGGACGATCGACTCGGCGAAACCCTATGCCACGCCCCAAAGACGCTTGCTTCGAGCGCACTTCAAGCCGTTGGCTAGGGAACCATGGAGTACACGCAGCTAGGACGTACGGGACTCAAGGTCAGCCGGCTCGTGCTCGGGACCATGAACTTCGGTCCGCAGACCGAGGAGGCCGACAGCCACGCGATCATGGACGCGGCCCTGGACGCGGGCATCAACTTCTTCGACACCGCCAACGTGTACGGCTGGGGTGAGAACAAGGGGCGCACCGAGAGCATCATCGGCAACTGGTTCGCCCAGGGCGGCGGGCGGCGCGACAAGGTCGTCCTCGCCACCAAGGTCTACGCCAACATGGCGCCCGACGGGCAGCCGGCCTGGCCCAACCACGACAAGCTCTCCGCGCTGAACATCCGGCGGGCCGTGGACGCCAGCCTGAAGCGGCTGCAGACCGACCACATCGATCTCTACCAGTTCCATCACATCGACCGGGACACCCCGTTCGAGGAGATCTGGCAGGCGATCGACACCCTGGTCCAGCAGGGCAAGATCCTCTACGTCGGCTCCTCCAACTTCCCCGGCTACAAGATCGCCCAGGCCAACGAGGCCGCCGTTCGCCGGGGCGGCACCATCGGGCTGGTCAGCGAGCAGTGCCTGTACAACCTGTTCGAGCGCCGCGCCGAGATGGAGGTCATCCCGGCCGCGCAGGAGTACGGCCTCGGGGTCATCCCCTGGTCCCCGCTGCACGGGGGTCTGCTGGGCGGGATCATCAAGAAGGAGGTCCAGGGCGGTCGCCGTGCCTCCGGACGCGCCGCCGACACCCTGAACGACCCCGCCGCCCGCGCCCGGGTCCAGGCGTACGAGGACCTGGTCGACAAGCACGGCCTGGAGCCCGGCGAGGTGGCCCTGGCCTGGCTGCTCACCCGCCCCGGCGTGACCGGCCCGATCGTCGGCCCGCGTACCGCTGAGCAGCTGGAGTCGGCGCTGCGTGCCGTCGAGCTGAAGCTGAGCGAGGAGCTGCTGGCGGGCCTGGACGAGGTGTTCCCGGGCCCGGGGCCGTCGCCGGAGGCCTTCGCCTGGTAGGGCGGATTCTCCTGGCAGCCCCGTGAGGGGCAGCGCCCCCAAGGGGCGCGGGGAACTGCGCGACCGGCCACCGACGGCCCGCAGCCGAAGAACCGGCCACAGTTCCCCGCCGCTCCTACCTGACAGCCGCCGAAACAGCCACCACCACAAACATCAGCACAAGCACACCGGCCATGATCCGGTTCCGGGTTTTCGGGTCCACGCCATCGAGCCTAGCGGCCTGCGCCCAGTGCCCAGCGGGCGACCACCTCATAGCGCGGCTGCTCGCCCGGCACCCCGGACCGTGGCAGGTTGCTGCGCACCAGCGCCAGCTCGCTCACCGTCCAGGTCGTGCTGGTGAAACCCCGGAGCAGATCGACGAAGGGCCGTACGTCCATCGAGTCCCGGCTCCGCGCCACGGTCAGGTGCGCCTTGTACCGCCGGTGCTCCTCCATCGGCAGCCCCGCCTTGCGTGCCGCCGCCTCGGCCCGCTCGGCCAGCAGCCGCATCGCCTCCACCCCGCCGTAGGCGCCCGTCCACAGGGCCTTGCCGTGCCCGAACTGGCCGCCGCCGGAGAGGGCCAGGTCGAAGGGGTCCGTGCGGCGGGCCGCCCGGGACAGGCGGTCCGACAGGTCGGGTACGAGATCGTCGGCGACCTCGCCGTAGAAGGCGAGGGTGAAGTGCCAGCCCGGCCGGTTGGTCCAGCGCAGCCCTTCCGCGCCGGGCAGCCTCTTCAACTTGGCGATTTCGGCGGCGAGTTCATGGACGACGTGGTCAGGAGGGAGCACCGCGGCGAAGAGTCTCATGCCTTCACCTTCGCAGACCCGGTGGGCATGATGGCTGCATGACGATCATCATTCGTGACGGCGGACCCGACGATCTTCCCGTGATACTCCGCATGCTCGACAGCTGTGTGGAGTGGCTGGTCGCGCAGGGCCGCACCGGCCAGTGGGGAAGCGAGCCGATGTCGGAGAACCCGAGGGTGGCGGACTCGGTCGCCGGGTACATGGGCAAGGGCCGTACGTACATCGCCGAGGTCGACGGCGTACCGGCCGCCACACTCACTCTCAGTGACGCTCCCGGCGACTATCTGTCCCACCTTCCGCCGCCCGGCGAGCCCGAGCGGTACATCCACTGGCTCGCCTCCGACCGCCGTTTCAAGGGGCGGGGCGCCGGTGCGGCGCTGCTCGCGCACGCGGCCGAGGAGACCCGGCGGGCCGGGGTCGGGCTGCTGCGCGTGGACTGCTACGCGGGCGGCGACGGCAAGCTCGTGGCCTATTACCGGGCCAACGGCTTCACGCCGACCGAGACCTACGCCTCCGGCGCGAACGGGGACTGGCCGGGGCAGGTGCTCGCCCGGCGGGTGTGACCGCCGGGCGAGCACTCCCGGGTGCGGGAAAGGCCGGCGGATCAGCGCTCGGCGCGCAGGGTGCCGAGCAGCCCGTCCTGTTCGTCGTTGATGCCCGCGGCGAACCAGACGCTGTTCTCGCCGCCGGACTTGGCGGTGCCCCGTTGCAGCCCCCACAGGCCGTTGATCACGATCGGCTGCCCGGCGGGGTTGTCCAGGGTCCCCTCGAAGCGGCCGGTCCGCAGGTCGAACGCGTGGATGCGGCCGTCGCCGAAGTTGCCGACGAGGAGGTCGCCGCCGAACTTCCCGAACTTCTTGGGTGCCACCTCCAGGCCCCAGGGCGAGTTGAGCGGCGAGGTGGGCACGCCCCCGCTGGCGAAGCGCTGGAGCAGCTTGCCCTTGGTGCTGAACACGTTGATGAAGCCGTTGCCCGGTCCGGCGACGTCGTCGTGCTTGTCCGCGTTCTGGAGGGCGTAGGTGACGAAGATCCGGTCACCGATGTTCTTGACGTCGAACGGCGCGAAGCCCGGGGGGAGGCTCGGGTCCTGGAACGCGTCGGCGGGCTGCGGGATCAGCTTGAAGTCGGTGCCGAAGACGTCGATGCGGGCGTCACGGAAGTTCGCGACGAGGATGCGCGGCTGCCGGTGCCCGTGCTGCTTCGTCTCCCTCTTCTCGCTGTCCACGAGGGTCAGGCCCTTGAAGACCGCGTCGTCCTCCTGGGCGACCTGGACGGCCTGCGTCGGGAGGACCCGGGGGTTGAAGGCGAAGAGGCCGCCGTTCTCCCCGGCGTAGATGAACCGCGCGGGGTGGGTCTTTCCGGAGGGGGTGGAGCTGAAGCGGAAGTCGTCGGTGTCGTTGCGTACGACCCCGGTCGGGTCGGCGTTGTCGGGGAGCTGCACGACGGGCGAGCCGACGACGACCGGCCGGTCGTCCCGGGCGCCCGAGTACACCGTGGACGTATTGGTCGCGTTGTTGGAGACCCTGATCGAACCGTCCGTCGTGCGCACCAACCCCCAGGGGTTCTGGAGGTTCTTGTCCTGCACCTCCGCTCGGTTCGCGAGGTCGGAGACGAGGTCGCGCTCCCGGAAGCCGTGGTCGCCGCCCGGCGGCCCGCCCACGGCCCCGGACGGCCCGGCGGCGGCGAGCGCGCCGACCGTGCCCAGGGTCAGCGCGACCGCCGTCAGCAGCCGTACGCGGGAGCGGGGTCTTGGGGTCGATGTCTGTGATGCCATGTGGATGCTCCTGTCCCATACGATTCCCGAGAGGACATATCGTCAGAAGTCATCTCATATGGGACAATCACGCCCGCGATCGACACGCAGACACGCATCCATACGGCCCTAGGCCGAGGCACTACGCCACAGCCCTACGCCGCCGTCGCCAGTTCCTCCCGCTCTCTCGGGACGAAGCGGACCCGAGGGTGGCCCCGATGCCAGCCCACCGTCAGACGCAGCCCGCCGATGCGGACCAGGATCAAACCGATCGCACCGGCCGCGGCGGCCGAGACGATGCCGCCGAGGGCGAAGCCGACCCGGGCGCCGTAGGTGTCGGTGATCCAGCCGACGACCGGCGCGCCCAGCGGCGTACCGCCCATGAAGACCATCATGAACAGGGCCATCACCCGGCCGCGCATGGCCGGGTCGGTGGCCATCTGGACGGCGGTGTTCGCCGTGACGTTCACCGTGAGGCCGAAGATCCCGATCGGGACCATGAGCAGCGCGAACAGCCCGTACGACGGTGCCAGCGCGGCCACGATCTCCAGCGCGCCGAAGGCCAGCGCGGCGGCGATCAGGACGCGCAGCCGGGCCGTGCCGCGCCGGGCGGCCAGCAGCGCGCCGACCAGCGAGCCGACGGCCATCAGGGTGTTGAAGAGGCTGTAGGCGCCGGCGCCGGCGTGGAAGATGTGCTGGGCGTAGGCCGACAGCCAGACCGGGAAGTTGAAGCCGAAGGTGCCGATGAAGCCGACCAGCACGATCGGCCAGATCAGCTCCGGGCGGCCGGCCACGTACTGGAGGCCTTCGCGGAGCTGGCCCTTGCCGCGCGGGGTGCGCTGGACGACATGCAGCTCGCGGGCGCGCATCAGCAGCAGGCCGGTGATGGGGGCGGCGAAGGACAGACCGTTGGCGAGAAACGCCCAGCCGGTGCCCACGCCGGTGATCATCAGACCGGCGACGGCCGGGCCGATCAGCCGGGCGGACTGGAAGTTCGCCGAGTTCAGGCTGACCGCGTTCTGCAGCTGCTCGGGGCCGACCATCTCGGAGACGAAGGACTGGCGGGCCGGGTTGTCCACCACGGTCGCGAGGCCGACGGCGAACGCGGCGACGTACACGTGCCAGACCTGGACCTGCCCGGTGAGGGTCAGCGCGGCGAGCGCCAGGCCCGTCACGGCCATCGACGCCTGGGTCACCAGCAGCGTGGGGCGCTTGGGGAGGCGGTCGACCAGGACACCACCGTAGAGGCCGAAGAGCAGCATCGGCAGGAACTGCAGGGCCGTCGTGATGCCTACGGCGGCGGAGGAGCCGGTGAGGCTGAGGACGAGCCAGTCCTGGGCGATGCGCTGCATCCACGTGCCGGTGTTGGAGACGACCTGGCCGAGGAAGAAGAGGCGGTAGTTCCTGATCCGCAGCGAGCTGAACATCGAGGACTTACGGGAGTTGTGGGTGGTCGGTGCGGGGGCGGAATCTACTCCGGGTCCCGTACTCAAAAGGGTTCGCCTCCTTGCGACGGTTTCTTACAGGTGTGCGAGCTTCTCCAGCACGGGGGCGGCGGCGCGCAGCTTGGCCCACTCGTCCTCGTCGAGGCCCTCGGCCAGGCCGGCCAGGAACGCGTTGCGCTTGCGGCGGCTCTCTTCGAGCATCGCCTCGGCCTGTTCGGTCTGGGTGACGACCTTCTGGCGCCGGTCCTCGGGGTGCGGCTCCAGCCGGACCAGCCCCTTGGCTTCGAGCAGCGCGACGATGCGGGTCATCGACGGCGGCTGGACGTGCTCCTTGCGGGCGAGCTCGCCCGGGGTGGCCGAGCCGCAGCGGGAGAGGGTGCCGAGCACCGACATCTCGGTCGGGCTCAGCGACTCGTCGACCCGCTGATGCTTGAGCCGACGGCTCAGCCGCATCACGGCGGAGCGGAGGGCGTTCACGGCGGCAACGTCGTCACCGTGGGAGAGGTCCAGATCCGGCATGTTCTTTAGAGTAACTCATTACCCTCGCTAAGGACTAGCGTCCCGCTGGAGCCATGCCCGTGACCTCGGCCACTGAACCCTTCACTCACCCATACGGGTGAGCCGATTGCGGAAAGCGACCCATCGGCCGGCCGGATGTGGCGACCCTCGTACGCATGGGGACCAGTGTGCTCAGCCTGCGGATAGACGGGGAGCTGCTCGAACGGCTCCGGCACCACGCGGCGAAAAGAGGAATGAGCGTCCAGGACTATGTCGTCCGGACGCTCATTCGCGATGACTTCGACGAGCGGTTCCAGGCCGCCGTCGAGGAGACGGAGAAGTTCTACGGGGTCTCCGAGCCCCGGCCGATCACGTGAGGCCCAGGGCCGGCATCAGGTAGTAGAAGGCGAAGACCGCCGAGACGAGGTACATCGGCACCGGGATCTCCCGGCCCCGGCCGGCGGCCAGGCGCAGCACCGTGAAGGTGATGAAGCCCATGCCGATGCCGTTGGTGATCGAGTAGGTGAACGGCATCATCAGCATCGTCACGAAGGCCGGGATGGCGATCGTGTAGTCCGCCCAGTCGATCTCCTTGATCGAGTTCGACAGGATCAGGAAGCCGACCGCGACCAGCGCCGGGGTGGCCGCCTGGGACGGAACCATCGTGGCGACCGGGGTGAGGAACAGCGCGACGGCGAAGAGACCGCCCGTGACGACGTTCGCGAGGCCCGTGCGGGCACCCTCGCCGACACCGGCCGTGGACTCCACGAACGCGGTGGTGGCCGAGGAGGAGCTGGCACCGCCCGCCGCGACCGCGAGGCCGTCGATGAAGAGGACCTTGTTGATGCCGGGCATGTAGCCCTCGGCGTCGGTCAGCTTGGCCTCGTCGCTGACGCCCATGATCGTGCCCATCGCGTCGAAGAAGCACGACAGCAGGACCGTGAAGACGAACAGGATGCCGGTCAGCACGCCGACCTTGTGGAAGCCGCCGAACAGGCTGACGTGGCCGATCAGGCCGAAGTCGGGGGTGGAGACCGGGTTGCCGGGCCACTTCGGGACGGTCAGGCCCCAGGACGGGATCGTGGTGACCGCGTTGAGGATCACCGCGAGGACGGTCATGCCGACGATCGAGATCAGGATCGCGCCCGGCGTCTTGCGGACGATCAGCGCGAAGGTCAGCAGCACACCGAGGATGAAGACCAGCACCGGCCAGCCGTGCAGGTGACCGCCGGTGCCGAGCTGGACCGGGACGGTGGTCTGGGCGATGTCGGGCATGCGGGTGACGAAGCCGGAGTCGACCAGGCCGATCAGCATGATGAACAGGCCGATACCGATCGAGATCGCCTTGCGCAGCCCGAACGGCACGGCGTTCATCACGCGCTCACGCAGACCCGTGGCGACCAGCAGCATGACCACGAAACCGGCCAGCACGACCATGCCCATGGCGTCCGGCCAGGACATCCGGGGCGCGAGCTGGAGCGCGACGACCGAGTTCACCCCGAGGCCGGCCGCGAGCGCGATCGGCACATTGCCGATGACGCCCATGAGCAGCGTGGTGAACGCGGCCGTCAGCGCGGTCGCCGTCACCAGCTGACCGTTGTCCAGATGGTGCCCGTGCATGTCCTTCGCGCTGCTGAGGATGATCGGGTTCAGCACGATGATGTACGCCATCGCGAAGAAGGTGGCGAAACCGCCCCGGATCTCCCGGGCGACGGAGCTGCCACGCTCGGAGATCTTGAAGTAGCGGTCGAGCCCGCTCTGGGGCGCACCGCCCGGCTTCTCGGGGGTGGGGACCTTGGCAGGTGCCGAGGTGGACATGCGTGACCTCATCTCCTACGGGGTTCCCCCGAGCCCCGTTGGAGTTTCATACGAGCAGATATGGACAAAGACAAACGGTTTCAGTATGAACGTATGAGTGCTAGATCGCTATCTCCGCGCGTAGACCGCCGTAGAAGGCGCTCAGAAAGGGGCGGCGCTTAAGCTGTGCCCATGGCGAAGTGGACCCCGAAGCACGAGGCGCCGGAGCCCCTGGAGGGCCCCGTGGTCGCCACCATCACCGGCGGCACGATCGTGTGGTTCGTGCTCTTCCTGGTCCAGCTGCCGTTCTACGGCTGGTTCCACTCCCACGGTCACCTGTGGTGGCTGTGGACCTGCCTGGCCGGAGGCGGGCTGGGGCTGATCGGGATCTGGTACGTCAGGAAGCGCGACGCCGCGATCAAGCGGGCAGCGGCGCTGAAGGCGACGACGGCGAAGTAGCCGTACCGTCGATTACATGACCCACATAGACGCGGGTGCCGAACTCGATCCGGTGCATCCGGTGCATCCGGTGCATCCGGTGGCCCTTCCGATGACCGGGTCGGCCGGGCTGACCGGTGCCGAGGTGGCGGAGCGGCGCTCGCGCGGTGAGGTCAACGACGTCCCCGTGCGCAGCAGCCGGTCGCTCGGGGAGATCGTCCGGGCCAACGTCTTCACCCGGTTCAACGCGATCATCGGCGTGCTCTGGCTGATCATGCTGTTCGTCGCGCCGATCCAGGACAGCCTGTTCGGCTTCGTGATCCTCGCCAACACCGGCATCGGCATCATCCAGGAGTGGCGGGCCAAACAGACCCTCGACTCGCTCGCGGTGATCGGCGAGGCCCGGCCGACCGTACGCAGGGACGGGACGGCCGTCGAGGTCGCCACCCATGAGATCGTCCTCGGCGACCTGATCGAGATCGGGCCCGGGGACAAGATCGTCGTGGACGGGGCGTGCGCGGAGGCCGACGGGCTGGAGATCGACGAGTCGCTGCTCACCGGCGAGGCCGACCCCGTCGTCAAACGCCCCGGCGACCCGGTCATGTCCGGCAGCTTCGTGGTCGCGGGCGGCGGCGCCTTCCAGGCCACCAAGGTCGGCCGCGAGGCCTACGCCGCCCAGCTCGCCGAGGAGGCCTCCCGCTTCACCCTGGTCCACTCCGAGCTGCGCACCGGCATCTCCACGATCCTCAAGTACGTCACCTGGATGATGGTCCCGGCGGCCGTCGGACTCGTCATCACCCAGCTCGTCGTCAAGAGCAACGGCTTCAAGGACGCCGTGGCCCGCACCGTCGGCGGCATCGTCCCCATGGTTCCCGAGGGGCTGGTGCTGCTCACCTCCGTCGCCTTCGCGATCGGCGTCATCCGGCTGGGCCGCAAGCAGTGCCTCGTCCAGGAACTCCCGGCCATCGAGGGGCTGGCCCGCGTCGACACCGTCTGCCTGGACAAGACCGGCACGCTCACCGAGGGCGGCATGGACGTCACCGAGCTGCGCACCCTCGACGGCTACGACGAGACGTACGTCCGCAAGGTGCTCGGCGCGCTCGGCGAGTCCGATCCGCGCCCCAACGCCTCCCTCCAGGCGATCATCGACGCCTACCCCGACAGCGACGAGTGGCGGTGCGTGGAGTCGCTGCCGTTCTCCTCGGCCCGCAAGTACAGCGGGGCCGCGTTCAGCGAGGGCGACGGCGAGACCAGCACCTGGCTGCTGGGCGCCCCGGACGTGCTGCTCGCCGACGGCGACCCGGCCCTGGCCGACACCGAGCGGCTCAACGAGCAGGGGCTGCGCGTGCTGCTGCTGGCCCGCGCCGGACGCGACCTGGACGACCCCGAGCCGGCGCACGGCGCCCACCCCACCGCCCTGGTCGTCCTGGAGCAGCGGCTGCGGCCGGACGCCGCCGACACCCTGCGCTACTTCGCCGAGCAGAACGTACGCGCCAAGGTCATCTCCGGGGACAACGCGGTCTCGGTCGGCGCGGTCGCGGCCAAGCTGGGCCTGGAGGGTACGGCGGTGGACGCGCGGCGGCTGCCCGGCGACCCGGCGGGGATGGCGCGGGCTTTGGACTCCGGGACCGTCTTCGGCCGGGTCACCCCGCAGCAGAAGCGGCACATGGTGGGCGCCCTCCAGTCCCGCGGGCACACGGTCGCGATGACGGGCGACGGCGTGAACGACGTGCTCGCGCTGAAGGACGCCGACATCGGCGTCGCCATGGGCTCGGGCTCGGAGGCGACGCGGGCGGTGGCGCAGATCGTGCTGCTGAACAACAGCTTCGCGAGCCTGCCGTCGGTCGTCGCCGAGGGGCGCCGGGTGATCGGCAACATCACGCGCGTGGCGACGCTGTTCCTGGTGAAGACCGTCTACTCGGTGCTGCTGGCGGTGCTGGTGGTGTGCTGGCAGGTCGAATACCCCTTCCTGCCACGGCACTTGACCCTCCTGTCCACCCTCACCATCGGCGTCCCGGCCTTCTTCCTGGCCCTCGCCCCCAACACGGAGCGGGCGAAACCTCATTTCGTGCGGCGGGTGATGCGGTACTCGATCCCGGGTGGCGTGGTGTGCGGGGTGGCGACCTTCGTGACGTACCTGATCGCCCGTCACTACTACACCGGGCACGACCGGTTGGACGCCGGGACCAGCGCGGCCACGCTGACGCTGTTCCTGATCTCCATGTGGATCCTGGCGATCATCGCCCGCCCGTACACCTGGTGGCGGGTGACCCTGGTGGCCGCGATGGGCGTGGCCTTCCTGTTCGTCCTCGCCGTCCCCACCCTGCAGAGCTTCTTCGCGCTGAAGCTGGTGGGGATGACGATGCCGTGGACGGCGGTGGGGGTGGCGGTGGTGGCGGCGGCCGCCCTGGAGTTCCTGTGGAAGTGGGTCGACCGCCGTTTCCCTGACTAGCTGAGGCTTACTTCGCGGCGACGTACACGCCCGTGGCGCTGACCGCCGGGGTGGTCGAGTAGCCGCCGAAGGAGTAGCGCCAGTAGCCGCTGTAGTTCACGGTGGCCGTGGTCTTCAGGTTGCCGTAGGAGTCGGTGTACACCGTCTTGACCGTGGTGTACGTGCTGGTGCCGGCCTTGCGGAACTGGAGCTTGACCGGCACACCGGAGAAGCCGTGGTAGAGGTGGTCCTGCCAGTTGGCGCGGGAGAGCTTGCCCGACACGGTGACGCTCTTGCCCTTGTAGACGGACGTCGAGCTCACGCTGGTCGTCAGCTTGGAGTTGCGCTGGACCAGGGTGGTGCCGAGGCCGCCCTGCTCCTTGAAGCCGACCTTGCTCATGTCGGGGTTGCTCTGGCTCTGGCCGTTGAAGGCGATGGCCACGCCGCCCACGCTCCAGCTGCCGGCCCAGGCGTTCTGCAGGTCGCCGTCGGCCGGGTGGATGTCGACGGAGCCCTTGCACGTGGCCGTCGTCGACGAGGTGGCGGTGCAGGTCGCCGGGTTGTCGCCGTACAGCCTGGGGGCCGTGTCGCCGTAGGTGCCGTGGTAGAGGAAGGCGCCCGTGTAGAAGTCCTTCGCGGCGATGTTCACGGTGGAGCCGTGCGTCAGCGTGTACGCGTACGAGACGCTGACCTCGCTGGTCGTTCCGACCTTGACCGCCTTGGCGATCGAGACGTTCGAGAAGCTGACGTTCAGCGTGTACGGGGTGCCCGAGTTCGGCGCGGCCTGCGCGGCCGGAACTGCGAGGGCGGTAAGGGCCAGGGCGCCGGTGACGGCGGCCATGGTGGCACGAATGCGCATGTGCGTTCCCCTGAAGGGAGAAGAGATCGTGGAGTCGGTTGACTCGCGTGATCAGATCCGCGACCCCGGGGGTTGGTTGTACGACAAGAACGATTTCCGGCCAGATTTGGGGCGGGGATTGCCTGATCATGACGTACGCCATGCGATCGGCCATGCACGTGGGGTGCATAGCCTCTCAAGGTGATTGAGACCATCGTGTTCGACATCGGAGAGACGATCACCCGGGACGACCGCTACTGGGGCTCATGGGCGGACTGGCTCGATGTCCCGAGGCACACACTGTCCGCCCTGGTCGGAGCTGTCGTCGCGCAGGGCCAGGACAACGCAGAAGCACTACGGCTGCTGCGCCCAGGGATCGACATCGCCGCCGAGTATCGCGCACGGGAGGCAGCCGGCCATGGTGAACATCTGGACGAGACCGACCTGTACCCAGATGTCCGGCCTGCGCTGTCGGCCCTTCAGGAGCAGGGCGTGCGGGTGATCGTCGCTGGAAACCAGACGCCGCGCGCGGGCGAGCTGCTGCGCGGCCTGGATCTCCCGGCGGACCTCGTCGTCACTTCCGGAGAGTGGGGTGTCGCAAAGCCGCAGCCGGAGTTCTTTCAACGGGTGACGGAGGTGGCGCACTCCGCGCCGGGCGCGACTCTGTACGTCGGTGACCATCCCGCCAACGACGTGTTCCCGGCGAAGGCAGCCGGGCTGCGCGCCGCGCACATCCGCCGCGGCCCATGGGGACACCTGTGGGCGGACGACGCCGACGTCGTCACAGCTGCCGACTGGCGAATCGACAGCCTGACCCAACTCACCACCATCGCCGTCGGCTGAGCGGCAACCAGCCCTTCCAGCAAAGCAGTTGGTGGAGCCGTTTGCTGGAGTGGCAGCGCCTCGCAGGTGCAGCCGCTCATGGGGCTCCAAGTGGCCGACCGCCCGCCGCGATGAGAGCGTGGACAGGGGCGGACGGCCGGTCTCGAACCGCTACTGGGCCTGTGGGCCGCACCCGATGCGGCACGCACTCCGCCGACAGCGGCGCCTCCCCTGCGCGACTCCCGGTCTGTTGCGGATGCTTGACGGGCGCGGTCATGCGAACACCCCGTCAGCACCGATCAGGTGGCGGTCCAGGTCGATGCCGAAGTCAGCGGCGAGGACCAGGGCGACACGGCGCCGGTACTGCCGAGCCCGCTCGCACTCCCGCTCGGCTTCGAGGACGTACGGCCGGACCAGGCGGGAGGCGAGGCCGTCGAGGGCCGTGTCCAGTCCGTACGGGGAACGATGAGCCGGAGGCCAGGCCGCGGCGGTCCGGGACATCTCCGGGCTATGCTCGAAAATGGGTGAGGCGGGGCACGCACCCGCCCGACGGCTACCGGTACCGGGCGCCAACACGCCCAGTACCCACCGCAGGAACACGTGGATAATGCTCACTGTCATCAGCTCCTCAGTAGCTGGTGGCCACGCCCCCGGACGGTTGCACCCGTCGCGGGGGTCCTTGTTTTTTCGCAGCGTGGGGGCCGTACCGCCAGACTGCCGAGATCTTGCGCGCCCGCATCGAGGGGGCGTGTACGTGGTGGACAAAACGCGCTGACGGCGGTGCCGACTGACGTCCGACCTGGTCAGGCCCAGGCAGCGGCAGAACCGGCACCTGCGGGTGCCACAGGTTTGCCCCCGCGCAGAGCCGCGAAGTGGAGCGCCATGACGGTTCGCCCCGTCTGCCAGAAGGCGGGGATTTCTGAGACAGGCGCGCAGTCGCGCGGTCAGGCCGCCAGGGCACGGACAAGCATCGTGCCCACGGCCCTGCCCTCTGGCGGGTCGATCAGAGACACGCACACGTCAGAGAAGCCGTGCCCCATCAGGATGCGCCCCCACTCATCCGGGGTGCGGTCGTGCCGCAGTCCGGCTTTGCCAGGCTTGGGCGCCTGACTGCCTGGAGGCAAATGCGAGAAGGCCAGGATGCCGCCCGGCGCCATACGCGGGCGGATCAGTGGGAGCAGGGTGTCCGGATCGACGAACCACACGGCACCAAAGATCGAGAGCACGACATCGTATGTCTCGTCCGTCTCGCTCAGGAACGCCGTCGCCTCCGCCGTACGGAACTCAAGGCCCGGCAGATTGCCCCAGCGCTCCCGCGCGGCCCTCTCGCGGGCGGGGGCGATGTCTACCCCTTGGCCTGTCGCACCAAGCGTCACGAGGTGCGCGAGGTTGCTACCGCTCCCCGAGCCGAGTTCCAGCACCCGACGTCCGGCCACGGGACCCAGAACGCTCTCGTCCGGCCCGTGATCGGCGTACTGGGTCCAGTTCAGCCAGGTCGTCTCACCCTTGGCGTTCGCGGTCCTGCGTGGCTTGCTCCCGACCGCGTACCTGTCCCAGGACTCAGCCAATGACATGCGGTGATCCTTTCCGGCATGGGGCCCATCCCCCAACGTACGGGGACAGGCCCCAACTCACCTGCTGCTCACTACTACTTGGGCGAGTCGTGGCACCCGGCGTGGCACTGGTTGCAGTCGGCCGCGTCCTCCATGCCCCACAGATCGGGGTCGATCTCGAACCCGGCCGCCTTGATGGCCTTGATCGTCTGTTCCAGAACGAGCGGGCCTCCGGTCCTGGGGTCGTGGCCGTCTCGCGTCGCCTTGTCGTCGCTGACGCACTGGACACCAGCCATCAGCCCGGGAAGCTCCGGAACGTGGTGGATGTACCGGCCGAAGTGCCGGCTGGTGAAGTGGTGGTACGGGATCGAGTCGAGCATGAACGAGTGCCATGCTTCGTCCACCTGCTCGGACGGGCCCATGAGAAGGTCCGGGTTCTCGCCGCACGTGACCAGGTAGGCGATGGCCTGTCCGAACTTCGCCTCTGCCAGTTCGCGTGTGTTCTCCGGGTTGCGGAGGAGGAGGGCTACCTCCCGCTCCCACACGTCCGGGGTGACGTACGCCTTCGGGTCGCGGATCACTACTGCCTTGCTCATGCTGGCTTGCCTCCACGTCATTGGGGGTCCGTGGTGCTCCGGTCATGTCGCCCGCCCCTGCACTTGGAGCAACAGCGCTGATGCGGATGGACATGACGACCATGTTCCGGATCGATCACGACCATTGCGGCGACGTTCAAGGCGTCCCTCGGGCGTCATGCCGGTGCCACCCCGAGGGCGTCAAACCGGTGTCATTGGAGGCGGGACGTGGCTACCCTCGGATCATGACGACTACGGCCGAGCGTGAGCGAGTCCCCAACGACGTGCTGACTTCCGTACGAAAGTCGATGAACCTCAGCCAAGACGAGTTCGCCCGGGGCTTACGTGGCGCAGGTGAGGAGCTGGGGGAACCGAACGACGCCTCCAAGCGACTCGTGCAACGCTGGGAGTCCGGGGAGACCAGGACATGCCGCCCGCTGTATGCGCGGGCACTGAAGCGGTTCACCGGCCGTGCCCCTGAGTCACTGGGGTTCGCGATCCCGATGGCACGCGTCCACTCGGACGGGGCAGGAGGCCACGACATGGAGGCTGGGGAGGTCGGCATGGCTGACGCTGCCACAAGCCCGGAGCCAGAGCCGCAGAGCGCGTACGCGGGCATCTGGCTGTCCCGGTACGAGTTCTACTCATCCAGCCGTGACGAGACGTTCGACTGCAAGCACCACGTCGTGATCGTCCAGCACGGCAACCGGCTGACAGCCCAGAGCCTGCCCGGAGCGTCGACCAACCCGGACAGCCCATTGTCTCTGGATCTCACCGCTGACCGGAACGTCGTCACCGGTACATGGACTGAGCAGACGGCGGCCGACGGGTACTACCGGGGCTCCCGGTACCACGGTGCGATTCAGCTACTCGTCGAGCCGACAGGCCGACGCATGGCGGGCAAGTGGGTCGGGTTCGGCAAGGACTTCGACGTGAACACGGGCCCGTGGGAGCTGCGCCTGCTCGACCGATCGACAGGCCGCGCGAGCATCGAGCGGTACTCGACCACACCGCAGTGAGGACCGGGGCGCTCCCCTGCAAGGAAACAGTAGGAGCGCCCCGTGCGGGCGCCTGGCCGCCGTCAGTCGAACCAGCGGTCCCGGGCCAGTTCCTCCGTCCTGGACGGGTCCTCCAACAGGGCGGCCACCTCGAAGCGGCGGGGCCACTGGCCGGCCGCCCAGGCCAGGCCGGCCGCGACGCCCTCCAGGGTGGCCGCGTGCAGCACGCCGTCGTCGGTGAGGCGCCAGTCGATCTCCACGGCGTCCACGACCAGCTCCTCGTGCTCGACGTACGTCTGCGGCGTACGCGGTCCGAGCAGGACCCGCACCGACTCCGGTACGTCGTGCTCGGTGCCCTTCGAGTGGACCTCGCCGGTGACGGACTCGCTCAGCCGCCGCACCTGGAACAGTTCCGCCAGCTCGGCGGCCCGGGCCGGCCGGACCGGCAGCAGCGGGACGCCGGAGGTGAAGGGCAGCAGGTCGGGCGAGTCGACCACGACGGCGTCGGCGGCGTCCACGACCGTCACCCGGCCGTCGACCACGGCTCGCAGCTCGTCCGGCAGGGTCACCTGCTCGGGGTCCAGGTCGGCCAACGCGCTGTACAGGCCGTGCAGTTGGGCTGACGTCACCGGCCGGTCGGGGTCGGCCAGGCGGTCCAGCAGCTCGGCGGCGCCGCCGGGCTCGTCCAGCAGGGCCGCGACCGAGGTGCGCACCCCGAGGGCGCGCAGCACCTGCTCGTCCTCGAACCCGGTGGCGTCGGCTTCGTCGTACAGGCCGTGCAGCAGCGGGTCGCCGCCGGCTGCCAGGAGGCCGGCCGGGCGGCGGCCGTCGATGACCGGGTGGCCGCGCAGCCACCACGCGGTGTACGGCCGTACGACCTCGTGGGTGCCGTCGGGCAGCAGGACGCGGACCGGCTGGGTGAGGGCGTCGCGCAGCGGCCGCTGGGCGAGCAGGGCGAGTGCCTCGGGCCAGTGGTCGTCGTCCACGAGGTCCAGGTCGCGTACGGCGATCAGCTCGGTGGCGACCGGCGGTACGGGGCTGTCCGGGAAGCGGTCGAGGATGTCCTCGCACCACACGTCGACGGCGTCCAGCAGCCCGGCGTCGTCGGGCTCGGCGAAGTCGCCCTCCCGGGGCTCCAGTTCGTCGGGGTCGAGGACCACGTCGGTGGCGCGGACCAGCGCGAAGCCGGCGAGCACCCCGCAGGCGGTGAGGGGCTGTTCGCCCCACTTGTCGGCCAGGTCCTGGTCCACGGCGGCCAGTTCGCCGTCGCGGATGACACGGGCGAAGGGGCTGCCCGGAAGCACCAGCTCACCGGCGGGCGCGAGTTCGCCGTCCTCGTCGGGCAGTGCGAGGGCGCCCAGCCAGGGCTCGTCACCGGGCTCCAGCCCCGCGTCACGCACCAGCGCCAGGACGGTGTCGGCGAGTTCCTCGGCGTCGGGCGCGTCCTCCTCCCAGCCGATGCCCTCGTCCTCCAGCGAGGCGGCGACGGCGGCCCGCACCTGCGGGGTGGTGAGCACCGCGCGCGGGGTGGCGGGCAGGGCGCCCAGCTTCTCCAGCAGCGGATGCGCGGCGTCCTCGTGGGCGACCTTCAGCCCGAGCCGGCCGAGGACGTCCGGGTGGATCAGGGCCGCGTCCGGGGTGGGGAGGAGGACCTGGCGGGGGCCGATGGTGGTCCGGCCGTCGGCCAGCGGCACGGGAAGGCCGGACAGCCGGTCCGGGTCGACCCCGGCGAGGCTGTCGTAGAGCCGCCACCACCAGTCGGGGTCCTTCTCCAGGCCGGCGAGGCGGTCGACGGCGTCGGCGAGCGAGAGCCGGGCGACGCCGAGGCCGCGCAGCTCGGCCCGGCGTTCGAGGCCGGCGGGCAGCAGGGTGGGCAGCACCTCGGCGAGCACCCGGACGGTCTGGGCCCCGGCGCCCTCCACGATCTCCGCGTCCCGGGGCCGCAGCGCCTCGGGCAGCTCGTCGTCCTCCCCGGGCTGGACGGCGGGCGGCAGGAAGGCGAGCCGGGGCAGCCGCTCCAGCACCGCCTGCCGCAGCGCGCCGTCCAGCTCGCCCTTGCCCAGCGGGCCGGGCACGAGGTCGATGATCCCGTCCGTCACCGGCCGCCAGCCGGCGAGGAGTTCGGTGTACGTGTCGGCCGCGCGCTGCACCAGGAAGTCGGTGAGGGGGCCGGGGGCGGTGTGCCGGCGGGTGGTGTCGAGGGGGAAGGAGGCGATCAGCAGGGCCGGGACGCCGAGGGGCTCGTCGCTGGGGGTGGGCGCGTGCACGACGGGCGCGGTGCGCGGCCGTGCGGGCCGCCCGTCCTCGCCCTCGGGTACGGCCCAGGTCACGGACCAGTGCGGACGCAGCCGCTCCTCGACGGGCCGGTCGGCGAGCAGCTCGGCGGCGAGCGGCCCGTGCGCCGCGGCCGTACGCCAGCGCGTGGTCCCTGTGCGGGAGTCCTCGACGACTACGACGGTGCCGCCGTCGTCGGCAGGACCGGTACGGCGGCGCAGGACGCGCGGGGCGTCCCCGCCGGCCTCGATGACGACCTCCGCCAGCCCGGGGAGGGCGAGGAGCAGGGCGTCGTCCACGGCGTCCAGGAGCCGCTCGGCGAGATCGGCGGCGGCCGCGTCCCGCAGGGGCAGGATGACGGCGGTGTCGTACGGCTCCGGGGCGGTGCCCTCGGCGGCGAACGGCAGCCGGAGGAGGGGAACGTGCCCGTCCCTTCTGCGCACCTCGTCCCCGAGTCCGGGGCTGTGCCGGGCGATGTCGGCGGCCAGCTCCCGGACCTCGGCGAGGGACCAGCGGACACCGCCGTGCCGCCCCACGATCGCGGGCTCGTCCGTCACCGCGAGTACGGCGGCGAACCCGACGCCGAACCGGCCCACGGCCCCCTGGGTGCCCTCGGTGTCCCGCTTGGCGGAGGCGCGCAGCGTGGACAGCGACTCGACGCCGGCGGCGTCCAGGGGGGCGCCGGTGTTGGCGGCGACGAGGACGCCGTCGCGGAGGGTGAGCCGCAGCCGGCCCGGGGTGTGGGCCCGCGCGGCGGCGTCGGCGGCGTTCTGGGCCAGCTCGATGACGAGCCGGTCCCGGTAACCGCCCAGGACCAGGTCCTCCTCGGCGTTGGCGTCCTCCCGGAAGCGGGCGGGGCTGGTGGCCCAGGCGTCGAGCACACCGCGCCGCAGCCGGGCCGTCCCGAACGGATCGGCACCCTCGGCCGCCGGCCGCACGTACTTGCTGCTCACGTTCACACTCCTCGTCGACGTCGGGACGAAGGTACAGCGGGCCGGGGCGAACCCTGACCTTCGCCCGCCCGCCGGGCTCGGCCGGTCAGGGAAAGGCTCGGTGGTAGCGCTGGCGGGACCCGCCCTCCGGGCCAGGGGGTGCTGGGGCGGAGGGGGTGAAGCCCAGGTGTTCGTAAAAGGCTCGGGCGCCGCTCTGTGCCGCGCCGGGGTGGTCCTTGCCGAACGTGACGACCTCCAGGGAGGCCGGGGCGTGGACCCATCTGCGGGCGGCGTCGGTCAGCAGGGCGCGGCCGACCCCCGTGCGCCGGGACTGTTCCGAGACCACCAGCCAGTGCACCTTGTGGACGGGTGCCGTACCGCCGAAGAGCAGGGCGCCGAGCAGGTCCGTACCGGAGTCCTCGCCGCAGCCCTCCCCGGTCTGTGCGACCAGTGCCGTGGAGCGGCGGATGTGTTTCTCCACGGCACCGGTGAAGCCGGGGTCGTCCACCATCGGGCCGAACCAGTGCTCCACCTGTGCCGCCAGCCGGAGAAAGCCGGGCAGGTCCCGCCGCCCGGCGAGTCTGATGATCACCTGCTCAGTCTCGCAGCCGGCCCCGGCCCCGGCTCAGGAGTGGCCCAGCTCCGCCGTCTCCTCGTCGGCCGGCTCCGGCACCGAGCCGGAGTCGCGGGCGGGACGCAGCGGGAAGGCGTCGACCTTCGTCTCGTCGATGACCGGCGGCGCCGGCTGCGGGGGCTTCGGCATGACCGCGGCCTCCGAGTGCGCCCCGCAGCCGTAGGCGAGGGAGACCACACGGCCGTCGGCCGGGGAGAACTCGTTGGCGCACACGCCGAAGGCCTGGCCCAGCGAGCCGCCGATCGGGTTGAGGAAACCGCAGGTCACGCACGTGGCAGGGGCCGCCTGAGCCATCGCCGTCTTCGGGCCGTACGCCTCCTCCCAGCGGTCGGCCGCGCTGTGCAGGCCGTAGCGGGACAGGACGCGGGCGCGGCGCATGCCCAGTTCCTCGGCGACCGCGGCGATCGAGCCGCGGGAGGGGACGGTGGGCTGGACGGCCGGGGTGCCGGGGGTGACCTCGGCGTCCTCCGCGTCCGCCAGTTCTTCCATCTCGTGGGAGACCACCGAGTGCGGCGGCGGTTCCTCCTCGGCCGTGTAGCCCGGCTCCAGGCGCAGGTCCTCCTGGTCGGTGGGCAGGAGGTCGCCGGGGCCGAGGTCGCCGGGGCGCAGGCGCTCGCTCCACGGGACCCACTCGGGGGCGAGGAGGGCGTCGGGTCCGGGGAGGAGGACCACCTCGTCGAGCGTCACGATCTTGGCGCGGGAGGCGCGGACCACCGTCGCCGCCCAGCGCCAGCCCCGGTAGCCCAGTTCCTTGCACTCGAAGAGGTGCGTGACAACGCGGTCGCCCTCCGACACCAGGCCGACGTGCTCACCCACCACGCCGGGCGCGGCTGCCTCCTCGGCGGCGGCGCGGGCGAGATCGACCGCCTCGGCGCACAGACGGTCGGGGGTGCGGCTTCGCGTTGTCGCTGCGCTCACAGGTATCGCTTCTCTCCTACGCCGTCTCACGAGTGCGGCTGCCTCCGGCGGGTTGGCCGACGGAGCGGACCGGGGGACCGCATCGACGTCTGCATCCGCGCGCTGGGCGCACCTCTGCCATCCATTCTGCGTTATGGCTGAGATACGCACGCTACACCGAACAGGATTCGTGGGTTTTTCCCACCCGCCCACACACCCGCCCGTGCATCCCGCACCGCCGCCCCGCGCACCCGACTCGCCCGGCCTCGCACTATCCACCCTCTTCTCGGGGCACTATGAACGTCGTGACAGCCGCGGACAAGGCGAGTGGTCGGGGCGGCGGTGCGGGACGCGTGGGCGGTGCCGTCCGCTCCGTCGGGCGCGCCCTGCACTTTCCGGTCACCGGGGCGGCCCGCGGGATCCGGAAGGCGACGCACGCCCATGGCGCGGGCGAGTCGGGGCTGGGCAAGCTGATCGAGCTGCACGCGGTGAACGGCGCCGGCGACGTCATGATCACCGTGGCGCTCGCCTCCACCGTGTTCTTCTCCGTGCCGACCGCCGAGGCCCGGGGCCGCGTCGCGCTGTATCTCGCCATCACCATGGCGCCCTTCACCGTCCTCGCCCCCGTCATCGGCCCCCTGCTCGACCGGCTGCCGCACGGCCGGCGCGCCGCGATGGCCGCGGCCATGCTGGCCCGCGCCCTGCTCGCGCTGATCATCTCGGGCGCCGTGGCGAGCGGCAGCCTGGAGCTGTACCCCGCCGCGCTGGGCGTGCTGGTCGCGTCGAAGGCGTACGGCGTGGTCCGCAGCGCCGTCGTGCCGCGGCTGCTGCCGCCCCGCTTCTCGCTCGTGAAGGCCAACTCCCGGGTCACCCTCGCCGGCCTGCTGGCCACCGGCGCCGCCGCGCCGCTCGCGGCGGGGCTGCACACCATCGGGGATCCCTGGCCGCTCTACGGCGCCTTTGTGATCTTCGTCGCGGGAACGTTCCTGTCGTTCACCCTGCCGCCCAAGGTCGACTCGGCCAAGGGCGAGGACCGGGCGCTGCTCGCCGCCGACGAGCAGCATCTGCACGGGCCGCTCAAGCGGGAGCAGATCAAGCGGCCGGGGCTGCGGACCGTCGGCCCCGCCGTCACGCACGCGCTCGGCGCCAACGCCGCCCTGCGCTGCCTCTCCGGCTTCCTGATCTTCTTCCTGGCCTTCCTGCTCCGCGAGCACCCGCTGACCGGCGAGAGCGCGGCGGTCTCGCTGGGGGTCGTCGGCGTGGCCGCCGGCGCGGGCAACGCCCTCGGTACGGCCGTGGGGGCCTGGCTGAGATCGCGCGCCCCGGAGATCATCATCGTGACCGTCGTCGCCGTGGTCCTCGGTACGGCGGTCGTGGCGGCCGTCTTCTTCGGCGCGTTCCTGGTGGCCTGCCTCGCCGCGGTCGCCGGGTTCGCCCAGGCGCTGGCCAAGCTGGCCCTGGACGCGCTGATCCAGCGGGACGTGCCCGAGCAGGTGCGCACCTCGGCGTTCGCCCGCTCCGAGACCCTGCTGCAGATGGCCTGGGTGTTCGGCGGCGCGGTCGGCATCGTGCTGCCGCTCGACGGCACCGTCGGGCTCCTCGTCGGCGCCGCGTTCGTCGCCGCCGGCTGGCTGACCACCGTGAAGGGACTGCTCGCCTCGGCCCGGCACGGCGGCCGCCCCCACGCCCGCGTCGCCTGACCTGCCGGGGCGTAACGAACCGGACACGGTTTCCCGAACACAGGCACGGCTGGCGTAACGAACCGGGCACGCCGCACCCCACGTGGGCGGACGGCTCCGGGCGCCCGATAGCCTTCGGCCATGACCACGCTGCAATCCGCTGTGCGACGCCGCCGCGCCGTCGCCGCCGCCGGCGCCGTTTCCGCCGGACTGCTTCTGCTCTCCGCCTGTGAGAAGCCGACGCCCGTCGCGACGATCACCGTCGGCGAGAGCTCGGTCAACTCCGAGGCCCTGTGCTACAACGACGGCAACACGCTGGACGCCAAGACGCTGGCGAAGTGCGCCAAGAAGGTGAACGACGTCAAGTCGATCACCGTGGACACGGACGCCACCGTCCGCTTCGGCGTCGACCCGAAGATCGCGGACGAGGGCTGGGTCCTGCTGGTGAACGGCCGTCAGTTCACCGACGTCAGCAAGAAGACGTACCGCACCATCCCGGGCAGCGCGTTCTTCAACGCCCAGTACGGCACCGAGGGCGACACCAACACGGTCTCCATCCAGATGGGCGGCACCAGCCCGGGCAAGGGACTGTGGTCCTTCAAGCTGAAGAAGGCCTCCTGACCACGCCTTCCGCACGCATCCTCGTAGCCACCGCGGTCCCCGCCGAACGGGACGCGGTGGCACGGGCGTTCTCCTCGCCGGACTCGCAGGACTCACCGGACTTGCCGGACTCGCCGGTGGAGCAGATCTGGCAGCCGGGCGTGGGACTGACGCGTACGACACGTACGGCCGGCGTCTGGGATCTGCTCGACGCGGGTGTCGGCCCGGCCCGCGCCGCCGCCTCCGTCTCCGCCGCACTCACCGCGGCCCAGCTCGCCGGTACCCCGTACGACCTGGTCGTCTCGGCCGGGATCGGCGGGGGCTTCCAGCCCGAGGCGCCCGTCGGCTCCCTCGTCGTCGCCCGTCGGATCACCGTCGCCGACCTGGGCGCCGAAACCGCCGACGGCTTCCTGCCGGTCACCGAACTGGGCTTCGGAACCGTCCACCACTACCCGCCGAGATCACTCGTACGGGTTGCCTGCCAGGCCACCGGCGCCCAGGCCGGCACCATCCTCACCGTCTCCACCGTCACCGGCACCGCCGCCCGCGCCGCCGAGCTGCGCGCCCGGCACCCGCAGGCGCTCGCCGAGGGCATGGAGGGCTTCGGGGTGGCGGAGGCGGCCGACGCGCACGGGACGGCCGTCCTGGAGATCCGCGCGGTCTCCAACCCGGTCGGCCCGCGCGACCGCGCCGCCTGGCGCATCGGCGACGCCCTGACCGCCCTCACCGAGGCATTCGGGAAGCTCGCGCCCGCATTGGAGAGTTGGAACCGACATGACGACCAGTGAGCAGCATCAGACCCTGCGGATCGCGTACTCCCCCTGCCCGAACGACACCTTCGTCTTCGACGCCCTCGCCCACGGCCGCGTGCCCGGGGCGCCCGCGCTGGACGTGACGTTCGCCGACATCGACATCACCAACGGCATGGCCGAGCGTGGCGAGTTCGACGTGCTCAAGGTGTCGTACGCCGTCCTGCCGTACGTCCTCGGCGAGTACGCCCTGCTGCCGTGCGGCGGCGCGCTGGGCCGGGGCTGCGGCCCGCTCGTCCTCACGCGGGAGGCGGGGGCGGACCTGACGGGCCGTACGGTCGCCGTGCCCAGTGAGAAGTCGACGGCGTATCTCCTCTTCCGCCTCTGGGCGGCCGACACCCTCCCCGGCGGGGTCGGCGAGATCGTCGTCCTGCCGTTCCACGAGATCATGCCGGCCGTGCGGGACGGCAAGGTGGACGCCGGACTGGTCATCCACGAGGCCCGCTTCACGTACCAGAACTACGGTCTGCACAAGCTCGCCGACATGGGCGAGCACTGGGAGCGGACCACCGGGCTGCCGATCCCACTGGGCGCGATCATCGCCAAGCGCGCGCTGGGCGCGGACACGCTGACCCGGCTCGCGGATTCCATCCGCACCTCGGTACGGGCCGCCTGGGACGACCCCGAGGCCTCCCGGCCGTACGTCATGGCCCACGCCCAGGAGATGGACCCGGCCGTCGCGGACCAGCACATCGGCCTGTACGTCAACGAGTTCACCGCCGACCTCGGCGAGGACGGCTACGCGGCGATCCGCGGCCTGCTGACGCGCGCTGCAGCCGAGGGACTACTGCCCGCCCTCCCACCCGAGGCGCTCGCGTTTCCCTGAGGCGACCCGCGCACACGCGCGACGGCCGAGGGGCTGGTGCCGCCCCTCGGCCCGGATGTGCTCGTGTTTCCCTGACGGTCCTCAGACGTCCAGCTGGTCGGCGACCGCGCGGAGCAGGCCGGCGATCTTCTTGCCGGACGCCTTGTCCGGGTAGCGGCCCTTCTCCAGCATCGGGGTGATGTTTTCGAGAAGGGTCGTCAGGTCCTGCACGATCGAGGCCAGCTCGTCCGGCTTCTTGCGCTGGGCGGCGGCGACCGACGGCGTCGGGTCCAGCACGGTCACGGAGAGCGCCTGGTCACCGCGCTGACCGGCGACGACGCCGAACTCCACGCGCTGTCCCGGCTTGAGTACGTCGACTCCGGCGGGGAGAACCGAGGAATGGACGAAGACGTCACCGCCGTCGTCGCGGGAGAGAAAGCCGAAGCCCTTCTCGCTGTTGAACCACTTGACCTTGCCGGTAGGCACGTCTGTCCTCGTCCTCGTGTCTCGTCGGGAATACTTCGGAAACGGCTCTTGATAGCACTACAGCGGGTCGACCATGACCCGCCGCTACCAAGCGCTACCAAGGCTAATGGTCTTCGGGCGGGTGACAAGACGTCCCCCGGTTCTTCACCGTGGCTGGGAACTACCCTGGTCCGGTGCGTGACAAAACCCAAACGAATTCCACCGAGCCCGGTGACCTGCTGATCCGCGCCGGTGCCGTCGTCTTCTTCCTCGGGGCGCTGGCCACTCTGGTCACGGTGGCCCCGCTGTTCCTCGGCGACAAGCCTTTTCCGACGTACATGTACCTGCTGAGCATGCTCATGGGCGTCGGTTTCCTGCTCGCCGCCGCCGGTGTGCTGCGGTCGGTGACGGCCGGCCGGCGTCAGGCGCGGGCGGCAGCCGCCGAACGGTAGCCGTCGAGCCAGCCCGGGAACGCGGAGAGGTCGTCCAGCACGACGTCCGCCCCGGCCGCGTGCAGATCGTCGGCCGGGCACGGCCCGGTGGCCACGGCGACGGACAGCGCGCCCGCCGTGCGCGCCCCGCGCACGTCCCCGACATGGTCACCGACGTACACGCCCGCACCGTACTCGCGCAGCGCCCGCGCCTTCTGCTCGGCCCACAGGTCGCCCACGACCACGTCGGGCTCGATGCCGAGGTGCGCCAGGTGCAGCTTGGCGTTGGGCTCGTACTTCGCCGTGACGACCATGGTCCGCCCGCCGGCCGCCCGTACGGCCGCTATCGCTTCCCGCGCGCCCTCCATGGCAGGGGTCGCGGCGATCGCGATCGTCGGGTACATCTCCCGGTACAGGTCCGCCATCGCGGGGATCTGCTCCTCGGGGAACCAGTTGACCAACTCCTCCGCCAGCGGCGGCCCCAGCCGCGTCACCGCCAGATCGGCGTCGATGTACGTCCCGGTCCGCTCCGACAGCGCCAGGTAGCAGGCGCGAATGCCCGGCCGCGAGTCGATGAGGGTCATGTCGAGGTCGAAGCCGACGGTGAGAGTCATGCGGCTCATTGTGCCGGGTGCCCGTCCGCCGCCGGGTGCCTCCGGCGGTTCGGCCGAACGGGTTGGCGCCGTAGAGGCAACTGCGCACTGCCGGGTGCGGGTGCGCTGTGGTCGCTCGTTCCCCCAAGTTCTCGGCTTCGCTCGAACAGGGGGGACCCCCATCGCGGCGGAGCCGCATATCGACACAGCCCCGCACCCCTTCGGGGCGCTCACCTCCGCCGCTGCGACCGCCACACCAGGTACAGAGCCGACGCCACCGCCGCCCCCCGCACCACCCACGGCCACGTCCCCGCGACCGCGTCCCCCATGTGCCCCTGAGCGATCGGCTGCCCCCAGCGCCCGTTGTCCCGACCCCACAGCCACACCAGCCCCGCCGCCACCGCCGTACCCGGCAGGATCAGCACCGCCGTCTTGGTCTCCGCGGCGGTCAGCCGGCGGGAGCCGTAGGCGATGGCCCAGCCGAGCAGGAGCGCGAACCAGTTGCCGAGCACCGCGCCGGCGACCAGCGCGGCGGCGGCCAGCAGCAGGAAGGGGTTGGTCCAGCCGGCGGCTGGGCGCAGGGGCAGCATCCGGCGGCGCCCGGTGGGAGCGGCCTCGTCCGCGGTGTCAGGCGCCTCGTCCGTCACCTCCTGCGCGGCGGCCTTCTCCGTCCCCGACGTCCCCTCCGTCTCCTTCGGCGGCCGGCGGAGCAGGTCCGGGATCTCCACACCCCCGACGAACCCCGGCACGGAATCGGTGTCCGGGCCGCCGAGGGGAGCGCCGCCGAGCTGCCACCAGTCGGGATGCGTGGCGCTGTCGCCGAGTTCGTGCGCGGAGGCGAGATGGGGCGGGGCGGGCGCGTCGCGCGGCGCGGACGGTGCCGCGGGCTCGGAACCGGCGGAGCGAGGGCGCGGTACGGCCCGGCGCAGGCCCTTCGGCCGGTCCTTCTTCCCGTCGGTGTCGCCCGCCTCGGGCTGTACCGGCACCGCGGCCGCCGGGGGCTGCGGGAAGCGTCCGGGGCCGGGGCCGGATGTGCCGCCCGCGGCCGCCACGACCTCGTCGGGGGTGCCGAGCCGATCCAGGATGCGGCGTACGGCGGCCGGACTGTCCACCGTCACCTTGGCCCGGTGCCGGTCGATCTCGTTGCGCAGCTCCGTCACGAGCCGCATCCGCGTGGACGACGGCAGCTGCCGCTGCTGAGCGATGTCCCCGACACGGCTCAGGTACTCGTAGACGACCTGGTCGCTCTCGATCCCCACGGTGAGGACGGTACCGCTTGGTCACCGTCCACCCGACTCACTCGGCTGGAACCGGCGCACCCGCTACCGTGGGTCAGATGAGCCAAGCGGCCCGACCAGCTCCCCGTTCCCTCGCGGAAGCGCTGCGCGCCAGGGACGACGCCTCCCTGTCCGCGCTCCTGCGCAGCCGGCCCGACCTCATCACGCCCGTCCCGACCGACCTCACCCAGCTGGCCACCCGGGCCGGCACCCGCGCCTCGGTGCTGCGTGCGCTGGAGCGGCTGGACCGGTTCGCGCTGCAGACCGCGGAGGCGCTGGCCGTCGCCCCGGACCCGGCGTCGTACGACACCCTGCTCGGGCTGATGGCGGGCGACGCCCGGGACGCGACGGTCGCCGGCGCGCTGCCGCGTGCCCTCGGCACCCTGCGCGAGCAGGCGCTGGTGTGGGGCGACGACGAGCGGCTGCGGCTCGTCCGCACCGCCCGGGAGCTCCTCGCCCCGTCCGCGCAGCACCCCTCCCCGACCGGGCTCGGCCCGACCGTGCAGGAGGCGACCTCGGGCATGTCGCCGGGCCGGGTCCAGGAGATCGTGACGACGGCCGGGCTGCCGTCGACGCACGACGCGGTGTCCGCCGTGGCCGCGCTCACCGCGCTGTTCACCCACCGCGGGAAGATGGCCAAGCTGCTCGCCGGCGCCCCGGCCGGGTCGCACGAGGTGCTCGCCCGGCTGGTCTGGGGACCGCCGTACGGGCAGGTCACCCCGGAGCCGGCCGCGCATCTGCGCTGGCTGCTCGACCGGGGCCTGCTGCTGCCGACCGCCCCCGGCACGGTGGTCCTGCCCCGCGAGGTGGCCCTGCATCTGCGCGAGGGCCTCGCGCACCGCACGCCCGAGCCGCTGCCGCCCGCCGTGGAGCCGGCCGCCGCCCACAACCCGCAGGTGGTCGACGCGACGGCGGCCGGCCAGGCGTACACCGCGCTCGCCACCGTCGAGGAGCTGCTGAAGGACTGGGACGAGGGCGGCCCGGCCGTGCTGCGGGCCGGCGGGCTGAGCGTGCGGGACCTGAAGCGGACCGCCGTCGCGCTGGACGTGGCGGAGCCGGTCGCCGCGTTCTGGGTGGAGCTGGCGTACGCGGCCGGTCTGATCGCCTCCGACGGCGAGGCCGACGAGCGGTACGCGGCCACGCCCGCCTACGACGAGTGGCTGGAGCGGCCCGCCGCCGAACGCTGGGGCCGGCTCGCGGAGGCCTGGCTGGCGGCCACCCGGACGCCGGGGCTGGTCGGCGGGCGGGACGCCAAGGACCGCACGCTCTCCGCGCTCGGGCCGGGCCTGGACCGCTCGGCCGCGCCCGAGGTACGGCACCGGGTGCTGACCCTGCTCGCCGGGCTCCCCACGGGCACGGCGGCGGACACCGAGTCGGTCCTGGCCCGGCTGCGCTGGGAACGGCCCCTGCGCGGCCGGCAGCCGGACGGCGCGGAGGACCTGCGCTCCCGGCTGGCCCGCTGGACCCTGGCGGAGGCGGAACAGCTGGGGATCACCGGCCGGGGCGCGCTGTCGGCGCACGCCCGCGCCCTGCTGGGCGCACCGGCCCCCGCCGCCGCCGTACCCCCGCGGGACGGTTCCGGTCCGGGCGCCAAACTCCCGGTCCATCACCATCACACCCCCGCCTCCCTCTCCCCCCTTGAGCAGACGACGGCGACCGCGGCGGCCGCCCGGATCCTGGCCCCGCTGCTGCCCGAACCCCTGGACCACGTGCTGCTCCAGGCCGACCTGACGGCGGTGGCGCCGGGCCCGCTGCGGCGGCCGCTCGCCGACACGCTGGGCGTGCTCGCGGACGTCGAGTCCAAGGGCGGCGCGACGGTCTACCGCTTCACACCGGGCTCGGTCCGCCGCGCCCTGGACGCCGGCCGCAGCGCCGCCGACCTGCACGCCTTCCTCACCGAGCACTCCCGTACGCCGGTCCCGCAGCCGCTCGCGTATCTGATCGACGACGTGGCCCGCAAGCACGGCCGGCTGCGGGTGGGCGCGGCCTCGGCGTACGTACGCTGCGACGACGACGCCCTGCTGAACGAGATCCTGGCCGACAAGCGCGCCGCCGCCCTGCGGCTGCGCCGGCTGGCCCCGACCGTGCTGGCCGCCCAGTCCGACCCGGCGACGCTGCTGGAGGGCCTGCGCGCGATGGGCTTCGCGCCGGCCGCCGAGTCCGCCGAGGGCGATGTCCTGATCGCCCGCGCCCACGCCCACCGCACCCCGCCGCGCACCGCACCCGAGCCGGTCCCGGACGGCCCGCCGCCACCCGACGCCACGCTGCTGACGGCGGCGATCCGCGCGATCCGGGCCGGCGACCTGGCCGCGACCACCCCGCGCAAGCCCGTCGGCGAGTCCGCCGGGGCCGGGGCCCTGCCGACGGGCGGCGAACTCCCCCGCACCTCCGCCGCCGAGACCCTGGCCACCATGCAGGCCGCCGTCCTGACCGGCGGCTCCCTCTGGATCGGCTACGTCAACGCCGAGGGCTCCGCCAGCCAGCGCGTCATCGCCCCGGTCCGCGTCGAGGGCGGCTTCGTCACGGCGTACGACCACACGGCGGACGAGGTCCGGACGTATCCGCTGCACCGGATCACGGGGGTGGCGGAGCTGGCCGAGGACTGACCTGCGGCTCACCCGCTTCCTCGGCGAATGCGGCACACTGGACGTTTGGCCGGTGAGGAAAGGGTGTGTGCCGCTCGTGAACGGACCGCTGATCGTACAGTCCGACAAGACCCTGCTCCTGGAAGTCGACCACGAGCGGGCCGACGACTGCCGACGGGCCATCGCGCCGTTCGCCGAGCTGGAGCGGGCGCCGGAGCACATCCACACCTACCGGGTCACGCCGCTCGGGCTGTGGAACGCGCGGGCGGCCGGGCACGACGCCGAGCAGGTCGTGGACGCGCTGGTGCAGTACAGCCGGTATCCGGTGCCGCACGCGCTGCTGGTCGACATCGCCGACACGATGGACCGCTACGGCCGGCTGACCCTGTCCAAGCACCCCGCGCACGGACTCGTGCTCACCAGCACCGACCGGCCGGTGCTGGAGGAGGTGCTGCGGTCCAAGCGGATCGCCCCGCTGGTGGGCGCCCGGATCGACCCCGACACCGTCGTCGTGCACCCCTCGGAGCGCGGGCAGATCAAGCAGGTGCTGCTGAAGCTGGGCTGGCCGGCCGAGGACCTCGCCGGGTACGTCGACGGTGAGGCGCACCCCATCGAGCTGCTGGAGGACGGCTGGGCGCTCAGGCCGTACCAGAAGCAGGCCGTGGAGAACTTCTGGCACGGCGGCAGCGGTGTGGTCGTGCTCCCCTGCGGTGCCGGAAAGACGCTGGTCGGCGCCGGGTCCATGGCGCAGGCCAAGTCGACCACCCTCATCCTCGTCACCAACACCGTCTCGGCGCGGCAGTGGAAGCACGAGCTGGTGAAGCGGACCTCGCTGACCGAGGACGAGATCGGCGAGTACAGCGGGACGAGGAAGGAGATCCGGCCGGTCACCATCGCCACGTACCAGGTGCTGACGACGAAGCGGAAGGGTGTCTATCCGCACCTGGAGCTGTTCGACTCCCGGGACTGGGGGCTGATCGTCTACGACGAGGTGCATCTGCTGCCGGCTCCCGTCTTCAAGTTCACCGCCGATCTCCAGGCGCGCCGGCGGCTGGGGCTGACGGCGACGCTGGTCCGTGAGGACGGGCGCGAGTCGGACGTCTTCTCCCTCATCGGGCCCAAGCGGTTCGACGCGCCCTGGAAGGAGATCGAGGCGCAGGGGTACATCGCGCCCGCCGACTGTGTCGAGGTGCGGGTGAACCTGACCGACTCCGAGCGGCTCGCGTACGCCACCGCCGAGACGGAGGAGAAGTACCGCTTCTGTGCGACGACGGACACCAAGCGGAAGGTGACGGAGGCGATCGTGCGCCGCTTCGCCGGCCAGCAGATCCTCGTCATCGGCCAGTACATCGACCAACTCGACGAGCTGGGCGAGCACTTGAACGCCCCGGTGATCAAGGGCGAGACGTCCAACGCGCAGCGCGAGAAGCTCTTCGACGCGTTCCGCGAGGGCGAGATCAGTGTGCTGGTGGTGTCGAAGGTCGCGAACTTCTCCATCGACCTGCCCGAGGCGACGGTCGCCATCCAGGTGTCCGGCACCTTCGGCTCGCGCCAGGAGGAGGCCCAGCGCCTGGGCCGCGTGCTGCGCCCGAAGGCCGACGGCCACCAGGCCCACTTCTACTCGGTGGTCGCCCGCGACACCATCGACCAGGACTTCGCCGCCCACCGGCAGCGCTTCCTGGCCGAGCAGGGCTATGCCTACCGCATCGTGGACGCCGACGAGATCCTTGCGGAGAGCTGAGCCGGGTCACTTGCGGCGTATGCCCGCTTCCTCGCCGTACTCGCCGAAGATCACGACGCTGATCGCCGCTTCCGCGAACACCTTGAGGGCGCGCAGGGCGTTGCCGATCGGATGGTGATGGGGGCCGTCCGTGGCCGTGGCGCCCGCCGGGGGCCGGGCGGGGGCCGGGGAGATGGATGCTGCGCTCATGTCTCCATGGTGGCTCTCCGGGCATAAGACCCGCATCGGTCTCCGGGGCCAATTCCGGATGCCCCGGACTAGGCCCGCGGGTGGACTCCGCCCCCTACTCCAGGGATCACCTGTCCCCTAGGGGCCGGGAAATTCATTGGCCCCCTCCCCAACCCCTCCCCTAGAATCTCCGCTCTTGCCCGCCTCCCTTCCGCGGAGTGCCGTCGCCCGGTCGGAAACCGTGCGGCATCGTCGTAGCCGTCCCAGCAGGTCTACCGGAGGCACCCCCTTGTCCACGCCCGCCCCAGAGCCGCTCGACGCCCCACTCGCTGCCCCGCTCGACGACCCCCTCGCCCGGGAGCGCGCCCATCTGTCCGCCTCCCGTGCCGCGCTGCGCGCCATGCGCGAGGACGTGGAGGCGCTGGACATCAAGGACGTCGCCGCGAACTGGGTGAACGCCCAGGTGCTGTCCCGCCAGATCGACGAGCGGATCAAGGCGCTGGCCGACCTGAGCGACACCCCGCTGTTCTTCGGGCGGCTCGACTATCTGCACGCTCCGGGTGCGGACCGGGCCGAGGGTGCGGAGGGCGAGCAGTTCTATATCGGGCGCCGGCATGTGCACGACGCCGACGGCGATCCGATGGTCATCGACTGGCGTGCCCCGGTCTCCCAGCCGTTCTACCGGGCGTCCAAGAAGGACCCGATGGACGTCGGGCTGCGCCGCCGCTTCGGCTACACCGGCGGCGACCTCACGGCGTACGAGGACGAGCACCTGTCCGACCCGGAGGAGTCGGCGAAGGCCAGCAAGCTGCTCCAGCAGGAGATCGAGCGGCCGCGCGTCGGCCCCATGCGGGACATCGTCGCCACCATCCAGCCCGAGCAGGACGAGATCGTCCGCAGCGGGCTGGGCGGGACCGTCTGTGTACAGGGAGGGCCCGGCACCGGGAAGACCGCCGTCGGTCTGCACCGGGTCGCGTATCTGCTCTACGCCCACCGGGACCGGCTGGCCCGCACCGGCACGCTCGTCATCGGGCCGAACCGGTCCTTCCTGCACTACATCGAGCAAGTCCTGCCCGCCCTGGGCGAGTTGGCGGTGCAGCAGGCCACCGTGGACGACCTGGTGGCACATGTGGAGGTGCGCGGCACGGACGAGGCGGCCGCGGCCGTGGTCAAGGGCGACGCCCGGATGGCCGAGGTGCTGCGCCGGGCGCTGTACGCGCACGTGAGCATGCCGACGGAGCCGGTCGTGGTCGTGCGCGGGTCGCGGCGCTGGCGGGTACCGGCGTACGAACTGGAAGACGTCGTACGGGAGTTGCTGGAGCGGGACATCCGGTACGGCGCCGCCCGCGAGGCCCTGCCGCAGCGGATCGCGCACGCGGTGCTGGTGCAGATGGAGCGGGCCGGGGAGGCGCCGGACGACCGGGTGCAGGACGCGGTGGCCCGCAACAGCGCGGTCAAGGCGGCCGTGAAGGCGGTCTGGCCGGCCGTGGATCCGGCGAAACTGGTGCTGCGCCTGCTGACGGACGCGGACTTCCTCGCCGAGCACGCCGAGGGGATCCTCGACGAGGACGAGCAGAAGACGATCCTGTGGGCCAAGCCGGTGCGCAGCGTGAAGTCGGCCAGGTGGTCCTCGGCGGACGCGGTGCTGATCGACGAGGCGACGGACCTGATCCAGCGCACGCACTCGCTCGGCCATGTCGTCCTGGACGAGGCGCAGGACCTGTCCCCCATGCAGTACCGCTCGGTCGGCCGCCGCTGCACCACCGGCAGCGCCACCGTCCTCGGCGACCTGGCCCAGGGCACGACCCCGTGGGCGACCCGGAGCTGGGACGAGGCGCTGGCCCACCTGGGCAAGCGGGACGGTGTGATCGAGCAACTGACGACGGGTTTCCGCGTGCCGACGGACGTCATCCGTTACGCCTCCCGGCTCCTGCCCCACATCGCCCCCGGTCTCACCCCGGTCGCCTCCGTCCGGGAGAACCCCGGCTTCTTCGAGGTCCGTACGGCCACCGGGACCGCCGACGTCGTCGCGGCCTGCGAGGAGTTGCTGGGCAACGAGGGCTCGACGGGCCTGATCGCCGCCGACGCCCGCATCCCGGCCCTGGCCGAGGCCCTGACGGCTGCCGGGATCTCGTATCTCGCCCCTGGCGAGGAGACCACCCGCGAGACCCGCCTCACCCTGGTCCCGGCCTCCCTCGCCAAGGGCCTTGAGTACGACTACGTCGCCCTGGACGAACCGCAGGCGGTGGTGGACGGGGAGCCGGACGAACGGACGGGGCTGCGGCGGCTGTACGTGGCGCTGACCCGAGCGGTGTCGGGCCTGATCGTCACGCACTCGGCGCCCCTGCCCGCACAGCTGGGCTGAGCCGACGGCGGGGCTGTCGGTGCGGATGAGTAGGCTGCGGTGCCGTTGTGTCAGGTCAGTCGCGTCCCCCTTTGGAAAGGCCTCCGTTGAGCACACCGCCGTCCCCGCATCCCGGATACCAGCAGACCCCCGGGGCGTACCCGCAGCAGCCGGGTCCCTACGCGCAGCAGGCGCCTGGGCCGTACGCGCAGGCGCCCGGGCCCTACCAGCAGCCGGCCCCCGGGGCGTATCAGCAGGCGCCCGCGCCGTATCCGCCCCAGCAGGCGCCCGGCGGCTACGGCCAGCCCCAGGCTCCGTACCAGCAGGCACCCGTCGACCACAGCCGGCCCGCCCCGTATCAGCAGGCGCCCGCCGGCCCCGGGTGCGAGGTGTGCGGAGCCGGGCCCGCCACGCGGGTGACGATCCGGGGCCACCAGGGCATGCTCATCGTGATGCGGAACCTGTGGCGCAAGGGCACCTTCTGCCAGTCCTGCGCGCTCGCCGTCTTCCGCAAGATGCAGTCGGACACGCTGGCGAAGGGCTGGTGGGGGCCGATGTCGATGGTCATCACGCCCATCACGCTGCTGATCAACCTCTTCGCCCTGTCCAAGATCCGCAAGCTGACCGCCCCGACGGCCGCACTCGGCCCCGGCCTGGACCCGGGCCTCCCGGTGTTCCGCCGCCCGGCCGGAATGTTCGGCCTGCTCCCGCTCTCGGGCTTCGGCGTGGTGTTCCTCTTCGTCCTGGTCGTGCTCGCGACGGCGTGAGGGAAGCGCCCCGAAGGGGCGCGGGGCAGTGTCCGGTATGCGGCTCCGCCGCGATGGGGGTCCCCCTGTTCGAGCGAAGCCGAGAACGTGGGGGAGCGAGCAACCACGACGGCGCCGCACCGGGCGTACGTCCCGGACCGGAGCGGCGCTATTCCCCGTCCAGCACCCTCCGCCATTCCCGCACAGCCTCCTCGGAAACCGGCCCGGCCCAACCCGCGGGGCGAGCGGCGCCGCCGATGTGGAAGGCGTCGATCCCTGCCGTGCGCAGCGGGCGTACGTGCTCCAGGCGCAGCCCGCCGCCCACCAGGACCGTCTGGCCGTACCCGGGCTCGCCCCGGCGCCCCGCCTCCGCGAGCAGCGTCGGCAGCCCCTCGTCCACCCCGCCTGCGGCGCCCGCCGTGAGGTAGGTGTCCAGGCCGGGCAGGTCGGCGAGCTGCTTGCGCAGGGCGTCGCGGTCGGCGGCGCGGTCGATCGCGCGGTGGAACGTCCACGCGCAGCCGTCCAGCGCGCCGGCCACCCGCTCCACCGCCGCCAGGTCCACCCCGCCGTCCGCGTCGAGGAACCCGAGCACGAACTGGTCGGCGCCGGCGTCCCGCAGCTCGCCCGCCACCCGGACCAGCCGCTCCAGGTCCCCGGCGGCTCCGACCGCGAAGCCGTCCGTCAGCCGCAGCATCACGCGCAGGTCGATGTCGACGGCGGCCCGGATGCCGGCGACGGTGGCCGGCGCGGGGGTGAGCCCGTCGGCCGCCATCTCGGTGACCAGCTCCAGGCGATCCGCGCCTCCCGCCTGGGCGGCGACCGCGTCCTCGACGTCGAGCGCGATCACCTCCAGGACTGCACGCTTGCTCATGGCACCCCATTCATCGCGGCTACAGGTCCAGGGACAGGTGTAGAGGTCTAGTCCAATTCAAGGGTACGCCCTGCCCCCTCCCACGGCCGACAGCACGCCACAATGTGCCCATGGCCGACCTCGACGACCTGCGTTCCCGCTGGCTGCGTGCCCTGCTCGCGGCACGTGACGACGACTCCTGCGCCCCGGACCCGTACCGGTACGCCGACGCCCTGCTGCGCCGCTGGCAGGAACCGCAGCGCCGCTACCACACCCTTGAGCACCTCACGGCGGTCCTCGACCGCATCGACGTGCTCGCGGAGTACGCGGACGACCCGGACGTCGTACGCCTGGCCGCCTGGTTCCACGACGCCGTGTACCTGCCGGAACGGTCGACGAACGAGGAGCGCTCCGCCCGCCTCGCCGAGCGCGCCCTCCCCGAGGCCGGGGTCTCGCGGGACAAGACCGCCGAGGTGGCCCGGCTGGTCCGGCTCACCGTCACGCACGACCCGGCCGACGACGACCGCGACGGCCAGGTGCTGTGCGACGCGGACCTCGCGATCCTGGCCGCGCCCCCGTCGGCGTACGCCACCTACACCGCCGAGGTGCGCGAGGAGTACCACTTCGTGCCGAACGACGCCTTCCGGGAAGGCCGTTCGGCGGTTCTGCGCCAACTCCTCGGCCTGCCCCGGCTGTTCCGCACCCCGTACGGCCAGGAGCACTGGGAGGCCACCGCCCGCTACAACCTCGCCTCGGAACTGGAATTGCTGTCGACCTGAGCCCGCGCCTTCCCTAGAGTGCGCCTCATGCGAACGATCAACGGGGAAGATGTGACCAAGGCCGTCACCGGATGTGTGGCGGCGCTGCGGCCGGCGGCGGACCGGGACTGGACGGCCGTCAAAGCCGGGCGGGTGGAGTTGAGTTGTCACGGCACCGCGTTCCACATCGCCGAGTGCTGCCTGGGATACGCGGCCAACCTCGCCGGACGCGCCCAGGACGACTACGTCCCCTTCGAGGCCACGCTCGACGAGGGCACCGACAACGCCGGTCTGCTGCATGTCATCGAGGCGGCCGGCGCGCTGCTCGCCGCCGCCGTCGACACCGCCCCGCCCGGTGTGCGCGCCTTCCACCCCTACCCGTTCCGCAGCGCCGACCGCCATGGCTTCGCGGCGATGGGCATCGCGGAGACACTGCTGCACACCCACGACATCGCCCAGGGCCTCGGCCTCCCCTACGAGCCGCCGGCCGACCTCGCCGAGTCCGTCCTGACCTGGCTCTTCCCGCAGGTCAAGCCCGGCCCGGAGCCCTGGCCGACCCTGCTGTGGGCCACCGGGCGCGGCGAGCTGCCCGGCCGCGCCCCGGTCACCGAGTGGCGCTGGCGCAACAACCTCGTCATCCCCGCCGACCGCGTCACCCTCACCGGCCTGCGCCCGGCCGTCGCCCGCGATCTGCGCCTCGGCGGCGACGGCGGCCTGGACTGGATCGAGGGCGGCCCGTACGAGGGCACCCGGGACGCCGCCGGCATGCTGGTGAAGGCGTACGAAGCCGGCGTGCACCGGCCGGAGTTCGGGGTCTTCGCCCTCGTCCGGCACGAGGACGGCCGCGCGATCGGCGGCATCGGCTTCCACGGCGCACCGAACGAGGAGGGCTGGGTGGAGGTCGGCTACGACCTCGCCGAGGGCGCCCGGGGCCAGGGGTACGCGACGGAGGCCCTGCGCACGCTGGCCGACTGGGCGCTGGCCCGGGACGACGTCCGCATGGTCATCGCGACCGTCGAGCACGCCAACGTCCCCTCGCAGCGCGTGGCGTCCCGGGCCGGCTTCACCCGCGCGACCGTGGAGGAGGAGCGCATCGCACACGCCGAGCACGGCATGGAGGACGGGCTCCAGCTCTATGTCCGCCGGGCCTGACGGGCTGCGACTCTACGTCCGCCGGGCCTGAGGGCCCTTCCTGCGCCGCAGTCCGGAGGCGTGCAGCAGCCGCACCACCTCGCGGCTGCTGACCTCCACCGCCCCGGCGGCCACCACGTCCGCGTACCGGTGCGCCGGAATGTCGTAGTGGTCGCCGTCGAAGGCCCGCCTCGGCACCTCCAGCTTCTCGGCGAACGCGTGGAGTTCGTCGTACGACACATCGCTGATCAGGTGCGACCAGAGGCGCCCGTGTCCCGGCCAGGCGGGCGGGTCGAGGTACAGGGTCACGAGGAGGTCGTCCCGCCGGTGGCCGAGCCCAGCAAGCCCACCGCCGCGACCTTCACGCCCGCCTTGTGACAGACCCAGTGCGGATCGGGGCCCAGTTCCGGCTCCACGTCGAGGGCGTGCGGGTCGCCCGAGCCGCACACCGGGCACAGCGGCCAGCGGCCGTACCGCTCCAGCAGTGCGTCCTGCACGTCCTGGGCGACCAGCCCGGCGAGGTAGGCCATGCCGTCCGGCCACTGCTCGACCCACCAGCGCCGTTCCGCGACGGAGTCCTCGACCAGCGAGACGACGTCCGCGTGGGCGACCTCGCCCGCGATCAGATCGGCCAGCACCAGCGCGCGGGCGGCGTGCAGGGCCTGCTCAAGGGGGCTGACGGGATCGAGGGACTCCATGGAACCCATTGTGCGCACTCTTGACCGCCATACCGAACCGAAAATAGCTTTCACATGTGACCCAGGACGTGAAGGAAATTTTCGGCAGTCCGGGCGGCTCGCTCGCCGCGAAGGTGCGCACCCTCGCCCCTTCCATGACCCGGTCCATGCTGCGCGTCGCCGAGGCCGTCGCGAACGACCCGGCCGGCTGCGCCGCCCTCACGGTCACCGGCCTCGCCGAACTCACCGGCACCAGCGAGGCCACGGTGGTGCGCACCGCCCGCCTCCTCGGCTACCCCGGCTACCGGGACCTGCGCCTGGCCCTCGCGGGCCTCGCCGCACAACAGCAGTCGGGCCGGGCGCCCGCCATCACGACCGACATCGCGGTGGACGATCCGCTCGCCGACGTCGTCGCGAAACTCGCCTACGAGGAGCAGCAGACCCTCGCCGACACCGCCGCCGGACTCGACACCGCGCAGCTCGGCGCCGCCGTCACCGCGCTGGCCGGCGCCCGCCGCACCGACGTCTACGGCATCGGGGCGTCCGGGCTGGTCGCCCAGGACCTCACCCAGAAGCTGCTCCGCATCGGCCTCATAGCCCACGCCCACAGCGACCCGCACCTCGCGGTGACCAACGCGGTGCAGCTCCGCTCGGGCGACGTGGCGATCGCGATCACCCACTCCGGCTCGACGGGGGACGTCATAGAGCCGCTGCGGGTCGCCTTCGAGCACGGGGCTACGACCGTGGCCGTCACCGGCCGGCCCGACTCGCCGGTCACCCAGTACGCCGACCACGTACTGACCACGTCCACCTCACGGGAGAGCGAGCTGCGGCCCGCCGCGATGTCCTCGCGGACGAGTCAACTGCTCGTGGTGGACTGCCTGTTCGTGGGAGTGGCCCAGCGGACGTACGAGACGGCGGCGCCCGCGCTGGCCGCGTCGTACGAGGCGCTGGCGCACCGGCATCGCACCAGCCCCAGGTGAGCACCAGCACGCGAACCCGAACCTGAGAGACCTGAGAGAGCCGCCCCCTCATGACCTCCCCCGACCTGCGCAGCCAGTTGGCCTCCCTGACCACCGAGGCCTTCCGTCCCGACCTCGCCGACATCGACCGCCTGCCCACCCTCGACATCGCCCGCCTGATGAACGGCGAGGACGCCGGTGTCCCCGCGGCCGTGGCGGCCCAGCTGCCCCGGATCGCCGCAGCCATCGACGCCGTCGCCGCACGCATGGCGAACGGTGGCCGGCTGATCTACGCCGGTGCCGGTACCGCCGGCCGGCTCGGCGTGCTGGACGCCTCGGAGTGCCCGCCCACCTTCAACACCGATCCCGCCCAGGTCGTCGGCCTGATCGCGGGCGGCCCCTCGGCCATGGTGACCTCGGTGGAGGGCGCGGAGGACTCCGAGGAGCTGGCCCGGCAGGACCTGGACGCGCTGAAGCTCACCGCCGGCGACACCGTGGTCGGCATCTCCGCCTCGGGCCGCACCCCCTACGCGATCGGCGCCGTCGAGCACGCGCGGGCCCAGGGCGCGTTGACGATCGGGCTGGCCTGCAATGAGCACAGCGCGCTCGCGGCGGCGGCCGAGCACGGCATCGAGGTCGTGGTCGGCCCCGAACTGATCACAGGCTCCACCCGCCTGAAGGCGGGCACGGCGCAGAAACTCGTCCTGAACATGATCTCGACGATCACGATGATCCGGCTGGGCAAGACCTACGGAAACCTGATGGTCGACGTACGGGCGTCGAACGACAAACTCCGGGCCCGCTCCCGCCGGATCGTCGCCCTGGCCACGGGGGCGGGCGACGAGGAGATCGAGCGGGCGCTGGCCGCGTCGGGCGGCGAGGTGAAGAGCGCGATCCTCGCCCTCCTCGCCGACGTCGACGGCCCCACGGCCGCCCGCCTTCTGGAGGAGTCCGGCGGCCATCTGCGCGCCGCGCTGGCCCACGCGCCCCGCTGAGCCGCACGCTCGGGGCGACAGGGGCGCCGGCGCGCCCCCCGACCGGCTGCACCCGCGTAACACCCCGCCCGGGGCGGTCGTTCCCCCGGCATGACGAAGATGAAGCTCCTGACCACCGCCGCCCTCACGATCTCCGCCGCCGCCCTGGCCGCCCCCGCCCACGCCGAGGACTCCGGCCACTGGACGACGACCGGCACCGCGCGGTGCGCCGAAGACCTCGCCGTGCTGCCCGTCGCCAACGCCGTCTCCCCGCTGCCGCTGCACTTCGCCGGGCCCACCTGCGGCGAGGGAAGCCTCATCCGTCACTGACGAGGCGCCCGCCAGACCAAGGTGTAGCGCCAGAAGAGCCGGCGGCGGAGCCGGGCGCCGGGCCGCTGCGCCCTGGCCTGCCCCCGGTTTCAAACGACGCGCTCCGGCGCTACCGCCAAGATTCCCTTACAAGTTGACAGAGCGGCCGAGCTTGTAACATCGCCTCGGTGGCAACCGCTCCATCGGGCCATTCCTCCGACCACGAGCCCACGACAACTGGCCTGACCTGTACCTCGCACGGCCAGTCATCCGCCGACTTCCTCAGGTGGCGTTCAAGCGCACCAAGCACGCTCACCTCTTGTGTCACCAGGCAAAGAAGTGAAGTCGATCACTCGCCTATAGATCAACGCGCCCTTTCACGCATGCGTGCGGATCAAGCCGCCTGAAATGCCTCAGTCGATTCTTGATGTGTCATACATAGAGTATTGGCTCGTGTACATGAGGGATCAAGGAGCTGTGGATCGAGGGGAGCAGGGCGTTCATCGCAGGCAAGCCGATCTGGGCTCCACTGCAGCGTGCCCGGGGCACCGTGCACGACTACTCTGCCCGACTTTTCGGCGAGACGGCCGGAATTTCCGGCGCGTTCTCCACCGCCGCCGATCTCGCCCGATTTCTGCGCCACCTCCTCGTCGCCGGCCGAAGTGCGCGCCCCGTTGTTCCATCGGCCTGGATCTCCTTGTCCCTGCAGGTTCGCGTCTTCTCCACCTTGGCATTCCCCTGACCGTTGACTCCTCCTGAACCGCCGTGAACGGATGCGGCGTACCCCTGATCGGCCGCGCTCCATGCGTGGCCTTGATAAACCATCCGACCAGAACAGAAAGGTGGTGATTCAAGGTGACTGCCGAGGACTTCCTGGCGTCCCGCGAGGCGGGCGAGTCGGCGACGAAGTGGTAATCGTCGCGACTGACAAATAAGGGTGCCGGGAGACCGAATATGCTCTCCCGGCACCTCATCAGGAATCGGGTACGAGGCGGGCAGGAGAATGCTGCACGAACTGTTCGAGGAAGAATCGATAACAGCTCTTCAAGGCCAGGAATACCGAAATCGGATTCAGCAGATAGAGAAGGAGCTGGCCGATGCGACGGTGGACGATCTCTCCCTGGAGCAACTGTCCGCGTGGGCGGTAGGGCATGCGGACTGGAATGTGCGACGCCTTGCCGTGGAGACCCTGGCCACCCGCTTCGTCGCCGCTCCCGAGGCGCGGGCGGCGATCTGCGAGGCGATCCATGACGATGTGGACTGGGTTGCCTTCACCGCCATCAAGGTCGCCGGTGAGCACCGTATCCCTGAGGCGGTGGCGCATATGATCCGGATCTCGGGGTGGCCCAGCAATTTCACCAAGCCCGCGTACGCGCGCAAACCGGTGGGCTGCGGTGCGGCCTTCACCAAGCGCGCCCTGCTCGACTTCTTCGGCTCCGTGGATTCCGAGGAGCTGCGCGAACTCGAAAACCAGCACTTCGCCGAGTTGCGGGCGCAAGTGGTCACCGCCAGGCGCGAACCCGATCTGCGGGACGTCGTCCTGGTTCCCGCCGGCCCCTTCATCGCCGGAGCAAGGGTGACCGACATCGGCCCGTTCCAGATGGACGACTCCGACAACCCCCTGCGCGTCGAGGAACTCCCCGCCTACTACATCGACCGCACCACGGTAACGAACGCACGGTACGCGGAGTTCCTCGAAGCGGCCGGCAGCTCGAAGGAATTCGCCCACCCCGATGAGCCGGAGGGCAAGGACTACACACCGGCCCACTGGCGCGACCCGCGCTTCAACCGACCAGAGCTACCAGTCGTCGGTGTCGACTGGTACGACGCCTACGCCTTCGCCCGCTGGGCTGGCGGCAGACTCCCCTCCGAGAACGAGTGGGAAAAGGCCGCTCGCGGAACGGACGGCAGGGTCTACCCCTGGGGCGACACCTGGGGTGACGACAAGGCGCGATGTGTGTTCACGGCGTACGGCCGGAACGACATCCACAACCTGGCTGACCTGGAGGAGCTCCTGGTCACCACCACGGTCTCCTGGCCGGAGAAGCCGGTGGCGGCCGCCGATTCCCACCCTGCCGGTGCCAGCCCGTACGGCGCCCTGAACATGGCGGGGAACGTCTGGGAGATCACCCGCACCAACTTCTTCACCCGAGCGGACATGGCCCCCTTCTTCAAAGGGCGCACGGGTCAGGAGTTCATGAACCGACCCGAGGCGTTCCACGTCCTGCGCGGTGGTACCTGGACGTCTCCCCCCGTGTGCTTGTCGACCTTCTACCGCGGCAAGGACCTGCTGACCGACCGGCACAACGAGGTCGGATTCCGCTGCGTATACGACGCGTCCGCACGTGACTGAAAGGTGAGGATGCACGATGTCCGATCGAGATGAGCGCCAGGCGCTGCGGCAGACCCTGGTGGAAGGCATACATCTGCTCGCCGAACTGGGCTACAGCGAGGGAATCGCCGGCCACGTGAGCGTGCGGGACCCGGAGCGCCCGGACGCCTACTGGGTCAACCCGTTCGGTCTGGACTTCCACCAGGTCACGGTCGACGACCTGCTGCTGGTGGGCGGTGAGGGGACCGTCCTGGAAGGCTCCGGCGAACTCAACCCCGCAGTGGATCCGCTCCACGGTGAACTGCACCGTAATCGGCCGGACCTGGTGGCCTTCGCCCATACACACTCCATGTACGGCAAGACCTGGTCGTCCCTGGGACGGCTACTCGACCCGATCACCCAGGATGCCTGCGTCATCTACCAGCGGCACGGCCTCTACGACCGATTCACCGGCCTCGTCAACGCCCGCCAGGAGGGCAAGGAGGTCATCGAGGCCATGGGTGACGGAACAGCGGTGATCATGCAGAATCACGGCTTCTTGACGGGCGGCCGCACCATCGGTGAGGCGGTGTGGCTGTTCATCGTGATGGAACGCTGCGCCCAGTCACAGCTCATGGCTGAGGCGGCCGGCACACCGCGGCTCATTCCGCACGAGGTGGCCCTGGACACCGCACGTGCCCTGGCGAAGCTGGAGTTCACCGACAAGCAGTACCGGAACCTGTACGAGACGACGTGCGTCCGTGGGAAGCGGTGACATGAAGATCGGGCTCAACTTCCTGCCCACCGTGGGGCCCGCCGAGATGCCTGGTGCGCGGTTCTACGACGAGATGATCGAGTTGAGCGAGCTGGCCGACCGCCTCTCCTTCAGCCATGTGAAGCTGGTCGAGCACCACTTCCACGAATGGGGCGGATACAGTCCGGACCCGGTGTCCTTGCTGTCGGCTGTCGCCCGGCGGACCTCACAGGTCCGGCTGGTCACCGGAGCGGTCACTCCCGCGTTCACCCATCCCATCAAACTGGCGGCCTCGCTGTCCGTGCTCGACAACCTCTCCCACGGCCGCCTCGACGCGGGGTTCGGGCGTGCCTTTCTGCCCTCCGAGTTCGACGCGTTCGGCGTGCGCATGACGGAAAGCCGTGCCCGGCTGGAAGAAGGCGTCGAGGCCGTCGAACAGCTCTGGTCGTCGCACAACTTCCGCTGGGAAGGCCGGTTCCATCAGTTCGGCCCGCTGCCACCTGTGTTGCCCCAGCCTGTCCAGCGGCCCCACCCACCCATATTCATTGCCGCCACCACCTCGCCCGAGACCTTCACCTGGGCAGCGGAGCGGGGCTACCACCTCATGATCATTCCGGTCGTGGCGAGCCACGCGAAGCTCAGCGGACTGCTCGACCTGCACCGCAGGACCCGCCTCGCGCACGGCCATTCGCCGGACTTCCGGCTCCACGTCAGCTACCACTGCTACGTAGCCGAGACCCAGAGCGAAGCCCTCACCCGCGCAGAAGAGCACTACGCGGCCTACCGCGACAAACAACTGGAGGCATACAGCAGTTGGCGCGGTGTCACCTCGGACGAGTACCAGGGCTACGAGCGCATGGAGGAAGCCGCGCGCAGGACCACCGTCGCCGACCTCATGGCCGCTGACAACATCATTGTGGGCGGAGTGCCGGAAGCCACCGCGACCCTGCGCCGGATCGCAAAGCTCTATCCAGGCGCCGAGTTGAGCCTGCAACTGCGGTTCGGGTCCGTCTCGCACGCCGAGGCCATGCGTGCTGTCCGGCTTCTCGGTGAGCGGGTGCTGCCGGAACTTGTGGGGGACGCATGACCCGGCTCAGCGATCCGGTCCCGCTCAGCCCGCAGCAGGAGTGGCTGTGGGAGAGCCTGCGTTTCATGCACCCCGACGAACCGGGCAGGACCAAGAGCAATGTCTGCCTGGCGTACACGCTGCACGGGCCCGTCGACGCCGACCGGCTCGAACGCGCACTGGACACCGTCCGGCAGCGGCACGACGTTCTGCGCACCACCTTCGACGAGATCTCCGATTCACCACGCCAGGAGATCCGGGATCCGCGGGACGCTCAGTCCTTGCCGTTCGCCCTGGTCGATCTCTCAGGCGTGCCGTACCAGGAGCAGCACCGGCTGTGCGAACTGATCGCCAACGGCGAGTGCGACCGTGTATTCGATCACGTCCAGGGGCCGCTGTGGCACGCGACACTGGTACGCCGTGCTCCGCGCGACCATGTGCTGGTCTTCTCCGTGAGCCACCTCATGCTGGACGCGCCCTCGGTGCAGCTCGTCATCCGGCATCTGGCCGAGGCATATGAGGAGCTGCCGCCTCCCGAGCGGCAGGACCAGTACCGGGACTTCGTGTGGCGTGCCCGCGAGCTGCCGAAGGACGCGGACATACGCCTGGACTACTGGCGGCGGGTCCTCACTCCGTTGCCCGCTCCCCTCGCCGTCCCGACCGACTACCCTGCGGACCCTCCACCGGTGTTCCTCCGGGAGACGGAACCCTTCAGTGTCCAGGCGCGGCCGGCAGAATTGGCCGGCCTGCGCGGGCAGGCGGGTGTGACGCCTTACCTCATCCACGTCGCGGCCTACACCGCCGCCCTTGCCGGTATCTGCGGGGCACGGCGGATCGTGGTCGGCTCTTCACTGACCCGACTGGAACTCAAGGCGGACCTCAATGCCGTAGGACACTTCTCCGATCTGGTGCTGTTGCCGGTCGACGTGAATCCCGAGGACACCTTCGGAGAACACCTGGAGCACGTCCGGGACACCGTGCTCGACGTCTACGACCATCTGCTGCCTTATCCGGTCATCGCCGAGGCGATCGACCCGGGCTTCAAGGCCCGGCGGCCCTGGCCCGCCCGCGCGCTGTACCACGTGTGGGTGCGCGGCAGCGTGCACTCCACGGCCCTCGGGCCACCGCAGCGGCTCGGCGAAGCCGAGGTCCACCCCTTCTCCTTCGCGCACGAGACCTGTTACAGCATCGACCTGGACACCGACCGCTACGCCCACGTCTACGGCCAGAACGTGGTGCCCACGCTGTACATCGGTCCCACCGGCCTCGACGGCGAGATGACGTACAACCGCGCGGTCTTCACCCCGCCGAGCGCGCGGCGCTTCATCGACATGCACCGCCGCAACCTGGAGCGATTGCTGCGAGAGCCGGGGGCCCCGATCGGGGAGGTACGGACGTGATCACCGGCCAGGGCACCCATGACCTCGTCCACCTGGCAGCCCGGCGCGTGCCTGACCGGCCCGCTCTCCTCGACGGTGGCACCGTCATCGGCTACCGCGAACTCGACCGGCGGGCGCGTTCGCTGGCCCAGCGCCTCGTCGAGCATGGCGTGGGCCGCGGCACCCGGGTCGCCGTCACCGTGCCCCGTTCCGCGGAGCACGTCATCGCCACGCTCGCCGTGTGGCAGGCGGGCGGGATCTGTGTGCCCGTGGCAACGGATCTGCCTCGGGCCCGGGTCGCGGACATGCTCCGCATCGCGGGTGTCCGCGTGATCGTGGGGCCGGTGGAGACCGTCGAGGAGATCGCCCTACCACCGGGGGCCGACCCCCTCGACGACCTGCCGGCACCGCCGTCCGGGGAGGACGGCACCATCGCGTACATCTACTTCACCTCCGGCTCGACGGGGCGTCCCAAGGCGGTCGCCGTGCCACATACCGGGATTGTCAACGAGGCCCAGTGGTCCCACAGCGCCTTCGCCATCCACCCCGAGGACCGCGGCAGCTGGCTGGCGTCCCCAGGGTTTGCCATCTCACGGTGGGAATTGTGGACTCCGCTCACCGCGGGCGCCGCGGTGGCGATCTCGCCGGAGGGAACCGTGTGGGAGGGCTCGGCGCTCCGGGACTGGTTGGTACGGTCCGGCGTCAACTGGAGCATCGTCGTGACCGGGCTCGCGGAGCGGCTGCTCAGCGTCGACTGGCCCGACCCCTGCCCGCTGCGGCTCCTGGTGGCGGGCGGCGAGCAACTGCGGGTCTGGCCTGAGGGCCTGCCCTTCGACGTGGTCAACTCGTACGGCGTGACCGAGGCGTCCAGTGTGCGCCTCGCCGCATGGCTCGACCCCGCCGCGGCCGCCCCCGGACGCCTCCCCCCGGTCGGGCACCCGATCCGGGACACCCGCGTCTATATCCTTGATGACGAACTCGCCCCCGTGGCCCAGGGGCAGGTCGGGGAGCTCTTCATCGGCGGCAGGGGGCTGGCCCGCGGTTACCTCGGCGACCCTGACCAGACCGCGGAGCGCTTCCTGCCCGATCCCTTCCTCGGCGCCGGCCACCGCATGTACCGCACCGGTGATCTGGCCCGCGTGGTGGCGGACGGCGAAGTGGAGTTCGCAGGCCGGCGCGACGACGATCCGAAGGTCGCCGGAGTCCGTGTCGATCTGGCGGCGGTTGAGGCCGCACTCCTCGCCCACCCCGGTGTCAAAGCCGCGGCGGCTGCGATCCACACCGGAGAGGCGGACCGCCCCCGCCTCGTGGGCTACCTGGTCACCGAACATGACGACATGGCACCCGACGGCGTGATCGACTCACTGGCCGAGCAACTGCCGGCTCCGATGGTGCCGAACGTGTTGGTACGACTCGCCGCCTTGCCTCTGCTGCCCAGCGGCAAGGCCGACCGCAAGCGGCTCCCGGAACCCGCACCGGACAACGTGCTCCGCAGCCACCGGGCCGAGGCCCGCGACGACAGCGAGCGTCGGGTCATCGACGTCTTCAAGGAGATCCTCGGTATCGCGGACATCGGCGCGCACGACGACTTCTTCGGGCTGGGCGGAGACTCACTGGGCGTCGCCCGGGTACGGCAAGCCCTGCTTGAACGACATGGCATGGATGTCCCTTACACGGTCATCTTCCGGCAGCGCACCCCGCGCCGGATCTGCGCGGCCGCGCGGGAGAACGGAGACAGAACTCAGTGACGTCCGTCCACACACCCGCGCGGCTTCCCGCACTGGCGGAACGCACCGGACACCTCGCGGACTCCGCCATCGGAGCCGTACTCCGGCTCACCGGGACCAGCGACGTGATCCCCCTGGCAGCCGGCAGTCCGGCACCGGAGACCTTCTGCTCACAAGAGTTCACCGAGGTCACCACCCGCCTGCTGAAACGAGACCCGGCCGCCCTCCAGTACGGCGATGCCAGTGGCCTGCCCGCACTGCGATCCTGGATCGCGGCCCAGGTCCCCACCGCAACAGGCCGGTCGTACGAGGCCGACCGCGTGCTGCTCACCCATGGCTCGCAGCAGGCGCTCGACCTCCTGTGCAAGGCGCTGCTCGACCCCGGGGACGTAGTCGTCGTGGACCGGCCCAGCTACCTCGGCGCGCTACAGGTCTTCCGCCTTTTCCAGGCCCGCGTGGTGGACGTCCCGATCAGCTCGGACCACGGCCTCGAACGGCTCGGGGAGGTACTCGCCTCAGAACCGCGCACCAAGATGATCTACGTTGTCCCCGCCTTCGCCAACCCGACGGGCACGAGCCTCACCGCACCGCGACGCGAACGGCTGAGCGAACTCGCCGAGCGGTACGAGTGCGTGCTCGTCGAGGACGACCCCTACCGGGAACTCGGCTACGACCCGGCCGCCCTCCCACTCCCCGCTGCACCTCCGTCGGAGAACACCGTGCGCATGGGCAGCTTCTCCAAGGTGCTCTTTCCCGGGGCACGCCTCGGCTACGTGATCGCCCCGCCCTCGCTCATCGATGTCCTGATGAAATTCAAGCAGGCGGCCGACCTGGGCAACTCACACCTGCTACAGCAAGTGGTACACGATCTGGTGCAGGACTCCACGTTCCTGGCGGCCCAGCTGGACCGGGCGCGCGGCGTCTACCGCGAGCGCCGGGACGCGCTGGTGTCCGCCCTGGCCGGAGCCTTCGGCTCGGTTCTCGACTTCGAAGTCCCCCGCGGTGGCTTCTTCGTCTGGGGCAGGTTCCCCCAGGGCACCGACACCGCCCGTCTGCTGACGGCCGCCCTCAAGGAGGGGGTGTCCTACGTACCTGGGACCGACTTCTACGCGACGGACCCCGACCGCGCCACGCTACGGTTGTCGTTCTCCTGTGCGCGCGCCGAGGACATGCCGGAAGCCGTGGAGCGGTTGGCACGCGCCTGGCACGACAGCAGCGAGGACCGGCGAGAGTGAAACTGACCAGGAGAGACGGGGCGTTTCCCGATCTGGACAAAGCCCCTTTCGACGTCGAGGCGTTCCTGGCCCGTCCGCTGGTCGCCCGCCTCGCCACGGACGGGCCACGCGTGCGGCCCGTGTGGTTCCTCTGGGAGGACCATTCGTTCTGGGTGCTCACCGGTCCCTGGGCCAGACTTGAGCAACGGCTCCGCCGCAACCCGGTCTTCGAACTCGTGGTGGACTCCTGCGAGCTGACCACCGGCCGTGTGCTCCAGGTCGTCGCACGCGGTCACGGCAGTGTGGTCGACTTCGATACCGACCGTGGACGACGCAAACTCACCCGATACCTGGGCGAGCGGGAGGAGCTGTGGGACCCGCGCTTCAGCCTCGACGGCACCTCGTCCTCGCGCTGGGCGCAGCTGACGCCCCATACCCTCTGGGCCGCCGACCTGTCCTTTCGGCCATCGTCCGCAGCGGAGGTGACACGACGGTGACCACCGAGAGCACCGACGAGGCCGCACCCGCGCCGCCCGACAGCCCCTCGTACCCGCAACTGCTCAGGCGGAACCCGCGTCTTGCGGCACTGCTGGCCAGTTACGTGGTCTCAAGCGTGGGTGACGGCATCGTGCTGATCGCGCTGCCGTTGCTGGCGATCCGCCATCACGGCACACTCTCCACCCCCGTGGCGGTCAGCTTGACGATGACCGCACCGTACGTGCTGACCACGGTGATCGCCCTTGGTGTGGGCCTTGGACGGTTACGACTGCCGATCCGCGGCGTAGTCATCACCGACAGCGCCCTGCGCACCGCGCTGTTCGCGGTGGTGGGCTCGGCCGCCCTCGCCGAGTGGATCGACATCCGGGTCATGGTGGCTGCCCTGATGCTGGGGTCGGTCCTGCACCTGCCGGCCTCCAGCGCCCGGCGCCTGGTCGCCACCGGGATGGCCGACAAGAAGGACCTCTTCGCCGTCAACGGACTGCTGGGCTTCGCCAACAGCGTTGCCCTCTACGTCGTCGGCCCGGCCCTCGGCGGCGCGGTCACCGTCCTCTTCGGCACGGGTATCGCCTGTCTCTTTCAGGCGGCGAGCTTCCTCGTCCTCCTGGGGGTCGTCTGTCTCGTCGTGCCGACGCAGCCGGGGGCGGCACGCAAGGAGCGTGCCTCGCAGTCCGGCTGGCGCATCCTGCGGCTGCACCCCATGGCGGCCCGTCTGTTCGCCGTGGTCTTCCTGTTCAACCTCTCCTACATGCCCGTGGAGGTCGCGCTTCCGCTGCTGGCCAAGGAGGACCTGCACGGCGACGGAAGCACCCTGGGCTTCGTCTGGACCGCCTTCGGGGTCGGCGCACTGGTCGGCGGCGCTCTCACCAACCGGCTGCGCAAACTGCCCCAGCAGGCCGTCCTGGTCTCCGTGATCGCACTGTGGGGCGCCTTCGTCGTGATGCTCGGCCTGGCCCCCTCCCTGCCGGTCGCGGCCTGCGCCTTCGCTCTGGGGGGACTCGTCTACGCCCCGTTCACGCCGATCGCCTACACGTTCGTCCAATCGGCACTCCGGCCGGAGGAGCAGCAACCGGTCATCACGCTGTGGACGACCGGATCGACCCTGGCGGCCCCGGTCGGACTCCCGCTCAGCGGGCCGGTGGTCGGCGCACTCGGCGCACGCGGCGGACTGCTGCTGTCCGCGGGACTCACCCTCGCTCTGGTCCCGCTGGCGGCCCAGGGCCTGCTCAGATCGCGCCGAGACGTCACCGAAGACTGACGCAGACAACAAGAGGAGCGCACACGTGCAGGGATACGAAGCATCGACCTACGGAGACCGCATGGTCGACCACGACGCCATCGGCTGGCCGGCCGCCAAGGATGAAGAGGCCGCCGTGGCCTTCCTGGTGGAGGTGGCCAAGCCCGGCCCGGCGCTGGAACTCGGCGTCGGAACCGGTCGGGTCGCCATCCCTCTGGCGCGCGCCGGCATGCGCGTCACCGGCATCGACGCGTCCGACACCATGCTCCGGCAGCTGGCCGACAAGCCCGATGGCACCCAGGTGCGAGCCGTACGAGGCGACTTCGCCGATGTCGGCGTCGACGGGACCTTCGACCTGGTCTACGCCGTGCAGCACACGTTCTTTCTGCTGCGCACTCAGGACGACCAAGTACGCTGCTTCCAGAACGCCGCGGCACGACTGGCTCCCGGCGGCGCCCTTGTACTACAGCTCTTCGTGCCCGATCCGCACCGGCTCATCCAGCCCCAGTCGACCGATCCCCTGCAAGTGGCACTCGACCAGGTTGTGCTCCGGGTCTCCCAGTTCGACCGGGTGGAGCAGACGGTCACCCGCCAGTACATCGCCATCACGGAGACCGGCACCAAGCTGTACCCTATGGTCTTTCGCTACTCCTGGCCCGCCGAACTGGACTTGATGGCCCGCATGGCCGGCCTGCGGCTGGAAGGCCGCTGGAACGGCTGGTCGCGCTCCCCCTTCACGGCGGAGGGAAGCTACGTGGTGGTCTACCGGAAACCGCTCAACAGCTACGCCTCTCCCGGTTCACCTGCCACACCCTGACCCGCAGTTCCTCGCCGACGGACATCGTCTTCAGCGCATCCGTCAACCGCTCTGCGGTACGGACGTTGCAGCGCCCCAAGCCGACCAGCGCAAAGGGTTCGTCGCTCGCGCCGGTCACCGGGTCGACGCACAGGGACGGAACACGACACCGACCCCGGCGTGCGCGTATCGCAACGACTCCACGATCTCTTCGGTCGTGCGCACCTTTCCCTACGTCCACACTGAGTTCCGTATTTACTACACAGCGTGGTCGACGGCTCGCTAGCCTGGCCAGACAGGGCGCCCCAACCATCCGGACTGTGGGAGAGGGAGTCGCGATAGCAGGCCGCAAGGACCTCGACCCGTCGTCATCGCCGCGCGCCATGCTGGGCGCGGAACTCCGGCACGCGAGAGAGAAGGCGGGGCTCAGCCAGGAGGAGCTGGGCCAACGGCTGTTCGTGAGCGGGACGTTCATCGGACAGCTGGAGTCGGGCGCGCGGAGGATGCAGCCGGATTTCGCACGGATGCTGGACGAGGTCCTGAACACGGGGGCTTCTTCAAGCGGAACTGCAAGGCGGCGGCCAAGTCGAAGTATCCGGAGCACTTCGCCGAAGCGGCGGAGGCCGAAGCTCAAGCCACGGCGATCAGGGAGTACGCGCCGCTCCTGATCCCCAGCGCCGGGAGACCGGCGGTCCAGCCGTTATGGCGGAGGCCTTGCGCCACATCGCTGTCCTTGCCGGCCGCAGCGGGGTCATCGTGCAGGTACTGCCACTGAGCGCGGCAGCGCACAGCTCGATGCAGGGCGCCCTGAAGCTGATGGAGTTCGAGGACGCCCCTCCGCTGGTCTACCTGGAAGGGGTGCGCACCGGACGACTAGAGGACGACCCGGCCACCGTCGCCCAGCTGAGGTTTACATTCGATCTTCTCGCGGCCTCCGCACTCTCGCCGGAGAAGTCTCTGGCCCTGGTCGAAGCGTTGGCGCAGGACTACGCTCATGAGGAACATCCCTGAGTACGACCTGAGCACAGCCGTATGGCACAAGTCGAGCTACAGCGGCGGTGGCGGCGACTGCCTGGAAGTCGCCGACGGCCACCCCGCCCTCGTCCCCGTCCGGGACTCGAAGAACCCCCGCGGCCCGAAGCTGATGTTCCCGGCGCATGCCTGGTCCGCGTTCGTCACGGACGTGAAGCGCGCAGCCGGGGCCACCGGTTGAGCGAGCCCGGCGTGCCGCGCGCGAGACTCACCCAGGCGAAGATCTCCCGCGTCGAAGGAGCGGACATCGCCTTGGACGACGACCGCGAGGAAGTCATCTTCATCGCGCATCCGGTCTTCAGCGAGCCGAAGGAAGGCCGCTACCAACGGACACTCTCGTACCCTTGGGGATCCCCAGTGCCGCTGCCCGGCCCCGTCGGCGTCACACTGGACACGGAGAAACTGAAGGACTACGCGGACTGACCATGAACCACGCCCAGCTCACCGCCCTCGGACGGGCCCTGCGGCTCGTCGGGGAGCACGGGGAGGCCCTGACCGGGGACACTCCGGACTCCCGGCTGCACGAGATCAAGGCCGATCTGCGCCGGGCGCTCGATCTGCTGGACGAGAGTGTCGCCGCCGGCGCGCCCGCCACCCGCTGCCCCGAGCACCCGCAGGGCCCCGTGGACGAGAGCGCTCCCGATCTGTGTCTGCTCTGCGAGACCCGGCGCCGGGCTGCCCGCCGGTCGGAGTACCAGAGCGGGGGCAGGGCCGAAGCCGCCCCCGCCGCCACCGCGCCCTCCCGTTACGGCGTCCGTGCCGACCGGCCGCAGCCGCAGCAGCGCTGGCTGCCCGAGGCCTGGAACGGGCAGGAGTGGCAGCTGTGCGGCACGCCCCGGCGGGACCGGCGTGAGGCCGAGGCGTATCTCGCCGCCCAGCGACGCTCGTCCCGGCCCGCCATGGCCTACCGGCTCGTGCACGAGTTCACCGACTACGAGGTGCTGCGCGTGTGGGGCACGCCCGTGCGCGTCGACATCGAGCCGATGGGCAACCTATAGCAGCGGCAGGGCACCGAACGCGTACCCCTCCCAGATGCGCCGGCTCCCTTCCTCCGGATACGGCCCCACGTGCGGCTCGGCGTCCAGGATCTGCACCGGGCGGCTGTCGGTGTCGTACGCCGGCCAGCCCGGGTCGCCGGTGCGGGCGAAGGCCGGCCAGGCGTGCTGGAGGAACGCGGTGAGCCGCTCCGCCTCCGGGGTGGGCTTGCCGCCGGGGAAGAGCAGCGGGCCCAGGTCGGCGCCGTACGTGCCGAAGAGCAGGGGGATGTCCAGGGCGTGGCAGGCGCCGAGCGTGCCGGTGCCGTCGGGGGCCGGCCAGGTCAGCTCGTAGACATGGGCGCGGCCGCCGCCCGCGAGCTGGGCCTCGGCCAGGCGCAGGCTCGGTATCACGAACAGCCAGTCGGTCTGGACGCGTTCGAAGAGCCCCTCCGGTCCGGCGCCGGGGAAGGCCGAGCGGTACGCCGTCGCACCCGCCTCCCCGCCCGGCGCGTACAACCGCAGGGTCTGCGCCGCCCGTTCGTCCGTGATCCTGCCGGGCAGGCCGGCCATGAGCAGGAAGAGCCGGAACTCGTCGCGGTTGTGCCCGACGAGGAGGTCGATGTCGCGAGCCGCGCCCGCCGCCAGCGCCTCCCACGGCGTCGTGGGCAGTACGTCGCCGTCGACCACCGGGGAGAAGGGGACGGCGGTCGGGGCCGCCTGGCCCCAACGTGCGGTGTACGCCGGCATCTTGGCGCCCAGCGTCTGGCCCGCCTGGGTGAGCTGCTGCGGGTCCACCTCGCTCAGGTCGGCCGCGGTGGGCGTACGGCCCGCCTCGGCGGCCAGATCGCCGGCGATGTCGGCGGCCAGCTCGGCGGAGAAGAAGGTGCCGGGCACGCTCTGGGCGATCGCGCGCCGGAACAGGCCGCGCGCTCTTGGCATGGCCAGCAGCGCGGCGATGGAGCCCGCGCCCGCCGACTCGCCGAACACGGTGACCCGGGCCGGGTCGCCGCCGAACCCGGCGATGTTTTCCTGGACCCACTCCAGGGCCGCCACCTGGTCCAGCAGGCCCCGGTTGGCGGGGGCGCCGGTCCACAGGGCGAAACCCTCCATGCCCAGGCGGTAGTTGAGGGTGACGACCACGGCGTCACCGGCGCGGGCCAGGTGCTGGGCGTCGTAGCCCGGCTGGCCGCCGTGGCCCAGTTTGTACGCCCCGCCGTGGATCCACACCAGCACCGGACGAGCCGCCGACGGATCCGGGTCCGGGGTCCAGACGTTGACGGTCAGCCACTCGTCACCCGCTGCGAACGGGACCTGGGCCGTACGTCCGAGGAGACCCGCCTCCTGCGGGGGCGGCGGCCCGAACGCGTACGCCTCGCGTATGCCGTCCCAGGGGCGGGCCGGACGCGGGGCCTGGAAGCGGTCCGGGCCGACGGGTGGTGCGGCGAACGGAATCCCCCGGAACACCGACAGCCCCTGCTCGCGCAGGCCGCGCACCGCGCCGGAGGCGGTGCGCGCCACGGGACCGTCGATGTCCGGGACATCGCCTTCCAGGGCCTGGGGCCGACTCGTCGTCATACTCGCTCCTCACTGGTCATCAGAGGAACGCACGAGCACGACGACAAGTGCCCGATCCTGGAACGGGATCCGGAAGGTCGGCCGGGAGTCAGCTGAGGGTCTTCACCGCGGCGGCGTCGTACGGCTGCAGCTCGTCGAAGCGGTCGGCGAGCACCTTGGCGGCCCACTGCGGGTCCTGGAGCAGCGCGCGGCCGACGGCGACCATGTCGAACTCCTCGGCCTCCAGCCGGTCGAGGAGGTTGTCGATGCTCTTGACCTCGGAGCCCTGGCCCTGGAAGGCGGCCAGGAACTCGCCGTCGAGGCCGACCGAGCCGACCGTGATGACCTGCTTGCCGGTGATCTTCTTCGTCCAGCCGGCCAGGTTCAGGTCCGAGCCGTCGAACTCCGGCAGCCAGTAGCGGCGGGTGGAGGCGTGGAAGACGTCGACACCGGCCGCGGCGAGCGGGGTGAGGATCGCGTCCAGCTCCTCGGGGGTCTCGGCGAGCCGGGCGGTGTAGTCCTGCTGCTTCCACTGCGAGTAGCGGAAGATGATCGGGAACTCGGCCGAGACGGCCTGGCGGACCGCCGCGACGATCTCCGCGGCGAACTTGGTGCGGGCGACCGCGTCACCGCCGTAGGCGTCGGTACGGCGGTTGGTGCCCTCCCACAGGAACTGGTCGACGAGGTAGCCGTGGGCGCCGTGGATCTCCACGCCGTCGAAGCCGATGCGCTCGGCATCCGCGGCGGCCTTGGCGAACGCGGCGACGACGTCGTCCAGGTCCGCCTGCGTCATCGCCTTGCCGGTCGGCTCGGCGTCCGCCGCGACCAGGCCGGACGGGCCCATCGCGGGGGCGTCCGGGAAGGGGGCCTCGCCGTCGTTGCGGACCATGCCGATGTGCCACAGCTGCGGGACGATGGTGCCGCCCGCCGCGTGCACGTCCTCGGCGACCTTCGCCCAGCCCGCGAGCTGCTCCTCCCCGTGGAACCGGGGCACGCGCGCGCTGTTGCCGGCCGACTCGTGGCCCACGTACGTGCCCTCGGTGACGATCAGCCCGACGCCGGCGGCGGCACGGCGCGCGTAGTACGAGCGCACGTCCTCGCCGGGGATGCCGCCGGGAGAGAACATCCGGGTCATCGGCGCCATCACGATCCGGTTCGGCACGGTGAGGCCGTTGAGCGTGATCGGGCGGGACAGCAGCTGGGCCGCGCGGGAGGCGGGGGCGGGGGTGGTCACGTGGGGGCTCCTCGTGAGTGGCGGTCTATCGGTTAACCGGTCAGTATGTGAAGGCGCATCATTACAGCACCTTAAGTAAGTAACACCTATGCTGTGGCCCACATTCCCGGAATCCGGAAAGCGAGAGCAGATGCAGCCGACCTTCGTACTGGTCCACGGAGCCTTCGCGAACTCCTTCTCCTTCGCGCCGCTCCAGGCCGAACTCGGCCTCCTCGGACACCGCTCGGTGGCCGTCGACCTGCCCGGCCACGGATTCGCGGCGACCTATCCGCGCGCCTATCAGACGCCGCAGGACCTCGAAGAGCTCGCCACCACCCCCGGCTCGATCAAGGGCGTCACGCTCGCCGACAACGCCGCACACCTGATCGGGATCCTGGAGCGGGCCAAGCGGAACGGGCCGGTGATCCTCGTCTCGCACAGCCGGGGCGGCGTCACGGCCACCGCCGCGGCCAACGCACGGCCGGAGCTGATCGACCGCATCGTCTACGTCTCGGCCTGGTGCCCGGTCGACCTCGACGTCAACGACTACTACGCCGAGCCGGAGATGGCCACGGTCGACGCCGCTTCCCTGGCGCCGGCGCTGGCGGGGGACCCGGCCGCGCTCGGCCTGCTGCGCGTCAACTTCCGCACCGCCGATCCGGCCGCTCTCGCGGCGCTGCGGGCGGCCTTCCTCGCCGACGGCACCGACGACGAGTTCCTGGCCTTCCTGAACACCTTCCAGCCCGACGAGAGCCTGGACGCCGGCACCTCCGCCGACCGGGCGCAGGCCGAGACCTGGGGCCGCATCCCGAAGACCTTCGTACGCCTGGCCGACGACGCGAGCCTGCCGCTCGCCCTCCAGGACCGGCTCATCCGCGAGGGCGACGCGCTGACGCCGGACAACCCGTACGACGTCCGCACCCTGGCGAGCAGTCACCTGAAGTGGCTGATCGACCCGGCACCGGCGGCCCGGCTCCTGGGCGAACTCGCCGCGCTCCACTAGGAAGCGCGCGGGAGAACCGTGGATACGCCCGAGGGCGGCACCCCCTGTCGCAGACAGGAAGTGCCGCCCTCGGAAAAGGACAGGTGATCCGCAGCGGGATCAGAAGTCCATGTCACCGCCCGGCATGCCGCCGCCGGCCGGCGCGGCGGCCTTCTCCGGCTTGTCGGCGATGACGGCCTCGGTGGTGAGGAACAGCGCGGCGATGGAGGCGGCGTTCTGCAGCGCGGAACGGGTCACCTTCGCCGGGTCGATGATGCCCTCGGCGACCAGGTCGACGTACTCGCCGGTCGCGGCGTTCAGGCCGTGGCCCGGGGTGAGGTTGCGGACCTTCTCGACCACCACGCCGCCTTCGAGGCCGGCGTTGACGGCGATCTGCTTCAGCGGGGCCTCAAGGGCGAGCTTCACGGCCTGGGCGCCGGTCGCCTCGTCACCCTCCAGCTCCAGCTTCTCGAAGACGTTGGTGGTCTGCAGCAGGGCCACGCCACCACCGGCGACGATGCCCTCCTCGACGGCCGCCTTGGCGTTGCGGACGGCGTCCTCGATGCGGTGCTTGCGCTCCTTGAGCTCCACCTCGGTGGCGGCACCGGCCTTGATGACGGCCACGCCGCCGGCCAGCTTCGCCAGACGCTCCTGGAGCTTCTCGCGGTCGTAGTCGGAGTCCGACTGCTCGATCTCGGCACGGATCTGGTTGACCCGGCCCGCGACCTGCTCGGAGGAGCCGGCACCGTCGACGATGGTGGTCTCGTCCTTGGTGATGACGACCTTGCGGGCGCGGCCCAGCAGGTCCAGGGAGGTGTTCTCCAGCTTGAGACCGACCTCCTCGGAGATGACCTCGCCACCGGTGAGGATCGCGATGTCGTTCAGCATCGCCTTGCGGCGGTCGCCGAAGCCCGGGGCCTTGACGGCGACGGACTTGAAGGTGCCGCGGATCTTGTTGACGACCAGGGTCGACAGGGCCTCGCCCTCGACGTCCTCGGCGATGATCAGCAGCGCCTTGCCGGACTGCATGACCTTCTCCAGCAGCGGGAGCAGGTCCTTGACCGAGGAGATCTTGGAGTTGGCGATGAGGATGTACGGGTCCTCCAGCACCGCCTCCATGCGCTCCATGTCGGTCGCGAAGTAGGCGGAGATGTAGCCCTTGTCGAAGCGCATGCCCTCGGTGAGCTCCAGCTCCAGACCGAAGGTGTTGCTCTCCTCGACGGTGATGACGCCTTCCTTGCCGACCTTGTCCATGGCCTCGGCGATCAGCTCGCCGATCTGGGTGTCGGCGGCGGAGATGGACGCGGTGGAGGCGATCTGCTCCTTGGTCTCGACGTCCTTCGCCTGCTCCAGCAGGGCGGCGGAGACGGCCTCGACGGCCTTCTCGATACCGCGCTTCAGAGCCATCGGGTTGGCGCCGGCGGCGACGTTGCGGAGGCCTTCCTTGACCAGGGCCTGGGCCAGGACGGTCGCGGTCGTCGTGCCGTCACCGGCGACGTCGTCCGTCTTCTTCGCGACTTCCTTGACCAGCTCGGCGCCGATCTTCTCGTACGGGTCCTCCAGCTCGATCTCCTTGGCGATGGACACACCATCGTTGGTGATCGTGGGGGCGCCCCACTTCTTCTCAAGGACGACGTTACGGCCCTTGGGGCCGAGGGTGACCTTGACGGCGTCGGCGAGCTGGTTCATACCGCGCTCAAGGCCGCGCCGCGCCTCCTCGTCGAACGCGATGATCTTGGCCATGTGAAGTGGTCCCTCCAGGACTGGGGGTGATTCCTTCGGACCGCGCCCGCGCCCGCGACGGACGGCTCGCCGGCCTGTGGTTCCTTGCCCCACGTGGCCTACGGGCCTCACCGACCCGGTCCTTCTTTGTCACTCTCGCCTTCAGAGTGCTAACGCCAATGATTAGCACTCGGGGTACGAGAGTGCAAGGCGCCCGCGAGGCGGGCTCGATGAGGGGTGGTGGTCGGGTGACGGGCGGGCGGGGGCGCCTCTCGGCCTTCGGCAGGGGCGCGAGGACCACGCCGAAGGGCCCGCACCTCTTGCGAGGCGCGGGCCCTTCGGACAAGAAACGTTCAGGCGCTGAGGCGAACCATGTCGGCCTGCGGGCCCTTCTGGCCCTGCGAGATCTCGAACTCCACCCGCTGGCCCTCTTCCAGGGTGCGGTAGCCGTCCATCTGGATGGCGCTGTAGTGGACGAAGACGTCCGCACCACCGTCGACCGCGATGAAGCCGTACCCCTTCTCCGCGTTGAACCACTTGACGGTGCCCTGAGCCATGCCTAACTCCCCTATTACTGGCCCTTGCACAGATCCACACTTCGCGGACCCGGGTCAGACCTCACCCCCCATTGGTCGGGGGCGTGCGCCGGAACGCGTCGACCGCGGCTGAATGTATCTGTCCAACTGCCGTCTGCAACAGGTCAATCGGACGAGAAATCTGGACGCGCCCGGTCCGGAATCTGCCTAGAGTTCGGCCGATTCCAGGGCAAGTCGGGCCGTACAAAGAGGTGCGAAAGCCGCATAAAACCCGCATACTTTGGCTACTTCTTATCGGGTGCGCGGCGTGAAATCCGGGACCCGCGACCCGCGGGTCCGGGGCGGGTTCCCCAACTGTACCGCGCTCAATCACGCAGAATGGCCCCCTCCGTTTCTCTCACGGAGGAGGCCATTCGATGAACAATCCGTAACCCGCATTACCGAAGGTAATGACCGGTCATTCGGTCAGCATCCACCCGCTACCGCGGGAATGATGGAGACACCCGCGCCGTCGGGGGTCGCGGTCTCCAGGCCCTGCTCGAAGCGCACGTCGTCGTCGTTGACGTAGACGTTCACGAACCGGCGCAGCTTGCCCTGGTCGTCCAGGACACGGGCGGCGATGCCGGTGTGGTTCTTCTCCAGGTCCGCGATGACCTCGGCGAGGGTCCCGCCCTCGGCGGCGACCTCGGCCTGACCGCCGGTGTAGGTGCGCAGGATGGTGGGGATGCGAACGGTCACGCTCATGCGAGGCCAGCCTCTCGGAAGGAGTCCAGGGTCGGACGGATGGTGGCGGTGAGCCCCGTGCCGGCCACCGCGTCGAGGGTCTTGAGGCCGTCGCCGGTGTTGAGGACGACCGTGGTGAGCGACGGGTCGAGGACGCCGTTCTCGATCAGCTTGCGCGTCACGCCGACCGTCACGCCACCCGCCGTCTCGGCGAAGATGCCCTCGGTGCGGGCCAGCAGCTTGATCGCGTCCACCACCTGCTCGTCGGTCACGTCCTCCACCGCACCGCCGGTACGGCGCGCGATGTCCAGGACGTACGGCCCGTCGGCCGGGTTGCCGATGGCGAGGGACTTGGCGATGGTGTTCGGCTTCTGCGGGCGGACCACGTCGTGCCCGGCCTTGAACGCCGTCGACACCGGCGAGCAGCCCTCGGCCTGCGCGCCGAAGATCTTGTACGGCCTGTCCTCGACCAGCCCGAGCTTGATCAGCTCCTGCAGACCCTTGTCGATCTTCGTCAGCTGGGAGCCGGAGGCGATCGGGATCACGATCTGGTCCGGCAGCCGCCAGCCGAGCTGCTCGCAGATCTCGTACGCCAGGGTCTTGGAGCCCTCGGCGTAGTACGGCCGCAGATTGACGTTGACGAAGCCCCAGCCCTCGCCGGCCGGGTCGCCGATCAGTTCGGAGCAGAAGCGGTTGACGTCGTCGTAGTTGCCCTCGATGCCGACCAGCTCGCCGCCGTAGACCGCGGCCATGACGACCTTGCCCTGCTCCAGGTCGTGCGGGATGAACACGCAGGAGCGGAAGCCGGCGCGGGCGGCGGCGGCGCCGACGGCACCGGCCAGGTTGCCCGTGGAGGAGCAGGACAGGGTGGTGAAGCCGAAGGCGCGGGCGGCCTCCAGGGCCTGCGCGACGACCCGGTCCTTGAAGGAGTGCGTCGGGTTGCCGGAGTCGTCCTTGATGAACAGGCCGCCGGTGACGCCGAGTTCACGGGCGAGGTTGTCGGCCTTGACGAGCTTGGTCCAGCCGGGGTTGATGTTCGGCTTGTCGGCGACGTCGGCCGGGACGGGCAGCAGGGGCGCGTACCGCCAGATGTTCGCCGGGCCGGCCTCGATCCGCCTGCGCAGCTCTTCGGTGTCGTAGGCGGAGAAGTCGTAGGCGATCTCCAGCGGGCCGAAACACTCCTCGCACGCGAAGACCGGGCCGAGCGGGACACGGTGACCGCACTCGCGACAGCTCAGGGCCGCGGCCGGACCGAGGTCGACGGTGGGAGTGGAGGTGCTTGCAACTGTCTGCACAGCCATGGAGGCGAGGCCCTTTCTCCTCATCTTCCTCACGACGCATCTCGCCGTGAGACGGATTTGGCACCTTCCCTAGCCGGGAGCCTCGCCACGTCAACGTGACAAGAACCGACTGGAGGGTTGCCGGGGCTTCATCGGGCCGTGTCCCTCTGCCCCTCTGGATGAGCGGTATGCGGTTGTATGAGCGGTTGTGCACGCGCGCGACCCCCGACATGCGATGGTCACCGGCGTTGTTCAAGACTGTAACCGAAGGCCAGGACAGTTGAGATAGTCGTCCGAACCGCGAGATGGATCACATCGTCACCACCTGTGATCACGAACAGTGAGGAGCCGCAGAGCGTGCTGGAAGAAGTCGAGCGCTGGCTGGCCACCCGCTCCTGGTCCGCGACCGATCGTCCGCTCCACCGGATACTGACCGCCAAGCAGCGCACGGGCCAGACGATCAGTGTCGTGCTGCCCGCGCTCAACGAGGAGGAGACCGTCGGCGACATCGTCACGGTCATCCGGCACGACCTGATGGAGCGCGTCCCGCTCGTCGACGAGATCGTCGTCGTGGATTCCGGCTCCACCGACCGCACCTCCGAGGTCGCCGCCGCCGCGGGCGCCCGCGTCGTCCACCGCGACGCGATCCTGCCCCGCATCCCGGCCGTCCCGGGCAAGGGCGAGGTCCTCTGGCGCTCACTGCTCGTGACACATGGGGACATCGTCTGCTTCATCGACGCCGATCTGCGCGACTTCTCCGCCGACTTCGTCTCGGGCATCGTCGGACCGCTGCTCACCGACCCCGAGATCGCCCTGGTCAAGGGCATGTACGACCGCCCGCTCGCGACAGAGTTCGATTCGCTCGCCTCCGGCAAGACCGCCGGGCAGGGCGGCCGGGTCACCGAGCTGATGGCCCGCCCGCTGCTGAACATGCACTGGCCGCAGCTGGCCGGTTTCGTGCAGCCGCTGGGCGGCGAGTACGCGGCCCGGCGCAGCCTGCTGGAACAGCTTCCCTTCCCCGTCGGCTACGGCGTGGAGCTGGGCATGCTGGTGGACGCGCTGCACCTGGTGGGCCTCGACGCCCTCGCCCAGGTGGACGTGGGCGTGCGCAAGCACCGGCACCAGGACGGGCAGGCGCTCGGCCGGATGGCCGCCGCGATCTACCGCACCGCCCAGCTGCGGCTGGCCCGGGGCCATCTGGTCCGGCCCGCCCTGACCCAGTTCGAGCGGGGCGAGGACGGCTTCGAGCCGCGCACGTACTCGGTCGACACCGAGGAACGGCCGCCGATGGTGGAGATCGCGGAGTACGCCGAGCGCCGGGTGGCGTGAACCGGCCGCGGGGTCGTATACGGGCGGGGCACCGGGCGTGGCCGTACGTTTGAGCGTTTCCGGGCCGGGCTAGGTTGAGGACCATGGCTTCCACCGGTGGTGCTGAGGTGCTGGTCGCGTCCAACCGCGGCCCGGTTTCGTACACGGCTGACGAGAACGGCGCGCTGCACGCCAAACGGGGCGGCGGCGGGCTGGTCTCGGGGCTGTCGGCCATCGGGCCGGAGGCGAACGCCGTATGGGTGTGCGCGGCGCTCGGCGACGGCGACCGGGAGGCCGTACGGCGGGCGGACGGCGGGCTGCTGCCCGGTGCGGACACCGGCGGGCAGCGGGTGCGGATGCTGGACATCGACGCGGCCGTGCACGCCGACGCGTACAACGGAATCGCCAACTCGGTGCTCTGGTTCGTGCACCACATGCTGTACCAGACCCCGCTGGAGCCGGTCTTCGACGCGGAGTTCCGGCGCCAGTGGGCGTCGTACGAGGCGTACAACCGGGCGTTCGCCGAGGCGCTGGCCGAGGAGGCGGGCGAGGGGGCGGCGGTGCTGGTGCAGGACTACCACCTGTGCCTGGTGCCCGGGTTGCTCCGCGAGCTCCGCCCGGACCTGCGGATCGGCCACTTCTCGCACACCCCGTGGGCCCCGCCGGACTACTTCCGCCTCCTGCCCGACGACATCGCGGCCGCGCTGCTGAGGGGCATGCTGGGCGCGGACCGGGCGGCCTTCCTGACCTGGCGCTGGGCGGAGGCGTTCGAGGCGTGCTGTGAGACGGTCCTGGGTCCCGACGCCCTCGTGGGCACGGCGATCGGGGTGCACGGGCTCGGCGCGGACGCGGACTTCCTGCGTGAGCGGTCGCATCGGCCGGATGTCGAGGAACGGATGGCGGCGCTGCGCGAGGAGATCGGCGAGGGCCGCAGGACCGTCGTCCGGGTGGACCGCACCGAGCTGTCGAAGAACATCGTGCGCGGGCTGCTGGCGTACCGGCAGCTGCTGGACGAGCGCCCCGAGTGGCGTGAGCGGGTCGTCCATGTGGCGTTCGCGTACCCGTCCCGGCAGGACCTCGCCGTGTACCGGGACTACACCGCCGAGGTGCAGCGGGTGGCGGAGGAGATCAACTCCCGCTACGGGACGGCCGGTTGGACCCCGGTGGTGCTGCATGTGAAGGACGACTTCGCGCGCTCGCTCGCCGCGTACCGGCTGGCCGACGTGGCGCTGGTCAACCCCATCCGGGACGGCATGAACCTGGTCGCCAAGGAGATCCCGGTCGTCTCCGACCAGGGGTGCGCGCTGGTGCTGTCCCGGGAGGCCGGGGCGTACGAGGAGCTGCGGACCGACGCGTTCGGGGTGAACCCCTACGACGTGCTGGAGACCGCGCGGGCCCTGCACGATGCGCTGTCGCTACGGCCGGAGGAGCGGGCGGACCGCACGAAGGGGCTGGCCGCGGCGGCCACCGCGCTTCCCCCGGCCCAGTGGTTCCTGGAGCAGCTGGAGGCGCTCCAGGAACTCGGGGAACCTCAGTCCAGCTGATCGGCGAGGGCGCGGAGCAGGTCCACGACCCCTGCGGGTCCGTCGACCACCACGTCCGCCCGTTCGGCCAGTTCCGTCACCTCCGTGCTGCCGCTGCACACCAGGAGGCCGGGGATGCCGTCGGAGCGGAGTTTCTCGACGGCGGCGTAGGCGGGGAGGTCGCCGAGGTCGTCGCCGGCGTAGAGGACGCTGGTCGCGCCGGTGGCACGGACGTGCTCGCCGAGGGCGACGCCCTTGTCCATGCCGGGCGGGCGCAGTTCCAGGACCAGGCGGCCGGGTTCGACGATCAGGCCGTGGCGGGCGGCGAGGTCGGTGAGGGGGCCGCGCAGGGCCTCGAAGGCGGCCTCGGGATCGGCGGCGCGGCGGGTGTGGACGGCCACCGCCCGCCCCTTCTCCTCGATCCAGGTGCCGGGCCAGGCACCGGCGCGTTCCAGCACGCCCGGCAGCTCCGCGCGGACGGCGGCGACGCCGGGGTGCGGAGCGGGGGCGGTGACGGTGCCGGTGGCGGCGTCCCAGCGTTCGGCGCCGTAGTGGCCGAGGACGGTGAGGTGGTCCAGGCCGGGGACGCCGGCGAAGCCGCCGTAGCGGACCGCGACGGCGGCGGGGCGGCCGGTGATGACGGCGATGGAGGCGACCTTGGGCGCGAGCCGGGCGAGCGCCGGTACGGCGTCCGGGTGGGCGCGGGCCTGTTCGGGGTCGGCGACGATGGGGGCCAGCGTGCCGTCGAAGTCCAGACCGACGACCGCGGTGCGGGGCTGCGCGAGCAGGGCGGCGAGTCCGTCCCGGCCGGGTCGGGTGACCGGGGTCGGCATAAGGTCCATGGACCGACACTATCCAGCGCGGGTCGCCGTCACTCCTGGGGGCTGCGCCCCGGACCCCGCCAGGGGCTCCGCCCCTGGACCACACCTCGCCCACCCTCCCCCACGCTCGGCTTCGCTCGCGCGGGGGACCCCCATCCCGACTCGGTGGGCGGAAGTCAGCGGTTCTCGCGGTGCGACTCTCTCACCCTGCGGAGGCGGTTCACCGTGACCGGGTCGTGGGCCAGGGCACGCTCGTCGTCCAGGAGGGCGTTCAGGAGCTGGTAGTAGCGGACCGGGGCCAGGCCGAGTTCCTCGCGGATCGCTCGTTCCTTGGCGCCGGGCCCCGCGAAGCTCCGGCGTTCCAGAGCGAGGACCGCCTTCTCCCGGGTGCCCAGTTCCGCCAGTTCCATGGAGTCACGGTAACTCAGCCCGCGGCGCTGCTGTCCGCCGCCGTGGCCGTGGCCTGGAGGCGGGTGAGGACGCCGGAGGGGTCGCCGCCGGGGGCGACGGCCTGGCCGATGTTCTGCTTCACGGCCGCCGCGACCGCCGCCCAGGAGGTCTTGCCGACCGGATACAGCTCGGAGGTGGGCAACTGGTCCAGGAAGGGGTGCAGGGCCTTGTCGGGGGCCGCGCCGGACTCGCTCATCGCCGTCGACGCGGAGCCGGTGACCGGCAGGAGGCCGTAGTCGCGGGAGAAGGCCAGGACGTTCTTCTCCGCGTACACGAAGTTGAGGAAGTCGCTGATCTGCTGGGCGTGGCCGTTCTGCTTGAACGCCATCATCCAGTCGGTGACGCCCATCGCGGCCCGCGCCGTGCCCGTGCGCCCCGGCATCGGCACCATGCCGAACTGCACGCCCTTCTTCTCGGCCTGCTGGATCAGCGTCGGATGCCCGTTGAGCATGCCGACCTGCCCGTCGGCGAAGGCCGCGAAGGCGTCCGCGCGGTTGAGCCTGCCCGGCGCGACCGGACCGGTCAGACCCTTGTCGACCAGGTCGTCCTTGAGCCAGGTGAAGGTGTCGACGTTCTGGGCGGAGTCGATCGTGTACGTGCCGACGTCATCGGTGTAGCCGTTGCCGCCCGTGCCCGCGGCGGCGCCGCTCAGCAGCCACTGCATCGTCTCCGCCTGCGCCTCCTCGGGCCCGAGCGGCAGCGCGAAGGGGTACTTCACGCCGGTCTTGTCCTTGAGCGCCTGGGCGTCGGAGGCCAGCTGGTCCCAGGTGGCGGGCGGGGTGATGCCGGCCTTGGCGAACAGCGTCTTGTTGTAGAAGAGCACACGTGTGGAGGCGGCGAAGGGGATGCCGTACTGCGTGTGGTTCCACTGGCCCGCGTCGGCCAGCTGGGACAGGAGGTCGGCCTGGGTGCGGATGGAGAGCAGGTCGGAGGCCGGGTAGAGCTTGCCTGCGGCCGCGTAGTCGGCGTAGGCGCCGATCTGCGCCATGTCGGGTGCCTTCCCGGCGGCGACCATCTCCTTGACCTTGGCGTCGACGTCGTTCCAGGAGTAGACGCTGACCTCGACCTTCACCCCGGAGTGCTGGGCCTCGTACGCCTCGACGACGCCGTCCCAGTACTTCTTGGAGCTGTTGGCGGCGGAGTCGCCGTAGTCGGCGGCGACGAGTCTCAAGGTCACGCCGGACGACCCCGTGGTTCCGCAGCCTCCCAGGAGCACTGTCATGCCCATGGCAACCGCAACCGCAATCGTTCCTGCCGTACCCCGACGCACCCTCAACGCCCCAACCCTGCTGTCTGACCGTTCAATATGTGGACACATAAGGTCTACACCACGTGAGTGGACTAGACCTCTCCCGGGTCGGAGGGCCACACTAGGGCCGTGGTGAGACATGTCATCGCCCTGGACGTGGGCGGTACCGGGATGAAGGCCGCCCTCGTCGGCGACGACGGCGCACTGCTCCACCGCGCCCGCCGCGCCACCGGCCGCGAGCGCGGACCGGACGCGGTGGTCGCGACGATCCTCGACTTCGCCGCCGAGCTGCACGCGTACGGCGCCGAGCACTACGGCGCCCCCGCGCGCGCCGCCGGCATCGCCGTCCCCGGCATCGTCGACGAGGAGCGGGGCATCGCCGCCTACGCGGCCAACCTCGGCTGGCGGGACGTACCCCTGCGCGCCCTGCTCACCGAGCGCCTCGGCATCCCCGTCGCCCTCGGCCACGACGTGCGCACCGGCGGCCTCGCCGAGGGCCGGATCGGCGCGGGCAAGGGCGCCGACCGGTTCCTGTTCGTGCCGCTCGGCACCGGGATCGCCGGGGCCATCGGCATCGACGGCCGGGTGGAGGCGGGCGCGCACGGCTTCGCGGGCGAGATCGGCCACATCGTCGTACGGCCGTCCGGCACGCCCTGCCCCTGCGGGCAGCGCGGCTGTCTGGAGCGGTACGCCTCCGCGTCCGCCGTCAGCCAGGCCTGGGCGGCGGCCTGCGGAGACCCCGGGGCGGACGCGGCGGACTGCGCGAAAGCGGTTGCGTCCGGTGACCCGAACGCCGTCCGGGTCTGGCAGCAGGCGGTGGACGCGCTCGCCGACGGCCTGGTCACCGCGCTCACCCTGCTGGACCCGCGCACGCTGATCATCGGTGGCGGTCTCGCCGAGGCGGGGGAAGTGTTGTTCTCGCCGCTGCGCCACGCCGTCCGGCGCCGGGTCACCTTCCAGAAACTCCCGGCCATCGTCCCCGCCGCCCTCGGCGACACGGCGGGCTGCCTGGGCGCGGGGCTGCTCGCGCAGGACCTGCCGGCCACCACGACCACTTCTACGACTCCGGAGGTAAGCGCCTGATGGCTCCCAGCTTGGTTCTCACAGGTGCCCGGGTGGTACTGCCCGGCGGAGTGGTGGACGACGGGCGCGTGTCCGTCGAGGGTACGAAGATCGTGGCCACGGCGGCCGAGAGCGCCGAGACGATCGACCTCACCGGCTGCTGGCTGGTACCGGGCTTCGTCGACATCCACAACCACGGCGGCGGCGGAGCCTCCTTCTCCGGGACCCCGGACGACATCCTCAAGGCCATCCGCACCCACCGCGCCCACGGCACCACCACCCTCGTCGCCTCCACCGTCACCGACGAGATGGACCTGCTGGCGACGCAGGCCGGGCTGCTGAGCGAGCTGGCCGAGCAGGGCGAGATCGCCGGCATCCACTTCGAGGGGCCGTTCATCTCGCCGTGCCGCAAGGGCGCGCACTCCGAGGCGCTGCTGCGCGACCCGGACCCGGCCGAGGTCCGCAAGCTGATCGACGCCGCGCGCGGCAGGGCGACGATGGTCACCCTGGCCACCGAGCTGCCGGGCGGCATCGACTCCGTACGACTGCTCGCCGAGCACGGCGTGATCGCGGCGATCGGGCACACGGACGCGACGTACGAGCAGACGGTGGAGGCGATCGACGCGGGCGCCACGGTCGCCACCCACCTCTTCAACGCGATGCCCCCGCTGGGCCACCGCTCCCCCGGCCCGATCACGGCCCTGCTGGAGGACGAGCGGGTCACGGTGGAGCTGATCAACGACGGTACGCATCTGCACCCGGCCGCGCTGGAGCTGGCGTTCCATCACGCGGGCGCGGACCGGGTCGCGTTCATCACCGACGCGATGGACGCGGCCGGCATCGGCGACGGCCGCTACATGCTCGGCCCGCTGGAGGTCGAGGTCAGCGAGGGGGTCGCCCGGCTGGTGGAGGGCGGTTCGATCGCGGGCTCCACGCTCACCCTGGACCGGGCGTTCAAGCGGGCGGTGACCGTCGACCGGCTGTCGGTCGAGGACGCGGTGACGGCCCTGTCCGTCAACCCGGCGCGCCTGCTCGGCCTGTCCGACCGCATCGGCTCGCTGGAGCCCGGCAAGGACGCCGATCTCGTCGTACTCGACGCGGACTTCGACCTGAAGGGTGTGATGCGGCGCGGCGAGTGGGTCGTAGCGCCCCAACTGGCCTGATCCGTCCGACTTCTCCGGTGACGGTGGCCTGCCCGTGACTGGGCCGGCCGCCGTCTCTTTGGCATGATCGTGCCCCCGGAAACCGAAGCCAGGCGCAGGCACATCGAGGGAGGTCGGCCCGGGTGATCCTCACGGTCACACTGAACACCGCTCTCGACATCACGTACCGCGTACGGTCGCTGCGGCCGCATGCCTCGCACCGGGTCTCGGAGGTCGTCGAGCGGCCGGGCGGCAAGGGCGTGAACGTGGCCCGGGTGCTGGCCGCGCTGGGGCACGAGGTGACGGTGACGGGCTTCGCGGGCGGCGCGACCGGCCGGGAGGTACGCGCCCACCTCAGCGGCATCCCCCGGCTGACGGACGCTCTGCTCCCGGTCGCCGACGCGACCCGGCGCACGATCGCCGTCGTGGACGAACTGTCCGGCGACACCACCCAGCTGAACGAGCCGGGCCCGCACATCGAGCCGGCCGCGTGGGGCGCCTTCCTGGACCGTTACGAGGAACTGCTGCCCGGTGTCTCGGCGGTGGCCCTGTGCGGCAGCCTGCCCCCGGGTGTACCGGTGGGCGCGTACGCGAACCTCGTACGCGCCGCCCGCGCGCAGGGTGTCCCCGTCCTGCTGGACACCAGCGGCGAACCGCTGCGCCGCGGAGTGGCCGCCCGCCCGGACCTCATCAAGCCGAACGCCGACGAACTGGCCGAACTGACCGGCTCCCACGAGCCGCTGCGCGCCACCCAGGACGCCCGTAGGCGCGGGGCCCACGCGGTCGTCGCCTCGCTGGGCGCGCAGGGCCTCCTCGCGGTCACCTCCGAGGGCCGCTGGCGGGCCGCCCCGCCCGCCCCGGTCCGCGGCAACCCCACGGGCGCGGGCGACTCGGCCGTTGCCGCCCTGCTGTCGGGCCTGGTGGAGCACCTCCCCTGGCCGGACCGGCTCGCCCGCGCGGTGGCCTTGTCGGCGGCCACCGTACGGGCCCCGGCAGCGGGCGAGTTCGACCGGGCGGCGTACGAGGAGCTGCTGGGGCGGGTGACGGTGAGCGGTGGGGTCGGTGTGGCCTAGTGCCGCGGCAGGCAACGTTTGCCCGTCAAGGAGCGGCGTCCGGTGCGTGCTCTGGGGGTCCCCCCGGCCGAAGGCTGGGGGAGTGCCGGCCGGAAGCCCTCGTACTGGACGTACTTGGGCTTTCGGCCGGTGCGGCGAGTGGGGGTACCCCCTCTGGGGGAGCGTGCAGGGCGTCGCGACGGGGCGAACGTTGCCTGTTGCGGCACTAGCTGTCGCTCGTGACCTGGCCCTGCTTCAGCTTGAAGCTGCCGATCAGGACATTGCACTTGTCGCCGGGCTCACAGGCGACGGAGATCGTGTTGTGGCCCTGCTTGAGGGTGGGCCACACATAGGAGCGGGTCCAACCGTTGGCGAAGTCGCCGTCCTTGGCACCCGTCCAGTTCTTCAGCCCCAGCGGGCTGCCGAACTTGGTGCCGTTCACGGTCACCGTCATCGCCTGATCGGCGCCGGTCGCGCTGTAGTACGTGAACAGGGTGTACGGGCCGTCCGCCGGGACGTTGTCGACCGACCAGGTGATCGAGGCACCGGGCTGGTTGAGGTTGCCCACGTAGCTGCCGTCGGAGGACTTGGCGCCCTTGACGTCCGAGGCCTTCGCCGCACCGCCCGCCAGCTGGAGGGCACCCGCGTCGGTCTTCAACTGCCCGCTCGCCGCCGAGGCGCTCCCCGACGGGCTCGGCTGGGTGCTCTGCGACTGGGTCGGGGCGTTGCTGGCCTGGTTGTCGGCCTTGTTCTCGTCCGAGTTGCCGTTCAGCATCGCCACGCTGATGCCGATGACGACCGCCGCGACGACCGCGATCGCACCGATCAGCAGGCCCTTGGTGTTGGGGCCGCGCCGGGCGGGCGCGGGCGGTACCGGCTGACGGCTCGTCGGGGCGCCGCCGGGGAGGGTCTCGGGGGCCTGGTAGTGGGCGCTGGGCTGGCCGTAGCCGCCCTGCTGGTGGGGCACGCCCTGGCCGTACGTGGGCTGTTGGCCGTACGGGGCCTGCTGGCCGTACTGGCGCTCGCCGACGGCACGCACCCTGCTGACCGAGTTCGGGTAGCCGTAACCGCCGGACGGCGGCTGGGCTCCTCTGGCCTGGCCGTCGGCGTACAGATAGCCGAACGGGTCGTCGTCCTCGGGCGTGCTCGCGCCGTTGTCGCCGGGCGTCATCGCTCGTGTACTCCTCAGCAGGTGCGGGCGGATGCGAATAAGGGTGTGGAGTAGCGAGCCTACCCGCTCTGGCTGAGCCAAACAGGTCACTCGGCCTGCATCAACTCGCTGACCTGCGGCTCATCCCGCACGCCTGTGCTGTTTGGGACGAGATCGTTTCTCTACGTACATCCGCTCGTCGGCAGACTTCAACACTTCGTCCGCAGTCATGCCGCAGTGTGCCCATCCGATGCCGAAGCTGGCACCCACCCGCACGGCCCGGCCCTCGGCCCGGATCGGCTGGATGATCTCGTTGCGCAGCCGTACGGCGAGGTCCTGGGCGTCGGCCCGGCCGAGGCCGTCGGCGAGGATGACGAACTCGTCGCCGCCGAGGCGGGCGACCGTGTCGCCGTCCCGGACCCCGCGCGACAGGCGCCGGGCCACCTCGATCAGGACCGCGTCGCCCGCGTTGTGCCCGAACCGGTCGTTGATCGACTTGAAGCCGTCGAGGTCGCAGAAGAGCACCGCGAGGCCCTTGGTGCCGTCGTCGCGGCCCTCCTCGGGGGCGGCCGTGTGCACATGGTGGTCGAAGGCGTCGTACCCCTCCGTGCCCGGCCGGAAGTCGAAGCCGTGGCCGGCGGGGCTGTCGAAGACCGGGTGGCCGTAGGCCGCGTCGAGGGAGTCCAGGGCGCCGGGCTCGGCGGGCCGCCGGCACAGCCGGGCCGAAAGGCGGGAGCGCAGCTCGGCGGAGTTCGGCAGGCCGGTCAGCGAGTCGTGGGAGGCGCGGTGGGCGAGCTGCAGCTCGCGGCGCTTGCGCTCCTCTATGTCCTCGACGTGGGTGAGCAGGAAGCGGGGGCCGTCGGCGGCGTCCGCGACGACCGAGTTGCGCAGCGAGACCCAGACGTATGTGCCGTCCCGGCGGCCCAGGCGCAGCTCGGCCCGGCCCCCCTCGGCGGACGTACGCAGCAGGGTGCCGATGTCCTCGGGGTGGACGAGGTCGGAGAAGGAGTAGCGGCGCATCGCGGAGGCGGGGCGGCCGAGGAGGCGGCACAGGGCGTCGTTCGTCCGCAGGATCCGGCCGTGCTGGTCGCCGCCCATCTCGGCGATGGCCATGCCGGAGGGGGCGTACTCGAAGGCCTGCCTGAAGGATTCCTCGCTCGCCCGCAGGGCCTGCTGCTCGCGCTCCAGGCGGACCAGTGCCCGCTGCATATTCGCGCGTAGACGGGCGTTGCTGATCGCGATGGCGGCCTGGAAGGCGTACATCTGCAGGGCCTCGCGGCCCCACGCGCCCGGCAGGCGGCCGTTGCGCGGCCGGTCGACGGAGATCACGCCGACGAGCTCGCCGCAGGAGCCGCCCTGCACGCCCGGGGTGTACATGGGCGCGAAGAGGCGGTCCGACGGGTGCCACTCGTCCTCGAAGCGGGGCGCGGGCCCGTCCGTGTACCACTGGGGGACGTCGTCGTCGTCGAGGACCCAGCCCTCGGTGTGCGGTATGAAGACCAGGTCGCCCCAGCGCTCGCCCATGTTCAGCCGCCGGTCCCAGGACTCGCGGGAGCCGACCCGGCCGGTGATCAGGGCCTCGGCGGCGGAGTTGCCGGAGAACGCGGCGACGACGAGGTCGCCGTCCTGGCGGACGAGGTTCACGCACGCCATCTCGTACCCGAGGGCCTGTACGGCGCCGTCGGCCACGGACTGCAGGGTGTCCGCGAGGCTGCGTGCCGTGTTCATGTCGGCCATGACCTGGTGCAGCTGCCGCAGGGACGCAAGGCGGACATACGGCTCCGACTCGGTCTCCATGCTCGCCCTCCCCCGCGACCTCGCAGCGAATCAAGGGTTCTCTCAGCTTCCGCCAGCTTCCCAGCCACTGAATCACAGCGCGCTGCCCGCTCGGTACACAGGGTCAACAATTCTTGCCCCTTGTGACTCAAGTCACAGGGGAACGTGAACAATTGAGTGGAGTTTCTGCATTTCACACGTGCGTTTACTGAACGCAAGCTTTGTGAGCGTGCGCACAATTGGTCCATTGGGCCTAGGACCCGGCTCGGACGGAGGCCCGATGCGGGGCGTGCAGGACGGAGATTAGCGTTTCGGGCGTGCTGAAGACTGCCTCCCCCACCGCCCTCACTGCTTCCGGGCATGCTGAGGGGGTGAGCAACGACGAGTTCCGGGCCGCGATGTCCCGGCTGGCCGCGGGCGTGGTCCTGGTGACCGCGCAGGAACCGCCGCTCGACCCGGACGACCCGGACGCGCCGGGCGGGGAGGACGTCGGCATGACCGCCACCGCCTTCCTGTCGGTCTCGCTCGACCCGCCGCTGGTCCTCGTCAGCCTGCGCGAGGGCTCCCGCATGGACGACCTGCTGGCCGAACAGCCCCTGTGGGCGGTCTCGGTCCTCGCCGAGAGCCAGCGCCATGTCGCCGGCCGCTTCGCGATGAAGGGCCGCATCAGCGACCGTCTGCTCTTCGAGGACATCCCCTACGTTCGCGGCGAGGTGAGCGGCGCACCCCTGGTCGGCGGCGCGCTGGCCACCCTGGAGTGCCGCACCGAGCAACGCGTACCGGCCGGCGACCACACCCTGGTCATCGGCCGGGTCCTCACCGCGCGCGTGCCCAGCGCCGAGGGCGGGCCCCTGTTGTACTTCCGGGGGCGGTACCGGCAGGTGGGCTGAGCACCGGCACCACGCCCGAGAGGTCCGCTACGCCGGCTCGATGCTCAGCTCCGCCAGGCGGGCCGGGTCGGTCACGACGTCGATCGTGGCGATGCGGTCGGCGACGAAGGTGAAGGTCAGGACGCGTTCCAGGCGGCCCTCGGCGTACCGGACCAGGCCCGTGGCGCCGTCCACCAGAACCGGGCGGGACGTGGCGGCCAGGTGGGCGAAGCTCTTCGCGCCCGAGGCGACTGCCCGCGCCCCGATGGTCGTACCGGCCTCGCCGCGGGCCAGCACGTCCGGGTCGAGGACGGCGAGCAGGCCGTCGAAGTCACCGTCCCGTGCCGCCGCCAGGAAAGCGTCGACCACCGCCCGCTGCCGTACCAGGTCGGTCTCCGGCGCGTCCGCGCCCCGCACCCGCCGCCGCCCCCGGCTGGCCAGCTGCCGCGCCGCCGCCGGGGTGCGCCCGAGGATCCCGCCGACCTCCTCGAACGGCACCCCGAACAGGTCGTGCAGCACGAACGCCAGCCGCTCGGCCGGAGTGAGCTGGTCGAGGACGACGAGCAGGGCCGTGCCGACCGAGTCGGCGAGCAGGGCGTCCTGCGCGGGGTCCGGCCCGGCGGAGACCGCCGGCTGCCAGGTGTCCAGGGGCTGTTCGCCCCGGGTGCGGCGGGAGCGGAGCATGTCGAGGCAGACCCGGCCGACGACGGTCGTCAGCCAGCCCCCGAGGTTGTCCACCGCGCTCGTGTCGGACCGGTTCAGCCGGAACCAGGCCTCCTGCACGGCGTCCTCGGCCTCCGCGGCCGAGCCCAGCATCCGGTAGGCGACGGCCCGCAGATGCCCCCGGTACGCCTCGAACCGCTCGGCGAGGACGTCCTCGTCGCCGTGGGGGTGGTCGCGGTGGTGGTCGGGGTGCTGGTCGGGGTGCGTGTCGCGCTCGTTCATCGGTGCTCCGGCCTCTCGGTCGCCGTCGTCGGTATCGGTGTCGGTGTCTCCATGACACCGACGTACGGCGCCCCGGAAGTGTGACGGGCGGCCAGCTCTCCGCCCTGCGCGGCCTACTGCCAGTCGCGCCCGGAGCGGCCGCGCTTGGTGTCGGAGCGCTGCTTCTTCTCCCGCAGCCGGCGTTCGTTGATGCCGCGCGGGATACGGGTGGGCCTGCGGGGCCTGGGCGGGGGCGCGCTGGCCTCCGCGAGGAGCACGGCGAGGCGTACGGCGGCGGCCTCGCGGTTGCGCCACTGGGAACGGTGCTCGGAGGAACGGACGGTGACGACTCCGTCGACGAGCCGGCCGGCCAGCCGCTGCAACGCCCGTTCCTTCCACACCGGCGGGAGTGCCTCGGTGCGGGCCAGGTCGAAGCGCAGCTCCACCTGTGAGTCGCTGGTGTTGACGTGCTGTCCGCCGGGCCCCGACGAGCGGGAGAAACGCCACATCAGCTCGGCCTCGGGCAGCGAGACGGAGCCACGGATGACGTAGGGACCGGACATGTCCACCATGGTCGCGCGGGTGACCGGTCCACGTCACTCGAAATATCCCGGGTAAAGAAAGTAAAGGATGCCGGAACCTTCCCGGGGTCGCTGGGCGTTCTTAGGGGTAGCTGTAGGTTTTCCGCCGTACCGAACCAAGGGAAGGGACTCCCAGAATGGCTGTAAGCCTGTCCAAGGGTGGCAACGTCTCGCTCACCAAGGAGGCTCCGGGCCTGACCGCCGTCACCGTGGGCCTCGGCTGGGACGTCCGCACCACCACCGGCACGGACTTCGACCTGGACGCCTCCGCCATCGCGGTCAACGCACAGGGCAAGGTCTACTCGGACGCCCACTTCGTCTTCTTCAACAACAAGCAGACGCCGGACAACTCCATCGTCCACACCGGTGACAACCGCACCGGCCAGGGCGAGGGCGACGACGAGGCGATCAACGTCAACCTGGCCGCCCTCCCGGCCGACATCGACAAGGTCGTCTTCCCGGTCTCCATCTACGACGCCGAGAACCGCGGCCAGAACTTCGGCCAGGTCCGCAACGCCTACATCCGCATCGTGAACCAGGCCGGCGGCGCCGAGATCGCCCGCTACGACCTCTCGGAGGACGCCGCGACCGAGACCGCGATGGTCTTCGGCGAGCTGTACCGCAACGGCGCGGAGTGGAAGTTCCGCGCGGTCGGCCAGGGTTACGCCTCGGGCCTGGTCGGCATCGCCCAGGACTTCGGCGTCAACGTCTGACAGTTTGCCGCGCTGAGCGCGAAAGCCCCGGGTGGCGGCCGGCCACGGCCCGCTGCCCGGGGCTTTCGCCGTCCTGGACGGAAATCCTGGACGGAAATCCTGGGTGGAAGACCGCCCTGGACAGAAGACCGTCCTGGACGGAAAAGGGCGAAGACGTGCGCCGTCCCCGGCGATACGTTGCCCCGGCGCCGGTCGGTTCAGGCGTGGGACGGTTTGCCGTCGCCGTACAGCCAGTCCTTCCAGATCTCGGTGAAGTCCTGGTCCGGGAACCGTTTCTCCACGTAGGCGGTGAAGTCGGCGGTGTCGGCGTAGCCGTAGCGGTGGTCGGCGGGCCAGCTGCGCAGGAAGGCGAAGAAGGCCTTGTCGCCGATCTTCTGGCGGATCTTGTGCAGGACCATCGCGCCGCGCTCGTAGACGGGGCTGTCGGAGATGTGGGCGGCGCCGGACGGCTTCGCGGGCGGGTAGGCCCAGATCGAGTCGTCGTCTCCGTCGTAGAGGTCGGTGAAGATCTTCTGGGCCGAGTCGCCGCCGTGGTCCTCCTGCCACAGCCACTGCGAGTAAGTGGCGAAGCCCTCGTTGAGCCACATGTCCTGCCAGGACTTGGGGGTGACGCAGTTGCCGTACCACTGGTGGGAGAGTTCGTGCACGACCGTGCCGACGTCCGGGGCGCCGGGGAAGGTGGGCCGGTCCTGGGTCTCCAGGGCGTACCCGGAGGAGTCCGGCGCGGCGACGATCGCACCGGCGGAGGAGAAGGGGAACGGGCCGAAGACGCCCTCCTCCCACTTGATGATGTCGGGCAGCTGCGCCAGCACGTCCGCGCTGTCCTTCGCCACGTCCGGGTCGACGGCGGTGAGGATCGGCAGCCCGTGCGGGCCGGTGGTGCGGGCGATGGTGAAGTGGCCGATGGCGACCGTGGTCACATAGCTCGCCATCGGCTGGGCGGTGTGCCAGTGGAAGGTCGTCCGGCCGCCGTGGGTGCTCTGCCCGGTCAGCACGCCGTTGGAGACGGCCTGGAGGCCCTGGGGGACGGTGACGGTGATGTCGTAGGTCGCCTTGTCGGAGGGGTGGTGGTTGCCCGGGTACCACGCCATCGAGCCGACCGGTTCGCCGAGCCCGAGCGCGCCGTCGGCGGTGGGCAGCCAGCCCTCCTTGGAGCCGTCGGGGTCGGTGAGGGTGTGCGGGACGCCCGAGTAGCGGACGGTCGTGCGGAACGTCTCGCCTGCGTTCAGGTCGGCGTGCGGGCGGACGGTCAGCTCCTGCCCGGCCCGGCTGAACAGCGCGTCCCTGCCCTCGACGGTGACCGCGTCGACGTGCAGCCCGTCGAGGTCGAGGTCGAAGGCGGACAGGTCCTGGGTGGCACGGGCGGTGATCACCGCCGTACCGGTGAGCCGGTGGCCGGACGGGGTGTAGTCGAGGGTGAGGGCGTAGTGCTCCACGTGATAGCCGCCGTTGCCGGCCTTCGGGAAGTACGGGTCGTGTACGCCGGAGCCGCCCGGGGTGCCGTGCACACCGCCGTCGCACGCCGTGCCGGTGAGGGCGAGGCTGAACGTGAGCAGGGCCGCGATGGTCGGGGCGGCCACGGCGAGGCGTACGGAACGGGGCACGAGGGCGATCCTAGGGGGCGCCGGTCTTACTTATGGGGAGCCGAAATCAAGAGTCAGGGGGGCCGGGATCGAGAGTCTCGGGGGTCGGGATCAAAGGTCTCGGGGGCCGGGATCAAAAGTCTCGGGGGGGG
>NZ_JAIQYY010000010.1:232320-291050 GCF_020181035.1 Streptomyces sp. CoH27
CGGGATCGGAGGTTATGGGGCCCGGAATCCAGAGGCGCGCCGGGACTCTCCGCGCCTCGTGACACCATCGGTGCGTGCTCGACATCGGCTACGCCCTCTCCAACCGCTTCCCCGACCCGCCGCAGACCGACTACCGCCGCGCGGACGTCCACGCGCTGCGCCACGACCTGTTCTGCGGCGACGTCTACCTCGCGGACACCAAGACCGACCGGGAGCTGTCCACAGCCTGGGGATGGGTGCCGGTGCTGGACTTCGCGTGGGCGCTGTGCGACATCGTGGAGCAGCTGGACCGGGATCCGATGGGCTCGCGCGCCGCCCGGCCGCAGCAGGCGGAGCTGGACTTCACCGAGTCCACCGACCGGATGCTGTTCGAGCGCCGCTTCGGCTGGGTGGACGTCGAGGCCGACTGGATGCCGGCCGAGGAGGCGCCGCTCACCTTCTCGCACGCCGAACTGCGCCGTGAGGCCCGCGACTTCCTGCACGACCTGATCGCCGACCTCACCGACCTCCACGAGGACCTGGCGGAGAACCCGGCGATCTGGACCATCCAGGCCCGCTTCCCCCGCGTGCCGTGACGCCTGCTCCCCCTACTCCACTCTGATCCCCAGCTCCACGGCCAGCACCGGCGCCAGATCCAGCAGTTGCCCGGTGCTGATCACCGCCCCGGACAGCCGGTCCAGGCCGCGGACGATCTCCAGCGGAGCGGCCCCGCGCAGGTCCACGTCCTTCAGCGTCGCGCTGCCGAAGTCGGCCCCCTTCAGCGCGCAGTCGACGAACTCCACCCGCTCCAGGCTCGCGCCCGCGAAGTCCGGCTCGACCAGGACGCAGGACTCGAAGACGACGTCCTTGAGTCTGGCCTCGCGCAGATTGAGATAGTCGATCTTGCCGCCGCGGATCACGACCCGCTCCAGCACGGCGCCGTGCAGCTGGGTGCCGCCGAGGCGGGCGTCGATCAGCTCGACGTCCCGGAACGTGGACTCGGCGAGATGCGTGCCGACCCCGCGCGGACCGGTCAGCACCGAGTCCAGCACTCTGGCCCGGCCCAGCGCCGTACCGTCCAGCGCGCAGGCCGTCAGCGCGCAGTCCATGAACCGGGCGCCCGCGCCGTCCTGCCCGCTCAGGTCGGCGTCCCGGAACTCCAGCCCGTCGTAGTCCCCGTCCGGCTCCAGCTCGCCCTCGGCCCACGGGGTCAGCGGCGGCAGCCGCAGCTCCGGCCGCCGCGCCCCTTTCACCCGGCCCCCGCTCGCCCGGCTCCCGCCCTCACCCGTCGCTCTCCTCGCCATGCCCCCCATGCTGCACCCCGCCACTGACAATCACCCTGACCTGGGGAAACACCCAGAAGACCGGCCCGGATGCGATACATCCCGATTCATGGTCTTCTGGCGGGGTGAGTATCGGCCGAACGGGTGAGGCAGGGGCCCCCGGGTCGGCCCCGGACGGCGGAGCCGACGCGCATCGCTGGTGGGCCCTGGTCGTCATCGCGCTCGCCCAGCTGATGGTCGTCCTGGACGCGACGATCGTGAACATCGCCCTCCCCTCCGCCCAGCACGCCCTGCACATGTCCGACGGCAACCGGCAGTGGGTGATCACCGCCTACTCGCTCGGTTTCGGCGGACTGCTGCTGCTCGGCGGCCGGATCGCCGACCTCGCCGGCCGCAAGCGCACCTTCGTCATCGGCCTCGTCGGCTTCGCCGTCGTCTCCGCGCTCGGCGGCGCCTCCACCAGCTCCGGAATGCTCTTCGGCGCCCGCGCGCTCCAGGGCGTCTGCGCCGCCGTCCTCGCGCCCTCCGCGCTGTCCCTGCTGACCACGACGTTCACCGGCCCGCGCGAACGCGGCAAGGCCTTCGGGGTGTACGGCGCGCTCGCGGGCAGCGGTTCGGCGATCGGGTTCATCGTGGGCGGGGTGCTCACCGAGTACCTGAACTGGCGCTGGTGCCTGTACGTCAACGTCCCCATCGCCGTCGTCGCGGTCCTGGGCGCCGTCACCCTCCTCCACGACCGCCCCGGCCACCGCGAGGGCCGCCTCGACATCCCCGGCGTGCTGCTGGGCTGCGGCGGGCTGGTGGCGATCGTCTACGGATGCAGCGAGGCGCAGCCGCGCGGCTGGACCGACCCCCTGGTCCTGTCCCTCCTCGCGGCCGGAGTCCTCCTGCTCACCCTGTTCGTGCGGTGGCAGACGAAGGCACCCAGCCCCCTGCTCCCCCCGCACATCGTCCGCGACCGCACCCGTGCGGGCTGCTTCCTGACGATGACGCTCGCGGTCGTCGGCATGTTCGGCCTGTTCCTGTTCATGACCTACTACCTCCAGGTCATCCTCGGCTACTCGCCCCTCAAAGCGGGCCTGGCCTTCCTCCCCCTGACCGCCGCGATCACCACCGGCTCCACCCAGATCTCCGCCCGCCTGCTGCACCACGTACCGCCGCGCCTGCTGATGGTCCCGGGCACGCTCCTGGCCACCTGCGGCCTCCTCCTGCTGACCCGGATGACACCCCACTCCTCCTACGCCGGCGAAATCCTGCCCGCGCTGCTCCTGATGGGCCTCGGCATGGGCCTGACCTTCATGCCGATCTTCGCCACGGCGACGGCAGGCGTGGCCCCACGCGACTCGGGGATCACCTCCGCGACGGTGAACACCTGCCAGCAGGTGGGCGGTTCGATCGGTACGGCCCTGCTCAACACGATCGCCACCAGCAGCGCCGCCGCCTACATCACCGCCCACCTGCACAGCCCCGCGGCAAAGCCCACGGTGGTCCCGGCGGGCGTGGTCCACGGCTACACGGTCGCGATCTGGGTGGCGGCCGGCGTGATGCTCCTGGCCGCCCTGACCGCCACCGTGCTGGTCACGGCGAAGGCCCCGAAGCACGCGGCACGGGCGGGGACACCGGCGCGGGAGCCGGTGCGCTGAGCTCGGCTGCCGTCGGCCCTAATCCCACACCACGGACCACACAGCCGCACCGTGCGGTACTTCCGGGACGTCCTGGTAGTCGTCCACCAGATCCGGGATCACCCCACTGGCCTCGAACCCTTCGGTCCACGCGGCGCAGGTGGACTCGTCCGCCGTGGTGCAGATGGCGACGGCCTCTGCGGTGAGTTCCTCCATCTCCAGTGTCTCCGGGTGCAGTTGCACCCGCACCCACGCGACGTCCACGCGCTGCTCGATGGCGCGCAGGCGTCCGGCCAGATCCGCGAGAGGAGGACGGCCGTAGCCCCACTGGTTCGGTGCGATGCATCCCTCGTCGTCGTTGCCGGCGAAGAACTCGTCCAGGGTGAGCAAAGGCATCACGCCTTCCTCGCCGGCCCGGTTGATCACTTGCTCAACGGAGATCACGGCCAGGGATCCTCGCACACGGAGGTGTCTGAGCAGGCAGCCAGTGCAGTGCCGGGCGCGTGTTCTTCGGCAAGGCGGACGGCATACCCCTACTCCTGAGCCCCCAGCTCGGCCAGCGCCCCCTCCGCCAGCCGGTACACCGTCCACTCGTCCTGCGGGCGGGCGCCCAGGGACTCGTAGAAGCCGATCGCGGGCGCGTTCCAGTTCAGCACCGACCACTCCAGGCGTGCGTAGCCTCGCTGCACGCAGATCCGCGCCAGCTCGGTCAGCAGGGCCCGGCCGTGGCCGGCACCGCGGGCGGTCGGGCGGACGTACAGGTCCTCCAGGTAGATGCCGTGCACCCCGCGCCAGGTGGAGAAGTTCAGGAACCACAGCGCGAAGCCGACCGGCTCGCCGCTCCCGTCGTCCACCGCCATGTGCGCGAACGCGGCCGACCGCTCCCCGAACAGCGCCTCCCGCAGCTGCTCCTCACTCGCCCGCGCCTCCTCCAACGCCTTCTCGTACTCGGCGAGTTCACGGATCAGGGCATGGATGACGGGGACGTCGGCGGGGGTCGCGGCGCGAATCATGAGCCGAGGCTAACCCGGCGGCGCTCAGTGCCGCCCCGCCACCCGGTCCGCGAGCTTCGCCAACCGCGAGGACTCCGCACCGGGCCGGAGGCGTTCGCGTTCGTCGGCGGCCCGGTACGTGGCGTACATGCCGTGGACGCCCAGCCAGCGGAAGGGCTCCGGTTCCCACTTGCGGACCTTGTGCTGCACCCAGGGCAGATCCGTGAGGTCGGTGCGGCCGGCCTGGCCGGAGTCCTGCTGGACCAGGTCGCGCAGGGTGCGGGCGGCCAGGTTGGTCGTCGCGACACCGGAGCCCACGTAGCCGCCCGCCCAGCCGAGGCCCGTCGAGCGGTCCAGCGACACCGTCGCGCACCAGTCGCGGGGGACGCCCAGGACGCCCGACCAGGCATGCTGCACCCGCACCCCGGTCAGGGACGGGAAGAAGCGGGTCAGGATCTCCGTCAACGCCTCTGTCGTCGCCTGCTGGGTGCAGCCGTCGTTGTCCGTGCGCGAGCCGAAGCGGTACGGGACTCCGCGCCCGCCCAGTGCGATCCGGCCGTCGGCCGTGCGCTGCGCGTACATGTACGCGTGCGCCATGTCGCCCAGGGTCTCGCGGCCCTCCCAGCCGACCGCCGACCACTGCTCCTCGGTCAGCGGCTCGGTCGCGATCATCGAGGAGTTCATGGGGAGCCAGGTGCGCTTCTGGCCCTTCAGGGACGCCGTGAAGCCCTCCGTGCAGCGCAGGATGTACGGCGCGCGGACCGTGCCGTACGGGGTCACCGCGTGCTTGGGGCGGATCTCCGTCACCGGCGTCGACTCGTGGATCGTCACCCCGAGGGCTTCGACCGCCGCGGCCAGGCCCTTCACCAGCTTCACCGGGTGCAGGCGCGCCCCGTGCGGGGTCCACGTCGAGCCGACCGCGTCCGCGACCCGGATCCGCTCGGCCGTCTCCCGGGCGCCGTACAGCTCCCGGTCCTTCTCGCCGTACGACAGCTCGTGCTCGTGGAAGGCCTTCAGCCGGGTCAACTGGGCCGGAGTAGTGGCCACTTCCAGGACGCCGCCCCGGTGGATGTCCGCCTCGATGCCCTCCGCCGCCGCCACCGCGATCACCTCGGCGACGGTGTCGTTCATCGCCTTCTGGAGGCGTACGGCGGCCTCCCGGCCGTGCAGCCGGGCGTACCGGTCGCGGCCCGCGATGCCGTTGTACAGCCAGCCGCCGTTGCGGCCCGAGGCGCCGTAGCCGCAGAACTTCTGCTCCAGGACGGTGATCCTCAAGAACGGCGCCGCCTTCTTGAGGTAGTACGCCGTCCACAGGCCTGTGTATCCGCCGCCGACGATCACGACGTCGGCCGAGGCGTCACCGGGCAGCGGCTCGCGCACCGCCGCCGGGAGGCCGTCGTCCGCGTACCAGAAGGAGATCCCGCCATTGACGACACCATGGCCGACTCTGCTTGCCGAGCTGCTCATGGCGGGACGTTAATCCCTCATGGCGGCCAGTGTCTCCTTCGGATTCCATGCTTTTCCGCGCCCTCTGACCAGTGGATAGCAGGCCAGCCCGATCAGCACCGAGACGAAATGACCGAGATCGGTGAAGGTCCGGCCCGCGGTCAGCGGCAGGCTGAAGATGATCAGCACCGCCAAGAGGTACGCGTACCGCCAGGGCGGCGCGATGCGGTAGGTGAGGACCGCGATGACCCCGGCCAGCGCGTAACTCACCCCGATGTCCAGGGTGTTGACCGCCGAGTGCGGGGCGATGCCGTCGCGGATCGCCTTCAGCAGGGCGCCCTCGCTGATCAGCGTCGCGAGGACGTGCGCCAGCGCGCACACCGCGAGCCAGCGGGCCGTGCCCAGCCAGCGCTCGGCCGGCGCGTGGAACACCGTGTAGAGGAAGGCGTACGGAATCCATTTGCCGCTGTCGATCCACATCGCGCTCGCCACCAGCACCCGCACCGGGTTGCGCGACAGCTCGTGGATGTTGGTCGACCGCTGCCGCAGGAAGTGCTGCTCGAAGTCCGGCGACATGTGGTGCAGCGCGACGGTCGTGACGAACAGGACCACCAGCCACACATAGGTGCCGGGCGCGCTGCGGATCCACGCCCGGACTCGCTCCCGCGCCCTCCTCAGGCCCCGTGTGATTCGCATGAGCCGATTCACGCACGCCAGTATCGTCCGGTCCGTGATCGACATTCCCGCCGAACTGGCCGAGGCGCAGGCGACGTACAACGGCGCGGCGGGGCGGGCCTTCATCGCCGCCCTGCCGGAGCTCGCGGCAGACTTCCTGAACCGCTGGGAGCTGCGGCTCGACGGGCCCGGCATGAACGGCGTCAGCGCGCTGGTCCTGCCGGTCGTCCGGGCCGCCGACGGCACCCGGGCCGTGCTCAAGCTCCAGCTGCGGGACGAGGAGACCGAAGGCGAGCCGGTCGCGCTGCGGGTCTGGGACGGCGACGGCGCCGTACGGCTCCTCGACCACGACCCGGGGACCGGGACCATGCTGCTGGAGCGGCTGGACACGTCCCGGATGCTCTCCTCGGTGGCCGACACGCACGCGGCCGTCCAGGTCATCGCCCGGCTGCTCGCCCATCTGACCTCCTGCCCCGCGCCGCCGGGCATGCGCCGGCTCGGTGACCTCGCCGAGGCCATGCTGGAGCGGACCCCGTGGGCGCTGGAGCGCATCCCCGATCCCGAGGCCCGCCGCACGGTCGCCGACTGCGCGGCCGCCGTGCGCGAGGTCGTCGCCGAGCCCGGGGACCGGCTGCTGCACTGGGACCTGCACTTCGAGAACGTGCTGGCCGCCGACCGCGCCGACTGGCTCGCCATCGACCCCAAGCCGCTGGCCGGCGACCCCTGCTTCGAGCTGTGGCCGGCCCTGGTCAACCGGTTCGAGGCGGCCGAGGTCGCCTGGCGCTTCGACGCGATGACCGACGTCCTGGGCCTCGACCGGGAGCGGGCCCGCGCCTGGACGCTGGGCCGGCTGCTGCAGAACGCCCTGTGGGACGTGGCGGACGGCCGGCCGGTCGAGGACCGCCGGCTGGAGATCGGGCGGCGACTGCGGGGCTAAACGCTCGTCAAGTAAATCTGATCAAGGATTTACCTTTCTCTCATTGTCCCTGGTTGACATGCATCGGCAGCATTCGACTGAACATCACGACTGTCATACGCCTGTCATGGCCAGACCACTCGGTCTGTCCCCATCGCACCACCACACCAGAAGGGCACTTCCTTGCTCTCAGGGAGACACCGGGCGGCATCCACCGCCGCTCTGCTGTCCACCACGGCACTCATATCCACCGCGCTGTCCACCGGATGGCTCACCGCGACCGCCTCCGCCGCGCCGTCGGCCAACGGGGCGGCCCACGTCAAGCACCTGTGCTCCCACCCGACCACGCCGGGTCAGATGGCGTGCCTGGCCGAGGCCCGCACGGACATCGTCCGGCACCTGACGGTCAGCCCGAACACGACCCCGAACGGCTACGGCCCCTCGGACCTCCAGAGCGCCTACAACCTGCCGTCCGCCACCGCCGGCGCGGGCAAGACCGTCTTCATCGTCGACGCCTACGACGACCCGAACGCCGAGTCCGACCTGGCCGCCTACCGGTCCCAGTACAACCTCCCGGCCTGCACCACCGCCAACGGCTGCTTCCACAAGGTGAACCAGACCGGCGGCACGTCGTACCCGACCGCGGACGCGGGCTGGGCCGGCGAGATCTCCCTCGACCTCGACATGGTCAGCGCGGTCTGCCCGCAGTGCCACATCACGCTGGTCGAGGCCTCCTCGCCCAGCATGACGGACATCGGCACGGCCGAGAACGAGGCCGTCGCCCTCGGCGCCAAGTACGTCTCCAACTCCTTCGGCGGCACCGAGGACCCGAGCGAGACCACCGCCGACGTCCAGTACTTCAACCACCCCGGCGTCGCCGTCACGGTCAGCGCGGGCGACGGCGGCTACGGCGCCGAGTACCCGGCGTCCTCCCCGTACGTCACCGCGGTCGGCGGCACCTCGCTCAGCCGCACCAGCAACACCCGCGGCTGGACCGAGTCGGTGTGGTCCACCAGCAGCACCGAGGGCACCGGCTCCGGCTGCTCCGCGGACGAGGCCAAGCCCACCTGGCAGACGGACAGCGGCTGCAGCCACCGCACGGTCGCAGACGTCTCCGCGGTCGCCGACCCGGCCACCGGCGTCGCCGTCTACGACACCTACGGCGGCTCCGGCGGCTGGAACGTCTACGGCGGCACCAGCGCCTCCGCGCCCATCATCGCGGGCACCTACGCCCTCGCCGGCACCCCGGCCGCGAACAGCTACCCGTCCACGTACGCCTACGGCCACAAGTCGGCCCTCAACGACGTGACCACGGGCAGCAACGGCAGCTGTTCCCCGAGCTACCTGTGCACCGCCGGCACCGGCTACGACGGCCCGACCGGCCTCGGCACGCCCAACGGGACCGCCGCCTTCGCCGCCGGCGCGAACTCCGTCAACTCCCTCCAGCCCGGCCAGAAGCTCACCTCCGGCCAGAAGCTGAGCAGCGCGAACATCACGCTGACGATGGGCAGCGACGGCAACCTCGTCGCCTACCTCAAGACGAACGGCGCCAGCGGCAGCGGCCCGGCGATCTGGGCCAGCAACACCTCCGGCCACTCCGGCGCCTACGCGTACATGCAGACCGACGGCAACCTGGTCGTCTACTCCAGCAGCGGCAGCGCCCTGTGGTCCACCCACACCAACGGCAACTCCGGCGCCTCCTTCGTGGTGCAGGACGACGGCAACCTGGTGGTCTACTCCAGCAGCGGCAGCGCGCTGTGGTCCGACGGCACCTACATGCACTCGGCGACGATCGGCTCCGGCCAGAAGCTCAAGGGCGGCTGGTGGGCCCAGGCCAAGTACACCCGCCTGGTCATGCAGCCGGACGGCAACTTCGTCATCTACCGCAAGCGCGACGGCAAGGCGATCTGGACCAGCAACACCTACGGCCACGCCGGCGCCTACGCGTACATGCAGACCGACGGCAACCTGGTCGTCTACTCCAGCAGCGGCAGCGCCCTGTGGTCCACCCACACCAACGGCGACTCCGGCGCGTACGCCCTGATGCAGAGCGACGGCAACTTCGTCGTCTACAAGAGCACCGGCGGCCCCGGCAAGGGCGGCGCCCTGTGGGCGAGCGGCACCAACTCGTACGTGCCGTGACACACCTGCTCTGAAAACACCGCTGGCCCGGGGGAAACCCCGGGCCAGCGGCGTATGTGACGCTTAAACGTTCTGGTGCGCTGGTATTCCAGGGGACTCCTGTGACAGCTGTGCCCCCGCAATGACTGCTGATGACAACGACAACAGGTCTTCCGGGTGGGGCATGGGAACTGAACACAGAGTCCGGCGCGGTCGCCGCCGAGCCGGTCTGAAGAAGCGCACATGGGTGGCGCTGGGGGCGGTCGTCGCCGGCGGTGGCGTGGCGGTGGCGACCGTCGCCATGGCCGGTTCACCGAGCCATGGCAGAGCGACGGCCGCGCCGGGACCGATCAAGACACATGTCCACTCGCTGTCCCTCACCGGGAACAGCGCGTCGCTCAAGACGCTGGGAGCCCAGTCCACGGCTCCGTTCAGCATGGTGGGTGTCACCTGGAACGGCGCCCACGCCACACTGCGCGGCACGGTCGAGGTACGGACCCGCTCCGCCGACAGCGGCCACTGGACACCGTGGCTGAAGATGCAGCAGCCGGACGACATCCCCGACGCCGCCGAACTGAACCGCCCCGGTGTGCGCGGCGGAATGTCACCCATGTGGTCCGGGCCGTCGAACGGAATCCAGGTCCGCGCGACCGGCGCGGGCAAGGCGCTGCCCGCCGGGCTGCGGGTGGACCTGGTCGACCCGGGCAAGCCCGCCACCACTGGAACGCCGGCCTCCGGCATGGCCCCGGCGGCCTACGCCATGGACGCGACCGCCACTGACAGCGCGACGCCGACGGACAGCGTCTCCCCCACGGACAGCGCCTCCCCGACCGACACCACGACGGACTCCGCCTCACCCACGGACACCCCCACAGCCACGGACTCCGCGTCCGGCACGCCGTCCACCGGGACCTCCGCCTCCCCCTCCACCTCCGACTCCGCCTCACCGAGCGCCTCCCCGACGCCCTGGCCCAGCCAGCTCCCGTCGATGTCCGACGCGTACCCGTCCTGCACGGCCTCCTCCGCCGGCCCCTCCCCGTCCTCGTCCCCGACCCCGCCGGACCCGATGCCGGCCGCGACCACCTCGACGGTGGCACCGCCCACCGTGGTCACCCGGGCCGGCTGGGGCGCCGACGAGTGCGCCCGGGACACCGGCTACCCCTCGTACGGCTCCGCCGTGAAGGTCATGTTCGTCCACCACACGGACACCACCAACACCTACTCCTGCACGGACTCCCCGGCGATCGTGCGCAGCCTCTACGCCGCGCACCTCAGCCAGGGCTGGCGCGACCTCGGTTACAACTTCCTCGTCGACAAATGCGGCACCATCTTCGAGGGCCGCTTCGGCGGAATGGCGCTGCCGGTCGTGGGCGCGCAGACGTACGGGTTCAACACCAACAGCATGGGCGTGGCCGCCATCGGCACGTACACCGACCTCAGCGGCGGCGACTCCACGGCCAGCACCTTCCCCGGAGCCACGCCGAGCCAGGCGATGCTGGGCTCCATCGCCCGGATCGCGGCCTGGAAGTTCGGCATGACCGGAGTGGACCCGAGCACCGGCACCGCGACCCTGCCCGAGGGATCCTCCAACAGCTCCGGCTTCACCCTGGGCCAGAACTACAGCTTCAACGTCATCTCCGGGCACCGTAACGGCTTCGCCACCGACTGCCCCGGAAACCAGCTCTACAACGCCCTGGGCACGGTCCGCTCGTACGCGGCCGGCCCGGTCGGCACGGTCTCCGTCACCGGGATGTCCGGCGGAGCGGCAAAGTCCGGGACGAACTACTACACCAAGGGCGCGGCCACGGTGAGCTGGACGACCGCCACACCGTCCGCCGTGATCTCCGGCTTCGACGTCCTGGTCGACGGCAAGGCCGTGGCACACACCTCCGGCGACGCCCGCTCCGCCGCGGTCTCCGTCGCCGCCGGCAGCCACACCGTCCAGGTCCGCGCCACCCACGTCCGCGGCACCACCACGCTGTCCGGCTCCGTCACCCTGGTCGGCGACACCACCGCGCCCACCTTCCCGACCGCTCCCGGCGTGCAGATGCGCACCGGCACCGTGTACTCCTCATCGGTCCCGGTCACGGTGACGTGGAAGGCCGCCGACAACGCGGCGCTGGCCGACGTCATGGCGACCGCGCCGGCCTCGGCCACCTTCGGCCCGACCGTGACCTCCTGGAACACCTGGGCCAAGCCCGGCACCTCGGACCTGTTCGCCCTGAAGGCGTACGACGTGGCCGGCAACACCGGTGGCGCCTCCGTCTACCGGACGCCGAACATCATCCAGGAGACCTCCACCACCCGCACCGGCAGCTGGACCCACAAGAGCAGCACCTCCTACCTGGGCGGCTACTCCTACAGCTCCTCGTCCGCCGGGGCCTCGATCAGCTGGACCTTCACCGGGCGCTCGGTGGCCTGGATCGTCTCGCGGGCCTCCACCTCGGGCCAGGCGTACATCTACGTCGACGGCACCAAGGTCTCCACGGTGGACCTGAAGTCCTCCACCACCCTCTACCGCCAGGCGATCTGGACCAAGACCTGGTCCGCCTCCGCCAAGCACACCCTGAAGATCGTCGTGGTCGGCACCTCGGGCCGCCCGGCCGTCACCACCGACGGCATCGCGACCATCGGCTGACCGTCCGGCCACACCTCACCAAGGAGCCCTCCGCCCGCGACAAGTCCGCGGACGGAGGGCTCCTGCACGAGGCCCGCGCCGCCGTCAGAAGGCGCCGGTGCCGATGGGCGTGCCGAGACCGGTCGGCCCGTCGTATCCCGGACCCGCGGTACACAGATAACTGCCACCGCAGGAGCCGTTGCTGCCCGAAGTGACGTCGTTGAGCGCCGACGTGCGACCGTACGGATACGAGCCGTCGACGACCTGAGAGGTGTTTCCCGCCAGCGCGTAGACGCTCGCGATGATCGGCGACGAGACGCTGGTGCCCCCGACCTCGACCCATCCGTCGGCACCCTGCGCGAGACCGAGTTGAAGCTCGGTGTCGCACAACACCCCGCCGCCGCAGCTGCTGTACGTGTCATAAACCGCCACCCCCGTATTGGGGTCGGCGACCGCGGCCACATCGGCGACGCTGCGCCTGGCACATCCGGAGTCGTGCTGCCAGGACGGCTTGGCCTCGTACGCCGAGCAACCCGAGCCCGCCCCGCTCCAGGCGGTCTCGGTCCAGCCACGCGAGGTGGACGCCTTGCTCAGCGAGGTGCCGCCCACAGCGGTGACGTACGGCGAGGAGGCCGGCCAGGAGACGCCGTAACCGGAGTCACCCGAACTCGCCGTGATCGCGACGCCGGGGTGGTCGAAGTGCGAGTCGAAGGAGGTGACGGTGTTGTCCTCGGGCCCACCCCAGCTGTTGGAGACAGAGACGACGCCCGGTGTGACGGCGGCGGTGTCCTCGGCCGTCATGAGATCCGGGACGTTCGCCGAGCCCGCCTCGACCAGCAGGATGTGGCAGTCGGGGCAGGTCGCCGAGACCATGTCGAGGTCGAGACTGATCTCCTCGGCCCATCCATAGTCACCGGAGGGCAACGGCGACGCCTGGCCGCGCTGATTCACCTTGCGGAAGCAGCCGTTGGCGGTCGTGCACGACGGCAGACCGTAGGCGCTGCGGTAAGCGGCCAGGTCGGACTCGGCGTTCGGATCGTCCATGGCGTCGACGATCGCCACCGTGCGACCGGCTCCCGAGGTACCGCCCAGTTTGTAGGCGGAACGCAGATCAGACGGTACGTACCCCACCGTGGTCGGGGATCCGGTGGTGAACGGTGACATGCGCCCCGAGGTGGTGCGGTGGGCCTTCAAGACCCCGAAACAGCGGGCTCGTCCCGCCTGCACGGGATGGAAACAGCCGAAATCCGCCGTACCCGCGGAGGCGGACGCGCGCGGCGCGGACGAGAGAGCGGCGGCCTGGACCCCGGTGGCCAGGCCGATGGAGAGGGCGGTGACGGCGAGTGTGAGCATCGCGGTGAGGGCAGCTGCCATCCTCCGCACCCGGCGTCTCGGTTGATGGCGGTGGATCACCAGGGATCCGGAGGGTATCTCGCTGCGCTGCATCAAGCCTCCGTGCGGTTTCGGGCGGTGCGGAAGGGCCACATGACGAAAAACAGCATTGACAGATGCCATGTCAGGTCAGCTGCGGGCCAGGTGGTTTCACCATGCGGCCGCCCTCTTACGGTGGTCAAGGCCATGTCAATGCAGGTCTTGTGAGGCTGCCGCGGTGAGCGAGTGAACCGCCGTTCGCGTCTCCGCGCGGCGGCGAACGTATGGCCCGTTCACCGCCTCGCACGGCCGAGCGACAAAGCGCTACCGTGACCTGGGAGGTGTACACACAGTGCATTACGCCAACACGCCCTCGTGGCGATTCACCCAGGGCACCTCTCAGATGCTTCACGCCGCACTGTTCATCCGCGACGCCGCCACTCTGCCGGCCCCGGCAACCGCACCAGTGCCGCCCCCCCTCATCAACCACCCCGAGCCTGTGGACGTCCCGCACCCCCTGGATCGAGAAGTGCTGGCTGCCCAGTGGCTGGAGTGGTGGAGCAAGCTGGTCAACTGCGAGATGAGCGAAGACCGTCCCAACCAGGGTGAAAGCAGCGACGACACCGCACTGCGCATGGACCGGATCCTGCAGCAACGCAAGACTGTCTTCGATCCTCCCGACTTCGACTCCCTCCGCGCCACGCCACAGCTCCAGGCTCTGGTTCGGCAGAACTTCCGCGAGTCCCTGCTGTGGGCCAAGGAAGTAAAGCCTCGGAAGCCACCAGGAAGCTCACCCGGCGCTTCAGCGTTCCCACGGAGTCTCGTCAAGAACGTCGCCGAGAAAGTGGCCATGACGCACGACGTTCCGATCGCGGACGTCACGGGGGCAGTCCAGGTACTGCGCGTCGAAGGAATCTGGTCACAGCCGACAGCCCCGGGCTGCATGCTCTGCTCCACCGCCGCAGCAGCCCATCCCGACTTCGCAACCGCCCTGCTGCGCGACACTTTCGTCTCCGGGCTCGGGACGTGATGTCGCCGACGAGCTGAGCAGCTCGTCGTAAGCGACTGGGAAGCGTACAAGGGCGACCCCAAGGCCGACGCCGGCGCCGGCCAGAAGGACATCCAGTGAGCGGGTCATGCCGCGCTGACCTGGGGAGAAACCCCGGGTCAGCGCGGCATTCCGAAGAGCCCCCTGTCGGATTCGAACCGACGACCTTCGCTTTACAAGAGCGGCGCTCTGACCAGCTGAGCTAAGGAGGCCTGCGTCTGCACGCCCGTGCAGTGTACCCAGGTCTGAGCCGGTCCCTGTCGAAAATTTCCGCGAAGTTCACAGTGGCATGGGTACTGACAGACGAGTGAACGCCAGGTACCGTCCTGATCCAGTTCACTTGGTTCACCTGTGTGGGCTACACCAACCACCTTCCTACAACGGATCGTCCGGCACGTTCCTGCCGGTAGAAGGGGGCCTCTGAGCCATGGCCACTGTCACGTTCGACAAGGCGACCCGGATCTACCCGGGTTCCACCAAGCCCGCCGTCGATGGTCTCGACATCGCGATCGAGGACGGCGAGTTCCTCGTCCTGGTCGGCCCGTCGGGTTGCGGAAAGTCCACCTCGCTGCGGATGCTCGCGGGCCTGGAGGACGTCAACGGCGGCGCCATCCGCATCGGTGACCGCGACGTCACGCACCTGCCGCCCAAGGACCGGGACATCGCCATGGTGTTCCAGAACTACGCCCTCTACCCGCACATGACGGTCGCCGACAACATGGGCTTCGCCCTGAAGATCGCCGGCGTCAACAAGGCGGAGATCCGGCAGAAGGTCGAGGAGGCCGCGAAGATCCTCGACCTCACCGAGTACCTGGACCGCAAGCCGAAGGCGCTCTCCGGTGGTCAGCGCCAGCGTGTCGCGATGGGCCGCGCGATCGTCCGTGAGCCGCAGGTCTTCCTCATGGACGAGCCGCTGTCCAACCTGGACGCCAAGCTCCGCGTCTCGACCCGTACGCAGATCGCCTCGCTCCAGCGCCGTCTCGGCATCACCACCGTCTACGTCACCCACGACCAGGTCGAGGCCATGACGATGGGTGACCGGGTCGCCGTGCTCAAGGACGGCCTGCTCCAGCAGGTGGACTCGCCGCGGAACATGTACGACAAGCCCGCGAACCTCTTCGTCGCCGGCTTCATCGGCTCCCCGGCCATGAACCTGATCGAGGTCCCGATCACCGACGGCGGCGTGAAGTTCGGCAACAGCGTCGTCCCCGTCAACCGGGAGGCCCTGAAGGCCGCCACCGACAAGGGCGACAAGACCGTGACCGTGGGCGTGCGCCCCGAGCACTTCGACGTGGTCGAGCTGGGCGGCGGCGCGGCGGCCTCCCTGAGCAAGGACAGCGCCGACGCCCCGGCCGGCCTCGCCGTCTCGGTGAACGTGGTCGAGGAGACCGGCGCCGACGGCTACGTCTACGGCACCGTCGAGGTCGGCGGCGAGAAGAAGGACCTCGTCGTCCGTGTCAGCAGCCGTTCCGTCCCGGAGAAGGGCGCCACGCTGCACGTCGTGCCGCGGCCGGGCGAGACCCACGTGTTCTCCACGTCCACGGGTGAGCGCCTCTCCGACTGAGCGGACTGAGCTGCGCGTTTGCGGCGGAGTTGACGAAAGGGGTCCTGCGGAGTGCCGCGGGGCCCCTTTTCGTGTCGTTTGCGCCGCCGGGTCGCTCCGGAAATACCCCGGCACAGTGATCAATTCGGGCGGACGGCGTCAACCCCTTACCCAGAAAACGGCGCGACCCCATCCCCCATATGGGTGACTCAATGTCGCCAAATCATTACCGGGCGCTACCCTCACACGCGTGAAGCACTCCACCATCCCTCAGACGCGACGCGGCCACCGGGGCGGCCCTGCCCGCCGGATCGGCCGCACTCTCGCCCTCGTCCTGCCCGTCGTCCTGGTGCTCTCCGGGACCCTCGCGGTCACCCGGGTCAACTGGACCGGGAGCCCCTCCAGCTCGGTGCTGGCCGCCTCGGACGTCTCCACGGCGGAGGTTCCCAAGGCCGTCGCGCACGCCCCCGAGGACGTGCTCCGCGACCGGCTGATGGGCGAGCTCCAGGACCGGAACCCGGGCGTGGTCCTCACCCACCTCCAGCAGGCCGTCAACGGCCACCCGTCGCTGGCCCGGCACTGCTCGTCCATCGCCCGCGCGCTGGGCCAGGCAGCGGTGCGCATGTACGGCGCCTCGCGCGCCCAGTCCTTCGCCCGACCGGTGTGCGACACGTCGTTCGCCTCGGGCGTGCTCGCCGCGGCGCGCTGAGCCCCCGGGAGGCCGGTCGGCATCGCGTCCCTGCCGGCCGCCCCGGACAGGGGCCGTAAGCCGCGGACAGGGGCCGTAGGCGGCGCGTCGCTGTCGGTCCGCTCCGGGCAGGAGCCGTAAACCGTGAACAGCGCGTCGCTGCCGGCCGCCCTGGACAGAAGCCGTAGGCGGCGCGTCGCTGTCGGTCCGCTCCGGGCAGGGCGCCGCGTACAGTGCGGGCATGACCCATCCCAGCGCCGCGTCGCGCCCCACCCAAGCCGTGATCCTGGCCGGTGGCCAGGGTTCCCGGCTGCGTCCGTACACCGACGACCGGCCCAAGCCGATGGTCGAGATCCCCGGCACGGGCACCCCGATCATCGGCCATCAGCTGACCTGGCTCGCCGAGGAAGGCGTGACGGACGTGGTGGTCTCCTGCGGCCACCTCGCCGAGGTCCTGCAGAAGTGGCTGGACTCCGCCGACCTGCCGGTCTCCGTCACCACCGTCGTGGAGACCGAGCCCCTCGGCCGCGGCGGCGGCCTCCGGTACGCCGCCGCGCATCTCCCCCGCCCCGGCCAGCCGTGGTACGCCACCAACGGCGACATCTGGACCCGCTTCTCCCTGCGGGACATGGCCGACTTCCACACCGAGCGGGACGCTGTCGCGACGCTGGCTCTGGCCCGGCCCCGTATTCCCTGGGGTGCGGTGCGGACCGACGGGTTCGGGCACGTCACCGACTTCATCGAGGCTCCGCCGTCGACGTTCGAGATCAACGCCGGTGTGTACGTCTTCTCGCCCGAGTTCGCCGAGCTGCTCCCCGAGCGGGGCGATCACGAACGGACCACGTTTCCCCGGCTGGCCCGGGAGGAGCGGCTCTTCGGATTCCCCATTCCGCAGGGGGCGTACTGGCGGGCCATCGACACCGCGAAGGATCTGACGGAGGCGGCCAAGGAGCTTGCGGCGTTGGGTCGTTGACGGTCAGAGGGCCCCGTACCTTCCCTGGTACGGGGCCCTCTGCTGTCTCTCCTGGCTCGTTCCGTCAGCCCAGCAGGCCGCCCACCAGGCCCGGCTGGCCGGAGGACGAAGCGCCGCCGGAGCTGGTCGTGCCGCCCGACGGGGAGCTGCCCCCGGTCGAGGTGCCGCCGGTGCTCGTCGGGCCCGCCGTGGTGCTCGGGGTGCCGCCTGCCGGGGAGGAGTGGCGGGGCGGGATCTGGCCCATAGTGCCCTGGGTCTCGCTGGGGGTCGTCGTCGTACCGCCCGCCGTGTGCCTGGCGCCCGGGGTCGTCGCCGCGCCGGACGGGCCCGCGCCGGCCGTGGCGCCGCCTGTGGGGGCTGTGGAGGCCGACGGGGTGGTGCGGTGCCGCGTGCCCGGTCCCTGCGGGAGCGGGGAGCCGGGGAGGTTGTTGCGGGGGGCCTCGCCGGGGCCGGGGACGACCACGCGGCTGGAGTCGCGTACGGCGCCGCCCAGCAGGGAGCCGACGAGCAGGGTGAGGCCGACCGTGATGGCCGTGATCAGCGCGCCGCGGCGCAGGACGTAACGGCGCAGCTCCCAGATGTCGGAGCGGGGGCCGAGGCGACGCCAGGCGCCGGCGGCGAGGCGGCCGTCCACGGAGTAGACGGGGGCGCCGGCGATGATCAGCGGAGACCAGGCGGCGAGGTAGATGATGTCGGGGGCGTCGTAGGCGGGGACCGTCTTCCAGCTGACCGTGACGATCAGGGCGGCGGAGAGCAGGGCGCCGACGACCGCGGCCACGCGCTGCCAGCAGCCGAGGATCGTGAGGACGCCGACGACCACCTGGAGGAACGCGATGACCAGGCCGGCGCCGACCGGGTGGTGCAGGGCGGTCTGGCGCAGCGGCTCGGCCACGTCCCACGGGTGCAGGGTGTTGAGCCACTTGACCATCGAGCCGCGCTTGCCGCCGTCGAAGTAGACGGGGTCGCACAGCTTGCCCATGCCGGCGTAGATGGAGATGAAGCCGAGGAAGATGCGCAGGGGGAGGAGGACCACGCCCAGGTTCATCCGGCGGCCGGGGTAGTAGGCGTGCCGGGCCGGGTCGTCGCCCTGGCGGCGGGCGGGGCGCGGGGTGTCGTCCTGGGCAGCGGCAGCTGCTTCCGCGTAGCCGTCGTAGCGGTCGTGATCGTCGTAGCGGTCGTAGCGGTCGTGATCGTCGTAGCCGTCGTGGCGGTCGCGATCGTCGTAGCCGTCGTAGCGGTCGTGGGGCTCGAAGTCCGTTTCCGCGTACGGGGGTTCGTCGTAGGCGCCGGTCGTCGAGCGCATATGCGGCAGCAGACGGGTGCCGTCGGCGGCCTCGGGGGCGGTGCGCTGGTGGCCCACGACGGGGGTCTCGACCGTCTGGCCCAGGTCGTCGTAGGCGTCGCCGTAGCGGGTGCCGACGCGCGGGATGACCTGGGTGGCGCCGGGCTCGGTCTCGTCGGCCTGGCGGACGCTGCCCCGCACGGCCTGGAGGAGCCGGTGCGCGCCGGTGTCGTCGGGGGCGGACTTGCCGCTCCACACGACGGGGCGGCGGCGGGCGGCGGCGCCCGCCCGGCCCGCCGGGCCCCCGACGGGCATCCCGGCGGTGTCCTGGGCGGCGCTCAGATGCCGGGCGATCCGCGAGGACTGGGGGCGCTTCGCCGACGCGCCCAGCTGCACGCGGAAGCTGGCGTGATTGACGATGACCTGCGCCGGATCGCTCGGCACCTTCACCATGCTCAGCGCGGGAGCCTCGTCGGGCCCGGAAGCGAATCCCGAGCTGAATCCCGACGAGCGTCCCCCCGTGGGTGTGCGGGGTGTTCTGGTGTCCACACTCATCTAACCGAGTGACATGGAGTTAGGACACTGCTTTGACCGGACGGATGTGTCCGGACCCCGTCAAAGCCGTCTCGAACACCACAGGAGCACCAGAATTACCCCGCAAGAGTGAAGTTCTGGACGGATGTTCAGTCCCGTCGGTGCGCCGTGCCGTCAGCCGCGCCGACGCGCCGCCTCGTAGAGGACGATCCCCGCCGCCACACCGGCGTTCAGCGACTCCGCGCCACCTGGCATCGGGATGCGCACACGGAAGTCGCAGGTTTCGCCGACCAGGCGGGACAGGCCCTTGCCCTCGCTGCCGACCACGATCACGACCGGGCCGTCCAGGGCCTGGAGCTCGCCCAGTTCGACCTCGCCGTCCGCCGCCAGCCCGACGACCGTGACGCCGGCCTTCTTGTACGACTCCAGGACGCGGGTGAGGTTGGTGGCGCGGGCGACCGGGGTACGGGCGGCCGCGCCGGCGGAGGTCTTCCAGGCACCGGCGGTCATGCCGGCCGAGCGGCGCTCGGGGACGACGACGCCGTGGCCGCCGAAGGCGGAGACGGAGCGGACGACCGCGCCGAGGTTGCGCGGGTCGGTGACCCCGTCGAGCGCGACGACCAGCGGGTCCTCGCCCTCGTCGGCCGCCGCGTCGAGCAGGTCCTCGGGGTGCGCGTACTCGTACGGCGGGACCTGCAGGACGAGGCCCTGGTGGTTGAGGCCGTTGGTCATGCGGTCCAGCTCGGGGCGCGGGGCCTCCATCAGGTTGATGCCGCCGCGCTCGGCGGCGAGCTGGAGGGCCTCGCGGACGCGCTCGTCGTTGTCGATGAACTGCTGGACGTAGAGCGTCGAGGCGGGAACGCCCTCGCGGAGCGCCTCGACGACCGGGTTACGGCCGACGACCAGCTCGGACGCCGACTTGCCGCTGCCGCGGCGCGCTTGCGGACGCCCCTGTGCGCGGCGGGCCTTCGCGGCGGCGGCGCGCTGCTTGGCGTGCCCCTTGCGCATCTCGGCGGGCGGGGTCGGGCCCTTGCCCTCCAGGCCCCGGCGCCGCTGGCCACCGCTGCCGACCTGCGCGCCCTTCTTGCCGGACATGCGGCGGTTGTTCGCGGCCATGAGTTACTCGTCTCCGTTGAGCTTCGTGTTGAGCGTCGTACGTACGTCTTATGTACGTACGCCTTATGCAGTGTGCCGCCCGGAGGGCCGGGCGGCACAGTTGATCTTCACGTGCGGGGCTAGGCCTTGAGGCTCCAGCGCGGGCCCTGTGGGCTGTCCTCGATGGCGAGGCCGGACTGGGCGAGCTGGTCGCGGATGGCGTCGGCGGTCGCCCAGTCCTTGCGGGCGCGGGCGGACTCGCGCTGGTCCAGCACCAGCCGGACGAGGCTGTCGACCACGCCGTGCAGGTCTTCGCCCTGGTCGGACTCGCCCGCCCACTGCTCGTCCAGCGGGTCGAGGCCGAGGACGCCGAGCATGGCCCGCACCTCGGCGAGCCGGGCGACGGCGGCTTCCTTGTCGTCGGCGGCCAGCGCGCTGTTGCCCTGCCGGACCGTGGTGTGCACGATCGCGAGGGCCTGCGGGACACCCAGGTCGTCGTCCATCGCCTCGGCGAAGGCCGGCGGGACCTCGGCGGCCGGCTCGACGGTCCCGGCCAGCTCGATGACCCGCTGCACGAAGCCCTCGATCCGCGCGAACGCCGACTCGGCCTCGCGCAGGGACTCCTCGCTGTACTCGATCATCGAGCGGTAGTGCGGGGTGCCCAGGTAGTAGCGGAGCACGATCGGCCGCCACTGCTTGACCATCTCGCTGACCAGGACGCTGTTGCCGAGCGACTTGGACATCTTGTCGCCGGCCATGGTGACCCAGGCGTTGTGCACCCAGTACCGGGCGAAGTCGTCGCCGTAGGCCTTGGCCTGGGCGATCTCGTTCTCGTGGTGCGGGAAGATCAGGTCGAGGCCGCCACCGTGGATGTCGAAGGCGGTGCCCAGGTACTTGTGCGCCATGGCCGAGCACTCCAGGTGCCAGCCGGGGCGGCCCTCTCCCCACGGGGTCGGCCAGGTCGGCTCGCCCGGCTTGGCGGACTTCCACATCGCGAAGTCCCGCTCGTCCCGCTTGCCGGTCTCGCCCTCGCCGGACGGCTGGCGCAGATTGTCCAGCTCCTGCCGGGACAGCTCCAGGTACTGCGGGAAGGACCGCACGTCGAAGTAGACGTTGCCGTCCGCCGCGTAGGCGTGGCCGCGCTCGATGAGGCGCTGCATCATCTCGACCATCTCGGTGATGTGGCCGGTGGCGCGCGGCTCGTACGTCGGCGGCAGGCAGCCGAGGGCGGCGTAGCCCTCGTTGAAGGCACGCTCGTTCTCGTACCCGATCGACCACCAGGGGCGGCCCTGCTCATGGGCCTTGGTGATGATCTTGTCGTCGATGTCCGTGACGTTCCGGATGAACGTCACGTCATAGCCGCGGTACGTGAACCACCGGCGCATGATGTCGAAGTTGAGCCCCGACCGGATGTGCCCGATGTGCGGTGCGGCCTGCACGGTCGCGCCACACAGGTAGATCGAGACACAACCCGGCTTGAGCGGGGCGAAGTCACGGATCTGCCGGGCGCTGGTGTCGTACAGGCGAATAGTCACCACTCCAGGGTAGTGGGCGCGGAGCGGTGCCTTGCGCCTCTTGGCTCAGAACATTCCGGCTCAGAACATTCCTACGACCTTCTCGGGAGTGATCTTGACGATCACCCGGGCGGCGTCGTTCACGGAGTCGGGGTTGAACTCTGCGTACTTCTTGCCGGTGTACTTCATCGACAGTTCGTCGATCAGGTCCTTGGCGCCCTGGGTGGTGAACTCCGCGGTGCCCCGGACCTCGCCGTAGACGTAGGGCATCTCGGGGTCCTGGACGATGACGCTCACCCGGGGGTCGCGGTCGAGGTTCTTCTTCTTGCGGCGGTCGACGGTCGTGGAGAACAGGATCTGGTCGCCGTCCCGCTTCACCCACACCGGGGACATCTGCGGGCGGCCGTCGGGCTGGATCGTGCCCACCACGATGAAGACAGGGCTGTCGAGCAGGGACTTGAGCCGGTCGGGCAGGGTGGCGGGCATGGGTACCTCCTCGGTCGACGATGACTCTCCGGGTACCCTCGCACGCTCTCGGCACACGCGCACCGCGAGCGCCACCGTCAGCAGCCCCTCCGCACCACCGGCGCAGCCGTCAGCCCGCCAGCCGCATCACTGGCGCAGCCGTCAGCCCGCCCTCCGCATCGCTGGCGCAGCCGTCAGCTCCGCCGTCAGCCCGCCGTCCGCACCACCAGTGCCGTCGCGATCGCCATCAGGCCCTCGTCGCGGCCGGGGAAGCCGAGGCCGTCCGTCGTCGCACCGGAGACGGAGACGGGGGCGCCGGCCGCCTCGGAGAGGACCTTCTGGGCCTCGGTGCGCCGCTTGCCGATCTTCGGGCGGGGGCCGATCACCTGGACGGCGATATTGCCGATGGTGAAGCCCGCCGCGCGGACGATCCGGGCGGCCTCGGTGAGCAGCGTGACTCCGGGCGCGCCCGACCACTCGGGCCGGCCGGTGCCGAAGTGCTGCCCCAGGTCACCGAGCCCGGCGGCGGAGAAGAGGGCGTTGCAGGCCGCGTGGGCGACGACGTCGGCGTCGGAGTGGCCGGCCAGCCCGGGGCCCTCCCCCTCCCACTTCAGGCCCGCGCACCACAGCTCGCGACCCTCCTCGAAGGCGTGGATGTCGGTGCCGATGCCGACCTGCGGCAGGGGCAGCACGAAGCCGGCCTCAGAAGCCATCGTTGAGCCTCCTGCGGGCCAGGACCGCCTCGGCGAGGACCAGGTCGAGGGGGCGGGTGACCTTGAAGGCCTCCTCGTGACCCGGGACGGTCACGACCGGCAGGCCGAGCTGCTCGACCATGCTCGCGTCGTCCGTCACATCGCCGGAGACGGTCTCGTGCGCGCGGACCAGGGTCGTACGGTCGAAGCCCTGCGGCGTCTGTACGGCGCGCAGGCGGGCCCGCTCGGGCGTGGCGACGACCGGTTCCGGCTCGCCGGCGACGGCCGCGGGCTCGACCTCCTTGACCGTGTCGGCCAGCGGCAGCGCCGGGACGACGGCCGGCGCGCCCTCGCGGACGGCCTCGATGACCGCGTCGACCGTGTCGACCGGGACGAGCGGGCGGGCCGCGTCGTGCACGAGGACGATTCCGTACTCGGGCGGCAGGGCGTCAAGGCCGAGCTTGACCGACTCCTGGCGGGTGTCGCCGCCCGGGACGACCAGGAAGTCCGTGCGGTCCGGCAGCGCGTGCACGTCGAGCAGGGACTTGACCTCGGCGGCGCCGTCGGACGGGGCGACGACGACCACCAGGGAGACATGGCGGGACGCGGCGAGCGCGCGGACCGCGTGGATGAGCATGGGCGTGCCGTTCAGCGCGCGCAGCGCCTTGGGGGCGCCCGGACCGAGGCGTACGCCCCGGCCGGCGGCGGGAATCACGGCTGCGACGGGGGTCTGCGCAGGTGAGGGGCGCGATTCGTCAGACATCGGTTCCTGTCAGGTTTGTGTGCTCGACCTAGGTGGGTATGGCCTGGAGGAGTGCCGGGCGCGACGCCCTTGACCGGACCCTTCCGTGACCCTGGTCGAGGTCAGCTGCCCGGGCCCGGCACATCAAGTATCGGGGGGCGCGTTCGCTGATCGACCGAGGGTCCACCAAGGATCCAGCGGCGGGGGATTCACTGGATTCACCAGGATCCACCGGTTCCCCGACGCAGACCCGCCTGCGGGGACGACCCGCGAGGACGAACATGCCGCAGCGCCCGGCGACAGGGTCAGTGTCATCGGGCACCGCGGCATTTCACTGTGCTGAGCGTGCCGGCAGCGAGAGGTCGCCGCCCACGGCGCGTGTCAGGAGGCGAGCACCTCGTCGAGCAGGGCCTCGGCCTTGTCCTCGTTCGTGTTCTCCGCGAGAGCCAGCTCGCTCACCAGGATCTGGCGGGCCTTGGCGAGCATGCGCTTCTCACCGGCGGACAGTCCGCGCTCGCGCTCACGACGCCACAGGTCACGCACGACTTCCGCGACCTTGATGACATCGCCGGAGGCGAGCTTCTCCAGGTTTGCCTTGTAGCGACGCGACCAGTTCGTGGGCTCCTCGGCGTACGGTGCGCGCAGCACCTCGAAGACCCGGTCCAGCCCGTCCTGACCGACCACATCACGCACGCCCACGAACTCAGCATTGTCCGCTGGCACACGTACCGTCAGGTCACCCTGGGCAACCTTCAGCACCAAGTAGGTCTTGTCCACGCCTTTGATCTGGCGAGTTTCGATGGCCTCGATCAGCGCGGCCCCGTGATGGGGATAGACCACGGTGTCGCCAACCTTGAACGTCATGTGACAGGTACCCCTTCCGTGGCTATCCAGGGTAACACGGATACGGCGTCTTCTGAATGGCGTTTTCGCAGGTCAGGGCATATCTCGGGGCTTGACAACAGCGACAGGAACGTGCTGCGAAGGGCCTGCGGAAGCGGGTATTCGCAGGTCGGAGGGGCTCTTCAGGCGGGGTGAAACGCGTACGTTACACACACCGAGCGCCCTCTCCAAGTGGCTTAACATCCCGATTTGTCCTGTTCCAAGCGTGCGACTTCCGCTACTCCGTTCGGCGTGCGGGGGCCGATCCGGAGCCGGACGCCGCACGAATCCGGAATTGATCAACGACGCGCGGAGGGGTGTCCGATGATCAATATCGGGGACGGTCCTCGAAGACGGTCATCGAAGGCGTCATCGGAAGGCGCCATCGAAGATGTCATCGAAGGGGCTCACATTCCTTCACGGAAATTTTGCGCGCGGTTATGCGAATGGCGGACGAGCGCCTCGCCAAAGTGACTCAAGAGTCACTTGTGACTGGAGTGACGAGAGGCCCGCAGTACCCCCAGCCGGAGGCCAAGGCGGCCTCTTGGGGAGGGTCGGGTGCGGTGGCGTGGGAACGGCTCGGTAACCTAAGCCCGCTGACAGACACTTAGGGTGGCTTTATAAGGGGAGCCGCCCGCGCGTTCAAGGAGTTGCCGCCGCCGTGAGCAGCAGCCTTCGACGCGGCGCCCTCGCCGCCTCCGCCATCGTCTTCTCGATCGCCTCGCTCGCCGCCTGCGGCGCCGGCAACGACTCACAGACCCTGGGAATCAAGCCGGACAACGCGGCGACCGCCGTCGGCAACATCAAGGTCCAGAACGCCCTGATCATCACCCAGCCGGACCTGCAGTCCACCGGGCCGGCCGTGATCTCCGCGACCCTGTTCAACCAGGGCCCCACGGACGAGACCCTCCAGTCCATCTCCCTCCCGGGCACGAGCGGGTCGGTCACGCTGACCGCCCCCAGGGGCCAGAGCCTGACCGTCCCGGCGCACGGCTCCCTGCTCCTCGGCGGCAAGGGCAACGCCTCCGCCGAGCTGCCCAGCGGCCGTGAGGCGGTCAAGGACGGCAACGTCCAGAAGCTCACCTTCACCCTCAGCAAGACCGGCGCCGTGAGCCTGGACGCCTTCGTGGTCCCGGCCACCAGCTACTTCGACAAGTGGGGCCCGAGCACGATCCCGTCCGCTCCGGCGAGCCCGTCCGCTCCGGCGAGCCCGTCCGGCGCCCCGGGCGCGTCCGCTTCCGCCAGCGGCAAGCCGGCGAAGGGCAAGGGCAAGGGCGGCAAGGCGACCCCGTCGGCGGGCGCGAGCGAGTCCGCGTCCACCGGCGCCACCCCGACCGGTTCCGCGTCCCAGTCGACCACCGGTCACTGACCGACGTACGCACGAGGGCGGCACCCCTGCGGGGGCGCCGCCCTTCGTCGTGGGTACCGCGAGTCGTACGACCGCCGTACGGCTCACGGCTCGGACCGAGTCGTACGACCGCCCTACGGCTCACGGCTCGGACTCGGAGCCCGGTTTACGGCTCGAACTTGTAGCCCAGGCCCCGGACCGTCACCAGGTACCGCGGCGCGCCCGGGTCCGGTTCGATCTTGGCGCGGAGGCGCTTGACGTGGACGTCGAGGGTCTTGGTGTCGCCCACGTAGTCGGCACCCCAGACGCGGTCGATCAGCTGCATGCGGGTCAGGACGCGGCCCGCGTTGCGCAGCAGCATCTCCAGGAGGTCGAACTCCTTGAGCGGGAGGTCGACCTTGGAGCCGGCCACCGTCACCACGTGGCGGTCGACGTCCATGCGGACCGGGCCCGCCTCCAGCGCGGCCGGGGTGACCTCCTCCGGCTCGCCGCGGCGGCGGAGCACCGCGCGGATGCGGGCGACCAGCTCGCGGGAGGAGAAGGGCTTGGTGACGTAGTCGTCGGCTCCTATTTCGAGGCCCACGACCTTGTCGATCTCGCTGTCCTTCGCGGTCACCATGATCACGGGGACGTTGGAGCGGCCGCGCAGCTGTCGGCACACCTCCGTACCGGGCAGACCCGGCAGCATCAGGTCGAGGAGGACGAGGTCGGCGCCGTTGCGCTCGAACTCGTCGAGTCCGTCGGGCCCGGTGGCCGCGACGGCGACCTCGAAGCCCTCCTTGCGGAGCATGTACGACAGGGCGTCGGAGAAGGACTCCTCGTCCTCGACGACGAGCACTCGGGTCACGGAAGGACCTCCGGGGCGGGAAGCGGTTCGTACGGGGATGACTCGGTGGAGCCGCCGGCCTCGCCATCGAGGTCGGGGTCGGGGTGCTGCGATGCGCGGTCGCGGGCCGCGCCCGCCTCCGGCAGCCTGAGGGTGAACGTGGAGCCCTGGCCTTCGGCGCTCCAGACCGTGACCTCCCCGCCGTGCGAGGCGACCACGTGCTTGACGATCGCGAGACCCAGGCCGGTGCCTCCGGTGGCCCGGGAGCGGGCCGGGTCGACGCGGTAGAAGCGCTCGAAGATGCGCTCCTTGTCCTTGTCGGAGATGCCGATGCCCTGGTCCGTGACGGCCAGCTCGATCATGTCCCCGCCGGGTGCGTTGACCCGGCGGGCGGCTATGCCGACGCGGGTGCGGGCCGGGGAGTAGTTCACGGCGTTCTCGACGAGGTTGCCGAGGGCGGCGGCCAGCTGGCCGCGGTTCCCCCAGACGTGCAGGTCGGCTGTGCCCCCGGCGGACATGATGATCTGCTTTGTACCGGCCTGGTGGCGGCAGCGGTCCATGGCCTCGGCGACCAGCTCGTCCACGCGGACGGGCTCGGCGTCCTCCAGCGGATCGTCGTTCTGCACGCGGGAGAGGTCGATGAGCTCCTGGACCAGGTTGGTCAGCCGGGTCGCCTCGATCTGCATGCGGCCCGCGAAGCGCTGGACGGCCTCGGGGTCGTCGGAGGCGTCCATGACCGCCTCGGAGAGGAGGGACAGCGCGCCGACGGGCGTCTTCAGCTCATGGCTGACGTTCGCCACGAAGTCGCGTCGTACCGCCTCGATCCGGCGGGCCTCGGTGAGGTCCTCGACCAGCAGCAGGACCAGACGGGAGCCGAGCGGGGCCACGCGCGCGGAGACGGCGAGGGCCTCGCCGCGTCCGGTGCCGCGGCGGGGCAGATCCAGCTCGACCTGGCGTATCTCGCCGTCTCTCCGGGTGTCCCGCGCCATCTGGAGCATGGGCTCGACGGAGAGCTTGCCGCCGCGGACCAGCCCGAGGGCGTAGGCGGCGGAGCTGGCCTTGACCACGGCGTCGGCCTCGTCGAGGACGACGGCCGAGGAGCGGAGCACGGACAGCACGGTGTCCACGCCGGGCGGGAGTACGGGATCGGTGTGCAAGGAAGTCCTGGTCGGTCGCTTCTGGTCGCGTTCGCTCCAGCGGAACGCCAGCATGGCGATGACGCCGGTGAGCACCCCGGCGATCGCTGCCGCTGCGGCGACCGCCGCGTTCACGTCCATGCATCCAGGTTAAGCAGGGGGTACGACATGACCACAGCCGTCACGGTGCGTCCTCGAACACTCGTCGCCCAGAGTTCACCTTGGAGCCAGTATTGGTTCATTTGGGGTGGCAGAAACGGACGCGTGTGGGGCAGAACGTGGGAGCGTGGGGACCAAGCACACCTATGAGAGGGAACCCTGATGCGGGACGCGTACCACGAGGAACTTGACTCGATCGGCGACGGTCTGGTGGAGATGGCCCGGCTGGTCGGGTCGGCGATCGGGCGCGCCACGACCGCCATCCTGGACGCCGACCTGAAGCTGGCCGAGAGTGTCATCGAGGCGGACCAGAAGGTCGACGAGCTCCAGCACGACCTGGAGGCGCGGGCCATAGCCTTGCTGGCGCGGCAGCAGCCGGTGGCGACCGACCTCCGCATCGTCGTCACCAGCCTGCGCATGTCCGCCGACCTGGAGCGCTCCGGCGACCTGGCCCAGCACGTGGCGAAGCTGGCCCGGCTGCGCTTCCCCGAGCGCGCGGTCCCGAACGACCTGCACGCCACGATCCTGGAGATGGGCCAGCTCGCGCAGCGCCTGATGGCGAAGGCGGCCGAGGTGATCATCACGAAGGACGTCGATCTCGCGCTCCAGCTGGAGCAGGACGACGACGAGATGGACCTGCTGCACCGCACGCTCTTCCAGCACCTGATCGACGAGCGCTGGAAGCACGGCATCGAGACGGCGGTGGACGTCACGCTCCTCGGCCGCTACTACGAGCGGTACGCCGACCACGCGGTCGCGGTCGCCAAGCGCGTCGTCTATCTGGTCACGGGCGAGCACGCGGACGAGCTCCAGCCGGACATCCAGCCGGTGACGGGCGTCGAGGGCGCGTAACCCCGCCGGGGCCGGGCCGCGGGGCGCGTGGGCGCCTCCATGCGCCGTTGATGCGCCCTGGGGAGCGGGCATGAAATGGGCGAGGGCACTGCTGCCCCAGCATCCAGGAGGGACCCATGGCCGAATCCCCCAGCACCACGCCCGACCCCACCCAGGAGCGCCAGAGCGACCAGCCCGCCGAGACCAGGAGCCTTCCGCTGTTCGGCGCGTGCGGCTGCGGCTCGGGCTGCGGCTGCGGGTGCCAGCAGGGCAACCCCTGCCAGTGCGGCTGACGAAACACCCGCGAACACCCGGGGCCGGTGTGAACTCGTTTCACACCGGCCCTTTGTCGTATGCGCCGTCGGGTCCGTGAACCGAATCTGCACAGTGCGCACGCAACTGCGGGCTTCCGGGGTCCGTTCGTACGGAGTTGTCCCAGTCGGCATGGCCACAACAAGAGCTGTGACCCGCCTGTATGGCAAGGATGTGTGGAGAAACTGCCCTCAACGCGTGACCACGCGTGCACCGATACGTCGAACAGGGCTGCCAACTGGGCAGGCGGGAGCGGCGGTTGACTGGATGCCCGGCGCGCTCCGTGGTTTGATCGCTCGGGCCGCCGGGATCGCGCCAAGGTGTCCTGAAAAGGCTGGCGCGTACCTGCGGCCGCGGCCCGTCGTCTGTCCCCAGCCGGGCCGCTCCCCCTTGTGGACCATCCATGCGAAGGGCAGTTTCCCCATGAACTCCGCTCACCAGGTTCAGACCGCCGAGATCTCCGACGCCGAGCTCGACAACGTCTCCGGCGGCCTGAGCCCCGAGGCGAACGCCACCCTCGGCACCACGACCCTCAGCAGCGCCGAGGTGCTGTCCCAGCTCGACGGCGTCAAGGGCGAGGCCCTCGGCCTCCTCGGCCAGTACGGCCACGCCAGCGTCAGCGTCTCCCTCTGAGGCGCGCTGCCGGCCTGACCGCACCGCACCGAGCCCCCTGTCCCGCGGAGAACCGCCGGACAGGGGGCTCGGTCGTCACGGCAGGGAATTCGGCGGATCGGTATATGTGGCGTGCCGGGCCCGGCTCCTGGTCGAGATCTGGCCGACCAGTTCCCAGAAACACACCAGAGCGGTGACCGGCGGAATTCCGAAGATCACTAACGAGAGCAGCGTGTGTGACGAGTGGCTGACGCAGAGCGCCACGGCCATCACGGAGGTTGCCAGCACAACACCCCAGGACCGCCGCGCAGCCCGACGTTGAGCGGTGGCCCGCAGAACGGAGAGCGCCGCCACGAACCACGGCCCGTACACCGTCAGCGGCCAGTATTTCGCGAGACTCGCCGGCAGCACCGACGAGGCGATCACGCACAGTTGGCCGTACGAATAGCAGAGGGACCATGCCAGCATGCACACCGCACACAGCGAGACCGCCACGATCAGCAGCGTGATGTGAGTGATACGACGGCCGCCGTCGAACACATGGGGCTCCTGGCGGACCCGCCGCCGACTGCTCCGGCGCGGGGCCGGCACGGTCGGCGGGTCGGGAACGGGGATGGCGACGGTCGGCGCGGCCAGCATCTGGGCCAGCTCCTCGACCGGGTCCCAGTCGTTCGGCGCCATGCCCGCGTCCGGCACGCTCCAGGCGTCGCCGTAGAGACCGGAGTCGTAGCGGCCCGCGTCGTCGTAGCGGCCCGCGTCGTCGTAGCGGCCCGCGTCGTAGCAGCCTGTGTCGTGATGAATCCTGTCCATCGATAAACCTCCGGGCCCAGCCTCAGGACGCCCCGTACAGATCCGCCATGGCCCGCCAGTATTCATTTTCCACTGCGCTGAGTCTCTTCAGAAAATCAGTGAGCAGGTCCGAGCACGACGTGCGGTCCACCTCATCACCCCAGTGGAGCGTCGTCGGATTATCTTCGGCAGTGCGCCAGTGCAATCGCGTCACGGTGAGCTAACGACGGCTCCCGGAAGCGGGGTTTGGGGCATTCGAGGGATCTGGGTGGCCCGAAAGGGGAGCTTTCGAGTGCTTGTTGACGCAGCGGCGAAGATTTATGAATATGCGTCCAATTACATTCCGTGAATACTGGAATGAGATGGTCGGCCATGGAATTAAATGGTCGACGCCGATCCGGCGGCACGCGCGCTGCCCCGCTCGGCCGCCGGCCGCTCGTTCGGCAGCCTCCGCATGAGCACCCCGTACCCCAGCCCGGCGACCGTCCCCACCACCGCGCACATCCCCCACAGCCACTGCGCGCCCCACAGGTCGATGACCGCGCCGGACATCAGCGGGGCGACCAGGGCGGCGAGGGACCAGGACAGGGTGTAGACGCCCTGGTAGCGGCCGCGGCCGTGCACCGGGGACAGGCGGACGACGAGGCCGGTCTGGGTGGGCGCGTTGACGATCTCGGCGAGGGTCCAGACGCACACGGTGACCATGAAGACGCCGACCGAGCCCGCGAAGGCCGTGAGACCGAAGCCGTAGCCGGCGAGTACCGAGGAGACGATCAGCAGGGTGCGCGGGTCGCGGTGCTCGATGAACCGGGTGACCGGGATCTGCAGGGCGACGATCAGGATGCCGTTGACCGCGATGGCGAGGCCGTAGTCGGCGGGCGAGAACCCGGCCTCGCCCATGGCCACCGGCAGTCCGACGGACCCCTGCTGGAAGATCAGGGCGACCAGGAAGGACAGGCCGACGACGGCCATGTACCGCCCGTCGCGCAGCACGGCCTTGAGGCTGACCTCGCCCTCCGCGCCCTTGGCGCTCGCGGCGGCCGGGCGGGACTCGGGCACCTTCAGGAAGACGACGAGCGCGCAGCAGGCCGTCATCCCGGCCTCGATCAGGAACCCGGCGAGATAGCTGAACTCGGCGATGAACCCGGCGGCCATGGAGGAGACGGCGAACCCGAGGTTGATGGCCCAGTAGTTCAGGGAGAAGGCGCGGACGCGGTCCTCGGGACGGACGATGTCGGCCATCATCGCCTGCACGGCCGGGCGCGAGGCGTTGGAGGCCATACCCACGAGGAAGGCGACGGCGGCGATGGCGGCCGGGTCGGTCATGAAGCCGAGCAGCGCGACCGAGGCTGCCGTCGCGGACTGCGCGATCAGCAGGGTCGGCCGCCTGCCCAGCCGGTCGGCCATCACCCCGCCGCCCAGCGAGGAGACGACCCCGCCGAGCCCGTGCAGCGAGGCGACGAGACCGGCGTACGAGGCGGAGTAGCCGCGGTCGAGGGTGAGGTACAGGGCCATGAAGGTGGCCACGAAGGCGCCGAGCCGGTTGACCAGGGTGCTGGTCCACAGCCACCAGAACTCACGGGGGAGCCCGGAGACGGTCTCCCGGGCGGCACGTCTGAGACGGGCGGCGGACATGGCGGATCCCCCCATGGGTGTACGACGGGTGTACGACGCCTCGGCGTAGGGCGTTGTAAGCGGCTCAAGCGGTAGGCACAACTTACAAACTGGGGGATGCCGCCGGCCACTGGATTAACAGATGCCGTCAACTGTCCACCCATCGGCCGACCCGGGCGGCGCCCCGAACGGGTGGATTACGCTCTTTCCCATGGCCGACGCACCGTACAAGCTGATCCTCCTCCGCCACGGCGAGAGCGAGTGGAACGCGAAGAACCTGTTCACCGGCTGGGTGGACGTCAACCTCAACGAGAAGGGCGAGAAGGAGGCAGTCCGCGGTGGCGAGCTCCTGAAGGACGCCGACCTTCTCCCGGACGTGGTCCACACGTCCCTCCAGAAGCGCGCGATCCGCACCGCGCAGCTGGCCCTGGAAGCCGCCGACCGCCACTGGATCCCGGTCCACCGCAGCTGGCGCCTGAACGAGCGCCACTACGGCGCCCTGCAGGGCAAGGACAAGGCGGCGACGCTGGCCGAGTTCGGCGAGGAGCAGTTCATGCTCTGGCGCCGCTCGTACGACACCCCGCCCCCGCCGCTCGCGGACGACTCCGAGTTCTCCCAGGCGCACGACCCGCGCTACGCCTCCATCCCGCCGGAGCTGCGCCCGGCCACGGAGTGCCTGAAGGACGTCGTCGTCCGGATGCTCCCCTACTGGTACGACGGCATCGTCCCCGACCTCCTGGCCGGCCGCACGGTCCTCGTCGCCGCCCACGGCAACAGCCTGCGCGCCCTGGTCAAGCACCTGGACGGCATCTCCGACGCCGATATCGCGGGCCTGAACATCCCGACGGGCATCCCGCTCTCCTACGAGCTGGACGAGAACTTCAAGCCGGTCACCCCCGGCGGCACGTACCTCGACCCCGAGGCGGCCGCGGCGGCGATCGAGGCGGTCAAGAACCAGGGCAAGAAGAAGTAAGCCGTACTGATCAAGCCCTCTACCTGCGGATTGTCCGCTGGTAGAGGGCTTGATGCTGTCCTGGGGCCGTCTCTGGGCCGTGAGCTGCCCGACCGGGCCGTGAGGCAACAGGGCCGGGGGAGTGCTGTGCCGGCTGCTGCCTCAGCTCTGCCTGTCCTCCTGCCTCGCGCAGGGCCGCGACCGCTCTCTCGGCGGTCTCTTCCGGAATGCGGTCGAGAATCACGACGGGGGTCGATCCACCAGGACCTTGCTACCCCAGAGGCTCAGTCCAGCTATCCGGCGTACGACCCGGACCACGTCGAGTGGACAGGCACCCGGATGGACGAGCACCACCTCATGGGGCAGGTCGTCGCAGACCAAGGTGAAGTACTTGACCGCCATCCCTGTTCCCCTCCCGTTTCTGATGAGGAGCGTAAGTGCCTGAGCCGTCTCAGACACCGGCTATTTCGCCGCTGAAAACGGCGGCCACGGCCTTGCGGGTGCGCTCCTGGCTGGAGGGCATCAGGTGCGCGTACACCCGCACCGTCAGGCCCGGGTCTGAGTGGCCCAGGTACTCGGCGAGTGCCTTGATGTTCTCGCCGGCGTCCAGGAGCTCCGAGGCGTAGAAGTGGCGGAGGGCGTGCATGCCGTTCTCCCGGGACTCGACGTACGACCCGCCCGGCTTCCGCTCGGGGATCACCCCAGCCGAGGCGAGGGCGCGCTTCCACACCTCCTCGTTGAGCGACGTATGCCAGACGTGTCCGCCGCACGGCCCGGTGAAGATCAGCCGCTTGGTCACCGGAGGGCCGTCCGCCACCTTCCACGGCAAGGTGATCTCGACCGGAGGGAACCGCTTCATGTGGGCGCGGAGAGCGTCAGCGACTGGACCAGGGAGCGCTAGCTCCGGCTGACATCCACGGGTGACATCAACAGCACCGGACACGGGCGTTCATGCACGGCTCAGCACATTCGACCTGGCCACGCGGTGGCGCTGCTGGGCCGCGCTTGGATCGAACTCCTGAAGCGGGTGTCGCAGGTTCGAATCCTGTCGGTGGCACAGCGGGGAAGGCCCCGGACCAATCTTGGTCCGGGGCGTTTGACATCCAGTTATCGGCAAGCGCCAGGTCAGCCGACGGCGTAGGCCTGGTTGGAGTATGTCTGGGGCCGGAGGACTGTCCTCCGGCCCCGCGCCGTGTGGCCGTCAGTAGAGATTCAGGTAGTTCTGCCAGCCGGTGTCGGCCTTGATTCGTGCGCCGAACGTGCCGTTTCCGCGGCCGGGGTTGACCCAGACGTTGCCGGCGGAGTCGCGTTCCAGCAGGTCCGCCTTGCCGTCACCGGTCACGTCGCCCACACCGATGATCGTGTTGTATCCCTGTCCCCAGTCGGCGAAGACCTCCTTGCGCGCCGCGTAGTTGCTCTTGCCGTTGCCGGCCATGAGCCACAGGTTCCGCTTGGAGTCGTACGCCAGCAGGTCCCCCACCCCGTCACCGGTGACGTCCCCGACCGCGATCAGCTTGGTGTACGCCAGGCCGGTGCGCAGCAGCGTCCGCGCCCCGAACCGGCCCTGGGCGTTGCCCGGGTACAGGTACAGGTTGCCGTTCGACGCGCTCCACGCCAGCAGGTCCGGGTACCCGTCCCCGTTGACGTCCCCGGCGTGGCCGAGCCACTTGAACTGGTTCCAGCCGGTGCCCAGGTCGGTGTAGGCGCTGCCGTTGGACAGGGTCGAGTACGCGCGCAGATCACCGGACGGCGTGCGTACGAGCACGTCGTTGGTCTTCCGGTCGCGCAGAGGACCGAACGGCACCACCGTGGTGCCGGCGGGCCAGGTCGACTTGCCCTTGAGCGGGATGAAGGAGCCGTTTCCGGTGCTGTCCTTGAAGGAGAAGGTGGTCGCCGAGGTGCGGACCAGGATGTCGCCGAAGGTGTCCGGAAGGCCGTTCGCCGACTGGAAGTCGTGGAACGCCGGTGCGCCGCCGGGCAGCAGGGTCGTACCCGTGCTGGTGGCGTCCGGGCCCAGGCCGTCGGCCGGCCGTGCGGTGATCTTCCACGTGTAGGGCCCGATCGAGGGCCGGGTGATGCCCGGCTCGGTGCCGTCCCATTGCGCGGTGAACTGCGCGCGGGCCGGACCGCCGGTGACGGTGCTGACGACCCTGCCGGTGGCCACGCTCGTCACGGTCAGCGTCCAGGAGGCGATCGGGCGGGTGACCTGCCATGTGCCCTGCCACGCCGTACCGGCGCTCCTGACGCCGATTGTCGTCTCGCCGTACAGGGCCACGTCGGACGGCGACACCCCGCTGGGCACCACGTGCACCGTGCCGTCGCTGCCCGCGTACGCGATCCCGCCGCCGTACGGGTCGACGGTCCAGCCTTGTCCCAGCACGGGGTCGGCCAGATCGGCGACCTTGCGGGTCTGCGCCGTACCGCTGGTGACGTCGGTGACGCTGAGGGTGCTGCCGGAGGCGGTCGCCGCGAACCCGTCGCCGAGCGCGGTGTCCCCGTCGGCGGTCCACGGCACGGGCACCGACATGCGGGTCACCGTGTTGTACACCCCAGCGCCTCCGTCGGCCGTGGCACAGGCCCAGTAGATCCAGGGGCCGTTCGCCCGCAGTACCGACAGCGGGCAGTTCGCGACGGTGAAGGTGCCGGGCGCGGGGGCGGTGGAGGGGGACGTGTTCAGGTTGACGCCGGTGACCGTGCCCGGCGCGGTCTGGGTCCACAGGGTGGTCGCGGACAGCGCGAATGTGCTGAACGGCCACGTTTTCGCCTCGACGCCCGTACCGACCTGGATGATCCGGGTCCCTGCCGGTGTCAGGCCGCTGAACGCCTCGGTCGAACCGGCCACCTGGACATCGCGCAGGTCGGACAGGCCGGTGGAGGATTTGGACCCGGCGCCCGAAATGATGTCGCCGTTCGCCGTGTCCACCTCGACCGGTGAGCCGTCCGCGGAGGCGAACAGCGCGTCCCCCTGCGGCAGGGCATTCAGTGGGGTGGTCGCACCCGTGCTCCCCGCGGCATCGACGGGCAGCTCTGTGTGCTCCATCCGGGAACTGTCCGGGGCGTACGGGCTGGTGTAGGCGGCGTCCAGTTCCCCGTTCGCCAGCGCGAGGGCGTCCGGCCGCCAGGTGGCCACTGGGAAGTCCGCGATCGCGGTCGAGTCCACGGAGCCGTCGGAGGCTGCGGTCAGCACACGCAGGGTGGTGCCGGACGCCGATGTCTGCGCGACCACGACCTTGCCGTCCGGGGACTCCGGATCGGTGAGCGGCACGGTGCGCGGGTATCCGGTGCCCAGGGACTGGCCGGGCCCCCCGTTCAGCGGGAGCGCCGACAACGTGAAGCCGGAACCCCCTGCCGACGTGACCACGATGAGGTTGTCCCCCACCACTCCGACCGGGCGGGACGGGCCGGGCAGACTCAGGGTGACGGACACCGGGGGCGCCGTGACGTCGCTTGCGTCGAAGACCCGGACGTCGCCGGCGGCGTTCAGAAAAACGAGCTTGCCGTCACCGACAGCGAACTGTCCCGTCCCCGGCAGCGAGGACGCGTCGATCACGGAGTTGCTGCCGTCAGCGTTGATCCACAAGTAGTACTGGGCGCCATTCTGCTCATAGGGGATCAGCATGTGATCGTTGTCCCCACCGCCCCAGACCGAGCTGCTGAACACGGCGCCGGTCGGTGCGGCGACCGGGGTGAGGGTGCCGTCCGGCGAGGCGAGTGCCAGCCCCCCGCCGTGGTTGGACACCAGGGCCTTTCCGGCGAAGGCGCCGTACACGTAGCAGTCGCAGGCCGTCCGGCGGCTGCCGTCGGAAAGACTTTGGAACACCAGCGGAGTGCCGCCGGCGCCGTTGGCGTAGAACGCCACCAGCCCGTTGCCGGCGTACCGGGCGTCCCGGGTACCGGCCGGGAACGCCAGTTGCGTGGTCGTCCCGGAGGCGAAGTCGGTCCAGGCGTAGCTGTTCCCGTAACTGCCGTGCAGGACGCCGGACGAGGAGACGCCGACGACCTGGCCCGGGTCGACGGAGGCCGGAACGGTCTCGGCCGGCAGGGTGATTGGCGCGGTGACCGGTGCTGGTGCGGCGGTGTCCGCCCAGGCGACGGGAACAGCGAAGGTTGCCGCGAGCACGGTCGCGGTGGCCGCGGCCAGCAGACGGCCGCGTCTGTGAGGGTGTTGAGCCACCCGTTCCTCCCCATGAAGGGAGCGCACCGGGCGCTCAACGCCGGCCATGGTGGGGGTAGGGGGAGCACGCCGGCGGCCGGTACCCGGTCCGCTCAAAGTCACGACAGTGTACGCACCTTCCCCTGCGCCACAGCAGGCCCCCACCCCACGCCCGCACGTGATATCGCGGGCCCCACCTGGGAGAGCATCCGGCCCATCATCGAGGAGTGGACCCGGGCAACCCTGGAGGATGACGACTCAGACGTCCTTCGTATCCCGCGCGCGTGGCAAGCGGTGGACGATCTCGGCTTGGTCCTCGTACCGCTCGACGGTGAGCCAGCGATCACAGACTTCCTCCTGCACGTCGACGGTGCTACGGCTCGCTTCCGCTACTGACCAGGCGAGGCGGCAGGTCCGGCTGTCCCGCGTCCGTCTCAGTTTCCGTCTCATTCAGCCCCGTTCACTGCCGTTCCTGCGAGACCTTGAGCTGTCCCCGCCTCCACGGCCAACCGACCATGAACGCAGGTGAACGCCCCGACGCTCACGCCTCCGAGCCACCAACAGACTTGGAAAGCGTGCGCGTTCGAAACCGGGGAGGACTGCCGCGGGCTCGCTGTCAGAGGTCGATGAGATCGTGCGCCCATGGACACGTTCTTCGATCTCCCCGAACCGGAGACCCCAGAACAAGCCGTCATCGCCCACTATCGCCTCAGCAACGACCAGTACGGCTCACGTGCCGAGCGCCAAGCAATCTTCGATGCCGAGCGGGCCATGTCTGCCGCAGTTGAGGAGGCGGGCGTCGGGGACGTCGACGGGAACGAGTTCGGTGGAGGCGAGGTCGTGCTGTACGCCTACGGGGCTGACGCCGAAGCACTTTTCAAGGTCATGGAGCCGACCCTTCGCAGCCTGCCGTTCAGACCGGCGCATGTTGTGTTGCGACACGGGAGCCACGGAACGGAGTCCCGTGTCGATCTGTGATGCGGTCAGCAGCGAAGTACCGCAAGGCCCAGGGCAAGAAGAAGTAGCCCGGCACGATCAAGCCCCCTGCCTGCGTCTTCTCCGCCGGCACCTGAAGGAGATGAGGGAGAGTCCGTGAGCAGACCGGCCTCGCACCGCACCACAGCCCTGTATGCGATATCCGCGACCTGCGCCGTCATAGGCGCTCTGCTGTGGATACGCAGCCGGACCAGTACGCCCCTCACGCTCTCGTCTTCCTCCTACGGGTCCTACCTGGCAGCCGACAGCTACCGCCCGTCGGCCTGGCGGGTGTGGTCACCGGCAGTGCCCGAAGGACGTCTCGGCCTCTATCTCCTCGCGGCCGGGCTGGTGCTGGCCGTGGTGACGCGCCTGCTCTCCGCCCGGCGTGACTGAGCGGCGCCGAGCGGCGTGCTCCGCGCGTGACTGCCGTCACATCGCCTCTCGCCATGTCACATCCTGGCACCCCCCGCCCGTCAGAGGGGTGTAGTCAGCACCGAGGACACAGGAGTAGATCATGGAACCGCGTCTGAACCTCTTCGGCAACCCGCTCGCCGGCCGGGCGATCAAGCACCTGAACGCGGTGGGCCAGGTGGTCGTGGAGTCCGGGCTCCCCGCCGCCACTCAGGAACTGGTGAAGATCCGGGCCAGCCAGATCAACGGCTGCGGGTTCTGCACCGACATGCACGTCAAGGATGCGCGCGTGGCCGGTGAGACCGAGCAGCGGCTGCACCTCGTCGCGGTGTGGCGGGAGGCCAAGGTGTTCTCCGAGGCCGAGCGGGCCGCCCTGGAGCTGGTGGAGGAGGGCACCCGGATCGCCGACGCGGCCGGTGGTGTCCCGGACGACGTGTGGGCGAACGCCGCCAAGCACTACGACGAGAACCAGCTCTTCGGCCTGATGACGCTGGTCGCGCTCATCAACGCGTACAACCGCCTGAACGTCATCGTCCGGATGCCCGCCGGCGACTACCAGCCGGGCCAGTTCCAGCACTGACCGCGACGTGCCAGGGGGCGCGGATCACCTCACGGGTGCATCCGGGCCCCCTTCAGCACCTTGTCCACTCCGCTCCGGGGGCCGTACACCGCCAGCCCCACGAGGTCCAGCTCGGCCGTCGGCACGGCCCGTACCGCCGCGCGGTTGTCGCGGTCGTTGCCCGTCGTGAAGAGGTCCGCCGTGAAGACCGCGCGGGGCAGGGCGCGGTTCAGCACCCTTGTGTGGGCCGCCTTCAGGGTCTCCTTCGTGCCCTCGAAGACCAGGACCGGCTGGCGGAACATCGGCAGGTACGACACCCCGTCCGCGTCCTCGTACGGCTCCCCGATCACCTCCTCGATCTCGCTGCCCAGGCCGCTGACCAGGAACGCGGTCACATTGAGGCGCTGCCAGGGCTCCAGGTCCTCGCGGAGCAGTACGGCGATCTTCGTGTCGAAGCGGATCGGTTCGGTGTTCATGGACTGAGACTGCCGCGCCGCCGGGCGGGCGGTCTTGTACGTTCTTTGCGTGGCCGCAGCTCAGCCGGACGTCTCCGCCTGGCGCCCACGGGTCCCGGGTGTCGTGGAGGTCTTCCACGCCCGATTCACTGAATACGCCTACCCCATGCACGTCCATGACGTCTGGACGCTGCTCATCGTGGACGACGGGGCCGTACGGTACGAGCTGGACCGGCACGAGCACGGCACCCCGCTCGGCACCGTGACCCTGCTGCCGCCGCACGTCCCGCACAACGGCTCCCCCGCCACCCCGCAGGGCTTCCGCAAGCGGGTGCTGTACCTCGACACCAGCCGGCTCGGTGCCGACCTCATCGGCCCCGCCGTCGACCGGCCCGATCTCGTCGATCCCCTGCTGCGGCGGCGCGTCGGGCAGCTGCACTCCGCCCTCGCCCGGCCCGGCGACGAGCTGGAGGCGGAGAGCCGGCTGACCCTCGTCGGGGAGCGGTTGCGGGACCATCTGCGAAGCCGGGGCGGTACGTCCGCGCACCGGGGCGACCCGCTCCTCGCCCGGCGGCTGCGCGAACTGCTGGACGCCCGGGTCGTCGACGGGATGCGGCTGGAGGAGGCCGCGCGGCTGCTGCACGCCCATCCCGCCCATCTGGTGCGGGCGTTCAGCGCCGCTTACGGCATCGCACCGCACCAGTACCTCATGTCACGGCGGGTCGGGCGGGCCCGGCGGCTGCTGCTGGACGGGCAGGCGCCGGGTGAAGTGGCGGCGGCGACCGGCTTCTGCGACCAGGCCCATCTCACCCGGCACTTCAAGAAGCTGGTCGGGGTCACTCCGGGGCGCTACCGGGTCAGTTCGCGCCGGTCGCCGTCATAGCGACCGTCAGTCGGCCGGGCGCTCGATCAGATGGCGGAACGCGTCCAGGTTGCGCGTGGACTCGCCCCGGGACACCCGCCAGGCGTACTCCTTGCGGATGGAGGAGGCGAAGCCCATCTCCAGCAGGGTGTTGAAGGCGCCGTCGGCCGCTTCCAGGACCTGGCCGAGAAGGCGGTCGATCTCGTCGGGGGTGACGGAGGCGAGGGGGAGGCGGGCGGTGACGTAGATGTCGCCGAGGCGGTCCACGGCGTAACTGACGCCGTACAGCTTGAGGTTGCGCTCCAGGAGCCAGCGGTGGACGCCGGGCTCGTTCTCGTCGGGGTGGCGGACGACGAAGGCGTTCAGGGACAGCGAGTGGCGGCCCACCAGGAAGGAGACCGTCGTGGACAGCTTGCGGGTGCCGGGGAGTTTGACCACGTAGTTCCCGGGCTCGGGGCTCTCCCACTCCAGTTCGGCGTCCTTGAGGGCACCTTCGAGGATCCGCCCCGCCTTCTCCACATCACCCATGGGGGGAGCGTACGCGACGACGGTGGGACTGGGTCGCGGCCGTGTAGACCTCGGCGGTGGCGGCGGCCGCCGTGTCCCAGCCGAAGCACTGGGCGTGGCGAGCCGCGGCCTGGCCCATGCTCGTCGCGAGGGACGGCTCGTCGGCGAAACGGCGCAGCACGCGCGCGTAGTCCGCTGGGTTGTGGCCCTGGACCAGGAAGCCGGTCTCGCCGTCCTGTACGGCCACCGGGAGACCGCCGACGGACGCCGCCAGCACCGGCGTACCGGCCGCCTGCGCCTCTATGGCGACCAGCCCGAAGGACTCGCTGTACGACGGCATGACCAGCACGGACGCGGCCCGGAACCAGTCCGCGAGCTGTTCCTGGCCGACCGGCGGGCGGAACCGTACGACGTCCGCGATGCCCAGGCGTGCGGCCAGTTTCTGCAGGCCCTCCGGCTTGGCCAGGCCGCTGCCGCTCGGGCCGCCGACGATCGGCACGAGGATGCGGGAGCGCAGCCCCGGGCGTTCGTCCAGCAACACCGCCACCGCGCGCAACAACACGTCCGGAGCCTTCAGGGGCTGTATGCGGCCCGCGAAGAGCGGGATCAGGGCGTCCTGGGGCAGGCCCAGACGGAGGCGGGCGGCGGCGCGGCCGTCGGCCGGGCGGAAGCGGTCGAGGTTCACGCCGGGGTGGACCACGGCGACCTTGGCGGGGTCGGCCGCGTAGTGCCGGACCAGCTCGTCGGCCTCCTCGTCCGTGTTGGCGATGAGCCGGTCGGCGGCGGCCACGATCTGGGTCTCGCCGATGACGCGGGCGGCGGGCTCGGGCGTGTCGCCGTCGGCCAGGTTGGCGTTCTTGACCTTGGCCATGGTGTGCATGGCGTGCACCAGGGGCACGCCCCAGCGCTGGGCGGCGAGCCAGCCGACGTGGCCGGAGAGCCAGTAGTGGGAGTGGACGAGGTCGTAGTAGCCGGGGCGGTGGCCGGCCCAGGCCTGCATCACGCCGTGCGTGAAGGCGCACAGCTGGGCGGGCAGGTCCTCCTTGGCGAGGCCTTCGTACGGCCCCGCGTCGACATGGCGCACGAGGACGCCCGGGGCCAGCTGGACGGTGGGGGCGAGGCCGCCGGAGGTGGCGCGGGTGAAGATCTCGACCTCGATGCCCTGCGCGGCGAGGCGCTGGGCCAGCTCCACGATGTAGACGTTCATGCCGCCGGCGTCGCCGGTGCCGGGCTGGTGGAGCGGGGACGTGTGCACGGAGAGCATGGCGACCCGGCGGGGTCGGCGGTGCAGCCGGAGCCGGGGGGAGGCGGCCGGGGAGCGTCGCCCGAGCCTGCTGACGTACTGGCTCACCGTGGCGTTCCTCCTTACTGCGGGCATGCCGGACGGAGGTCCGGGCTCGGCCTCCGAGGGAGTCAACAGCGGCCGGGCGTCCCGCCATTTCCCGATCAAGCGGCTTTACTCAATCATGACCCGTGGTCGATCAACCGTTCGGGGGCGGTGGCGGGGGTGCTTGACCCGCTAAGAGGAGACCCTTGGACCAGCCTTGACCTGCACCGATACAACCTTTGACAGGACACGGCCAGCCCCGGTACACGCTTCCTCGTCGGATGCCACTCCCCCTCACCGAACCCCGAGGACCAGCGTGTTCCGTTCCCGTCACCTCACCAGGGCGGCTCGTGCCGTCGGCACGTCAGCCGCCGCGGCCGCGCTCTCCGTCGCCGCCGCCCAGACCGCGCTCGCCTGCAGCATCGCCGACTTCTCCGCCGCCCCCGCCTGCGACAGCTCGGGCAAGCCGGTCGTCCGGGTCACCGACAAGGACCCCTCCGGCACGCCGGCCACGCTCACCCTGAAAATCGAGCTGAGCGCCCCCGGTGGGGAGCGGGACCTCGACACGCAGACGATCCAGCACCCGACGGCGCAGGGCGTCAGCGTCGATCTGCATCCCCTGACCTGGAACGCCGGACAGACCTACGTGATCCACGTCAAGGCGGGCGACAGCGTCGACGAGGACCTCAAGCCCCCGGTGGTCGTACCGGACAACTTCACCTGCGCCCCCGCCGGCGGCTCCTTCTCGGCCTCCCCGACGCCGACCGCCCCCGCGTCCTCGGCGCCCACCGCTCCCGCGTCCTCGGCGCCCACCGCTCCCGCGTCCTCGGCGCCGTCCGCCACCCCGGCCCCGGTGCACAGCGGCGGTGGCACGGCCGCCTCGCCCGTGGCGAGCAGCGCCCCGTCGCCCGCGGGCGGCGGTACGCACCTCGCCTCGACCGGCGCCTCCGGCAACACCCCGCTGATCGCCGGCGCGGCAGCTGCGCTGGTCCTCGCGGGCGCCGGCATCGTCACAGCCCTGCGCCGCCGCACGGCAGGCCGCGCCGGCTGAGCCCGGCATCCGGCTGGGCAAGCCGCTCCGACTGGCTGCGGTACCGGGCCTGAGGAGCGGCTTCCCGCCGCCTCAGGCACCCGGCCGGGGAACTGTGCCCGCGCCTCTTACCCTCGTAGGCATGACAGCCCGCGCAGCGACCCTCCCCCACTCTCGGCTTCGCTCAAGCGGGGGGACCCCCGTCGTGGGAACGGTGACGCGCGGGACGACCAATCCCAATCGGCTGCGGCGTATGGACCGCTGGATCGCCGCCACGCACGGGGCGGAGCTGCGTCGCGCCGAGGACCCGCTGGCGGTCGACCTCGGATACGGCGCCGCGCCCTGGACCGCCGTCGAGCTGCTCGGCCGGCTGCGGACCGCCGCGCCGCGCGCGCGTGTGGTCGGTGTCGAGATCGAGCCGGAGCGGGTCGCGGCGGCCGAGCCGTACGCGCGGGAGGGGCTCGCCTTCCGGCACGGCGGGTTCGAGATCCCCGTCCCGGGGCGCCCGGTGCTCGTGCGGGCCGCCAATGTGCTGCGCCAGTACGACGAGGACCAGGTCGCCGCCGTCTGGGAGCGGCTGCGCGCGCGGCTCGCCCCGGCCGGCGCCGGTTCGCGCGGCGGGCTGCTGGTCGAGGGGACGTGCGACGAGATCGGCCGGCGGCATGTGTGGGTCGCGCTCGGCCCGGAGGGGCCGCGGACCGTGACCTTCGCGACGCGGCTCGGCTCGCTGGAGCAGCCGTCCGACCTCGCCGAGCGGTTGCCGAAGGCGCTGATCCACCGCAACGTACCCGGCGAGCCGGTGCACGCCTTCCTGCGCGACTTCGACCGCGCCTGGGCCGCCGCCGCGCCCTACGCCTCCTACGGCGCCCGCCAGCGCTGGCTGCGCGCGGTACGGGACCTGACGGCCGACTGGCCGGTGACGGACTCCCCGGCCCGCTGGCGGCAGGGCGAAGTGACGGTGGCGTGGGAGGCGTTGGCGCCGCGCGGCCGCTGACCGCCGACCGCCGACCGCCGACCGCCGACCGCCGACCGCCGACCGCCGACCGCTGACCGCTGACCGCTGACCGCTGACCGCTGACCGCTGACCGCTGACCGCTGACCGCTGACCGCTGACCGCTGACCGCGCAGGAACGATCTCTGCGCGTCGTTCGTCACACCGGCGGGGAGATCGTCATGCCGGGGCCGGCAAGGGGGGACAGGAGAGAGCACCTGCCTCTGTCGCTTTTCGCCGTGACGTGGCACGATCCCCCAGATACGGTAAGTTACTGACGGTAAATCAGTTTGGGGGTACGGGTGATGGGCTGGGGCAAGCGCGGCATCCTGACGGCCGCCGTGACCGTGGTCTGCGCGGTGACCGCGCTGGCGGTACCCGGCACGGCCTTCGCCGCCCCGGTACCGACACCGAGTACGTCCCCTTCCCCGGCCCCCTCCCCTTCGCCGTCCTCGACTCCCGCGCCCAGCAAGGACCTTGAGAAGGTCCGCGAGAAGCTCGACGGGCTGTATCACGACGCGGCCGTCGCCACCGACGCCTACAACGCGGCCGAGGAGAAGGCCAAGAAACAGTCCGCCGAGATCGTCGCGCTGGCGAAGAAGATCGTCGAGGGGCAGGAGAAGCTCGACCGGCTCAAGGACCAGGCGGGCGCGGCGGCCCGCGAGCAGTACCGCACCGGAGGCATCCCGCCCACCGCCCAGTTCCTGCTCAGCGACGACCCGGCCCAGGTGCTCGACGGCGCCGGGCTGGTGCTCCAGGGCCAGCGGGCGACGAGGGACCTGATCGGCGAACTGGCCCGCACCCAGAACGACTTGCAGGCGTACGCCGACGACGCCGCCGAGCAGTGGCAGAAGCTGGACACCGAGCGCAAGGCGAAGGCCGCCGCCAAGAAGAAGATCGAGCAGCAGATCTCCGCCGCCAAGAAGCTGGAGTCCGAGCTGGCGAAGAGAGACCAGGAGCGGCTGCGGCAGCTGGAGGACCAGGCTGCGCTGAAGGCGCAGACCACCTGGCTGGACACCGGCATCCTCCAGGAGATCAACGGCAAGGCCTCCGAGCAGGGCAAGAAAGCCGTCGCGTTCGCCACCGCCCAGCTCGGCAAGCCGTACGTCTGGGGCGCCGAGGGCCCGGAGTCGTACGACTGCTCGGGCCTGACCTCCCAGGCCTGGGCGGCGGCCGGCCGGCCCATCCCGCGCACCTCGCAGGAGCAGTGGCAGCAGCTGAAGCACATCGACATCAAGGACATGCGGCCCGGCGACCTCATCCTCTACTTCACCGACGCCAGCCATGTCGCCCTCTACATCGGCGACGGCGCGATCATCCAGGCCCCGCGCCCGGGCCGGAACGTGACGATCGCGGGCGCCGGCTCGATGCCGATCCTGGGGGTCGTACGGCCCGACGCATAGCCCGCACGGAGGGGCGGGCGGTGACACGGGTCACGTGACCCACCGCACGCCCAACTCCGGATCAAACCCCGGCAGGACGTGAGCTTCGTCATTCCGGGTGGTCCGGCGCCCTGTCCAACTGCGGTACGGAACGCGGCATATGACGGCGGCCTGCGCGGGAGCGACGCGGCTCACACCATTCCATCGGGACGGGCAATGCCGCTATGGTCACCCGTCGGTGGCTTCGAGACCCTCGGCGCCGCCCATGCCCTCGGGGGGAGGGAAGGAACCCAAGACGATGCCCGTACCCATACCGCGGCAGAGAGCGATCCCGGCCGCGGAGAGTGGTCAGGCTGAGGCCGCCTCCACAGTCGGCGGCCCCCTCAAGGAAGAGGCCCACCTGGCCCACCGCGACGCCACGCCCACGAGCGGCACCGGCACCACGCTCACCCTGCTGCTGATCGAGGACGATCCGGCCGGCTCGCCGATCGTGCCCGAACTGCTGGACGCGTCCGGCAAGCCGATCCGCGTGCGCACCGCCCGCAACCTCACCGAGGCCGAGCGGCTGCTCACCGACGATGTCCACTGCATCCTGCTGGACCTCGCCCTGCCCGCGCCGGGCGGCAGCGACGCCGACGACGAGCTGGCCGTGCTCAAGCACGTGCTCCGGCTCGCGCCCCGGCACGCCGTGCTCGCGCTGACCGCCTCCGCCGACGCCGAGCGCGGCGCCGAGGCCGTGCGCGTGGGCGCCCAGGACTATCTCTTCCGGGACGAGCTGGACGGCCGGCTGCTCAGCCGCGCCATCCGGTACGCGGTGGAGCGGAAACGTTCCGACACCGCCGAGCGGCGGCTGGCCGAGGGCCGGCTGCGCGCGCAGGAGAACCGCCGGCTGGAGCGCGGGCTGCTGCCCACGCCCCTGCTGGACGGCTCCTCGCTGCGCTTCGCCGCCCGCTACCGCCCCGGCCGCTCGCGGGCCCTGCTCGGCGGCGACTTCTACGACGCCGTCCGCACACCCGACGGCACGGTGCACGCCATGATCGGTGACGTCTGCGGCCACGGCCCGGACGAGGCCGCGCTCGGCGTGGAGCTGCGCATCGCCTGGCGTGCGCTGACGCTGGCCGGGCTGTGCGGGGACGAGCTGCTGGGCACGCTGCAACAGGTGCTGGAGCACGAGCGCGCCGACGAGGAGATCTTCGCGACGCTGTGCACGGTGGACATCGCGCCGGACGGGCGGAGTGCGGGCCTGTGCCTGGCCGGGCACCCGGCGCCGCTGCTCGCCCGTCCCGGGCGGGACGCGCAACTGCTGCCGTACGACAACAACGGGCCCGCGCTCGGGCTGCTGCCCGGGGCCCGGTGGCCGCGGATGCAGGTGGAGCTCGGGGCCGAGTGGAGTCTGATGCTCTACACCGACGGGCTGATCGAGGGCCGGGTCGGTGCGGGCGGTGAGCGTCTGGGGCAGGACGGGATGGTGTCGATGATCCGCCGGCAGCTCTCCGAGGGGCTGCGGGGGGAGGCGCTGTTGCGGGCCGCGGTCACCGAGGTCCGTGAGCTCAATGGGGGCGAGCTGACGGACGACGTGGCTGTGGTGTTGCTGGACAGGACGTCGTAGGCGAAGTCCCGTCGGCGCCCCTCGGTCAGCTGTCAGCCATCAGCTGTGAGCCGTCAGCTGACTCCAGGGGCGCTCTTTTCAGCGGCCCCCGTTGTACGGGCCGTACGGGCCGTCGCTGCTGCTTCCCCTGCCCCGGCGGCGGAAGCCGCCCCGGCCGCCCCGCCCGCCGGAGACCTGCTGGAGGGCCGGGCGGACGTCGACGAAGAAGACGATCGTGGCGACCAGGCCCGCGAGCTGGAGGAACAGCATGGGCACGAAGAGGTTCACGCCCACCGCCACGCCCAGGATGATCAGCCAGAAGCCCTTGTTCTGCTTGTCCGCGGCGCGGTAGGCGTCCTCGCGGAAGATCGCGGCCATCACGAACGCCACGATGGCGAACGCCAGCATGGCCGTGAAGATCAGCCACATCACTCCGCCGACTGCAGTCATCAGCACAGTACCCACCACCCGAGTCGACTCGTCCGTACAGCCACCGTACCCATACAACGGGCCGGACACCCCGAAGGTGCCCGGCCCGGTAACGCTGTCGTCGCGTCGCCCGCGCTCACTTCGCCGGCGGCGTGGTCTTCTTCGCCGTGGTGCTCTTGCGCGGGGCCGGGGCCTTCCGGGCGGCCGGCTTCTTGTCCGCGGCGGGCTCGGACGTGGCCTCGGCGGGCTTCGGCTCGTCCTTGGCCCCGGCCTGCTCGGGCTCGCCCTCGACGGCGACGGCCAGTTCCTCGATGCCCTCGGCGGCCTCGCCTCGCCAGTGCTTCACGGTCTGCTCGCCGTGCTCGGCGACCTTCTCATAGGTCTCGCGGGCCTTGACGGCGTACTCGGCGGCGACGCCGACGCCGCGCAGGGCGAGGTCCTGGGCCTGCTCGCCGAGCTTCTTCAGGTCCACGTCGAGAGTGCCGAGGAACTCGTTGACCTTCGTCTGGAGGGTCTCCTGCGCCTCCTTGGCGCGGGCGGCGGCCTTCTCCTGCACGGCCTTGGGGTCGGTGTTGCGCACGGCCTCGATGCGGGCCGGTGCCTCGGCGCGCAGCTGCTCGACCAGGGCGGGCACCTTCTTGGCCTGCTGGTAGGCGAGGTCGGCGGTGCCGGCGGCGAAGTAGAGCGGAGTCGGGTCGCTGAGGGTCTTGCGCAGGTCGTCGGTGATGGCCATGGTGTTCAGGTCCTCCCGGATTCGCGTTCGGCTGAGGTTGGTGTGGTCCGCGGTGGGGCGGCCGGCGCCCTGGTCCGGTTATCCGGCCGTCCGCCGCGGACCGGCATCGATATCGACATCGCCGGCATCGACTTCGGTATCGCTCATGTCTGCCGTACCGAGTCCGTTCTCCTTGCGGAAGGACTCGTAGATCTGGAGCAGCACCTGCTTCTGCCGCTCGTTGAGCGAGGGATCGGCGAGGATGACCGCCCGGGTCTCCACTTCGTCCAGGTCCCGCTCCGCGTCGAGGATGCCGGCGCGGACGTACAAGGTCTCGGCGGAGATGCGCAGGGCCTTGGCGACCTGCTGGAGCACCTCCGCGCTGGGCTTGCGCAGCCCGCGCTCGATCTGGCTCAGGTACGGATTGGACACCCCGGCGGCATCGGCGAGCTGCCGCAGCGACAGCTGGGCGTTCCGCCGCTGTTCGCGCAGGTACTCACCGAGGTTGCCGACGTTCAGCGATGCCATGCCTCCACCTTGCCCCATCCCTGCTAACAATTGCAAGCACCCGCTTGCAAAAGTGTGTCGCACGGGTGGCGCGGGTGCCCTAGGGTGCCGATCATGGCTTGTCGTATCTCCGAACTGATCATCCCTTGCCGGGATCCGCAGCGGCTGGCGGCGTTCTGGTGCGAGGTGCTGGACTTCATCGTGCTCGACCCCGACGACGGCGGCGCGGTGGAGATCGGGCCGCAGGAAGGGTTCGGCGGACTCCAGCCGACTCTGGTCTTCGTCCCCTCCACCGAGCCCAAGGCGGGCCCGCTGCGGATGCACTTCGACGTCAACGCCACCGACCGCGACCAGGCCGCCGAACTCGAACGCCTCCTGAAGCTCGGGGCGCGCCCGGCCGACATCGGCCAGAGCGGCGCGGAGCAGTGGCACGTCCTGGCCGACCCCGAGGGCAACGAGTTCTGCCTCCTGCGAGCCCGGCTGAGCTGAGCACAGAGAAGCCGTAGAACTACCGGGACAGTTCCGACGGTTCGTCCAGCCTGGTCAGCTTGTGCGGGTTGCGGACGACGTAGATCCGGGTGATCAGGCCGTTCTCCACCGTGAGGCTGACCGCGGTCGGCTCGCCGTCGAAGTCGATGCGGCCGGCCGGTGTGCCATTGAGCCACACCGGTGTCGTCTCCAGCGTGACCACCGACCGGTGTGCGCCCGCGAGCACCTCCGCGACCAGGCCGGCCCCGTGGAACGGCGTCGGAGCGGCGGCCACCACGCCACCCCCGTCGGTGATCATGACCACGTCGGGGGCCATGATCTCCAGCAGCTCCCGCAGCTGCCCGGTGCGCAGTGCCTCCAGGAAGCGCTCCACCACCGCCCGCTGCTCGGAGCGGCTCACCCGCACCCGCGGCTGCCGGGCCGCCACGTGCTCCCGGGCGCGCCGCGCGATCTGCCGGACCGCGGCGGCCGTCTTCCCGACGGCCTCCGCGATCTCGCCGTACGGCACGTCGAAGACCTCGCGGAGCACGAACACCGCCCGCTCGGTCGGCCCGAGGGTCTCCAGCACGGTCAGCATCGCCATCGAGACGCTCTCCGCGAGCTCGACGTCCTCGGCGACGTCGGGGCTGGTCAGCAGGGGTTCGGGCAGCCACTCGCCGACGTACTCCTCGCGCCTGCGCGCCAGGGTGCGCAGGCGGTTGAGCGACTGGCGGGTGACCGTCCGGACGAGGTACGACCGCGGGTCGCGGACCTCGGCCCGGTCGACGTCGGCCCAGCGCAGCCAGGACTCCTGGAGCACGTCCTCGGCGTCGGCGGCCGAGCCGAGGATCTCGTAGGCGACCGTGAAGAGCAGGCTGCGGTGGGTGACGAAGGGATCTTCCACGGTCATGCCTTCGGCGCCAGGGGGATCGAGCAGGCCTCGGAGTAGCCCTGCGAGGTGATGCCGTGCGCCGTGTTGCACCGGGTCGCCAGGTTGGCGAAGCCGATGAACACGGTGAGTTCGACCAGGGCCGCCGGGCCGAGCCGGTCCAGCAGGCGCGCGGACAGCTCGTCGGTGACGGTCGACGGGGTGTTCGTCATCGCCTCCGCGTACTCCAGCACGTCCCGCTCCAGCGGGGTGAACGCGTCCGACACCCGCCAGCGCGGCACCTGGCTCGCCTTGGCCAGGTCCAGGTTCTGGTTCAGCGCATGGAAGTAGTTGATGTCGAGGCACCAGCTGCAGCCGACCTGGGCCGCGACCGCCATGTGCGCGAAGGTCTTGAGGCTCGCGTCGGCCTCGTCCAGCGAACCGATCGCCGCCGAGAACTCCTGGTTGGCCTCGGCGAGCTTCGGGTGGTTCCACAGCACTTCGAAGGGCTCGGGCACCGAGCCGAGCTGTTCGAGCACCGCCTGCCGCAGCTCGGCGGGAATGTCAGCCTTCGGAATGCGCACCGTCATCGTCTGCTCCTCGATCTGACCGGCCTGTCCGGTTGTCCGGCATGAAGACACCGGCCGGTGCGCGGATGTGACACCGGCTCGCGTCAGTCCGTGACGAGGTCCTCCGGGGCCGAGCGGGCGAGGTCGGCGAGGGTGGTGAGCGCTCGGGCGAGGACGTCCGGCGGGGGTGTGGCCAGGCCCAGGCGGACGGCGTTCGGGGCATGGCCGGCGTCGACGGTGAACGCGGCGGCGGGTACGACCCCGATGCCGTGCCGCGCGGCGGCGGCGACAAAGGTGTCCGCCCGCCACGTGCGCGGGAGGCGCCACCAGCAGTGGTAGGAACGTGGCTCGCTCCGCACCGGGAAGCCGGCCAGGCACCGGGCCGCGAGCTCCTGCCGTTCCGTCGCCTCCCGCTGCTTGGCGGCGACCAGCTTCCGTACCGTGCCGTCCTGCTGCCAGCGGTGGGCGGCCTCCAGGGCGAAGCGCATCGGGGCCCAGCCGCCCGCGCGCAGGGCGGCGGCGACCGTGGCCGTCAGGGCGGGCGGGGCGACCGCGAAGCCCAGGGTCAGGCCGGGGGCGATGCGCTTGGAGAGGCTGTCGATCAGGACGGTCCGCTCGGGGGCGTACGCGGCGAGCGGCGGGAGTTCGTCGCGCAGGAACGCCCAGATCGCGTCCTCCACGGCGGGCAGTCCGAGGCTCAGCAGCACCTCGGCCAGCTCCTCGATCCGCCGCTCGGGCATGGTGAGCGAGAGCGGGTTGTGCAGCCTCGGCTGGACGTAGAGAGCGTGCAGCGGGGCGGCCGCGTGGGCCTCGGCCAGCGCCTGCGGGACCAGGCCGTCCTCGTCCATGGGCAGCGGGACGAGGGTGATGCCGAGCCGGGCCGCCACCGCCTTGATCACCGGGTACGTGAGCTCCTCCACCCCGAGGCGGCCGCCCGGCGGGACCAGGGCGGCGACGGCGGCGGAGAGGGCCTGCCGGCCGTTGCCCGCGAACAGCACCCGCGCGGGGTCGGGGCGCCAGCCGCCGCGGGCGAGGAGGCCGGCGGCGGACTCCTGGACGGCGGGCAGGCCGGCGGCGGCGACCGGGCGCAGGGCGTGCGCGAGGGCGTCGGGGCGCAGCAGGCCGCCGAGCCCCTCGGCGAGCAGTGCGCTCTGTCCGGGTACGGCCGGGTAGTTCAGCTCCAGGTCGATCCGGCCGCCGGCCGCCGGTTCGGTGAGCGCGGGAGCGGTCTCGTCCTGCGCCGCGCGGACGTACGTACCGCGTCCGACCTCGCCCACGGTCAGGCCGCGGCGGGCCAGTTCGCGGTACACGCGCGTGGCGGTGGAGTTGGCGATGCCGCGCCGTTTCGCGAACGCGCGCTGCGGGGGCAGCCGGTCGCCGGGCCGCAGGGCGCCGGAGCGGATCTCCTCGGCCACGGCGTCGGCGACGCTCAGGTAGTCGGTCACGGGCAGCCACCCCACCACAGAATTGCACCGAGCGCAATCTTTTGATTGCACTGAGCTATTGAACTGACCTACGCTCCCCGCATGATCGAGCCAAGCGAAGTGTTCGGCGTGAGCGTGGTGGCACTCGGCATGGTGCTCACCCCCGGCCCGAACATGATCTATCTCGTCTCGCGGAGCATCACCCAGGGCAGGCGCGCCGGGATGATCTCCCTGGGCGGCGTGGCCCTGGGCTTCCTGACGTACCTGCTCGCCGCGAACCTGGGCCTGTCCGTCGTCTTCACCGCCGTACCCGAGCTGTACGTCGCGGTGAAGCTGGCCGGCGCCGCCTATCTCGCGTATCTCGCCTTCAACGCCCTGAAGCCGGGCGGCATCTCGGTCTTCGCCCCGCAGGACGTGCCGCACGACTCACCGCGCAGGCTGTTCACGATGGGCCTGACGACGAATCTGCTCAACCCGAAGATCGCCGTCATGTACGTCTCCCTCATCCCGCAGTTCATCGATCCGGGCCGGGGCCATGTCCTGCTCCAGGGGCTGGTGCTGGGCTCCGTGCAGATCGTGGTGAGCATCGCGGTGAACACGGCCATCGTGCTCGCCGCCGGCACCATCGCGGTCTTCCTCGCCCGCCGCCCCTCCTGGCTGAAGGTGCAGCGCCGGCTGATGGGCACAGTGCTGGGTGCGCTCGCCGTCTCGCTGGCCGCCGACACCTCGGGACCGGCGTGACCCCGGTGAACGTGGTCAGGATTCGAGAAGCGCCGGCCGGGCGGGCGGCGTTAGGTTGGCCGGCATGGACCTCACCGCAGCGCACGCCGCCGACAGCCATGACCTGATCCGGGTGCACGGCGCCCGGGAGAACAACCTCAAGGACGTCGACGTCGAGCTGCCCAAGCGCCGGCTGACCGTCTTCACCGGCGTCTCCGGCTCGGGCAAGAGCTCGCTGGTGTTCGACACGATCGCCGCCGAGTCGCAGCGGCTGATCAACGAGACGTACCCCGCCTTCGTGCAGGGGTTCATGCCGAACCTGGCGCGTCCCGAGGTCGACGTCCTCGACGGGCTGACGACCGTGATCACCGTCGACCAGCAGCGGATGGGCGCCGACCCGAGGTCCACCGTCGGCACCGCCACCGACGCCAACGCCATGCTGCGCATCCTCTTCAGCCGGCTCGGCACCCCGCACATCGGCTCGCCCAAGGCGTTCTCCTTCAACGTGGCCTCGATCAGCGGCGCCGGCGCGGTGACCGTCGAGCGCGGCGGGCAGCAGGTGAAGGAGCGGCGCAGCTTCAGCATCACCGGCGGCATGTGCCCGCGCTGCGAGGGCCGGGGCACGGTCTCCGACCTGGACCTCACCGAGCTCTACGACGACTCCCTGTCCCTGAACGAGGGCGCGCTGACGATCCCCGGCTACAGGTCCGGCGGATGGAACTACCGCCTCTACACCGAGTCCGGCCTGGTCGACCCCGACAAGCCGATCCGGAAGTACACCAAGAGGGAGCTCCAGGACTTCCTGTACCGCGAGCCGACCCGGATGAAGATCGCGGGCATCAACATGACGTACGAGGGTCTGATCCCGCGGATCCAGAAGTCGATGCTCGCCAAGGACAAGGAGGGCATGCAGCCGCACATCCGGGCCTTCGTGGACCGCGCTGTCACCTTCACGGTCTGCCCCGCGTGCGAGGGCACCCGGCTCACCGAGGCGGCCCGGTCCTCGAAGATCGCGGGGGTCAGCATCGCCGACGCGTGCGCGCTGCAGATCAGCGACCTGGCGCAGTGGGTGCGGGGGCTGGACGAGCCGTCGGTGGCGCCGCTGCTCAGCTCACTGCGGCACACCCTGGACTCCTTCGTGGAGATCGGCCTCGGCTATCTCTCGCTGGACCGGCCGGCGGGCACGCTGTCGGGCGGCGAGGCCCAGCGCGTGAAGATGATCCGCCACCTCGGCTCCTCGCTCACCGACGTCACGTACGTCTTCGACGAGCCCACCACCGGGCTGCACCCGCACGACATCCGGCGGATGAACGACCTGCTGCTGCGGCTGCGCGACAAGGGCAACACGGTGCTGGTCGTGGAGCACAAGCCGGAGGTCATCGCGATCGCCGACCACGTCGTGGACCTCGGCCCCGGCGCCGGCACGGAAGGCGGCACGGTCTGCTTCGAGGGCACGGTGGAGGGGCTGCGGGCGAGTGACACCCTCACCGGCCGCCACCTGGACGACCGGGAAGCGGTGAAGGAGGCCGTGCGCAAGCCGACCGGCGCCCTGGAGATCCGCGGGGCGACGACGCACAACCTCCAGGACGTGGACGTCGACATCCCGCTCGGGGTGCTGTGCGTGGTCACCGGTGTCGCGGGCTCCGGCAAGAGCTCGCTCGTACACGGCTCGGTGCCCAAGGGCGCGGACGTCGTCTCCATCGACCAGACCCCGATCCGCGGCTCCCGGCGCAGCAATCCGGCGACGTACACCGGGCTGCTGGAGCCCGTCCGCAAGGCCTTCGCCAAGGCCAACGGCGTCAAGCCGGCCCTGTTCAGCGCCAACTCCGAGGGCGCCTGCCCCACCTGCAACGGCGCCGGGGTCGTCTACACCGACCTGGCGATGATGGCCGGGGTCGCCACGACCTGCGAGGAGTGCGAGGGCAAGCGGTTCGAGGCGTCGGTGCTGGAGTACACGCTCGGCGGGCGGGACATCGCGGAGGTGCTGGCGATGTCGGTGACCGAGGCCGAGGAGTTCTTCGGGACCGGCGAGGCGCACATCCCGGCCGCCCACCGGATCCTCCGGCGGATGGCCGACGTCGGCCTCGGCTACCTCACCCTCGGCCAGCCCCTGACCACCCTGTCGGGCGGCGAGCGGCAGCGGCTGAAGCTGGCCACGCACATGGCCGACAAGGGGGGCGTGTACGTCCTGGACGAGCCGACCACGGGTCTCCATCTGGCCGACGTAGAGCACCTGTTGGGCCTGCTCGACCACCTGGTCGACTCCGGCAAGTCCGTCATCGTGGTCGAGCACCACCAGGCCGTCATGGCCCACGCGGACTGGATCATCGACCTCGGGCCCGGGGCCGGGCACGACGGGGGGCGGGTGGTCTTCGAGGGGACGCCGGCCGAGCTGGTCGCCGCCCGGTCGACGCTCACCGGCGAGCATCTGGCCGAGTACGTGGGGGCGTGACCCGCCGGCACCGGTCAACGGCTCCGGGGCCCCGGCCCGTCCGCCTCTGAGGGGACGCCCGGGTCCGCTCCGGAGCTGACGTCAGGCCCCCTGACCGCGGCCTAGCGTCCTGGCATGAACGGAATCCGACGCATGACCGCGGCCGCCGTGCTGGCACTCCTGCTGCCGCTGCCCCTCGGCGAGCCGGCCTTCGCCGCTCCGCAACCCACCGCCCAGAACGCCGTCGACCCCCCTGCTCAGCTCGCGCTCCCCCGCCCCACCGGCCCCTACGCCGTCGGCCGCGATGTGCTGCACCTGGTCGACGAGCACCGCACGGACCCGTGGGTGCCGTCGGCGGGGGCCCGCCGGCTGATGGTGTCGATGTACTACCCCGCCCACGCCGGCACCGGAAGCCCGGCCCCCTACATGACCCTGGAGGAGGCCCGGCTGCTGCTCGCGGCCAAGGCTCCGGGCCGTGGCATCCCGCCGGAGACGGTCGCCTCGACCCGTACCTGGGCGCGCACCGACGCCCGCCCGGTCTCCGGCAGACACCCGCTCGTGGTGCTCTCCCCCGGCCTCGGTCTCCACCGCGCCACCCTGACCGGTCTCGCCGAGGACCTGGCGAGCCGGGGCTACGTGGTCGCGCTGGTCGACCACACCTACGAGGCGCCCGGCGTCACCTTCCCCGACGGCCGTACGCTCGCCTGCGCCATCTGCGACCGCCCGGACATCACCCCCGAGGCCGTGGGCGACAGCAGAGGCAGGGACCTGTCCTTCGTCATCGACCGGCTGACGTCCCACCACCCCGCCTGGCGCTTCGCCCACCTGATCGATCTCCGGCGCATCGGCATGGCCGGGCACTCCTTCGGCGGTGACGCCACCGCCCTGGCCATGGCCGCCGACCACCGGATACGGGCCGGCGCCGACCTGGACGGCACCTTCTTCGCGCCCTTCCCGGCCGCCGGTCCGGGCCACCGCCCCTTCCTCCTGCTCGGCAACCAGCAGGACATGCTCCCGGGCAAGGAGACCACCTGGGACGCCGCCTGGCAGCACATGGACGGCTGGAAGCGCTGGCTGACCGTGGCCGGCGCGGACCACGGCAGCTTCACCGACCTGAATCTGCTCTACGAGGAGCTCGGCAGGCCCACGCCCACCGGGGAGATCTCCGGACCGCGCGGTGAAGAGCTCACCCGCGCCTACCTCGCCGCCTACTTCGACCAGACCCTCAAGGGCATCCACCAGCCGCTGCTGGACGGCCCCTCGGCGGCGAACCCGGAAGTCACCTTCCAGCATCCGTGATCCGGTCCGCTCAGGACACCAGGCCCGCCTGATGGGCGGCGATGACCAGTTGGACGCGGTCACGCGCCGCCAGCTTGTGCAGCAGGCGGGCCACATGGGTCTTGACGGTGGCCTGCCCGATGAAGAGCTGCTCCGCGATCTCCCCGTTGGACAGGCCCCGCCCGATCAGGGTCAGCACCTCCCGCTCCCGGTCCGTGATGCGGGGCAGCTCCAGCCGGACCGGGGCGGGACGGGGCCGTTCGGCGAACTCCCGGATCAGCCGCCGGGTCACCCCCGGCGCGATCAGCGCGTCACCGGCGGCCACCACCCGGATCGCCGCGATGATGTCCGTCAGCGCCATGTCCTTGACCAGGAACCCGCTGGCCCCGGCCCGCAGCGCGGCGTAGACGTTGTCGTCGTCGTCGAAGGTGGTGAGGACGAGCACGCGGGGCGCCCCGTCTCCGGCCGTGACGGCCCGGGTGGCCTCGATGCCGTCCATGCCGGGCATCCGGATGTCCATCACCACCACATCGGGCCGCGTCTCACGGGCCAGCCGGACCGCTTCGGTGCCCGTGCCGGCCTCGGCGACGATCTCCAGGTCGGGCAGCCCGTCGATGACCATCGTCAGCCCGGCGCGTATCAACGGCTGGTCGTCCGCCAGCAGGACACGGATCGTCATACCGGTATCCTCGCCGCCACCTGGAATCCGCCGTCCGGCCGAACACCCGCGCTGAACTGGCCGTTCAGCAGGGCGGCCCGCTCCCGCATCCCGGAGATCCCGAACCCGGGACCGCGCGGGGTCCCGCCCCGCCCGTCGTCGACGACCTCGATGGCCACCGCCTCGGTGCCGTACTCCACCGACACCCGGCAGCGGCGGCCGCCGGAGTGGCGCACCGCGTTGGTGACCGACTCCTGGATGATCCGGAAGGCGGCCAGGTCGATCTCGGGGGGCAGCGGTCGCCGCCGGCCCCGCCACTCGACCTCGACCTGGAGTCCCGCCCCGGCGGCCCGCTCGACCAGCCGGCCGACGCCCTCCAGCCCCTCCGCCGGTGCCTCGGCCTCCGCCTGACGGAGCGACACCAGCATCCGGCGCAGCCCGGCCAGGGTCTCCCGGCTGGTGCTCTCGATGGCGGTGAGCGCCTGCCGTACGCGTTCGGGCTGGGTGTCGAGCACCAGGCCGGCCGCCCCGGACTGGATGGCGATCACCCCGATGCTGTGCGCGACCATGTCGTGCAGCTCCCGTGCGATGCGCAGGCGTTCCTCCGCCACCGCCCGGTCGGCGGCGTACTCGCGCAGCGCCTCGCCGTACCGGCGCTGCTGGCGTACCGAGTTGCCGATCGTCCACGGGAGAGCGACGGTCGCCGCCATGCCCAGCACGGTGCTGACGGCGTCCCCGAGCGTCTCGCCGTGGTGGCTGCCCGCCGCCCACTGGGCGAGCGACAGGGCCAGCGTGCCGCCGGCCGCCGTCAGCGCGGTCCGGCGCGGGCGGGCGGCCGCGAGACAGCCGACCAGGCAGGCCATGGCTACGTACAGGGGCCAGGTGTGCTCACCGAGCACGAACACCAGCACCGACTCGGCGGCGATCACCCCGAACACCGGCACCGGCCACCGCCGCACCCAGCCGACCGGCAGCGCCAGCAGCACGGCCATGGCCCCCCGCTGCCAGAGCGCCGTGAAGAACGCCCCGCGCGGCCCGTGCAGGGCGACCTGATAGGTCGTCGACCCGAACAGCAGCAGCGCGAACAGGGCGGCGGCGCACCAGGACACCGCAGTCCAGACACCGGAAGGCAGCCGTCTCAGCCACGGAGCACGCGGCAACGCTCGATCCACCGCTGGATGGTAGCCACCCCCTTCACCACCGGACGTCCGCCCGGAGGCTTACGTCCGACAGCGGACGCCCCCCGCTCAGCCCTCGAAGCCACCGGCCGCCAACAGCTCGTCGATCCGCACCCGATGAGCCTTCTCCCCGTCGTCCAAGGTCTCCTCGGCCTCCTTCGCGAGCTTCGCCCGCCCCCCCCCCCC
>NZ_JAIQYY010000010.1:291148-368897 GCF_020181035.1 Streptomyces sp. CoH27
GGGTCCCCACAGCGGCCGTGTCCCGATATGCGGCTCCGCCGCGTGTGGGCGCGACCAGCCACGACGGTGCCGCAGACGGCCGACAGCGCATCGCGGCACTTCGAGCGGAGCGCTGAGCGCCGTCAGAACGGCAGCGGGCGGGAGTGGATCACGTCCAGCCGGGACACCGCCCGGGTCAGGACGACGTACAGCCGGTGCGCGCCCCGCTCCTCCGCCTCCGCGACCGCCGCCGGTTCCACGGCCACCACATGGTCGTACTCCAGGCCCTTGACCATGCTCGCCGGTACGACGGTCACCCGGGCGCGCAGTGTGTCCGGGCCGGACACGGCGATCCCGGCCGCGGTCAGGGCCGCCGCCACGCCCGCCGTGTCCGCGTCCGCCGCCACGACGCCCACCGAGCCCTCGCGGGCCAGCGCCTCGCGGACCGCCGTCACCGTCGTGCCCGGCACGTCCGTCGTCGGCCGGAGCCTCAACTCCCCGTCACCGCGCAGGGACCGGGCCGCCGGGACCGACACGTCCAGGCCCGCCAGCAGCCGGTTGGCCAGGGCCACGACGGCCGCCGGTACCCGGAAGCCGGTCGTCAGCGGCACCACCGTCGCGTCCGGTTTGCCGAGGTGGCGCAGCTGGGCCGGCCAGTCGCGGGCGGCCCACGGGGTGGTGCCCTGGGCGAGGTCGCCGAGGACGGTCAGCGAGCCGAAGGCGGCCCGGCGGGCGATCGCCCGGCACTCCATGGGCGACAGGTCCTGCGCCTCGTCCACCACGATGTGCCCGTAGCCCTCGGGGTGCTCGATCAGTCCCGACAACTCGTCCAGGAGCACCAGATCCGCCGCCGACCAGCGGGCCGACTTGTCCGAGCGCGGCGGGCGGGGCCACACCAGTGCCGCCTGCTCGTCCGGGTCCAGGAGGCCGTCCGCCGCCCGCGCCAACGCCCGTGTGTCCGTGAGGAGTTCGGCGAGTATCTCCTCCGGGCGGGCCTTCGGCCACACCGCGTCCAGGTGTGCGGTCAGCGGCCGGGCCCGTTCGATGCGGCGCACCCAGGCGGCCGGCAGCACCCCGGAGCGCCGCTCGGCGCGCTCCCGCAGCCGCCGTACCACCCGGGTGCGCACCCGCTCACGCCCGACGGCGTACGGCGGCTCCTCGGCGCGCACCTCCGCGACGATCCCGGCCAGCTCGGCGGCGGAGACCCGCCAGCGGTAGGAGCCGTCCGGTACGGCGAGGTCGGCGATCCCCTCGGTGCTCACGCGCGCGTACAGCGCCCGGCGCAGCACCTCGGCCATGCGGGCGTCGTGCTTGATCCTGGCGGCTTCCGGGGAGTCGGTGCCCTTGACCGGGTGGCGGGCGATCTCCCCGGGCAGGGTCGTCTGGCGGACGCCGCTTTCCCCCAGGGACGGCAGCACCTCGGCGATGTAGTGCAGGAAGGTGCGGTTGGGGCCGAGGATCAGCAGGCCGGCGCGCTGGAGCCGTTTGGGGTGGGTGTAGAGGAGGTAGGCGGCGCGGTGCAGGCCCACGGCGGTCTTGCCGGTGCCGGGGGCGCCCTGGACGCACACCGAGTCGGTGAGGGCGGCGCGGACCAGGTCGTCCTGTTCGGGCTGGATGGTGGCGGCGATGTCCCGCATGGGGCCGACCCGGGGCCGCTCGATCTCGCGGGCGACGATGTCGCTGGTCCGGAACTCGCCCCGGCCCAGGTACTCGTCCTCCAGCCCGGTGAGGTCGGCGGAGTCGCCGCTGCCGCCGGGCGCCCAGCCGAACCGGCGCCGTATCTCCACACCCTGGGGATCGCGGGCGCTCGCCTGGTAGAAGGCGCGGGAGACGGGGGCCCGCCAGTCGATCACGAGGGGCGGGGCGGCCGGGTCCTCGGTGATGCGGAGGCGGCCCACGTGGTAGTCCATGCCGCCGTGCCCGGGGTCGTCGTCGGCGAAGTCCAGGCGGCCGAAGAACAGCGGGCCGGGCGGGAGTTCGCGCAGCTGCTTGGCCTGGCTGCGCAGCCGGCGTCCGAGCACCTCGGCGTCGGCCCCGGAGGCGGAGACGTCCTCGCCGATGACGACCTGCTCGGCGGCGCCCTCGATCATCGCGGTGAGGGCGGCACGACAGCGGTCGTGGTGGGCGCGCTCGGCGTGGAGGGTGTCGGTGAGGGCGGGGTCGGTGAGGGCGGGGTCGAGTGACGTCATGACGCCAGCGTACCGCCATAGCGTTACCGAGTTACATTTTTAACCAAGTCTCATTCGCTGGCATCCAGGCGCGGAAGACACTTCGCCAGCCGCGCGAACGCCCGCTCGGCGGCCCGTACGGCGTCCGGCGCCACCTCCTCGACCGGCTCCCCCGCCGCGATCCGCCGGAAGTTCTCCAGCGCGAGGATCCGCTGCACGGCGATGATCTGCCCGGCGGCGAGCCGGGCCTCCAGGTCCCCGCCGAGCACCTCGGCGAGGGCCGCCTCCGACCGCTCCTGGTGCCGGTACGCCCGTGCGACCAGGGACGGGGTGCCGTAGAGCAGGGTGTGGAAGGCGAGGACGGCCGGGTGGTCGTTCAGGCCGGTGACCGGGTCGCGGCGCTCCAGCCCGGCGAGGAAGTGCCGGCGCAGCGCGTCCACCGGGTCGGCCGCACCGTCGACCACCCGCGCGGCCTCCGTCTCGTGGTCGGCGATCCGGTGCAGGACCAGGTCCTCCTTGGCCGGGAAGTACCGGAAGAGCGTCGGCTTGGAGATCCCGGCCGCGGCGGCGACCTCCGCCACGGACACCGCGTCGAAGCCCCGCTCCAGGAACAGCCGTACGGCGATGTCCGACACGTCCTGGTACATCCGCTGCTTCTTGCGCTCACGCAGGCCCATCTCACCCATGAGGCCGAGCCTATGCCGGGTCAGTCACCGCTCTGGGGAGCCGGGACCGGGGTTGCCGGGGCAGCCGGGGGCGCCGGAGTCGCCGAGGCGGATGTGGTCAGGGCACGGGCCTGGTCCCAGAGGGTGTCGAAGTACTCCCGTTTGCGGCTGATGGTGTCCCGCGCCCGCTGCCCGTCCTCCCAGCGCCAGCCGGTCAGCATCACCTCGTTCCCGAGGAGGTCGAGCACCTGCCTGCCGTTCTCGTCGGGCCACAGCACGGCCTTGTCGTACGCGCCCTCGGCCATGAAGCTGTCGTCGATCAGATACAGCTTCTCGCCCGGCGTGAAGTGCAGCACCTGGAACTCGACCGACAGGTTCCCCTGTCCGCGGTCGCGCATCCGCACCTTGGCCTGCTTCAGGTCCCGCTCGTAGCGGCGGACCTGGTCGTCCAGGCGTGCGCGGAACTCGGGCGAGTCACACGCCTGGCCGTCGACCACCTGCCCCGGCACGTCCATCTCCCGCAGGAAGTCCGGGACGAGGAACCGCACGGTCACCTCGCGCCCCGCGTGGGCGGGCAGGGCCTGGAGGGACTCCTTGAGGCTGGTGACGACGGTCTCCCCGGTGAAGCACATGACGCGGAACTCGATCCGCTCCTTGTCCCGCAGCGCGTTGTGGAACTCCGCCAGCACCTGGTTCTGGGTGATCGGCGCCCCGGCCGCCGCCCGCTGGGCCTCGCCGAGCAGGGCCACCTGCCCGCTCAGGACCCGGATGGTGTCCCGCAGCTCCGCCGTGGTCTCCCGCTGGGTCTCGTGGGCCGAGTTCAGCCGCTGCACCTCGCTGTAGAGCAGGAAGCCCACCAGGCTGAGCAGCGCCCCGCCGATGTAGACATTGCCCTGCAGGGCGTCGCCCAGCGGCTTCACGAACTGGGCCACCAGGTTCAGGCCGAACACGGCCAGCAGCACGACCTTCGACACCGTGCCCTCGGCCCGCGCCCAGCCGGCCGCCACCCTGCTCCTCAACGTGCTCTCCGCCACCAAATCCCCCTACTGGCAGGCGCGTTGGAATCGTGCCGTTCATGGTGCCCGGTGCCGGGTCCGCTCAGGAAGAGGGTCGCACCGGTCCGGTTCAGCGCGGGATCCGGGCGAGCAGGGGCGCGTACGACGCCAGCACGATCTTGGCCCCGGCATCGCGCATCAGCTGCCGCTTCCCGGCGTTGCGTCCGATGCCGAGGAACCGGACGCCCGCCTGCTCGGCCGCCATGAAGTCCGTCGGGGTGTCACCGATCATCACCGCCTCGTCCGGCGACAGGAGCAGGTCCTTCAGGGCGCGGTCGAGCACGTCGGGGTGCGGCTTCATCAGGTCGGGGTCGGCTTTGCGGCCGTGCACGACCGCGAAACTCTCCCACAGCCCTTTCGCGCGCAGGTAGTCCTCCGCCGCGGCCGCCGCGTTGTTCGTGACGACGGCCAGCCGGGTGCCTCGCCCGGTCAGCCACTTGATGAGCTCGGCCGCGCCAGGAGTGGGCAGCGCGGTCCGGGCGGCTCTCCGCTCGCCGTCGGTGACCTGCAGCTCCAGTCGCGCCACCAGGTCGCCCACGTCCCGCTGCCGCCGCTCGCGGTGGACGGCGCGCAGCACCACGTGCGGGTCCTTGTCTCTGAGCTCGGCCGGGGAGAGCACGTCCAGCAGGCCCGCGCCGGCCACGGTCTCCCGCAGGGTGTCGGCGAGCGACTGCGAGCTGTTGTACGGCGGGAACAGCCGGCACAGCGGCCCGTCGAAGTCGAACAGCACGCAGGCCGGGCCGGTCCCGTCGGTCAGGAGCTGCCACGCCTCCTCGGCGTCCTCGTACGTACCAGCCATGCCGTTCCACCCGCTCCTCGAACCGGTCACCCGCCGTACCCTGCCAGCCTGCCCCAGAACCGGCCGCGAACACCCGGCCTATGTCCTGAGGAGCATCAGGACATGTTCCAGCGACTGTACGACCAGTCCGGCGCCCGCGGCCCGCAGGAGCCGCTCGTTGTGCGCGTTGCGCGCGTAGCCGAGAAACGGCACACCGGCGTCGTTCGCGGCGGCGAGATCGGCGGGTGAGCCGCCGATCGTCAGGGCCGCCTCGGGGGCTGAACCCATCGCGGACAGGGCCCGGTTCAGGCAGTGCGGGTCGGGCTTGAGGAGGTGCAGGTCGGTCGTGCGGCCGTAGATATGAGGGGCGAAGCAGGACGTCAGGCCACGGTCGTTCAGATAGGCGCGGACCACCTTGGGCGAGTTGTCGGTGGTGATGGCCAGCCGGGATCCGACCGCGGTCCAGGTGCGTATCAGGGGGTCGGCGTAGGCGGTGGGCATCGCGGAACCGGCGGCGCGCAGTTCCTCCTGGGTGAGGCGTTCCTCCAGCTCGGCCACGAGGTCACTGCCGGGGTACCGGCGGTCCACGGCACGCAGCACCCCATGCGGGTCCAGTGAGTCGCGCTCGACGTCGCTGAGCAGATCGTGCAGCCCGCGCCCGGCCAGCCAGTCCACCAGCTCGGCTGCCACGCGTTCCGCCGTGCGCCGCGCGAACAGCCGGCAGATCGGTCCGTCGAAGGCCCACAACACACAGCGGGCCGGTGTGATCAGTTCCCGAAGCTTTTCGATCTCGCTCACATCAGAGGTCACATCAGAATGCGCATCAGAAGTCACTAGGAGAGTGTCAGGTCCGTCGTGATGGTTTCCCAGAGGGCGTCGAACCACTTCTGCGACTGCTCCACGAACGCCGCGTCCCGCTGTCCGGCCCGCTGCTCGAAGGAGAACAGCAGGGACTCCAAGCCGAGGGTGTCGTACATCTCCAGCGTGCCGCTGTCGGTGGGCTCCTCGCGCCGCGTGATCATGTAGTGCGCGAACAGCGCCTCCACCCCGTTGAGCAGGTACAGCTTGACCGGCGGGGTGAACGGCAGCTCCCGGAAGGTGACCTGGACGTCGATGTCGTGGGTGCCGCGCAGCGACTGGAGGTTGTACCGGAGCACCTGGCCCACGGCGTTGCGCATGGCCAGCCACCGCTGGTGCACGGTGTCGTCCTCCGCGCTCCCGGCGTCGACCGAGACCGGGAAGGCGAGGTTGATGTCCCGGCTGGGCAGCATGATCCGGGCGTCGATCCGGTCCGGCCGCAGCCGTCCCTCGTGGATCAGCCGCAGCGGCTCGCCGAGCGCCGGGATCAGGCTCTGAGCGGTCAGGCAGACGGCCTCGATGCGCACGTGCGGCGCCGCGAACGCCTCGATCAGCCGGGGCGCGAGCGCCACCATGGTCGGCTGCGGGACCTCACTGGCCGGCCGCAGGACCTCACTGGCCGGCCGCGGCTCGGCGGCCCGTGGCGGGCTCCCCTTGCCGACGTTGCTGAGCAGGCCCTCCTGCTGGAGGATGCGCAGCGCCTGGCGCACGGCACCCCGCACGACCCCGAACTCCTCGGCCAGCTCGGTCTGCGTCGGCAGCCGCTCGCCGGGGCGCAGGGCACCCGTGCGGATACGTTCGCGCAGAGTGTCGGCGACCCCCTGGGCCGTGTGTCTTCCGCTACCGGTCACGGCCGTCCGCCTCCCAGGGGCAGGTCCGAACTGATCGTCTCCCACAGCGCGTCGAACCACTTCTGCGACCGCTCCACGAACACCGCGTCCCGGACCCCGGCCCGCGCCTCGAAGGCGAACAGCATCGAGCGGGTGCCGTCGGCGTCGTACAGCTCCAGAAGCTCGTGCTCGATCTCCCGCTCGCGCCGCAGGAGCGTGTAGTACGCGAACAGCGCCTCGGAGCCGTTCAGCAGATACAGCTTGACCGGCGGGGTGAACGGCAGGGCGCGGAAGGAGACGTGCACGTCGATGCCGTGCGTGCTCCGCAGGGCCCACAGGTTCTGCGCCAGCACCATGCCCTGGGCGTTGCGCTGGGCCAGCCAGCGCCGGTGCAGCAGCCCGCCGTCCTCGGTGACCGGCGCCGGGAAGGCGAGGTCGATGTCATGGCTGGGCAGCAGCACCCTGACGTCGATCCTGGCCGGTTTGAGCCCTCCGGCGTGGATCAGGCGGAGCGGCTCGCCGATCGCGAGGATCAGCGAGACCGAGGTCAGACACAGGGCGTCGAGCGTCACGTGCGGTGCCTGGAACGCCTCCGTCAGGCGGGGGGCCAAACCGACGAGCGTGGGCTGCGGCAGGGCGGCCGGCCCCGGCACGAACGAACCTTCCGACGTCACACTCGAACGGTACAACTTGGCGCAACTCGGCACCATCTTCGAGCAGTTGGCCGGGTTGGTCGGCAGCAGCCACAACGGCACAGCCGGCCTCAGAAGAGGTCCGGGCACCACGGGAGTCTGGGCGAGCGGAACAGGGCGTCGGCCTTGCGGGCGGCGCCCTCTCGTTCTTCCTGCACCCGGCCCAGCGCCACGAGCCGCGTCAGCGACTCCCCGCCGAGCCATGCGGACCCCAACTCCCCGACACCGAGGGTGAGATCGGCGCTCGCGGACGTGCCCGTACAGGACGCGCCCTCCGCCGAGGCCTCCAGCCGGAACCGCCCCCCGCCGTATCCGTCCTTGTCGACGACCTCAAGAACCACCGCACCGGCCGTCTCGTACGTCCGCGCCTCCAGGGCCCGTACGACGTCCAGGATCCGCACCCACAGCCAGTCCGTGTGCTCGGTGACGCGGGCCGCGCGGGGGTCGGGCAGGAGGTGGGGCAGCAGGTCGTCCGGGGCGCGCCGGCCGCTGGTCACCCTGGCCACCCAGTCGATCGAGCACAGGTAGTGCCACAGGGCGCGCTCGGCCGCCGGGGTGGTGGCGAGCAGCCAGTTCACGGTGAGGGCGTCCTCCGGCTGGTTGCCCTGCCAGACGTGCTCGGCCTTGTACGACACCAGGCCCTCGACCTCGCCGGAGGCCGCGCGGTAGACGGCGTGGAAGGGCTCCTTCCAGTCCGGGCCGGGGCTCAGGACGCCGGTGGCCGTATCCCACCACACCGGAAGACGGCTGACCGCGCCGGGCTGCCCGGCCCGGAACCGCTCATGCAGCTCGGGGCCGAGCTTGCGTACCTCGGCGCCGTCGACCAGATCGATCCGGCCTCCGTCCGCAGGACCGGCCCAGCGCGCGTCGAGACCGGCCCGGGGCACCTCGACGGCCCACTGGACGGCCCAGCTCGCCGGGCCGAAGCCGTAGCGGCCGTAGATCGGGTACTCGGCGGCGATCAGCGTGGCGACGACGTCACCACGCTCCTTCGCCGCCGCGAGGTCCCGGCCCAGCATGCGGGTGAGCAGGCCCCGGCGCCGGTGGGTGGGGCTGACGGTGACGCCGGAGACGGCGTCAGCGGGGACGAACGCACCGCCGACCGCGGTGAGTTGCTGCGGGAAGGAGCGCAGCGTCCCCACACACCGGTCGCCGTCGAAGGCGCCGAGCCGCCGGGACGAGCCCTCGGCGTCCGTCCGGCGGCTGAGCTCCAGCTGGTCCTCGCCCGGGGTGGGCGGGCTCAGGAAGCCGGTGTTCACGGCCCGCAGCCAGTTCTCGCGCTCGTCCTCGCCCATGGTGCGTACGTCCAGGTCGCTCATCGCCTCACGATAAGCACACAGCCTTCCGGCCGTCGCCCCCTTTTCAGCTCAGCAGATCGTCCACCTGGGCCTCGCCGACCCGGTACCGGCGGGCGATCTCCGCGCTGCACTCGTCGGTGGTCCCCTGGAGCCGCTGCCGGCGCCGGGAGACCTCCTGCTCGTACCGCACCAACCGGCCCATCGCGCTGGCCAGTTCGAGATCGGTCCGGGCCACGAGATCGCTCAGCTCGACCTCGCCGAGCATCTCGGCGGCCAGCTGCCGGAACTCCTCGTTGTGCGGGGTGCCGAGCGTGACATGGCGGGCGGAGGAGCGGTACTGGGCCGGGGCGTCCTGCAGGATCTCCGGCAGCCGGTCCACCACGGAGCCGTCCGCCGGCGCCGGCACGGCGGCCCGGCCGCGCCGGGTGAGCTCCGCGCGCAGGATGTCGATCCGGCCCTGGAGCAGCCGCCGCACATAGCTGAGGTCGGCCTCGTCGCGCTGGGCGTCCCGGCGCAGGGTGCGCAGCTCGGGCAGACTGAGCCGGGCCAGATCGTGCTCACAGGGCTCCCCGGGCAGCGCGGGGCCCTGGGGGCCGTCGGCACGCTGGGCGGGCGGCCGGTACGCCGTCTCCGGCGGCTGTGCCTGGACCCCTTGGGTCCCCAGCCGCCCGCTGGTACTCGGTGTGCTCATGGTGCTCCTGACCGTCCCCTCGACCGGCGCCTGGAAGCATCGTGCCACCCCGAGCGACCGCTATGTGACCGAGTGCCCCCGAACGGCCGCACATGGGCGGTAAGGGATTGATAATGGGCCCGCTGTGAGCGGGCGCCGGGCACCCGGCATGATGGTCCGCATGCGAGCGGTGGTACAGCGGGTGGACGGCGCCAGTGTCGTCGTGGACGGCGAGACGGTGGGCGCGATCGAGGGCGAGGGGCTGTGCGTCCTCGTCGGGGTGACCCATGAGGACACCAAGGAGAAGGCGGCCCAGCTCGCCCGCAAGCTGTGGTCGATCCGGATGCTCCAGGACGAGAGGTCCTGCAGCGACATCGACGCCCCGCTGCTGGTCATCAGCCAGTTCACGCTCTACGGCGACGCCCGCAAGGGCCGCCGCCCCACCTGGAACGCGGCGGCCCCCGGCGATGTCGCCGAGCCCCTGGTGGACGAGGTGGTCTCCCAGCTGCGCGCCCTCGGCGCGACGGTGGCGACGGGCCGGTTCGGCGCACAGATGAGCGTGTCCCTGACGAACGACGGCCCGTTCACGGTGCTGCTGGAGATGTGATTCCTCCCCTTCCCGACGGCGTCCTAAGGCTCGACCACGACCTCCTGCGCGGCGGCGGTGTCCCCGGCGACCAGCCGCGCGTCGAGGGGCACATTCCGCTTGACCAGCGCCAGCGCCACCGGCCCCAGCTCATGGTGCCGGACGGACGTGGTCACGAACCCGATCCTGCGTCCGTCGGGCCCCTCGTCCGCGAGCCGGATCTCGGTCCCCGGCACCGGCAGATGGACCTCACTCCCGTCCAGGTGGAGGAACACCAGCCGACGCGGCGGCTTGCCCAGGTTCTGCACCCGGGCCACGGTCTCCTGCCCCCGGTAGCAGCCCTTCTGCAGATGCACGGCCGTACCGATCCAGCCCAGCTCGTGCGGAATGGTCCGGTGGTCGGTCTCGAAGCCGAGCCGGGGCCGGTGGTGCTCGACGCGCAGCGCCTCGTAGGCGAGGATCCCGGCGGCAGGCCCGTGCGACTCGGCGAAGGACTCCAGGTCGGCGCGGGGCAGGAACAGATCACGCCCGTACGGGGTCTCCCGTACGACGACCCCGTCCGGCACCTCCCCGATGGACCCGGCGGGAAGGTGGACGACGGCGAAGTCGTCCGTCCGGTCGGCGACCTCGACCCGGTAGAAGAACTTCATCGACTCCAGGTAGGCGACGAGCGCCTCCCGCGTCCCCGGCTCCACGTGCGCCCACACGGTCGTACCGTCATCGACCAGGTACAACGCGTGCTCGATGTGCCCGTGTGCGGAGAGGATCAGCGCCTCGGTGGCCTCGCCGACCGGCAGCTCGCTGACGTGCTGGGTGAGGAGCAGATGCAGCCAGCTCAGCCGGTCGTCGCCGGTGACGGTGATGACACCGCGATGGGACAGGTCGACGAATCCGGTGCCGTCGGCGAGGGCGCGCTGCTCCCGGAACAGATCGCCGTAGTGCGCGGCGACACCTTCGTCCACACCCTCGGCGGGAACGGCGCCGGGCAGGGACAGCAGAGGGCTCTTCATACGGCCACCCTACGACGCGGTGGTCGAACTCTCCGATGATCCTTTCAGCGAACAGTCCTTGCACCGGCCGAAGATCGCGAAGTGCTTCATGTCGGTGTCGAACCCGAACTGCGCCCGCAGCTTGGCGGTGAACTCCGCGGCCACGTCCACATCGGCCTCGATCACCCTCTCGCAGTCCCGGCACACCAGGTGCAGATGATGATGCCGGTCGGCGAGGTGGTAGGTGGGCGCACCGTGCCCCAGATGGGCGTGGCTGACCAGGCCCAGCTCCTCCAGGAGCTCCAGCGTCCGGTAGACCGTGGAAATGTTGACCCCCGACGCCGTCTTCTTCACTTCCGTGAGGATGGCGTCGGGGGTCGCGTGCACAAGGTTGTCCACGGCTTCGAGCACAAGCTGCCGCTGCGGCGTCAGCCGGTAGCCGCGCTGCCTGAGGTCACTCTTCCAGTCGGTGCTCACCACACCGACGAGTCTAGGACTACTTAAAGAACGCGATGCCGTCGTCGGGCATGTCCTGCGGGAGGGCCTTGGCCCAGCGCTCGACTTCCTCCGGGGTGACGACCTTCTTCAGGTGGGCCGACATGTAGGGGCGCAGCTCGACCTCGGGGGTCTGCTTCTCGCCGACCCACATCAGGTCGCTCTTGACGTAGCCGTAGAGCCGCTTGCCACCGCTGTACGGCCGGGCGGCGGCCGTGCGGGCGACGGCGTCCGTGACGAGATCGATCTGCGGCTTCTTGTCCGCCAGCTCGCCATACCAGATCTCGATGACACCGTCGTCGCGGGTCATCGTCACCTCGACCTTGCGGTCGGCGTCGATCCGCCAGAAGCCGTGCTCCGACTCCAGGGGGCGGACCTTGTTGCCGTCGTTGTCCAGCACCCAGGTGTGGGAGCGGTACTCCAGGAAGTCCCGGCCGTCGTGGCTGAAGGTGACCTCCTGCCCGAAGTTGCACTTCTCCGAGCCGGGGAAGTCGTGCACGCCCGCGCCGGCCCAGTTGCCGAGCAGGAAGGCGAGCGGGACGAGGCCCTTGTGCAGGTCGGACGGGATCTCGATCATGATCGGCAAGCTTTCCTAGACGAGGTTCAGCGCTGGCCCTGGTACAGCTTCTTCACGGCCAGACCGGCGAAGGCGAGCACGCCGACGCAGACCAGGACCAGCAGGGTTTCGAAGAAGATCTCCACGGGTGCTCCTTGAGCGAGGGTGGGCATACGACAGAGCCGGGCCCCAGCTTACGCGGCCGGGACCTGGCTCTCCGTATGAGGTGCGCTGTCCGGGCGCTCAGCCCTTGACGCCGTCGACGAAGGCCTTCCAGGCGGGGGCGCCGAAGAGGAGGGGGGTGCGGGTGGTGTCCTTGCTGTCGCGGACGGGGACGAGGCCCTTGGCGGGGAGGTTGTGGGCGACCTCCAGGCAGGCGCCGCCGTCCGAGTTGCTGTACGAGCTCTTGCGCCAGTCGGCTGCGGTCAGGAGATCGTCGGAGACCTCGACGCAGTTGCCGCCGTCCTGGTTGCTGTAGCTGCTCTTGCGCCACGTCACGTTGCTCAGGTCGATGGCTCGCATGGCGCTTCCTCCAGCATCCGCTTGATGAACTCCCGCGATTCGTCCGGAGTTAGGGACAAATCGCGTACTCGATCGTATCGAAGCTGGAGCCACTGGACAGCCGTACTTTCTTGGACCAGTTCGCCTGAGTAGCCCGTTTCCACCCAGGCAACGGTCCCAGCGGGGCCTTGCAGGAACATGGTGTCGGTGTCTGTCAGCCCATGCAGCCCCTTCGTCGAAGGCAGCACCTGGACGATGACATTGGGGCGCTCCCCCATCTCCAGAAGATGGCGCAATTGCGCCCGCCACGCCTCCGGATCACGGAGCGGGGTGCGCAATACCGCCTCGGAGAGGATCGCACGGAACTGCGGCCCGCCCTCCGCCAGCAGCAGTTCCCGGCGCCCCATACGGGCTGCCACCTGCTTCTCCAGCTCAGCACCCGTCAGCCCGCCCTGCTGGAGCAACTCGGTGGCGTACTCGGGAGTTTGCAGCAGGCCAGGCATGATGCCCGGCGAGTACTGCCACATGCTCACCGCCTCAGCCTCCAGCAGCATGTACCGCCGGTACCGCTCCCTGAACTGCGTCTGGTCGGCCATCGCCAACTCCCACAGCGTGAGCAACTTGTCGCCCGTGCCGTAGTACAGATCCAGCGCCTCTACGACCTCCGGCCCGCCCAGCGTCTGCCCCTTCTCCATCTTCCCGAAGAGCGACGCGTCCCAGCCCACCGCGTCGGCCAGCGCCCGCAAGCTCACGCCCTTCATCGCGCGCAGTAACCGCACCTCCTCGGCGAAACGAGCCCTCGGCTCCTGACTGCGACCCGTGATGGCCCTGCGCTGCGGCACCGCACCCTCCCCGACTGTCGAACTTGTGGAATTTAGACGGCCGATCCGGCACTAACGGCCATTCCGCTCGATTCCGCCTCCGTACTGGGCCATCCTCAATACCAGCCCAGGTGCACGCAGAGTAGTGCAACTGTCGCATTCCGTATAGATGTTGAGGAAAGGAGCAAAGCCCATGGGAACGGATCCGGCCACCCCGCTGTACGACCCCGTACGCCTGCGTGCCGACGTCCGGGCCGCCAACGAGCGCGCGCAGGCGCTGCCGCCGGACCCCGAGGACCTGAGCCGGCCGCCCCGCCCCGTCCCGGGATGCGCGGCGTGCCTGACGCTCGCCGAGCGGCGGGAGTCGGCGCGGGCGGCGTACGACCGGAGCGCGGAGACGGATGCCAACGTGTTGCTGCGGCAGCACCAGCGACAGGAGCACAGGGCATGAGCGGACTGCCGTACGAGGAATGCAAGCGGTGGCGGGACGAGGGGCGGACCTTACGGACAGCCGAGGCGACCGAGTACGACACCCCGCCCGCCTACGCCCTGCCGCCCTTCCACCCCGACCACCCGCCCCACCGCAAGCAGAACCGGCACCGGCGTACCCGCTCCGTCGACGGAGCTCTCGTCAGCGGCGCGCTCTCCCTCCTCTGCGTGGTCACCCTGGTCGTCACCGTCGTCGTCGCGGCTACGCTTCCCTCATGACCAAGAAGCTCGTGATCAAGGTGACGGCCGGGGCCGACGCGCCCGAGCGCTGTTCGCAGGCGTTCACCGTGGCGGCGGTGGCCGTGGCCAGCGGCGTCGAGGTCTCGCTGTGGCTGACCGGGGAGTCGTCCTGGTTCGCGCTGCCGGGGCGGGCGGCGGAGTTCGAGCTGCCGCACGCCGCTCCGCTGCCGGATCTGATCGAGTCGATCCTGGCCGCCGGGCGCATCACGCTGTGCACGCAGTGCGCGGCCCGCCGGGAGATCACCGAGAAGGACGTCATCGAGGGCGTACGGATCGCGGGCGCGCAGGTCTTCGTCCAGGAGGCGCTGGCGGACGGCGCGCAGGCCCTCGTCTACTGACGTCTCACTGTCTGTCGCTGCCCGGACGCTTCTTGCCGTCCAGCTCGTCCCACCACTCGTCCGACTGCGGGTCGCCGGACGGATCGTCCCACCAGCGGTCCTCCGGCCCCCGCCGGTTGGCGATCATCGCCGCGACCGGCGGGATCAGCATGGCCACGATGCACAGGGCGACGGCCGCGGGGATCGACCAGATGCGCACGACCGCCCAGGCCAGGACGAAGAGCCCGATGCAGGTCCCCATCATGGCGAAGTAGATGTGGCGCCGCCGCGCGTACATACGTCCAGGGTAGGCCGGGAGGGGCCGGGAGGCCCCTGTCACAACTGATCGACAATCGCCGCTCGGCCGTCCCCCGCAGGGTTACCGTGACGTAGCCGTACACCGCCGACCCCGGGGGAACCACCACATGCGCGCCCTGCGAATAATCCTGATCCTCGTCGTCATCCTGGGCGGGCTGTTCGTGATCGCGGACCGGGTCGCCGTGCACTTCGCCGAGGGGCAGGCCGCCGACAAGCTGAAGTCGAGGGAGAACCTGGCCTCGACGCCCGACGTCAGCATCAAGGGGTTCCCGTTCCTCACGCAGGTCGCGGGCGGGTCGCTGGACGATGTCGAGGTGGGGATCAAGGACTACGACGCCGCGACCGGGACCGCCGGCAAGACGATCCGGATCGACGATCTGAAGGCCGACATGAAGGGCGTCTCCTTCTCCGGCGACTACAGCTCCGCCACCGCCGACAGCGCCACCGGCACCGCGACCATCTCCTACGCCGAGCTGCTGAAGACCGCCAAGTCCGAGCCGACCGAGGTCGCCCCGGGGCTCCAGGCCCGGGTCGTGGGCCTGTCCGACGGCGGCAACGGCAAGATCAAGGTCGCGGTCCATGTGACGGGCTCGTTCCTGTCCATTCCGGTCGACCAGACGACGTCCGTGCTGAGCTCCGTGACCGTCGTGGACAACAAGGTCGAGGTCCACGCCGACTCCCTGCCCGACCTGGCCGCCATCTCCGTCGCCGAGAACCGCGTCCGCCAGATCACCGACTTCCAGCAGGCCATCAACCAGCTGCCCGGCGGCATCAAGCTGGACAAGGTGCAGGCCGCGCCGAACGGTGTGGAGATCCTGGTGAAGGGTTCGGACGTCAAGCTGGCGGGGTAGGGACACTCGCGGTGGATGCCCCCTCGTCCGCCCCCTCGTCCGCCCCGTCCGACTGGCGAGACGGTGACGTCCGTACCGTAGATGCCATCACCCACACGGGCGCCCGGAGGCCGCGCGAGCCTGCCCCGGGCGGGATACACGTCCCACCATTCGGACGATCGCGTCTCGTCATATGACACACCGGTGACACGCCCGGCCGTACGTCCCTACGATCGGGGCCATGAGGCGACAGGCGGATCTCACCAAGCGGCGGGCAGTGGACCTGTGCCGCGTTGCCGCCATGCTCTGTCGCCCCTTCTGAGTGGAAGCCGAGCGCTTCCGCATCCCTCAGCCGCCCTGCTGGTAAGGGCACCCGTGCGCCGCCCGCACCGTCGAGCGCGCACCCCCGCCACTTCTGCACGCCCCGCCGCGACTGCCCCGGAGGAGAAAGAGCATGAGCCGCAGCGACGTCCTCGTAGACGCCGACTGGGTCCAGGCGAACCTGGACAACCCGAACATCGCCCTCGTGGAGGTGGACGAGGACACGTCCGCCTACGAGAAGAACCACATCAAGAACGCGATCCGCATCGACTGGACCAAGGACCTCCAGGACCCGGTCCGCCGCGACTTCGTCGACCAGGCCGGCTTCGAGAAGCTGCTGTCGGAGAAGGGCATCGCCAACGACACGCTGGTGATCCTCTACGGCGGCAACAACAACTGGTTCGCGTCGTACGCCTACTGGTACTTCAAGCTGTACGGCCACGAGAACGTCAAGCTGCTCGACGGCGGCCGCAAGAAGTGGGAGCTGGACGCCCGCGAGCTGGTCCCCGGCGACGAGGTCCCCGAGCGCGCCAAGACGGAGTACAAGGCCAAGCCGCAGGACGCCTCGATCCGCGCCTTCCGTGACGACGTCGTCGCCGCGATCGGCAGCCACAACCTGGTCGACGTGCGCTCCCCCGACGAGTTCAGCGGCAAGCTGCTCGCCCCGGCCCACCTGCCGCAGGAGCAGTCGCAGCGCCCCGGCCACGTGCCCAGCGCCAAGAACATCCCGTGGTCCAAGAACGCCAACGACGACGGCACCTTCAAGTCGGACGAGGAGCTCAAGGAGCTCTACGCCGAGGAGAACGTCGACCTCGCCAAGGACACGATCGCCTACTGCCGCATCGGTGAGCGCTCGGCCCTGACCTGGTTCGTGCTGCACGAGCTGCTCGGCGTCCAGAACGTCAAGAACTACGACGGCTCCTGGACCGAGTACGGCTCCCTCGTCGGCGTGCCGATCGAGCTCGGCTCCGGCAAGTAAGACATCCCACTTCTCAGGAGAAACAGCATGTGCGGAGCGAAGGCCGGCGGCCCGGACGCCTCGACGATCAAGCCCGGTGAGACCACGATCCAGGGTCAGGTGACCCGCGACGGCGAGCCGGTGACGGGCTACGTCCGTCTGCTGGACTCGACCGGCGAGTTCACGGCCGAGGTCCCGACCTCGGCGACCGGCCAGTTCCGGTTCTACGCGGCCGAGGGCACGTGGACCGTGCGCGCGCTGGTGCCGGGCGGCTCCGCCGACCGCACGGTTGTCGTGGCGGAGAAGGGCGGGCTGGCTGAGGTCGCCATCGCGGTCTGAGCGAGCCGAGGGCTCAGTGACGGCTGAGTGACGAGCCGAAGGGCCGCACCCCCGGGGTTGGACGCCATGGGGGGTGCGGCCCTTCGGCTATGCGCCGTGGGCGGCTTGCGGCCCTTCGGCTATGCGCCGTGGGCGGCTTGTCGCCGTTGCCGCGTGCGGGTCGTTCGTGGCTTGTCCATGGCGCCTAGCCCAGCGCCCGCCCCAGTACCCACACCACCGGTGCCGCCGCCGACAGCGGCAGCGCCACGCCCGCTGTGAAGTGGACGAAGCGGGACGGGTAGTCGTAGCTCGCGACCCGGTGGCCGATCAGGGCGCAGGCTCCCGCTGCCGCGCCCAGCAACGCGCCCTTGCTGCCGAAGCCCGTCATGCCGCCCATCGCGATGCCCGCGCCGGCCGCGGCCAGCAGGGCGACGACGACCGAGGCCGGGGTCGGCAGGGGCAGGGCGCGGGCCAGGACGGCCACCGCGACCGCTGCCGCGCCGACCGTCACCGCGTGTCCGCTCGCGCCCAGATACCCCGTGGCCAGGACCGACAGGGACGCCGAGACGACCGTGGCCATCAGGCCGTACATCCGCTCGTCCGGCGAGGCGTGCGAGCGGAGCAGGAGGACCAGGGAGAGAAGGACCCAGACGCCGAGCGGGCCGAGGATCGCGGCGGGGGCGTTGTCGCGGCCCGCGGCCAGGACCGCGACGTCTGCCGTCAGGCCGCCCGCGAAGGCCAGCGCGATGCCCTGCCGGGCCGGCCACATGCCGTTCAGCCGGAACCAGCCCGCCGCCGTCACCGCCTGGAGCAGCACCAGCGGGACGACCAGCGCGTACGAGCCGATCGGCGCCGTCGCGGCCAGCAGCAGACCGAGCACCGCGGTCAGCAGCGCCGGCTGCATCCCGGGCTCGATGACCGGTGAACGGCCCTCCAGCCGCGCCCGCTGGGCATCGGTGATCCGGGCGTTCCCGGCGAGCGTCGCGGGGCCGTACTCCGGCGCGGCTTCGGCCACCGCCTCCGGTCCCGGCGCCGGTGTCGGCTCCGGCGCGGCTTCCGGTGCCTGCGCGGGCTGCGGGTACGGCTCGGCGGCGTACGGCTGGGCGGCGTACGGCTCAGCGGCGTACGGCTGGGCGTAGGGCTCCGCGTACTGCTGCTGATACGGCTGCTGCTGATAGGTCTGCTGCTGGTACTGCTGATGGGGCTGCTGCTGATGGGGCTGCTGCTGATAGGCCTGCTGCTGCGCCTCATACGTCTGCGGCGGCGTCTGCACCGGCGCGTGCGTCTGGGTTTCCCAGGTCTGGCCCTGCCACTGCTGGGTCAGCTGGGGGTCGTAGCCGGGCCACTGCTGTTGCTGTTGTTGCTGCTGGTACGGGTCCTGGCCGTCGTGGGGACCCTGATACGGCTGGTTGCTCATCTCACCCTCCTGCGAACGGCGGGAGCACCTCGACCGTGCCGCCCTCGGCCAGCCGTACCGTCTCATGTGCGCGGGTCCCGACGGGGTCACCGTCGATGAGGAAGGAGCATCGCTGGAGCACGCGCGTGAGCTCACCGGGGTGTCGCGCGCGCACGGCGGCCAGCGCGTCGGCCAGCGTGTCCGCGTCGTACGGCTCCTCGGCGACGCCGGACGCGGCCTTGGCGGCGGCCCAGTAGCGCACCGTGACCTTGGGCATCTCGTTCCTCAATCGACGGCAAGGGAAATACAAAGACGACAGATACAGATGGTGTCAGGCTAGCCCGCAGCGCCGACAGCCCAGTCCGCGATCCGGGTCAGCAGGGCGTCGTCCGCCGCGTGTTCGGCGTGGCCCATGCCGGGCTCGATCCAGAGTTCCGCGTGGTCACCGGCCGCCTCGGCGAGCATCCGGGGGTGGTCGAGGGGGAAATAGCCGTCCCGGTCGCCGTGCACGATGAGGAGGGGGGTCGGGGTGATCCTCGGGACCGATTCCACCGGGGACAAGGGCACCGGGTCCCAGTCGCGGTGGTGGATGCGGGTGCGCAGGCCGTAGCGGCCGACCAGGCGGCCCTCGGGGCGGGTGACCAGCCAGTGCAGTCGGCGCATGGGGGCCGTGCCCCGGTAGTACCAGCGGGCGGGGGCGCTGACCGCGACCACCGCGTCGGCCGTGCCCGGGTGCAGGGCCGCGTGCCGCAGGACGACCGAGCCACCCATGGAGAAGCCGACGGTCACCACGCGCGCGTGCCCGAGGCGGCGGGCCCAGTCGACGGCGGCGGCGAGGTCCAGCACCTCCTTGTCGCCGACCGTGGAGCGGCCGCCGGAGCGTCCGTGGCCCCGGAAGGAGAAGGTGACGACCGCGCCGTAACCACGCAGAACACCCGCCACCCTTCGTACGTGCGGCCGGTCCACGTCCCCGGTGAAGCCGTGGGCGATCACGAACACCGGGGAACGGGAGGCCGAACGGTGGATGTCCGGCAGGGTTTCGTATACGGCGGGGCCCGGATCGTATACGGAATCGACCGGAATTCCGTCGGCGGTGTGCAGAAACGTCCGGATAGGGCCCTGTCTGCCTGTCTCGGGATTCGGACGAACGGTGGAATGCGCCACTTGACCTGCCGAACGATTCCTCATGTGGGCTATTCTGCTGGGCAGAGGACTCGGGCAGCGTAGCCCCCGGGTCCTTTTGTGCTTTCGGAAGCGTTGTATACGAAACGGGAAACCCCAGGTGACCGTGGCTGTATGCGGGGCCTTCGGGATCGCAGAGCAGTGCCCGTCCGCACGACGTCCTCGCAGGGACCGAGGAGGAACCAGACGTATGAGTTCTCTGCTGCTGCTGACCAACGCCCTCCAGCCGTCGACGGAGGTGCTGCCCGCCCTCGGCCTGCTTCTGCACAACGTGCGGGTGGCCCCCGCCGAGGGGCCCGCCCTGGTCGACACCCCGGGCGCCGACGTCATCCTCGTCGACGGCCGCCGCGACCTTCCTCAGGTGCGCAGCCTGTGCCAGCTGCTGCGGTCCACCGGACCCGGCTGTCCGCTGCTCCTCGTCGTCACCGAGGGGGGTCTCGCCGCCGTCACCGCCGACTGGGGGATCGACGACGTGCTCCTCGACACCGCCGGCCCCGCGGAGGTGGAGGCACGGCTGCGGCTCGCCATGGGGCGCCAGCAGATCGTCAACGACGACTCCCCGATGGAGATCCGCAACGGCGATCTGTCGGTGGACGAGGCGACCTACTCCGCCAAGCTCAAGGGGCGGGTGCTCGACCTCACCTTCAAGGAGTTCGAGCTGCTGAAGTACCTCGCCCAGCACCCGGGCCGCGTCTTCACCCGCGCCCAGCTGCTTCAGGAGGTGTGGGGCTACGACTACTTCGGCGGCACCCGCACGGTCGACGTGCACGTACGACGGCTGCGCGCCAAGCTCGGCCCGGAGCACGAGTCGCTGATCGGCACCGTGCGGAACGTCGGTTATCGATTCGTTACGCCCGAGAAGGTGGACCGGGCCGCGGAGAAGGCCGCCGAGGAGGCCAAGGCCAAGGCGGGCCGGGCAAAGGCGGAGGATGCGGACACATCCACCGCCGTATCCGCCGTCCGGGACGACGCCGAGGTCCACGCGGACGCGTAGCTCGTGCCGGGCAGGTGTGACCAGCGCGCGGACGGGGCATTGCTTCCGCACATCGCTTCACCGTCCACGCGCTGATACGCCCTGCCCAGAGCGGGTCCATCCGCGTAGACTCCGCGCGTGGCCAAGGTGACTCGTGATGATGTGGCGCGGCTGGCGGGAACGTCCACCGCCGTGGTCAGCTATGTCATCAACAACGGACCCCGGCCGGTCGCCCCGGCCACGCGCGAGCGTGTCCTCGCGGCGATCAAGGAACTGGGGTACCGGCCCGACCGGGTCGCCCAGGCCATGGCCTCGCGCCGCACCGACCTCATAGGCCTGATCATCCCGGACGCCCGTCAGCCGTTCTTCGGCGAGATGGCGCACGCGGTCGAGCAGGCCGCCTCCGAGCGCGGCAAGATGGTCCTGGTCGGCAACACCGATTACATCGGCGAACGCGAGGTCCACTATCTGCGCGCCTTCCTGGGCATGCGCGTGTCCGGACTGATTCTGGTGAGTCACGCCCTGAACGACCTCGCCGCCGCCGAGATCGACGCCTGGGACGCCCGGGTGGTGCTGCTGCACGAGCGGCCCGAGGCCATCGACGACGTCGCCGTCGTCACCGACGACCTCGGCGGCGCCCAGCTCGCCGTACGCCACCTGCTGGAGCACGGCTACGAGTACGTCGCCTGTATGGGCGGTACGGCGCAGACACCGGCCGTCGGCGACCCTGTCTCCGACCACGTCGAGGGCTGGAAGCGGGCCATGGCCGAGGCGGGCCTGAGCACCGAGGGCCGGCTGTTCGAGGCGCCGTACAACCGCTACGACGCCTACCGGGTCGCCCTGGAGGTGCTGTCCGGGCCGGACCGGCCGCCCGCGATCTTCTGCTCCACCGACGACCAGGCGATCGGCCTGCTGCGGGCCGCGCGCGAGCTGCGCATCGACGTGCCCGGCGAGCTGGCGGTGGCGGGCTTCGACGACATCAAGGAGGCCGCGCTCGCCGACCCGGCGCTGACCACGGTCGCCTCCGACCGCTCGGCGATGGCCCGGGCGGCGGTCGATCTGGTCCTGGACGACGGGCTGAGGGTGGCAGGGTCCCGGCGGGAGCGGCTGAAGACGTTCCCGTCCCGGCTGGTGGTGCGGAAGTCCTGCGGCTGCGACTGACCCCGGCACCCGTCTTCGCCTCCGGCGCCCGTCTTCGCCTCCAGCGCCGTCTTCGCCTCCAGCGCCCGCCTTTGCCTCCGACGCCCGCCTTTATATGGGGCAAACGAGGTTCTGCCGGGCTTCTCAGCAAGCACTCAGGAAGCTCTCACGTTCGCGGGGGACTCTGTTTCACATGACCGAGAGCCTGGGCAACGACCCGCAGCAGGACCACTACTCCGCTCCTGTGAACCCCGAGTGGCCGCCCCCGCCGTCGTACCAGCCCCCGATGGGCACGGCGGCCGGCATGGCTCCGGAGCTCGCGCCGCGCAGGAAGCGCAACCGTGGGCCGGTCACCCTGCTCGCGGCGGTCGCGATCGTCGCGGCGGCCGTCGGCGGCGGCACGGCGTACGCCTTCCAGGAGCTGACCGGCAAGACCACGGTCGCCTCCAGCGGCACGACCACCAATGTGGTGCCGTCGAGCAAGCGGGGCGATGTCGCCGCGATCGCGGCCGCCGTCAGCCCGAGCGTCGTCGAGATCAACGCGACCCTGAGCAGCGGTTCCTCCACCGGCTCCGGCGTGATCATCACGTCGAGCGGCGAGATCGTCACCAACAACCACGTCATCTCCGGCGCGCAGTCGATCAAGGTGCGCACCAGCAACGGCAAGAGCTACACCGCCCAGGTCGTCGGCACCGACAGCTCCAAGGACCTGGCGCTGATCAAGCTCCAGGGAGCCTCGGGCCTGAAGACGGCCTCGCTCGGCAACTCGTCGGGCGTCCAGGTCGGTGACACGGTCGTCGCGATCGGCTCCCCCGAGGGCCTGACCGGCACCGTCACCAGCGGCATCGTCTCCGCCCTCAACCGGGACGTGACCGTCTCCACGGACGAGAACCAGGGCCAGAACCAGAACGGCGACGGCAACTGGCCGTTCCAGTTCGGCGGCCGGCAGTTCAACGGCGACACCGGTTCGTCCACGACGACGTACAAGGCCATCCAGACCGACGCGTCCCTCAACCCCGGCAACTCCGGCGGCGCGCTGATCGACGCGAGCGGCAACATCATCGGCATCAACTCCGCGATGTACTCGTCGAGTCAGCAGTCCTCGTCGTCCTCCGACGCGGGCAGCATCGGCCTCGGCTTCGCGATCCCGATCAACACCGTCAAGTCGGACCTGGCCAAGCTGCGGTCCGGCGCCACCGGCTAACCCCTCTCCAGTAAGGCGCTTCACCCGTCAGCAGGGAGTACGTCATGATCACGCACATCTCGCACCAGATCACGATGACCGGCCACGACCCCGCCGACATCACCATCGCGCTCTCGGTCGCCCGCGATCTGCACCTGCCGATCCCGAAGCCCCGCGCCCCCGAGGTCGCCACCCGGCCGGTCCCCCAGCCCCAGCTGATGGGCCTGCGCACCCCCGCGGTCCGCACCCACCGCCGCAAGGTCCCGCTGAACCGCCTGACCGCGGTGCGGGCCTGAGCGTGGCAGGCTGAGAGACAGCCGGGAAAGTCCCGGACACCCACACACCGCACCCCCCGAGGAATCGCGAGCGATGAGCCCCGCCGAAGGCGACCGTGACCCCCAGCGCATCCTGATCGTCGACGACGAGCCGGCGGTACGCGAGGCGCTCCAGCGCAGCCTCGCGTTCGACGGGTACGACACGGAGGTGGCCGTCGACGGCGCGGACGCGCTGGAGAAGGCCACCGCCTACAAGCCCGACCTGGTCGTCCTCGACATCCAGATGCCGCGCATGGACGGCCTGACCGCGGCCCGCCGCATCCGGGGCGCCGGCGACACGACACCGATCCTCATGCTCACCGCCCGGGACACGGTCGGCGACCGGGTGACCGGACTGGACGCGGGTGCCGACGACTACCTGGTCAAGCCCTTCGAACTGGACGAGCTCTTCGCCCGCATCCGCGCCCTGCTGCGCCGCAGCTCCTACGCGGCCGCCGCGCTGCCCGACGTCCAGGAGGACGAGGCGCTCACCTTCGCCGACCTGCGCATGGACCTCGCGACCCGTGAGGTCACCCGGGGCGGCCGGCAGGTGGAGCTGACCCGCACCGAGTTCACTCTCCTGGAGATGTTCATGGCGCACCCGCGCCAGGTCCTCACCCGGGAGCAGATCCTGAAGGCGGTGTGGGGCTTCGACTTCGAGCCCTCGTCCAACTCCCTCGACGTCTACGTCATGTACCTGCGCCGCAAGACCGAGGCGGGCGGCGAGCCGCGCCTGGTGCACACGGTCCGGGGCGTGGGGTACGTGCTGCGCCAGGGCGGCGCCGAGTGAGGAAGCTGCTCCGCCGGTACCGCTCCCTGCCCATCCGCGCCCGGCTGGCCATGCTGGTCGCGGCGGCGGTGGCGTTCGCGGTGGCTGCGGTGTCGGTGACGTGCTGGTTCATCGTGCAGGGGAAGCTGTACGACCAGCTGGACGGCGATCTGCAGAAGTCGCTGCGCGGCACCTCGCAGTTCGGCCAGCTGCAGTACACGCTCGACAACTGCAGCAACGCGCCGGCGACCAACACGCTCCTTCAGGACCGGTACTCCCAGGTGGTCACCGAGGACGGCAAGGTCTGTCTCATCGCGGGCGCCTCGGGCACGATCAAGGTCACCCAGGCCGACAAGTCCGAGATCAAGAACCTGGACACCCGCAAGATCTACTTCCGCAACGGGGTGGACGCACAGGGCAACGAGCTGCGCGTGCTCACCCGCCCGCTGCTGCCCACCTCGACGTCGAGCGGGGGACCCGGACCCAACGTCGGCGTCATGGTCGCCATCCCGCTCAGGAACACCGAGAAGACCCTCAACGACCTGGCCCTCATCCTCCTCCTCGTCTCCGGCATAGGAGTACTCGGCGCGGGCGCCGCCGGCCTGGCCGTGGCCCGTGCGGGCCTGCGCCCGGTGGACAAGCTGACCGAGGCCGTGGAGCACGTGGCCCGGACCGAGGACCTGACCATCCGGATCCCGGTGGAGGACGACAGCGAGGACGAGATCGCCCGCCTCTCCCGGTCCTTCAACTCGATGACGGCGTCCCTGGCCAGCTCCCGCGACCTCCAGCAGCAGCTGATCGCCGACGCCGGCCATGAGCTCCGTACGCCCCTGACGTCGTTGCGGACGAACATCGAGCTGCTCACCCGCAGCGAGGAGACCGGCCGCCCGCTCCCGCCGGCGGACCGCAAGGCGCTGCTGGCCTCGGTGAAGGCCCAGATGACCGAACTGGCCTCGCTGATCGGCGACTTGCAGGAACTGTCCCGCTCGGAGGGCCAGCGCGGGGAACGGCTCCAGGTGGTACCGATGCTGGACACCGTGGAGGCCGCCCTGCGCCGCGCCCGCCTGCGCGGGCCGGAGCTGACGATCACGGCGGACCTGGAGCCCTGGTACGTCCGCGCCGAGCCCTCCGCCCTGGAGCGGGCGGTGGTCAACATCCTCGACAACGCGGTGAAGTTCAGCCCCGGGGCCGGCACGGTCGAGGTGCGGCTGACCGGCGGGGTGCTGACCGTCCGTGATCACGGCCCCGGCATCCCCGAGGACGAACTCCCGCACGTCTTCGACCGCTTCTGGCGCTCACCGAGTGCGCGCGCGTTGCCGGGCTCGGGCCTGGGTCTGTCCATCGTGGCCCGTACGGTGAAGCAGGCGGGCGGCGAGGTCACCCTGACGCCCGCGGAGGGCGGCGGCACGGTGGCGACGGTACGGCTGCCGGGGGCGCCGACGCCACCGCCGGAGACGCCGCAGGCCGAGACTCCTTGAGGCCGTTCACTCCGGCGCTCCGGCACGGGGGTGACCGGCACCCGGCGGCGGGTCTTGCCGGTCACCAGAACATCGCGCAGCAGGCGGTGGCCCTGCGCTCCAGCTCCGACAAGGTGTTCCTCGACTCGGTCATCGTCACCGGCGACCAGGACACCCTGCTGGTGGACACGGCGTCGAAGGCCGCGCCGGACCGGGTCTACATGACCAACTCGTACGTCATCGGCAACGTCGACTTCATCTTCGGCCGGGCCACGGCAGTCATCGACCACTCCGTCATCACCCTGAAGAAGCGCTGGGACGGCAGCTCGGCCGGCTTCGTCACCGCGCCCAGCACGGCCGCCCCTGGCACGCGGGCGGCGACACCACCCTCGACCCGCGGACCACGGTCCGCAACAAGTCCCTGAGCAGCGCCATCAAGACCACCCCCTGGACCGACATGAGCGGCTTCTCCTGGAAGGACGACCGCTTCGCCGAGTACAAGAACACCGGCCCGGGGTCGGGGGCGGCAAGCTCCGACCGGCCTCAGCTGACCGAGGCCCAGGCGGCAGAGCAGGAGGTGAGCGACTGGCTGGGGGGCTGGGTGCCGGGCGCGTCCTGAAGGAGGCGCCCGGCGGGGTGGTTAGTCTTCCCCATCTGGTTCGGTTCCCAGCCAGATGAGCTCTTCTACGGTGATCTGGGGGTCTTCGGTGCGGTGTACGAAGGTGTACTTCAGCCAGCCATAGCCGTCATCGAAGAAGAGGACGTGGACGCCCTTCGGCTCAGTGGATCGGACGGGCAGCACCCACATTCCATCGGGAAGGTAGTCATCCGTCACGACGCCTCGAAAGTACGGATCCTTCGCCGTGACCAGTTCGGCACGTGCGGCGTAGACCATGTCCCGAGCATGCGCGGGCAGTGCTTCGAGGGCAGCGAGAGCATTGAGTCGCCAGTCCATCTGCCAAGGCGGCCCCATAAACCCGTCAGTCACTCGCCGGGCTCCAGTTTCTGCACCCGGTGGCGAATCTTCGACGCCTCTTCGAGGAGGGCCTTGGCCTCGTTGCTGTCGGTGCACTCGTACGCGGCCCGGTGCTCAAGATCGTGCACGTGTGCGTCCAGCTCGGGGTCCCGAGCCAGGGCGTACTCGCCCCACCAGAAGGCCACGAACGCGGGGACGGGGCCTACGTCGTACGCATCAGCGACCGCCCGCTTCCAGTGCTTGTCGAAGTCAGGGAGGAGCTTGGGCGTGTGCTGGGCGATGGCCCTGCGCAGCGCCTTCGGCGTCCGCTCGGGCATGGGGGGGACGACAGAACCGGGCTCCGCAGCGTGGGCACTCATGCTCGCTGTCCTCCTTCGACGCGTCGTGTCTACGACCATAACCGCCTGGCACCTTCCCCATGAGTCGTTCGCGCCCCGGCCGTCCGTCCGGCCGGGAGATCAACCTTGGGGGAGGCACGGCCCTCGCAGTCAGGCCTTCCGACCTGCATCACCCGAACGTGTGCACGCCCGTCCCACCCTTGATCCCTTCCACGAAGACAGCCCATGGGGCGGCCGAGAGGAGCAGCGGGCGCGAGGCGGGGGTCTTGCTGTCGCGGACGGGGACTATGCCCGCGTAGCCGTCGGCGACCTCGACGCAGTTGTTGTCTCCCCCGTCGCTGTAGCTCGACTTGCGCCAAGTGGCGTTGCTGAGGTCGGGGGTGTGGTTCATGATCTGTGCTCCTCCAGAGCGTCCCGGATGAACGCGAGCGAGTCCGACGGGGACAACGCCATGCCCCGGAGCCGATCGTAGGAACCTCTTCCCCAGCGTACGCGCGGTCAGTAACGATCGGGGCACGAACCGTAATCACCGCTCGTCGCGAGAGAGTCCCCGCATGACCGAACGCATCGTCGCGCTCGTCGAGTTGCCGCTTCTCGTCGCCGAAGTGGAGGCGGCCCAGCTGCGGTCAGGGGAACAGGTGCCGGCCGGGGCGAGGGCCGGCCTCGCGGACCGGGCGGCGGGGGAACATGCGGTGCGCTTCGCGCTGACGCGGGCCGTCGAGTCGCTGGAGGAGGTGCTTCGCGTCGCGGTCAGTCGCAGGGGTCGCCCGAACGGGTGAGTGAAGGTCATTTTCCCCGGTCATATGCACCGCCACGCCTACCGTGATCGCGTTGCTTGTGCCCAGAGCACACCCAGCCCACACTTGAAGAGGAGGTGCCACCTTGACCGCTCTCGCACAGGAGAGGCCGCAGGCCATGTCCCAGGCGCAGTCCGAAACATCGAACGCAATCGACCTGGATGAGGTCCTGTGGCAGGCATGGAAGGCCATGGATCTCCCCGAGGGCTACCACGCGGAGATCATCGAGGGAGCCATCGAGGTGTCGCCCACCGGTCGCTATGCCCACAGCCAAATCGTCTTTCTCCTCAAGGAGGCGCTGGGCGACTTCCTGAAGGGCGGTGACTTCGCCGCCCGAAGCGACACGAACATCATCCATGAGCGAAGCGCGTGGGTGCCGGACTTGTTTGTCGTCGCCAGAGACCCTGAGCGCTACGTGACCGACGATGGTCTAGGTCTGACGGCCGCGAGCGTACGGGTGGTCTTCGAAGTCACCTCGCCCGGCCACCGGAACCTGAAGCGCGACCGCGACCGCAAATGCCGCGAGTACGCCTGTGCCGGCATCCCCGTCTACGTACTCATCGACGACTACGACGAGCAGGGCACCGTCACCCTCTTCACCGGCCCCCGTCCCGACAAGGCCGACTGGGAGGACATCCACCGCGTCCCCTACGGCACCGAGGTCACCATCCCGGAAGGCCCCGCCAAGGGGTTCGTCATCGGTGAGGCCATCACCGGGCCCAAGCGGAGCTGACGACCAGGTGGTGGTCACCACCTGAGGATCATCGTGTCCTCCGGTGATGACGCCCCGGTCGCCGTCTCCGGCAGCGGGGCCGCCAGGCGGGCGTACGTGCCGTCGCGGGCGATGAGTTCCGTGTGCGTTCCCGTCTCCACCAGCCGCCCCCGTTCGACAACCAGGATGCGGTCGGCGTCGGGGGCGAGGGACAGGTCGTGGGTGATCATGATCGTCGTACGGCCGGACATCAGGCGGCGCAGGGGCTGCACCACCTGGCGGGCCGCCACCGCGTCCAGGCCGGCCGTCGGCTCGTCCAGGACCAGGACCGGGGAGGTGCGCAGCATCGCGCGGGCGATGGCAATGCGCTGGAGCTGGCCGCCGGAGAGGGCGGCGGTGCCGGGGGCGATGTGGGTGTCGTAGCCGTCGGGGAGCGCGGTGATGAAGTCGTGCGCGGCCGCGTTCCGGGCCGCCCGCTCGATCTCGTCCGCGCTCGCGCCGGGTCGGCCGCAGGCGATGTTCTCGCGGACCGTGCCGTTCAGGATCAGCGTCCGCTGGGGCAGCAGGGTGATCTGGTCGCGCAGGAAGCGCAGGGGTACGTCGGTGAGGGGCACGCCGTCCAGGGTGATCGCGCCGGCCGAGGGGTCGTAGAAGCGGGTGAGGAGAGCGGCGAGGGTGGACTTGCCGGCGCCGCTCGGGCCGGTGATCACGATCAACTCGCCTGACTGCGCGGTGAGTTCGATGTTCCGCAGGGAGGCTCGGCGGGCGCCCGGGTAGCGGAAGGAGACCCGGTGGAAGGCGAGCCTGCCGTGGACCGGCCAGGCCGGGACCGGGGTGGTGGGGTCGGTGACGGCCGGTTCCGCGTCGAGGATCTCGCCGATGCGGCGGGCGCCGGCGGTGGCCGCGGTGACCGTGAGGCCGAGCCGGCCGAGGTTGCGGACCGGCGGGTAGAGGTAACCCAGGAACGCGGCGAACGCGAGGAGTTGACCGAGGGTCATCCGGCCGGCGGAGATCTCCCACACGCCGAAGCCGATGACCGTGAGCACGCACAGCGTCTCGACGACCTCGACGCACTGCTCGTACATCTCGCTCAGCCGCGCCCCGCGCACGCTCGCGCGCAGCCAGGCGCGGGCCTCGCGGTCGAGCCGCCGCTCCTCGTCGCGCTGCCGGTTGTACGCCTGCGTCAGGACGACGTTGCCGAGCGACTCCTCCACCACCGACGTGATCGCGCCGTCCGCGACCCGGCCGTCCCGGGACGCCTCGGCGATACGGCCGGAGAAGCGGCGGGCGGCGAGCAGGAACAGGGGCGCGAGGACAAAGGTGGCCAGCGCCAGGTCCCAGCGCAGCCAGAAGGCGGCGGTGGCGTAGAAGACGGCCGAGAATCCGGCTGACACGGTTCCTACGACGCCGGAGACCACGAGCTGCTCGATGGACTCGACGTCTCCGGTGAGCCGTTCGACCAGGTCACCCTGCCGGTGCCGCTGGAAGAAGTGCGGGGGCAGGTCCTGGACGTGCCGGAAGACGGCCGCGCGCAGCCGCAGGACGAATCTCTCCGCCGTCCAGGTGGCCAGCGAGTTGCCCAGGTAGCCGACGAGCGCGGCGAGCACGGCCACGCCGAGCCAGGCACCGGCCGGCCCCCAGAAGGCGGCGAGCGAACCGGCCTTCAGGGCATGGTCGGTGAGCTGGGCGAACAGCAGGATCGCGGCGGTCTCGGCGAGCGCGGCCACGACCACGCACGCCACGATCGCCCCGAGCCACTTACGGTCGCCGCGAGTCAGCGGCCAGAACCGGCGGAAGGCCTCGCGGGACTCCCTCAGCATCGACTGCCCTTCCTTCCTTCTCCACAGCTGTGGACACAGGCCGAGGCGGGGCCACCGGTACGACCACGCAGTAACCGGTGACCCCGCCTCACGACAACCTGGCTCAGTGCTTGTCGCCGATCGGGCGACGCCTCGGCGCGGGCTTCTTCGGCGCCGGCTTCTTGTGCTCCGGGGCGGGCTTGCGATGCTTCTTGACCGGGGCGAGCCCGCGGAAAGACATGGAATTCCCCTTCCTGGTTCCTGTGATTCCTGTGGTTCCTATGATTTCCAGGGATTACTTGTGGCCGACCGGGCGCTTGGGCTCGGGCTTCTTCGGCGCCGGCTTGCGTCCCTGACCAGGCTTGCCCGGCTTGCAGTGCTGCTTCTTGACGGGGGCGATCTTCCGGAAGCTCATCTGCGTTTCCTTTCGCGTCGTTCGCTTTCGACATGGAAAACATTACGGGATTCACGAGCCGGAAAAAGCCGATTCCGATGAGACCTCAATGAAATACCCCTGTGAGCAATTCACAGGGATATTGTGGAACCGCGGCGGCATTCACACAGGTTTTATCGGGGGCCGGCGCACCGCTCCGGCGCCGCCCGACCCGTACCCTCGTACGCATGAGCAGCGACGACACCGTACGGGCCTTCCCCGCCCGATCCATCGAGACCTACTCCGCGCTCAGCCCCGAGCAGGCCGAGGCCGTGGGCGAACTGCTGGGCGAGGCGGCCCGGACCGACGGGCAGCAGCCGGTGTCCGAGCAGGGGCGGCTGCAGTTGCGCGGGGGTGCCCGGGAGGGCGTCTCGCATCTGCTGCTGACCGTCGACGGCGAACTCGTGGGCTACGCCCAGCTGGAGGACACCGACCCGGTGGAGGCGCCGGCCGCCGAGCTGGTCGTCCACCCCGCGCACCGTGGACACGGGCACGGCCGGGCGCTCGGCTCCGCCCTGCTCGGCGCCTCCGGCAAGCGGCTGCGGGTGTGGGCGCACGGCGGACATCCCGCCGCCCGGCATCTCGCCCAGGTGCTCGGCCTGACCCTGTTCCGCGAACTGCGCCAGATGCGGCGAGCGTTGAGCGACCTGGAGCTGCCCGACCCGAAGCTGCCGGAGGGCGTGACCGTGCGCGCCTTCGTGCCCGGCAAGGACGACTCGGCCTGGCTCGCGGTCAACGCAGCCGCCTTCGCCCACCACCCCGAGCAGGGTTCGCTGGCCCAGCGGGACCTCGACGACCGCAAGGCCGAGCCGTGGTTCGACCCGGCCGGGTTCTTCCTCGCCGAGCGGGACGGGGAGCTGGTCGGCTTCCACTGGACGAAGGTGCACGCCGAGGAGGGGCTGGGCGAGGTGTACGTCCTCGGGGTGCGCCCCGGCGAGCAGGGCGGCGGCCTCGGCAAGGCCCTCACCACGATCGGCCTGCGCCACCTCGCCGCCCAGGGTCTGCCGACGGCGATGCTCTACGTCGACGCCGACAACCTGGCGGCGGTGTCGGTGTACGAGCGGCTGGGGTTCACCACGTACGAGACGGACCTCATGTACCGCACGGAGACCTGAGCGCCGGCCGTCCCGCCCGCCGGGGCGCCGGCTCGCCCAGCGACCCCGCCCATACGACCGCCGCGCCCGCCAGCACCCACGCCCACCGCTCGTGTCCGCCGGCCCACCTCGGATCGGCGGACGTCACGAAGAACGCCCAGCGGGCGGGCAGCGACAGCGGCGCGAGTACGGCGACACCGAGCAGGGCGCCGGCGACGCCCCACCCGGGCTCCGGGTCGTCGCTGCGCCGTACGGCGACCGCGGCCCCGGCGAGCGCGAGCACACAAGCGGTACCGGCCTCCAGCGTGACGCCCCCGACCGGGGGCCGGACCGCCCCGGGCACGAGCAACAGCACGACCGCCCACCACACGCCCACGACGGGCCCCACGAGCCCGGACCGCAGCAGGCTGCGCACCGCCCGCCGAGCCGGGACCAGGGCGGTGGTGTGCCGCGCGGGATCGTCCAGGAGAAAGCCGAACCCCAGGGCAAGCGCAAGCCCGGCGGCCCGCACCATCCAGAGCGCCTCCACCGGCCCGGGACCGGATCCGAGCACCCGGACGAGCGCGAGCGGCAACACCCCCACCGCACCGGCGGCCCCGAGCGTCCACCAGGGCAGGGTGCGCCAGACGGGGACGACCAGCGCCACGACGACCCGCACCCGACGACGATGGTCGTACGGGTCGTACGGGTCGTACGGGTCGTACGGGTGGTGCGGGTGGTGCGGGTGGTGCGGGTCAGAACCCTGATCCGGCCGGAGGCCGGATGCCCGGCTCACTCCCCACACCGGTCCGCCCCCACGGAACCAGGCACACCCAGCAGCTCAGCCACCCGAGCCGTCGTGACTCCCGGAGTCGTCAGCTCGGCCCAGTGGGCCTTCACCCGTGCGACGACGCCGTAGAACGGCCGGTGCAGGAGCGCGCGCACGACCTTGGTCTGGCCGGCCGTCATGGTCAGGGGCTCGGTGCGGGAGAGGACGACCGCGGAACCGGTGAGGCTGTCGTCGAGGCGGACGTGTCGCAGCGCGCCCTCGGGGTCCGGCCGGCGGCCGAGGGACAGCCACATCACCGTGACCATCCGGCCGTCGCACAGTTCACCCGCCGCCTTCTCATCACCGGCGACCAGCACCCCGGCCACGGCGGTGGAGAACTCCGGCACCCGGTTGCCACCCCAGGACGTGCCGACGGTCACCTGACCGGGCCGTGTGGAGGGAGCGAGCGCCGCGTCGTCGTCGAGGCCGTACCGCACCTCCACCCGCTGCCGTACGAGCAGTTCCCGGCCCTGCGCCCCGCCGCCCGCGAGGGCCCGCACCTGGTCCACGACCCGCGCCCAGTCCCCGACGCGGGGCATCCACTCGGGGAAGGCGCAGTACTGGGTCGGCCCGCGCCGGACGCACGTCTGGTCCTTCTCCGGGGTGAGCGAAGCGCGGGCACGGGCCGCCGTCGTCGCCGCCGTCACCCCGCCGGTCTGTACGACCCCGCCCAGCACGGCCAGCGTCAGCGCACCGGCGAACGCGACCTGTACGGTCCGGCTCCGGCCGCCCGCGACCAGCACCGCGAGCAGAACCACCGTCAGGGCCAGCCCGGCGAGGTAGAGCGCGTGCCAGGCGGCGGGGCGGCCCAGCAGGCCGGAGGGGACCGGGTGGACACCGGACGTGGTGACCACGGGCATCAGCCACGCCGCCCCGGTCTCCCGCCCGGCGAACGGGAACGCGCCCGCGACGAACAGCAGCAGGAACACCACGACCAGCAGCGGCGCCGCGACGGCCGAGGACGCCAGCCGGGCGAGCAGCACCCCGACCGCCCCGAACAGCAGCACCGTCAACGGCCCGGTCAGCAGCTCGGCCGGCGAACCCCGGCCCACCGCACCGGACTTGACCGCCTCCCAGGTGAACTGGACCGTCACGGCCACGGCGGTGAACAGCGCGAGCGGCATCACGGACAGCGCGTGCGCGACCGTACGGCGCCAGGGGCTCAGCGCCAGCACGGCGAAGTGACGTTCGGTGTCCCGGCGCCGGGAGCGCAGCGCGGCCTGGTTGACGCACAGCAGCACCGCGAGACCGACGAGCAGCGGGCCGCTCTGGGTGGCGCGGTCGGCGTCCTGAAGGACGGGGTAGTCGTCGGAGGGCCGGAGCGTTCGCCACCCGATCCAGGTGGCGTAGAGGGAGAGGGCGAGGAGCATCGGGACGCGCAGCAGCAGCCGGCGAGCCTCGAAGCCGGCGAGCGTGAACACGGCCGCCCAGGATCTCCCGGCCCCGGTGCCGGCGGGTGCGGCAGCAGGGGCCGGCTGCTCGGTGTGCGTGAGGGCCGCGGTCACGCCGTCACCTCCGTACGGTCTTCGCGATCGGCGTCCAGGATGAGCAGATAGCCGTCCTCCAGGGTGGGTTCGAGCAGCTCGGCACCCTCGGGCGGATCGCCCACGTTGCGGAAGCCGCCGGTGCCGGTGCGCCAGCCGGCCTTCGCTCCGGGGTCGCGCGCGGTACTGCTCCACACCCGGCCGGCGGCCCGCGCGGCCAGCTCGGCGGGGGTGCCGTCGAAGCGGATACGGCCGCCGGACATGACCAGCACGCGGTGACAGAGCATCGCCACGTCCTCGGTCTGGTGGGTGGACAGCAGCACCGTGCGGCCCTCCCCGGCCTGGGCGATCAACTCCCGGAAACGCATGCGCTGTTCGGGATCGAGGCCGACGGTCGGCTCGTCCAGCACCACGAAGCCGGGGTCGCCGACGAGGGCTGCGGCGAGCGCGACCCGCTGCCGCATACCGCCGGACAGCTTCTTGATCCGCTTGCCGCGCACCTCGGCCAGGCCGACCTCGTCCAGTACCCGCCGTACCTCCCGGTGCCGGGCGGCGCGGTCGGTCAGCTCCTTGAGGATCGCCACGTAGTCCACGAACTCGAAGGGGGTGAAGTCGGGATGGAAACCGGGCGTCTGCGGCAGATAGCCCAGCGCCCGCCGCACCTCCTGGCGGCCGCGCGCGGTGCCCGGGTCGTGGCCGAGCACGGTGAACGCGCCGGCGTCGGCGGGCACGGCGGTGGCGAGCACCCGCAACAGGGTCGTCTTCCCGGCGCCGTTGGGCCCGAGCAGCCCGGTCACGCCCCGGCTCAGCCGCACCGACACGTCGTCGAGGGCACGGGTGGCCCCGTAGCGCAGGGCGAGCCCGGAGGCGGAGACGGTGACGGTCATACGGCACTCCTGTGAGTCGGCCTGTGAGTCGGCTTGCGAGTCGGTCTGTGGGGCGGAGGAGGTCATACGGCACCTCCGTGGGACCGGTGGGAGCGGTGGGACCGGTCGAAGCGGTCGCGCACGGCGAAGAGCAGCCCTGCGGCGAGCGCCGCGACCCCCGCCGCCACGCCCTGCCCGGCCGCGGTGAACGGGACGAGCACCCGGTCGCCGCCGCCCTGCTGCGCGCGGGCCAGCAGCAGCAGTACGACCCAGGCCCCGCCGACCACGGAGGGCGCCAGGACCGGTCCGAACCGGGGCGTCAGCGCGAGCCCGGTCGCGGTGAGCGCGAGAGCGGGCAGCAGCCAGCCGAGCGCGCCGAGGCCGTACCCGGGCAGCGCGAGCGTGGCGAGGCCGGACAGCCCGAGCGCTGCGGCGAGCACGGCGACCGTACGGATCATCAGCAGCCGGAAGCCGTGCACGGGTGCGACGACCGCCATCTCGTACGTCGGGTCGAGCGCGGGCCCGTACGACAGGGCGACGCCGGCGAGCGGCAGCAGCGGGGCCAGGGCCAGGAAGACCATGTCCGAGTGGGCGCCGTGGGCCGTCAGCACCGACATCACCAGCAGCAGCGTCACCGCCGTCAGCCAGGAGCGGCGCAGTACGGGCGTGGCCGCCAGCAGCCGCGCGGTGTGGTCCGCCACCCCGAGCCGCACCAGCAGCCGTTCGAAGGGGCCCGGCCGCGGCGCGTCCAGCTCGGCGTCCAGCCGCTCCCAGGCCGCGTCCAGCGCACCGGCGTCCCAGACCTCCGCGAGCCGCGCCCGGCATTCGGCGCACCCGGTCAGATGGGCATCGGCGGACCACACCAACGGCGGCACCAACTCCCCCCGCGCATAGGCCCGCAACTCGTCCTCACCGACATGCCAGCTCATACCGCCGCCTCCCGCCTGCCAGAGCCCCGCAGGACACCCCTCAAGACCCCGCTCACGCCAGTGCCTCCCGCAGTTGCTTTCGGGCTCGCAGGGCCCGGGTCTTGACCGTGCCCGGCGGGATGCCGAGCAGGACGGCCGCCTCGCGGGTGGTCAGGCCGTCGATGACCGTCGCCTGGAGCACTGCCCGCAGTTCCGGCGAGAGGCGGACCAGCGCGCCGGCGAGGTCCCCGTGTTCCACGCCCGCGAGGACGCGTTCCTCGGCGGACGCCTCGTCCCGGTGCCGCAGCCGGGCCAGTGCCTGCCGCAGCCGCCCGCGCGCCCCGTCGCCGCGCAGCGCGTCGACCAGCCGGCGCGCGCCGATCCGCCACAGCCACCCGGCGACATCGCCGTCCTCGCGGTAGCGGGCCTTGCCCCGCCAGATCGCGAGGAACGTCTCCTGCACGACGTCGTCGACGACCCCGGCGTCGGCACACCGGCCGCGCAGGCGCGCGGTCAGCCACGGCGCGTACCGCCGGTACAGCTCCTCGAAGGCGCGCCGGTCCCCGTCCGCCGCGATGGCCCGCAGCAGCTCCCCGTCGCTTCTCTTCTCGCTCACGTCTCCTCATCGGACCGGACCCCCCGATCGGTTCACGGAACCCCGCTTGACTTCCGGACCGGGCTTACACCACCCTTTCACTACTCAATTAGTGAAAGGGTGGTGGGGCGTGGTCGAGTACCGCATCGACCGGCACAGCGGGGTCGCCACCTACGTCCAGATCGTCCAGCAGACCAAACAGGCCCTGCGCATGGGCCTGCTGGAACCGGGCGACCGGCTGCCCACGGCCCGCGAGGTCGTGGAGGCCACCGCGATCAACCCGAACACCGTCCTGAAGGCGTACCGGGAGCTGGAACGCGAGGGACTGGTGGAGGCCCGGCGCGGACTCGGCACCTTCGTACGGCGTTCACTCGGCACCGCGACGGCCGACACCGCGCTCCGCGCCGAGCTGGAGGCCTGGGCCGGCAAGGCCCGCGAGGCGGGGCTGGACCGCGACGACGTGGCCGCGCTCTTCACCGCCGTACTCGACCAGCACTTCACCGCAGGCGCAGACACAGACGCAGACGCATCCGCAGACACAGACGACACGCACATCGACACGCACCTCGACACGCACTTGCAGGGAGACCCGTCATGACCGACACGGCGCTGAGGGCCGACGCACTGGGGAAACGGTTCGGCCTGCGGGGCGGCCGGGGCTGGGCGCTGCGGGAGTGCGGCTTCCGGCTGCCCACCGGGCGGGTGTGCGCCGTCGTCGGCCCCAACGGCGCCGGCAAGTCGACGCTGCTCGCGCTCGCCGCCGGACTGCTCCCGCCCACCGAGGGCCGGCTCACCGTGCTCGGCACCACCCCGGCCGAGGCCCGCCCCCGGGTCGGCTTCGTCGCCCAGGACAAGCCGCTCTACCCGCAGCTCACGGTCGCCGAGACCCTCGTCATGGGCGCCGACCTCAACCCCGGACGCTGGGACGCGGCCGTCGCCGACAACGTCGTGAAGGGCGGCGACCTCGACCCGAAGGCCCGGATCCGTTCCCTCTCCGGCGGGCAGCGCACTCGGGTCGCGCTCGCCCTCGCCCTCGGCAAGCGGCCCGAACTGCTGCTCCTGGACGAGCCGATGGCCGACCTCGACCCGCTGGCCCGGCACGAGCTGATGGGCACGCTGATGGCGGACGCGGCCCAGTACGGCACCACGATCGTGATGTCCTCGCACGTGGTCGCCGAGCTGGAGGACTCCTGCGACCATCTGCTGCTGGTCGGCGACGGCCGGATCCGGCTGGCCGGGGACATCGACGACCTGCGCGCCGCCCACCGCCGGGTCACGGGAGCGGCCGACGCCGGTCTCGGCGCGCACACCGTGGTCGAATCCCGCACCACCGGCCGTCAGCTCACCGCGCTGATCCGCCCGGCCGGCCCGCTCACCGGCGACTGGCGCGCCTCGGTGCCCTCCCTGGAGGAGCTGGTCCTCGCCCACCTGCGCAATCCAAAGGCCCCCGCCCTCACCACCGCCGAAGCCGTCGCCGAGGAGCGTGCCGCGTGACCGCCACCACCGCACCGGTCGCCCAGGCACAGGCCGCCGGAAAGCCGCGCCTGATCCGCTGGGTGCTGCGCCTGCACCGGCCCGCGCTGTACGGCTGGGCGGGCCTGGCCGTCGTCCTCGCCGCCGTGCTGATCGCGCTGGCCGGACCGCTCGCCGACGCGGCCGCCGAGGGGTGGCGGCAGTACGACGCCTGCGACTTCCGCGGCCCGTGCCACTACGACCAGGACGCGATCCTGCGCTACAAGGACTGGTACGACTACGCCACCACCGCCCTGGACGCGCTGCCCTTCCTGGTGGCCGCCTGGGCCGGTGCCGCGCTCACCGGCCGCGAGCTGGAGACCGGCACCGCCCGGCTGGCCTGGACCCAGAGCACCTCCCCGGCCCGCTGGCTCGCGGTCCGCCTCGCCGTCCCGGCGCTCGTCGTCGCCGCCGCCACGAGCCCGCTGTTCTGGCTGCACCACCGCGCCTGGGCCGCGGGCCAGGGCCGTATCGACACGGTCAAGACCTGGTACGACGTCTTCACCTTCCACGCCAACGGCCCCACCACCACCGCGCTGGCCCTCGCCGGGCTCGCGGCCGGTGCGCTGGCGGGCCTGCTGTTCCAGCGCGCTCTGCCGGCGCTGGTCCTGGGCGTGGTGTTCCTCTCGGGCGTCTGGGGCCTGGCCCAGCAGCTGATGCCGCACCTGTGGCCGACGGTCACCTCGACCGCCTCCCTCAAGCAGGGCTACCCCGGCTCGGGCATCACCGTCGAGCAGGGCCTGGTGACCCGGACCGGCGCCCATCTGCCGGACCCCTACTGCTCCTCCGACGCGAGCTGCCACGCGGTCCTCGCGAAAGCCACCGGCTACTACAGCACCTACCACCCCGCCTCCCACTACTGGCCGCTCCAGCTCACCACCAGCGCGCTGATCCTGGCCGTCACCGGGCTGCTCGTCCTCGCCTGCTTCCTGGTGCTGCGCCGGCTGACGGGACCCGCCACGACCGCCCTGACCGGGAAGGCCGCCGTATGAGCACCGCCACCGTTCCCAGACTGCACCCCGGCGTACTGCGGCTGCACCGCCCCGCGCTGCTCGTCTGGACCGCGTTCGTCGTCCTCTGCGTGGGCGCGCTGCTCCGGGTCCACTTCTCGGCGGTGCCGCGGGACCGGGTGTGTGAGCGCGCAGGCCGGTGCACGTACGCCGCCTTCGCCGACGCCAACAACGTCGTGAACTTCCTCGGCGAGGTCCTCTCCTACGCCCCCTGTGCCGTGGCCGCCTGGGCGGGAGCGGCGCTGATCGGGCGCGAGCTGGAGTCCGGTACGGCGAAACTGGCCTGGACGCAGTCCGCGTCCCCGGCACGCTGGCTGACGGCGACGCTGCTGACGGCCGCCGTACCGCTGCTCGCCGGTGCCGCCGCCCTCGCCGTGGCCTTCGGCCGGGTCTGGAGCGCCGGCCAGGACGTCCTCGTCACCGACTGGACCTGGGACCGCGTGTTCATCCCGCGCGGCCCACTGCTGCCGGCGCTGACGCTGTTCGCGCTGGCCGTGGGGGCGTTCGGCGCGCTGGCCGTGCGCCGTGTGCTGCCCGCGCTGGCCGTGGCGCTGGGGGTGACGCTGGTGGTACGGGTGTATCTGCGCGAGGTGTGGAAACCGCTGCGGAATGCCTTGCCGGGGTTCTGGGAGCTGCATCTGGCGGCGACCGGGATGGTGCTGGTGCTGAGCGCCCTTGCCGTTGCCGGTGCCTATGCGGTCCTGGGGCGGCATGTGCCGTAGCACTTGAGCCGCCCCCCGCTATCCCGCACGTCATGTCTCCGTAACCATTGATTCAGCCGGGCTTGCGACGCTCGGCCAATGAAGCCCGCCGTGCCAGAGCCTTCGCCGCCCCCCGAGGGGACCGCGCCGAACGGGGCCGTGTCGCTCCCGCCCGCACGTTCCGACGCGCCCGTGTCGCCCGTGACGCGGAAGAATGGGTTTATGAGCCAGTCAGACACCCAGGCAGAGGTACAGCACAAGCAGCCCCCCGTGGGCTCCATCGCCGCGCACCGGCCGCGTACGGTCGCCGCGGTCACGTCCGACCTGGCGCCCGACCTCGACGCGGACCTGGACGCGTACGAGGAGACACCGGGTGACGGCACCCCCCTGCCCGCGGGCCGCTTCCTCGACCGGGAGCGCAGCTGGCTGGCCTTCAACGAGCGCGTCCTGGAGCTGGCCGAGGACCCGAACACGCCGCTGCTGGAGCGCGCGAACTTCCTCGCGATCTTCGCCAGCAACCTGGACGAGTTCTTCATGGTCCGGGTGGCCGGTCTGAAGCGCCGTATCGCCACCGGTGTGGCGACCCGGTCCGCCTCCGGGCTGCAACCGCGCGAGGTGCTGGAGATGATCTGGGCCCGCTCGCGCGAGCTCATGGCCCGGCACGCCGCCTGCTACCACGAGGACGTCGCCCCCGCGCTGGCGGAGGAGGGCATACATCTCGTCCGCTGGAACGAGCTGACCGAGAAGGAACAGGCCAGCCTGTTCACCCTCTTCCGGCACCGGATCTTCCCGGTACTGACCCCGCTCGCCGTCGACCCCGCGCACCCGTTCCCGTACATCTCGGGTCTCTCGCTCAACCTCGCGGTCGTCGTACGCAACCCGGTCAGCGGCCACAAGCACTTCGCGCGCGTGAAGGTGCCGCCGCTGCTGTCCCGCTTCCTGGAGAGCAGCCCCGGCCGGTACGTCCCGGTCGAGGACGTCATCGGCGCGCACCTCGAAGAGCTGTTCCCGGGCATGGAGGTGCTGGAGCACCACGCCTTCCGGCTCACCCGCAACGAGGACCTGGAAGTCGAGGAGGACGACGCCGAGAACCTGCTCCAGGCCCTGGAGAAGGAGCTCATGCGGCGCCGCTTCGGGCCGCCGGTGCGCCTGGAGGTCGAGGAGTCCATCGACCGTGAGGTGCTCGACCTGCTGGTGCGCGAGCTGAAGATCTCCGAGGCGGAGGTCTATCCGCTCCCCGGCCCCCTGGACCTCACCGGCCTGTTCCGCATCCACGGCCTGGACCGGCCGGAGCTGAAGTACCCGAAGTACGTCGCGGGCACCCACCGTGACCTCGCCGAGGTCGAGTCCGCGTCGGCGCCGGACATCTTCGCCGCCCTGCGCCAGCGGGACGTGCTCCTGCACCACCCGTACGACTCCTTCTCCACGTCCGTGCAGGCCTTCATCGAGCAGGCCGCCGACGACCCGGACGTCCTCGCGATCAAGCAGACCCTGTACCGGACCTCCGGCGACTCCCCGATCGTCAACGCGCTCATCGACGCCGCCGAGGCCGGCAAGCAGGTCCTCGTCCTGGTCGAGATCAAGGCCCGCTTCGACGAGCACGCCAACATCAAGTGGGCGAAGAAGCTGGAGGAGGCCGGCTGCCACGTCGTCTACGGCCTGGTCGGCCTGAAGACGCACTGCAAGCTGTCCCTGGTGGTCCGCCAGGAGGGCGACACCCTGCGCCGCTACAGCCACGTCGGCACCGGCAACTACCACCCGAAGACCGCCCGCCTGTACGAGGACCTGGGCCTGCTCACGGCCGACCCGCAGGTCGGCGCGGACCTGTCCGACCTGTTCAACCGGCTGTCCGGCTACTCCCGCCGTGAGACCTACCGGCGCCTGCTGGTCGCCCCCAAGTCGCTGCGGGACGGCCTGGTCGCGCGGATCGACAAGGAGGCCCAGCACCACCGCGCGGGCCGCCAGGCGTTCATCCGCATCAAGGTCAACTCGATGGTCGACGAGGCCGTCATCGACGCCCTCTACCGGGCCTCGCAGGCGGGCGTGCCGGTCGACATCTGGGTGCGCGGCATCTGCGCGATCCGCCCCGGCGTCCCGGGTCTGTCGGAGAACATCCGGGTCCGTTCCATACTCGGCCGGTTCCTCGAACACTCGCGGGTGTTCGCCTTCGGCAACGGCGGTGAGCCCGAGGTGTGGATCGGCAGCGCCGACATGATGCACCGCAACCTCGACCGGCGGATAGAGGCCCTGGTCCGCGTCGTCGACCCGGCCCACCGGGCGGCCCTGAACCGGCTGCTCGACACCGGCATGTCCGACACGACGGCCTCCTGGCACCTCGGCCCCGACGGCGAGTGGACCCGGCACGCGACCGACGGGGACGGACAGCCCCTGCGCAACGTCCAGGAGATGCTCATAGACGCCCGGAGGCGCCGGCGTGGCACAGCAACACCTTGACCCGACGGACCCCACGGCCGACGGCGTGGCGACGGGGGACGCCCTCGCGGGGTATCTCCGCGCCCAGGCCACGGAGTTCCTCCGCGCCCTGCGCCTGCACCGGGAGACCGGGAGCAGTAGTGGGGGTCCCCCCGCGCGAGCGCATTCGAGCGTGGGGGAGAACGGCGCGGAGGAGTCCGTCGACGCCGCACGGCTGCTGCGCCGCTCGGCCCGCCGCATCAGCGGCAGCCTGCACACCTTCCGTCCCCTCCTCGACGCCGACTGGTCCGAGGAGATGCGGCCCGAACTGGCCTGGCTGTCCGGCACGCTGGGCCTGGAACACGCCTGCGAGGCCCGCCTGGAACGGCTGCTGCTGGCACTGCACCGCCTGTCGGGGGCGGCGGTGCTCCCGGCCCAGACGGTGGACGTCATGGCTGCGGGCGCTGCGGCAGCCGCCGTAGCTGCGGGCAGTCGTGCCACTGGGGCGGCACGGGTGGGCGATGGGGGTCCTGGCAACGCCCGTGGCCCTGCCGGCGTGACGCCCACCCCAGAGCGCGGCAACCTCACAGTAGGCGCAGCCAAAGCAGGCGCCCTGCTCGACCGTCAGCTCACCCTGGCCCGGACCCGAGCGCACTCCACGGCGCTCCAAGCCCTGGGCTCCTCCCGCTTCCACGCGGTCGCCGACAAGGTCGCCCTGCTGGCCAGCGACGTCCCCCTCACCCGCACCGCCCCGAGCACCGACCTGCGCCCCCTGGCAGCCGCCGCGGAGGAGCGGCTGACAGCCGCCGTCGGCGCGCTCCCCCTGGTCACCGCGGGCCACCCGTACAACGCGGAGGCCCTGGTCCACGGCCTGTCCCCGGACCCGGCCCCGCACCCCCAGGACGGCCCCTGGCACCAGGTCCGGCTGCTGCTGCGCCTGCACCGGTACGCCCAGGAGGTGCTGAACGGCGGCAACGCCCCGGTGGACGTACGGCTGCTGGCGGCGGGGCAGGCGCTGAACCGGCACCGGGACGCCTCGGAGGCGGCGGCCGCGGCGGCGCAGGCGGCCCGCACCCCGCGCATCGCCCCGGCGACGGCGTACGCGCTCGGCGTGCTCCACGCCGACCAGCGGCACGAGGTGGAGGCGGCCAGGTTCGCGTTCCAGCAGGCCTGGCAGAAGCAGACCGTCAGCGCACCCTGAGTTCTCCCAAGGAGGCGGTGTGAGCGACACGTTGGTGGTGCGGGCGGCCGGCTGTGTGCTGTGGCGGCACTCGCCGGTCGTCGGCGACCTGGAGATCTGCCTGGTCCACCGGCCGAAGTACGACGACTGGTCCCACCCCAAGGGCAAGCTCAAACGGGGTGAGGACCCGCTCGCCGGGGCGCTGCGCGAGGTCGCGGAGGAGACGGGGTACACGGCCGAGCCCGGCGCCGAGCTGCCGACCGTGCGTTATCTGGCCAACGGCCGCCCGAAGCAGGTGCGTTACTGGGCGGCACAGGCGGTTTCCGGCCACTTCACACCGAGCAACGAGGTGGACCGGATCCTGTGGCTCTCCCCCGACGCCGCCCGCGGCCGCCTCACCCAGCCCCGCGACCGTGACCTGGTGGCAGACGCCCTTCACGGACTGGCCGTGTGAGCCTCCGCGTCCGTACGGGCCTGACTGCGCGCGCGGCGGGCCGGGCCTCTCCAGCCGCAACTGCACCGGGCCACACAGAACCGGCCCTGCTCCGCCGTCGTCGTGAAGTGGTCCTGCCCCTGCCGGAATCGCTCCGGCCCCTCCTGCTGCGCCACGCTGACAACGTTACCCACCTCGCGCCCGAACCGATCCCGCAGTGCGCGGCCGGTCTCCCGCGCGCCGGCCGGTGACGACCGCGCGGCCGCCGTGACGCGTGACGGCGCCCCCTACCCGTCGTTAACCGGAACGACAGGGGGCCCGTGACGGACGTACCGGCTGGGGGTACAGGCGATGGATCGGCGGGAACGGCGGGACCGGCGGCAGCACGGGCACGCGGGCAGAACGGCCGTCGCGGTCGGCATCCTGCTCGGCCTCGGAGCGGCGGGTGCCACGGGCTGTTCGAACAGCCGGGCCGCCGCCGACGACGTCAAGGGGGCGGGCGATCCGGTCGCCGTGCTGCGGCGGGCCGCCGACACCCTGGACGGCGCGGGCAGTTCCAAGGCCACCACGTCCATGGAGATGGCCACCGGCGGCACCCGGGTCACCATCCGCGGCAAGGGCGTCTACGACTACCGGCACCGGCTCGGCCGGCTCACCGTCGTCCTGCCCGAGGACCCCGCCGGCACCGCCGAGCACCAGCCGATCACCGAACTCCTCGCCCCCGGCGCCCTGTTCATGAAGAACCGGGGCGCGGGCGTGCCCGCCGACAAGTGGGTGCGGGTGGACACCGCGACGGTGTCCGACGGCAACCTGGTCACCGGCGGCGCGACCGATCCGTACACGGCGGCCGAGGTGCTGCGCGGGACCCGTACGGCCGCCTACGTCGGCCGGACCGAGGTCGGCGGCACCCCCGTACGGCACTACCGGGGCACGGCGGACCTGGCCGACGCGGCCCGCGGTGCCTCCGCCGCGAACCGGGCGCCTCTGGAGGCGGCGGCGAAAGGGTTCGCCACGACCGAGGTCCCGTTCGATGTCTATCTCGACGACCAGGGCCGGATCCGCAAGCTCAGACAGCGCTTCAGCTTCGTCAACGGCCGGCAGAAGACCCCGGTCGCGGTCGCCTCGACCACCCTTCTGTACGGCTTCGGCGCCCCGACCGACGTGCGGCTGCCGCGTCCGCAGGACATTTACGCGGGCCGGATCGCGGAGGACGAGCACTAGGCCGTGGCTCATGCCGGGCCACCCCGTAAGTAGCCCGTCCGTGCCATGCGCGGTGTGTAGAGCGCTGCCTACTCTAGGAAGTCGGTGACGGCAGGAAAGAGGTGAGGCGGGTGGCTCCGGTCGGCGGCACGGCGGTTCAGGACCACGAGGCCCTCGCCGAGATCGAGCTGTGCGGAGAGCTGATCATCGCGGCCTCGGCCGCCGAGGACCGGCTCAGCCTGGAGAGCATCGACGAGGTGCTGCGGGTCGCCGAGGAACGCGAGGGCTAGTGCCGCGGCAGGCACTAGGTCCCGTCGGCGCCTAGGAGCGCAGGAGGCGGCCGATCGCCTTCGTCGCCTCGTCCACCTTGGTGTCGATTTCGTCACCGCCCTTGAGGGCCGCGTCGGCCACACAGTGCCGCAGATGCTCCTCCAGCAGCTGGAGCGCGAAGGACTGCAGCGCCTTGGTGGAGGCGGAGACCTGGGTGAGTATGTCGATGCAGTACGTGTCCTCGTCGACCATCCGCTGCAGCCCGCGGATCTGCCCCTCGATGCGGCGCAGCCGCTTGAGGTGCTCGTCCTTCTGCTGGTGATAGCCGTGCGTGGCGCCGGCCTCGGTCGTCGTCATCACAGGCCTCCATCCAGGGACGAGCCGGAACATACCCCTACTGGGTATATGGTAACGAATTTTGCTGGGTATGGGGCCCTTGGTACGCCCCCGTGCTGATCACTCTGCCTGATGGGCGACACTGGGATACGGCCCGATAGCCGTGGCCGGATGATGCGCCTAGCATCAGCCTGACCGAAACCGATGCACCCTGAGGACCCCTTGTGCGCTTTCGTCTGACCCCCCGGGAGACGAGCTTCTACGACATGTTCGCCGCATCCGCGGACAACATCGTCACCGGCTCGAAACTCCTGATGGAACTGCTCGGGGCGGACGCACCTGCCCGGGCCGAGATCGCAGAGCGTATGCGGGCCGCGGAACACGCGGGTGACGACGCCACGCACGCGATCTTCCACCAGCTGAACTCCTCGTTCATCACGCCGTTCGACCGCGAGGACATCTACGCCCTCGCCGGGTCCCTCGACGACATCATGGACTTCATGGAGGAAGCCGTCGACCTGGTGGTCCTCTACAACATCGAGGAACTGCCGAAGGGCGTCGAGCAGCAGATCGAGGTACTGGCGCGGGCGGCGGAGCTCACGGCGGAGGCCATGCCGAACCTCCGCACGATGGACAACCTGACCGAGTACTGGATCGAGGTGAACCGTCTGGAGAACCAGGCGGACCAGATCCACCGCAAGCTGCTGGCCCAGCTCTTCAACGGCAAGTACGACGCGATCGAGGTGCTCAAGCTCAAGCAGATCGTGGACGTCCTGGAAGAGGCGGCGGACGCGTTCGAGCACGTGGCGAACACGGTGGAGACCATCGCCGTCAAGGAGTCCTGAGGCGTCGATGGCCACCTTCGCCCTCATCGTGACCATCCTGGTCGCGCTCTTCTTCACGTACACGAACGGCTTCCACGACTCGGCGAACGCGATCGCCACGTCGGTGTCGACCCGCGCGCTGACGCCGCGGGCGGCGCTGGCGATGGCCGCGGTGATGAACCTGGCGGGCGCCTTCCTGGGCTCGGGCGTCGCCAAGACGGTCAGCGAAGGCCTGATCGAGACCCCGTCCGGCGCGACGGGGATGGGCATCCTCTTCGCGGCCCTCCTCGGCGCCATCACCTGGAACCTGATCACCTGGTACTACGGCCTGCCGTCCTCGTCCTCCCACGCCCTGTTCGGCGGCCTGGTGGGCGCGGCCCTGGCGGGCGGCACCGGCGTCCACTGGAACGGCGTGGTGGACAAGGTCATCATCCCGATGTTCCTGTCCCCAGTGGTCGGCCTGATCGTCGGCTACCTGGTCATGCTGGCCATCATGTGGCTGTTCCGCCGCGCCAACCCGCACAAGGCCAAGCGGGGCTTCCGCATGGCGCAGACGGTCTCGGCGGCAGGCATGGCGCTGGGCCACGGCCTCCAGGACGCCCAGAAGACCATGGGTGTGGTCGTGATGGCCCTGGTGATTTCCGGCCACGAGACGTTCGGCGATCCGATCCCGGTGTGGGTGAAGATCATCTCTGCGGTGATGCTGTCGCTGGGCACGTACGCGGGCGGCTGGCGCATCATGCGCACCCTGGGCCGCAAGATCATCGAACTGGACCCCCCGCAGGGCTTCGCCGCGGAGGCGACCGGCGCCTCGATCATGTTCGGCACCGCGTTCCTCTTCAAGGCGCCGATCTCCACGACCCACGTCATCACCTCGGCGATCATGGGCGTGGGCGCGACGAAGCGCGTGAACGCCGTGCGCTGGGGCGTGGCCAAGAACATCGTGCTGGGCTGGTTCATCACGATGCCGGCGGCGGCGCTGGTCGCTGCGCTGGCTTTCGGCGTGGTGAAGCTGGTGGCGCTGTAGTCCTTTCTTTCCCACCCGCCCACCCGTCTCGGCCCGCTGAAAGAGCGAGGCAGGAGGCGGGTGGGTTGTCTTATCGGCCGGCAGCGGGCAGGAAGCACCCAGGCCGGATCAAGGCCCGCTCTGGCCGACGCGTGCTGCTGTTGGGCCTGGGCAGGCCGTCAGTCCGCGTACTACAGCACCTCCCAGGAGCCCCCGGACACGGACGACTCCGGAACCGAACGCAATGGGCCCGCCCCCGGGAGCCAGGGGCGGGCCCTCTTGCGTCCTCGCGGTGGCACCGCCATGCAGCACCGCGAGGGGTCCGGTACCGGCCTAGCCGAAGCGGCCGGAGATGTAGTCCTCCGTCGCCTGGACCGACGGGTTGGAGAAGATCCGCTCGGTGTCGTCGATCTCGATCAGGCGGCCCGGCTGGCCCACGGCCGCCAGGTTGAAGAACGCCGTACGGTCCGAGACACGCGCGGCCTGCTGCATGTTGTGCGTCACGATGACGATCGTGAAGCGCTCCTTCAGCTCGCCGATCAGGTCCTCGATGGCGAGGGTGGAGATCGGGTCCAGGGCGGAGCAGGGCTCGTCCATGAGCAGGACCTTCGGCTCGACCGCGATCGCCCGCGCGATGCACAGACGCTGCTGCTGGCCACCCGACAGGCCCGAGCCGGGCTTGTTCAGGCGGTCCTTGACCTCGTTCCAGAGGTTCGCGCCCTTCAGGGACTTCTCGACGATGTCGCTGAGTTCCGACTTCTTGAAGTTGCCGTTCAGACGCAGACCCGCCGCCACGTTGTCGAAGATCGACATCGTGGGGAAGGGGTTCGGGCGCTGGAAGACCATGCCGACCTCACGGCGGACGGACACGGGGTCGACGCCCGTGCCGTACAGGTCCTCGTCGTCCAGCAGCACCTTGCCCTCGACGCGGCCACCGGGGGTGACCTCGTGCATGCGGTTCAGCGTGCGCAGGAACGTCGACTTGCCGCAGCCGGAGGGGCCGATGAACGCCGTCACCGAACGCGGCTCGACGGTCATCGAGATGTCCTCGATCGCCTTGTGGGAGCCGTAGTAGGCGGTCAGTCCGCTTACGTCGATTCGCTTGGCCATTAGTACTTCACTTCCAGTCAGTCGCTGAGGGGGCCGCCGTCAGCGACCGGTCTTCGGGGCCTTCCAGCGGGCGATGCCGCGGGCCACCAGGTTGAGGATCATCACGAAGGCGATCAGCGTGAGCGAAGCCGCCCAGGCGCGGTCGTAGGCCGCCGGTGAACCCGAGCTGTTCGCGTACTGCTGGTAGATGTACAGCGGCAGAGCCTGCTGCGCGCCCGAGAACGGGTTGTTGTTGATGAAGGAGTTGCCCCACACCAGCAGCAGGATCGGCGCGGTCTCGCCCGCGATACGGGCGATCGCCAGCATGATGCCCGTGGTGATGCCGCCGATCGAGGTCGGCAGGACCACCTTCAGGATGGTGCGCCACTTGGGCACGCCGAGCGCCAGGGACGCCTCGCGCAGCTCGTTCGGTACGAGCTTGAGCATCTCCTCCGTGGAGCGGACGACGACCGGCATCATCAGGATGGCCAGGGCCAGCGAGCCGGCGAAGCCGAAGGGCTGCATGTCGAACATCAGCATCAGGCTGAGGATGAACAGACCCGCGACGATGGAGGGGATGCCCGTCATCACGTCGACGAAGAAGGTGACCGCGCGGGCGAGGCTGCCACGGCCGTACTCCACCAGGTAGACGGCGGTGAGCACGCCGATCGGGGCGCCGATCAGGGTGGCCAGGCCGACCTGCTCCAGGCTGCCGATGATGGCGTGGTAGATGCCGCCGCCCGGGTCGGTGTCGGCGACGATGCCCATGGAGTGCGTCAGGAAGTAGGGGTCGAGGACCTTCACACCGCGCTTGACGGTGGTCCAGATCAGCGACACCAGCGGGACGAGCGCGATCAGGAAGGCCACCCAGACCAGGGAGGTGGCGATGCGGTCCTTGGCCTGCCGCTTGCCCTCGACCACCGTCGAGATGACGAAGGTGGCGAGGAGGAACAGGATCGCCGCGATCAGACCCCACTGGATCGTGCTGCTCAGTCCGGCGCCCAGGCCGATGCCCACGGCGACCGCGACGGAGCCGGCGGCGATCGCCCAGGGCGACCACTTCGGCAGACGTGCGCTGCGCAGGCTGTTGGGCAGCTTGTCGGTGACAAGTGCGGTGCTCATGCGTTGGCCCCCGAGTACTCCTTGCGGCGGGCGATGATCGCGCGGGCCGCGCCGTTGACCAGCAGGGTGATGACGAACAGGATCAGACCGGAGGCGATGAGCGCGTCACGGCCGTCCTGCGTCGCCTCGCCGAACTTGCTGGCGATGTTCTGGGCGAAGGTGCCGCCGCCCGGGTCGAGCAGGCTGGTCTGGATGTCGAAGGTCGGCGAGAGCACGGTGGCGACGGCCATCGTCTCGCCGAGGGCGCGGCCGAGGCCCAGCATGGAGGCCGAGATCACGCCGGAGCGGCCGAAGGGGAGGACCGCCATGCGGATCACTTCCCAGCGCGTGGCACCGAGGGCCAGCGCGGCCTCCTCGTGCATCTGCGGGACCTGGCGGAAGACCTCACGGCTCACGTTGGTGATGATCGGCAGGATCATGATCGCGAGCAGGATGCCCACGGTGAGCAGGGAGCGGGGGGCACCGCCCTGCCAGGAGAAGATCCCGGTCCAGCCGAGGTAGTCGTTCAGCCAGCCGAACAGGCCGTTCAGGTGCGGTACGAGGATCAGGGCGCCCCACAGGCCGTAGACGATGGACGGCACGGCGGCGAGCAGGTCGACCACATAGGCGACGGGACCGCTCAGCTTGCGCGGGGCGTAGTGGGTGAGGAACAGCGCGATCGCGACCGCGACCGGCACGGCCAGCGCCATGGCGATGATCGAGGAGACCACCGTGCCGAAGGCGAGGACCGCGATGCCGAACGACGGCGGCGTGACGTTGGTGTTCCACTCGAAGGTCGTGAGGAAGTTCCCGTGGTCCTTGCTGATCGCGAGAGACGCGCGGTAGGTGAGGAAGACCGCGATCGCGGCCATGATCACCAGCAGCAGGATGCCCGAGCCACGGGACAGGCCGAGGAAGACGCGGTCACCGGGGCGGGTCGCGCCGCGCGGGGCGCGCCTGTGCCCGGTCTCGGCGGGCCGGGGGGTGGGGGGAGATGCGTCAGTTGTCTTCTTGGTCGATATGTCCATCAGGTTCTCCGGTCTGCGGAGCCGTTCACCGGGTGGGTGACGCGGCTCATGGCGGCGGTGCACCGGACGGTGCGGCCCGGCCCGTACAGGCACCGGACCGCACTCACGGATCAGGTCAGCTCAGGCCGGCGATGGTGGTGCGGACCTTGCTGATGATCTCGTCGGGCATCGGCGCGTAGCTGATGCCGCTGAGGATCTTCTGGCCGTCCTCGGACGCGATGTAGTTGAGGAAGGACTTGACGGTGGGCAGGGTGTCGGGCTTGTTGCCCTTGTCGCAGACGATCTCGTACGTCACCAGGGTGATCGGGTAGGCGCCGTCGGCCTTGGTGTTGTAGTTCAGCTTCAGGGACAGGTCCTGGCCGGTGCCGACGACCTTGGCGTCCGCGATCGCCTTGGTGGCGCTGTCGCTGCTCGGGGCGACCGGCGCGGAGGCACCGGTGTTGACGCTGGCCGCCTTGATGCCGTCACCGACGTAGGACAGCTCGAAGTAGCCGATGGCGCCGTTGGTCTGCTTGACCTGCTGGGCCACACCGGAGGACTGGGCGGCGGACTGACCGCCCTGGGCCTGCCAGGTCTTGCCACCCGAGTACTTCCAGTTCTCCGGGGTGGCGGCCTTCAGGTACTTGGTGAAGTTGTCCGTGGTGCCGGAGTCGTCCGAGCGGTGGAAGGCCTGGATCTTCAGGTCGGGGAGCTTGGCGCCCTTGTTCAGCGCGGCGATCGCCGGGTCGTTCCAGTTGGTGATCTTGCCGTCGAAGATCTTGGCGATGGTCGGGGCGTCCAGGACCAGGTTGTCCACGCCGTTCAGGTTGTAACCGACGGCGATCGGGCCGCCGAGCATCGGCAGGTCGATGCCCTGGCCGCCGCTGGAGCAGACCTTCTTGGAGGCGGCGACGGCGTCGGGCTTCAGCGCGGAGTCGGAACCGGCCCACGGGATCTGGCCCTGCGTGAACGCGGTGACACCGGCGCCGGAACCGCCGGCCTTGTAGTTGATCTGCACGCCACAGGCCTGCGAGAAGTTCTTGACCCAGGCCTGGATCGCGTTCTTCTGCGCGGAGGAGCCGTCGGACAGCAGCTGGCCCTTGGCGCCGTCACACTTGATGGCGGAGGCGTTGGTGGACGTCGAGGGACCACCGGACGCCGTGCTCCCCGTGCTGGTGTTGTCGGAGCCGCACGCCGTCAGGGCCAGGGCGCTGGAGACGGCGATCGCACCGAGAGAGACGGCGCGCAGCCGGTTCGTGCGCTGAAGCTTCACTTTCGGGAGTTCCTTCCGGGAGCCGCCGCGGTCGGCGGCGTGCGAAGTCAGTCGACAGATGCGGGAGCGGCACCCTTATGGCCGCACTCCGCACCGGGTACGGCCGAAATTAGGCAGAACAGGTGAAGCCGCCGATGGCCGGAAGTGAACGGGGGGTGAACCCCTGCCGTCGGCGTGGTGAGGTCACGGAATGCTCACGGGGAGGGCACACGAAGGTTCCGGCCGCCGGTGACGGCGGGGTTACACCCACACGTCTTCGGCGTTCGTCTCCCTGCGTGCGAACCGTCGCGAACTTTTGCGCCCGAGGAGCCGTCTCACCCCAGGAAGGCCCGAGGAGGCCTGGGGGATCCGGGGAAAGGCGACCAAGGACCATGGTCATGGAACGACGTACGTTCATCGCGGGCGGAACGGCCGCGCTCGCCACTGCCGCACTGTCGGGGTGCAGCAGCGGCGCGGGCACATCGGCCACGACGGCACACACGCGCACATCGTCCCTTATGTCCATAAAATCCGCCAGTGCCGGTGCCGCCGCCACCTGGACGGACCTCGCCCATGACCTGGACGGCACCCTGGTCCGCCCCGGCGACGTAGCCTGGCGGACGGCGCACCAGCTCTACAACACCCGCTTCGACGGTCTGAAGCCCGCAGCGGTGGCCTACGTCGCCCACGCCGACGACATACGCACCACCCTCGCCTACGCCCAGGCGCACCACCTGAAGGTGTCCATACGCAACGGCGGCCACTCCTACGCCGGCTACTCCTCCGGCGACAACCGCCTCATCCTCGACGTCTCCAGGCTGAACCGCATCCGGGTCAGCGGCGGCCAGGCGGTCGTCGGCGCCGGCTCCAAGCTGATCGACGTCTACCGGGCACTGGCGGCCAAGGGCGTGACCATACCCGCCGGCTCCTGCCCGTCCGTCGGCGTCTCCGGCCTGGTCCTCGGCGGCGGCCACGGCGTCGCCTCCCGTGCCTACGGCCTGACCTGCGACAACCTCACCCAGGCGACGCTGATCACGGCGGACGGCACCCAGGTGACGGCGAACGCGAAGGATCACTCCGAGCTCTTCTGGGCCCTGCGCGGCGCGGGCAACGGCAACTTCGGCGTCGTCACCGAGCTCCAGTTCCGGACGCATGCGGCGCCGCAGGCGGTGACGGCGTACCTGACCTGGCCCTGGTCGAAGGCGGCGGCGGTGCTGAAGGCCTGGCAGGAGTGGGGCCCGGCCCAGCCCGACGAGATCTGGTCCGCCCTCCACCTGGACTGTTCCCCCGGCCGCACCCCGTCGATCTCGGTCGCCTGCTTCTCGATGGGAACGTACGGCGAACTCCAGAACGCGGTGGACCGCCTCGCCCACCAGGCCGGCGCGAACGCCACCTCGGTCACCCTGCGTCGCAAGGGCTACGAGGAGGCGATGGAGGCCTACGCGGGCTGCACCTCCTTCTCCGCCGACGCCCAGTGCCACCTGCCCGGCTCCACCCCCGGCCGCTCCCCGCAGGGCAGGCTCGGCCGGGACACGTACGCGGCCCGCTCCGACTTCTTCGACCGCTCGCTGTCGCCGGCGGGCATCCAGACGGTCCTTCGCCAGATCGCCGCGGTACGGGGCGGCGCGGGCAGCATCGCCTTCACGGCCCTCGGCGGCGCGGTGAACCGTGTGTCGCCGACGGCCACGGCCTTCGTCCACCGCCGCTCGCGCATGCTGGCCCAGTACTTCACCTCCTGGGGCGCGGGCGCCTCCGGCGCCACGGCCCAGTCGTGGCTGTCGTCGGCCCACGCGGCGATGCGGCCGTACGCCTCGGGCGCGGCGTACCAGAACTACACGGACCCGACGCTGAGCGACTGGCGCACGGCGTACTACGGGGACGCGGTGACGAGGCTGGGCAAGGTGAAGAAGCAGTACGACCCGCAGCGCTTCTTCTCGTACGCGCAGGGGTTGTAGGCCGATTTCTCGTACGCGCAGGGGTTGTAGGTCGATCGAGCGGGACTTGGCTGCTACGCCGCCAGGTCCCGCTCCTCGTTCTCCACGGCCGTACGGGCGCCGGGCAGCAAGGCGTCCTGCTGCCCGCCCACCGCGGACCGGCGCCGCACGATCCACCCGGCCCGGCGGGACCGCTCCACCGCGCGCATCAGCGGGGTGAGCAGGGCCATGGCCGCCGGGGAGAGCAGCAGGGCGACCGCTGTGCCGAGGGCGAAGCCGCCGATGACGTCGGTCGGGTAGTGCACGCCCATGTAGACCCGGCAGAACCCCTCGAACAACGCGAGCCCGATCCCGGCGATGCCGAAGCGGCGATGGGCGACGAACAAACCCACCCCGAGGGCCATGGTGATGGTGGCGTGGTCGCTGACGAAGGAGAAGTCGGTCTTGCCGGAGACGAGGACGTCGAGCCCCTGGTGATCGACGAAGGGCCGAGGCCGCTGTACGAACCCCCGGATGGGGATGTTGACGAGTACGGCGATCGCAGCGGCCAGCGGGGCCCAGACCAGCGCGGCGACGGAGGACGCGGCGTTCTCGCCGCCGCGCCGCCGCACGGACCACCAGCACCACACCACCAGCAGCACCATCGCGACGAGCAGCCCGTACTCACCGACGGACTCCATGATCCGGTCGAACCAGTGCGGAGCGTCCTTGGCGAGGCCGTTGATGTCGTAGAGCAGGCCGACGTCGGGGTTCGATCCGGATTCGGCGAGTACAGCCATGGTGCTGTGGCCCCTTCGTCGTCTACCGGACGCACCTCATGTGCGCCGCTTCCACCCCCGTGGTCGTAGATCCGCTTCCGCTCCACTGCCGTACTGCCCGCATCGACGTCCGCTCGGCTACGTCAAAAGGAACGCACACCCCTCATCAATACGTTCCACTCTCCACTGAATGATCACTCAGACGTTATCGAAGAGAGACTCATCACCGCAGCTCAGGGGGGTGGTTCACGCTCAGTTGACACCGTCTCACACCGCCGTGGGGAGCGCTTTTGCGCCATCTTCGGTGACGCGGGTGGCGCCGAAGTAATCAGGGCTGTCGATGGGATCGAACCGGATCACGGCCCCGGTCCTCGGCGCGTCGATCATGTACCCGCCCCCCACATAGATCCCCACGTGGTGGATGGCCCGAGAGTCGCTGAGGTCGGTCGAGAAGAACACGAGGTCACCGGGGAGCAGCTGGTCCCGGGACGGATGCGGCCCGGCGTTGTACTGATCGTTGGCCACCCGCGGCAACGTGATCCCGACAGTCGCGTACGCGGCCTGCGTCAACCCCGAACAGTCGAACCGCCCACCCTGCTCAGCGGTCCCCTCCCCACCCCACAGATAGGGCGTCCCCAGCTTCTTCTGCGCGAAGTCGATGGCACCGGCAGCTTGTTGAGTGGGATCGATCCGGCCGACGGGGGCGGCGAAGCTCTTGGCCAGGCTGTTGATCCGCTGGACGTAGTTCTGGGTCTCGCTGATACCCGGCACCCCGCCGGCCTTTATCACCCGGTAGGCACCGGCGTTGTAGGCGGCGAGCATGTTGTCGGAGACGTTGCCCGGCACGTTCTTCACGTCCTTCGCCAGCTGGCAGTCGTACGAAGCCGCCGACGGAATCGCGTCGTTGGGGTCCCAGACGTCACGCTTGCCGTCCCCGTTGGCGTCGATGCCGTAGATGGCCCACGTGCCGGGAATGAACTGCGCGATGCCCTGCGCGTTGGCCGAGCTGACGATTTTCGGGTTCCAGCCGCTCTCCTGGTACAGCTGCGCGGCGAGCAGCGCCGGGGTCAGCTGCGGGCACAGGTTCCCCCACTTCTGCACGAGCCCCTGGTAAGCAGCCGGTACAGCCCCCTTGGACAGCCCCCGGCCCGCCGAGGCGACCCCGCCCATGAGGTTCCCGCCGACGACGTAGACCCCCACGACGAGCAGCGTGACGAAGCCCATGCAGAGCCCGACGGCCGCCCCACCGATCACCCATACCTTCCGCACGGTTCAACTTTCCCCCATGCACGAGCGGTTCAAGGCTCTTTTTGCGTGATGTGGCGTCATTTCACAGTGAAGCCCTGGCACATGATGGCGGTGTAGTCGCTGGGCGTGCGGATGTGGAACCACTGCACCGTCCAGTCGCCGGGATCGTTGCCGACCGGGATGGCGGGCAAGGACTTCTTCCCGTCCATCCAGGAACGGAAGTCGTCCGGGTAGGTGAGGTACGTCCAGGCGGACCCGTCACCGCCGTAGAGGTCGATGGGCTTGCTGGTGTAGCCCAGCGTCACGCTCTGCGAGAGCACTCCGGCGACAGGCTTTCCGGTGCTCGGATCGATGCCGTGCGGCGGTTTCACGCTGACGGTCACGTAGTACGGGCCGTGGATCCCGGGGTGCCCCGAGTAGCTGTTGTGCCAGAACCCGATCCGCACCTTGTGCTCGAAGACCGGGCGCTCCGCGCGATTGCCGGGGTCGTCGGGGTCGGACATGGAGGACAGGAAATCCTTGGGCGCCAGCTCCGCGTCCGGCAGCTGGCACTGTCCCGTCGACGACTTCCAGTACTGGCGGTCGATGTTGTCAAGCGCGTAGGCGGGCGCGCCGCCCGTGCCGGTGGCCGTCTTGGACGCCGTCGCCTGCGGGCTGGACGCCTTGCCCGACGCGCTCGCGGAAGCCCGGCCCCCAGCGATGTCCTTGCCGTCACCCCGCTGGGCGAGCACCACCGCGGTGGCCGCTCCGATCCCCACCACGAGTCCCACCGCCACGGCGACCATCCACCGCTTGCTCCGACGGCGGGCGGGCCGGCCCAGCTGGGTGGGCGTGTAGCCGTGACCGCCGTACGCGGGCCCCACCGTGGGCAGGTCGTGCGGCCCTGCGGGCGACGCCACCGGCTGCGGAATCGGCATCGGCGTCGGCGGGGTCTGCGGTGCGGCCTCGCCCAGCGCGGCGAGGCCGGCGTAGAACGGGTCCTCCACGAGTGCGGACCGCACCCCACACCGGGCGATCACCTCCCCGAGTCCCGGCCGGGCGGCGGGGTCCTTGGCCGCGCACGCCTCGATCAGGGCGGCCAGGTCCGGTTCGACGCCCGCGAGGTCGATGGGCTCGTGGACGGCGCGGTAGCTGACGCCGTTCGGGTCGCCGGAGCCGAAGGGCGGTCGGCCGGTCACCGCGTAGGCGAGGGTGGCGCCGAGGGCGAACACGTCGGCAGCCGGGCCGACCTGGTTGCGCATCAGCACCTCGGGCGCCGTGAAGCCGGGCGTGCCGGGCGCGAACCCGGCGTCGGTGAGGGCGGCCTGGTCCGCCGTGCGGGCGATGCCGAAGTCGATGAGCTGGGGTCCCTGAGCTGCGAGGATGACGTTCTGCGGCTTCAGATCCCGGTGCGTCACCCCGTACTCGTGGACGGCCGCGAGGCCCTCGGCGAGGGCGGCGAAGAGGCTGCGGCAGGTCTCCACCGGCAGCGGCCCCCGTTCGGCGACCGCCTGGGCGAGGGTCGGGCCGGTGACGTACTCCGTCGCCAGCCAGTACGGTGCGCTGTCCAACGAGGCGTCGATCAGGTTGGCCGTATAGGCACTCCGCACCGCCCGCGCCGTCTCCACCTCACGCCGGAAACGCGCCAGCGCCTCGGGATGCTCGGTGATCTCGTCCCGGATCACCTTGATGGCGACCAGCCGGCCGCCGGGCGAGCGCCCGAGATACACCTGCCCCATCCCACCCGCCCCGAGCCGGGCGAGCAGGGTGTGGGTGCCTATGTGCGACGGGTCCTGAGGCTTGAGTGCGTCCACGGACACACCCTGCCATGAAGATCAGTTTTCGGTCAGCGGTTGGCCGTACGGAGGTTCACCGACCGCTCGTCGCATCCTTGTACAGCTCCGCCGCCCCGCTCCCCAGCACCACGCTGTACGACACGTCGTCCGTGTCGCCGCCCTCCTCATGCCCGCCGATCACACCGACGACCTGGCCGTCGCCGTTGATCCAGGGACTGCCGCTGGTGCCGGTGCTGAAGGCCGGGCAGTCGATGCGCTGCTGGGTGCGGCTGTGCACGGTCGGCTTGTTGATGCAGCGGATCGGCACCTCACGGGAGGACGGGTAGCCGACGACGGTCACGGCGGTGGCACCGGTCTCCGTACCGGCAGTGAAGCGGTTGCCCCCGACCACGTCCTCCAGCTTCCGCCCCTTCAGGTCCTGGACGACGGCGAGGGCCACGTCGCTGTCCTCGTCCTGGTCCTTGGCCCACCCGTCGGGCAGGTACCGCTTGCCCACCTTCCACACCCCGTACGGCGCCTTCCCGTCCCGGTAGCCCGGCACGAAGAGCAGACCGCCGTCGTCGGCGCCGGCCACGCAGTGCGCCGCCGTGACGATGAGATCGCGCCCGGGACTGTGCACGACCGAGGCGGTGCAGTAGTGACCGCCCTTGAGATCGTTGGCCCGGTCCGCGCCGAAGAGCGCACCGACCCGCTCCGTGTGCCGGTCCGCCTGGGCCTCGGCGGTCACCCCGAGGGGGCCCGACGGCTCATCTGCGACCGCCACGGACGCCGAGGTCAGCGCAAGCATCACCACCACCCCGAGCAAGGCGGGGCGTGTGTGGACCCAGATGCGTGTGGTGCGCTTCATCAGCCACCACTCTGCCCCGCGAACGTGAAAAAGAGACTGCGACTTCACTGAGAATTTCCTGTGAAACCTCCGCTTGGCCGCTGGGGATCGCCGTATACGGGGAAGTCGCCGGTCGCGACATCCCCTCGCAGCGGCTCGGGCAGCGGCACCGACTCCCCGAACTTACCCGTCAGTACATCCTGGTAGGCGCCGTTGTCGGGCCGGGTGTGCAGGGCCCAGGTGGCCTTGCGCGGGTCGATGACGAGCAGCGCGGGGACGCGGGCCACGGCGTACCAGTCGGCCTTGTCGCGGATGTCCCGGGACTTCTCCGACTGGCAGATGACCTCGACGGCGAGCGCGGCGTCCTCGGCATCGGCAAGCCAGTCGTCGTCCTCCTCCCACTCCAGGGGCAGAACGACCAGATCCGGCGTCACATAGTCGTCCGGGTCGTCGGGGAGGGCGATGGACGACACCTCGTACACGTCCAGACCATCGGGGAGGGACGCGCCTTCCAGCTGCCGCCGCAACCGCTTCACCACGCCCGCGTGCTTGCCACGGGGAGTCGGGGACATCACGAGCTTCCCTCCCACGATCTGCACCCGCAGACCCGTCGCTTCCTCGATCTTCTCCGCGACCTGGCGCAGGTTCCCCGGCCGGGGAGGCGGGCCGTTCCAAGTGCCGGACGACACGGACATGGCTCGCTGCCTCCGTCCTTCCGCCTCGATGGCATCACCGGCCGAATGAGCGGGTTCGGTGGGAGGTCCGACATCCCGCTCGGCTTCGTACATACGGTACTGGTCGGCCCCCTGTAAAGCGCCCGCGTGACGCACACGCACCGTCGCCATGACCCTCCCCTTCACGCTTCGGTCAGACGCGACTACGGTACGTCACCGCTCTGACAGTCCGCCCACAACAGCTTCCCGCCCCAGGACGCCCCGAGATGGCGCAGCACGGACACGCCCCAGGAGTCGGCACAGGCCCGCACGAGATGCAGGCCACGCCCGCTTTCGGCGTCACCCTGCGGTACGGGCAGGGGTACGGCGCCGGCGTCGGTGTCAGGGGCGAAGCCGGGCGGGACGCGGGGGTCGGTGTCCCAGACGGCCACGGTCACCTTCCCCGACCCCCTGCCGAGGAGCCGGAGGGCGTAGGGACCGGCGGTGTGCAGATGCGCGTTGGCGAGCAGCTCGGCGGCCACGAGTTCGGCGGTGGGGGTGAGCGGGGAGAGGTCGTGCGCGGCGAGGACGGTGCGGAGGGTTGCGCGAGCGATCCCCGGTGCGCGTGGATCGTGCGGGAGGTGGAGGGTGTAGGCCCAGGGCTTGGATACGGTGGGCATCGAAGTCTCCGTTCGGGATGGGGGGTTGAGGTGCGGTTGTTTCGAATGCCCAGTGACCACGCCGCTCCGTCGAGCGGGGCACTTCTGGGCGGGGGCCCAGTTGTAAGGTAGCGACACGGAGTGAAGGTCTTCACTGAAAACCGGATATCTCCTTCACCTACCACCCGTGTGAGTGACAGCAAGGAGGTGGCAATCCGTGAGGAACCCAACGGGTCGCCAGCTGCGCTTTGGCGCGGAGCTGCGGAAACTGCGCGAGCGAGCGGGCTTGAGTTCCACCGAGGCCGGTCAACTCCTGGGCATCAAGCAGGCGCAGGTCAGCAACATGGAGGCCGGTCGCGTCGGCGTGAGCCCCGACCGGATGCACACCATCGCCTGCCACTACGACTGCTCCGACAAGCCCCTCGTCGAAGCACTCGCGGCCATGACTTCCGAACGCAAACGCGGCTGGTGGGAGCAGTACCGCGAAGTGCTTCCGAACGCGCTCCTCGACCTGGCCGAACTGGAGCACCACGCTCAGTCGTTGCGCGCCAGCACCACGGCCCGTATCCCCGGGCTGCTCCAGACACGTGAGTACGCACTCGAAATCTTCCGCCAGGCGGTCACCGAACTCTCGCCGCCCGACATCGAGCACCGCCTCTCGTTCCGCATCAAGCGGCAGGCGATCCTCTACGACGAGGACGACCCCACCCCGTACGAGGCGATCGTCCACGAGGCGGCCCTCCGTATGCAGGTCGGCGGCCCGACGGTTACCCGGCACCAGCTGCAGCACCTGCTCGACATGAGCGACCGTGACCACATCACACTGCGGGCCATCACCTTCGAGGCCGGCGCCTACCCGGGATCCGGGCAGTCGATCTTTTACGCATACGGCGCAGTGCCGCAGCTGGACACCGTCCACCTGGACCAAGCACACGGTCTCGCGTTCCTCGACGCCGAGGCCCAGTTGCAGAAGTACCGGACCCTCTTCGAGCGGATCGATGCCGTAGCCCTCGCCCCAGAGAAGACCCGAGACCTTGTCCACAACCTGATGCGAGAGCTGTGAAGGAAGACTTATGAACCCACAGAACTGGCAGAAGTCGTCCTACTGCTCCGAGGGCGACTCCTGCATACACGTCGCCGCCACCCCCCGCACCATCCACCTCACCGAATCCGCCGACCTCACCGGCGCGATCCTCACCACCACCCCCGAGGCCTTCAGCGCCCTCCTCGCCACCCTCAAGAAGGAACCGGCCCCCACCAGCCAAGGCGACAACGACGACATCCCCCTCCGCCTCCGCTCCGCGGACACCGTCGTCACGACCACCCGCCACAAGTGGAACGCCTTCGTACTCGGCGTACAGGCAGGCGAGTTCGACCACTTCGTAGCCACCCACTGAGGAAAGGGCACACCGGCTTCTGTCACCAAGGCAGAGGCTCAGGGCGGCGGTTCCACCACCACCCGTGTGCCGAGGCCACGTCCTCCCCGACCAACTCCTTGCGGAAGAGGCCCTCGGAGTCATCGACTGTCAGCTGGGCGAACAAGGCGTCCAGGGACTCAAGAGCGTTCTGCAGCAGGGCGGCTACATCCTGAGAAAGTTGACTGCGCACCTGCTCCAGCTTGTCTCGGGTTTCGAGGCGCTCGCGATAGAGATCGGGTGGACACCAGCCGGAGGGGGCCCAGGCGGATTCCATGTGCCGGACGAGTTTCTCCCAGGCACCCAGGGAGCTCCTTGCCTCCCAGAATGGTGTTCCCGCGGTGCTGGTCTCCTCCGGGTACGTGCGGTGCAGCTGCGCGGCGAAAACATCCTCGACCGGGGTGGCGATCTTCAGTTCGCGGACCACTTCGGGGATGCGGGCGACGGTGACATGCGGAAGTCGGTCGACGGGAGCTTCAACCCTGTCAATCGTGTAGCGGGGTTCTTCGTCGTCGGAGTCGTACAGGCGTGCTCGTGTGACCCGCCCGTCCTCCGTGGCCAGCCAGTACGCGCTCGGCGGCATTTCCTCGGCGGGAAAGAGCACCACGGCCTCGGCGGCCCGGGCGAAGGCTGAGGCCAGCTCGCGCTCGCTCGGCTGCGGTTGCATCGCTTCCTGGATGTAGATGTCCAGGGAAGTGGACACATCTCCTCGGAGCATTGCCGTGTCGCACAGCACCAGAGCATCCCAGTTGCGCTGATCCTGGTCGCTGGCCTCGTCCGCCACGTCCAATTCCTGCACAGGCACCTGCAGGCACTGGGCAAGCGCGGACGTGACGGTCTCGGGGGTCAAGGACTCCACGGTGAGGAGGTTGTACGTCATGGATGCGTTCGCAAGTGGTGGGTGATGATGCCCTGAATGTCGGTGAGCCACTGGCGTAGCGAGACCTCATCCGGCGGCTCGATGCACAGACCCAGCACATCGGTCGCCTCTTCCAGATCGTCGTCTGATCGGTTCAGGCTGAGGAAGTCGCTGATCTCAGAGGCCGCAGCCAAGACTTCGTCGCGCGGTTCACCGGAGAGGTAGTCGTCCACCGCTTCAGCGTGCGATTGATACTCCAGGCCGAAGTCCTGGTGGAAGTACGCCCCCAGAAAGTGCGCGAGGGCAGGGAAACGTTCGCGCCACTCCCAGTCAGCCACCTTGAACGCTTCCTTGGGCGACTGCTTCGGGCCGGTCAGCCAGTCGTGAATCTCCTTTTGACGCTTCAGCATCACGGCGTCGGTGAACTTCTGGGCAGACTCCTCATATCGAGTATCTTGCCGCTGTCGCCCATGACTTGACGTCTTCCCCCTCTACCGATCGCCTGGATGTTCGACCTTAGCCACGGTCCACGCTTCACGATTGCAAGCCGCACCAAGGCCGAGTAAAGATCTGACGGGTGGTCGTGAGTCACCCCACTTTCGCGTGATCAGGACGACCTCACCTGCGCAGCTGAACCGGCGCCACCTGAGGCGGCAGCACCGGCTCGCCGAGTTCGTTCACCTGTGTACCTGAGGGATATCGGGCGCATTCGGCATACGCGGCGACCTGGAGGCGGTCGCCGGGGTACGCCTCCACGGACACGGTGTCCTCGCCGTTCACGGGCTTCAAGCTCAGCCGGAGCCAAGAGCGGGAGTTCTCATAACCGGCGACCTTCCAGCCCTGCCGCGTCAGTTCCGCACGCGCCCGTTGCATCGCGGAAACCGCCTCCGCGCGGGAGACCCTCTTCAGCGCCCACCCGCTGCTCACATCGACCACGCCCGGAGGGCTCCCGGGAGAGTCACTCAACTCCTCGTCGAGGTGACGCAGCCCCCGGTAGGAGCAGCCGTAACCATCGGCCTCCGGGCTGCCGCCGGGCTCCAGTTCTGCGTCAGGCAGATCCAGAGCGTCGTACACGGCCTGTGTGTATCCGTCCAATCGCGTCGCCGTGGCCACCGGATCTGCGACGCGGTACGGCTCCCCGTTCCACAGCCGCGTGCAGCCGGCAACCCCGGCCACGGCCAGCAGGACGGCCGACACGGCGGCGATCTTCCGGTGCGGGCTGGTGCGGCGACATTCCTGTGTCATGCACAGAATCGTGCGGCGGGGGATCGCACAGTGGCATGAGTCGTCGTACTCATCCCTACTGGGCTTGCGGACTGACCTGCCTGCATTGGTATGACTCGGGTAGGATCGCGGTATGACCACGAAGATGACCGTCTCACTCTCGGATGAATCCGCTGGTTACGTTCGCACTCACGCCCCTGAGGGCAATGTCTCCGCGTTCATAGACCGTCTCATCCGGCGGCAGATCACACTGGACGCGGCCAAGCAGTTGGTCGCAGCCGGTTACCGTCCTGAGCTGGACGGCGAGGGTGACGCGTGGTGAACAAGGGCGACATCTGGCAGATCAAGGGTGCCCAAGGTGAACGCACCGTGTGCGTCGTCAGCCTCGACAGCCTCGACGAGACGTTCGGCGCCTGCCTCGCCATCGTGCTGCACCCGCCCGGCGCTTACCCCGACACCATCATGTCCGTGCACCTGAGCGCCCCTGTCGAAGCAGTCGCCGTGGCGCTCAATCTCACCCAGCTCAAGACGACCCGCTTCGACGACGGCACCTACCTGGGAAACATCGGACCGGACGCGGTCGCCCGGGTCGACCAGGCCCTTCGCGCGGTGCTCGACCTCTGAACGGCACTGCGCGACGCGCTGAACGACGACGCGCCCCTCCTCCTCCGCTCCGCGGACACCGTCGTCACGACCACCCGCCACAAGTGGAACGCCTTCGTACTCGGCGTACAGGCAGGCGAGTTCGACCACTTCGCACGGCCTCTGTCGAAGTCTTCACCGACCTTGTGAGCTGCGCGTAGTTGGCGAACGGCGAGTAGATGCGGGTGGGTTAGATTCGTGGACGCCTTCGCACGTCCCACTGCCTGAGGAACTGCCCGTGTCCCACATACAGCCCCACGGCGGCATGAACGCCTCGTACACCCCGGAGCAGATACGACGCAACCGCCTGATCTTCCTCGGTGTGCTCCTTGTCATCGCGGGCCTGGTGGCGTTCGTGACCTTGGGCCCGCACGACACGAAGGACCAGTCCGCGACGCTCAAGGCCGGTGACTGCTTCCAGAACATCGGGACGGACAAGGAAGCGAAGGCCAAGAAGCTCGACTGCACTGACCCGCACGCCGACTACAAGGTCCTGAAGATGGACAAGAACGGAGTCGTCGATACCTTCTCGTGCTCCGACGTCCCAGGCACAACCGGATCGCTCACCCAGATGGGCCCAGGAGGGTCGTTCGTCGTCTGCTTCAAGGGGAACGACGAGAAGGGCAAGAAATAGCCGGGCGCAGCCGGGCCCTCTCTCCAGCCACCGATGCGTCCTGCAGAACTGCGATGGTGAACAAGGGCGATGTCTGGCAGATCAAAGACGCGGTCGCCCGGATCGACCAGGCCCTTCGCGCGGTGCTCGACCTCTGACCGACCCTCAGCGACGCGACCAGGCTGGTCAGACCGGGCCTGTCACCCCACCGGCTTCAGCCCCCACGCCACCCCGGTCAGCTCCTCCGACAGCGTCCACAGCCGCCGGGCCGCCTCCGGGTCGCTGGCCGCAGCGCTACGGCTGACCAGGGTCGGCGCGCCGCGCCACTCACCCAGGCCGTCCGGGCCGACGTACGCCGCCCCGGGCAGGTCCTGGCTCGCGGCGAACAGCGTGGGCAGGGCGCCGGCCCTGTCGCTCTGGGCGAGCAGCTTGTCGGTGACCGCCATGAGGCCCCTCATCAGGGCGTTGCCGTGGTGGCTCGTCAGGTTGGTGGCCGCGTAGCCGGGATGGGCGGCCAGGGCCCGGACCGGAGAGCCGGCCTCGGTGAGGCGGCGCTGGAGTTCCAGGGTGAACAAGAGGTTCGCCAGCTTGGACTGACCGTAGGCGCGGACCGGGGTGTAGCGGCCGCGCAGGTTCACGTCCTCGAAGCTGATCACTCCGTCGCCGAAGCGATGGGCGCCGGAGGCGACCGTCACCACCCGGTCCGTCACATACGGCAGGAGCAGGTTCGTCAGCACGAAGTGCCCGAGGTGGTTCGTACCGAACTGCATCTCGAAGCCTTGCTTCGTCCGCTGCTCCGGCAGCATCATCACGCCCGCGTTGTTGATCAGCAGGTCCAGCGGGCGGTCCCAGCCGTCCGCGAACTCCCGCACCGAGTCCAGGTCCGCCAGGTCCAGCCGGCGCACCTCCGTACTGCCGCCCACCCGCGCCGCCGCAGCCCCGCCGCGCGCCAGATCCCGTACGGCGAACACCACATGCGCCCCGGCCCGCGCCAGCGCCTCGGCGGTGACGAGGCCGAGGCCACTGTTGGCGCCGGTGATCACGGCCGTACGGCCGGTCTGGTCGGGGAGGTCGGTCACGTTCCACTTCTTCGTATCAGCCATACCCCGAATGTAGGCATCGACAACAAAGATGTCAATGACAACATCGCGATACGATGGTCCGCATGCCGCGCCAGCCCACCAGCCGCCCCTACCACCACGGAGACCTGCGCACCGCCCTGCTCAAGAGCGCCGAGCGCACCCTGCGCGAGAAGGGGGTCGGCGCACTCTCGCTGCGCGAGCTGGCCCGTGACGCCGGCGTGAGCCACGCCGCCCCGGGGCGGCACTTCAAGGACAAGCAGGCCCTGCTCGACGCCCTCGCCCTCGACGGGTACGAGCGCCTCAACCGGGCCCTGGACACGGCTGTCGAAAGCCCCGGCCTCGACTTCGAGGGACGCCTGACCGCCCTCGCCCGCGCCTACCTCGGTTTCGCCATGGCGAACCCCGAGCTGCTGGAGCTGATGTTCACCCGCAAGCACGACCCCGACAGCTCCGACCTGCTCGCTTCGGCCGTCGAACACTCCCTCGGCTCCATCACGCGGATGATCGCGGAGGCCCAGGAGCAAGGGCAGATCGTCGCGGGCGACCCCGAGCGGATCACCATGGCCGCCGCCGCGAGCCTGCACGGCCTCGCCACCCTCATCACCCACGGCGCACTCCCCGCCGAGGAGTCGATCAACGGCCTGGACGAACACGTCCACCTGCTGCTGAACGGCCTCCGGCCGCGGTAACACGCGTCAGCCCCCCATCAGTTACGCGCGTAGCCCCGCCCTGCGCCCGCTCTGTGCCCCAGGTCAAGCCACCCCCAGCACACGGCCAGCACACGGCTATTGATCAGCAATCCCTCGGCCGCCTTCAGTAACGCGGTAGTCAGGATTCCACAAGCCTCTTGTTGTCGCGTACTCAACAAGCGAAGGTCGGTCCCGGGCCGCCGCCCCCACCGGTCACCCACCGGTGGACCCCCACACCCGCAGGCCTCTGTCACCCACTATCAGGAGGCTGTACCTTGCGTACGTCCACCCCCAACTCCCCCCATATACCCGGCAGATGGCGCCGGTTCGGCACGGCCGCCGTGGCCACCGCCGCGCTCGCCCTCGCCGGCCTCGGCACCGCGGCCCAGGCCAACGCGGACACCGCCACCGCCCCCCACAAGGTGAGCGCGAAGACCATCGCCGCCCAGGTCGCCAAGGCCCACGTGCGCTACGAGAAGGCCTGCGGCGCGACGCCGAAGAAGGGCTTCGCGGCCTGCAACGCGCTGCGCGTGACCGGCGGTACCACCGCCTTCATGGAGAAGCAGGCGGCCCTGAAGGGCATCGCGCCCAAGACTGTGCAGCCGAACGCCGCGTCCGCCTCCCCCACCGGATACGGCCCCTCGGACATCCAGTCGGCCTACGGCCTCACCTCCGCCGCCGCCTCCAACGGTTCCGGCGAGACCGTCGCGATCGTGGACGCCTACGACGACCCGAACGCGGCGGCCGACCTCGCGACGTACCGCTCGTACTACGGCCTGCCGGCCTGCACCACCTCCAACGGCTGCTTCAAGAAGGTCAGCCAGACCGGCTCCACCACCTCGCTCCCCACCGCCGACAGCGGCTGGGCCGGTGAGGAGTCCCTCGACCTCGACATGGTCAGCGCGACCTGCCCGAACTGCAACATCCTCCTCGTCGAGGCCAAGTCGGCGTCCGACGCCAACCTCGGCACCGCGGTGAACGAGGCCGTCAAGCTGGGCGCCAAGTTCGTCTCCAACAGCTACGGCGGCTCGGAGTCCTCCTCCGACACGACGTACGACACCCAGTACTACAACCACCCGGGCGTCGCCATCACCGCGAGCGCGGGCGACAGCGCCTACGGCGCCGAGTACCCGGCCGCCTCCCAGTACGTCACCGCCGTCGGCGGCACCTCCCTGTCGGCGGACTCCAGCAGCCGCGGCTGGACCGAGTCCGTCTGGGGCACGTCCAGCACCGAGGGCACCGGCTCCGGCTGCTCCGCCTACGACCCCAAGCCCAGCTGGCAGACCGACAGCGGCTGCTCCACGCGCATGATCGGCGACGTCTCCGCCGTGGCCGACCCCGCCACCGGCGTCTCGGTCTACGACACCTACCAGGCGAGCGGCTGGAACACCTACGGCGGCACCAGCGCCTCCTCGCCGATCATCGCCTCGGTCTACGCCCTCGCCGGCACCCCGGGCAGCAGCGACTACCCGGCGCAGTACCCGTACAACGCGGCCGGCACCTCCGCCCTGAACGACGTGACGAGCGGCAGCAACGGCACCTGCGACACCGACTACTTCTGCAACGCCGAGACGGGCTACGACGGCCCGACCGGCTGGGGCACCCCGCAGGGCACGAGCGCCTTCAGCGCGAGCTGAGCACCACCTGATCCACCACCTGATCCACCCCTTGATCCACCACCTGATCCACCCCGTCGGGTCACGGGGAGCCGCCAGCTGGAGGGGGACGTGGGGTCCCCTCGGCGGCATGGAAAGGAAAACGGGCCACGGCAGCCGGCCGCGGCCCGTTTTCCCTATCCAACTCCCCTGAAACACCTGTGTATTGAGCCAAGTGAACGGAATCCTTCGGTAAGGCGGACGCCAGGATTCCAGGGAACCCTTGTTGTCGCGTACTCAACAAGCCACAGTCATCGTCGTATCGCCGCACGCACCCGCACAGCCCTGTTCCCCACCCCACCGGACATCAGGAGCTGCTCACATGCGTACGACTCCCCCACGGTGGCGCCGCCTCGGCACCGCCTTCACGGCGACCGCGGCACTCGCCCTCGCCGGCCTCGGCACCGCGGCCCACGCGAACGCGGCGGCACCCTCGCCGACGGCGACCTGGACCGCGACCCCCTGTGCCACCCCCAAGCACCAGGGCGAACTCGCCTGTAACTCCTTCCGGGTGACCGGCGGCCTCACCGCCTTCCAGAAGCAGCGGGCCGCGAGAGACGGCATCACCCCGAAGGCCGCCGACGCCTCCACCCCCTCCGGCTACGGCCCCTCCGACCTCCAGTCGGCCTACGGCCTCACCTCCGCCGCCGCTTCCAAGGGCTCCGGCGAGACCATCGCGATCGTGGACGCCTACGACGACCCGAACGCCGCGGCCGACCTGGCCAAGTACCGCTCGTACTACGGCCTGCCCTCCTGCACCACCTCCAACGGCTGCTTCAAGAAGGTCAGCCAGACCGGCTCCACCACCTCCCTGCCCTCCGCCGACAGCGGCTGGGCCGAGGAGGAGTCCCTCGACCTCGACATGGCTTCCGCCGTCTGCCCGAACTGCAAGATCCTGCTGGTCGAGGCCACGTCCGCGACGATGGCCAACCTCGGCAAGGCGGTCAACGAGGCGGTCACCCTGGGCGCGAAGTACGTCTCCAACAGCTACGGCGGCTCGGAATCGTCCTCGGACACGTCGTACGACTCCTCCTACTTCAACCACCCGGGCGTCGCCATCACCGTCTCCGCAGGTGACAGCGCCTACGGCGCCGAATACCCGGCCGCCTCGAAGTACGTGACGGCGGTCGGCGGCACGGCCCTGTCGACCTCGTCCAACTCCCGCGGCTGGACGGAGTCGGTCTGGAAGACGAGCAGCACGGAGGGAACCGGATCCGGCTGCTCCGCCTACGACGCCAAGCCGACCTGGCAGACCGACACCGGCTGCACCAAGCGCACGATCTCCGACGTGGCCGCCGTCGCCGACCCGGCAACGGGCGTCTCCGTCTACGACTCCTACGGAGTGACGGCCGGCTGGTACACCTTCGGCGGCACCAGCGCCAGCTCGCCCATCATCGCCTCGGTCTACGCCCTCGCCGGCACCCCGTCCAGCAGCAGCTACCCGGCCAAGTTCCCGTACACCGCGGCCGGCACCTCCGCACTGAACGACGTCACCAGCGGCAACAACGGCAGCTGCTCCCCCAGCTACCTGTGCACCGCCAGGTCCGGCTACGACGGGCCGACCGGCTGGGGCACCCCGGAGGGCACGGCGGCCTTCACCGGCTGACAACCGACTGACAAACCGACTGACCGAGCGTCAACCTTGCAGGTGATGGGCCCCGGCGGCACCCGCTGCCGGGGCCCATGTCCATTTTCCGCCCGTCCCTCATGAGAACATCATCCCGACGCCTCACCCGACCGGCCGTCAGAAACCGCGCCAGGTCGTAAGGGAGGACAACGACGGAACCACACGACAGGTTCCGCTCGTATCTCGTTGCCCGGCGTGACCTGCCGTGATACACAGAGTGACCATACGAGGTATTCGTACGAAACCCGCCAGTCAATGACGTCAAGTCGACATACGACCGCGAAGTTGTCGGCGACAATGAGACCTGCCTCCGCACACCGCGGGGGCCACGCGGAACTACCCACCAGGGGCGGTGACTTACATGCTCTTTGCGGCCGACAAGGGAGACATCAACACCATCATCGGCGGGATCGCCCCGAACTGGGGCCCCTTCGGCAGCCTGGGCAACGAGGCGAAGGTGATGATCGAGGTGGTGATGGCGGTGGCCATCCTCCTGTGCCTCGGCATCGCCGTCTGGGGTGCGGCCAAACAGCGCATCGGCGCCACGGCCCTCCGCGACACCTTCAGCGCGGAACAGGGCAAGGGCCTCATCATCGCCGGCCTCACCGGAGTCTTCATCATCGGCTCCCTCGGCACCCTGTTCACGATCGTGTACGGCATGGCGGTCTAGCCCGCTTCTTCTGTCCCCCTGCTGAGGTTGCGTTTCCCTGATGTCGAGTCACCACACCGCGCCCGCGCGGGAACCAGCACGGCTACCGTCGTATGTCTACGAGGGTGAGGGGGCGCACACGGCATGAATCCCGGCGACGAGAGGCCCTACCCCGACTACGCCGACACCACGGCCACGGGCCACACCCGCACCCGCCTCCCCGAGAACGACCCCTACGGCGGCGTCCCCCGCCGCCCCACCCGCTCCTCCTCCCGCAGCCTGGTGACGGTGGTGGGCGTGGTGGTCCTGCTGATCGCAGCGATCGCGTTCGCCAATCGGGGGGACCATTCGTCCGCCGACAGCGCATCCGGAAAGGGCGCCCAGCCAAAGGCGGCGGCCACCGCCCCGTCCGGCACCCGCCCGGTGGACACGAAGACCGCCGACATCCCGTCGGGCTTCGCCCATACCGAGCAGGGCGCGCAGAGCGCAGCGGCGAACTACGCGGTGGCGCTGGGGTCGGCCGACATGTTCGACATGGCGAAGCGGCACGCGATCGTCAACACGGTCTACACGCCCGACGTCGCCGCTTCCCGAACGTCCGAGTTGGACCACGTGTACGCCAGCCAGCAGTTCCTCTCCAACATCGGTCTGACGAAGGACGGCACCCCGCCGAAGGGCCAGACCTTTGTCTCCCGGGTCATCCCCGTTGGCACGAAGGTCACGGCGGCAGGGACGGATACCGCCACGGTGGAGGTCTGGTACACGTCGCTGTTCGGTCTCTCGGGCACATCATCGACCAACCCCGTGACCGAGAGCTGGTTCACCAACACCTTCGAGCTGAAATGGGTCAACAACGACTGGAAGGTCACCGACTTCCAGCAAAAGGACGGGCCCGTCCCCGTAGGCCGTGATCAGAGAGCTTCCACCGCCGACGACATGACGAAGGCCGTAGAGGAGTACGGAGGGTTCACGTATGCCCGGTAGCCCGCAACGTACGGTGAAGCGCGCCGGAGTCGTGGCAGCCGTACAGTCCACGGCCGTGCTGCTGGCCACGCGCGCCTTTGCCGCGCCCTCGCCCTCGGGCAGCCCGTCGCCGTCACCGTCGGCCAAGTACAACTGCGACGTGATCCGCGGCCCCGCCAAGAAGTACTGTGAACGCGGCAACACCTCCAGCGGATCCGGCACCCCCACCGTCCCGGACACCTCCACCCAGGACCCCCTCTCCTCCCTCGCCAAAGGCTGCGCCGAAGCCGCCTCCTGGACCATCGACAAGCTCAGCAAAGCCGTGAAGGAGACCGCCAACGTCGACTTCACCAACGAGAAGTTCCTTCAGCAGTACGCCATCGTCTTCGCCGCCTCCACGATCCTCACGCTCCTGCTGTGGCTCCTGGCCGTGGCCAAACGAGCCGTCCGCGGCGTCCCGCTGACCACCGCCATCTCCGAGGCCATCGGCTTCCTCTGGCTCACCGTCCTCGCCTCCGCCTTCACCCCCCTGATCCTCTACACCGTCGTATCAGCCACTGACGGCGTCAGCGACGTCCTGGCGAAAGCCACCGGCGACCAGGCCGACACCTTCTTCGGCACCTTCTCCGGCGCCCTCGCCAAGGGCAACAACATCGGCGGCGGCCCCATCATGCTGATCGTCGTCTCCCTGGTCAGCATCCTCGCCGCCGGCGTCCTCTGGCTGGAGCTGGTCATCCGCGCCGCGCTCCTCTACGTCGGCGCCCTCCTCGGCACCGTCGTCTACGCCGGCCTCGTCGACAAGAACCTGTGGGGGCACGTACGGCGCTGGGCGGGCATCATGATCGCGGTCATCCTCGTCAAACCGGTCATCGTGATCGTCCTCGGCCTCGCCGGCGCGCTGTCGAGCGGCAACGGTCCCGGCTCCTTCTCCGCCGTCGTCTCCGGCCTTGCCATCATCCTGCTCGCCATCTTCGCCAGCGCGATGATCTACCGCTTCGTCCCCGGCTTCGGCGACGAGATCGCGAACGGCCGCAACAACCGCATCATGCAGGGCGCCGAGAGCAAGGCCGCCGCCGTCATCAGCTCCCCCGCCACCCTCGTCGCCCAGGGCATCAAGACCCACAGCTCCCGCGCCGACAACAACGGAGGCGGCGGCACCAGCAGCAGCACCCCCCGCCCGGCCAACCCCGCCTCCGGCGGAGTCGCCGCCCACAGCAGCCGCCCCTCCGGAGGCGGTGGCGGAGCAGTCCCCTCCGCCACGCCCGCGCCCCGCGCGCCCAGCCCGGCCAACACCCCGCACGCCAGCAACGCCCGCAACAACCGCTCAGGAGGTGAAGGGCGTTGACGACCGAGTCCCACCTGTCCCATCCGGTCACGCCCCGCCGTACGTATCTCATCGGCCGCGCCCGGCCCAACGCGATCGTCGGCCGGAACCGCGAGTCCGGCGAGATCGCGCTGATCGTCGCGGGCGCGTTCCTCGGCATGATGTGCGGCCTCCTCGTCCCGGTCCTCTCCCTGCGGATCGTGCTGCTCACGGGCTTCCCGCTGCTCGCGCTCGCCGCGGTCTACGTGCCGTACAAGCGCCGCACCTTCTACAAGTGGTTCGAGATCAACCGCAGCTACAAGCGCACCGTCAAGGGCGGCAACGCCCTCTACCGCTCCACCGCCATGGAGGCCGGCACCCGCATCGACGGCCGCGAGGTCGAGATCGGGCCGCCGCCCGGCATCGGCCGCATCAGCTGGCTCGCCGCCCCCTTCGGGCCCGACGAGATCGCCGTACTGCTGCACGCCGACCGCAAGACCGTCACCGCCGCCATCGAGATCGAGGGCCCCGGCGTCGGCCTGCGCGACTCCGAGGACCAGGAAGCCCTGGTCGACCGCTTCGGCACCCTCCTCAAGCACGTGGCCAACGGCGACGGCTTCGTCACCCGCCTCCAGATGCTCGCCCGCACCCTGCCCGCCGACCCCGACGCGCACGCCAAGGACGTCGCCCTGCGCGGCGACGACCGCGCCCCGGACTGGCTGGCCCGCTCCTACGACCAGCTCCAGTCCATGGTCTCCACCAGCAGCGAGCAGCACCGCGCCTACCTCGTCGCCTGCATGCACTACACCCGCGAGCTGGCCGCCGAGGCCCAGGCCATGGCCCGCGCCGCCCGCCCGCAGTCCGGCCGCAAGCTGGACCGCGACGCCGGCCTCGCCGTCGTCATGGCCCGCGAGCTGACCGACATCTGCTCGCGCCTCCAGGAGGCCGACATCCGCGTCCGCCAGCCGCTCGGCCAGGGCCGGCTCGCCTCGCTGATCCACTCCATGTACGACCCCGACCACCCCATCGACCACATCCAGGCGATGACCCAGCGCAACGCCTGGCCGGCCGAGCTCGACGCCATGGAGCCCACCTACCTCCAGGCCAAGACCCGCGAGTCCAGCACCCGCGCCCCCTGGTGCCACGCCACCGCCTGGGTGAAGGAGTGGCCGATGACCCCGGTGGGCGTCAACTTCCTGGCGCCCCTCCTCGTCCACACCCCGGACGTCATCCGCACGGTCGCCGTCACGATGGACCTCGAACCCACCGAGATCGCCATCGAACGCATGCTGACCGAGAAGACCAACGACGAGGCCGAGGCATCCCGCGCCGCCAAGATGAACCGGACCGTCGACCCCCGGGACGTCGCCGCCCACAACCGCCTCGACCAGCGCGGCGAAGACCTCGCCAGCGGCGCCGCCGGCGTCAACCTCGTCGGCTACATCACCGTCTCCGCCCGCACCCCCGAGGCCCTCGCCCGCGACAAGCGCACGATAAGGGCCTCCGCCGGCAAGTCGTACCTCAAGCTGGAGTGGTGCGACCGAGAGCACCACCGCGCCTTCGTGAACACACTTCCCTTCGCCACCGGCATCCGAAGGTAGGGGCTGATTCACCGATGCGGGATCCGCTGTCCGTCCTCACCGACGCCTTCACGTCCTTCCTCTTCGGAAAGGTCGAGACGACCCGTCTCCCGGTCCGCACCTCCACGGGCCAGGCCCAGGCCGTCTACCTGCCCACGGCCGCCCCCGGCCTCGGCGACTCCGGCGTCATCATCGGCCGCGAGGTGTACTCCGGCAAGGGCTACATCTACGACCCCTTCCAGCTCTACGGCCAGCAGCTCCCGGCCCCCCACTGGCTCGTCCTCGGCGAGTCCGGCAACGGCAAGTCGGCCCTGGAGAAGACCTACGTCCTACGACAGCTGCGCTTCAAGGACCGCCAGGTCGTCGTCCTCGACGCCCAGGGCGAGGACGGCGTCGGCGAATGGAACCTCATCGCGGAGGAGCTGGGGATAACACCCATCCGGCTCGACCCGACGGCCGCCCTGAACCACGGCATCCGCCTCAACCCCCTCGACCCGTCGATCACGACGACAGGCCAGCTCGCACTGCTCCGCACGATCATCGAAGTCGCGATGGGCCACGGCCTGGACGAACGCTCCGGCTTCGCCCTGAAGGTCGCCCACTCCTACGTCAACGAGACGATCCTGGACCGCCAGCCGGTCCTCACCGACATCGTGGAACAGCTACGGCACCCCGAGCCGGAGTCGGCGGAGGCGATGAACGTCGCCATAGACGACGTACGGGCGTGGGGCCTGGACGTGGCCCTGGTGCTGGACCGCCTGGTCGACGGTGACCTGCGCGGCATGTTCGACGGCCCCACGACGGTCGGCATCGACCTCGACGCCCCCCTCATCGTCTTCGACCTGTCCCACATCGACCGCAACTCCATCGCCATGCCCATCCTCATGGCGATCGTCGGCGTATGGCTGGAGCACACCTGGATCCGCCCCGACCGGAAGAAGCGCATCTTCCTGGTCGAGGAGGCCTGGCACATCATCAACAGCCCCTTCGTGGCCCAGCTGTTCCAGCGCCTGCTGAAGTTCGGCCGGCGGCTCGGCCTGTCCTTCGTCGCGGTCGTCCACCACCTGTCCGACGTGGTCGACGGCGCGGCCGCGAAGGAGGCGGCCGCGATCCTGAAAATGGCCTCCACCAGGACGATCTACGCCCAGAAGGCCGACGAGGCGAGGGCCACGGGCCGGGTCCTCGGCCTCCCCCGCTGGGCGGTGGAGATCATCCCCACCCTCACCCCCGGCATCGCCGTATGGGACGTCAATGGCAACGTCCAGGTGGTCAAACACCTGGTCACCGAGACGGAACGCCCCCTGGTCTTCACCGACCGCGCGATGACCGAATCCTCCAGCGACCTCGTCGCCGACGAGGCGCTGCGCGCCGCCGAACTGGAGGCCGAACAGCGGGCGGCGGCCTTCGTGGAACAGCACCTGGGCGACTCCGAGTCGACGGTGGCGTAGCGGAGCAGAGCAGAGGAAAGGGCACAGGCGTGAGACCGGACGACCGCCGCACGGACCGGCGGGAGGGCCAGGGCGGCATCCCCGACGGCCTCCTGATCGGCATACTCGCGTTCCTCCTCGGCATCACCCTGCTCGTGTGGACGGCCACGGGCCTGGCAGCCCTCTTCGCCAAGGGCACCTGGCCCACCGCCGTCACCTTCACCCGCACCCCGCTGGCCATGCGTCACCTCATCGCCCAGCCCCACGACATCACCGGCGCCTGGCCCGACACCCCCGCGAACCAGCTCTCCGGCTGGGGCCTGTTCTGGGGACTGTTCCTCGGCCAGCTGATGATCCTGTTCGTCCTCACCGTGTTCGTGATGGGCGCGGTGGCGCGCTGGCGGGCGGGGCGGGCGCGGGGCAAGGCGGCCGTGGCAGGGCAGCGGCCGCCGAGCCACGAGGTGCCGGAGTCACGCGGGGAGCCCCAGCCGCAGTGGTCGCCTCCGGAGCGAGAGCCGGAGCGGAAGCGGGAGCCGGAGCCGGAGCCGACGGAGACCTTTCAGGAGGCGGTCCCGGAAGCCCCGTTGTCCGGCCTCGCGGCCGACGGTGAACGCATGGGCGGGTGGGACAAGCTCCACATCGCCCCCAGGGAAACCCGCCAGACAACCGCGACCCACGCCGTACGCGAAGCGGAAGGCCCCGCCCTCGTCGTCACCTCGAACCCCACCCTCTGGGCAGAGACGAAAGACGCGAGAGCCAAACTGGGCCCCACCCTCCTCTACGACCCCACCCACCTCTGCGACACCCCGGCCCGCCTCCACTGGTCCCCCACGGCCGGCTGCGAAGACAAACAAACGGCGTTGCACAGGGCAACGGCCCTCCTCGCCCCGGTCCAGCCCACAGCCAAGATCGACCAGGCGGTGGCGGACACGGCGATAACACTCCTGCGCAGCTACCTGCACGCCGCCGCCCTGGAGACCAAGACCATCCGCCACGTCCACCGCTGGGCCCAGGGCACCCAGATCCAGGACGCCGTGCGCACCCTCCGCACCCACCCCAAGGCCGCCCCCGGCGCCGCGGGCGAACTGGAGGCCGCCCTCACCGCACACCCCGAACGCCGGGACATCGCCCAGGAGTTGACCAGCCGGGCCCTCGCCGCCCTCTCCACGGTCAACATCCGCGAGGCCTGCACTCCCAACCGAACTGATGCGCTCGCCTTGGATTCCTTCGTCCACGAAGGGGGCACGCTTTATGTGGTCGGCGAATCCATCGAGGACCCGAGGAGCGCCCCCGGCGCGATGCCCCTCCTGACGGCCCTCGTCTCAAGCGTGGTCGAGCGTGGCCGGCGCATGGCCGAACGGTCATCCTCCGGTCGGCTCGACCCACCATTCACCCTGGTCCTCGACGACATCGCCGCCGTCGCCCCGCTCCCCCAGCTCCCGGACCTGCTCGCCACCGGACATGACCAGGGCCTGCCCACCCTCGCCCTGCTCCGCTCCCGCGAACAGGCCCGCTCCCGCTGGCCGCACCGAGAACTGCCGGCTTGAGAGCTGCCGGCTTGAGAACTACCGGCTTGAGAACTACCGGCTTGAGAACTACCGGCTTGAGAACTATCGGTCCAGGGGACGCCGCTCCAGCACGAACTCCACCTCGTTCTCGACCTCGCTCCCAGCCTCGTTCTGGGCGAGCGACACGAGCACCCCGCTCGGAACGAAACCCACCTTCCGGTACGCCCCCTGGGCCCGGCCGTTGTCCTCGTGCACAAGCAGCCGCACTCGCTCGGCACCCCGCTGCCACGCCCACTCCACACCGGCGTCGAACAGGGCCTTGATCAGCCCGTTCCCGCGGTGCTCGGGCCGGACGTACACCCCGACCACATGCCCCTGCCGACGCTCGACGGCATGCCCCGCCCAGTCCCTCGTCCCGGCCTCCTCGATGAGCACGGTCACCGTGCCGACCCACTCCCCGTCAGCCGCCTCCGCGATGAACTGCCGGGCCCCGCTGTTCTCCTCGGCCGACCGCGCGGCCCGCTCCTGGTAGAACACGTCGGGCCTGCCGACAGCGTCCTCGTAGGTCTCCAGGAACGCGATGCCCGCGACCGGATCCCGCAACGCGTCGAGCCGCAGCTGCTTCACTCGGGGCCAGTCGTCCGGTCGTATGGCACGGATGATGTAGTCATGGCTGGTGGTCATGCCGTCACCGTAGTGCGCCCCCTTGTCAGTGGCATCTCATATTGTGGTCGCCATGACAACACTCCCTCAACGACCGCACACCGCACTGCTGGTCATCGACGTACAGAACGGCGTGGTGGTGCCGAACTCGCCGGACCGCGAAAAGGTCATCGCCAACATCGGCAGTCTCATCGACAGGGCCCGTGCGGCGGACGTACCCGTGATCTGGGTGCAGCACCAGGACGAGGACCTGGTGCCGGGCACCCCGGCCTGGGAGTACGTTCCGGAGCTGAAGCGTGTTGATGCGGAGCCCCTGGTCGCCAAGAGCTACCCGGACTCCTTCGAGGACACCGACCTGGAGTCCGTCCTGGCCGAGCGGAGCGTGGGCCGCCTCCTCGTTACGGGCGCCCAGACCGACTGCTGCATCCGCTCGACCCTGCACGGCGCCCTCGTACGGGGCTACGACGCGACGCTGGTCGCCGACGCCCACACCACGGAGGACCTCACCGAGTACGGCGCGCCGGCCCCCGAGCAGGTCATCGCCCACACGAACCTCTACTGGAGCAACCAGCACGCACCTGGCCGCCAGGGCGGAACGGTCGAGACCGCCGAAGTGACCTTCTGAAAAGACCCTGAAATGCAGAAAGGCCCACGCCATCCGGCGTGGGCCTTTCCCAAGAATTGTTCGGCGGCGTCCTACTCTCCCAC
>NZ_JAIQYY010000100.1 GCF_020181035.1 Streptomyces sp. CoH27
GGTTGCGTCCTGGGAAGTGGTGTACGGGTTCGACCTGATCCGGGGGTTTGCTCCCGCGTCGGGGTGACGCCCGCATAGATGAACGGCCACCGGCTGATCTTCGAGATGTCGAGTCACGAAGGAGATCAGCACGATGACCGCACCCGACAGTCTGCCCCTGCACGCCCTCGCGGAGGACAACCTCGCAGCGGCGAGTCCCGATCTGCTGCGCGCGATGGTCAAGACGTTCGCGGACGCGCTCATGTCCGCCGAGGCCGATGCCCTCTGCAATGCTGAATACGGGCAGGTCAGCGACGAGCGAGTCAACCATCGCAACGGGTATCGCCTTCGCGAGTGGGACACCCGCGCGGGCACCGTCGAACTCGCCGTTCCCAAGCTGCGTCAGGGCAGTTACTTCCCGCACTGGCTGCTGGAGCGTCGCCGCCGGGCTGAGCAGGCCCTCATCAGCGTGGTCGCCACCGCCTATCTGCTCGGCGTCTCCACCCGCCGAGTGGAGAAGCTCGCCGAGAGCCTGGGCGTCACCCAGCTGTCGAAGTCCCAGGTCAGCGCCATGGCCAAGCATCTCGACGAACAGGTCGCCGCGTTCCGCAACCGGCCCCTGGACGCCGGCCCCTACGCGTTCGTCTGGGTGGACGCGCTCACGCAGAAGGTTCGCGAGGGCGGCCGCATCATCAACGTCCACGCGCTGATCGCGGTCGGCGTCAACGCCGATGGGCACCGTGAGATTCTCGGCCTGGACGTGGCCACTGCCGAGGACGGCGCCGGCTGGCTGGCCTTCCTGCGCTCCCTGATCGCCCGCGGCCTATCGGGCGTCCAACTGGTCATCTCAGACGCGCACATGGGCCTGGTCAACGCGATCGGGGCCACCCTGCCCGGCGCGAGCTGGCAGCGATGTCGTACTCACTACGCCCGCGCGTTGCTGAGCCAGGTGCCCAAGTCGGCCCAGCCGTGGGTGGCCACGCTGCTGCGGACCGTCTTCGAACAACCCGACATCGATGCAGTCCAGTCCCAGATGCGGCACGTCCTGGACGCATTGGAAACCAAGTTCCCCAAGGCGGCAGCCCACTTGGACGCCGCTCAGGGCGATGTGCTGGCGTTCACCGCGTTCCCGCGCGAGATCTGGCGGCAGATCTGGTCGAACAATCCGCAGGAACGGCTCAACAAGGAGATCCGCCGCCGCACCGACGTGGTCGGCATCTTCCCCGACCGCACCGCCCTGATCCGCCTGGTCGGCGCGGTGCTGGCCGAGCAGAACGACGAGTGGACCGAAGCCCGCCGCTACATGGGACTCGACCTGCTGGCCAAGGCCCGCCTCCACCCGATCGAGTCAGAAACCGACGACACAGTCATCCCGACGGAACTCACCGCATAGCCTCAAAGAAGAGATCACCGAGTGGCCGTCGATACACCACTCCCGCGGACGTGACC
>NZ_JAIQYY010000101.1 GCF_020181035.1 Streptomyces sp. CoH27
CCGTAGACACAGCCAGGCCCGAGCCCGCCGCTCCCACTACAAACGTCGAGGGCACAACCCCCAGATGCGGTTGCAGTATTAGACCTGCATCGGGTCGCCGGCCAAGCCGCACTGGCACTCGCTCTGCGCACCATCGTCGCACAGATCCCGCCCCCGCCAGAGGACGATGCCGCACGGGCGGGAGAGACGTCGCCCACCTTGGACGAGCTCCTGTTGCTGCCCCGCGTCGGGCTGTGGGCCCAACAACAGTTCCGTCCTGTCACCGCCCCCGACGTCCCAGCATGCAGCGCGGAGCCCCTCACCACCTGGCTGCGCCTCGACGCACGCATCGGCCCCACCGCGGCCGCACTGTCCATCTCGACATCCGCCACGCGCAAGCGCCTGACACGCAGCGAAGCACTGCTCAAACGCTCGCTTCTACGGTCCCCCAGCGCCGTCCACGACCAGGGGCTCGCACTACGCGCCCTCGAACTCGCCGAGCCAAGCAAAGTGCCGCGCCACTTTGCCGGCCTCTCCGAGAGCGCATGATGAGGCCGCCTGCGGCGGGGCGCGCACGTCGTGCAGGCCAAGCCGTCCAAGATCAGGAACTACCCGGCGACCGCTGGTCGGGTGGGAACCCAGAAACGGAGGACGCCGGCTCGTTCGTCTTCCAGGACACCGCCGTTGGACTCGATGACACGGCGGGAGGCGATGTTGCCGGCATCGCAGGTCAGCAGCGCGGACTCGACACCCAGCGAGGATGCGAACTGCAGGGCCGCGGCAAGCAACGCGGTGGCGTGGCCGCGACGTCGAGCACTGGGACGGATCACATAGCCAATATGGCCGCCTCGCTCGCGCAGTGCGGGGGTCAGCGAGTGCCGCACGGAGGCGAAGCCAAGGAACTGATCGCCCTCCGTCCACCAAAGGGTGCGACCCGTGACCGGGGCCTCGGAGTCAGTTTGCTGTGCGTGCGTCCGTAGGCGGGCGACATAGGCGGTGAAGACTGCCGGGTCCTGCCAGCTGTCATCGGCGTACTGACGCAAGTCGTTGTCGAGCATGGCCTGCATGCCCGGACCACCTCGGCCTTCCGCACGGAACTCGGCCATCGCCGCCAGGAAGGAAGCCTGCAGTCTGGGCTGTGGACGCATCAATCGGGGCATGTGGCAAGGTTATTGGGATGGAGAGCGACCTGCATGTGGTTAGTGTGCGCGGGGAGGTACAAGCTGGCACACCGGTCCGCTGTCCAGTACCAAGCCGGTGTCGGCCAGGTCAACGTGGCACGATGCCCGGACTTACCCGAGACAGGACATGTACGTTCCTTCCGGCCACTCGCACGGGTGAATGTGAGCTGCACCCCGTTTCGTGGAGTCCCTGATGCCAGGGTTACGATCCTGGCGAAGGAGATCCACCAGCACCATGGC
>NZ_JAIQYY010000102.1 GCF_020181035.1 Streptomyces sp. CoH27
TACTGCAACCGCATCTGGGGGTTGTGCCCTCGATGTTTGTAGTGGGAGCGGCGGGCTCGGGCCTGGCTGTGTCTACGGAAGTGTGACCAGCGGAGATGGTGTTCGTTGGTGTGGTGGCGAGGCGTGATGACGATGTGCCCGATCAACCGGCGGATCTCCGGGACGCTGAGGGGTATGAGGTTCTGCTCGTCCTCTGCGTTGCCCCTTTTGCGGCTTCTTGGGCGCGGACTGCGGTCAGGTAGGCGAGTGCGGCCATCGACAGGGTGATGTGCCGGTACCAAGCCCGGTAGAGCCGGACCTGGTAGTGGTCCAGGCCGCACTCTCCCTTGGCGGTCTGGAAGCACTCCTCCACCGCCCACCTCGCTGCGGCGACTTTGACCAGGTCCTTTAGCCGCGAGGAGGCCGGTCCGTAGCAGACGTAGTACGCAATCTCGGTGGGGTCGCTGACACTGCGGCGGGCCAGTACCCAGTGCCCGAAGCCGTCTTCCCAGCAAGGGCGGATCGCGACGCGCGCCCAGTCGTAGACGCGTTCGCCGTGCGCGCCCGACCCGCCCGACAGCCGCTTCCAGCGTTGCCGGGGCAGCGCGGCGATCAGCTCGTCGACCCGTTTCTCGGACCAACGGGTCGTGATGACCGTGTCGTTGACCTTGGTGGCCATCACATGGGCGATGCCGCGCTGTTCCAGCCAGAAACGTGTGTGCTTGACCTGCCCGTATGCCTCGTCCGCGGTCACCCATGCGAACGGCACACCGGCATCGACGGCGCGTTGCAGCATCTGCCTGAAGTGCTCGTTCTTGGTCGCGAAACAGATCTCGTCGCCGATGCCGGCGGCCCGACAGCGGTCCCGGTCATCGGTCCAGGAGGCCGGGAGGTAGAGCTCGCGGTCGATCAGAGCACGTCCCCGGGCCGAGGCGTAGGCCAGGAAGGTGCCGATCTGGCAGTTTTCCGTGCGGCCGGCAGTACCCGAGTATTGGCGCTGGACACCGGCGGATTTGGTGCCCTTCTTCAGGAAGCCGGTGTCGTCGCAGATCAGTACGCCGTCTGGGCTGCCGATGGTCTCCACGACGAAGTCACGGACGTCGTCTCGGACCGCGTTCTCGTCCCAGTCGGAGAGGTTGAGCAGACGCTGGACACCGTCCGGGCGGAGCTGGCCGACCTGCTCGGCCAACGTCCAGCCGTTCTTCTTCTCCAAAAGTGCGACCAGCCCCCGAAGGTAGTCCAGTGCCCGCTCGCGCGGCTCGGACCTGCCAAAACGGTGGGCGAACCGGGCATGCAGCCCGGCTATCCCCTCGGACCACAACTCAACCTGCTCGACCGTCAGCGCATCAGCACACAGTCACATCAACGACAGGCGACGTTGATCGTCACCCCAGATGCGGTTGCAGTA
>NZ_JAIQYY010000103.1 GCF_020181035.1 Streptomyces sp. CoH27
GACCGTCAGCGCATCAGCACACAGTCACATCAACGACAGGCGACGTTGATCGTCACCCCAGATGCGGTTGCAGTACTAAGCCGAACAGTTCTTGGATGCATGTCAGGCGCGCGCTCAGGGTGTTGCGGTGAATATTCAGGTGGGCCGTGGCACGGGAGTGGAAGCTGAGCCATGACGCGGCGGTGGCGAGCAGTTCCGCGCTGCCGGGGTCCTGGGCCCGCCTGACGCGGTGGGTACGGATCGGTGAGAGGAACGGCCCAGGTCGCCGCAGCGGGCCCGATGGCCAGTGCCAGGTCGGGGTTGGCCACGAACGAGGCCTGCCGTTCGGAGCGGCCGCGTGCGGCGGCGACGGCATGGAACGCCTGAGCATAGCCGGTGGCGGTTTCCCACAGGGGCACGGCACTGCTCTCTCCGATCCAGCAGGCGGCCGCCGGCTCGAGGGTCCCGGTGCCGGGGCGCAGTCACCGGGCGCAAGCATGAAGAGGTGGTCGGCGTACACCGGGCACGGCACGATCCACGCGCCGTCGGCCACATCGGCCAGTTCCACGACCAGTTGGCCGCGAACCCTCGGCGGACCCTCGATGACGTACACCCGCCCCATCGCGGTGGCGCCGGTGCGGCCCGCCAGCCAGCGAAGCAGCGGCCCGGTGCCGCCCTTGCGGGCGGCGCGCCGCATATTCAGCACGTCCTCGGTGACCTCTCGTTGCAGCCGAGCCGTCTGAGCTCCCGCACAGACCGAGGCCCGCGCGGTGCGCTGGTGCCACGAACACGGCGAGTGAGGCGTCGGTCCGGCCCTTGTGGTCGAGACCCGGAATTGGGGAGCCGCGTGGTCCGCATGCGCTCGTCACCAGGGCAAACACCCGCACATCGGGGGAAGGAACCACCTCGATCTACTGCGGAATCGACTGGGCGGAGAAGACCCATGACGTCGCCTTGGTCGACGACTGCGGCCAGTTACCGGCCAAACGGCACATCACCGACGACGCGGTCGGCTACAAGGTCCTGCTGGATCTGCTTGCCGAGTACGGCGACAGCGAGGAAAGCCCGATCCCGGTGGCGATCGAGACCTCCCGGGGCCTGCTCGTCGCGGTCCTGCGGACCGGCAACCGCAAGGTCTTCGCGATCAACCCGATGGCCGCGGCCCGCTACCGCGACCTTATGTGGAATCTGTTTTGTCAAGTTCATTGTGTCTTGCCCTGGTTCACCTCGACGATCGGTAGGAGGGTCGCGGTG
>NZ_JAIQYY010000104.1 GCF_020181035.1 Streptomyces sp. CoH27
TCTTGGTCGGTGAGTTCGTGACGGCGTACCACCCAACCATGATCCACCATCTAGCGATCTTTGAAGACGGACCCTAGTGCGTCACCGGCGCGGATTCCTGCTGCTGGAGTGGATCCGCCAGGCCGAACATGACGCACCGAAGCCGATGCAGGGCTTCGCCGGCTTCCTCCGCCAGGACCTCGACGCCGTCACTGCCGGACTCACGCTGCCGTGGAGTTCCGGTGCTGTCGAAGGGAACGTGAACCGGGTCAAAACGCTCAAGCGAGCGATGTATGGCCGGGCCTCGTTCAGCCTCCTCCGGACCCGCATCCTGATCCGCCCATGAGATGGTGGGGCCGCACGCAAGGGGCGTGCACCCACGGACTCCAGAGGACTCTTGCATACCTGAGCGTGGTCTCGATTCGTCCTGGCTGCATGCGTGGTGTCAACAGGTTTCACAAGGCGTGAGCCAGCTGATGGAAACCTTCGAGGAGACGTACGGCTACCCCGCGGGGGACAACGAGGTGGCGCTGGCCGACGATACGACGTGGGCCGCGGTCACGCTCCTGACGAACCACCGGTCGGAATGTGTGGCCCTGCTGTCGCTCTTCGCCGTGATCGACAGCGTGTCTCTGCCCGACATCGGCAACGGGTACTTCATCCACCCGCCCTCCACCGTGACTGCGCACCTGGACGAGTACGGCGCGGTTCCCCTTGAGGATGGCGGTCATGGAATCGTCTTCGGGAGCGACGGCGGCGGCAATCTCTTCGCTCTCGCGGCCAACGGCACGGTCCACAAGTCCAGGACTGCATCCTGGAACGACAAGTGCTATGCCGTGGCCGCCAGTCTGCGCGACTTCCTTGAGCAACTTCGCGATGTCATTGATCAGTTCGCCGCCACGGGTCACCCCGGGACTCTCTGAACTTCACGCACCGCCTGTCCACACGCGTCCTTCGTGGGTTCACGGAACCGATGCTGTTGGTGATCTCTAGGCCGTCAGTCCTTGGCAGAGCCGCTGGAAGTGGGTGGGTGGTCGTGGTGGAGAGTCT
>NZ_JAIQYY010000011.1:0-211598 GCF_020181035.1 Streptomyces sp. CoH27
CGCCGGCGGGAAGGCCCTCCAGCGTCGCGACAAGTGCGGGACCGTGGGACTCCCCCGCGGTCAGCCAACGCAGCCTGCTCAACGGTGCTCCTCAGTGCTCGCGCCCGGTACTGCCCTGCGTACGCGCGTCCTCGCGTACGGCGACGACGTCACCGGGTGCGCGACCCCGGTACGCCACCTCTGATCCTCCCACGTCCGGGCGCCGAATCCGGTCGCCGGTCCACAAGGCGGACGCGAGCGGGGCGGTCAGCGGGCGGCGAGCGCCTTCTCGCCGGCGTGCCGCATGGCCTCCAGAGGGGCCGGGGAACGCCCGGTGACCTGCTCGACCTGGAGGACCGCCTGGTGGACCAGCAGGTCGAGGCCGCTGACCACGGCACCGCCGAACATGGACCAGCGGGCCGCCAGCTCGGTGGGCCAGGGGTCGTAGAGCACGTCGAAGAGGGTCGCGGGGCGTTCGGGTACGGCGGCGGCGAGGGCGTCGGTGGTGCCGGCGGGCGTGGTGGCGATCACCAGGGGGGCGCGCAGCGCCTGCGCGGCGTCGGCCCAGTCCGCCGTACGGACGTCCACGTCGAGCCGCTCGCCCCACTGCCGCATCTCGGCGGCACGGGCCTCGCTGCGGACGTAGACGGTGATGTCGCCGGTGCAGATCCGGGCGAGGGCGGCGAGGGCGGAGGAGGCGGTGGCGCCGGCGCCGAGGATCGCGGCGGAGCCGACCTGCTCGATGCCGTGCTCGCGCAGGGCGGCCACCATGCCCGGGATGTCGGTGTTGTCGCCGAGGCGGCGGCCGTCCTCGGTGAAGACGACGGTGTTGACCGCGTCGACGGATGCGGCGGTGTCGCTGATCTCGTCCAGCAGCGGGATGACCGCCCGCTTGAGCGGCATGGTCAGGGAAAGCCCCGCCCACTCCGGCCCGAGCCTCTCGAAGAAGCCGGGCAGTCCGGCCTCGTCGACCTCGAAGCGCTCGTACGACCAGTCGGTGAGCCCGAGTTCGTCGTACGCCGCCCGGTGCAGCACCGGGGAGAGGGAGTGGGCGATGGGCTTGCCGAGGACGGCCGCCCGGCGGGCGTCAGTTGCCCGATGAGGCATTGAATTTTTCCTTGAGCTGCTGGAATTCGGCGTAGGTCTTGGCGAATTCGGTGTTGTTCTGACCGTCGGTCGCCACGAAATAGATCCAGCCGTCGTGGGTCGGATTCAGTGCCGCCATGATCGCGTCCTCGCCGGGGTTTCCGATCGGACCGGGCGGCAGGCCCTTGTGGGTGTACGTGTTGTACGGGTTGCGGTTGCTGTTGATCTCCTTCTCGGAGATGTGGATGTTGCTGGTGCCCTTGAGGTAGTTGTACGTCGAGTCGAACTGGAGCAGCTGGTTCGTCTCGTGGTTGGTGGGCTTGAGACGGTTGTAGACCACCTCCGCCATCTTGCGGAAGTCGTCGTGCGTCTTGCCCTCCGCCTGCACCAGGCTCGCGACGGTGACGAGCTCGAACGGGTTGTTCAAGCCCAGGTCCTGCGCCTTCGCGGAGAGGCCGTAGGCGTCGTACTTGGACGTGGCCTGCGCGACCATCTGCTTCAGGATCGCGTCGGGCTTCATGCCCTTGGCGGCCGGATAAGTGCCCGGGAAGAAGAAGCCCTCCAGCGGGTCCTTGATGTCGGACGCGTACTGCGTGTTCAGCGCCCAGGCCGGCAGACCGAGTTGCTTGTATTCCTGCTGGGCGGCCTTCTTGGTGGTGCCGGCGGCGAGTTCGAGTTTCCTGTCGATCGCTTCGTAGACGCCCGCATTGCGTTCGCCCGGGGTCACCACGACATTGTTCTGGCTCTTCGGGTCCAGCATCATTTTCACGGCGCTGGCGGCGGACATCTCCTTCTTCAGGAGGTATGCGCCGGCCTGGATGCTGTTGCCGCCCTTTATGTCGTTCTGCGCGTGCACGAAGGCCTCGGCGCTCTTGACGACGCCGGCCTCCTTCAGACGGTTGCCGATGTCCCAGCCGCCCGCGCCCTTGGGGATCTCGACGGTCACCGTCTCGTTGGTGCCGTCGCCCTTGTAGTCAGGGGCCGGGGCGAAACGGTTCTGGTAGAACTTGTAGCCGAAGTAGCCGACCGCGCCGAGGCCGCCGCCGAAGACCAGGACGACCACCATGCAGGCGCAGCCGGTCCGCCGCTTCTTGCCCTTGGCGGGTTTCTTTCCCTTGCCGCGCCGGTCGCGCCGACCCGCGAGCTCGTGCTCCTCGTCGTCGTCATCATCGTCGCCGCCGCCCGTGAAGAAGGGGTGCTGCTCCTCTTCCTCGGGCTCGATCTCCGGTTCCGGCTCCGGCTCCGGGCGCCTGCGACCGGGCGGCACCGGTGGCGGGTAGGCGTCCTCGGTGCCGTAGAAGTCGGGCTGCTCCCCGCCGTAGGCGACGGGCTGCTGACCGTAGGGGTCGCCGGGGTCAGCCGCGTACGGCACCTGGCCATGGGTGCCGGTCGCGTCCCAGCCGCCGTGCTGCTGGTACTCGTACTGCTGCTGGGGGTGACCGGCGTAGTGCGGGTGCCCCTGACCGTCGTAGGAGGGGTACTGCTCGTGGCCGTACCCGGGCTGCTGCTCCTGGCCCCAGTTACCGTACTGCGGCTGCTGCGGGTAGTGCTGCGGCTGGCCGCCGTAGCCGGGCTGCCGGCCGACGTGCGCCTGCTGCCCTTCCCATCCGCCGTCCCCGTACAACGGGTCCTGCGGATGCCACGGTTCGGAGCCCTGGCCCCGGCCATACTCAGTCATCGATCCCCTAGAGCCGCGAGGCCGACCGGTCACGCGACCGGTGGGCCCGCTTCCGTTCCGCCTCCTCTTGCTATGTGCCGGCTGTTCGAACACCGGCACATAGTGCGGAACGTTACCGTATCGCGATCAGATGACCACTTCGACGCCCTCGCCGGGTGCTTTACCTGACACTCGTTCGGATTCGAGGGCCTGTTGCAGGATGACGACGGCGGCGGCCTGGTCGATGACCGAGCGGCCCTTCTTCGACTTCACCCCCGATGCCCGGAGTCCCTGAGTGGCCGTCACGGTCGTCATCCGCTCGTCCACCAGGCGGACCGGCACCGGCTTGATGCCCTTGGCCAGCTCCTGGGCGAAGGCGCGGACCTTGACCGCGGCCGGGCCCTCGCCCCCCTTGAGGGAGCGAGGGAGTCCGACGACGACCTCGATCGGTTCGTACTCCTCCACCAGCTGCCTGAGCCGGCGGTGGGCGGCGGGGATGTCCCGGCCGGGGACCGTCTCCACCGGGGTGGCGAGGATCCCGTCGGGGTCGCACGAGGCGACCCCGATCCGGGCGTCCCCCACGTCGATCGCGAGGCGACGTCCTCTGCGCATTTCCGACCGTTTCCTTACGTGCCCGTTACTTGGCGGTCTCGGCGACCAGGCGCTCGACGGCGTCCACGGCCTCGCCGACGGCGGCCGGGTTCTGACCGCCGCCCTGGGCCACGTCCGGCTTGCCGCCACCGCCGCCGCCGAGGGTCTTGGCGGCGGTACGGACCAGTTCACCGGCCTTGAGGCCGCGCTCGCGGGCGGCCTCGTTGGTGGCGATGACCGTCAGCGGCTTGCCGCCCGTGACCGTGAACAGGGCCACGACCGCGGCCCGCCCGCCCTGGATGCGGCCGCGCACGTCCAGGACCAGCTTGCGCAGGTCGTCCGGCGTCGTGCCGTCCGGGACCTGGCCGGTGACAAGAGCGATGCCCCTGATGTCCTTGGCGGACTCGGCGAGACCGGCGGCGGCCTGGAGCACCTTCTCGGCGCGGAACTTCTCGATCTCCTTCTCGGCGTCCTTCAGCTTGCCGAGCATCGAGGAGACCTTCTCGGGCAGCTCCTCCGGGCGGCCCTTGAGCAGCTCGGTCAGCTGGTTGACGACCGTGTGCTCGCGGGCGAGGAAGGTGTAGGCGTCCACACCGACCAGGGCCTCGATACGGCGGACACCGGAGCCGATGGAGGACTCGCCGAGCAGCTTCACCAGGCCCAGCTGGGCGGTGTTGTGCACGTGCGTGCCGCCGCACAGCTCCTTGGAGAAGTCGCCGATGGTCACCACGCGGACGCGCTCGCCGTACTTCTCGCCGAACTCGGCGATGGCGCCCTGCTTCTTGGCCTCGTCGATGCCCATGATGTCGGCGCGGACGTCGAGGTCACGGGCGAGCACCTCGTTGATCTTCTGCTCGACGTCGGTCATCACGGCCGTCGGCACGGCGGACGGCGAACCGAAGTCGAAGCGGAAGCGGCCCGGCTGGTTCTCCGAACCGGCCTGGGCGGCCGTCGGGCCGAGGGCGTCACGCAGGGCCTGGTGGGTCAGGTGGGTGGCCGAGTGGGCGCGGGCGATGGCCTTGCGGCGGCGAGCGTCGATCGAGGCGTGGGCCTTGGCGCCGACGGTGACCTCGCCGACCTGGACCACGCCCTTGTGGACGTACACCCCCGGGACCGGCTTCTGGCAGTCGCGGACCTCGATGACGGCACCGGAGTCGACCTTGATGCGGCCGGTGTCGCCGATCTGGCCGCCGCCCTCGGCGTAGAACGGGGTGCGGTCGAGGACGATCTCGACCTCGTCGCCCTCGGTGGCGGCCGGGGAGGAGGTGCCGTCGACCAGGATGCCGACGATCGTGGACTCGCCCTCGGTGTCGCTGTAGCCGATGAAGTCGGTCTCGCCGACCTTGTCGGCGATCTCCCGGTAGGCTCCGGCGCCGGCGTGGCCGGTCTTCTTGGCCTGGGCGTCGGCCTTGGCGCGCTCCCGCTGCTCCTTCATCAGGCGGCGGAAGCCCTCCTCGTCCACGGACAGCCCCTGCTCGGCGGCCATTTCGAGGGTGAGGTCGATCGGGAAGCCCCAGGTGTCGTGGAGCAGGAAGGCCTTGTCGCCGGAGAGGACCGTGCCACCGGACTGCTTGGTCTCGGTGACGGCGGTGTCGAGGATGTTGGTGCCGGCCTTCAGCGTCTTGAGGAAGGCGTTCTCCTCGGCGAGGGCGACCTTCTCGATGCGCTCGCGGTCGGTGATCAGCTCGGGGTACTGCTGGCCCATCATGTGGATCACGGTGTCGATCAGGTCCTTGACGACCGGACCGGTGGCGCCGAGCAGGCGCATGTTGCGGATGGCGCGGCGCATGATGCGGCGCAGGACGTAGCCGCGGCCCTCGTTGCCCGGCGTGACGCCGTCACCGATGAGCATCACCGACGTACGCATGTGGTCGGTGACCACGCGCAGGGAGACGTCCGAGTCGTGGGATTCGCCGTAGGCCACGCCGGTCAGCTCGGTGGCCTTGTCGATGACGGCCATGGAGGTGTCGATCTCGTACATGTTCTGCACGCCCTGCAGAATCATGGCGAGGCGCTCCATACCGAGGCCGGTGTCGATGTTCTTGCTCGGCAGGTCCCCGAGGATCTCGAAGTTGTCCTTGCCGATGCCCTCGCCTCGCTCGTACTGCATGAAGACGAGGTTCCAGATCTCCACGTACCGCTCGTCGTTGACGGCGGGGCCGCCCTCGACGCCGAACTCGGGGCCGCGGTCGTAGTTGATCTCGGAGCAGGGGCCGCACGGGCCCGGGACGCCCATGGACCAGAAGTTGTCCTTCATGCCGAGGCGCTGGATGCGCTCCATGGGCACGCCGACGACCTCGTGCCAGATGCGCTCGGCCTCGTCGTCGTCCTTGTAGACGGTGATCCACAGGCGCTCGGGGTCGAGGCCGTAACCGCCCTTGTCCTGGGGCGTGGTGAGCAGCTCCCAGGCGTGCTTGATGGCGCCTTCCTTGAAGTAGTCACCGAAGGAGAAGTTGCCGCACATCTGGAAGAACGTGCCGTGGCGCGTGGTCTTGCCGACCTCTTCGATGTCCGGCGTGCGCACGCACTTCTGCACGCTGGTGGCGCGCGGGAACGGCGGCTTGACCTCGCCCAGGAAGTAGGGCTTGAAGGGCACCATGCCGGCGGGGACGAGGAGCAGAGTCGGGTCGTCCGCGATGAGCGACGCCGAAGGGACGACGGTGTGCCCGCGCTCCTCGAAGAAGCTCAGCCAGCGGCGGCGGATCTCAGCCGACTCCATCAGTGGTCCTCATTCCGGTTGTACGAGTACTTCGCCTGCGAAGACATCGACGTTTCGATGTACTTCGGTGTGCTCAGGTTGCTGCTGCGGTTCGTCTCGATGGCGGCGAACCGCCGGGGTGCGGGGAGTTCGGGGTCCTCGTGGATCCCGAGGGCCTCCTCCAGCTCGGCCTCCCGCACCGCCATGTTGTCGCGGACGTCGAGCGCGAAGCCCACCGCGCGGTCCTTCAGCCGCTGACCGGTCTCCAGAGCCTTGTTCGCCGCGGTGGCGGCGAGGCTCTCGGGGGTCAGCTGCTTCAGCTTGCGGTTGACCTTGGTGGTGGCCCACACACCGGCGGCAACGCCTGTGGTGAACCAGAACGTACGGCGGAACATCGCTCGGTCTCAGTCCTTACTTCCGCTTGCGTCGCGCGGCGGGGACCGTGCGGCCCACGATCACCGTACGCCGGGGCGCCTTGGCAGGCACGTCCTCCTTGCGGCCGCCCAGCGCCCGGCGCACCCCGTAGCCGAAGGCCGCGACCTTGACCAGCGGGCCGCCGAACGTGGAGGCGACGGTCGTCGACAGCGCGGAGGCGTTCGACGTGACCTCCTGGACGTCGGAGGCGATGGCGTCGACGCGGTCGATCTGGGTCTGCGCGGAACGCACCGCCTGGGAGGCGTCGGCGAGCAGCGGGACGGCCTGGTCGGTCACGTCCGCGACGAGCTTGGTGGTCGCCTTGAGCGTCTGGGCCAGCCTCACGAGTGCCACCGCGAGGAAGGAGACCAGGATCGCCCAGAAGACGGCCACCAGGATCCCGGCCACCTCTCCACCGGACACTGTGCGCACCCGCTCCCTGAAACGTGCCTCACCATCGAAAAAGTCGAGTCCGAGCCTATCGCGCCGTGGCCCGGGCTCCGTACCGGATTACCCGGCGGCGGGGACGGAGTTGCGGGAAGTGATTGTACGCAGTGAACACACTTCAGTACGCTCCGTGTCCCATGCGAGGTCCTCAGCGCCCAGGCCCCTTTCCTCACGGTGATCCGCCCCTGGAACTGACCACTTTCGTCGGGCGCTCGGCCGAACTCGCCGCGCTGGCGTCGACGCTCGGCGGGGCACGGCTGGTGACCGTGACCGGGGTCGGCGGTGTCGGCAAGTCCCGGCTGGCCGCGCGGGCCGCCGCCGGGTGGGAGCCGGGGTCGTGCGGGCGGGTCGAGCTGGCCCCGGTGCGCGATCCGCAGTTCGTGGAGTACGCGGTGGCCGAGGCGCTGGGCCTGACCGACCACACCGCCCGGCTGCCCCGTCAGTCGCTGCTGGAGCATCTCGCCGGGCGCCCGGTGCTGCTCGTGCTGGACGGGTTCGAGCATCTGGTGGAGGCCTGTGCCGAGCTGACGGCGGAGCTGCTGCGCAAGCTGCCGGAGCTGAGCGTGCTGGCCGCGGGCCGGCGGCCGCTGGGGCTGGCGGGCGAGCGGCTGTTCCCGCTGGCGCCGCTCGGCGAGGACGCGGCGGTGGAGCTGTTCACGGACCGGGCCCGGGAGCAGGGGCTGACGGTGTCCGACGGCCCCGAGGTGCGCGAGCTGTGCCGGCGGCTGGAGGGCATCCCGCTCGCGGTGGAGCTGGCGGCCGGGCGGCTGCGGGCACTGTCCCCCGGGCAGCTGCTGCAGCGGCTGGACGACCGGTTCCGGCTGCTGACCACGGGCGCCGGGCCGCGATCTGTCCCTGGGGGACCCCCGTCCCGTCATCAGACGCTGCGCACGGCGATCGGCTGGAGCCACGAGCTGTGCACGCCCGCCGAACGGCTGCTGTGGGCGCGGCTGTCGGTGTTCGCGCAGACCTTCGACCTGGAGGCGGCCGAGTACGTGTGCAGCGGGGCCGGGCTGCCCGCCGAGGACGTCCTCGACGTGCTGTCACAGCTGCTGGCCCAGTCGGTCGTCACCCGCGAGGACACCCCGGCCGGCCCCCGGTACCGGATGCTGGACACCGTCCGGGCCTACGGCGCCGAGTGGCTGGCGGCGGCCGGGGACGCGGGCCGGCTGCGCAGACGGCACCGGGACTGGTATCTGGGCCTGGCGACCTGGTGCGAGCTGGACTGGTTCTCGCCCCGGCAGCGGGAGATCGCCGAGCGGGTCGAGGCCGAGCTGCCGAATCTGCGGGCCGCGCTGGAGTTCTGTCTGACCGAGCCGGACGAGGCACATCTCGGCCAGTTCCTGGCCGGTTCGCTGTGGTTCTGCTGGGTCGGGTGCGGGCGGCTCGCGGAGGGGCGGCGCTGGCTGGAGCGCAGCGTGGAGCTGGACTCGGAGTACGAGCAGTCCCGGCTGAAGGCGCTGTGGGTGCTCGGCTATGTGGCGATCCTGCAGGGCGACACCGTGCCGGCGCTCGCGGTGCTGCGGGAGTGCCGGGAGCAGGCGGAGCGGATCGCGGACGCGACGGCGGTGGCGTACGCGGAGCACCGTACCGGCTGTCTGGCCCTGGTCAGCGATGACATGGCGCGCGCAGAAACGCTGCTGCGCTCGGCGCTGGAGCGCTATCAGGAGATCGGCGAGCTGAACAGCAACGTCCTGATGGGCCAGGTGGAACTGGCGATGACACGGGCGTTCCAAGGCGATCTGCCGGACGCGGTACGGCTGTGCGAGGACGTACGGCGGGTGTGCGAGGACCACGGGGAGCGCTGGGCTCGGTCGTACGCGCTGTATGTGCTGGCGTACGCGGCCTGGCTGGACGGCGAGCCCGCCCGCGCGCGTGAGCTGCTGGCCGACTGCCTGGGCCACGCGCACGCCTTCCGCGATCTGCTCGCCGAGGTGCTGACGCTGGAACTGCTGGCGCTGGTCACGGCGACCGAGGGCGATCCGGCCGAGGCGGCGCTGCTCCAGGGCGCGGCGGCCCGGCTGTGGCCCTCGGTGGGGCTGCCGCTGTTCGGCTCGGCGTACTACAACGCCCCGCACGAACGCTGCGAGGCGCTGGCCCGGCAAACGCTCGGGGACGCGCGGTACGAGGAGTGCGTACGGGAAGGGAGCCGGCTGGACCGGGCCGGAGCCGTGGCCCGTGCACTGGGGCAGGGCGGGGTGACGCGCCCCGAAGGGGCACGGGACCGTGTCGACGTGCGGCTCCGCCATGGGGCGCGACCAGCTCCCACCGGCCCGCAGCGCCCGAACCGGCCGGAAACACGAACCCGCCGCCTCGCCCGCCCGGCAGGACCGGGCGAGGAGACGGCGGGCTGAGGTGGTGCTGCGCCGGGGCTGGGATCAGCGGGCGTAGTACTCGACGACGAGCTGCTCGTCGCAGATCACCGGGATCTCCTTGCGGTTCGGCTCGCGGTCCAGGCGGAACGCCAGGGCCTTGAGGTTCACCTGCAGGTAGCGCGGGGTCTCACCGTCGGGGGCGAAGCCACCCTCACGGGCGATCGTGAAGAGCGTCTTCTCCTTGGAGCGGTCGCGGACCTGCACGACGTCGTCCGGGCGGACACGGAAGGACGGCTTGTCGACCTTCTGGCCGTTGACCTGGATGTGGCCGTGGACGACCATCTGGCGGGCCTGGTAGATGGTGCGGGCGATACCCGAACGCAGGACCAGGGCGTCGAGACGGCGCTCCAGCTCCACGATCAGGGCCTCACCGGTCTTGCCCTGAACCTTGGACGCGCGCTCGTAGGCGCGGACCAGCTGGCGCTCGGAGATGTCGTACTGCGCGCGCAGACGCTGCTTCTCCAGCAGACGGACCTTGTAGTCCGAGTTCTGCTTGCGGCCACGGCCGTGCTCACCCGGCGGGTAGGGGCGGGCCTCGAAGTACTTGACGGCCTTCGGGGTCAGCGCGATACCGAGGGCACGCGACTTCTTGACCTTGGGACGGGACTGGTTCGCCACTGTCTCAATCTCTTTCGTAGTGTTCGGCTCGTCAGGGTTGAGGGAGGTCGCATCCGCAGCCGGGAAAACCCGCCGGGCCCTCGATGAGGACCTGCCGGGCAGCCGCTTCCCTGGTCTGGGCACATACGTGCAGCACGCGAGTGGCCCACCGGCCGTTCCCGGAGCTCCGGGTGGTGGTGGGCTGCCCGCGACACCGATCGACGGTGCGCGACGCTCCTGGAGCCGGTCCGCGGGAGACCGGTTCTCCGGCTGGTTGTCCCGCTCTGACAGCGCAGGACTCAGCACTTCGGAGCAGTCTACAGGGTGCTCAGGAGCGCCTGCGACCGAGGTGTTTCCTGGTCCACTCGACCGCGTCGGCGTATCTGGCCTCGGTGCCGTGCCGGGTCGGGGTGTAGTACTCGCGGTCCTTCAGTGCGTCCGGGGCGTACTGCTGCTCGGCGATGCCCTCGGGCAGGTCGTGCGGGTAGACGTACCCCTGGGCATGGCCGAGCTTGGCCGCGCCCTTGTAGTGCCCGTCGCGCAGATGCGGCGGGACCGGGCCGGCCAGGCCCTTGCGTACGTCCTCCAGCGCGGCGCCGATCGCGGTGGTCGCGGCGTTGGACTTGGGGGCGAGCGCGAGGGCGATGGTGGCGTGGCTGAGGGTGAGGGCGGCCTCGGGGAAGCCGATCATGGCGACAGCCTGCGCGGCCGCGACCGCGATCGGCAGCGCGTTCGGGTCGGCCAGACCGATGTCCTCGCTCGCGGAGATCATCAGGCGCCGGGCGATGAAGCGGGGGTCCTCGCCGGCTTCGATCATGCGGGCCAGGTAGTGCAGGGCGGCGTCGACGTCGGAGCCGCGGATGGACTTGATGAGGGCGCTGGCGACGTCGTAGTGCTGGTCGCCGTCGCGGTCGTACTTCACCGCGGCCCGGTCGACCGTCTGCTCCAGGGTCTGCAGGCTGATCTCGCGCTCGCCCTGGTCCAGGGCGGCGCCGGCGGCGGCCTCCAGGGCGGTCAGAGCGCGGCGGGCGTCGCCGCCGGCGATGCGCAGCAGATGCTCGGCGGTGTCGTCGGGCAGGCCGACGGCGTCCTTGAGGCCGCGCTCGTCGCTCAGGGCGCGCTTCAGCAGGCCCCGGATGTCGTCGTCGGTGAGCGGTTCGAGGGTGAGCAGGAGGGAGCGGGAGAGCAGCGGGGAGATCACCGAGAAGTACGGGTTCTCCGTCGTGGCCGCGATCAGGGTCACCCAGCGGTTCTCGACGGCCGGGAGCAGGGAGTCCTGCTGGGCCTTGCTGAAGCGGTGGATCTCGTCCAGGAAGAGGACGGTCTCCTTGCCGTAGCCGCCGGTGGCGCGGCGGGCGCCGTCGATGACCGCGCGGACCTCCTTGACGCCGGCCGTGATCGCGGAGAGCTCCACGAACCGCTTGTTCGTCGCCTTGGAGACGACGTACGCGAGCGTCGTCTTGCCGGTGCCGGGCGGGCCCCACAGGATCACCGAGGACGGTCCGGCGGGGCCGCCGGAGCCCTCGCCGACCAGCCGGCGCAGCGGGGAGCCGGGCTTCAGCAGATGCTGCTGGCCCACGACCTCGTCGAGGGTGCGCGGGCGCATCCGCACCGCCAGGGGGCTGCCTGCCGGGTCCTTCTCCTGGCGTTCTTCCGCCGCTGCGGTGAAGAGGTCGGGTTCCACGCTGAAACCCTAAGACACGGCACTGACAATGCCGTGTCCCCCGGGTCAGGCCCAGAGCTGGCTGCCCCAGCGGGTCAGGATCAGCATGGCGATGATGCCGCAGTGGGTGACCGGGACGACCCAGGTGAACTCGGAGAAGAAGGACTTCAGCCAGCGCGGGGCCGGCAGGAAGTCGTTGCGGACGTTGAACGAGGTCACGTACCAGAACATGGTGATCGTGGCGACCCAGGCCAGCGAGCACCACAGGCACAGCGCGTTGATCCGGTACAGGGACTGGAACTGCAGCCAGGTGACGAAGCAGACGCCGAAGAGCGTGCCGAAGTTGAAGGTCAGCCAGTACCAGCGCGGGAAGCGGGCGCGGCACAGCAGGCTCATGCCGACGCAGATGACGATGCCGTAGCAGACCAGGCCGAGCATCGGGTTCGGGAAGCCGAAGGCGGCGGCCTGCTTGCTCTCCATGACGCTGCCGCAGGACACCACGGGGTTCACGCTGCAGCTGGGCGTGAAGGTCTTGCCCGCGACCTTGGCCTCAAGGATCTTGAACTTGTCGATCGTGATGACCCAGGCCGCGAGCAGTCCGGCCGCGCCGGTGATCACCAGCAGCAGGGCGAAGGCGCGGCTGCCGCCCACCGTGCGGGGTGCGTCGGCGGCACGCTCGGGCCCGGGCTCCGTCGAGACGTCTGTGACTGTCGTCTTGCTCATCCGCCGATTCCGTCGCTCAAGAGTTGGACCATCTTCGGGCACGGGTCATTGTGCCGCACGGACTTGTGTGTCCACCGTTCGGAGGACATAAGGAAGTACGCACGGTGGTCACGGACCGTTCGGTTCCGGCCGAAGCTCGGGGTCATGACAGCACACGCGAACGAATGCGCGGTGGACGTGCGGGGGCTGCGCAAGCGGTACGGGGGCGTGCGCGCGCTCGACGGCCTCGATCTCACCATCCGGCGCGGCGAGGTGTTCGGCCTGCTCGGACCCAATGGCGCGGGCAAGAGCACCACGGTGGAGATCCTCCAGGGCAACCGGTCCCGGGACGCGGGCGAGGTGTCCGTCCTCGGGACGGATCCGGCGACGGGCACGCGCGCGTGGAGATCTCGGGTGGGAATCGTCTGGCAGGACGAATCGACACCCGCCGAGTTGACGGTCCGCGAGACGGTACGGCACTTCGCCCGCTACTACCCGCGTCCGCGCGACCCGGAGGAGGTCCTCCACCTGGTCGGCCTGGAGGCGCAGGCGGACCGCCGGATCAAGTCGCTCTCCGGTGGCCGGCGGCGCCGCCTGGACGTGGCCCTCGGCGTGATCGGCGGCCCGGAGCTGCTGCTCCTGGACGAACCGACCACCGGCTTCGACCCGGCCGCCCGGCGCCGGTTCTGGGACCTGATCCGGCTGCTCGCCGACGAGGGCACGACGATCCTGCTCACCACGCACTACCTGGAGGAGGCCGAGACCCTCGCGGACCGCCTCGCCGTCGTGGCCGAAGGCCGGGTCGTCGCCGAGGGCACGCCCGACGCGCTGCGCCGCCGGTACGGGGGTGAGGCCGTAGTCACCTGGACCGGGCCCGACGGCTCCCCGCGCACGGAGCACACCGGCACGCCGACCCGCGCGGTCGCCGGCCTCATGCGCCGCTTCGACGGCGAGATCCCCGGGCTGACCGTGACCCGCCCCACCCTGGAGGACGTCTACCTACGGCTGACCGGACAGGAGGCCGTGCGATGACCACGACCGCCGTACGTGCCACCGCCCGCGCGTCCGCCGGATCCCTGCCCGGCGCCTGGCGCATCGGTCTGCTGCGGGGCGGCCTGGAGATCAGGCAGTTCTTCCGGCTGCGCGAACAGGTGGTGTTCACCTTCTCCTTCCCGGTGATGTTCCTGTTCCTGTTCGCGTCGATCTTCCACGGGCAGGTCCGGGGCGCCGGGATCACCGCCGCCCAGCTGTACGTGCCCGCGATGACGGCCTCCGGGATCATGTCGACGAGCTTCCAGTCGCTCGGCATCTCCATCGCCGTCGAGCGGGACGAGAAGGTGCTGCGGCGGCTGCGGGGCACCCCGATGCCGCCCGCGGCCTATTTCCTGGGCAAGATCTGGCTGGTTCTGTTCACCGCCGCCCTGGAGACCGCGATCCTGCTGGCCGTCGGCACCACGTTCTACGGCGTCCGCCTGCCCACCGACGCAGGCCGCTGGTTCGACTTCGCGTGGGTCTTCGTGCTCGGGCTGACCGCGTGCGCGCTGCTCGGCATCGCCATCAGCTCCGTACCCAAGTCCGCGAAGAGCGCCAGCTCGGTCGTCGTCCTGCCCTTTCTGGTCCTCCAGTTCGTCTCCGGGGTCTACATCGCCGTCGACACCATCCCCGGCTGGATGCTCGACGTCGGCGCACTGTTCCCGCTGAAGTGGATGTGCCAGGGGCTGCGGGGCGTGTTCCTGCCGGACTCCGCCAAGGTGCTGGAGCAGGCGGGCAGTTGGGAGTTCGGGCGGATCGCGCTGGTGCTGGCCGCCTGGTGCGTCGGAGGATTGGCGCTGTGCTTGCTGACCTTCAGGTGGAAGAACCGGCGCGACGGGTGAGCGGCGACCGGGCCCGGGGCGTCCATGCCTGGGACCGGTCGATCCGGATCTGGGATGCGTACTTCGCGCTGGCCTGGGCGGCCACGCTCGCCGCTCTGCTGGGCACGGAGCACCCGGTGTGGCCGGTCCGGGCCGTGGCGGCCGGCCTGCTCGTACCGCTCGTCCCCTGGTACCTGCTGGTGGGCCGCCCGCTGCTGGGCCAGAACCCGCCGGACGAGCGCCGCGCCCTGTACTACCTGGTCGGCGCGTTGGCGCTGTTCCTGCCGTCGGGGGTGCTGGCCGGCGAGACCCGGTTGCTGTCCTTCGCCCTGATCCCCCAGTGCTTCATGACCCTGCGCACACGGGGTGCGCTGGTCACGGTCACCGTGGTCAACCTGTTCCCGCTCGCGGGCTGGGCGCTGCTGTGGCGGCCTGCCACCGAGGATCTCTTCGCCAACGCGCTGTTCGCCGTGGTCGGCCTGATGTTCTCCCTGGTGATCGGCGGCTGGATCATCCGGATCATCGAGCAGAGCTGGGAACGGGCCGAGCTGATCGCCGAGTTGGACGACAGCCGGCATGAGATCTCGCGCCTGTCCGCCGCCCACGGCGCGCTCGCCGAACGCGAGCGGCTCGCCCGGGAGATCCACGACACCCTCGCACAGGGCTTCACGAGCCTGCTGATGCTGGTGCAGGCCGTGGACGCGGAACTCGACTCCGACCCCGCACAGGCCCGCCGCCATCTGGCCCTCATGGAGGACACCGCCCGCCGCAACCTCACCGAGGCCCGCGCGCTGGTCGCCGGCGGCGCGCCCGCCGACCTGGCGGGCGCCAGCCTCCCGGACGCGCTGCGGCGCCTGACCACCCGGCACGAGGCGGCACTCGACGTCACCGGCCCGGTGCGCACGCTCGCGGCCGGCGTGGAGGTGGTGGCGCTGCGCGCCTGCCAGGAGGCGTTGACCAACGCCCGTAAGCACGCCGGGAGTTCACCGCGGATCGAGGTCCGTCTCGACTATGCCGACGCCACGCTGTCGCTGTCCGTCCACGACGACGGCTGCGGCTTCGACCCCGCCGCCGTCTCGACCGGTTACGGTCTTGCCGGGCTGCGCGCCCGCGCCGCCGAGGTGGGTGGCACGGCTACCGTCCACAGCGCACCGGGCGACGGTACGACGGTGACCGTACGCCTGCCTGTGCCGACCGCCATGGGGAGTGAGCGACCGTGATCCGGATCGTCCTGGCCGACGACCATCCCGTCGTACGGGAGGGGCTGCGCGCCATGCTCAGTGCCGAGCCGGACCTGGAGGTGGTCGGCGACGCGGCGAGCGGACCGCGGGCGGAGGCGCTGGCGGCGGAACTGCGCCCGGACATCGTGCTGATGGACCTGCGGATGCCGGGCGGCTCCGGCGTCGACTCGATCGTCCGGATGACCGCCGCGGGGCTGCCGTGCCGGGTGATCGTCCTGACGACGTACGAGACGGACCGGGACATCCTGCGAGCCGTGGAGGCGGGGGCGGCGGGCTACCTCCTGAAGGACCTCCCCCGCCGCGAGTTGGCCGACGCGGTACGGGCCGCCGCGCGCGGCGAGACGGTCCTGGCCCCCTCGGTGGCGGCCCGTCTGGTCGACCAGCTGCGCACGAAACCGGAACGCCCCCGGCTCTCGGAACGCGAGACGGCCGTCCTGCGCCTGGTGGCCGACGGCTGCACGAACGCGGAGATCGGCCGCCGGCTGTTCATCGGGGAGTCGACGGTGAAGACCCATCTGCTGCGGATCTTCGGCAAGCTGGGCGTGGACGACCGGACGGCGGCGGTCACGAGTGCCATGCGGTACGGGCTGCTGGAGCAGTGAGAAGGGCGCCGGAGTCGTCTCCGGCGCCCTTCTCCTCGGAGACCTCGACTAGCCGAGCCTGGACTTCAGTTCCGTGCGGACGGCGTCCAGGGCGATCGCCGTCTGCTCGCCGGACTCCATGTCCTTGAGCTGGACGACACCCTCGGCGATGTCGCGCTCCCCGAGGACCAGGGCATAACGGGCCCCCGACCGGTTGGCCGCCTTCATCGCCGCCTTCAGGCCCTTGCCGCCGTAACTGAAGTCCGCCGCGATTCCCGCCTTGCGCAGCTCGGTGACCTTGGCGAAGAGTGTGCGGCGGGCCTCCTCGCCGAGCGGGACGGCGTAGACCGACGTCGAGGACGGGAGGTCCAGTTCGACGCCCTCCGCCTCCAGGGCGAGGACCGTGCGGTCGACACCCAGGGCCCAGCCGACCGACGGCAGCGCCGGGCCGCCGATCATCTCGGACAGGCCGTCGTAGCGGCCGCCGCCGCCCACCGCGGACTGGGAGCCCAGGCCGTCGTGCACGAACTCGAAGGTGGTGCGGGTGTAGTAGTCCAGGCCGCGCACCAGCTTCGGGTCGTCCTCGAAGACCACGCCCGCCTCGGTGAGCAGCTCGCGGACCTCCTCGTGGTAGGCCTTGCAGGCGTCGCACAGGAAGTCGCGCAGCATCGGCACACCCGTGAGCTGCTTCTGGACCGACTCGCGCTTGTCGTCCAGGACCCGGAGGGGGTTGATGTCGACGCGGCGGCGGGTGTCCTCGTCCAGGTCGAGGCCGCGCAGGAAGTCCTGCAGCGCGGCCCGGTACACCGGCCGGCACTCCTTGTCGCCCAGGCTGTTCAGCAGGATCCGGAAGTTGCTCAGGCCCAGCGAGCGGTACGCCTGATCGGCCAGGATGATCAGCTCGGCGTCCAGGGCCGGGTCCTCCGCGCCGATCGCCTCGGCGCCGACCTGGGAGAAGTGGCGGTAACGGCCCTTCTGCGGCTTCTCGTAGCGGTAGTACGAGCCCGAATACCAGAGCTTGACCGGCAGGTTGCCCTGCTTGTGCAGGCTGGCCTCCAGGGCCGCGCGCAGCACGGAGGCCGTGCCCTCGGGACGCAGGGCCAGCCTGTCGCCGCCCTTGGTCTCGAAGGCGTACATCTCCTTGGTGACGATGTCGGTGGACTCGCCGACACCGCGCGCGAACAGTTCGACGTTCTCGAAGCCGGGCGTCTCGACGTAGCCGTAACCCGAGTTGCGCAGCGGTGCGGCGATCGCCTCGCGGACCGCGAGGTACTTGGCGGAGTCCGGCGGGATCAGGTCGTAGGTGCCCTTGGGGGCCTGGAAGGTACTCACGGAAAGGCTCTCTCGTCACATTCCTCGTCGGGGAGCGGTGTTCACGTCCGCTCCCTGGCCGGCCGCCACCTGCCGCAGATAGGGGTTGGTGGCGCGCTCCTGGCCGATGGTCGTCTGGGGGCCGTGGCCGGACAGCACCACGGTGGAGTCGTCGAGCGGCAGGCACACGCGGGCCAGTGACTCCAGCATGTCCGTCATGGATCCGCCCGGCAGGTCGGTGCGTCCGATGGAGCCGGCGAACAGCAGATCCCCGGAGAAGAACACCGACGGGATGTCGGCGGTCTCGGGCATCCGGAAGGTCACCGACCCCTTGGTATGGCCCGGCGCGTGCGCGACGGAGAACTCCAGCCCGGCCAGCGAGAGGGTGGCGCCGTTCGTCAGCTCGCGGACGTCGTCCGGCTCCCCCACGGTCAGCTCGCCCATCAGCGGCATGCCGATGGAGCGGCCGAGCGCCTTCTCGGGGTCGCTCATCATGTACCGGTCCTCGGGGTGGATCCAGGCCGGTACGTCGTGGGCCCCGCAGACCGGGACGACCGAGGCCACGTGGTCGAGGTGGCCGTGAGTGAGGACGACGGCGACGGGCTTGAGCCGATGCTTCTTCAGTGCTTCCTCGACGCCTTCGGCGGCCTGGTGGCCCGGGTCGATGATCACGCACTCCTCACCGGGGGCGGGGGCGACGAGGTAGCAGTTCGTCCCCCAGGCCCCGGCGGGGAACCCGGCAATGAGCACGATCGTCCTTCGTTGTGTCGATGGGGTACGGCTTGCAGACGGCTCGCGGAGGGCTTGCCGGCGGCGACAAGCCGCAGTCAGAGCCTACCGGCGCTGCCGTTTCCTCAGCTAACCCATATACGGTACGGGGCTACACGCAGCGGTCGGCCCACGAGAACCACGCAGCCGCACGCGTACCGGTCGACACACGACACGCATGAGGAGAGAACCCGGTGGTCAGCCAGGAGCAGCGGCGGCGTCAGCTCGCCCGGGAGAAGTTCTTGCGGCAGCAGCAGCGGCGCACCGAGGCGCGCCGCAAGGCCCGCGTGCGCAACTCCGTGATCGCGTCGGTACTGGGCGTGGTCGTGATCGGCAGTGTCGCGCTGTACACGACCGGCGCGCTGAAGAGCGACGACAAGAAGGCGAACGCCGCCGCCGACACCACGCCGAGCGCGACGCCGACCAGCAAGGCCCCGGACCCCTGCGCGAAGCCGGCGGCCGGCTCGGTGAAGAAGCTGAGCTGGAAGAAGGAGCCGGCGATGGCGATCGACACGTCGGCGAACTACACGATGAAGCTCGCCACGACGTGCGGTGACATCGACATCGCGCTGAAGACGGCGGCGGCGCCGCACACGGTGAACTCGTTCGACTTCCTGGCCGGCCAGGGCTACTTCGACCACACCAAGTGCCACCGTCTGACCACGGACGGCATCTTCGTGCTCCAGTGCGGCGACCCGCAGGGCACCGGCATGGGCGGGCCGGGCTACACGCTCCCGGACGAGAACCTGAAGGACAAGAGCCTGAAGGGCAACACGTACCCGGCGGGCACGGTGGCGATGGCCAACACCGGACAGAAGCACACCGGCGGCAGCCAGTTCTTCCTGGTCTACAAGAACAGCCCGCTGCCGCCCAGCTACACGCCCTTCGGCACCGTGTCGGCGGACGGCATGAAGGTGCTGCAGAAGATTGCGGCGGCCGGTGCGCAGGCAGCCGACCCGACCTCGGGCAACACCGCGCCGAACGCGACCGTCGTGATCAACAAGGCGACGGTGACGAAGTCCTGACGGCAATGACGGCCAACTGCGGAATTTCGGTCGCGCTGGATGCGGACAGGCCGCCCGCCGGTCGCCTATGTTGGCCGTGACGAAACTGTGGACGATGTCCGGGGGCGCTGAAGCCCCTCGCAGGCATCATGTGGAGGAGGCGCTGTGAGCAGCGACCCGTGGGGCCGCGTCGACGAGACGGGGACCGTGTACGTGCGTACGGCCGACGGCGAGCAGGTCGTCGGATCCTGGGCGGCCGGCTCCCCTGAGGAGGCGCTTGCCTACTTCGAGCGCAAGTACGAGGGCCTGGTTGTCGAGATCGGCCTCCTCGAAAAGCGAGTGCAGACCACCGACCTGTCGGCGAAGGACGCCCAGGCCGCGATCGACCACCTGCGTGAGCAGGTGGAGGCGCACCACGCGGTCGGCGACCTCGACGCGCTCCGCACGCGGCTGGACAAGCTCGTGCAGACCGTGGAGGCGCGCCGGGAGGAGCGCAAGCAGCAGCGGGCCAAGCAGTCCGACGAGGCCCGCAAGGCCAAGGAGGACCTGGTCACCGAGGCCGAGCAGCTGGCGCAGTCCGACCAGTGGCGGGCCGCGGGTGAGCGGCTGCGGGCGCTGGTGGACACCTGGAAGGGTCTGCCGCGGCTGGACCGCAAGTCCGACGACGAGCTGTGGCACCGCTTCTCGCACGCCCGCTCGGCGTTCTCCAAGCGCCGCAAGGCGCACTTCGCGCAGCTGGACGCGCAGCGCGAGGAGGCCCGCCGGACCAAGGAACGGCTGGTCGCCGAGGCCGAGTCGCTGTCGGCTTCGACGGACTGGGGTCCGACGGCGGCCCGCTACCGCGACCTGATGGCGGAGTGGAAGGCCGCGGGCCGCGCCCAGCGCGAGCACGAGGACGATCTGTGGAACCGCTTCCGCGGCGCCCAGGACGTGTTCTTCGCGGCCCGCAGCTCGGTCTTCGCCGAGCGGGACGCGGAGCAGGCGGAGAACCTGAAGCTGAAGGAGGAGCTGGCCGAGGAGGCCGAGAAGATCCTCCCGGTCACGGACCTCAAGGCCGCCCGGGCCGCCTTCCGCTCGGTCAATGAGCGCTGGGAGGCCATCGGCCACGTCCCGCGGGACGCGCGGCCGAAGGTCGAGGGCCGGATGCACGCCGTCGAGCGGGCGATCCAGGAGGCCGAGGAGGCCGAGTGGCGCCGCACGAACCCGGAGGCACGCGCGCGTGCCGAGGGGCTCACCGGTCAGCTGCAGGCCGCCGTGGACAAGCTGAGGGCGCAGATCGAGCAGGCGCGCGGTCAGGGCAACAATGCCAAGGCCGACAAGCTGGAGCGTGAGCTGGAGGGGCGCCAGGCGCTCCTGGACCAGGCTCTGAAGGGCCTGCAGGAGTTCGGCGGCTGAATCCCCCGCCGCTTGTGTGAAAGGGCCCCGTACGCGCGTACGGGGCCCTTTTCCTTGCGGTCCTGGGTTCTTTGCGGTCCTGGGTTCTTTGCGGTCCGGGGTCTTCTACGACCGGGAGCGTCCCGACGTCACGCGGTACACGTCGTACACGCCCTCCACGCCCCGTACGGCCTTCAGGACGTGGCCGAGGTGCTTCGGGTCGCCCATCTCGAAGGTGAACCGCGAGGTGGCCACCCGGTCGCGGGAGGTCTGGACGGCCGCGGACAGGATGTTGACGTGCTGGTCGGACAGGACGCGAGTGACGTCCGACAGCAGGCGGGAGCGGTCCAGGGCCTCGACCTGGATGGCGACCAGGAAGACCGAGGACTGGGTGGGCGCCCACTCGACGTCGAGGATGCGCTCCGGCTCACGGGACAGCGACTCGACATTGACGCAGTCGCTGCGGTGAACCGATACGCCGCTGCCGCGCGTGACGAAGCCGATGATCGGGTCGCCCGGGACGGGCGTGCAGCAGCGGGCCAGCTTGACCCACACGTCCTCGACGCCCTTGACGACCACGCCCGGGTCGGCACTGGAACGGCGCTTGCGGCCGCGGGTGCGGGACGGCGGGACCGTCTCGTCGATCTCCTCGGTGGCCGCCTCCTCGCCGCCGAGGGCCTGGACGAGCTTCTGGACGATGTTCTGCGCGGAGACGTGGCCTTCGCCGATCGCCGCGTACAGCGCGGAGATGTCCGAGTAGCGCATCTCGTGGGCGAGCGTGACGAGCGAGTCGCCGGTGAGGATGCGCTGGATCGGGAGGTTCTGCTTGCGCATCGCCCGGACGATGGCGTCCTTGCCCTGCTCGATCGCTTCGTCCCGGCGCTCCTTGGAGAACCAGGCCCGGATCTTGTTGCGCGCCCGCGGCGACTTGACGAAGCCGAGCCAGTCGCGGGACGGTCCGGCACCGGCCGCCTTGGAGGTGAAGACCTCCACCAGGTCGCCGTTGTCCAGGGTGGATTCGAGCGGTACGAGGCGGCCGTTGACCCGCGCTCCTATGGTGCGGTGGCCGACCTCGGTGTGGACGGCGTACGCGAAGTCGACGGGGGTGGCGCCGGCGGGCAGGGCGATGACGTCGCCCTTGGGCGTGAAGACGAAGACCTCGTTGCGGGACAGGTCGAAGCGCAGGGACTCCAGGAACTCGCCGGGGTCCTCGGTTTCCTTCTGCCAGTCGAGCAGCTGGCGCAGCCACGCCATGTCGTTGAGGTGGTCGTCCTTCTTGCCGGCCTTGGGCACGTCGGTGCGCACCTTCGAGGCGCCGGCGACGGCCTCCTGCTTGTACTTCCAGTGCGCGGCGATGCCGTACTCGGCGCGGCGGTGCATGTCGAAGGTGCGGATCTGCAGCTCGACCGGCTTGCCGTTGGGCCCGATGACCGTCGTGTGCAGCGACTGGTACATGTTGAACTTGGGCATCGCGATGTAGTCCTTGAACCGGCCGGGGACCGGGTTCCATCGCGCGTGCACCGTGCCGAGGGCGGCGTAGCAGTCGCGGACGGTGTCGACGAGGACACGGATGCCCACCAGGTCGTAGATCTCCGCGAAGTCGCGGCCGCGGACGATCATCTTCTGGTAGACGCTGTAGTAATGCTTCGGGCGTCCGGTGACGGTCGCCTTGATCCGGGCGGCCCGCAGGTCGCTCTGCACCTCGTCGGTCACTATGGCGAGGTACTCGTCCCGCTTGGGCGCCCGCTCGGCCACCAGCCGGACGATCTCGTCGTACATCTTGGGGTAGAGGATCGCGAACGCGAGGTCCTCCAGCTCCCACTTGATGGTGTTCATGCCCAGGCGGTGGGCGAGCGGCGCGTAGATCTCCAGGGTCTCGCGCGCCTTCTTCTCCTGCTTCTCCCGCTTGAGGTAGCGCATGGTGCGCATGTTGTGCAGGCGGTCGGCGAGCTTGATGACCAGGACGCGCGGGTCCTTGGCCATGGCGACGACCATCTTGCGCACGGTCTCGGCCTGCGCGGCCTCGCCGAACTTGACCTTGTCCAGCTTGGTGACGCCGTCGACGAGCAGCGCGACGGTGTCGCCGAAGTCGCGGCGCAGCTGGTCGAGGCCGTACTCGGTGTCCTCGACGGTGTCGTGCAGCAGGCCCGCCATGAGGGTGGCCGGGTCCATGCCCAGCTCGGCGAGGATGGTGGTGACCGCGAGCGGGTGCGTGATGTACGGGTCGCCGCTCTTGCGTTTCTGGCCTCGGTGCCAGCGCTCGGCGACCTGGTAGGCGCGCTCGATCTGGCGCAGCGTGGAGTTCTCGATCTTGGGGTCGTTGCTGCGCACTATCCGCAGCAGCGGCTCCAGGACCGGGTTGTAGGGGTTCGCGCGCTGCACGCCGAGGCGGGCCAGGCGGGCGCGGACGCGGTTGGAGGAGCCGGTGCGGGCGGGCGTGCCGGCGGGCTGGCGCACCACGGGGGGCTGCACCGGGCGCTCGGCCGGGGCCGGCTTGGGGCGGGAGGCCTCGGCAGCCTTCTCGACGGGCGCGGACTGGGCATGCTCGATCGGCCCGCGGGTGTCGTTCTTCGCGTCGGACGCGTGCGGCGCGGGCTTCGCCGCGGCGGCCGAGGCGGACTCGGGCTTTGCGGCGGTCAGTGGCTGGGCCTCGTCTGGCAAGAGGACTCCTCGTGCGCGATCCGGGTCCCCCGGTCAGGCTCCGGAGACCCCATGGTAGCGATCCTGCGGCTGGTCATCGCCTTCAGGCGGCTGTGAGGACCGCTCACTCCTGAAACACGGGAGGCCGCCGCCGGATTCCGGACGGTGGATTCCAGGTGTTCGGGGGGCGTGCGGGGAGTGTCCCGGAAGGGTAGCTCGCGGGTGCCCGCCGCATGCGTACGGCCGCCCCGGCGAGGTGCCGGGGCGGCCGTGACGACGAGCAGGGCGGGGCCTGTCAGACCTGGAGCAGTGCCTCCAGGGGAGCCTCGCCGAGGGCCGGGGCCAGCCGGGCCCGGCCGGCGAGGAAGCCCAGCTCCATCAGCACCGCCAGGCCCGAGACCTCGGCTCCGGCGCGCTGGATGAGGTGGATCGCCGCCTCTGCCGTACCACCCGTCGCGAGGACGTCGTCCACGATCAGGACGCGGTCGGCGGAGGTCAGGTCCTCGGCGTGGATCTCGATCTCGGCCGAGCCGTACTCCAGGTCGTAGGCCTGGCGCAGGGTCGCTCCGGGGAGCTTGCCCGCCTTGCGGACCGGGATGAAGCCGAGGCCGGCGCGGACGGCGACCGGGGCGCCGAGGATGAAGCCCCGGGCCTCCAGGCCGACGACCTTGGTCGCGCCGGTCTCCGTCGCGATCTCGGCGAGCGCGTCGGTGAGCGCCGTGAACGCGGCCGGGTCCGCGAGGAGCGGGGTGATGTCCTTGAACATCACGCCCGGCTCGGGGTAGTCGGCGACGTCACGGATACGGCTGAGCAGCAGCTCCTCGATGTCGGTCATCGGCGCTTCCCGGAGGCTCGGCCGCGGCCGCGGCCGCGGGGGCCCACGACGGCGGGGGCGGTGTCGTCGGATCCGTCCTCGTCCAGGGCGGCGCGGTCGGCCGCGAGGTCCTCCGCCGCGGCGGCCTGGGCGCGCTTGGCCAGGACCCGCTTGGTGAGGGCCTTCATCGCCGGCTCGCGCTCCTTGAGGTCGGCGACGAGCGGCGTGGCGATGAAGATCGAGGAGTAGGCACCGGCCGCGAGGCCGACGAACAGCGACAGGGAGATGTCGTTGAGCGTTCCGGCGCCGAGGAAGCCGCCGCCGATGAACAGCAGACCGGCGACCGGCAGCAGGGCGACGACCGTGGTGTTGATGGAGCGGACCAGGGTGCCGTTGATCGACCGGTTGGCGATGTCGCTGTAGGTCCAGCGGGTCTGCTTGGTGATGTCCTTCGTCTGCTCCTTGAGGCTGTCGAAGACGACGACCGTGTCGTAGAGCGAGTAACCGAGGATGGTCAGCAGACCGATGACCGTACCGGGCGTGACCTCGAAGCCGACGAGGGCGTAGATACCGGTCGTGATCGTGATGTCGTGGATCAGCGCGACGAGGGCCGCGACGGCCATGCGCCACTCGAAGGCGATGGCCAGGTAGATCACGACGAGCACCATGAAGATCGCCAGGCCCTCCCAGGCCTTGCTGGCGATCTGCTGGCCCCAGCTCGGGCCGACCAGGTCTGCGGCGAGCTTCTCGGGGTTGAGGTTCAGGTCCTTGGCCAGGTCCTGCTTGATCTTGTCGGACTGGCCGGTGTCGATGCCGGCGATCTGGATGCGCAGGCTGCCGTTGCCGAGCTTCTGCACGATGGCCTCATGACCGGAGGCGTCCTTGGCGTACGTCTCCGCCTGGGTGACCGAGGTGCTCATGTGGGTCGGCGTGGTGAAGACCGCGCCGCCCTTGAACTCGATGCCCATGTTCAGCCCGCGCACCGCCAGGCCGAGGATGGCCGTGATGGTGATCAGGATGGAGATGCCGTACCAGATCTTGCGCTTGCCGACGAAGTCGTAGCTGATCTCGCCGCGGTGCAGTCGAGCGCCGAGGTTGCCGAGTTTCGACATCGCTCACGCCTCCTTCGGGTCGGCAGGGCCGGCGGCGGGACCGGCGGAACGGCGGGTGCGGCGCAGCGGCGCCTTGGCGCCCAGGCTCTTCGGGTCGAGTCCGGACCACTTGTGGCCGTTCGCGAAGAACGCGCGGCGGGCGAGGAGCGTCATGAGCGGCTTGGTGAACAGGAAGACGACGACGACGTCGAGCACGGTGGTCAGGCCGAGCGTGAACGCGAAGCCCTGGACCTTGCCGACGGTCACGATGAACAGGACGGCGGCGGCGAGGAACGACACGAAGTCGGAGACGAGGACGGTACGCCGGGCGCGCGGCCAGGCCCGCTCGACGGCGGGGCGCAGCGAGCGGCCCTCGCGGATCTCGTCCCGGATGCGTTCGAAGTACACGATGAACGAGTCTGCGGTGATACCGATGGCGACGATGGCACCGCAGACGGCCGGCAGGTTCAGCGCGAAGCCGATGGCCGGGCCGAGCAGCGACATGATCACGTAGGTGAGGATCGCGGAGACCAGCAGCGAGGCCATGGCGACGAGGGACAGTCCGCGGTAGTAGACCACCAGGTAGAGCACGACCAGCGCGAGGCCGATCGCACCGGCGAGCAGACCGGCGTGCAGCTGCTCACCGCCGAGCGCGGCGGTGACGGTGGTGACGGACTGCTCCTGGAAGGACAGCGGCAGCGCGCCGTACGACAGCATGTTGGCGAGGCTCTGGGCGTCCTGCTGGGTGAAGCTGCCGGAGATCTCCGCCTGGCCGCCGGTGATGGCGGACTGCACGTACGGGCTGGAGACGACGTCGCCGTCCAGGACGATGGCGAACTCGTTCTGCGGGGACTGGTTCTTGGCCAGCGTGCCGGTGACGTCCGCGAACTTCTTGGCGCCGGAGGAGGTGAAGGTCATCTGGACCTGCCAGCCGGAGGCGCCCTGGGTGTCGAAGACGGCCTGCGCCTTCTTCACCTCGGTGCCGTCCACGGCGACCGGGCCGAGCACGTACTTGTACCAGGCGCCGCGGATCTGGCCGCAGGCCACAGTGGGGTCGCTGGGCTTGACGTTCTTGCCGGCGTTGGCGCGGTCAGCGGGCTTGGTGCAGTTCAGGGCCGCGTACTGGGCCTGGAGCTGGGCGGTGCTGCTGCCGGCGGAGGCCGAGGGAGTGGGCGACGGCTTGGCGCTGCCGGAGGCGGATGTGCTCGGCGAGGGGGTGGAGCCGGCCTTCAGCGCGTCGGTGACGGCACGGCCCTGGGAGGTCGCCGAGGCCGTGGGAGACGACGTCTTGGCCTTGCCGTCGCCCGCCTTCCCCGAGGCCGACGGGGAGGCCTTCGCGGAGGGGCTCGTGCTCGCCTTCGCGCCCGGCTTCGGCGAGGAGCTGCCGCTGGAGGACGGGCTCGGCGAGGGGGTCGGCGTGGCCGTACCGCTGGGCTCGCTGGTCAGAACGGGGCGGAAGTACAGCTTGGCGGTGGTGCCGACCTGCGCTTGCGCTTCCTTGGAGTTGGTGCCCTTGGGGATGTTGACGATGATGTTGTCGTTCCCCTGGGTCTGCACCTCCGCCTCGGAGACACCGAGACCGTTGACACGGCGGTTCATGATGTCGACCGCGGTGTCCATATTGGCCTTGTTGATCGCGGATCCCTGATCGGCCTTCGCCTTGAGCGTGATGCTCGTACCACCGGCGAGGTCGATGCCGAGACGCGGAGTGGTGTTCCCGGAGAGGAACATGCCTCCGGTGAGCGCCACGATGGCGATCAGGATGAGGGCCAGCGAGCGCCCTGGCTTGCTCTGGGCGCTCGCGCTCCGGCCCCTCTTAGGTGCTGCCACCTTCTCGTACTCCCTCTCGGGCCGCCCCGCGCCCTGGTCGGCGCGGTCGGCCATGACATGGTGTCGGGCTTCCCGACGGGAAACAGACGCGCCCGGTGGTGCGCGGGGCGTGATTATGCCGCGTTGCGCACCACCGGGGCGTGACTACTTCGCGTCGGAGTCGCCGTCGGTCTTCTTCGGCTCGTCGTCGGCCTTGGCCTCGGCGGCCTCCGCCGCGTCGGTGCCGTCTTCGGCAGCGTCCTTCTTACCGAGGTCGACGGCCTTGTCGTCGGAGGCGGCGGCAGCGGGCGAGTCGGACTCGTCGGTCTCGGTGAGGGAGGACGCGTCGTCCGGGACGATGTCGGCGTCGGACTTCAGGTCGTGCTCGATGCCGTGGACGATGCGGTTGTACTCGTCGTCGGTGAGGACGGCGCCGATCGCGTTCTTGGCGAAGAGGAGATCGACACCGGGGCCGGCGTCGAGGAGGACCGTGTCCTCGTTGACCTCCTTGACCGTCGCGTACATCCCCCCGATCGTGCGGACACCGGAGCCGGGCTGCATCTCGTTCCGCATACTGGCGGCCTGCTGCTGCTTCTTCTTGGCCGAGCGTGTCATCAGGAACATGGCCGCGATGAGCACGATGAAGGGGAGAAGGGTAAACGCATTCACGGGACGGAATTTCCTTCGCGCGACCGCGACGGAGAGCGGCCTGTTGACGGGGGTGTGGTCGGCGCCGCCCGCAAGGGCGGCATCGGCGGAGTCTAAGCGAGTCCGCGTGCATGGAACAACGCTCAGCATGGCACCTGAGTTCCTGCTCCCGCCAATGCCCTCGCCGGTGTCCTCACCCGCGCCGTCCCCCAGGCGGTACGGCGCCGTCAACCGCCGAACAGGTCCTGCTGGCCGTTTCCCCCGGCTGACGCGCGCGGCGGGGTCAGACCGAGGTGGGCCCATGCGGCGGGCGTGGCGACCCGGCCGCGCGGGGTGCGGGCGAGCAGGCCCTCGCGGACGAGGAACGGTTCGGCGACCTCCTCGACGGTCTCCCGCTCCTCCCCCACCGCGACGGCAAGCGTGGACAGGCCGACCGGGCCGCCGCCGAACAGTTTCAGCAGGGCTTCCAGGACCGCGCGGTCCAGCCGGTCGAGGCCACGGGCGTCGACCTCGTAGACGGCGAGGGCCGCCGCGGCGATCTCCCGGGTGATCAGGCCGTCCGCCTTGACCTGCGCGTAGTCGCGGACCCGGCGCAGCAGGCGGTTGGCGATACGCGGCGTGCCGCGGGAGCGGCCGGCGATCTCGGCGGCGCCGTCCGGCTCGATGTCGACGTCCAGCAGGTTCGCCGAGCGGTGCACGACCCGCTCCAGCTCGTGCGGCTCGTAGAACTCCATGTGCGCGGTGAAGCCGAAGCGGTCGCGCAGCGGGGGCGGCAGCAGGCCCGCGCGCGTGGTGGCGCCGACCAGGGTGAACGGCGGCAGTTCGAGCGGGATGGCGGTGGCGCCGGGGCCCTTGCCGACGATGACGTCGACGCGGAAGTCCTCCATCGCCATGTACAGCATCTCCTCGGCGGGCCGGGACATCCGGTGGATCTCGTCGAGGAAGAGGACCTCGCCCTCCTGGAGGGAGGAGAGGATCGCGGCGAGGTCGCCGGCGTGCTGGATGGCGGGGCCGGAGGTGATGCGGATGGGTGCGCCCATCTCCGCCGCGATGATCATCGACAGGGTGGTCTTGCCGAGGCCCGGCGCGCCGGAGAGCAGCACATGGTCGGCGGTGGCGCCACGCGCGCGTGCCGCCCGCAGCACCAGGTCGAGCTGCTCGCGGACCTTCTCCTGACCGATGAACTCGCCGAGGTCCTTGGGGCGCAGGGCGGCCTCGACGGCCTGGTCCTCCCGGTCGGCAGACGCACCGACAAGCCGCTCGGGGGCGGGGGTGTCGGGGGTGTCGTCCCAGTTCACTGAATTCTCCTAGCCGGGTATGCCGGGTGAGTCTGTCGGCCGGGGGTCCGGCCCGCGGCCGGAGGCTGCTGTTGGATGCTGCGTCCCCCGGGAAGGCACAGCATGTGGTGTGCCTCGATCGTCGTGGGGTCTGCGTCGTGAGGGTCAGCGGGCGCGGTTCAGGGTCTGCAGGGCGGCCTTCAGCAATTGGCCGACCTGCGGGGTGCCGCCCGCGGCCTCGGCCTGGGGGGCCACGGCGGTGACCGCCTCGTCGGCCTCGCGGGTGGCGTAGCCGAGGCCGATGAGGGCCGCGTGCAGCTGGTCCCGCCAGCCCTGGCTGACCGGGGCGCCGACCACGGGGGCGCCGATCGGTTCGCCGAGCCGGTCCTTCAGCTCCAGCAGCAGCTTCTGCGCGCCCTTCTTGCCGATGCCCGGGACGGCGGTCAGGGCCTTCTCGTCACCTGTGGCAACGGCGCGGCGCAGCGCGTCCGGGGTGTGCACGGCGAGCATCGCCTGGGCCAGGCGCGGGCCGACGCCGCTCGCGGTCTGGAGCAGCTCGAAGACCTGGCGCTCGTCGTCGTCGCCGAAGCCGTACAGGGTCAGCGAGTCCTCGCGGACCACGAGGGAGGTGTGCAGCTTGGCCGGCTGGCCGATGCGCAGCGTGGACAGCGTGTTCGGCGTGCACTGGACGGCCATGCCGACCCCGCCGACCTCGACGACCGCTGCATCGGGGGCGAGGGCGGCGACCGTGCCGCTGACGAAGGCGATCATGCCGTACGGCCTTTCGTTGCGTGGGCTGTGTTGCGGGCGACCGCCTGCTGGAGCCGGTTCTGCGCGGGGGCGCGCCAGATGTGGCAGATGGCGAGCGCGAGGGCGTCGGCGGCGTCGGCCGGCTTGGGCGGCGCGGCGAGCCGGAGCAGCCGGGTGACCATGGCCCCGATCTGCGCCTTGTCGGCGCGTCCGCTGCCGGTGACGGCCGCCTTGACCTCGCTGGGGGTGTGCAGGGCGACGGGGATGCCGCGCCGGGCGGCGCACAGCATGGCGACGGCGCTGGCCTGGGCGGTGCCCATCACCGTGCGCACATTGTGCTGGCTGAAGACGCGCTCCACGGCGACGAACTCCGGCCGGTGCTCGTCCAGCCACTGCTCGATGCCCTGTTCGACGGCGAGCAGCCGGTGGCTCAGGTCGGCGTCCACGGGCGTGCGTACGACACCGACGCCGAGCATCGTCAGCGGGCGCCCCGCGACCCCCTCGACGACGCCGACACCGCACCGGGTCAGCCCGGGGTCCACCCCCAGTACGCGCACCGCGCCCCTCCCATCGATCGCTCGCTCACAGGCTTTCGCTCACCTGTTTGTGCAGGCTATCGGGTGCCACTGACAACGCCGTACAACGCGACGGGCCGACGGGGTGTGTCCCGTCGGCCCGTCGGCAAGCCGTGCGCGTTACGCGTCGACCTTCTCCATGATCTCGTCGCTGACGTCGAAGTTCGCGAAGACGTTCTGCACGTCGTCGCTGTCCTCCAGCGCGTCGATCAGCTTGAAGATCTTCTTGGCGCCCTCCTCGTCCAGCTCGACCTGGACGGACGGCACGAAGCTGGACTCGGCGGAGTCGTAGTCGATGCCGGCCTCCTGGAGGGCGGTGCGGACCGCGACCAGGTCGGTGGCCTCGCTGATGACCTCGAAGGTCTCGCCGAGGTCGTTGACCTCCTCGGCGCCCGCGTCCAGGACGGCACCGAGCACGTCGTCCTCGGTGAGCTCGCCCTTGGGGACGATGACGACACCCTTGCGGCTGAACATGTACGACACGGAGCCCGGGTCGGCCATGGAGCCGCCGTTGCGGGTCATGGCGACGCGGACGTCGGAGGCGGCGCGGTTGCGGTTGTCGGTGAGGCACTCGATGAGCACAGCGACACCGTTGGGGCCGTAGCCCTCGTACATGATCGTCTCGTAGTCGGCGCCGCCGGCCTCAAGACCACCACCACGCTTGATCGCGGAGTCGATGTTCTTGTTCGGCACCGACTGCTTCTTGGCCTTCTGGACGGCGTCGTAGAGCGTCGGGTTGCCATCGAGGTCGACGCCGCCCATGCGCGCCGCGACCTCGATGTTCTTGATCAGCTTCGCGAAGAGCTTGCCGCGCTTGGCGTCGATCACGGCCTTCTTGTGCTTCGTCGTAGCCCATTTAGAGTGGCCGGACATCTGCCTGTCTCCTTCGCGTAACCCTCTACATAACGAACGCCAGAGATCCTACAAGGACTCAGCCGCCCGGTTCGCGCGCACCATGTCCACGAACAGGGAGTGCACGCGGTGGTCGCCGGTCAGTTCCGGGTGGAACGACGTGGCGAGCGCGTTGCCCTGGCGGACGGCGACGATGTGGCCGTCGTGCTCGGCGAGCACCTCGGCCCCGGCGCCCACGGACTCCACCCAGGGGGCGCGGATGAAGACGCCCTCCACAGGATCGCCCGGGACGCCCTTCACGTCGACCTCGGCCTCGAAGGACTCGTTCTGGCGGCCGAAGGCGTTGCGGCGCACGATCATGTCGATGCCGCCGATGGTCTCCTGGCCCGAGCGCGGGTCGAGGATCTTGTCGGCCAGCATGATCATGCCCGCGCAGGTGCCGTAGACGGGCATGCCGTCGGCCACGCGCGCGCGGAGGGGCTCCATCACGCCGAACAGAATGGCCAGCTTGGAGATGGTGGTGGACTCGCCGCCGGGCAGGACGAGACCGTCGACCTCGGCGAGTTCCTCGGGGCGCCGCACCGGCCTGGCCACGGCGTCGGCCGCGGCCAGGGCGATGAGGTGCTCCCGTACGTCGCCCTGGAGGGCCAGGACGCCTATGACAGGGGCTTCGTCGGACATGTGGCGCTTACCAGCCGCGGTTGGCGTAGCGCTCGGTCTCGGGGAGGGTGTCGCAGTTGATGCCGACCATGGCCTCGCCGAGGTTGCGGGACGCGTCCGCGATGATCTTGGGGTCGTCGTAGAAGGTGGTGGCCTTGACGATGGCGGCGGCGCGCTTGGCCGGGTCGCCGGACTTGAAGATGCCGGAGCCCACGAAGACGCCCTCGGCGCCGAGCTGGCGCATCAGGGCCGCGTCGGCCGGGGTGGCGACGCCGCCGGCGGAGAACAGCACGACGGGGAGCTTGCCCAGCTCGGCGACCTCCTTGACCAGCTCGTACGGGGCGCGCAGCTCCTTGGCGGCGGCGTACAGCTCGTGGTTGTCGAAGCCGCGCAACTTGGCGATCTCGTTCTTGATCTGGCGCAGGTGGCGCACGGCCTCGACGACGTTGCCGGTACCGGCCTCGCCCTTGGAGCGGATCATCGCGGCGCCCTCGGCGATGCGGCGCAGGGCCTCGCCCAAGTTGGTGGCACCACACACGAAGGGGGTGGTGAAGGCCCACTTGTCGGAGTGGTTGACCTCGTCGGCCGGGGTGAGGACCTCGGACTCGTCGATGTAGTCGACGCCGAGGGACTGGAGGACCTGGGCCTCGACGAAGTGGCCGATCCGGGACTTGGCCATGACCGGGATGGAGACGGCGTCGATGATGCCCTCGATCATGTCCGGGTCGGACATACGGGCCACGCCGCCGTCCTTGCGGATGTCGGCCGGGACCCGCTCCAGGGCCATGACGGCGACGGCGCCCGCGTCCTCGGCGATCTTCGCCTGCTCCGGCGTGACGACGTCCATGATCACGCCGCCCTTGAGCTGCTCGGCCATGCCGCGCTTCACGCGCGCGGTGCCGGTCTCGGGAGCCTGGTTCTCGATGGTGGACACGGATGACCTCACTGAAGGGAAAGAGGGTTACTGCCTCAGAGAGGAAACGCGAGTGGACCAGGCCACAGCAAGGGCCAATGGACAGCCGGTGGATCCTTTTCGTCCAGGGAGGGGCCCCGGGGTTCAGACGTCCCGCTCCACCAGGGCCGCGGGCGGCTCGTCGTCCATCTCGAAGGCCAGCGGGAACGGGGCGTGGCCGGCGAGCCGGAACCAGCGGACCTTGCGGTGCTCGCGGAGTCTGCGGGCGGCGCCCACGGCGTCGTTGTGGAAGCGGCGGGCCATCGGGACGCGGCGGACGGCCTCGGCCAGCTCACGGGCCGCCGCCTCACCGCCGGGGGCCTCGCGTACGGCCTCCACCTGGGCCGGGAGCTCGAAGACCGCGCGCAGCGCCTGGCTCAGCTCGCTCTCCGCGACCTCTCGCTGCTCCTCCTCGGCCTGCCGGGCCGCGTGCGCCGCCTCGTACAGCACGATCGAGGCGGCCGGGTCCAGCACGCCCGAGGTGGCCAGTTCCTGCGTCACGGAGGCGCGCCGCAGCAGCTGCGCGTCGAGCGCGGCCCGCGCGGCGTCCATCCGCACGTGCAGCCGGTCCAGCCGCCCGGCCGTCCAGCTCAGGTAGACGCCGATCGCGACGAGGACGACGAGGATCCAGATGAGGGTTGCGGTCACGCGGGAAGGCTATCGGCTGCGCGCAGGCGCCCTGGGCGTCAGTCCCGCGCCAGCCCGAACCGTGCCCGCAGTCCGGTCGTGCGTTCGTCGGCCGCGACCGCCGCCGCGCCGGCCGTGACCGTCTCGTAGACCGACAGGATGTCCGCGCCGACCGTGGACCAGTCGAAGCGCCGTACGTGGGCGCTGCCGTGTTTACGGAGCTCGGTACGGCGGGCGGGGTCGTCCAGGAGGCGTACGGCCGCCTCGGCGAGCGCGTCGGCGTCCTCGTTGGCGAAGACCTCGCCCGCCTCGCCCTGGTCGAGGACCTGGACGAAGGCGTCCAGGTCGGAGGCGAGCACAGGGGCGCCCGCCGACATCGCCTCGACGAGGATGATGCCGAAGCTCTCGCCGCCGGTGTTGGGCGCGACGTACAGGTCGACGCTGCGCAGGAGACGCGCCTTGTCCTCGTCGCTGATCATGCCGAGGAACTCCACGCGTGCGCGCAGCTCCTTCGGGAGGTCCTCGACGGCGGCCTCCTCGTCGCCGCGGCCCGCCACCAGCAGCCGGGTCTGCGGGCGGGCGGCCAGAATCTTCGGCAGGGCCTTCATCAGCACCGGCAGACCCTTGCGGGGCTCGTCGATACGGCCGATGAAACCGATCGTGTCGGCCTGCCACTCCGGCTTCGGCTCGGCCTTGGCGAAGAAGTCCACGTCGACGCCGTTGGGGATGACCACCGCGTCCCCGCCGAGGTGCTCGACCAGGGTGCGGCGGGCGTACTCGCTGACCGCGATCCGCGCGCTGATCTTCTCCAAGGCGGCCTGGAGGATGGCGTACGCGGCGATCATCGCGCGTGAGCGGGGGTTGGAGGTGTGGAAGGTGGCGACGATCGGGCCCTGGGCGGCCCAGCAGGTCAGCAGGCCCAGCGAGGGCGAGGTCGGCTCGTGGATGTGGACCACGTCGAAATGGCCCTCGTGCAGCCAGCGCCGTACCCGCGCGGCCGACAGGAAGCCGAAGTTCAGCCGGGCCACCGAGCCGTTGTACGGCACCGGGACCGCGCGGCCGGCCGAGACGACGTACGGCGGCAGCGGGGTGTCGTCGTCGGCCGGGGCGAGGACGGAGACCTCGTGGCCGAGCCGGATGAAGTACTCGGCGAGGTCGCGGATGTGGAACTGGACGCCCCCGGGCACGTCCCAGGAGTACGGGCAGACGATCCCGATTCTCACGAGGGCCCCTTCGCCGGGTCGAGGTCGGCGAGCCACAAGCGCTGGAGCATGTGCCAGTCCTCCGGATGGTCGGCGATCCCGGTGGCGAAGGCATCGGCCAGCGCCTGTGTCATCACAGACGTCTTCTCCGCGCGCGTGCCTGACTCCGGTACCTCGATCGGGGGATGCACCTGCCCCCGCATGACGGGCGAGTCGTCGTACCAGAGGGTGACCGGCAGCAGCAGCGCGCCGGTCTGCTGGGCGAGCAGGGCCGGGCCCGCGGGCATCCGGGTCCGCTCGCCGAAGAAGTCGACCTCGACCCCGGAGGCGGACAGGTCACGGTCGGCGACCAGGCAGACCAGGCCGCCGTCGCGCAGCCGCCGGGCCAGGGTGCCGAAGGCGGAGCCCCCGCTGTGCGGCAGCACCTCCATGCCGAGGCCCTCGCGGTAGGCGACGAAACGGTCGTAGAGCGTCTCGGGTTTCAGCCGCTCGGCGACGGTCGTGAAGGGCGTCTCCAGCTTGGTGGTGACCCAGGCGCCGGCCAGGTCGTAGTTGGCCATGTGCGGCAGGGCGAGGATCACGCCCCGGTCCGAGGCGAGCCCGTCGGTCAGGTGGTGCACGTCCTTCGGGTCGAAGCCGGTCTTCACCCGCTCACGGTTCCAGGCCGGCAGCCGGAAGGACTCCATCCAGTAGCGCAGATACGAGCGCATGCCCGCGCGGGACAGCTCGGCGAGGCGCTCGGGGGTCGCGCCGGGCACCACGCGCGCGTAGTTGGCCTCCAGCCGCTGCACGCCCTTGCCGCGCTGCTTCCAGGCGAGGTCGGCGATGGTACGGCCGAGCCGGACCGCGGCCGGTTCGGGGAGTTTCTTGACGGCACTCCAGCCGAGCCCGTACAGCGCGTCGGTGAACCGTTCCGCGGTGCTCATTTCGCGGCCTCACTGGGGCTCGCCTGAGCGGCCGCCTCCGCCTCGGCGGACTCGCGGCGGACGGTGACGACCCGCTGGATCAGCGTGACCAGGCTGCCGGCCGCGACGATCCACAGGGCGATCGGCAGCAGCCACTGGATGCCCGGCACACCGAACGTGTGCAGGCCCGCGAGACCGGCCGCGACCAGCGAGATCACCAGCCGCTCGGCGCGCTCGACAAGGCCGTTGACGGCGACCGGCAGCCCGATCGACTCGCCGCGCGCCTTGGTGTACGACACCACCTGGCCGCTGGCCAGACAGAAGATCGACACCGCGCACAACACGTTGTTGTTGCCGTTGCCCGCGTACCAGAGCGCGAAGCCGCCGAAGATCGCGCCGTCGGCGACCCGGTCGAGGGTGGAGTCCAGGAAGGCGCCCCAGCGGCTGGAGCGGCCCAGCTGGCGGGCCATGTTGCCGTCGATCAGGTCGGAGAAGACGAACAGGGTGATGACGACCGTGCCCCAGAAGAACCCGCCCCGGGGGTAGAAGACCAGCGCGCCCGCCACCACACCGGCCGTGCCGATGAGCGTGACCGTGTCGGGGCTCACCCCCCGCCGGATGAGAAACGCGGCGAACGGTGTGAGGACACGCGTGAAGAATGCACGCGCGTACTTGTTCAGCATGGCCTTCCCGACGGTCGGTGTCGCCGCGGCCCTGGTGACCTCCGGCTGGCCCATCGTAGCCACGCGCGCGCGTGCGTGACGGGCGGGCACCGCAGCCCGTGGCACGAGCCGGTGTGCGCCGCCGTGCGCGGGGCGTGCGTGGCGCGATCGGGACGTTCGTATGGACGCAGCGTGACCGGAGTGGAAAGCTCGAATAACCGCGGGCGTCGCCGGAGCCGCCACCACACGCGGATCCCGCGTGTCCGCGCCCACAGTGACCTCACCGTGCACGGGAGGCAGGATCATGGGCGACAAGACACAGACCCACCCCGGGGCCGCCGGCAGGGCTCTTGAGGCCGACCAGCCCGCGTCTGTACGGAACGTGGTGCTGGTCGGCCACTCCGGTTCGGGCAAGACGACTCTGGTGGAGGCCCTCGCGCTGACCGCGGGGGCGGTGAACCGGGCGGGCCGCGTCGAGGACGGCGGCACCGTGTCGGACTACGACGAGATCGAGCACCGGCAGCAGCGGTCCGTACAGCTCTCCCTGGTGCCGGTCGAATGGAACGGCATCAAGATCAATATCCTCGACACCCCCGGGTACGCCGACTTCGTCGGGGAGCTGAGGGCCGGTCTGCGCGCCGCGGACGCGGCTCTCTTCGTCGTCTCGGCCTCGGACGGGGTGGAAGGCTCGACCCGGATGGTGTGGGAGGAGTGCGCGGCCGTCGGGATGCCCCGCGCGATCGTCATCACGCATCTGGAGGCCGCGCGCGCGGACTTCGAGGAGATGACCCGGACCTGCGCACAGGCCTTCGGCGGGGACGACCCGGACGCCGTGCTCCCGCTGTACCTGCCGCTGCGCGGCCCGGAGGGCCCCGACGGGCACGCGCCCGTGACCGGGCTGGTCGGGCTGCTGTCGCAGAAGCTGTTCGACTACTCGACCGGGGAGCGCAAGGAGTCCGAGCCCGGCGAGGACCAGCTGCCCGGCATCGAGGAGGCCCGCAACCGGCTCATCGAGGGGATCATCGCCGAGAGCGAGGACGAGACCCTCATGGACCGCTATCTCGGCGGCGAGCAGGTCGACGTCAAGACGCTGATCGAGGACCTGGAGCGGGCCGTCGCCCGCGGCTCCTTCTTCCCCGTCCTGGCGGCCGCCCCCGCCGCCGAGGGCGCCCGGCAGGGGCTCGGCACGGTCGAGCTACTGGAGCTGGTCACCGGCGGTTACCCGACGCCGTTCGAGCACATGCTGCCCGAGGTGAGCACCATCGACGGCAAGCGGCGCGAGCTGAAGCCGTGCGACATCTCCGGCCCGCTGGTCGCCGAGGTCGTCAAGACCGCCTCCGACCCCTACGTCGGCCGGGTCTCCCTGGTCCGCCTCTTCTCCGGCACCCTGCGCCCCGACCAGACGGTCCACGTCTCCGGGCACGGCCTCACCGACCGCGGCCACGAGGACCACGACGTCGACGAGAAGGTCGGCGCCCTGTCCATGCCCTTCGGCAAGCAGCAGCGCCCGGTGACGCGCGCCGTCGCCGGCGACCTGGTGTGCGTGGCCAAGCTCGGCCGGGCCGAGACCGGGGACACCCTCTCCGCGAAGGACGACCCGCTCCTGATGGAGCCCTGGCGGATGCCCGACCCGCTGCTGCCGCTCGCCATCCAGGCGCACAGCAAGGCGGACGAGGACAAGCTCTCGCAGGGCCTGTCCCGGCTGGTCGCCGAGGACCCGACCATGCGGCTGGAGCAGAACCAGGACACCCACCAGGTGGTCCTGTGGTGCCTGGGCGAGGCCCACGCGGACGTCGCCCTGGAACGGCTGCGCACCCGCTACGGCGTGCAGGTCGACGTCGTCCCGCACCGGGTCTCCCTGCGGGAGACGTTCGCGCACAAGGCGAGCGGACGCGGCCGGCACGTGAAGCAGTCCGGCGGGCACGGGCAGTACGCCATCTGCGAGATCGAGGTGGAACCGCTGCCGGGCGGCTCGGGCATCGAGTTCGTGGACAAGGTGGTCGGCGGCGCCGTACCGCGGCAGTTCATCCCGTCCGTCGAGAAGGGCGTACGGGCGCAGGCCGCCAAGGGTGTCGCCGCCGGATACCCGCTGGTGGACGTGCGGATCACGCTGCTGGACGGCAAGGCGCACTCGGTGGACTCCTCCGACGCCGCCTTCCAGACGGCGGGCGCGCTGGCGCTGCGCGAGGCCGCGGCCGAGGCCCGGATCCATCTGCTGGAGCCGGTGGCCGAGGTGTCCGTGCTGGTCGGCGACGACTACGTGGGCGCCGTGATGAGCGACCTGTCGAGCCGGCGCGGCCGGGTGCTCGGCACCGAGCAGGTGGGCTCCGGACGGACTCTGATCCGGGCCGAGGTGCCCGAGTTCGAGATCGGCCGGTACGCCGTCGACCTGCGCTCGCTGTCGCACGGCACGGCCCGCTTCGACCGGACGTACGCCCGGCACGAGCCGATGCCACCGCAGGTCGCCGAACGGATCCGCGAACAGGCGGACGAGACGGCCTAGTTCACCGGAGGTCACCGCGTCTCGAAATCGCCGCGTGGGCGGGCGGCTTCGGCCGTCCGCCCGCCGGTTGTCGGTGGCGGCGGATACGCTGATCACCTGATCGCGCCATGCCGCAGTCGTCCGGTGACCGGCGGGCAATTCGGTGCGATGGCCTGTTCAACAGGTGTGCGGAGCAAGGAAGTCGGGAAGGCCGCAGAAGCGACACGGCGGCGAGGGGGGCGGGAATGTCGATAGGAACGGAGTGGGACGGGCCCCAGGTGCCCGTCTCGGGCGGCGACGGTTACGCGGCGACCTCCGCGCTGGCCTCCGCCGCATACCGGGACAGCCCGATCGACGAGATCAAGAAGGCCGACAACGAATGGCACCAGTCGACCGTCAAGTCCGGCCGGATCGCGCTGCTGCGGCCCAATCTCGGTGAGGCGTTCTCGCGGGCCGTGATCGCGCGCATGCTCGCTCCCGGCCGCAAGGCGCTCATCCAGTCCTTCGGCTCCGAGCCGCAGTTCGTCGTCGAGCACTGCCTCGCGGCCAACAACATCCGCCGCGAGCGCGACAACCGCCTGGCCGCCGTCACGGCGCTGTGCGGGCTGTTGTTCCTGCCCGGCATGCTGGTCTGGCTGCTCGTCTTCCAGCTGCGCACGTACATCGCCAAGCGCGACGACAAGCGCGCCGGATCGCTGGCCACCGCGCTGCTCCTCGCCGTCGGCGTGCTCGCCGTGCTCTTCCTGATCAAGATGCCGTTCACCGGCTTCTGGGCGTGGTACGCGCGCCTGGCCGTCGTCATGCCCGTCATCGGCTGGTACTGGGCCAAGCGGATCTGCGAAGCCACCGCCACGGACCTGCGGGCCCGCTGGGACGGCCTGCTCTCCGGCACCAGCGTCGGCGCCAAGGTCCCTGAGGCCGTGCCGCGCGGTCCGAACCAGACGGCGGCCGAGGAGCTGCGCCAGTCACTGGCCCGGCTCAGCGCCGAGCAGCAGTCCAACTCGGTCTTCTACGCGGGCCCGAAGGGCATACTCGGCATGGGCACCCGCTGGGGCGCCTGGCAGCTCGCCGAGGATCTGCTGCCCGCCGACCCGTCCCGGGAGATCCACCCGTTCCGCAGCTGGGACGTCGTCCGCGCGATCCACGACCAGCTCGGCCTGCTGCAGCGCGGCCCGCTGAACACCGGCGGCTTCCCCAAGCCCTCCATCAAGCACTGGATCGTCACGCCGATCGGCGAGAAGGCCGCGGCGGTGTCCCGGCCCGAGGGCACGGACGTCGAGGCGTTCCAGGTCAAGCCGCACGCGATACAGGACATCTGCAACAAGCAGCAGTTCGGCAGCGGCGACCGGCACTACCTGGGCGTGCAGTGGACTCTGTGGGACGGCCAGCTCATCATCACGATGCTGATCACGGTGACGGTGCTGCACCAGACCCTGCGTATCGAGGTGACCGGGCACGCGCTGGGTCCGGTGAACTCGCTGTTCACCTCCAAGCCGGAGGCGCCGACCAAGGAGGTCTCCAAGTCGCTCAAGCCCTGGGAGACCCGCACGATCAAGCTGCCGCTGGTCGGCACCGACGAGGTCGTACGGCTCGCCGCGCGCGCCCCGCTGACCTGGTACCCGCCGCTGCTCAACTGGCTCGGCGGCTCGCTCACCCTGCCCGAACCGTTCGGCCTGCGGCACGCCTGGGCCGACCAGCCCTGGCGGCACCGCTTCATGGCCGACGATGCGCTGCGCGCGGCCACGCCGGTGCTCCGGGTGGTGCACTCGGCCGCGATCAGGGTGCTGGAGGAGAACGGCGTGGACACGGAGAAGTTCGGCGCCCGCTCGGCGTTCCTCAGCACCAATGTCCAGGACCCGACACCGCGGAAGGCCGACCTGTACGACGCGTGAGCGGTGCCCTCGGCAGAGGGCACCCCGGCCCTAGGGCCTCTCTTTCGGATCTTGCCGGGGCCGCGGGGTCTGGCACGCGCATCTGCGACGTTGTCGTCACTCGCCGGCTCCCCCGCACTCGGCTTCTGATGTCACGGCCTGATCCAAAAGAAAGGCCCTAGACCGGCCACGCCTCCGCCAGCATCTTCCGGGTGTCGGCCAGCAGCTGCGGCAGCACCTTCGTGTGGCCCACCACCGGCATGAAGTTCGTGTCGCCGCCCCAGCGCGGGACGATGTGCTGGTGCAGATGCGCGGCGATGCCGGCGCCCGCGACCGTGCCCTGGTTCATGCCGATGTTGAAGCCGTGCGCCCCGGACGCGGTGCGCAGGGCCGTCATCGCCTGCTTGGTCAGCTCGGCCAGCTCGGCGGTCTCCGCCCCGGTCAGCTCGGTGTAGTCGGCGACGTGCCGGTACGGCACCGTCATCAGATGGCCGCCGTTGTACGGGTAGAGGTTGAGCACGGCGTACACATGCTCACCACGGCGGACGATCAGCCCGTCCTCGTCGGACTTGGCCGGAATCGCGCAGAAGGGACAACCGTCGTCGGCCCCCGGACCGGTCGGCTTGTTCTCGCCCTGGATGTACGCCATCCGGTGGGGCGTCCACAGGCGCTGGAACGCGTCCGGCGTCCCCACTCCGATCTGCTGCTCCGGCTCACTCGTCATGCCATGCAGCATATGGCTTCACCTGTTCCCGGCGTGTCGCCGGGGCGCCCGGAAGACCTTCTCCGGCCAAGCTTGGCCGGTGGACGACGACAGCCGTGCGAAGCACTGGGAGCATCGCACCGAGATTCCCCTCTTCGTGGCGGCGCTGGCCTACCTCGCCGCGTATGCCACGCATGTCCTGGCCCCTGACGTGCCCGCCGTCTGGCATGTCGTGTGCTTGTCCGTGACGTTCGGCCTCTGGCTGGTGTTCGCCGCGGACTACGTGGTGAGCTGGCGGCTCAGCGGACAGGGCCTGCGCTTCGTCCCCACGCACATGCTGCACACGGTGGTGGTCCTCCTGCCGCTGCTGCGCCCGCTTCGGATCGTTCGGCTGTACGAAGCGGTCCAGCGGCGGTCCGGACAGCCCCGGCTCTCGCTGCATGCGCGGGTGATCTCCTACGCCGGCCTGTCCACCGTGCTGCTCGCCTTCTCCGGCTCGCTCGCGGTGTACCAGGCCGAGCGTGGGGCGCCCGGCGCCACCATGCGCACGTTCGGGGACGCGGTGTGGTGGGCCGCCTCGACCCTCACCACGGTCGGCTACGGGGACGTCACCCCTGTCACCCCCCTGGGCCGGGTGATCGCCACCGGCATGATGATCGGCGGCCTCGCCCTGCTCGGCGCGGTGACGGGATCGTTCTCCTCCTGGCTGATGCGGACGTTCTACCGGGAGGGCGACGAAAGGCCCCCGGGGAGCTGAACCTCCGGGGGCTTTCGTACGGAACAGGGGCCGGATCAGACCTGCGCCCGCTCCTCCACGACCTGCGCGATCTTGGCGATGGCCTCGTCGAACGGGATGCCGTTCTCCTGGGAGCCGTCACGGTAGCGGAAGGAGACGGAGCCGCCCGACATGTCCTCGTCGCCCGCGATGACCATGAAGGGCACCTTCTGCTTCTGGGCGTTGCGGATCTTCTTCTGCATCCGGTCCGAGGAGGAGTCCACCTCGACGCGCAGCCCCTTCTTCCGGGCCGCCGCCGCGAACTTCTCCAGGTACTCCACGTGCGCGTCGCCGATCGGGATGCCGAGCGCCTGGACCGGCGCCAGCCACGCCGGGAAGGCACCCGCGTAGTGCTCCAGGAGCACCGCGAAGAAGCGCTCGATGGAGCCGAACAGAGCGCGGTGGATCATCACCGGGCGCTGCTTCGAGCCGTCGGGGCCGGTGTACTCCAGGTTGAAGCGCTCGGGCAGGTTGAAGTCGAGCTGGATGGTCGACATCTGCCAGGTCCGGCCGATCGCGTCCTTGGCCTGGACGGAGATCTTCGGACCGTAGAACGCGGCGCCGCCCGGGTCGGGGACGAGGGGCAGGCCCTGCTTCTCGGCGACCTGGCGCAGGGTCTCGGTCGCCTCTTCCCAGACCTCGTCGGAGCCGACGAACTTCTCCGGGTCCTTGGTGGACAGCTCCAGGTAGAAGTCGGTGAGGCCGTAGTCGCGCAGCAGGCCGAGGACGAAGGTGAGCGTCTTGTCCAGTTCCTCGGACATCTGCTCACGGGTGCAGTAGATGTGCGCGTCGTCCTGGGTGAAGCCCCGGGCGCGGGTGAGGCCGTGCACGACGCCCGACTTCTCGTACCGGTACACGGTCCCGAACTCGAAGAGGCGCAGCGGCAGTTCACGGTACGAGCGACCGCGCGCGTCGAAGATCAGGTTGTGCATCGGGCAGTTCATGGGCTTGAGGTAGTAGTCCACGCCCTCGTCGAGCTGCATGGGCGGGTACATGCCCTCGGCGTACCAGTCCAGGTGCCCGGACGTCTCGAAGAGCTTCCCCTTCGTCGCGTGCGGGGTGTAGACGAACTCGTAGCCCTCTTCCTCGTGGCGGCGGCGCGAGTAGTCCTCCATCACGCGGCGGATGATGCCGCCCTTGGGGTGGAAGACGGCGAGGCCGGAGCCGATCTGCTCCGGGATGGAGAAGAGGTCCAGCTCGGTGCCGAGCTTGCGGTGGTCGCGCTTCTCGGCCTCGGCGAGGAAGTCCAGGTGCGCCTTCAGCTCGTCCTTGGAGGGCCAGGCGGTGCCGTAGATGCGCTGGAGCATCGGGTTCTTCTCGCTGCCGCGCCAGTAGGCGGCCGCGTTGCGCATCAGCTTGAACGCCGGGATCAGCCGGGTCGAGGGCAGGTGCGGACCGCGGCACAGGTCCTTCCAGCACAGCTCGCCGGTCTTGGCGTCGAGGTTGTCGTAGATCGTCAGCTCACCGGCGCCGACCTCGACGTCCGCGCCGTCGTCGTGCGACGCGGAGCCCTTGAGGCCGATCAGCTCCAGCTTGTACGGCTCGGAGGCCAGCTCCTCACGGGCTGCCTCGTCGGTGACGACGCGGCGGGAGAACTTCTGCCCCCGCTTCTGGATCTCCTGCATCTTCTTCTCGATGGCCTTGAGATCCTCGGGCGTGAACGGCTTCTCGACGTCGAAGTCGTAGTAGAAGCCGTCCTTGACGGGCGGGCCGATGCCCAGCTTGGCCTCGGGGAAGATCTCCTGCACGGCCTGCGCCATGACGTGCGCGGTGGAGTGGCGCAGGATGTTCAGACCGTCCTCGGAGGAGATCTCGACACCCTCGACGATCTCGCCGTCCTTGACCTCGTAGGCGAGGTCCTTCAGGTCGCCCCCGACCCGCGCGGCGATGATCGAGCGCTCGCCCGCGAAGAGGTCGGCGGCCGTAGTGCCCGTCGTCACCACGCGTTCTTCCCGCTCGGAATCGCGTTGGATGATCACACGGACGTCTGACACCGGTCTCTCCTGACTGAAGGTGGGGTGCGGCGCCATACCAGGAGCGCGCGCACAGGCGATCGTACCGACCCGACGGCACCGACCGCGAAACGGTCACCCTCAGTCCCCGTCCCCGTACGCTTCCCCGCAGGCCTCCTCGAAGAAGGCACCTTTCCCGGCGGGCTCCTGCAGTGCCTTCATCAGCCGGTCCCGCTCCGCCTCGTCGACGTGTACGGGTACGACCCCGGAGGCGCCGGTGAGCCGGCGGAAACCGCCCCGGCGCTCCAGCCGGCCGAGCACGCGCACCGGGAGTCCGACGAGATGGGCGTGGCCGGCGATGCGGTAGTCCTCCTCGTCCAGGGTGACGCGGACGTGCGGGACCTCGGCACCGGCGAGGACGCGCAGCCGTACGGTGCCCGCGCCGCCGGGCCCGGAGCGGCGCATGCGGACCACGGCGCCGGTGATCCGGACCGGCACGGAGGGTTCCTCGCGCAGATAGCGGGCCGCGGCCTCGCGCAGTGCGGGCAGGTCGCCCGGGGAGAACTCGACGGGCTCGGCGGAGGCCGCGCAGCCCTCGGGGACGCCGGCGCCCGGGGCCCAGGCGACGGCGATCCGGGCGCCTTCGGTGCCGTGGACGAACGCGGCCAGCGCCTCGGTCAGCTCGCGGCTGACCCCGGCTTCGACCGCGCTGTCGAACGCGTCCATGCCGCCGGTGGCCCGCTGATAGTCGATGGCCTCGCGGGCGGCGAAGAGGGCCTGGTGGAGGCGGACGGCGAGGGGGCGGCCGGTGGGCACGGGAGCGAAGGCGGTGAGGGTGCGGCCCTCGACGGCGGGGCCGACGAGGACGTCCTCCAGCAGCTCCGCTGCCGCGCGGCGGTGGCGGGCGCCGTGGTAGCCGGCACGCGCGCGGGTGGCGAGCGCGGCGGCGAGGAGCATCTGCCGTGCGGCGCCGCGCAGCTGTTCGTCCACGCTCCAGGGCGCGGCGCCGACGGGTCCGCCCGGGGTGTCCCGCCACCAGCGGATCTCGTCGCTGGGCACGGCGAGGGAGATCAGCACCTCGCGCGCGTCGGGGGTCTCGCTGCGGGCGAGGGCGTCGAGGGCCTCGCCCAGCAGGTCGTCGCTGTCGGGGAAGGCACGGCTCTCCGGCACCAGCAGGCTGGTCCCGCCGCCGCCCGGTCCCGGCGGGGTCCAGCGGCCGTAGCGTCCGGGGGCTCCGCCGCGGCGCTGCCAGCCGTGCCGGTGCAGCAGGGCGCCGAGCACGGCGGGGTCGACCCGGGCGGGGTCGGGGGGCTGCTGCCAGGCGGGATCGTCGGGATGGGGCCGGACCTGGCGGGGCAGCTCCTCGTACGGACGGCTCCTCATGGCCTGCCTCCCGTCCCGACCCGCGTCATGATCTCGCACAGCGCCCGGTCGTCGAAGATGCGCGAGGTCGGGATCCGCACGGTGGTCCGGTGCCGGCCGGTGACCGGGTGGCCGGCGAGGTTCACCCAGTAGCAGCAGTGCCTCAGGTCGAGCCGGTCGTGGCTGGCGCGCAGCCAGTCGTCCTGGGAGCGCGGGACGAGCATGACGACCAGGATCTTGTGCACCGAGACGGGTGTGCGGGCGAGCTTGCGCAGATGGTCGTTGTCGAGGGTGAAGGAGAAGGAGCGGCCCGGGGGGTTCGGCGCGATCTGGTAGGTGCACTTCAGCTGCACCTTGATGGTGACCTCGTCGTCGACGGTGTGTCCGGGCGCGCTGTGGCTGACGTGCCAGTCGATGCCGTTGTCCGGAAAGGGCTGGGACAGCGAGCAGCCCGCCGCGGCGGCGACCGCGTGCAGATAGCCGACCTGCAGTGTCTCCATGCAGGCGGTGGTGGCGAGCGTGCCGCGGACGGTGCCCGGGCGATCGGGCAGCAGCCCGCCCCGCTCGGGCTGCGCTATGGCCATGACCAACAGCCTTCCAGGCAATGAGTGTCCCCGCTGCGGGCCGCTGAACTGCAAAGACCCGTACTCCTGTTGTCTCCTCCCGGCGTACGGCGCAAACGGCCCGGGTATCACCAAACAGGCAGAAGACGGAACGTCATCTGCGGTGGGTGAACGAGGAGTTGGGTTCGGATGACGAGCTGGTACGAGGGGCCGCTCGCGGCCTTCGACACGGAGACGACGGGTGTGGACGTCGAGACCGACCGGATCGTGTCGGCCGCAGTCGTCGTCCAGGACGCCCCGGGCACCCGGCCCCGGATCTGCCGGTGGCTGGTGAACCCGGGGGTGCCGGTGCCCGAGGCGGCGACGGAGGTGCACGGGCTGACGGAGGAGCACCTCCAGCACAACGGCCGCTGGCCGGCGCCGGTGATGTACGAGATAGCCGAGCAGCTGGCGGAGCACGCGGCGATGGGCCGCCCGCTGGTGGTGATGAACGCGCCGTTCGATCTGACGCTGCTGGACCGGGAGTTGCGCCGGCACCGGGCGTCCTCGCTGGACCGCTGGTTCGAATCGGTGCCGCTCAGGGTGCTGGACCCGCGCGTGCTGGACAAGCACCTGGACCGGTACCGCAAGGGCCGCCGCACACTGACCGACCTGTGCGCGCACTACGGCGTGGAGCTGCAGGACGCGCATGACGCGGCGGCGGACGCGCTGGCCGCTCTGGAGGTCGTACGGGCGGTGGGCCGCCGTTTCGCGACCCGGCTGGAGCGCCTCTCCCCCGCCGAGCTGCACACGCTCCAGACCGGCTGGCACGCGGCACAGGCCCGCGGCCTCCAGGCGTGGTTCGCGCGCAGCGGCTCGGAGGAGATCGTCAGCACGGACTGGCCGCTCAGGCCGGAGCTGCCGGCGGCGGCATGAGCCTGCCGGCTCCGGCCGGCGGCAGCACCGGGGCCGGGGGGTGGGTGGCGGAGCCCCCACTTCGCGCGGCGAAGCCGCGCAGAAAACGAAGAGAGCGACGTGGTCCGCGTATGGTGCGGACACACGTCGCTCTCGCGAGCGTGGGCGATACTGGGTTCGAACCAGTGACCTCTTCGGTGTGAACGAAGCGCTCTCCCACTGAGCTAATCGCCCGGGAACGCACTGAACAATACAGGTCGAGGCGCCGATCCTTCAAACCGCTTCGAGATGCCTCATCAGTCCCCGCCGCCCGGACCGCATCATCAGGCGGTGGTTGGCGCGGAAGACCGGCCGCCCCGGCACGGCCAGCCACCGGAGCAGGGGCTTGTTCACGTGCACCACCTGCTCGTATCGCGCGAGACTGCCCGGGCCGTCGGCGGTGACCGTCCAGCGGGCCCAGCCCTCGATGTCGCCGGACATGGTGATCTCCAGGACCCCGGCGTCCGGGTCGTGACGGGTCTCGCGCGCGGTGAAGGTCATGGCGTACGGCAGGACCGACCTGATGGTGAGGACGCCGGTGGAGTCGTCCAGCCGGGTCACCGCCCGTACCTGCGGCCACCAGCGGGGATAGTCCTCGGGCCGCTCCAGTACGGCGTACACGGCCGCCGGCGGGGCGGGCAGGGACCACAGGCTGAGGAAGCGGTAGCGGTTCCAGTCCATGGCGGGAGTCTGCCCGGCCCGGGGCGGCGATCTGAGTACGTGTACTCATGCGCCGGGCCGTGGCGCGGGCCACACTCGGGAGGCGAGCGCCGCCGCCCGTGCGACGGCGCTCCCCAGAACCGATCCGGTTACGGCATCCTGTCGCCGAGCAGGGCCAGGTTCTCGATGGCCGCGAGGCCGTAGAGCGCGGTGTCGTTGCTGGACACCCAGGCCGCCTCGCTGCCCTCGACCAGGGCGACCGGTCCGGTCAGTTTCTCCGTCGTCCACGGCGAGGACTCGGTGTAGCCGTCGGAGCTGTAGAACTTGGTCCAGGCGCGCTTGGCGAGCGCTGCGTCACCGGTCTGTACGGCGGCGTAGGCGTCGAGGCGCGAGTGGCCCTGGAAGAGCAGCAGGCTGCCGAAGTCGGAGCCGTAGCGGGCCTTCTGTTCGGCCTTGGTGGCATTGAAGTAGCGGCAGTAGTCCAGGTAGACCTTCTTGAAGTCGGGCATGTCGACCAGGTGGATCAGCTCGGCGCACAGTTCGTTGAGGCCGAAGACGGCCGAGAGGTGGGACACCGAGACGACCGGTGTGGCGGCGACGGCGAACTTGCCGGTGTCGAGGTCGTACAGCCCGCTGCCCTGGACGAAGCCGTTGGGCTGGGCGGCGATGCCCTGCATCGTGGACAGCACGCGCGCCTTGGCCTTCTCCCACTTGGGGCCCTTGCGCTCCCACTCGGTGAGCCAGGCCGAGACCAGGCCGCTCCAGTCCGTGCCGAAGCCGATGGACAGGGCGTGCCGGTCGGGGGTGTAGGGGGTGGTGCGGACCTTGCGCTGGGGGTCGAGGACGAGGAAGGTCTCGTCGGAGTCGACGTTGGCGTGCATGAGGTCGCCGACGCGTTCGTCGCCGGTGAGGAAGTAGTAGAAGCGGCGGTAGGTGGTGTTGGCGATGCGCTGCTGCTTGGCGCTGTCGCCGAAGTGCTGCACGCCGTGCCGGGTGCCGAGGCCCGCCCATGTGCCGAGGTGGTAGACGTCGACCTCGCCGGTGTGCCGGGTGAGCGCCTCGGCGAAGCGGAACAGGTCGGAGCGGCCGCTTCTGAGGTACGCGTACCAGAGCCACAGGTCGGGCGAGAGCTCGGAGTTGTCCCAGGCGTAGCCGCCGACGTCGTACCGCCACTGGTGGCGCACGGTGTCGTAGGTGTGCATGAAGTCGCCGTAGTCCCAGAAGCCGTACCAACGGCGTTGCTCCACCTGGTCCTTGTAGTAGGTGAAGAGGAAGTCGAGGTGGTCCTCGATCTTGGCCTTGGCGGCGGTGGAGCGGTCCGGTTCGGAGAACAGGCCGGGGCCGAAGACCTTGGCCTTGATGAGCTGCTTGGGTGGGGCGGCGAGCTGGGGCAGCACGCGTACGGCCGCGACCTGCTGGGCGAGGGTGTCGGCGTCCGGGGTGGCGTCGTTGGCCCAGAAGAGGAGTTCGGAGGTGCGGGCGATGCCGTAGGGGGTGCCGAACTCCGGCTCGTAGTCCTCGTAGGTGATGTTGAGGCCTTCGAGCTGCTTGGCGTAGGTGTCCTGGCCCATGCCGTCGTGGTAGAAGCGCAGGTCCATGGGCTGGGCCTCGGGGGACCAGAGCCAGAGGGTGACGGTGGCCTCGTCGGTGTGGGCGTCGCGGATGTCGAGCTGGGCGGGGAACTTCTCCCAGAAGTCCCTGAGGCCGAAGGAGAGTCCGCCGCTCACGCCGCCGACGTAGCCGAAGCCGGAGGCCCGCTTGCCGCCGCCGGCGGCGATCCAGCCGTAGCCCTGCTTGGTGCGCTTGCGGAGGGTGAAGCCGTCGGCGGAGAGCTGAGCGAGGGTGTAGTCGCCCCAGTGCGGGATGTACTGCAGCCGGGTTGTCACCCGCTGGTCCCAGGTGGACGGGTCGGGCAGCTTCTGGCCCGCGTACTGGGCCGCCTGTACGGCGGCGCCCGGGTCACGGCGCAGTCCGGTGATGCCCTGGACGGCCTCGCGGAGCAGTCCGGTGCCCTCGCCGCCGAGGCGGATGTGCCGGTCGTACGCCGCGTCGCGCATCGGCACGCTGAACCGGACGCCGAGCCCGCGGATGAAGTCGCCGGAGGCCTTGCCGGGCTCCTGGGTGCCGTCGTAGGTGATGGTGTGCACCATGCGGAAGGAGTCGGCGCCGGCGTAGAAGTACAGGCGCAGGGAGAACGGCAGCCAGCTCCGGTCGCCCTTGCGGTGCTTGCCGTCGATGCGGACGACGGCGCGGACCGGGCCGTCCTGTTCGACGGTGACGGAGTCGATGGCACCGTCGAAGCGCTCGGTCTTCACCGTGCCCTGGTCCTCGTCCTCGACCTCGGGCTGCCGGATCAGTACGAGGCGCCCGTTCCTGGCGATCTCCGTCGAACCCCGGGTGACGGACTTGACGATCGTCGAGCCGTTCTTGCCGATCCTCGCGGAGATGACGCCGGTGGAGACGTCGATGGTGCCGCCGCTCCGGTCGACGGTGACCTTCTTGTCGGGTGCGGCGGGCGTCCCGGCGGTGAGCGTGAGCTTGCCGTCACCCGAACTCACCGCGTGGGCGGTCCACTTGAGCGATCCGTCGGGCCAGTAGGCGAGGGGCCAGGTCTGGACGGGGACATCCTTGCCGGCGGCGTCCGTGAGCGCGAAGGTCTGGTCCTCCTGATAGGCGCCCATGGGCCAGGGCACGCCGACGGTGGAGCCGGGCGCGGCGCCGAGGCCGCCGTCCTCCAGCCAGTCCAGGGTCACGGGGTCGGCGTCGCCGGCCGCGGCTCTCGGCGCGGCCTCGGCGTCCTTGGCCCCCAGCGCCCAGCTGAACTGTGCGGCTGCTCCGGCGACGGCGGCCGCCTTGAGGAGGGACCTGCGGGGGATGGGAGACATGGCCTTCCTTCCATAGATGTGCTGGTCAGGGGCATGACAGAGAGAGGCGCGGCGCCCGGGGCGCCGGCCGTGCGGCGGGTCAGCGACGCCGGTACCGCTCCTCCACGGCGACGGCAGCCGCCGTGACGGCCCCGAGCACGGGCACCGCCAGCGGGGCGATGAGCAGGGCGGAACAGCAGGTGAGAACCGCTCCGCCGACGAGCAGGAAGGATCCGGCCGGGTCGAGGACCGTACGCCGGCCGGCGTCGGCGAGCAGGCCCCGCCAGGGAGTGCCCGGCGCCCAGACGGCCGCCGCGCGCAGCCCGGCGACCGCGACCCCGAGGAGCGCGAACAGTCCTACGGCCCCCACCAGCGGCCCGCCGGGCAGCCCGGCCCGTACGGCCTGGACGTCCAGCCAGGCCAGGGCCGCGGCCACCCAGCCGGCGAGCCCGACCGCCCAGCCGCCGCGCAGGGCGGCCCGGAAGTCTGCGGCGAACTCCCGCCGGCCGCCGGCCTGGTGGCCGGTGCACCGGCGCAGATGCCGGGCGCCCGCGGCGAACGCGGCCGGGTAGGTGACGACCCCCAGGGAGGCCACCGCGATCCACACGCCGGTCAGCAGGCACTCGGCGAAGACGGCGAACCGCTCCGCGAAGACGGACTCCCGGCGTGGCTTCACCCGAGCCTGGGCCATGGCGCGCCTCACCCCTTCAGTCCGGAGGTCGCCATCCCGTCGATCAGATACCGCTGGAAGGCGAGGAAGAACAGCAGCACGGGCAGCAGCGCGACCAGGGACATCGCGATCATCCCGCCGTAGTTGGCGGCCACGCCGTCGGAGTCGCGGAACATCATCAGGCCCAGCGAGACCGTGTACTTGCCTGGCTCGTTGAGGTAGATCAGCGGGCCCATGAAGTCGTTCCAGGCGTTGATGAAGGTGAAGATCGCGCTGGTGATGAGCGCGGGCCGGGACAGCGGCAGCACGATCGACCAGTAGATGCGCAGATGCCCGCAGCCGTCGAGGCGGGCGGCCTCGTCGAGTTCCTTGGGCAGGTTCCGCATGAACTGCACCATGAGGAAGACGAAGAAGGCCTCCGTGGCCAGATACTTGCCGATCAGCAGCGGGACGTAGGTGTTGACCCAGCCCAGCTTCTGGAACATCACGTACTGCGGGATCAGCAGCACGTGGTACGGCAGCAGCAGCGTGCCGATCATCAGCGAGAAGAGCACGTTGCGGCCGGCGAACCGGATGCGGGCGAAGGCGTACGCGGTCAGCGAGCAGGAGAGGAGCACGCCGACGACGGCACCGCCGGCGTAGAAGAGCGAGTTCTGGAAGAACGTCCAGATCTGAATGTCCGCGATGCCGTCGGCGAGGCCCTTGAAGTTGCTCAGGATCGGGTGGGACGGGAACAGCGTGAGGCTGTTGATGATGTCCTTGCTGGGCTTGAAGGAGGCGCCGATCACCCAGACGACCGGGTAGAGGATGACCGCCAGGATCAGCAGGGCGCCGAGGTGCCAGGCGAGGGAGCCGGTGCGCTTGCGGGACAGTCCGCCGCCGAGGGGCTTGCCGGTGGTGGCGCTCATCGGGCGTCCTCCTCGTAGTGCACCCACTTCTTCTGGGACCAGAAGAGGACGGCCGTCACCAGGGCCACGGCGAGCAGCAGCATCCAGGCCATGGCGGAGGCGAGGCCCATCTGGGCGTTCTTGAAGCCCTGCTGGTACAGGTAGCAGGTGTAGACGAGCGTGGCGTCGGCCGGGCCGCAGTAGGTGTTGGAGACGACGTAGGCCGAGCCGAAGATCTGGAAGGAGTGGATGGTCTCCAGGAGCACGTTGAAGAAGAGCACCGGGGAGATCATGGGGAGGGTGATGCTCCAGAACTTCCGGAAGGGTCCGGCGCCGTCCATCTCCGCGGCCTCGTAGAGCTCCCTCGGGACCTGCTTCAGGCCCGCCAGGAAGATGACCATGGGCGCGCCGAACTGCCAGACGGTGAGGGCGACCAGGCAGTACAGCACCCAGTCGGCGTTGCCGACCCAGCCGCCGACGTGCCAGCCGAAGAAGGACTGGGTACGGTCCACGATCGCGCCGTCGGAGAACAGCGACCGCCAGACGAAGCCGACGGACACACTCGCGCCGATGAGCGAAGGGGCGTAGAAGGCGGCCCGGTAGAAGGCCTGGCCGCGGCGGCTCTGGGAGAGCAGGAGAGCCACCCCGAGGGCGAGCAGCAGCTTCAGCGGGGTGCCGATGATCACGTACTTCGCCGTGACCTCCACCGACTTCTGCCAGCGGGGGTCGTGGAACATCTTGGTGAAGTTGTCGAGCCCGACCCACTTCGGGGCGTTGAAGAGGTTGTAGTCGGTGAACGCGAAGTACAGCGAGGCGACCATCGGGCCCGCGGTCAGCAGCAGGAAGCCCGCGATCCACGGGGACATGAAGAGGTAGCCGGCGAGGTTCTCACGCCGGCGGCCGGGCCGCCGCCCCGTGGTGGCGGAGGCGGCCGAACGCGTCTTGCGGGACGCGGGCAGGGAGTCCTTGACGAGCGTCACGGCAGGTCCCATCAGGCCTGGAACGCGGCGTCGGACTCGGTGAAGAACTGCTTCACCGCGTCCGAGACCTTCGTCTTGCCCTGGCCGAGGTCACCGCCGATGCGCAGGAAGGCGGCCTCGATGGTGTCGGCACCGGAGGGGTGCGGGGTGATCGTGCCGAGGACCCCCGCCTTGGCGGTGTCGGCCTCGTACTGCGCGATCTCCTTGTTGACCGGGTCGGTCGGCTTGAACGCCTCGTACTGCTCGGTGCTCGCCAGGATGCCGCGGTCGTAGCCCATGATCGTGCCGACCTGGGGGTCGTGGACCATGAAGTCGATGAACTGCGCGACCTCCTTGGGATGGGAGGTGTGCGCGGAGGCGCTGAGCATCAGGGAGGCCAGGTACTGGCCGGTCTGCTTGCCGTCCGTGGTCGGGATCGGGGCGAGGCCGTAGGTGCTGCTGCCCTCCGACGTGTAGCGGACGGTGAAGTTGTCCCAGGTGAACTCGGAGGCTCCGTGTCCGGCGGAGAGCGAGGACTTGGGCTTGTCCTGCTCGACGATCTTCGGGTCGGTGACGATGCCGGCCTTGACGCGGTTGTAGCCGTCCGTCCACCACTCCGTCAGATCGGCCTGGTCGAAACCGAGTCCGTCCTTGGTGAAGAACGCCTTGCCGTTCTGGCGGAGGTAGAGGTCGTAGAGATACATGATCGTGAAGTAGCCGGTGTCCCCGGGGACCTTCGTCCTGTCGTGGATCGTCTTCAGCGCCTTGAAGTAGTCCTCCCAGGTCCAGCCGGCGTGCGGCTCGACGCCCGCCTTCTGGAAGACCTTCTTGTCGATGACGAGCGCCATGCTGTTGGAGCCGACCGGAATGCCGAGCTGCTTGCCGTCGACCTCGCCGACCTTCGTGACGCCGTCCCGGAAGTGATCCAGGCTCAGATTGCTTGCTTTCACCTGGGAGTTGAGGTCCAGCAGAATTCCGCGCTTGTCGTACTTCCGGAGAAAACCGACGGCGTTCTGGAAAACGTCCGGGGGATTTCCGCCGGCGGCCTGTGTCTGGAACTTCTCCCAGAACGACTGGTACGTCTGAAAGTCGGTCTTGACCTTGATCTTCGGGAACTTCTTCTCGAAGAGCGCGATGGTCTGGTTGATCTTCTTGGCCCGCTCCTCGGCACCCCACCAGGAGTAACGGATCGTCACCGTCCCGTCCCCGGAACCACTTCCGCTGCCGCAGCCGGTCACCGCGGTCAGCCCGAGCGCGGCCGCCGACGCCCCGGCCGCCTTCAGGATCGTACGCCTCTCAAGATTCCTGCTGGTTCCCACAGTCGGGCCCTCCCCGCAGCGTCGTCGCCGCCGTCATGAATCGTTTCAAGTAAGCGCTTGCTGGCACAAGTTACGGAGGGGCCCGGGGTGCGTCAATGATTCGGACAGGATTTTCTTGCGGGCGACACACGGGCAGGGGTGGGCTGTTGGGGGTTGGCGCAGGTGAGGAGAGTGTGGTCGGCGGGCCGAACAGAGGGGAGGGGCGGCGGGCTTCGGTGGGTGGGGTGGGTCGAGGTGGAGCGGCGCTCAGGCGCGGCCGGGCAGGGCAGCGAGCCAGTCGAGGAGGATCCGGTTCGTCTCCTCGGGGCGTTTCTGCTGGACGAAGTGGCCGCATCCGCCGAGGATGTGCGAGCCGAGGAGACCCGGCAGGGTCTCGGGGAACGCCTCGACAGCGTCGGCCAGCCAGGCGAGCGAGGCGTCCAGGGCGCCGCCGATGAACAACGACGGCTGCGTGACCGGGGCGCCGGCGTAACCGGCCAGGTCGGCCCAGTCCCGGTCCATGTTCCGGTAACGATTGAGGGCTCCCGTCAGACCGGTCCGTTCGAACTCCCCGGCGAGGACGTCGAGGTCACGCTCACTCAGCCAGGCCGGGAGCCGGCCGGCGGGGAAGCGTTCGCGCAGGGTGCCGCCGCGGGCGACAAAGTGCGGGTCGGGGGCGCCGGGTCCGGGCATGGTGTCCGCGGACAGCGCCGCGTAGAAGCCGGCGAGCCAGCCGCGCACATCCGGCTCGATCTCCGCCTCGGCCCGGCCGGGCTGCTGAAAGTACGAAACGTAGAACTCGTCGGACGCCGAAGGCACCGAGGCCTCCTCGGCCTCCGGCCCGGGCGGCCCACCCGCGCTGACTCCCACGGCGTCCATGGCGTCCCCGTCGCCGCCCGTCCCATGGCCACCGGCGGCTCGGCTGCCTTCGCCGGCACTCTTGCCACCGCCGTTCCCGTGACCGTCGGCACATCGGCTGCCGCCCTTGGCGCCACCGCTCCCGCGCTCGCCCGCGGCTGCGCCACTCATCGCGGGGTCATCGGCCGTGCCACCGGCGCCACCGCCCTCGGCGTCAGTGCCCCTGTCGCCGCCGGCTCCGTGGCCGCCGGAGGATCCGCCGTCGCCTCCGGCATCGCTGCCACCGCTCTCCGCAGCACTACCTCCCCCGCCGTGGACACCATTGCCGCTGTCGGCGCGGTTCCCGCTCATCCGCGCGAAGATCTCGCTGGGGCGCGGGCCGCCCGGTGGGGCGTACGGGACGCCCAGGAGGCCCACGGCGTGGAACACGTCCGGCCTGGTCAGGGCGGACGTGGCGGCGATCGTCGCGCCCCAGTCGTGCCCGACGACGACCGCGGACTCCTCCCCCAGGGCCTCCACCACGGCGACGTTGTCGGCGACCAGGCCGAGCATCCGGTACTCCGCCACGGCCGCGGGCTTGGAGGTACGGCCGTACCCCCGGACGTCGACGGCCACCGCGCGGTAGCCGGCGGCGGCCAGCGCCGGCATCTGGTGGCGCCAGGAGTACCAGGACTCCGGGAAGCCGTTTACCAGCAGCACCAGCGGGCCTCGGCCCTGTTCCACGAGGTGGACACGCCCGGCCGGCGAGGGGACCAGGCGGTGGGTGGGGCCGGGGATGGAGAACTGCGGCATCGGGGCTCCAGGAGGGGGACGGGAGTGATGTACGCGGGGTGGGCGGGGCTTCTCGGCGGAGCTTTTGCAACGGAGCTTTTGCGATGGAGCTTTTGCGACGGAGCTTCTGCGACCGGCCCCGCGATCGCCGAGCCACTGATCGCTGAAGCGGTGCTCGCCGAGCCTGTGATCGCGGGAGTCGTGCGCGCCGAGCCTGTGATCGGGGCGCCGGTCCCGATGGTCCTGTGAGCCGTCCGCCGTGCACGAGGTTTGTTGCCGGTTCGGCAAATCAGGCGTCCTCGGCCGGTGCCGGATGTGGGCGCATACGCCGACGGCCCACCTGCTGTTTCGCAGGTGGGCCGTCGGTCCGGGTGGGCGATACTGGGTTCGAACCAGTGACCTCTTCGGTGTGAACGAAGCGCTCTCCCACTGAGCTAATCGCCCGGGCGCAGGAAGAACATTACCCCATGTCAGGGGTGCCTCCGACCACGGGACGGGTCGGTGGGCCGCCCGGGCGACGGGGCGGGCTCACTCCGTGTTGATCTTCCACGGCATGACGAGGCCGTACCTCCCCAGGTAGATCCCGGCCAGCGCCACGACGATCGTCAGCCCCATCGCGGTCAGCGTGAGGTTACGGCGGCGCACCTTGGGGTCGAGGGCCCGCTGGGCCGCCTCCGTGACCTTGCGTTTGGTCCAGCGGAGCACGAGCTGGGCCCAGACGAACTCGGTCGCCCAGATCGCCATGCCGCCGAAGATCACCACCCAGCCGGGTCCCGGCAGCGGCAGCATGACGACGCCGGCGACCACGACCGCGAGGCCGACCACGAAGACGCCGACCTGCCAGCTCAGATGCAGCACCCGGCGCGCCTTGACGAACTCCGGCGCCCGGGAACCGAGCCCGCCACCGGCCGCCCGCCCAGCGTCCTGTACCGGCCCCTCCCGGTCGGCCTGTGCCTCGTCCGCCGCTGCCTTGTCCGTTGCCATGGCGACCTCGCTCCGGTCGTCACTCCCCGTATTCATACAGACAAACCCTACCGGAGTGAATCCAGTCACTGAAATGGTCGTAGATCCGGTACGAGTTCTCGGCCGGAAGAGTTACGTAAAGACACGCAAAACCCTCAGAGGGGTTTACAACGGCACCGTAGGTGGCATGTCGATTTCGCCGACGTGCGAATCCCCGAGCGCACACTGAGCGAAAGGCCCTGGCGCTTATGAACACCACGGTCAGCTGCGAGCTGCACCTGCGCCTCGTTGTGTCGAGCGAGTCCTCCCTGCCTGTCCCCGCAGGCCTGCGGTACGACACGGCCGACCCCTACGCCGTGCACGCCACCTTCCACACCGGAGCCGAGGAGACCGTCGAGTGGGTGTTCGCCCGCGACCTCCTCGCCGAAGGGCTGCATCGGCCCACCGGCACCGGCGACGTCCGTGTCTGGCCGTCGCGCAGTCATGGTCAGGGCGTCGTGTGCATCGCCCTCAGCTCCCCGGAGGGGGAGGCCCTGCTGGAAGCCCCGGCGCGGGCTCTGGAGTCCTTCCTGAAGCGAACCGACGCCGCCGTGCCGCCCGGCACGGAACACCGGCACTTCGACCTGGATCAGGAGCTGTCGCACATCCTGGCGGAGAGCTAGGCCGCGGCCCCGCGAGAGCAGCCCGGCGCCGTCCACTCGGGGAGACGGCGCGGGCCACAGACAACCGCATACGGCATAGCCCGGCGCCGTCACCGTGAGCGTTCACGGGGGCGGCGTCGGCCTGTGCCCGCTCCGCCGGAGGGCGGGCCGGAGCCGGACGGTCCGGGAACCGCGCCGGGCGCGGAGGCGTTCTCCCGGCGACAGGAGTCGGGAAGAGGCCGATGCGGCGGGCGCGGATGTCGCTACCATCGGCCAGCATCGGCGGGCGTCGCCCGACCCCCCAGGCCAGGGAGCGAAACGTGCTGATCACCCACGACACCCGGTGCGCCCTCGACACCGTGGTCGATCTGGTGAACACCGCGCCGGAGGACGGCGCGGCGGCGGAGGGACTGCCCGATGTCCCTGCGCTCGCGGATTTCGTACGAAAGCACGAGATGAGCGACGTCGGCGTGCTGTCGGAGTTCGACCTCTCGGCGGTGCGCAGGGTCCGGGGGCGGTTCGCGGCGATCTTCGCGGCTCCGGACCCCCGCTCCGCCGCCGGGCTGATCAACGAGCTGGTGGCCGCGGCCGGCACCACCCCGCAGCTGACGGACCACGACGGCTACGACTGGCATGTGCACTACTTCGCGCCCGGCGCCTCCGTGGCCGACCATCTCGCCGCCGACTGCGGCATGGCGCTCGCCTTCTTCGTGGTGGCCGGGGAGCAGGAGCGGCTGCGGCGCTGTGAGGCGCCGGACTGCCGGCGTGCCTTCGTGGACCTGTCCCGCAACCGCTCGCGCCGCTACTGCGACAGCCGCACCTGCGGAAACCGGCTGCACGTGGCCGCCTACCGGGCCCGGCGCAAGGAAGCGACCGGCTGACGGCAGCGACAGCGCGGCGCCGGGATTCGCGCGCGCACGAGACGCCTGAACACACCCTGGGCGACGTCGGTCCCGGCGGGTGGCGCCGGGACGGACGTGTACGGCTCACAGCAACAGCAGGTCGTGCAGCGCAGCCATGAGGAGCAGACACCCGATCACCGCAAGGAAGATCATCAGCGGTGGCTGGGATAGGGCGAAGAGGCACCCGCGCGGCTCGTCCTTCGGCGGCGCGGCCTCGCTCTCTGTCGTGTCCAGCATCTCGCGGCAGATCATGGCGCAGGAGGAGGCCTGTACGCGATCACCATGCCATCGATATGCGAGAGTTGCCGGATTCCGCGCCGTCTCGTCCGTCTTGCTTCGGGTTGTGAACGGATCCGGACGCGCTCATGACGCACTGTGTCGTTTCGGTCCGGGGCCGATGTGGCCGCGGACGTGCCGTTATGCCGCCGCACCCGCTATGCGGCTGTCATATGCCGTGCTTCTTGAGGATGGCCTCGATGTCGCTGAAGTCCTCGGTGGCGCCGCCGGCACGCGGGGCGGTGGCGGATCCGGTCGCCGGGCGGGTCCCCGGGCCCAGGGAGGGCGCGGAGGCCGTCGGGGCCACGGCCGCTCCGGTCTCACCGCTCCGGGCCGCTCTGCGCCCGGCCCGGGTGCCGCCGCGCCGGCGCTCGACGGCGCGGGTGCTCGCGAAGAGCAGCCAGGCCGCGCCCAGCACGCCGAAGCCCGCCCAGGCGACGGGACTGAAGGCGGTGTCGGAGACCCAGCCGACGACGCCCGTCATCACCAGGCCGACCGGCACCAGCGAGTAGGCCGCGATGCGGGCCGCCGACAGGAAACGCTTGCGGTAGGCCGTCACCACCGCGATGCCCAGGCCCGCCGCGGACACGGCGGAGCAGACGGTCTCGGCAATCATCCGGTCCTCCTGGCGGCTCGGTCGGGTGGAAGTGGGACACACGAACGCGAAGAAGCGGCATGCGGCGATGGCGCGCTTCGTCCCTTCCATCCTGCCCCGCCCCGTGCCCGCGAAGCCATGCCCCCGGCGGACATCAGGGACATCTCCGGGTCGCCTCCTCCTGGAGTGCCGTACGGTCCCGACGATCCCGTCGAGGCCGTACGGTCCCGATTGGGTCGGCGGGCCCCGGCCTGGAAGACTGGGCGGCATGAGCGACTCCTCCCCCGCACCCGCCGACGTCCCCGTGCTCGATGTCTGGTGCGAGCTGCAGTGCCCCGACTGCCGTACCGCGCTGGACGACGTCCGCGCCCTGCGCGCCCGCTACGGCGACCGGCTGGAGCTGCGGCTGCGGCACTTCCCGCTGGAGAAGCACAAGCACTCCTTCGCCGCCGCCCAGGCCGCCGAGGAGGCCCTGGCACAGGGCCGGGGCTGGCCGTACGTGGAGGCCGTACTGGGGCGGGTCGAGGAGCTGGACCGTCAGGGAGAACCCTTCCTGGTCGAGGTGGCCCGTGAACTCGGGCTGGACGCCGAGGAGTTCGACACGGCCCTGATCGACGGCCGGCACATCCTGATCGTGGACGCCGACCAGGCCGAGGGCAAGGCGATCGGTGTGACCGGCACCCCCACGTATGTCATCGGCGGCGAACGCCTCGACGGCGGCAAGAGCCAGGAGGGCCTGCGCGAGCGCGTCGAGGAGATCGCCGACCGGCTCCTCGCCGAGCGGGACGCCTGACCGCGACAGCAGGGACAGCAGCGGACTTGGAGCGCTACAGCAGGGGCTTGAACAGGGAGCTGGCCGTCGTCTTGTACCCGAGCGACTCGTACAGCCGCTCCGCCGGGGTGTTGCCCGCGTGCACGTTGAGGCCGAGGAGCGCCCGTCCGGCGTCGGCCGCCTGGCGCTCCGCCAGCAGCATGAGCGTACGACCGTGCCCCTTGCCGCGCTGCTCCCCATCGGTCTCGACGTCGAACACGTACGCCTTGTCGTCCTGGAGGGCCACCCACAGAACGCCCACCCGGACCCCTTCGTGCTCCAGGACGCTGAAGAGCATGCCGTCCGTCGCCAGACCGTGCGGCAGCAGCCTCTCATGGTCACGGCGGGACTTGGCGTAGGCCGCGGCCTCGGGGACACCGTGCTGGATCCACATGCGCGCGTACTCCTCGCTCTCGTACGCGTACCACGCGTCGAACTCGTCGGTGGTCATGGGCCGCGCACGATTGCCCGGTGGCAGCTCGGGCGGGGTGGTGCCGAGGCGCTTCTCCATGCCGCGGTTGCGCACGGTGTAGCCGAGGGTGCCGAACAGCCGCAGGGCGATGTCCGCCGAGGCGGGGACGACGGCCTCGATCTGGGTGCAGCCCCAGCCGCGTGCCACCTCCTCGGCGGCGAGCGCGGCCACCGTGGCCCGGCCGCGCCGCCGGTCGGGCTCGGCGATCCACAGCTCGCTGATGCGCGCCACCGAGTCGCCGAGGGAGGAGGACGTGCCGAGGTGGATCTCGCCGACGGGACGGCTGTTCACGCAGACCTGATAGCGGCGGGACCGCGTGCCGTCCGGATGTTGCTGAAGCGGCTCGACCGGCCGCAGGGTCGTGGTCATCACAGGTGTTCTACCCGCGACCGGCCGCCGAGTCAGCCCGTTTTCCCGGGCCTGCGGCAGAAGCCACGGGCCCGGCTCAGGGGTCCAGGTCCTCGCCGGCGTGCTCGTCGAAGATCCGCATCGCCTTGGCGGTCACCGGGCCCGGTGCACCGGGCAGTTCGCGGTCGTCGACGCGGTGCACGGCCTGGATGTCCCGCAGGGTGGAGGTCAGGAAGATCTCGTCGGCCCGCTCCAGGACGTCCAGCGGCAGATCGGTCTCCTTGGCGCCGGTCCACTCGACCGCCAGGGCACGGGTGATGCCGGGCAGACAGCCGGAGGCGACCGGCGGGGTGTGGATCTCGCCGTCCAGGACGACGAAGACGTTGGACCCGGTGCCCTCGCAGAGCTGCCCGACCGTGTTGCCGAACAGCGCCTCGGAGGCGCCGTGTTGGTGGGCGCGGGCCAGGGCGACGACGTTCTCCGCGTACGAGGTGGTCTTCAGGCCGGTCAGGGCGCCGCGTTCGTTGCGCGTCCAGGGGACGGTGATCACGGCGGTGGTGTCCGGACGGCGGGTGGTCGCGCCGAGGGCGACCACGAGGGTCGGGCCGTGCTCGCCGCGGTCGGAGCCGAGCGGGCCGTGGCCGCCGGTATAGGTGATCCGCAGCCGGCCGAGCGGCATCGGGTTGGCCTCCAGGACGGCCGCGCAGGCCTCGCGGATCTCCTCGTGATCGGGGTCGGGCAAGCCGAGGCCCCGGGCCGAGCGGGTCAGCCGGTCCAGGTGCCGGGTGAGCGCGAACACCCTGCCGTCGACCGCCTTCACCGTCTCGAAGATGCCGTCGCCGACGGTCAGCCCGTGGTCGAAGACGGAGACGCGGGCGGACTCCAGGTCCCGCAGCCCGCCGTCCAGCCAGATCCTCATGTGCACACCCCTCCACTCGCCTCGTACGTCCCCGACGCTACCGCGAGCAGCCGGGACGCCTTCAGCTCGGTCTCCCGCCACTCCCCCTCGGGGTCGGATCCCCAGGTGATGCCGGCGCCGGTGCCGAAGCGCAGGACCCCTTCGGCGCGGTCGAGCCAGAAGGTGCGGATGCCGACGGCCAGCTCGCCCGCGCCCCGGTCGGCGTCGACCCAGCCGATGCCGCCGCAGTACGGCCCGCGCGGGGCGGCCTCCAGGGCCTCGATGATCCTGAGGGCGCTCGATTTCGGCGCGCCGGTCACCGAGCCGGGCGGGAAGGCGGCGGCGAGGAGGTCGGGCCAGCCCGACCCGTCGCGCAGTTCGCCGCGGACCGTGGAGACCAGGTGGACCAGGCCGGGGTGCTTCTCCACGGCGCACAGGTCGGGGACGGTCACACTGCCGGTCGCGCACACGCGCCCGATGTCGTTGCGTACCAGGTCCACGATCATCACGTTCTCGGCGTAGTCCTTCTCCAGGAGGTCCGCCTCCGTGCGCCCGGTGCCCTTGATGGGCCCGCTCTCGACGACTCGCCCCTCCCGGCGCAGGAAGAGCTCGGGCGAGGCGGTGGCGATCTCCACGCCGTGCTCCGGCAGCCGGATCGTCCCCGCGTACGGCGCGGGGTTGCCGCGGGCCAGCAGGGCGGTCAGGGCGTCCACGTCGGCGTCGGGGGCCACGGGCGCGCTGAGCACCCGGCAGAGGTTGGCCTGGTAGACCTCGCCGGCGGCTATGTGCTCGCGGATGCGGCGGACGGCCGCCGTGTAGGCGCCGTGGTCCAGGGAGGAGGTCCACTCCCCTGCCGCCGGACCCCGCCAGCCGCCCGGCACCGGCGCGGGCACCGGCTCCGTGCGTACGTCCGCGAAGCGGGCGCAGGTCAGGCGGCCTTCGAAGTCCGCGCAGACGGCCCAGAAGCCGTCCGAGTCCAGGGCGGCCGGATCGCTGGTGACGTCCAGCAGACCGGTGGCGACGCGGTCGCCGAAGCGGGCCAGAGCAGGGAGCCGGGAAGGGTGGTGAGGCACGCGATCGAGTCTAGGTCGGGTGTCCGACGGGTGGCTCCGGGATGTCCCCGAGGCGGCCCTGACCATGTCGTCCATCGGGCGCACCGCAGCACGCTGCGCAAACGCGTTTTTGTACTGGCCCGGGAATCCGCTAGAGTTCAACACGTCGCCGGGACGCGGAAGCGGACCGAAACGACAGGCGGACGTAGCTCAGTTGGTAGAGCGCAACCTTGCCAAGGTTGAGGTCGCGAGTTCGAGCCTCGTCGTCCGCTCGAAGGAAGAAGGGGTCATCCCGATCCCCTACACTCCTGGTGGAGTGGCCGAGAGGCGAGGCAACGGCCTGCAAAGCCGTCTACACGGGTTCAAATCCCGTCTCCACCTCCAAGGACGATTAGCTCAGCGGGAGAGCGCTTCCCTGACACGGAAGAGGTCACTGGTTCAATCCCAGTATCGTCCACTGGATCTCCTCGGAGATCTTGCGGATCTTCTCGAAGATCCTCCCCGCGCGATTAGCTCAGCGGGAGAGCGCTTCCCTGACACGGAAGAGGTCACTGGTTCAATCCCAGTATCGCGCACTGACTGTGACTGCCACGTCACAGCCCGCGGACGATTAGCTCAGCGGGAGAGCGCTTCCCTGACACGGAAGAGGTCACTGGTTCAATCCCAGTATCGTCCACATACCGGAAAGCCCCGGCCGTCTCGTACGGCCGGGGCTTCTTCGACAGGCCCATGAACGGCGCAATGCCGGCGCAGCTCCCCAGCTGCGCCGGCATTTTGTGCCGTCCGCCGCACCCCCGTCCCCACGGGGTTTCCTGGATGGATGTCCCCGCCCGGACCGCTCTTCCGGGCCTGGGGTCGCCGCTCAGCGCCCCAGCATCACACCCACGGACGACGCCTGTGTGGCCACTGTGTCCCAACCGTGGAAGACGATCAGGAGCAGGGCCGCCAGAGGAAGGGCCATGAGCGTCGCCACCAAGGGGTGGCGGCGACCCGTGCGGCGGGGGGCGAACGTGGTGCGTCGCGGTGCCGTGTGGGCCATGGTCCCTCTCCTGACCGATTCGGTTGTCCTCGGAGCGGCGGGTGTCTGACCTCGGGGGACGAGTGCTGCACCCGCCGCTTGTCCTCAAATCTAGGCGCGCGGCCCGCAGCGGTCGTCATGCCTTCGTACCGATTGCCGGGCCTCCCGGAGGATGAGCCTTGACCTGGGACGTACTCCCCTGGGTGGAGACGCCGGTGCGGGTCTCGGGGTCTTCCCGGAGGGGGCGTCCGCCGTATCCGTCATTTCCGGAGCGCCGGGGGCGGAAGACGTGACTTCGATCACTCCGGCGGCGGGCCCGAGGGCTGTCGTGTCCCCCTCACGGTCGTTCCGGTGACCGGTCCTCCGGCCCACCCGCGGTGGCCGTCGGGCGGGTGTGCGGACCTGCGCCACCTGGCCTCATCAGGCGTCAACGTCCGCTCCCCGGCCACTGGTTGATGGCTCAGTGTGCTCAAGGGCACGGCACAGCGAGGGTTGCTGACCGTGTTTCACATCGGGTGGGCGGTCCGCGCAATCCGTTCGGGGCGGAGGGCGCGGCCTCTGCGCGCCGACGGCCGTGGAAACGTAAGCTGTGCCACGTCACAGGGACCGGGCAGCGGGGATGAACATGGCGATGATGCGCCTGAGGCGCGAGGACCCGCGCGTCGTCGGCTCTTTCAGGCTTCACCGACGGCTCGGCGCGGGCGGAATGGGCGTGGTCTACCTCGGCTCCGACAAGAAGGGGCAGCGGGTCGCGCTGAAGGTGATCCGGCCCGATCTGGCGGAGGACCAGGAGTTCCGGTCGCGGTTCGCCCGTGAGGTCTCGGCGGCCCGGCGGATCAGGGGCGGCTGTACGGCCCGGCTGGTCGCCGCGGATCTGGAGGCCGAGCGCCCCTGGTTCGCCACCCAGTACGTACCCGGCCCGTCCCTGCACGACAAGGTCGCCGACGAGGGCCCGCTCGGCGCGGCCGACGCCGCGGCGATCGGTGCGGCCCTGTCCGAGGGCCTGGTCGCGGTGCACGAGGCCGGGGTCGTCCACCGGGACCTGAAGCCCTCCAACATCCTGCTGTCCCCCAAGGGACCGCGGATCATCGACTTCGGCATCGCCTGGGCCACCGGTGCCTCCACCCTCACCCACGTCGGTACGGCGGTCGGCTCCCCCGGCTTCCTCGCGCCCGAGCAGGTGCGCGGCGCGGCCGTCACGCCCGCCACGGACGTCTTCTCCCTCGGCGCGACCCTCGCCTACGCCTCCACCGGCGACTCACCCTTCGGGCACGGCAGTTCCGAGGTGATGCTGTACCGGGTGGTGCACGAGGAACCGCAGCTGCACGGCGTACCGGACGCGCTCGCCCCGCTGGTGCGGGCCTGTCTGGCGAAGGACCCCGACGAGCGGCCCAGCACCCTGCAGCTGTCGCTGCGGCTGAAGGAGATCGCCGCCCGTGAGGCGCAGGGCCTGGACGGCGTCGTACGGCCGCCCGCGCCGCGGGCCGCGGAGGCGGACCGGCCCACGGGACGGCTCGTCGACACCTACCCCGAGCAGCAGCGCACCCAGCGGCGTACCGCTCCGGGCACCCCGCTGCCGCGGGGTGGTGTCCCCTCCCGGGGCGGTGGCGCGCCGGTGCGGGGCGGGGTCCCCTCGCGGGGCGGCAGCGGTGCGCGCGGTACGGGTGCCGGCGCGCGGCCGGGTGCGGCCCGGCCGACGCCGGCTCCGCGCGGCGGCGGCCCGCGCTCGGGCAGTGGGAACCGGCCCGCTCCGCGCGGCGGTTCCGGGCGGCCGGCGCAGCGTACGGCGGGTACGGGGCGGCGGCCGGCCAATCCGCGGCTGCTGCGGCAGCGGCTGTTCGTGTTCGTGGTGGTGACGCTGCTCGTGGCGCTCGGCATCGCGCTGGCCCAGGGCTGCCAGGGCCCGGCGCGCGGACTCGGCGGCGACGGCGGCGTACACCGGCAGGCTCAGACGCTGCACCAGTCGCCGCGCGCCGGGGGCCCGGCGGAGGATCTGTACATGGCGACGCCGGAGCGCGGCTCCGTCGGGTGAGCGGCGCGCGGAGCGGCCGTCAGGATGCCGGGCGGCCGGTGGCGACCGCGTAGAACGCCACCGCCGCGGCCGCGCCCACGTTGAGCGAGTCGACGCCGTGGGACATCGGGATGCGGACCCATTCGTCGGCGGCGACCAGGGCTTGGGTGGAGAGCCCGTCGCCCTCGGCGCCGAGCATCAGGGCGACCCGGTCCATCGTGTGCGGGGCGGCCTCGTCGAGGGTGCGGGCCTTGTCGTCCGGGGTGAGCGCGAGGAGCGTGAAGCCGGCCTCGCGGACCGACTCCAGCCCCTTCGGCCAGGTCTCCAGCCGGGCGTACGGCACCGAGAACACGGCGCCCATGGAGACCTTGACGCTCCGCCGGTACAGCGGGTCGGCACAGTCGGGCGACAGCAGCACCGCGTCCATGCCGAGAGCCGCGGCCGATCTGAAGATCGCGCCGATGTTCGTGTGATCGTTCACCGACTCCATGATCACGACCCGGCGTGCGGAGCGCAGCAGTTCGCCGGCCGTGGGCAGCGGCTTGCGCTGCATGGAGGCGAGGGCGCCGCGGTGCACGTGGTAGCCGGTGACCTGTTCGGCGAGCTCGGGGCGCACGGCGTAGACCGGGGCCGGAAGTTCGTCGATGACGTCGCGCATGACGTCGATCCACTTGGCCGAGAGCAGCATGGAGCGCATCTCGTAGCCCGCTTCCTTGGCCCTGCGGATGACCTTCTCGCCCTCGGCGATGAACAGGCCCTCGGCGGGCTCGCGCTTGCGCCGCAGTTCGACATCGGTCAGACCCGTGTAGTCGGCGAGACGCGGGTCGTCGGGATCCTCGACGGTGATGAGATCGGCCACAGGGTGATACTGCCTTGTCCTGGGTGTGCTGCCAACGGCTGGGAAGGGGTGCGTTACCCCGGGTTACGCGTGATCAAGCCGAGAATGGTCACGCGACGGGCGCCGGGCCGACCTGGACGACCGCGCCGATCACGATGACCGCCGGGGGCTTCACGTCCTCGGTGCGCACGGTCTCGGCGACCGTGGCGAGGGTGGCGTCGACCCGGCGCTGCGCGGCCGTCGTACCTTCCTGGACCAGGGCGACGGGGGTGTCCGGCGACTTGCCGTGCGCGACGAGCGTCTCGGCGATCTTCCCGATCTTGTCGACGCCCATCAGGATCACGAGGGTGCCGGTGAGCTTCGCCAGCGACGGCCAGTCGACCAGGGAGCGCTCGTCGTCGGGAGCCACATGGCCGCTGACGACCGTGAACTCATGGGCGACGCCCCGGTGAGTGACCGGGATGCCGGCCGCGCCGGGCACCGAGATCGAGCTGGAGATGCCGGGGACGACCGTGCACGCGATGCCGGCCTCGGCGAGCGCCTGGACCTCCTCCATGCCCCGCCCGAAGACATACGGGTCGCCACCCTTGAGCCGGACGACCGACTTGCCCTGCTTGGCGTGCTCGATCAGCGCGTTGTTGATGGCCTCCTGGGCCATGTACCGGCCGTACGGGATCTTCGCCGCGTCGATCACCTCGACGTGCGGCGGGAGTTCGGCGAGCAGGTCGCGCGGGCCGAGCCGGTCGGCGATGACGACGTCCGCCTCGGCGAGGAGCCGGCGGCCGCGGACCGTGATCAGGTCGGGGTCGCCGGGGCCGCCGCCGACCAGGGCGACGCCGGGGGTGCGGGTGCGGTGGTGGGGTGCCACCAGGGTGCCGTCGCGCAGGCCTTCCACCACCGCGTCGCGGATGGCCGCGGTGTGGCGGGGGTCGCGGCCGCGCGCGTCCGTGGTGAGGACGGCGACGGTGACGCCCTCGCTGTGCCCGGTCGCCGGGGTCCAGGCGGTGGCCTGGTCGGCGTCGTCGGAGCGGACGCACCAGACGCGGTGGCGCTCCGCTTCGGCGGAGGCGGCGGTGTTGGTCTCGGGGTCGCTGGTGGCGATGAGGGCGTACCAGGCCTCGGCGAGGTCGCCCTCCTGGTAGGGCCGCCTGGCCCAGGTGATCTCCCCCGCGTCCGCCATGGCCTCGACGGAGGGGGTCGCTGCCGGGGACACGAGAACGATGTCCGCGCCGGCCGCGAGGAGGGCGGGGAGGCGGCGCTGGGCCACCTGGCCGCCGCCGAGGACGACCACGCGGCGGCCGGAGAGGCGGAGGCCTACGGGGTAGGCGGGGTGTTCGGCCATGAGGGCGTCCTCCGGTCGCTGTGCGGTGGCGCTGACGTGCGGATTTTACGTTGGCGGGGCTGAGGGCGGGACAGGTGTCCGGTGGCTGGGCACGGAGCCACGGACGTGTGCAACGGGGCTCGGCACCACAGTGCCGAGCCCCGTACGCAGACCACTACTTCTCAGTGACCCCCGCCGAGTCGAACGTCGCCACCTCGTGCATCGCCCGTGCCGTGCTCTGCACCAGCGGCAGGGCCAGCAGGGCGCCCGTGCCCTCGCCGAGGCGGAGGTCGAGGTCGACCAGGGGGCGCAGGCCGAGCTTGTTGAGGGCGGCCACGTGGCCCGGTTCGGCGCTGCGGTGGCCCGCGATGCAGGCCGCCAGGACCTCGGGGGCGATGGCGCGGGCGACCAGGGCCGCGGCGCCGGCGCTGACGCCGTCCAGGATCACCGGCGTACGCAGGGAGGCGCCGCCGAGGAGGAGTCCGACCATGGCCGCGTGCTCGAAGCCGCCGATGGCCGCGAGGACGCCGAGCGGGTCGGCCGGGTCCGGCTGGTGGAATTCCAGGGCGCGGCGGACGACCTCGGTCTTGCGGGCCAGGGTCTCGTCGTTGATGCCGGTGCCCCGGCCCGTCACCTCCGCCGGGTCGGCACCCGTGTAGACGGAGATCAGGGCGGCGGAGGCCGTGGTGTTCGCGATGCCCATCTCGCCGGTGAGCAGCGCCTTGTTGCCGGCGGCCACCAGATCGCGGGCGGTCTCGATGCCCACCTCGATGGCCTGCTTGGCCTCCTCGCGGGTCATCGCGGGGCCCGTGGTCATGTCCGACGTACCGGCCCGGACCTTGCGGGGCAGCAGGCCCGGCGTGGCGGGCAGGTCGGCGGCGACACCGACGTCCACGACGCACACCTCGGCGCCGACCTGGGCGGCGAAGGCGTTGCAGACGGCTCCCCCGCCGAGGAAGTTGGCCACCATCTGGGCGGTGACCTCCTGCGGCCAGGGGGTGACGCCCTGGGCGTGCACGCCGTGGTCGCCCGCGAAGATGGCGACGGCGGCGGGCTCCGGGATCGGCGGCGGGCACTGCCGGGACAGCCCGGACAGCTGCGCGGAGATGATCTCCAGCATGCCGAGCGCGCCGGCCGGCTTGGTCATCCGCTTCTGGCGCTCCCAGGCCTCACCGAGGGCCTTGGCGTCGAGCGGACGGATCTGTGCGACGGTCTCGGCAAGCAGGTCGTGGGGTTCCTCTCCGGGCAGGGCGCGGCGGCCGTACGTCTCCTCGTGCACCACCCAGGACAGCGGGCGTCGCTTGGACCAGCCGGCCTGCATCAGCTCGGGCTCGTCCGGGAACTCGTCGACGTACCCGACACACAGGTACGCGACGACCTCCAGGTGCTCGGGCAGGCCGAGCGCGCGGACCATCTCCCGCTCGTCGAAGAAGCTGACCCAGCCGACGCCGAGGCCTTCGGCGCGGGCGGCGAGCCAGAGGTTCTCCACCGCGAGCGCCGAGGAGTAGGGCGCCATCTGCGGCTGGGTGTAGCGGCCGAGGGTGTGGCGGCCGCCGCGGGTGGGATCGGCGGTGACGACGATGTTGACCGGGGTGTCGAGGATGGCCTCGATCTTCAGTTCCTTGAACTGCTTGGCCCGGCCCTTCGGCAGCGACTTGGCGTACGCCTCGCGCTGCTGCATCGCCAGTTCGTGCATCGTCCGCCGGGTTTCGGCGGAGCGGATGACGACGAAGTCCCAGGGCTGCGAGTGGCCCACGGAGGGCGCCGTGTGGGCCGCCTCCAGGACGCGCAGCAGCACCTCGTGCGGGATGGGGTCGCTGCGGAAGCCGTTACGGATGTCGCGGCGCTCGCGCATGACCTTCAGGACGGCCTCGCGCTCGGCGTCGGCGTAGGCGGGCGCGGCCGGGCCGGTGGACTGTCGGGCTTCCGCCACAGCGGCCGTGCTCCCCTCGTCCTGCTCTTCCTGGTCGGCGGCCCTGGTCTGCAGGTCCTCCGCGTGCTGTACGACGTCGGCGGCCTGCTCGCCCTCACGCGGCGCGGGCACCGCGGCCACCGGCGCTTGCGTCTCCTCCACGGGGAGGACCAGCGGCTGCGGCGGGGTCGGCGCCAGATGCGGGGCGGTGGGCACCTGCCCCTCGACGGGCACGAACTGCCCGAGCGGCTGCTCCGGCTGGGGCTCCAGCGGCACATGGGAGGGCAGCGGCTCGCCCTGCCCGGCCTCGGCGGCGGCCTGCTGCTCAGCGGCATCGCCGGCAGGGACGGCCGGCGGCGGGGTGGCGTCGGTGGGCTGCGTCTGCGGGCCCGCGGGGGCGCCTTCGGGGGCGGCGGTCGGCTCCGGCTGAGTCTGCGGCACGGCGGCGGCCTGGGCCTCCGGGGTGCCCGGCAAGGCTTCGGCGATGGGCGCGACGGGCTCAGCCAGCTGGGGGCCCTGGGCAAGATGAAGGTGCGGCTCAGGGGTGGCGACGGTCTCGACGACAGCCGGGGCGGGGACGGCCTCCTGCGCCGGGGCGACGGCGGGGGCCTCGGCCTCGGCCACCTCCGGCGCGGGGGCCGGGGCAACGGCCTCGGGCAGCGCCGGCGCCTCGGGCAGGGCGGCCGGCTCGGGAGCCGGTACGGCTTCTGCGGCGGGTGCGGGCTGAGCTGCGGCCGGCTGAGCCTCCACGACGGCGGCCTCCACGACGCCGGACTGCGCGTCCACAACGGCGGCCTGCGGCTCCGCGGTCGCGGGGGTGGGCGGGGCGGGCTGCTGTCCCGGGGCGGCGGGCTCCGCGAGAACCGCGACGGCCTCCGGAGCAGCCTCCGCGGCGAGGGCCTCGGGAGCGGTCTGGGCAGCGTCCGGCGCCTGCGGTGCGGGAGCGGCGGCCACGGTCCGCTCGGCGTCGTCCACCGTGACGGCGCCCTCGGCGACCGGGGCAGCCTGGTCCGCGTCGGCGGCGACCGGCACGGTCTGCGGCTGCGGCTGCGGCACGCTCTCGCCCTGGCCCGGGTCGGCCGCCTCGGACGGCTGGGCGGACTCGGACGGCTCGGCGACGGCGAGGTCCGCGCCCAGGACGGTCTCCGGAGCCTGAGGCGGCGCGGCCTCGCCCGGCAGCACAGCGGCCTGCGCTTCCTCGACGGCGACGGCAGCCGGTTCGGCGGGGCTCGCCTGGGCCTGCTGACCGGGGGCCGCCGCGTCCGCCTCCTCCACGACGACCGGCGCGCCCTCAGCGACGGCAGGCGTGTCCTCGGACACGGCCGGCCCGGCCTCCGCTTCCGTCACCGCCGGGGTCTCGGCCACGGGCGCCCCGTCACCGGCGGCACCGCCGACGGCGACCGCACCCGCGAGCGGCTGCTCGACGGGCTGCTCTGCGACCGCACCCTCGACAGGCTGCTCGGTGGGCGCGCCCTGGCCGTCCCCGGCAGCGGGCTGAGGGACGCCCGCCGCGTCGTCCGCGCCTTCCACGCCCTGCTCGGCGGCGAACGGCGCAGCCGCGACGCCCTCGGGACCCGCCCCTGTAGCCGCGTACACCCCGTCGTGGCCGTGCACGGGCTGTACACCGTCGTGGCCGTGCACCACCTGGGCGGCGGTGCCCGGTGCCGGTACGGCCGCCTGGTGCGCGAGCCGGGCGACGGCGGCCTGGGCCGCGCCGGACGGGTCGGCCTGGGCGGTGACCTGCGCGGGGACCAGGGCCTCCGCGGGCGCCGGGGCGTCCGCAGGGACCGCGATGCCCGCCGCGGCCGCGGCCGGGTCAACCGTTTCGGCAGCCTGTGCCTGTGCATCCGCCTCGGCCACCGCGACGGCCGGGGCCGGCGTGGGCGCCGTACCCCAGGGGGCCGCGTTCTGCGGAGCCATGTCGTGCAGCGGCTGGGCGTCGAGGTACTCGGGGCCGGCCGGCGCCGGAGCGGGCTGGCGCACCGGTGCGCCGGCCGGGCCGCGGTCGGCGAGGGAGCGGACCGGGCTGGCGGAGGCGTCCGGGATCGGCGGGCCGAGGTGCAGCGGGCGGCGCGGCGGCTGCGGCGCGGCCGAAGCGTCCTGCGGGGCGGAGAGGATGGGGGACGGCGGCACGGACGCCGGGGCCGGGTTCGGCAGGCGGACGCCGCTGAGGTCGACGGAGCCGCTGTCACGGCCGGCCGTCTCGTGCGGGCCCGGCTCGTGGACGGCCTCGACGACCGGTTCCGGGGCGGGCGGCGGTACTTCGTTGCCCCATGCGCCCTGGGCGCCCGGCAGCAGCAGGTCTTCGTCCTCGGCGGGTGCCTCGGAGAGGTAGGTGTACGCACCGTGCGCGGCAACGCCCGGCTGCTCCACCATGCCTGCGCTCTCCGGCTGCCCCTCGCCCGGGACCTGGCCGGTGTCGGTCATGCGTACCCCTCGCCCATCGGTTAGTGCTCTCCTACGACCAGCTCACCCGGAACGGCGCACCGACCGCCCCCGCAGTGAAGAACGAGCGTCCGTGCCCAGCGGCACGAACGACCCGCCTGAAAAGGCGACAAAGCCATTCAGTGGCATTGTCCCGGCCGTTGCGCCATCGCGACAGCATGATCCGCGACAGCCCGCTGTGGACTGCGCCACGTTGCGCGTCCTCCGGTTCCGCAGTACCACACCCACCCCAAAACGGGCGCGCTTTCCGGACATTGGCGAACGAACTTCCGGGCCGCCCGGTGCGGTACAACGATCGGCCAGCCTACCGCGCGCAGTACGACAACAGGATCACGGGTTGCGATCCCGGAGGCCCACCCGTCTCCCGACCACCACCCCTCAACGAGGCGCTTCGCGCCGCAGCAGTTCTCCTGTGAGCAGGAACGCGACACTCCGCTCGGTCTCCGTCCAGGCGCGGGTGTCGAGGGCGACGGACTGGAGCAGGGCGCACTCGACCCGGTAGCCGTGTTCGGTCAGATCCCGGCCGACGCGTTCGGCCGCGTCGCGGGTCGCGGCGTGCGTGACGATGCGCTGGGGGCGCCGGTCGGCGACCGCCGAGACGACGGCCGCGCCTCCCCCGCCGACCCGTACGACGTCCGGTTCCGGCAGGTTCTCCAGCACGTGCGGGGCGCTGCCGTGCACCACCTGGAGCTGGACGCCGAACCGGCGTGCGGCCGCCTCGGTGCGGGCGCAGGCCCCGGGGTCGCGGTCGACGGCGATGACGGCGGCTCCGGCGCGCGCGGCCTCGGCGGCGAACGCGCCGGAGCCGCAGCCGATGTCCCAGACGAGGTCCCCGACCCGGGGCCCCAGCCGGGCGAGTTGGGCGGCCCGCAGCAGCTCCGTCTCCCCCTCGCCGAGCCTGCCGCCGGGTCCGCCGCCGTAGGACTCGTCGGGCTGTACCCAGCCGCGGGGACCGGCTCCGGGATCGCGGCCGGCGATCCAGCCGCCGCTCTCCCCCGCGCCGGCCGGGCCGACGGGTCCCCCGATGACGATGACGACGTTGGGGTCGCGCCAGGTGTGGTCGGCCGCCTTGTCGGAGGTGACGACGCTGACCTGTTCGCGTTCGGTGCCGAGTTCCTCGCAGATGACGAAGGTGCGGTGGACGCCGTCGAGCAGCAGGCCGAGTTCGGCGGGTCCGGCGCCGGGCGAGGTGAGGACGGCGACCTTGGTGTGGGCGCGGCAGACGTTCACGGCGCGGCGCAGGGTGCGCCGGTGGGCGACGACCACCTGGGCGTCGTCCCAGGGCATGCCGGCACGGGCGAAGGCGGCGGCGACGGAGGAGACGGCGGGGACGACCTCGACCTCCAGGCCGTACTCGGGGGCGCGCAGGGTGCGGACGACGCCGAAGAAGCCTGGGTCGCCGTCGGCGAACACGACGGCGGTGCCGCGGTGGGCGGCGATACGGCGGGCGGCGAGCGCGACGCTGCCGAGACGGACGCGTTCGGCACCGGACGGGACCTCGGGCAGGGCCAGATGGTGGGCCGCGCCCGCCACGAGCGTGGCGGCGCCGAGGGCGGCGCGTGCCGCGGCGGTCAGCGGCGAGCCGTCCCAGCCGATCACCGTGACCCGGTCGGCCATCGTCGTCTCTCTCCAGGTCTGCGCAGGTAGTCAGGGGGAAGGGGCCCTTGGGCGGGCTCCGTGAGCGTACCCGGTGAGGCGCGGAGGATCAGTTCCAGTCCGAGTACGACGTGAAACCACCCGTGTCGGCCAGCTGCTCGCTGACCCCCGCCAGGTCCTCCGGCAGCAGGCTCCACACGATGACGTCGGTGCGGACGTCCGTCCACGTGCCGTCGTCGGTCCTGCTGCGCGCTATCCAGGCGCCCCGCAGGACGCCCTCGCTGATACAGCCGATCTTCTGGGCGACCTGCTGGGAGGCGGCGTTGTCGGCGGCGGTGCGCAGCTCCAGGCGTTCGAACTTCTGGTCGTGGAACAGCCATTGCGCGGTGGCCAGGGCGGCCTCGGAGGCATAGCCTTCGCCGCGCGCCCAGGGGGCGATGACGTAGGCGATCTCCGTCGAGCGCACCCGCCAGTCGGTGTTGCGCAGATGGACGGTGCCGACCAGGCGCTGGGTGAGGAACTCGTCGACGGCGAACACGATGCCGCGGCCCGCTTCGCGCTCGGCGGGGGCCTGTGCGGTGATCCAGGCCCGGGCGTCGGCCTCGGTGTATGGCTGGGGGACGGAGGTCCAGGCGGTGACCAGCTCGTCGTTCATCATCTCGGCGAAGGCCTCGATGTCCGACTCCTCGAAGGGGCGCAGTACCAACCGCTCCGTGCTGAGGGAGACGTTGGGAAAGGTGCCACTCATGCGCCGCTCCGTAACTTCGGAAAAACCTTCAGGTCCTGCTGAACTGCCCAGCATGCAGCATGAAACCACTGAACCGCACGACGGGGTCCACACCCGGTGAGGGAGTGGACCCCGTGCGTCGCGAAACGCCGTATACGTGCCGTCAGCCCTTGCGTGAGCCCTTCCGCCGGCTCAGAAGGACGGGATGACGGAGCCCTGGTACTTGTCCTCGATGAACTTCTTCACCTCGGGCGAGACGAGCAGCTTGGCGAGCTTCTCGACCCGCGGGTCCTTCTCGTTGCCCTTCTTCACGGCGAGGAAGTTGCCGTAGGGGTTGTTCTTCGCGGACTCCAGGACGAGGGCGTCCTTGGCGGGCTTCAGGCCGGCGGGGATGGCGTAGTTGCCGTTGACGACGGCGGCGTCCACGTCGTCCAGGGAGCGCGGGGTCTGGGCCGCCTCGACCTCCTTGAACTGGAGGTGCTTGGGGTTGTCGGCGATGTCCTGGGGGGTGGCCTCGTTGCCGACGCCGGACTTGAGGGTGATGAGCCCGTTGTCGGCGAGCAGCTTGAGGGCTCGGCCCTCGTTGACGGCGTCGTTCGGGACGGCGATGGTCGCACCGCTCTTCAGGGCGTCGGCCTTCTTGACCTTGTGGGAGTAGAGGCCGAGCGGCTCCAGGTGCACCGTGACGACGGGCACGATGTGGGTGCCGCGCTTCTTGTTGAAGTCGTCCAGGTACGGCTGGTTCTGGAAGTAGTTGGCGTCCACCGAGCCGTCCTCGGTCGCCGTGTTCGGCGTGATGTAGTCCGTGAACTCCTTGACCTGCAGATCGAGGCCCGCCTTCTTCGCCAGGTTGTCCTTGACGAAGTTGAGGATCTCGGCGTGCGGGGTCGGGCTCGCGGCGACGACCAGCGGGCCGCTGTAGTCGTGGGAGGAGCTGGAGGAGCTGCCGGAGCCGCAGGCGGACAGCCCGAAGGTGAGGGCTCCGGCGGCGAGGACGGCGGTGGTGAGCTTGGCGGTGTTACGCACGAAAAGTGCCTTTCCTTATGGGTGGTGCGACCCCGTGTACTGGGTGAACGGGGGGACTGAGGGGGTGTCAGGCGACCTTGCCGACGTCTGCGGCGGCCGGCTCCTTGGCCTTGAGCAGGCGGAGCTTGGGTGCCGGGCCGGAGCGGGCGCCGCGGCTGTGCAGGGAGCGGGCCGCGAGGTCGCCGGCGAACTGGATGAGGGAGATGGCGACGGCGAGGATCGCGACGGTGATCCACATCATCTGGGTCTCGAAGCGCTGGTAGCCGTAGCGGACGGCGAGGTCGCCGAGGCCGCCGCCGCCGACCGTGCCGGCCATGGCGGAGTAGCCGATGAGGGCGATGACCGTGGTGGTGGTGCTGGCGATCAGCGAGGGCAGGGCCTCGGGGACGAGGACCTTGCGGACGATGGTCCAGGTGTTGCCGCCCATGGACTGCACGGCCTCGACGAGACCGTTGTCCACTTCGCGGACGGCCGTCTCGACGAGCCGGGCGAAGAACGGGATGCCGCCGATGGCGAGCGGCACGATCGCGGCGGTCGTACCGATCGTCGTCCCGGTGACCCAGCGTGTGAAGGTCATCAGCGCGACCATCAGGATGATGAACGGCATGGAGCGGCCGACGTTCACGATCTGGCCGATCACCTTGTTCAGGACGACGTTCTGCACCAGGCCGCCCCGGTCCGTGAGGACGAGGAGGATGCCGAGCGGAAGGCCGACGGCGACGGCGATCAGGGTGGACCAGACCACCATCGTGAGCGTGTCGGTACAGGCCTGCGACAGCAGCGGCTGCATCTCGGACCAGGTCACTTGGCACCATCCTTCACCAGCAGGGGCGCCTCGCCCTCGTGGCCGACGACATCGATCTGGAGGCCCTGTTCGCGCAGGAAGCCGATCGGCACCACGTTGTCCTCGTAGCGGCCGGGCAGTTCGATGCGCATCCGGCCGATCTGGAGGCCGCCGACGGTGTCGATGGCGGCGCCGAGGATCGAGATGTCGATGTTGTAGGTGCGGGCGAGCTGCGAGATGACCGGCTGGGTGGCGGCCTCGCCGTGGAAGGTGACGTCGAGGACGGTCCGGTCGGCGCCGGTGCGCTCGCCGCTCACCGGGAACAGCGCGGCGGCAAGCGTGGAGCCCGGGGTGGCCAGCAGTTCGCTGACGGCGCCGTGCTCCACGATCCGGCCCCGCTCCATGAGGGCGGCGGAGTCGCAGATCGACTTCACGACGTCCATCTCGTGGGTGATGAGCAGAACGGTCAGGCCCAGCTGCCGGTTCAGGTCGCGCAGCAGCTGGAGGATGGAGCGGGTGGTCTCCGGATCGAGGGCGCTGGTGGCCTCGTCGGAGAGCAGCACCTTGGGGTCGCCGGCCAGGGCGCGGGCGATGCCGACGCGCTGCTTCTGGCCGCCGGAGAGCTGGGCGGGGTAGGCCTTGGCCTTGTCGGCGAGGCCGACCAGGTCGAGCAGTTCGAGCGCCTTGCGGGAGCGCTCCTTGCCGGACCTGCCGAGGATTTCGAGCGGCAGCTCGATGTTGTCCTGCACGGTGCGCGAGGACAGCAGGTTGAAGTGCTGGAAGACCATGCCGATGCGGCTGCGCGCCCGGCGCAGTTCCTTGCCGGCGCGCGGGCCGCGGCCGGCCAGGGCGGTGAGGTCCTGTCCGGCGACGGTCACGGTGCCGGAGGTGGGGCGCTCCAGCAGGTTGACGCAGCGGATGAGGGAGGACTTGCCGGCGCCGGACTGGCCGATGACGCCGTAGACCTCGCCTTCGCGGACGTGGAGATCGACGCCGTCGAGGGCGGTGACCTCACGGCCGCGGGAGCGGTAGACCTTGGTCAGGCCCGAGGTGGTGATCACAGGATTTCCGTCACTGTCGAGTGCGCGGGCGTGGGTGTGCCCGGGCACGGGTGCATGCGGTTCAGGCATGGAGAGAAGGTGCGCGCCTCCGTACGGACTGCGGCGCACGGAAGACATGCCACGGCTCTCGCTTCGGGGCGCGAGGCTCAGCTGATGCGGGGGCCCTCTAGAAGGCGCACATTCGACACATCAGGCGACACATACAACGAGCACCGGGCGTCATGGTCGCCTCGGTCGCAAGGGTGCGGCAGCTCGTCGTGGTCATGCGAGCAGTAAATCAGACGTACGGTCCTGACCGGTCGCCGCTGTCCGGATAGTGGACAGCGGCGGACAGCCCGGGAGACGGCCTCAGTCGCGGACGGAGATCTCCACGCCCGCGTCGGTGACCAGTACCGACAAGGCCGACAGGTCCCTCACCACCAGGTCGGCGTCCAGCTCCTCGGCCCGGTGGGTTGTGGCCAACGCCACGGTGGTCATCCCGGCGGCGCGGCCCGCCCGGAGTCCGGCCGGGGCGTCCTCGAAGACGACACAGCGGGCCGGGTCGACGCCGAGCAGCCGGGCGGCGAGGAGATAGGGCTCGGGGTCGGGCTTGCCGCGCGTGATGTCGTCGGCGCAGACCAGCGTCTTGGGCAGGATGCCGACCGCGTCGAGGCGGGCCTCGGCCAGCCGCCGGGTGGCGGAGGTGACGACGGCCCAGCACTCCGCCGGCAGACCCGCCAGGAATTCGCTCGTGCCGGGCAGGAGCCGTACGCCCCCGTTCGGCACGTCCTCGACCTCCAGTTGCTCGACCCGGGCGACCGCCTCCGGTACGACGGCGGCGGGCAGCAGGTCGGCGACGATCTCGACGGCGGGCCGCCCGTGCAGCGCCACGCGCCCGAACTCCTCGGCCGTGATCCCGTACTCCGCGGCCCATCGGGCCCAGCAGCGCTCGACGGAGGCGAGGGAGGAGACGAGGGTGCCGTCGTTGTCGAAGAGGAGGGCCTGTGCGTGGATCGTCATGCCCAGAACCCTACGGTGTGGTCTAGACCCTATGGCGTACGGCGGGGTCGGCGGCCGGGGCCCGTTTCGGGCGTAATAAGGTCTCCGCATGCTCAATGCCCTGACGCTGGTGACCGGGATCGCCGCGCTGCTGCTCGCCGCGTGGTGCGGCTGGGCCGCGTACCGGGACCAGCCGACCAAGGACTGGCACTTCATCGGCATGGCCGTGGTGTCGCTCCTGGCCGTGATCCAGCTGGTGATCGGGATCGTGCAGCTGGCGCGGGGCGAGAAGCCGGCTCAGGGTACGACGATCTTCGTGGCGTATCTGCTGGGGGCGTTCGCGTGTGTTCCAGCGGCGGGGATGATGTCGCTGGCCGAGCGGACCCGCTGGGGTTCGGTGACCGCGGCCGCCGGCGGTGTGGTGCTGGCCGTGCTGGAGGTGCGGCTCTATGACATCTGGGGAGGCTGACGTGACGGCGGCGGAGGAGAAGCCGGCCCGGCTGATCAGCGGGCCGGGCATGCTGCTCGTCTGGTTCTACGGCGTGATGGTGGTCGGCGCGGTGTCGCGCTCGGCGTTCCAGATCGCGACGGAGTTCGACCGGGCGCCGCTCGCGTACACGCTGTCGGCCGTGGCCGGCGTCGTGTACGGGTTCATCACGTACACGCTGATCCGGGGCGGGGAGACGGCCCGGCGGGCAGCGCAGGTCTGCTGTGCGGCCGAGCTGGTCGGTGTCCTGACCGTCGGTACGTGGACTCTGGTGGGCTCTTCCGCGTTTCCCGATGCGACCGTGTGGTCGGACTACGGGATGGGCTACATCTTCATCCCGGTTCTGCTACCGCTTTCCGCCATGTACTGGCTGCGGAAGGCGCCTGCTCACAGGGGTGCCTGAGGAGCGCGGGCGGCCGCGGGTGGTTTGTGGTCACTCGCGCCGTTCCCCGCGCCCCTTCGGGGCGCACTGCCCTCACGCTGTTTGCGCGTACGTCCCCGCCTGCTTCTCCAGGATGATCAGCTCCACCCCGTCCGCACCCTTGGAGCGGCCCACCGTCTCGTAGCCGGAGCGGCGGTAGAGGCGGAGGTTGCCCTCGCTGCGGTGGCCGGTGGACAGGCGGAACTTGGTGGCGCCCCGCTCCTCCACCAGCGCCGCTTCGGCCGCGCGCAGCAGCCGCGCGCCGATGCCGTGGCCCTGGAGGCGCGGGTGGACGCAGAGCTTGCCGATGGCGGCGGCGCCGTCCTCGGTGACCTTGCCGCGTACGGAGCCGACGACCTCTTCCCCGAGCCGGGCGACGAAGACACAGTCGGAGGCGACTTCCTGGCGCACGGAGTCCAGGGTTTGGACCAGCGGGTCGATGCGGTAATTGCCGTACAGCGCCGCCTCGCCCTGGAAGCACAGGTACTGGAGCCTGAAGATCTGCTCCGCGTCCTGCTCGGTCGCCACCGAGATGGTCACGCTCATGCCCATGTGCGCACGCCTCCCGCTCACCTGATCACCTGTCGTTCTCACTCCTATCCCCGCGCTTCGCGCGCCGCAACCTCCGGTGTGAGCAAACGCCTTAGACATCCCAGACATCTGGAGCGTTCCGGGCCAAGACTGCCCTGTGAGATACCCAACTCCCCCGCGATCTCCCGGTATGTGAGGTCTTTCGGGGAGAGCAGGGCCTCGATGAGCCGGGGGCAGCGGCCGGGCAGCCGGCGCACGGCCTCACGCAGGGCGTGATGGCGGGCGGCGGTGAGGACGAGCTGCTCGGGGCCGGGCCGGGTGTCGTCGGCGAGCTCGCTGCCGTACGGGCGTTCGAGGCGGGTGGTGCGGCGGCTGCGGCGGGCCTCGGCGCGGACGGCCTTGCGCAGCCAGCCCTCGGGGTCGAGCGGCGGTCCGTCGCGCTCCAGCCGCTCCAGCAGCCGGAGCCAGACGGCCTGCTCCAGGTCGCCCGGCTCGCTCCCGGCGGCATATGCCTCGGCCGAGGCCTCCGCGGTGAGCAGCGGATGCAGGGCGGCTACCAAGTCGTGCGTCATATGCGGAACGACGCGCCGCCCCGGACGCAGGTTTCCGGGGCGGCGCAGAGTCAGCACGAACGAGGTGCGACCGGGCGAACGGTTGACGACGGCTCAGCCGGCCAGGAAGTCGGCGCGGGCGAGGACACCGGTGTCGGCGTTGTCCGTGAAGACGCCGTCGATGCCGGTCGCGAAGTACGTCTTGAACGCGCCGAAGGGGTCGCCGTAGCCGTCGGCCGCGGTGCCCTTGCGGTGGTCGGCCGGCAGGAAGGGGTTCTCGTTGCGCATGGTGTACGGGGTGAGGATCAGGCCCACCTTGTGCGCGTCGGCGACCAGGGTGGTCGGCTTGGTGAGGTTGCCGTTCGCGTCCTTCGGGATGATCAGGTCCAGCGTCGGGCCGATGCCCTGCGCATAGCCGGCGATCTCCCGGAGGCCCTTGGGCGTGATCAGGTCGGCGACCGTGCGCGGGTCGCCCGCCTCGACGAAGTCGTAGGGGCGGCTGTCCGCCGAGGAGAGCAGCACGACGAGCGGGTTGTCGACCAGCTGGTTGAGCTTCTGGATGCTGCTGGGCTCGAAGGACTGCAGGATGACCGGTGCGTTACGGCCGTCCTTGCCGTACTTGGCGAGCAGCTTCGCCACCCGCTCCTCCAGGCCGAGGCCGAGTTTGCGGAAGTAGGTGGGGTGCTTGGTCTCGGGGTAGATCCAGACCTGCTTGCCGCGCTTGCGGGTCTGCTCGTCCTGCCACTTCAGGACCTCTTCGAACGTGGGGATCTCCCAGCGTCCGTTGTAGAGGGTGTTGTGCGGCCGGTTGGCCGGGATGCGCTCGACGGCACGCAGCGTCTTCAGCTCGGCGAGCGTGAAGTCCTCGGTGAACCAGCCGGTGGTCGGCACGCCGTCGAGCACCTTGGTGGTCTTGCGGCCGGCGAACTCGGGATGGGAGGCGACGTCCGTGGTGCCGCCGATCTCCGGCTCGTGCCGGCAGACGAGGTGGCCGTCCTTGGTGGGCACCAGGTCACCGGCCTCGACCACGTCGGCGCCCAGGTCCAGGGCCAGGTTGTACGAGCCGAAGGTGTGCTCGGGACGGTAGCCGCTGGCACCCCGGTGGCCGATGATCGCCGGCTTCGGCAGGCTCTTCAGCCCCCGCTCCGCGGGCTTGGCCGTCCGGGCCTGTGCCGCGCCGGCCGTACCCGGCAGCCCGAGGACCGCTCCACCGGCGCCGAACACCGCCGCGCCGAGGAGCGCCCGCCGTCCGGCACCCTGTCCCGTGCCCTGATTCCGCTCGTTCGCCTGGTCGCTGACCATCAGCGTCTCCTGCCGTCCACGTTCGCGTCTTTGAAGTCGGGGCGATCGTAGGGTCGTGCACATGACCGAAGGGAGACCTGAGCCGGAACACCGGGGTGACGCCATGTGTCCTGTGCGGTGTCCGGCCGAGGGCGGGACCTGCGGGTAAACCCGTGTCAACAGTTCGTAAGACCTGGGTGAACCGGACGTACCCGATGTGCGTTCGGCCGGGGACCGCGAGTAATGTCCTCACCTGCACAGACTCATAACGCCCCTCGACATCGGAGGACCCGTTGTCCCGCTTCGCGCTCATCAAGGCAGTGCTCGGACCGATCATGCGCCTGATGTTCCGCCCACAGGTGGAGGGCGTGGAGAACATTCCCGGGGACGGGCCGGTGATCCTGGCGGGCAATCACCTCACGTTCATCGACTCGATCGTGCTGCCGGTGGTCACCAAGCGGCAGGTGCACTTCATCGGCAAGGACGAGTACGTCACGGGCAAGTCCCTCAAGGGCCGGCTGATGGCGTGGTTCTTCACCGGCGTCGGCATGATCCCGGTGGACCGCGACGGCGGCCACGGCGGCGTCGCCGCACTGATGACCGGGCGCCGGGTGCTGGAGGAGGGCAAGATCTTCGGGATCTACCCCGAGGGCACCCGCTCGCCCGACGGCCGGCTGTACCGGGGGCGCACCGGTATCGCGCGGCTGACGCTGATGACCGGTGCGCCGGTGGTTCCCTTCGCCATGATCGGCACGGACAAGTTGCAGCCGGGGGGTTCCGGGATTCCGCGGCCGGGCAAGGTGACGGTTCGTTTCGGTGAGGCGATGGAGTTCTCGCGGTACGACGGGATGGACCGGGACCGGTACGTGCTGCGGGCGGTGACCGACTCGGTGATGGCCGAGGTCATGCGGTTGGGCGGGCAGGAGTACGTGGACATGTACGCCACGAAGGCCAAGGCGGCCTAGCGCCGTCGGCAGTTCGGCCGGTTTTCGGGCGCGGGTCTGTGGTCGCTTTTCGCGCCCGTGCGGCGGAGCCGCATATCGGATACAGCCCCGCGCCCCTGGGCATCTCACCTCACCCGGCGCTTTCCAGGTTCTGTCCCTTCAGCAAGAACCATGCCGTTGCCGCCGTCCCCAGCAGGACCGCCGCTCCTGCGCCCGAGGCCAGGTGGAGGCCGTGGACGAAGGATTCCCGGGCCGCTTCCAGCACCTGGTCGGCTGTGTGCGGAGGCATTTTCGTCGCTGCCTCCACCGCCGCGCCCAATGACTCGTGGGCCTGGGGCGGGGTGCCCGCCGGGCCGGTGAAGTCGCGGTAGACGCCCGTCACGATCGAGCCCAGCAGGGCGATGCCCAGGGCCGCGCCCAGTTCGTACGCCGTCTCGGAGACCGCCGAGGCGGCGCCCGCCTGTTCCTTGGGCACGCTGGAGAGGATCACGTCGGCCGTCACCGTGAAGGAGAAGCCGGCGCCGATGCCCACGACCAGCAGTGCGGCGCCGAGGACCGGGTAACCCGTCGACGTGCCCAGGGTGGTGAGCACGGCCAGGGCGAGGCCCACCGCGGCGAGGCCGCCGGAGACCACGGCCCGGACCGAGAAGCGGCGGGCGGCGCCGCCCGCGATCAGGCCGGCCACCACCGCGCCGACGGCGGCGGGCAGTTCGGCGAGGCCCGCCTCGAACGGACGCCTGCCCTGGACGAGTTGCAGGTACTGGGAGAGGAAGAACACCAGGCCGGACATGCCGAGCACGGTCAGCAGGTCGGCGAGGACCGCCCCGCTGAAGCCGCGGTGCCGGAACAGCCGCATGTCCAGCAGCGGGGCCGGCATGGTGAGCTGGCGGTGGACGAAACCGTAGAGCGCGGCCGCGCCCAGCAGGCCCGCGGCGAGCGGGGGCCAGGTGACGCCGTGCGTGGCCAGCTCCTTGACCGCGTACACCACGCCGATCATGCCGACCAGCGACAGCAGGACGCTGGCCAGGTCCCAGGGGCCGGGGTTCGGATTCCGGGACTCGGGCAGCGTGCGGATGCCGACGAGGACCAGGACCGCCATCACCGGCAGGTTGATGAGGAAGACCGAGCCCCACCAGAAGTGTTCGAGCAGGAAGCCGCCCGCGATGGGGCCGACGGCCGTCCCCGCGGAGGCGGTCGCACCCCAGATGCCCACGGCGAGGCTGCGCTCGCGCGGGTCGTGGAAGAGGTTGCGGATCAGGGCGAGAGTGGCGGGCATCAGGGTCGCGCCCGCGACACCGAGCAGCGCCCGCGCGAGGATCATCAGCTCCGGGGTGGTGGCATAGGCGTTGAGCACCGATATCGCGCCGAACGCCGTGGCTCCGCCGAGCAGGATCCGCTTGCGGCCGATACGGTCGCCGAGGCTGCCCATGGAGACGAGCAGACCGGCGATGACGAAGGAGTAGACGTCGCCGATCCACAGGAGCTGGGTACCGGAGGGGTTGAGGTCTTCGCTGATGTAGGGGGTCGCCAGGCCGAGGACGGTGGCGTCGACGGCCACCAGCAGCACGGCCAGGACGAGGACGCAGAGCGCGAGCCAGCGGCCCGGTCGCTGCTCCGCCTCCGCCGCGCGGGCCGGCTGCAGGGTGCTGGTCATGGTTCCTCTCTTCGTACGGCGCCGCCGAGCAGCAGCTCGGCGACCATGGTCGGGAAGTCCCGGGCGGCCACGCGGCCGTCCAGGGTGGCCCAGGCGCACGAGGCGATCAGGCCGTACAGCGCCTCGGTGAGCCAGACCGGGGTGAGGTCGATGCGGAATTCGCCCGCTTGCTGTCCACGCAGGAACACCGCGCCCATCCGGGCGTCCAGGCTCTGCCAGCCGTCGTTCTGGCGGTCGCCCTCCCACAGCTGACTCTCGCCGTAGAGGAAGGCGAGCAGCCCGGCGGCGGGCTGGATCTCACGCACCAGCCGTCGTACGGCCTCGCTCGCGGGCCCTTCGTCCAGCCGGGCGCGGTCCACAGCCGCCTCGCACTCCGCGATGCCGAGCGCCTCCAGCGCCCGGACGAGCGCGTCGCGCCCGGCGAAGTGCCGGTGGAGCGTGGCCCGGCTGATCCCGGCGGCCTTGGCGACCTCGTCCATGGTCGCGGTGGATTTACGGGTCAGCAGGGCGGCTGCGCTGCGCAGCACGTGGTCACGATCCAGGGCCATGAGACAAGAATAGACCATGTGAGACAATCTTGTCTCACTCTGGGCGTACGTGACTCACGGCTGCCGGTCGTCTCAGGCGCGCGTCAGTGCCAGGGCAGCTCCCCGCGCCGCTCCCAGTAGGCGCGCGGGTCCTCGGCGAGTGTGGCGAGGCGGGTCAGCTGGTCCACGTCGAGGTCGACGGCGGGGGCGTGCAGATTGGAGAGGAGCTGCGGGACGGTCGCGGCGCCGGAGAGGACCACACCCACCCAGGGCTGGCGCAGGATCCAGGCGAGGGCCACGGCGTCACAGCCGAGGGAGGTCTCCTCGGCGACGGCCGTCAGCATCTCCGGCGCATGCGGCGCGGCGAGCCGGCCGTTGGCCATGCCCTCCTTGACGATCACGGTGAGCCCGGCGTCGTGCGCCTCGGCGAGGGCGGGTGCGGCTGAGGTCTCCAGCGCGTTGTACGTCGACTGGACGGTACGGAAGAGGCGCTCGCCGTCGGCGGTGATCTCCAGGGCAGCCCGGATCGTGTCGGCCTGGGCCGGGCCGCTGGTGGAGAAGCCGATGGTCAGTCCCTGGGCGGCGGCCTCGGCGAGCCGTGCGTGCAGGTCCTTGTCGGTGAGGGCCGGGCTGTCCGGGGTCACCGAGTGGATCTGGTAGAGGTCGAGCCGGTCGCCGAGCAGCGCGTCGGTCTCGGCGCGCTGGCGGTCGTACGTCGCCAGGCTGTGGTCCTTGACCTCGTGCGTCTCGGCCTGTGCCGACCAGCCGGCGGTGTAGGCGTAGCCCCACTTGCTGCCGACGACCACGTCGCCGGCATCGGGGTGGGCGTTCAGCCAGTCGGCGAGGAACTCCTCGGAGCGGCCGTAGGAGCGGGCCACGTCGAAGTAGCGGACGCCCTGGGCGTAGGCGGCGTCGAGGAGTTCGAAGGTACGGGCGCGCAGGGCCTCGACACTGCGGTTCTCTCCGAGGTCTTCTTCACGGCCGAGGTTGATGTAGCCGGGGCGGCCGACGGCGGCGAGACCGAGGCCGATGTGGCAGGTCGGCGTCGTGGCGTGCGCGAGACGGGCGAAGGGCATCGCGGGCTCCGTTCGGTCGGCTGACTGCGACCAACGTAACCCGCGATGCCCTCACGTCACTTCTTTGCGTCCGCCCACTGATGCTGCGCCGCCACGTCCGCCTTGACCTCGGCCAGCTGGACCGCGACCGCGCTCGGCGCCGTACCGCCGCGCCCGTTGCGGGACGCGAGGGCGCCCGGGACGTTGAGGACGGACCGCACCTCGGGCGTGAGATGCGCCGAGATCTTCGCGAACTGCTCGTCCGTCAGGTCGTCCAGTTCCTTGCCCTCGGCCTCGGCGACCTTGACGCACTCCCCCGCGACCTCGTGCGCCACGCGGAACGGCACACCCTGCTTGACCAGCCACTCGGCGATGTCGGTGGCGAGGGAGAAGCCGGCCGGGGCCAGTTCCTCCATGCGCGCGCGGTTGACCGTGAGGGTGGCGATCATGCCGGTGAAGGCGGGCAGCAGCACCTCCAGCTGGTCGCAGGAGTCGAAGACCGGCTCCTTGTCCTCCTGGAGGTCACGGTTGTACGCGAGCGGCAGGGCCTTGAGGGTCGCCATCAGGCCGGTCAGGTTGCCGATCAGGCGGCCGCTCTTGCCGCGCGCCAGCTCCGCGATGTCCGGGTTCTTCTTCTGCGGCATGATCGACGAGCCCGTGGAGAACGCGTCGTGCAGGGTCACGAAGGAGAACTCCTTCGTGTTCCAGATGATGATCTCCTCGGCGATCCGGGAGAGGTTCACGCCGATCATCGCGGTGATGAAGGCGAACTCGGCGACGAAGTCACGGGAGGCCGTGCCGTCGATGGAGTTGCCGACGCTGCCGTGCTCGAAGCCGAGGTCCTGCGCGACCGCCTCCGGGTCGAGGCCGAGGGAGGAGCCGGCCAGGGCGCCGGACCCGTACGGCGACACCGCCGTGCGCTCGTCCCACTGGCGCAGCCGCTCCGCGTCCCGGGAGAGGGACTGCACGTGGGCGAGGACATGGTGGGCGAAGAGGACCGGCTGGGCGTGCTGGAGGTGGGTGCGGCCGGGCATCGCGACGTCCGAGTGGGCCTCGGCGAGGCCGATCAGGGCGTCCTGGAGGTCGGCGATGAGGCCGCCGATCGTCCGGGCGTGATCCCTTAGGTACATCCGGAAGAGGGTCGCCACCTGGTCGTTCCTCGACCGGCCGGCGCGCAGCTTGCCGCCGAGGTCCGGGCCGAGGCGCTCCAGCAGGCCGCGCTCCAGGGCGGTGTGCACGTCCTCGTCGGCGATGGTGCCGACGAACGCGCCGGAGGCCACGTCGGCCTCCAGCTGGTCCAGCCCGGCGATCATGCGCCGCAGCTCGTCCTCGGTGAGGAGGCCGGCCTTGTGCAGCACGCGCGCGTGGGCACGCGAACCGGCGATGTCGTAGGGCGCGAGCCGCCAGTCGAAGTGGACGGACGCGGACAGCTTCGCCAGGGCCTCGGCGGGACCGTCGGCGAAACGGCCGCCCCAGAGCCGTACGTCACCGCTGTTGCTGCTCACTTGCGCTGCTCCTAGAGAGGGTGGGTCGGTGGTGCGAGGTCTGCGTCAGGTTATGCCCGCAGATCACGCCGGGCGGCGATCTTCGAGGACAGGCTGTGGATGTCGATGAAGCCCTTGGCCGCGGCCTGGTCGAAGGTGTCGCCGGTGTCGTAGGTGGCGAGGTTGAAGTCGTACAGGGACGACTGCGAGCGCCGGCCGGTGACGACCGCGCGGCCGGCGTGCAGGGTCATCCGGATGTCGCCGTTGACGTGCTGGTCGGCCTCGGCGATGAAGCCGTCCAGCGCGCGCTTGAGCGGGGAGAACCACTGGCCGTCGTAGACCAGTTCGCCCCAGCGCTGCTCCACCTGCCGCTTGTAGCGGGCGAGTTCGCGCTCGACGGTGACGTTCTCCAGCTCCTGGTGGGCGGTGATCAGGGCGATCGCGCCCGGCGCCTCGTACACCTCGCGGGACTTGATGCCGACGAGGCGGTCCTCGACCATGTCGATCCGGCCGATGCCCTGGGCGCCGGCTCGTTCGTTGAGCTGCTGGATCGCCTGCAGCACGGTGACCGGCTCGCCGTCGATCGCGACCGGCATGCCCGCCTCGAAGGTGATGATCACCTCGTCGGCCTCGCGGGGCTGCGCCGGGTCGGCGGTGTACTCGTAGATGTCCTCGATCGGGGCGTTCCAGATGTCCTCAAGGAAGCCCGTCTCCACCGCGCGCCCGAAGACGTTCTGGTCGATGGAGTACGGGGACTTCTTGGTGGTGGCGATCGGGAGCTGCTTGGCCTCGCAGAAGGCGATCGCCTTGTCCCGGGTCATCGCGTAGTCGCGGACCGGGGCGATGCACTTCAGGTCGGGGGCGAGGGCGACGATGCCGGCCTCGAAGCGGACCTGGTCGTTGCCCTTGCCGGTGCAGCCGTGGGCGACGGTCGTGGCGCCGTGCTTGTGCGCGGCGGCGACCAGGTGCTTGACGATCACCGGCCGGGAGAGGGCGGAGACCAGCGGGTAGCGGTCCATGTAGAGGGCGTTGGCCTTGATCGCCGGAAGGCAGTACTCGTCGGCGAACTCGTCCTTGGCGTCGGCCACTTCGGCCTCGACGGCCCCACAGGCGAGGGCACGCTTGCGGATGACGTCCAGGTCCTCGCCGCCCTGGCCGACGTCCACCGCTACGGCGATGACCTCGGCGCCCGTCTCCTCGGCGATCCAGCCGATGGCGACGGAGGTGTCCAGACCGCCCGAATAGGCGAGTACGACGCGCTCGGTCATGGTTTCTCCTCACACTGCAATCCCGATGTGCATGAGTATGCAGAGGTCTGCATGATTCGTCAATTCTCGGGAGTCTTGAACAACGGCAATCGCTTTCCCGTACTCCTCGCTGAACGCAGGCGCCGCGTCTCACCGCTGAACCCACTCCTGACCCAAGTGAGGCATCCGCATGTCCAGGGCTCTTCCGAAGTACAACAAGCGTCGTGTGGCCTTCATCGGCGGCGCTGCCGCCGTGGTGCTGTCCGGCGCCGTGATCGCCAGTTCCGCCCTCGCCAACACGCCCGACAAGAGCGACGGCACGACGAACGCCCGCACACTGGCGGCGAGCCCCGGCACGATCACCTGCCCGGACGTCGCCTCCAAGCTGCCGGCCGTACCGGCGTCCGCGCAGGCCGAGGTCACCCGCAACCTCACCCTGCTCCAGACCCAGATCCAGGAAGCCAACACCCGCCTGCAGAACACCGTCGGCCAGGGCGGACCCAACTTCGTCAACAACGCCATCCTCGGCCCCCTCAAGGACAAGCGGATCTCCACCATCGACCGCATCGCCATCGCCATCGGCCGCAAGGGCACCAAGCCCACCGGCCTCGACTCCCTGGCCGCCTGCACCCTGAACGCGAGCGGCACGAAGGCCGGGGGCACGAACGCGGGAGGCGCGAACGCCGGGGGAGCGAACGCGGGCAACGCCAACGCGGGCGGCGCGAAGGCCGGTGGCGGCACCGCGTCGAACGGCACGGCGGGACAGCAGTCGGGCGGGGCGGCGGCGAGCGGGAACACCGGGGTCGGGACGATCAGCTGCCCGGACGTCGCCTCCAAGCTCCCGGCCGTACCGGCGTCCGCGCAGGCCGAGGTCACCCGCAACCTCACCCTGCTCCAGACCCAGATCCAGGAAGCCAACACCCGCCTGCAGAACACCGTCGGCCAGGGCGGACCCAACTTCGTCAACAACGCCATCCTCGGCCCCCTCAAGGACAAGCGGATCTCCACCATCGACCGCATCGCCATCGCCATCGGCCGCAAGGGCACCAAGCCCACCGGCCTCGACTCCCTGGCCGCCTGCACCCTCACGAAGTGAGGTAGCAGGCAGCTCGGGCCGCCCCGACGAGCGCCGGCCGGGGCGGCCCCGGTGTCCGTCCGCCGGACTCCCGACAATTCCTTAGACAAGCGAAGGAGTTACGTCGATAATCGATTGACATGGGAAAGACGTATGAACGCATCGACGGCAGACTCCGCACGTTCATCGAGGAGCAGCCCCTGTTCTTCACCGCGACCGCCCCGCTCTCCGGCGACGGCACGGTCAACCTCTCCCCCAAGGGTCTGAAGGGTTCCTTCGCCGTCCTCGACGAACTGACCGTGGCCTACCTGGACTTCGCCGGGTCCAACGCCGAGACCATCGCGCATCTGCGGGAGAACGGGCGGATCACCCTGATGTGGTGCGCCTTCCAGGGCCCGCCGAACATCGTGCGGGTCCACGGCCGGGGCGAGCCGGTCTTCCGTGACGACCCGCGCTTCAAGGAGCTGCTCGCGCACTTCCCGGGCATCGACCCGACCCCGCACGGACTGCGCTCGATCATCGTCGTCCACGCGGAGCTGGTCCGGGACACCTGCGGGTACGCCGTCCCCTTCATGGCCTACGAGGACGACCGTGACCTGCACGCCAAGCGCTTCGCCCGCGAGGACGACGCCTCGCTGAGCACGTACTTCGAGAAGAAGGAGCACGTGGCGACGAGCCTGGACGGACTACCCGGGCTGCCGTTGCCGCTGCCCCCGTCTACCGTCTGAGGCATGCGCCCCGGTGTCGCCCTCGCCCTCGTCTCCGCGTCCTCGCTCACCCTGCTCGGCTCCGCGCCGGGCCCCGGGGCCGTACCGCTGCCCGCGCGGATGGCGGACACGGGCGGCGGCCGCCAGCTGATCACCGCTCAGGCGCCCCGCCCGGACTCGACGTCGGGGACGGTCACCTGGTGGGACCTGCGGGACGGACAGTGGGTGCAGGCGGGTTCGGCACGGGCGCGGTTCGGGGCGAACGGCCTGGTGGAGGGGGCCACACGCACGCAGGGGACGAACACGACACCGACCGGTCTCTACGGCCTTCCCTTCGGCTTCGGGATCAAGCCGGCGCCGGGCGGGACACGCGTCGCGTACCGGGCGGTGAAGGACGGTTCCTGGTGGTGCCAGGACAACGACTCCACGTCGTACAACCGGTGGGTCGAGCCCTTGCCGGGCGACTGCCGGGCGTCCGAGTCCGAGCACCTGGCCTCTTACGCGGACCAGTATGCGTACGGGCTGGTCATCGGGTTCAACTACGAGCAGCCTGTGCGCGGGCGCGGCGCCGGCATCTTTCTGCACGTCAACGGGCGTGCGGCTACGGCTGGTTGTGTGTCGGTTCCGGAGGAGGCCATGGTGCGGATTCTTCGGTGGGCCGAGCCCGAGAAGGCTCCGCATGTCGCCATTGGGACCGCTGACGGAGTTACAGCGCTTTCCCGGTACTGAGCTGCTGTGCGCCCAGGCGGCGGATCCGCATATCGATACAGCCTCGCGCCCCTCAGCTCGGCAGACTGACCCGGAACGTCGTAGACCCCGGCCGGCTCTCCAGCCCCACACTTCCCCCGTGCGCCTCGACCACCGCCGCCACGATCGACAGCCCCAGTCCCGCTCCACCGCCGGAGGCATCCGCGCGGCGGCGGTGGTCGGCCCTGGTGAAGCGTTCGAAGACGCCCGGCTGGACCTCCTCGGGGACGCCGGGGCCGTCGTCGTGGACCGAGAGGACGGCCGAGTCCGGGGCGGTTTCCAGGGTCACCGTCACCTTGGTGCCAACAGGTGTGTGCAAACGCGCGTTGGCCAACAGGTTGGCCAGCACCTGATGGAGGCGATGGGCGTCGCCGGGGACCGTGACCGGGTCCTCGGGGAGGTCCATGGACCAACGGTGGTCCGGGCCGGCGGCCCGCGCGTCCGTGACCGTGTCCAGGACCAGATGCGTGAGGTCCACGGGCTGCCGCTCCAGCGGGCGGCCCGCGTCCAGGCGGGCCAGCAGGAGCAGGTCGTCCACCATCTCGCCCATACGGGAGGACTCGGCCTTGATGCGCTCCAGGGCGCGGGTGACCTCGGGCGGCACCGGGCCGGGGTGCAGGAGGGCCAGTTCGGCGTGGCCGCGGACCGAGGCGACCGGGGTGCGCAGCTCATGGCTGGCGTCGGCGGCGAAGCGGCGCAGCCGCTCCTCGCCGGCGTGCCGCTTGGTCAGGGCGTCCTCGACGTGCCGGAGCATGCGGTTGAACGCCGCCGCCACTTGGCCGACCTCGCTGCGCGGGTCACTGGCCGGGGCGCGCGGCGGCAGCGCCACCTCGCCGCTGGCCAGGGGCAGCTCGCTGACCCGGGTGGCGGTCGCGGCGACCCGGCTCAGCGGGCGCAGCGACCAGCGGACCCACAATGCGCCGGCCACGCCGGCGGCGGTCAGGGCCAGGCCGAAGACGACCACCGCGACCAGTTCGAGCCGTTTCACGGCGGCCCGTACCGGCTCCGTGGGCAGGCCGGTCACCAGCACGTCGCCGTCCTTGCCGCGCCACGCCATCAGGCGGTAGTCGTGCAGGTGGTGCGACAGGCACATGGTGTGGCCCCGGCCGTCCACCGGCAGCCTGGCCAGGGTCGCCCGGTCGGCGGCGCTCAGGGTGACGTCGAGGCCCTGCCGGTCGCTGGCGGGCACCACCGCCACACTGGTGACCTTGCCGTTCAGCAGGCGGGCGCCGAACGTTCCGGCGGCCTGGCGGCGGGTGTCGCCGTGCTCGTCGCCGTCCCGGTCGGAGGGCTTGTACGTGCCGTGCTCCAGGCTCTGCGGGAAGGCCGGCCCGGCCTGCTGCAACTGCTGGTCGAGCCGACTGGTAAGGAAGCCGTTCAGCTCGACGACGGCAGCCACGCCGACCGCGGCGCAGCTGATCGCGAGGAGCACGACGAGTCCGGCGATGAGCCGGGCACGCAGGGTGCGGGGCCGGGGCACCCGGGTCAGGCGGGCGCGCGGGCCGAAGCGGCTCACTTGGTCACCGGTTTCAGCACGTAGCCCGCCCCGCGCACCGTGTGGATCATGGGTTCGCGGCCCGCGTCGACCTTCTTGCGCAGGTAGGAGATGTAGAGCTCGACCACATGGGCCCGGCCACCGAAGTCGTAGGACCAGACCCGGTCGAGGATCTGCGCCTTGCTGAGCACGCGGCGCGGATTGCGCATGAGGAAGCGAAGGAGTTCGAACTCGGTCGGCGACAGCTCGACCAGCTCGCCCGCCCGGGTCACCTCGCGGGCCTCCTCGTCCATCACCAGATCACCGACGACCAGCCGCGGCCCGTCCTCCAGCTGGCGGGCCATGCCCGCGCGGCGCAGCAGGCCGCGCAGCCGGGCGACGACCTCCTCCAGGCTGAAGGGCTTGGTGACGTAGTCGTCACCGCCCGCGGTGATGCCGGCGATCCGGTCCTCCACGGCGTCCCGTGCCGTGAGGAAGAGCACACAGACGTCGGGCTTCACCGCGTGCAGCCGGCGCAGCACGTCGAAGCCGTCGGTGTCGGGGAGCATCACATCGAGCACGACAGCGTCCGGCAGCAGCTCGCGCGCGGTGCTGAGGGCCGAGGCGCCGTCGCCGGCCGCACGCACCTCCCAGCCCTCGTAGCGCAGGGCGCCGGTGAGCACCTCCGCGAGGTCGGGGTCGTCGTCGACGACGAGGACGCGCAGCGAGGTGCCGTCGGGGCGGGTGAGGGCCGGGCGGCCGGAGCGGGTGGTGTTCATCGCGCTTACCAGCATCACCCCTGTCTGCGGGTGCGCGGTGCCGTCCGCCCTCTGAGTTTTCTGTGAGTGCGCTCACCGTTCGCCGTCCCTCCCCTCCCTTCTGCTCCCTTCTGCTCCCTCGCGCACCCGTCCCGCTGAACACCGGATGAGAAACCCCTCTGAGTCCGCTGTGGAAACCCCTGGTCAGGGGCTTGCTCAGAGGTGGCTCAGAGATTCGCCCGGCACAGTTGCCCGGCATGACGGACGAAAGGGTGTTGATTCCATGACCACGGTCGAGACACGGCGGACGGCCGCGCCGGGGCCCGTGACCGCCCGGCGCTCCCCGGCGGGGCCCGTGCTGGCCGCGGTGTGGGCCGGGGCGGCGGGCGCGGTGGCCCTGTGGTGGGCCGACACCGGTTCCGTGGTCGGCACGGCCGGCTGGCTGACCGGCGCCGGGCGGATCGCCGGGCTGCTGTGCGGGTACGCCTGTGCGGTGCTGGTCGGCCTGATGGCGCGGGTGCCACTGCTGGAGAACCGGGTCGGCTCGGACCGGGTGGCCCGCTGGCACGCGATGGCCGGCCGGTACACGATCTGCCTGCTCGTGGCGCACATCGTGCTGATCCTCACCGGGTACGCCGCCCAGGACCACGCCTCGCTCTGGCACGAGACGGTCACCGTCGTCCTGGACTACCCGGACATGCTCAAGACGACCGCCGGCACGGTGATCCTGTTCGCGGTCGGCATCACCTCGGCGCGGGCCGTGCGCCGCCGGACGAGCCACGAGTTCTGGTACTACGTCCATCTGCTCACGTACGCGGCCGTCTTCCTGGCCTTCTTCCATCAGCTGTCCCTGGGGAACGAGTTCAACGGCAAGCCGGTCGCGACCGCGGTCTGGTACGCGCTGTACCTGGGCGTCGCGGCTCTGGTGCTGTGGTTCCGGATCCTCGCTCCGGTCCGGCTCAACCGGCGCCATCAACTGCGGGTGGACTCGGTCCACTTGGAGGCACCGGGTGTGTACTCGGTCGTCGTACGCGGGCGGCGGCTGGACGAACTCGGCGCGAGGCCGGGGCAGTTCCTCCGCTGGCGGTTCCTCGGCGCGGGCATGAGCTGGACGTCGACGCCGTACTCCCTGTCGGCGCCGCCGCGCCCGGACCTGCTGCGCATCACGGTCAAGGCGCTCGGCGACCACAGCGCGGCCGTCGCCCTGCTGCGGCCCGGCACCCGGGTGTGGGCGGAGGGGCCGTACGGCTCCCTGACCGCCGACCGGGCCACCAGCCACCACTCGCTGCTGATCGCGGCCGGAGTCGGGGTGACCCCGCTGCGGGCGCTGTTCGAGACGCTGCCCGGCGAGGTCACCCTGCTGTACCGGGCGCGCGGCACGGAGGACCTGGCGCTCGGCGGTGAGCTGGAGGCGATCGCGCAGTGGCGCGGCGGGCGGGTGCTGTACGCGCTGAACGGGCCGGGCGGGGAGCGCCCCGACATCTCGGCCGCGTCGCTGCGCGCGACCTTCCCCGGCCTGGCCGGCCATGACGTCTACATCTGCGGGCCGCACGGCTTCGCGCAGGACGTCTACGAGGCGCTGCGGGCGGCCGGGGTGCCGGACCGCCGTATCCACCACGAGTCGTTCGAGCTGTGAGGCAGGACCTGTGCACGCGTTGAAGAAGAACCGTCCGCTCCGCCGCATCATGCTGGCCAGTGCCGCCACCGTCACCGGGATCGTGCTGCTGCTGTCGCTGAAGCCGCACACGAGCCCCACGCTGGTCACGGCGAACGCCAACTCCCCTGCGGTGTCCAGCAGTTCGTCCCCGTCGAGTGGAGCGAGTCCGTCGACCGGATCCGGCGGATCCACCGGGTCGGGCGGCTCCACCGGCTCCACCACCGTCACCAGGACCGTCACCGGCGACACCGTGCAGACCCGCTGGGGTCCGGTCCAGGTGCGGGTGACGATCCAGGGCGGGAAGATCACGGACGTGACGGCCCTGCAGTACCCGCAGGACAATCCGCGCGACCAGGAGATCAACAGCTACGCGCTCCCCCAGCTGCGGCGCGAGGCGCTTGCGGCGCAGAGCGCACAGATCGACATGGTCTCGGGCGCCTCGTACACCAGCACCGGCTACAAGCAGTCCCTGCAGTCCGCGCTGGACTCGGCGGGCCGCTGAACACCGGGCTGAACACCGGGCGCGTGCGGCACGTATCTGTGGGCCAAGGGCCGAGTCCCCCGAGTCCCCACGGAGGAACCGTGACCACCACCCTTGCGGGCGGCCGTGCCGCCCGCCGGCAGACGATGCGCCGCATCCGCCCACGCCGCTCCCCGGCCGTCCCGCTGCTGCTCGCTGTCTGGGCCGGCGCGGCGGCGGTGCTGTGGCTGTGGTGGCAGAACACGCCGTCCATCGCCGACGACAACAGCAGGATCCTGAACGCGGGCCGCATCACCGGCCTGCTCGCCGGCTATCTGATGGCGCTGGTCGTGCTCCAGATGGCGCGCGTGCCGGCGCTGGAGCGGCGGGTCGGCTCGGACCGGGTGACCCGCTGGCACGCGATGAGCGGCCGCTACACCCTCTGCCTGATCGTCGCGCACGTCTTCCTCACCATGTGGGGGTACGCGCTCCAGGCCGGCAAGTCGCTGAGCTACGTCGTCCAGCAGACCGTCGACTCCGTCGATCAGCTGCCCGACATGGGCAAGGCGGCCATCGGCATGGGCCTGTTCGTGCTCATCGGACTGACGTCGGTCGGCCCGGTGCGCCGCAGGATGCCGTACGACACCTGGTACCACGTGCATCTCCTGACGTACGCGGCGGTGTTCCTGACGTTCTGGCACCAGATCACCACCGGCAACGACTTCGCGGTCCAGCCGATGGCCAAGACCTTCTGGTACGGCCTGTACGGCACCGTCACCGCGCTGGTGATCTGGTACCGCGTGTTCACCCCGATCCGGCTGAACCTCCGGCACCGGATGTACGTCGAGGCCGTCATCGAGGAGACCCCGGGCATCGTGTCGGTGCTGATCGGCGGGCGCAGGCTGCACCGGATGGGCGCGGAGGCGGGCCAGTTCTTCCGCTGGCGCTTCCTCGCCCCGGGCATGCGCTTCAGCTCACACCCGTACTCCCTGTCGGCCGCGCCCCGCCCGGACATGCTGCGGATCACCGTGAAAGCGATCGGCGACCACAGCGCCCGGCTGCGCGAGCTGGCACCCGGCACCCGGGTGTGGGCCGAGGGCCCGTACGGGGCGATGACCGCGCAGCGGCGCAGCCGGGGCAAGGTGCTGCTGGTCGCGGGCGGGGTCGGGATCACGCCGATGCGGGCGCTGTTCGAGACGCTGCCCGGCGCGGCCGGCGACATCACCCTCCTCTACCGGGCCAACACCACCCAGGACCTGGCCCTGTGGGACGAGCTGGCGAAGATCGCCGACGAGCGGGGCGCCCGGCTGATGTACGCGGTGAACAGCCCCGACGGCGAGCGGCCGGACATCTCCGCGGAGAACCTCCAGCGGAAGATCCCGGACATCGACCGCCACGACGTCTTCATGTGCGGCCCACCCGGGTTCGCGCAGTCGGTGTACGAGGCACTGCGCGGCGCGGGGGTCCCCGCCCGCCGCATCCACCATGAGTCGTTCGAGATGTGAGCGGGAGTCAGGGAAAGATGAGGAAGAGCCACCCGATTCGGCGGGTCGTACTGGCGACCGCCGCGACCGTGTCCGGTGTCGTCCTGATGCTGTCGCTGAAGCCGGCGTCCGACCCGGCGGCGGCCGCGGCGGGCACGGCTCCGCAGCAGACCGCGGCCGGGCAGGAGGCACCGCAGGGCGGGACCGTGCCGGCCGGCGCGGCCACCGGCACGGTGACCGGGGACGCCACGCAGACGCAGTACGGGACGGTGCAGGTACGGCTGACCGTCGCGGGCGGCAGGGTCACCAAGGCGGAGGCCGTCCAGGCGCCCAAGGGCGGACTCAGCGACCAGAAGACGGCGATGGCCGTCCCCAAGCTCAACCAGGAGGCCGTCGCGGCGCAGAGCGCGCAGATCGACGCGGTGTCCGGGGCGACGTACACGAGCAACGGGTACAAGAAGTCGCTCCAGTCGGCGCTGGACCAGATGAAGAAGTCCGCGCCCTCCGCGCCGTCCGGATCATCCAGGCCATCTGGATCGTCCAAGGCATCCGGCTCATCCGGTACGGGCGGCTCTTCGGGTGCCGCACAGGCCCGTACCGCCACGGTCACCGGGAAGGTGGCGCAGACCCAGTACGGCCCGGTGCAGGTGCGGATCACGGTGAGCGGTGGCAGGATCACGCAGGCGTCGGCGGTGCAGGCGCCCCAGGGCGGGCTGAGCGACCAGAAGACGGCGATGGCCGTGCCGAAGCTGAACCAGGAGGCGGTCGTGGCCGGGAACGCGAACATCGACGCGGTGTCGGGAGCGACCTACACCAGCACCGGCTACAAGCAGTCGCTCCAGTCGGCGCTGGACCAGGCCGGTGGCTGAGGCGATGGCCGGGCCGGCCGAGGCTCCCGCCGCGGTGCGTCACGCGGAGGAGGTCATGGGGACGGTCTTCTCCTTCGACGTCCGCGGCGGGGAACCACACGCGGTCCGCGCGGCCCTTGAGGAGGCGGTCGCGGGCCTGCACCGGGTGGACGCGCTGTTCTCCACCTACCGGGAGGACAGCGAGGTCTCGCGGCTGGCGCGGGGCGAACTGACCGTCGCGGACTGTTCCCCCGAGATGGCCGAGGTACTGGACCTCGCGGCCGAGGCGGAGCAGCTGAGCGAGGGCTGGTTCAGCCCGCGCTACCAGGGCTCCCTGGACCCCACCGGCATCGTCAAGGGCTGGTCCGCCGAGCGGGCGGCGCGGCTGCTGGCGGAGGTGGACGGGGTGTGCGGGGTCAGTGTGAACGGCGGCGGTGACGTCCAGTTGCTGGGCGCGCCGGAGCCACAGCGCCCCTGGCGGGTCGGGGTCGCCGACCCCCTGCGTCCCGGCGGGCTGGCGGCGGTGATCTCGACGGCGGGGGTGGCGGAGCTGTCGGTGGCGACGTCCGGCACGGCCGAGCGGGGCGCTCACATCGTGGATCCGCGCACGGGGCGGCCGGCGGTGACGGATCTGGTGGCGGTGACGGTCGTAGGGCCCAAGCTGACCTGGTCGGACTGCTGGGCCACGGCGGCCTTCGCGATGGGTTCCCGGGCGGGGCTGGCCTGGCTGGAGTCGCTGCCGGACGTGGAGGGCCTGCTGATCACCGCCGGCGACGAGGTGCGGTGCACCGGGGGGCTGGCGGCGCGGCTGGGCTGATTCCGGGATTCGTCCAGAAATTCCTTCCGGAACGCCATCCAACTCGGCCCCTGGGACGTAACTCCTATATCGGATGTTTCGGGAGGAACCAGATGGCGATCTTCAGCAAGCTCATGCCTGCTCTCCACCATGACGACCACAACGACCACCGCAGGAGGGACTTCAGTTCGGGGCACGACAACGACCACGGGGACATGCACCACAACCATCGCCGTGACCACCACCACCGTCGGACCGGTCACCGGAGGTGACCTCGGATGCGGGCTGAGCGGGCCGGGGGTCGAGGGATCCGGTCCGCTCACGCCGTCGTGCCGCCCGCGCCCGCCGCGCCGCCGCGCGAGGTGTTCCGGAGGTTCTGGCCGTACACCCGCGGCGGCCGGCGCTGGCTCGTGCCCCTCGTCGTCCTCGGTGCGGCCGGCCCCGCCGTCGAGGCGGCCGAACTCTGGCTCTTCAAGAGCGTCGTCGACGAGGTGCTGGTCCCCCGGCGGCTGGGCCCCTTTCTGTGGATCGCGCCGGCCTATCTGGGGCTCGTCGTCTGTTCCGGAGTTCTCGGCTTCGCCGACGACATGACCTCCGCCTGGGTCGGTGAACGCTTCCTGCTCGCACTGCGCTCCGACGTCTTCCGGCACGTCCAGGGGCTGTCGCTCGGCTTCTTCGAACGCCGGCGGCTCGGGGACGTGCTCTCCCGGGTCACCGGCGATGTCGACGCGGTCGAGACGTTCCTGCTCTCGGGGGTGGCCGACGTCCTCTACTACGTGATCCAGCTGGGCGTCTTCCTCGGCCTGCTGTTCTATCTCCGCTGGGACCTCACCCTGCTCGCCCTGGTCATCGTGCCGCTGTTCTGGGGTGCCGCCCGGCATTTCTCCCGGCGGATCAAGGAGGCCTCGCGGGAGCGCAGGAGGCGCAGCGGCTCGCTCAGCGCGATCGCCGAGGAGTCGCTGGGCAACGCGGCGCTGGTGCAGGCCTACAACCGGCAGGGCTGGGAGGCGCGCCGGTTCGACCGGGAGAACCTCGGCAGGTTCCGGTCGGTACTGGACTCGGCGCGGCTGCACGCGGTGTACCGGCCGGTGGTCGAGCTGATCGAGGTGAGCGGAGGCCTCGCGGTGATGGGGCTCGGTACCTGGAAGCTGACGCAGGGGCAGCTCACCCTGGGCGGGCTGCTGGTGTTCCTGGCGCTGATCGGCAAGCTCTACGGCCCCGTCCACGGTCTGTCCCAGCTCGGCACCACCTTCTACGCGGCCTCCGCCTCGGCCGAGCGGATCATCGAGCTGCTCGACGAACGGCCCCAGGTCGGGCAGGCGCCGGGGGCCCGCCGGCTGGGCCGGGCACGGGGTGCGCTGGAGTTCGACGGGGTGTGGTTCCGCTATCCCGGCACGGTGTCCTGGGCGCTGTCGGACGTGTCGTTCCGGGTGGCCCCGGGCGAGACGCTGGCGCTGGTCGGGGCCAGCGGGGCCGGCAAGTCGACGGTCGCCAAGCTCCAGTTGCGCTTCTACGACCCCGACCGGGGAGCGGTCCGGCTCGACGGGACCGATCTGCGGGAGCTGCCGCTGTTCGACGTCCGCGAGAACGTGGCGGTGGTGCTCCAGGAGACGCTCGTCTTCCACGGCACCGTACGGGAGAACATCGCCTACGGCCGGCCGGGGGCGAGCGAGGCGGACATCGTCGCGGCGGCGCGCGCCGCGGACGCCCACGAGTTCATCGAGCGGCTCCCGGAGGGCTACGACACCCTGGTCGGCCAGCGCGGCCGCACCCTGTCCGGCGGGCAGTGCCAGCGCCTGGCGATCGCCCGCGCGATGATCAGGGACACGCCCGTGCTGCTGCTGGACGAACCGACCACCGGGCTCGATGTGCGGTCGGGCCGGCGGATCATGGAGCCGCTGCGCCGGCTCATGGCCGGGCGGACGACCGTGGTCATCTCGCACAACCTGCTGACCGTCCGCGACGCCTCGCGGATCGTGGTGCTCGACCACGGCCGGATCGTGGAACACGGCGCTCACGACGACCTGCTGCGCAGCCAGGGGCCGTACGCCCGGCTGCACCGGCTCAGCGCGGGCACGGTGCTGTCATGAGCGGCCGCGCGGCACACGGCGATGGCCCCGCGCCCCTCGTCCCGGGCACGAAGCCGGCGCCGGGGTACGAGATCCTCGGGCATCTGACCCGCACCGGCTGGCTCGACGTGTACGACGCGTGGAGCGAGGAACGGGCCTGCCGGTGCGTGCTCAAGACCGTGCGGCCGGACCTGCGGGGCGAGCAGCGGCTGGGCGAGCGGCTGCTGCGGGAGGGCCGGTGGCTGCGGGAGTTCAGCCATCCGCACCTGGTCCGAGGGTACGAGACCGTCGAGTCGCCCGAGCCGCTCGTCGTCCTGGAGACGCTGACCGGCGAGACCCTGTCCCACCTCGTGGCCCGGATGCGGCGGCGGCCGGCTGCCGCCGATGTGGCGCTGCTCGGCGTGCAGTTGTGCTCCGCGGTCCACTATCTGCACGGCCGGGGTCTGCTGCACCTGGACCTCAAGCCGTCCAACGTGGTGGTGGAGCGCGGTCATGCCAAGGTGCTGGACCTGAGCGTCGCCCGGCCACCCGGACCGGCGCCCGCCGGCGTGGGCACGTTCTGCTACCTGTCTCCGGAGCAGGCCCGCGGCGGTCCGCTCACGGCCGCCGCCGACGTGTGGGGCGTCGGCATCACGTTGTACGAGGTCGCGTGCGGTGACGTGCCGTTCGACTGCGGCGGGACCGTGGACGAGTCCGAGGACGACGGCGCGGATGTGGCGGACGGCCGGTATCCGCAGGCCGAGGAGGCGGCTGTGCCGATCGCGTACCGGCGGCGGCTGCCGCGCGCCCTCGCCGCGGCCGTCGACGCTTGTCTGCGGGCCGACCCGGCGGCCCGGCCCACGGTCGCGGAGCTGGCCGAGACCCTGGAGGCGACTGTGCCCCGGCACCCGTGACGCGGACCGGCCCGCTTCACGCCTCGGACTCCACGACCTGGCCCATGTGCAGTTGGGCCGTGGCGAGGACCGTGCCGTCGGCCATCGTCAGCCGGGCACCGGAGACGGTCGAGAGGTCGCCGGGTACGGGCACGCCCCACCCGCCGTGTCCGCCGGCCAGGGGGAAGTCGCCGACGCGCGTGGTCGTGCCGTCGGCGTGCTGGAGGAGACAGGTGACCTTGCCGGTGTACGAGCCGTGCGGGCCGGTGAGATCGACGGACACGAAGATCCAGCCGGGGCTGCCGGGGTGGGCGTAGACCTCGCCGACGGGGCCCCCGCCGCCCGTGGTGGGCATCATGTTCCCGACCAGCATGGGTTCGGACTCGGCGGCGGGCCCGGACGAGGCGACGACGTCCTCGACGGCGGTGCCGATCGCCCAGCCCGCGAATCCGACGGCGACGGTGAGCGCCGTGGCGACGGCCGCGAGCCGCAGCCGGGCCCGGCGGGCGCGCCCGCGCAGGCCCCGGGAGGCGCGGCCGGCGGCGGCCGTGGGGCTCTCGTGCGCCGAGACCTGCTCGGCCAGCCTGCGTGCCACCCGGGTCTCGAAGCCGGGCGGTGGCTCGCGGTCCGGGAGCAGGCCGATCAGCCGGTCGCCGACCTGGGTCAGCTGGCTGACGTACTCCCGGCAGTCCGCGCACCGGTCCAGATGGGCGACCGCCTCGGCGCGCTCCCGGCCGGGCAGCACGCCCAGCGCCAGCTCGGCGCCGATCTCCCGCAGCTTGTCGCAGTTCGCGTCACTGGACATGGTCGCCTCGCTTCGGAGCCGCGAGTGTGGTGCGCAGTTTCGTCATGGCGGCCCGGATCCGCGTCTTGGCCGTGCCGAGCGGGATCCGCTCCGCGTCGGCGATCTGCTGGGCGGTCATTCCGTAGACGCCCGCCATCACCAGGGCCCGCGCCTGTTCCCGGGGCAGCCGTCCCACGGCGGCCCGCAGCTGGGAGGAGGTCTCGTCGGCCAGCGCCCACTGCTCGGGGGTCTCGGTGACGGCGCCGATGAGGGCGTCGAGGTCCTCCGGTGCCATCGGCTCGGTCCGCCGCGCCCGGACGGCGTCGACGGCGAGGTTGTGCGCGATGCTCGTCAGCCAGGTGGCGACCGAGCCGCGGCGCGAGTCGTAGATCTGCGCATGACGCCACGCCCGCTCGAACGTCAACTGGGCGACGTCCTCAGCGAGTTGCTCGTCCCCGGTGACGGCCATGGCAACCCCGAAGACCCGGTGCTGGAATCTGCGTACGAAGACGACCGCGAGGTCCGGATCACCGGTGGCGAGCCCGGACAGCAGCGCCTCGTCCGGGAGGCGGCCCACGGGGGACCGGAAACCCGACACACCCCTGTATACGGTCGACGGCCGCCAGGGGATTGCCCGCCCGCCTGCCCGCCCGTCGCGGAAGATCACATTCCCATTCTCCGCCGACGGGTGGGGTGCCGCATGCGGGCTCAGTGCCCGTTCTGCGCCAGTCGCAGCATGTGGTCCGCCAGCGCCTGACCGCCGGTCGGATTCCGGCTGATCAGCATCAGGGTGTCGTCACCGGCGATCGTGCCCAGGATGTCGTGCAGCTCGGCCTGGTCGATGGCCGAGGCCAGGAACTGGGCCGCACCCGGCGGGGTGCGCAGGACCACGAGGTTGGCCGAGGCCTCCGCGGAGATCAGCAGCTCCTGGGACAGGCGCCGCATCCGCTCCTCCTTCGCCGACTCCCCCAGCGGAGCGCGCGGCGTACGGAAACCGCCCTCGCTCGGCACCGCGTAGATCAGGTCGCCGTCGGTGTTGCGGATCTTCACCGCGTTCAGCTCGTCGAGGTCCCGGGAGAGCGTCGCCTGGGTGACGCTCAGCCCGTCGTCGGCGAGCAGCTTGGCCAGCTGGCTCTGCGACCGCACCGGCTGCCGGTTGAGGATGTCCACGATCCGGCGGTGCCGTGCGGTGCGGGTCTGCGGTACGGCGGGCCCGGCACCCGCCGCCTGCTCGTGGTCCTGCGCCTCGCTCATCGTCGTCTCATTCTCCGGATCGTCCGTCCCCGTCGATCGGGTTCGCTGCGTCGAGGATGCCGGGCAGCGCCTGGAGCAGCGCACCCACCTCGTCGTCGCGGAGATTCAGCGGCGGCATGAGCCGTACGACGTCGGGGGCGGGCGCGTTCACCAGGAACCCGGCCTCCTGGGCCGCCTGCTGCACCTGCGGTGCGCGCGGCCCGGTGAGCACGATACCCAGCAGCAGACCGGCACCCCGAACATAATCGATCAACGGGTGGCCCAGCGCCTCGATTCCCTCGCGCAGGGCGGCGCTCTGCCGCTTGACGTTCTCCAGCAGGCCCTGGTCGGCGATGGTGTCGAGAACGGCGAGCCCGGCGGCGCAGGCGACGGGGTTGCCACCGAAGGTCGTGCCGTGGTGCCCGGGGTGGAGGAGTTCGGCGGCCCGGCCGAAGGCCACCGTGGCGCCGAGCGGCAGTCCGCCGCCGAGCTGCTTGGCCAGGGTGACGACGTCGGGCAGCACGCCCTCGTGGGCCTGGTACTCGAACCAGGTGCCGGTGCGCCCGATGCCGGTCTGCACCTCGTCGAGGACCAGCAGGGCACCGGTCGCGGCCGTGATCGCGCGCGCGGCCTTCAGATAGCCGGCCGGGGGTACGACCACCCCGTTCTCGCCCTGGATCGGCTCGATGATCACCAGAGCCGTCTCCTCGGTGACCGCGGCCGCGAGCGCCTGCGCGTCCCCGTACGGAACGTGGGTGACGTCATCCGGCAGCGGGCGGAACGGGTCCTGCTTGCCGGGCTGGCCGGTGAGCGCGAGGGCGCCCATCGTGCGGCCGTGGAAGCCGCCGGTCGTGGCGACCATGTGGGTCCGCCCGGTCAGCCGGCCGATCTTGAACGCGGCCTCGTTGGCCTCGGCGCCGGAGTTGCAGAAGAAGACCCTGCCCTCGCGGCCGAAGAGCGTCAGCAGCCGCTCGGCGAGCGCCACCGTGGGTTCGGCCATGAAGAAGTTGGAGATGTGGCCGAGCGAGGCGATCTGCCGGCTCACCGCCGCCACGATCGCCGGGTGGGCGTGACCGAGGGCGTTGGTGGCGATGCCGCCGACGAAGTCGAGGTACTCCCGGCCCTCGGCGTCCCAGACCTTCAGGCCCTCGCCGCGCACGAGGGGCAGCCGCGGGGTGCCGTAGTTGTTCATGAGGGCGCCCTGCCAGCGCGCCGTCAGCTCGCCGTTGCCCGTGTTGCCCGTCATGACTGTTCCCCCTCGGCTCCGTCGGGCACGACCATCGTGCCGATGCCCTCGTCGGTGAAGATCTCCAGCAGGATCGAGTGCTGGACCCGGCCGTCGATGACGCGGGCGGTCGTGACACCGTTGCGTACGGCGTGCAGGCAGCCCTCCATCTTCGGCACCATGCCGGAGCTCAACTCCGGCAGCAGCTTCTCCAGTTGGGAAGCGGTGAGGCGGCTGATCACCTCGTCGGAGTTCGGCCAGTCCTCGTAGAGTCCCTCGACGTCGGTGAGGACCATGAGGGTCTCGGCGCCCAGAGCAGCAGCGAGTGCCGCAGCCGCCGTATCAGCATTGACGTTGTAGACATGTCCGTCGTCCTGCGAGCGGGCGATCGAGGACACGACCGGGATACGGCCGTCCGCCAGGAGCGCCTCGATCGCGCCGGTGTCGATGTCGGTGATCTCGCCGACCCGGCCGATGTCGACCCGTTCGCCGTCGATCTCCGGGGTGTGCTTGGTGGCGGTGATGGTGTGGGCGTCCTCGCCGGTCAGGCCGACGGCGAGCGGGCCGTGCTGGTTGAGCAGGCCGACCAGTTCGCGCTGCACCTGGCCGGCGAGCACCATCCGTACGACGTCCATGGCGTCCTCGGTGGTGACGCGCAGGCCCGCCTTGAACTCGCTGACGATGCCGTGCCGGTCGAGGGCGGCGCTGATCTGCGGGCCGCCGCCGTGCACGACGACCGGCTTGAGCCCGGCGTGGTGCAGGAACACGACGTCCTGCGCGAACGCGGCCTTCAGGTCCTCGTCGATCATGGCGTTTCCGCCGAACTTGATGACGACCGTCTTGCCGTTGTGCTTGACCAGCCAGGGCAGCGCCTCGATGAGGATCTGGGCCTTGGGGAGCGCGGTGTGTTTACGCGTGGTGCTCATGAGGAGTAGGCGCTGTTCTCGTGGACGTAGTCGGCGGTCAGGTCGTTGGTCCAGATCGTCGCGGTCTCGGCGCCCGCGGCGAGGTCGGCGACGATGTGCACCTCGCGGTAGCGCATGTCGACCTTCTCGCGGTCCTCGCCGACGGAGCCGTTCTTGCACACCCAGACGCCGTTGATGGCGACATTGAGCTGGTCCGGCTCGAAGGCGGCGCTCGTGGTGCCGATCGCGGAGAGGACCCGGCCCCAGTTGGGGTCCTCGCCGTGGATCGCGCACTTGAGGAGGTTGTTGCGGGCGATGGAGCGGCCCACCTCGACGGCGTCCGCCTCGCTGGCCGCGTTGATCACCTCGACCTTGATGTCCTTGCTGGCACCTTCGGCGTCGCCGATGAGCTGCCGGCCGAGGTCCGCGCACACCGTCTCCACGGCGGCGGCGAACTCCTCGTACCCGGGGGTGATGCCGGAGGAGCCGGAGGCGAGCAGCAGGACGGTGTCGTTGGTGGACATGCAGCCGTCGGAGTCGACCCGGTCGAAGGTGACCTTGGTGGCGGAGCGCAGGGCCCGGTCCAGGGTCGCGCTGTCGAGGTCGGCGTCGGTGGTGAGGACGACCAGCATGGTGGCGAGGCCGGGCGCGAGCATGCCGGCGCCCTTGGCCATGCCGCCGACGGTCCAGCCGTCCTTGGTGACGACCGAGGTCTTGTGGACGGTGTCGGTGGTCTTGATGGCGATGGCGGCCTTCTCACCGCCGTGCTCGGAGAGCTGGGCCGCGGCCGTCTCGACGCCGGGGAGCAGCTTGTCCATGGGGAGCAGGACACCGATGAGTCCGGTGGAGCAGACGGCGACCTCGATGGCGCCCCGGCCGAGCGCCTCGGCCACCTTCTCGGCGGTGGCGTGGGTGTCCTGGAAGCCCTTGGGGCCCGTACAGGCGTTGGCGCCGCCGGAGTTGAGGACGACCGCGGAGACCTGGCCGCTCTTGAGCACCTGCTCGGACCACTGCACCGGCGCGGCCTTCACGCGGTTGGAGGTGAAGACGCCCGCGGCGGCACGGCGGGGCCCCTCGTTGACCACGAGGGCCAGGTCCGGGTTGCCGTTCTCCTTGATCCCGGCGGCGACACCGGCCGCCGTGAATCCCTTCGCTGCCGTCACGCTCACGGCGCAACTCCGATCGTCGTCAGCCCCGTGGACTCGTCGAGACCCAGGGCGATGTTCATGCTCTGGACGGCACCGCCCGCGGTGCCCTTGGTGAGGTTGTCGATGGCGCTGATCGCGATGATGCGGTCCACCTCCGCGTCGTACGCGACCTGCACCTGAACGGCGTTGGAACCGTAGACGGACGCCGTCGCGGGCCACTGGCCCTCGGGGAGCAGGTGGACGAACGGCTCGTCGGCGTAGGCCTTCTCGTACGCGGCCCGCAGGGACTCCGCCGTGACGCCGGGCCTGGCCGAGGCGCTGCACGTGGCGAGGATGCCGCGGGGCATCGGGGCCAGCGTCGGCGTGAAGGAGACCCGCACGGTTTCGGCGGCCACCCCGCTGAGGTTCTGGATCATCTCGGGGGTGTGCCGGTGGCCGCCGCCGACGCCGTAGGGCGACATGGAGCCCATGACCTCGCTGCCGAGCAGGTGCGGCTTGGGCGCCTTGCCCGCGCCGGAGGTGCCGGACGCGGCGACGATCACCGCCTCGGGCTCGGCGAGTCCGGCCGCGTAGGCCGGGTACAGGGCGAGGGAGACGGCGGTGGGGTAGCAACCGGGCACCGCGATGCGCTTGGACCCCTCCAGCGCGGCGCGGGCACCCGGCAGTTCGGGCAGGCCGTAGGGCCAGGTGCCGGCGTGCGCGGAGCCGTAGAACCGCTCCCAGTCGGCCGGGTTCCTCAGCCGGAAGTCGGCACCCATGTCGATCACGAGAACGTCGGGGCCGAGCTGCTCGGCGACGGCGGCGGACTGCCCGTGCGGCAGCGCCAGGAAGACCACGTCGTGCCCGGCGAGCGCCTCGGGCGTGGTCTCGTCCAGCACCCGGTCGGCCAGCGGCAGCAGATGCGGCTGGAGCGCGCCGAGCCGCTGGCCGGCGTTCGAGTTCCCGGTCAGCGCACCGATCTCGACCTCGGGGTGTGCGAGGAGCAGGCGCAGGACTTCGCCGCCCGCGTATCCGCTCGCTCCGGCCACCGCCGCACGTACCGCCATGTCATCCTCCTCTTGATGGCATGACTATACGTATCGCCGCAGTTTTATGCAACGCCCGCCCCGTCCGCGGTGGCTGCCCGCACACCGGCGGACGCGGCCCTGGGCCCGCCGCCGGTGCCAGGTCCCGCACGCGGGCGGCCGGCGATCAGGAAATCGGTCGGGCGCTTCAGGGAATAGCGACCCGGTCGCGCCGCGCGGAAATGACTTCAAAGAATTTCAAGGAATTTCAAGGAATGAGGTCTTTCGTACGTTCCCCTTCGGTCGCCGTCACCAGGAAATCCGGGCGAGGTGTGCGCCGGCGGCGAACGCCGGGAATGACGGTGAGCAGGACGAGGGTAACCAGTGAGACCGCCCCGACAGCCGTGCCCAGCCGCAGGCCAGGTGGGTGGAAGGTGCAGGTGAGGCTGGTCGACGTACCGTCCAGGGGGACGGCGACGAGCCCGTGGTGGTTCAGCGCGGGCCGGGCCGGGCCGTCGCCCGTGGCGCACCGCCAGCCGGCGATCCGGGGCGCGGCGAGCACCGCGATCCCCTTGCTGTGGGCGGGGAGCACGGCTCGGACCGTGCCGTCGGAGACGGTCACCTCGGTGGCTCCCGTGGCCGTCAGCCGGGCGGCGGCCGTACTCAGCCGGGCGGTGTCCAGGCAGCCGACGGCACCGGTGGAGATGCTGCTGGGGCGGTTCGGGGTCAGCTGGATGCGGACCTGTCCGGAGGCGGGGGTGCGGCCGAGCGGTGCCATGGGGGCGCGGTTGCGCGGGTACGACGAATCGAACCGGGCCGCGGCCCCGGAGAACCGCGCCGTGCCCGAGAAGTAGGGCACCCAGAGGTGCACCTGGGTCCCGGCCGGGCAGCGGGCCGTGACCGTCGCCCGGGTCCGGGCGCTTCCGGTGCCGACCTGGCCGTCCGCGACCGGCCTGCCGGTGTCGTCGTACACGGTGACGCGGGGCACGGTGTAGACGCGGGTGCCGAGCAGCAGTTCCTGGTTGCGGTACGGCGACGGCCCGAAGGGCGCCGGGTCGGCCGCGGGCCGTACGGTCACCAGGGGCGGCACGGCCCGCCGGGTGACGGTCGACGGGCCGTCGTCCGCCGGCCGGTGGGTCCGGTACGGGTCCGGCGGGTTGTGGACCCGGGCGCCGACGGAGAACACGACGTCGGTGACGGCGTTGTCCAGGCTCTGCAGACTGCGCCCGCCCGAGGTCCAGCCGCCGCCGAGCGCGGTGAGGGTGCGGTAGAGGACGTCCGAGGTGAAGCTGCTGTAGTACTGGGCACCCTGACCGCCCACGAGCAGCGGATCGTTGGCGACGGTCTGCTCGCGGCCGGGGTCGGTGCGGTACCGGGGCCAGCCGTCGGCACCGGCGATCGCCGCCGCCTGCCGGTCCTGCCGCTGCCCCCAGGGCGCGTAGTCGTCCAGCAGTTCCAGCCGCAGCTTCGTGGTGTCCGCGGAGGTGACGGCCGCCTCCCCCGCCTGCGTGCCCAGCAGGATGACGACGGCCAGGCCGGCGAGCCGGGTGCGCGGCCCGGCGCGGTACAGGAGGGCGAGTCCGCCCAGGGTGCCTGCGACGGCGAGCAGCAGCACCGGCCAGGTCGCCGGGCGGACCAGCGTGCTGCGGCTGGCGACGGCGGTGATCGCCGCGAGCAGCGCGGTCGCGGCGCCGAGGGCGCGCCAGTCGGGCGGGCCGTACGCCAGGGCGTGCCAGGCGGCGATGACCAGCAGCCCGCACAGCACGAAGGTCTGCCGGTAGGAGCTGCCCTGCGGGACGGCGAAGGCGTGCCAGGCCAGGCTGGTGGGGGCCCACTGGAGCGACAGGGTGACCGCGAGCACCAGGGCCGTCCAGCCCGCGCGGACCCGGCCGGGGACCGCGCGGTGGAAAGGCAGCGCGAGGGCGAGGACGAGGGCGGTGATGCCGACGTAGAGGCCCGGGGTGCCGAAGCCGTACGTCGTCGGCAGCAGCCGGGCGAGCAGATCGTCGGCCGGCGCCCGCGTGAACTGCCGGAAGTGGCCGGGAGAGGCGTGCTTGGTGCCCAGGTAGATGACGATGGCGAGCGGGGCGGCCAGGCCCATGCCGAGGACGGCGGTGAGAACGGCACGGCCGGCCGTGGCGAGGGCCTCGCGGCGGGAGGGGCGGGCGAGCAGCAGGCGCAGCAGCAGGAACAGGCCGGCGCCGAGGGTGGCCATGTAGGCGGTGTAGAAGTTGGCGATCCAGGCGAGGGCGACGAGGAGCACACCGGCCGCACGGCGGCGCCGCCCGAGGGTCCACTCGCCGACCAGGCACAGCAGCGGCAGGGCGATCAGGCCGTCGAGCCACATCAGGTTGTAGTCGGCGTCCGCCAGGGTCCAGCCGCACAGCGCGTACGACGCCCCGAGCAGACCCGCCGCCCACCAGCGGCCGGGGCGCAGCGTCAGCAGGAGCCAGGCCATGGCGGCCGCGGCGCAGGCGATCTTCAGGACCGTGATGACGTAGACCGCGAGGTCGATCTCGTCCCGGGGGAAGAGGGCGACGAGGAGCGCGAACGGGCTGCCGACATACATGCCGAGGTCGGGCAGGAAGCTGGCGCCGTACCCGGACTGCCAGTTGACGAGGAGGCCGCCGTCGGTGTGGCCGTGCAGCAGGTCCCAGAGGTGGGCGTGGTAGGGCACGTACTGGTTGCCCAGGTCGTTGACGGTGCGGGTGCGGGGGCCGAAGGGGAAGCTGCGGGCGAGGATGCCGGCGGCGCAGTACACCGTGGCCGCGACGGCCGCGGCGAGCAGGGCGGCGGCACGTGCGGGCTTACGGCACCCGTCGGGCGAGGCGGTGCGGTCCATCGAGCGGAAGTCCTCAGCGAATTCTTCGAGATCTCGGAAATTTCGCCGACTTAGACAGGGCGGCTTTATGAATGGTTGTGCCCTCGCCGGAAAAAGTGTCACCGGATCGGACATGGCGAAGATCCAGTGAATTCTGGAGGCCTTGGGGAAACGGCGGATTTCGGCCGGGTGAGATCAGGGTGAATAGCCCTTTCGGGCGGCGTAGGCCCGGGCCGCCCGGACCCGGTTGCCGCACTGGGTGGTGCACCAGCGGCGGGCGCCGTGGGAGCGCAGGAACCAGCGGGCGCAGCCCTGGGCGGCGCACTCGGTGAGCTGGCCGGCGTCGGCGCCGGTGAGCAGGTCGGTGGCGTCCTCGGCGAGCTGGGAGAGCGCGGCGGCGGCCGGATTGCCGGTGTCGGGGACGTCGGCGCGGCGGGGGCCGTCGGCGGTCCAGGCGAGCCGGGGGGTGGCGGGGGCGGCCGCGAGGGCGGTGTTCAGGGTGTCGAGGGCGTCGGCGGCGGGAGGTGTTCCGGCGGCGCGGGCCTCGAACAGGCCGCGCAGCGCCTCGCGGAGACTGCGCAGCCGGCCGGACTGCCTGCCGTTGAGATCGACCCGGTCGGGCAGCAGCTCGTGCCGGACGAGCCACAGATGGGCGGCCTCGGTGTCGTCGAGCAGGTCGACTCGGCCGTGGCTGACGGTGAACCGGGTGTTGACGAGCGCCAGCGCGACGTAGCGGTCCTCGCCGGGGACCGGGAGCTGGTGCAGGTAGACGGGGGCCTCATGATCCACGGTTCTCATGGTAATCCTTGCGATTCTCCATGAGGAGGGCTTAGCGTGCCTCACGGAGAACTTCTGAAAAAACCGTGAGACATGAGAGGTGGACCGCCGTGGCCTTCGACGTGGACGCGCTGCGCAAGGACTTCCCGATCCTGGAGCGGACCCTGGACGGTGGCGTGCCGCTCGTCTACCTGGACTCCGGTGCCACCACGCAGAAACCCCTCCAGGTCCTGGACGCCGAGCGGGATTTCTACCTGACCCGCAACGCGGCCGTGCACCGCGGGGCGCACCAGCTCGCGGGCGAGGCCACGGAAGGCTACGAGCAGGCGCGGGCCACGGTCGCCCGGTTCATCGGGGCCGCCGCCGACGAGGTGGTCTTCACCCGGAACACCACCGAGGGCATCAACCTCGTCGCCTACGCGCTGGGCAACGCCGGCCGGCTCGGTCCGGGCGACCGGATCGTGGTGACGGAGATGGAGCACCACGCGAACCTCGTCCCCTGGCAGCAGCTGGCCGAGCGGACCGGGGCGCGGCTGGACTGGTTCGGCCTCACCGACGAGGGCCGGCTCGATCTGTCCCGGGCCGACGAACTGCTGGACGAGCGCACCAAGGTGCTCGCCCTCACCCACCAGTCCAATGTCCTCGGCACGCTCAACCCGGTGCGCGAACTGGCCGACCGCGCCCATGCGTTCGGCACTCTGGTGGTCGTGGACGGCGCCCAGTCGGTGCCGCACCGCCCTGTCGACGTCACGGACCTGGGCGCGGACTTCCTCGCCTTCTCCGGGCACAAGATGCTCGGCCCGAACGGCGTCGGTGTGCTGTGGGGCCGGGCGGAGCTGCTCGCGGATCTGCCGCCGTTCCTCACCGGCGGCTCGATGATCGAGATCGTGGAGATGGACCGCAGCACCTTCCTGCCGCCGCCCCAGCGCTTCGAGGCGGGCGTGCCGGTGACCTCCCAGGCGGTGGGTCTGGCGGCGGCGGTGGAGTACCTGGAGCGCCTGGGCATGGCGGAGGTGGCGGCGTACGAGGACACGCTCACCGCCCGCGCCCTGGCCCTGCTCGCCGAGGTCCCGGGCGTCCGGATCGTCGGCCCGTCCGGCCTCGCCGACCGGGGCTCGGCCGTCTCCTTCACGGTCGACGGCATCCACCCGCACGACGTCGGCCAGGTGCTGGACGACCGGGGCGTGGCCGTCCGCGTCGGCCACCACTGTGCCCGCCCGATCGTGCGGCGCTACGGCATCCCGGCGACGACCCGGGCGAGCTTCTACGTCTACAACACCCTGGCCGAGGTGGACGCCCTGGTGGAGGGTGTGCGGGCGGCTCAGCGGTACTTCAAGGTCTGATCACACTTGCATTGGAGTGTGCTCCAACTCCTACGGTTGCGGTCATGAGCAACGGACAGAGCACCACCCGTGAAGAGCGCTTCGCCCACGGCTTGGAGGTCCTGCGGAAGGTCGACGGTGAGGCCGGGCAGCGGGTCGTCGACTCGCTCGCGGACATCAGCCCCGAGCTGGGCCACCAGATCGTCACCTGGGCCTTCGGGGAGATCTACGACCGGCCCGGACTCGCCCCGCGCGACCGGCAGCTGGTCACCCTGGGCATGCTCACCGCGCTCGGCGGCTGCGAGGCCCAGCTGGACGTGCATGTGAACGCGGCCCTGAACGTGGGCCTCACGGCGGAGCAGATCACGGAGGCGCTGCTGCACTCCGCCGTGTACTGCGGCATACCGAAGGCGCTGAACGCCACCTTCGCCGCGAAGAAGGTCTTCGCCGAGCGTGGGCTGCTGCCCCTCGGACAGCAGCCCACCCAGGAGACGCCGGCTACGCCTGCTTGATCACCCCTGCTTGATCACCTCTGCTTGATCCTCAGGAAGGTGACCGAGTTCGCCGGGAAGGTGTAGCTGAACCTGTTGGTGACGCCCGTGACGACGGACGTGACCGGGGCGACCGCCGTGGCCGTCTCGCTGTTCACCGCGTCCGGTGCGGCGGCCAGCGTGGTCACCTTCGCCTTGGAGGCGACCTTCAGACCGCCGAGGTCGATCGCCGTACGGGCCGCCGAGGACTGGTCGTTGACCACCTTGACGATCAGCTCACCGGTCTTCGCGTCCCGCGTCACGACCTGGCGGAACGGCTCGGCCGGCTTGTCGTCGGTGAAGCTGCCCCACTGCTGCCCGTCGAGCAGGAGAGTGACCTGGCGGCCGCGCACCTTGATGTCGACGTCGTAGGCGCGGCCGGTCTCGACCGAGCCCGGCTTGGAGAACAGCGTGGACTTGCCGCCGTCCACGGCCTGCTCGACCGCGGTCTGGGTGTTGTTCCAGCCGCCGATGTTCCACCAGTAGTAGGTGCCGGTGTCCTTGACGCCGAAGGCGACGAGGAAGCCCTCCTGGCCGGCCTTCTTGGTGGCCTTCACATGCAGGTCGTAGTCGTGCCAGGCCGGGTCGCCGGCGGAGACCATGGTGTTCTGGGCGGCGGTGTCGGTCTGGACGTACTGCCCGTCCTGGATGCTCCAGCTGCCGGTGCCGGTGTGGGTCCACTTCGAGGCGTCGCCGGAGAAGTCGTCGCTGAGCAGCGTCGAGCCGTCGGCGGCGGTGACCCTCACGTCGTCGTAGGCGGCGCTGGTGTTCCAGGTGGACAGGCCGACCGCGCCGGTGATGGGGCCGCTCACGTTCGGCGTGGTGGTGGCCGTGCTCGGCACCACCCGGTCACCGGCGTTGTTCATGAACAGCTTCTGGACCTCGTAGTTGGCCGAGCCCCAGGAGGCGTGGTTGTTGAACCACACCAGGTCCGGGCGCCACTGCACATAGTCCTCGTTGGCGAACAGCGGGGCGTAGGAGGCGAGTTTGACGACGTCGGCGTTGCGCTCCAGGCCGGTCATGTACGCCGCCTCGGCGAGGCCGTTCTTGAAGGCGTTGCCCTGGGAGGCGTACTCGCCGAGGAAGACCTTCGGACCGCTGCGGTCGTAGGAGTCGTAGCGGTCGTTGTTCTGCAGGAACCACTGCGGGCTCTTGTAGTAGTGCTCGTCGGCCATGTCGACCTTGGCGTCCCGGTTGAGCTTCCAGGCGGTGTCGAAGATCGTGCCGCCGGCGTCGGGGCCGTTGTTGGAGATCACGGTCATGTACGGGTACTTCGCCTGGATGGCCGCGCGGAACTGCTGGAAGTGGGCGAAGAACTCGGTCGGCAGGGGCTCTTCGTTGCCGACCTCGATGTGGGTGAGGTGGAAGGGCTTGGGGTGGCCCATCCGGGCACGCACCTTGCCCCATGTCGAGGTCGCCGGACCGTTGGCGAACTCGATCAGATCGAGGGTGTCCTGGATGTGCCGCTTGAGCAGGGCGTCGTCGTTCGTGGCCTTGTTCTGGCCGCAGCCGGTCACCAGGGCCGGTACGACGGGCAGCGGCATGGCGCCGATGTCCTCGGCGAAGCGGAAGTACTCGTAGTAGCCGAGGCCGTAACTCTGGTTGTAGCCCCAGAAGTTGGCGTTGGTGGCGCGGGTCTCGACCGGGCCGATGGTGTCCTTCCACTGGTAGGCGCGCTTGCGCTGCCAGCCGGAGGCCTCGCTGTAGTCCTGCATGGAGCCGGTGTTGACCAGGCAGCCGCCGGGGAAGCGGACGAAGCCGGGGTGCAGGGCGGCGACCTTCTCGGCGAGGTCCTTGCGCAGGCCGTTGGGCTCGTGCTTGTAGGTGTCGCGGGGGAACAACGACACCATGTCGAGGGCGGCCGCCGCACTGGAGGCCACGGCGAGGCGGCCGTCGTTGCTGGTGCGGGACGCGGTGAAGGTCGCCTTGTACCGGGCCCAGCCGCTCTTCTTCACCTGGATCTGCCGGGCGGCCGCGAGGGCGCCTCCCGCGTCCTGGAGGCTGACGGTGAGTGTGGTGCCGGCGTCAGCACGGGCCCACACCGAGAAGTCGTACGTCTTGCCGTCCTGGACCGCGACACCGGTGTTGTAGCCGGAGTTGGTGACCGACGAACCGGCGCCCAGGGAGAGGTAGTTGCGGTTGCGGTCGTTGAGGCGGCCGGAGTCGTTCACGACCTGCGCGGTGCCCGAGACCGTCCAGGCGGTCAGCGGGGTGTACGACGTGTTGTCGTCGGCGGAGTACTCGAAGGACCGGTTCTGGACCAGTTCGGCGTACAGACCGCCGTCGGCGGCCCGGTTGATGTCCTCGAAGAAGACGCCGTACATGGTCTTGCCGATCGCGGGCCCCTTCGCCTTGGGGTCGACGCTGATCGAGTAGTCGGTGACGCTCGCGTCGGCATGGGCGGGGACGGCGGGAAGACCGGTCGCGGCGAGCAGAACGGCGCTCGCTCCCAGACCGAGTCTCCAGCGGGCGGTGCGTGACATGGATACTCCGCGGCTCTGAGGTGTCCGGACAACAGATTGTTCGAAATATCAGACATTGGTCAGCACTCCGAACGCACGGTAAGAGGAGGGATGTGAGCACGTCAATGGGGCGAACGCGGTGACCCGTAAGCTCGACCCATGGATGTGCAGCCGCGGTACTGGCCCGTCGCCGATGTGCTGGCGTACCTGGCCGGGCGCTGGCGCGTCGAGCGGAGCGTGCGGGATCGGGCGAGCGGCGACGAAGGGCACTTCACGGGAGTGACCGTCTTCAGCGCGCTGGACGACGGCGGCCTGCTGCACGAGGAGTCCGGGGACTTCACCTGGCAGGGCGTGACCCGGCCCGCGACACGAACGCTGCGATTCCTGCCCGGGGCCGTGCCGGGCACGGCGGACGTGCGGTTCGCCGACGGGCGGCCCTTCCACGAGCTGGACCTGAGCACGGGGTGGTACGTCGCCGGCCATCCGTGCGCGGCCGACTTCTACCGCGGCGTGTTCACCGTGCGGGACGCCGACCACTGGCGCACCGTGTGGGGGGTCGGCGGCCCGGCGAAGGATCTGCTGCTGACCACCGACTATGTGCGCGAGGGCTGAGCGGGGACGCCGTCGAAGCGGAGGTTCCAGCGGCCCGCGCGGCCGGTGACGGTGGTCGTGGACAGCGGGCGCACGTCGATGTTCCAGTAGCTCGCCGGCGGCGCCTTCAGCGCGTAGACCAGAGCCGCGCGGACCACGGCGGGCTCGGCGACGGCGACGATCCGGCCGCCGTCCCCGACCGGCCGGGTGTCCAGCCAGCCGCCCACCCGGGAGATGAAGGCCAGCAGGGACTCGCCACCGTGCGGAGTGCCGCACGGATCGGCGAGCCAGGCGTCCACCGCGTCCGGCTCACGGGCCATCGCCTCGCCCAGGGTCAGCCCGCGCCAGCGGCCCATGTCGCAGTCACGCAGGGCGAGCTGGACCAGCGGGGCGTACCCCAGGGCGTCGCCGGTGGCCCGGCTGCGCGGGGTCGGCGAGCAGTAGCGCAGCTCGGCGGCGGCCAGCGGCAGCAGCTCACCGGCCGCACGCTGCACCGCGTCCCAGCCGCCCTGGTCCAGCGGCCGGTCGTCCTCGAACCGCTCCGCGAGCAGCGGGGTGCTGCGCGCGGCGGCGACGAACGTCACCCTCAGTGGCATGCGGTGATGGTGAGCCGAGGGAGAGCACAGGTCAAGGGGTGTTACCTGCGAGTTACGGCGGATATGTGGGCGCTCACCCGAAAGTTCTTCACGGGAAGAGGTGGATCATCCACTGCTCGGGACGCTCCAGCGGCTGGAAGCCGGCCTTCTCGTACACCCCGTGCGCGTCGTGCGTGGCGAGCAGGATGCGGCGCAGGCCGTACGGCTTCAGGTGGTCGCGGATGCGGCCGACGAACGCCGTGCCGACGCCCTTGCCGCGCACCGACGGGTCGACGTACACATCGGCGAGCCACGCGAACAGCGCCTCGTCGGTGACCACGCGCGCGTACGCCACCTGCGCCCCCGAGGCCCGCTCGTACACCCCGAAGTTCAGCGAGGACGCCATCGCCCGCTCATGCTTCTCGCGCGGCCGGCCGATCGCCCAGTAGGCGTCGGTCGACAGCCAGGTGTGGACGCGGTCGACGTCGACGCGGGCGGTGTCGGCGGAGAACTCGTAGCCGTCGGGGAGTTCGGGCGTATCGCTCATCGGCCGATGATCGCAGAAGTGTCCGTGCCACCTGGCATCCTTTTTCCCCATGAACGGGATCACGACCGCCGCCGACTACGGCTGGCTCAAGGAGCGGTACCAAGGCCTCCTGGAGGCCTACTGCCTCACACTGGTGGAGAACATCACGCCCGATCAGCTGCTGCGGGAGCTTCGGGCGGAACCCGAGGGCGGGTGACCGGGGTGGCGGAGCTGGCCGAGCCGTCGTACGACGCCTGGGACGAGTACGAGGACGAGAAACTGCTCGTCGGCGTCGCGGCCGTCGGCGACTGGACGCTGATGGTCGAGTACAACGGGTACGTCGGCAACCGCTCGGAACTGATGGATCCCGTCTGCCGGGGCCGTACGGTGGTCTCCCACTTCCGGAACGTCAACGCGGTGGACGGTTTCTCCTGGTCGCAGGACGGCGTGATACGTCTCGGCTTCGAGCCGCTGTTCCCCGCTCAGCGCCATGGCAGCGACCCTGACGCCTGCCTCACCGAGATGCGGGAGGCCGGCTTCAACCTGCGTTCCGACGAGGAGCGGGACTTCGCCGGGCACACCGAGGCCGCCTTCGCGCTCGCCGAGCGGATCACCGGGGTGCGGCTGACCCCGGAGCTGTTCGAGGAGCTGGAGATCACCTGCGGCCTGGTGACCCTTCCCTAGAACACCTCCTCGCACGCCGCCCGCAGCCGCCGTACGCCCTCCGCGATCTCCCCGGTCCCGGCGACCGCCGCGAAGCTCAACCGCAGGTGGGCCGCGGGAGGTTCGGCGCTGAAGTAGGGACGGCCGGGGGTGATGGCGACGCCCGCGCGCAGGGCGGCGGCGGTGAGGGCCGCGTCGTCGGTGCCGTCGGGCAGGCGCACCCAGAGGTGGTAGCCGCCGGACGGGACGTGGGGCAGGGCGAGTTCGGGCAGGTGCCGGGCGAGCCCGGCCGTCATGGCGTCGCGCCGCTCCTTCAACTCGGCCGAGAGCGCCCGCAGATGGCGGGGCCAGGCCGGGGAGCCGACCAGTTCCAGGGCCGCCTCCTGCAGCGGCCGGGGCACGAAGAAGCTGTCCACGACCTGGATGGCGCGCAGCCGTTCCAGCACCGGCCCGTGCGCGGCCAGGGCGCTCACCCGGAAGCTGGGCGAGGTCGCCTTGGTCAGCGAGCCCACGTGCACGACGACGCCGTCGGGGTCGTCGGCGGCCAGCGGGCGGGGCAGGGGGCCGGAGTCGGCGTGCACGAGGCGCCGGACGAAGTCGTCCTCGACGACGAACGCGCCGGCCTCGCGGGCGATGCGCAGCACCTCGGCCCGCCGGTCCGGGGCGAGGACGGCGCCGGTCGGGTTCTGGAACAGGGGCTGGCAGACGAACACCCGGGCGCCGCTGGCCCGGAAGGCGTCGGCGAGCAGGCCGGGCCGTACGCCGTCGGGGTCCACGGGCACCGGCACCGGGCGCAGCCCGGCCGCGCGGGCGAGGGCCAGCATGCCGGGGTAGGTCGGTGACTCCACGAGCACGGGGGCGCCGGGCGGGGCGAGCGCGCGCAGGGCGGTGGCCAGGGCGGACTGCCCGCCGGCCGCGATCAGCACCTCGGCCGCCGTGACGGCACCGCCGATCCCCCGCGCGAACCACTCGCGCAGCTCGGGCAGCCCCTCCAGCGGCGGCCTGCCCCAGGCGCCGGGCCGCCGTCCGGCCCGGGCCAGGGCGGCCGCCATGGCCCGCTCGGGCTGGAGGGAGGGATGCAGATAGCCGCCGCTGAACTCCAGCACCCCGGGCGGCGGGGTGGCCAGCGAGACCGTGACTCCGGAGGCGTCCACCGTGCGCGGTACGAGCTCGGCGGCGCCGTCGGCGCTCAGTGCGACCTCCTGCCAGGAGGTGTCCCCGGCCGGCGGCTCCGTGGCCCGCGGCCGGGCGCGGAAGGCACCGGCGCCGGGCCGGGTGACCACCAGCCCCTCGGCGGCCAGCTGGGCCAGCGCCCGCGAGACGGTCACCGGGCTCACCCGGAACCGCTCGACCAAAGCGCGGCTCGACGGGAGCTTTCCACCGGGAGAGTAGCGGTCCAGATCCCGTCGGAGCCGTTCCGCCAGTTCACTCACACTGCTACGCTCGTACATGACGACACAGAGTAGCGCTACTGCCCCGAGCTCGATAGCGGTCACCGTCCCGCGCGAGCGGCGTGACCTCGGTACGGCCCTCGCCTTCCTCGGCGTCGCCTCCTTCTCCCTGACGTTCCCGGCCACCGCCTGGGGACTGGAGGGGTTCGGACCGTGGTCGCTGGTGGCCGCGCGCTGCGTCCTCGCGGCGCTGGTCGCGGGCGGCTGTCTGCTCGCTCTGAAGGTCCCGCTGCCGGAGCGACGGCATCTGCCGGGGCTCGCGGTCGTGGCGGCCGGCGTGGTGCTGGGCTTCCCGATGCTGACCACGCTCGCCCTGCAGACCTCCACCACCGCGCACGCCGCCGTCGTGGTGGGGCTCCTGCCGCTGACCACCGCGGTGCTGTCGGCCGTGCGCATGGGCAGCCGCCCCACGCGCCGGTTCTGGCTGGCCGCGCTCGCCGGGGCCGCGGCCGTGGTCGCCTTCACCCTCACCCAGAGCGGCGGCGCACTGACGGCCGCCGACGGCTACCTCTTCGCGGCCCTTCTGGTGTGCGCCGCCGGATACACCGAGGGCGGCCGGCTGGCCCGGGTGATGCCGGGCTGGCAGGTCATCGGCTGGGCGCTGGTGCTGTGCACGCCGCTGACCGTCCCGGCCGCCGCGGTGGCGCTGTCCTCCGAGCCCGTCCAGCTCACCTGGCACGGGATCGCCGGTCTGCTGTGGGTGGCGCTGGGCTCGCAGTTCCTCGGCCTGGTCGTCTGGTACCGAGGGATGGCGGCCATCGGCATCCCTCGGGCCAGCCAGTTGCAGTTGGCTCAGCCGCTGCTCACACTGGTGTGGTCGGCGCTGCTGCTGGGCGAGCACCTCACGGCGGCCGCTCCCCTGACTGCCGTCGCCGTCCTCGTGTGCATCGCCGTCACACAGCGGTCGTGATCGTGAGGAGGGCCTGCGAGATGCGCGCATCCAAGGGCGACCACCTGATTCAGCACGGCAGGGTGGTCGGTCAGCACGACCAGGAATCAGAAGTGGTCGAAGTACTCGGTCCCGAGGGCAACCCGCCCTACCGCGTCCAGTTCCAGGACGGACACCAGGCGATCCTGTCCCCCGGACCCGACTGCCAGGTCAAGCACAAGGAAGAACGACAGCGCTAGTGCCGCGGCAGGCAACGTTTGCCCGTCAAGGAGCGGCGTCCGGTGCGTGCTCTCGGCGTGCGGGCCGGAAGCCCTCGTACTGGACGTACTTGGGCTTTCGGCCGGTGTGCCGCAACAGGCAACGTTCGCCCCGTCGCGACGCCCTGCACGCTCCCCCAGAGGGGGGTACCCCCACTACTGGCTCACCGCGGTGGCTTCGCCGGTCGCTCGTAGTGATCAGCGACCACGCGTGCCATCGCACCGATCGGATCGGCCGCCACGTCCTTGGCCGCGAAGAAGACGTGCCCGCGCACCTGCGGGTACCGCGCGGCGAGCGTGAGGTGCCGGGACAGCTCGACGGGGTCCTGCCAGGCTGCCGGCTGCCCGGCGGCCCCCGCCTTGTACAGGGCTTCGCCGATGTACAGGTGTGTCCCGGTGCCCTGCGCGACCGAGGCCCACCAGTCGGCCAGCTTCGCGTAGTCGGCGGCGGCGAAGCCGATGTGCCAGTAGATCTGCGGGACGACGTAGTCGATCCAGTGCTCGCGGACCCAGCGCCGGGTGTCCGCGTACAGGTCGTCGTAGGTCTGCGCACCCGCCTGGGTGTCCGAGCCGCGCGGGTCGGTCGAGGCGTTGCGCCATACCCCGAAGGGGCTGATCCCGAACCGGGTGCCGGGCCGGGTCCGCCTGATGCCGTCGGCCATCTCCTCGACGAGCCTGTTGATGTTGTCCCGCCGCCAGTCGGCCCGGCTGCCGAAGGCGCCGCCGTAGCGGTCGTAGGCGTCATCGTCGTCGAAGGTCTGCCCGGCGACCGGGTAGGGGTAGAAGTAGTCGTCGAAGTGGACGGCGTCGACCGGGTACCGCGCGACCGCGTCGAGCATGGCCCGCTGGACGAAGGCGCGGACCTCGGGCAGGCCGGGGTTGTAGTAGAGCCTGCCGCCGTACGGCACCACCCAGTCGGGGTGCTTGCGGGCCGGGTGCGAGGGGGCCAGCCGGCCGGGGTCGGTGTGGTTCGCGATCCGGTACGGGTTGAACCAGGCGTGCAGCTCCAGGCCCCGGGCGTGGGCCTCGCGCACGGCGGTGCCCAGCGGGTCCCAGCCCGGGTCCTTGCCCTGGGTGCCGGTGAGGTACTCGGACCAGGGCTCGTACGGGGACGGCCACAGGGCGTCGGCGGTGGGCCGTACCTGGAACAACACCGTGTTCAGCCGGTCCCGGACCGCCTTGTCGAGATGGACGATCAGCTCCGCGCGCTGGTCGGCGGCCGGCAGGCCGGGCTGTGACGGCCAGTCCCGGCCCGCGACCGTGGCGAGCCACACCCCCCGCATCTCGGCGCCCGGCCCGGACCGGTGACCGGGCCCCTCCGGCTCCGGCTCCGGCTCGGCACGCGGTACGGCCCTCGCGCCGGGCGCCGTGACCAGGGACGACAGCGCCGCCAGCGTGAAGGCCCGCCGTGCCAAGTGCCCCATCCGTACACCCCCATACGCTCCGGATCCGCTCCGTGACGGATCGTTCCGCGCTCCAGGATGCCCCTCCCCGCGCGATCGATCATCGATACTTGGCGGTAACGTGCACGATCGGAGCAGGCGCCGAAACCCGGAGGTCCTGCGAATGCCGTAGATCAGCGAAGGGGTCGATGTGACGGGCATCCCAGCGGGAGACATTGCGCGCGTCGGAGTCGTGGGCTGCGGCCAGATGGGTGCGGGCATCGCCGAGGTGTGCGCCCGCGCCGGACTGGACGTGAAGGTCGCCGAGACCACCGGCGAGGCCCTGGAGATCGGCCGCACTCGGCTGTACAACTCCCTGGCCAAGGCCGCCCAGCGCGGCAAGATCACCGAGGAGGAGCGGGACGCCACGCAGGCGCGGCTCAGCTTCACCACGGACCTCGGCGAGTTCGCCGACCGCGACCTGGTGATCGAGGCCGTGGTGGAGAGCGAGCCGGTGAAGACGGAGATCTTCCAGGTGCTCGACCAGGTGGTGACCCGCCCGGACGCGATCCTCGCCTCCAACACCTCCTCGATCCCGCTGGTGAAGCTGGCGGTCGCCACCTCCCGCCCGGACCACGTCGTCGGCATCCACTTCTTCAACCCGGCCCCGGTGCAGCAGCTGGTCGAGCTGATCCCGGCGCTGACCACCTCCGAGGGCACCCTCAGCCGCGCCCAGCTCTTCGCCGAGAAGGTGCTCGGCAAGCACGCCATCCGTGCCCAGGACCGCTCCGGCTTCGTGGTCAACGCGCTGCTCGTGCCCTACCTGCTCTCCGCGATCCGGATGTTCGAGTCGGGCATCGCCAGCCGCGAGGACATCGACAACGGCATGGAGATGGGCTGCGCCCACCCGATGGGCCCGCTGAAGCTGTCCGACCTGATCGGCCTGGACACCATCGTCTCCATCGCGAACAGCATGTACGCCGAGTACAAGGAGCCCCTGTACGCCGCTCCCCCGCTGCTCCAGCGCATGGTCGAGGCGGGCCGGCTGGGCCGGAAGACCGGGTCGGGGTTCTACACGTACGGCTGATTACTGTCTGCGACACCTGCGGGCCCGGCACCGGAACTCGGTGCCGGGCCCATCTGTTTCACTCCCCGTGTGCGCGCCGGGCACGCATATGCCCGTCGCACACGCTCCCCGTGCGCCCACCAGGCGAGTTGACTCTTCATGCCCATGCAACGGATGTGGAGGACCACATTCGGCCACAGAGAGGAATGAAAACGTGACCACCGATTCCGATCATTCCGTGGTCCAGGAGGAACTCGCAGAGTTACGTCGCCGCCTCGACGTCGCCTACGCCCGGGTCGAGGGAGGTCTGGCTCTGCTCAGCCACCGCGCCAAGGAGACCGCCAAGGAAGTGGACGAGCTGAACTCCCGGATGATCTCCCTGGAACACGCGCGCTGGCCACTGCCCTCGCTCGCCGCCCTCACAGCCCTCGGAGCCCTCGTCGTGACGGTCTGGCAGGCACTGGCCCGCTAGGGCCTGAGGTGGTGCAACAGCAGTAACGCGGCCGCCATGTTGGCGGCCGGGACCTCCCCACGGGCGATCAGATCCGGCACGAGTTTGAGCGGTACCCATTCCCGCCGGTCCGACTCGAAGTCGTCCACGGGATGTCCGACGTACTCGCCCCGGTCGGACCAGTAGATGTGGTGCCGGGCGTCGGAGAGGCCGTTGGACGGCTCCACGGTCATGAGGTGGTGCAGGGGCCCCGGCCGCCAGCCGGTCTCCTCCTCCAGTTCCCGGGCGGCCGCCACGGCGATGTCCTCGCCGTCCTCGACGACACCCGCGGGCAGTTCCCAGCCCCAGCTGTCGGTGATGAAGCGGTGCCGCCACAGCAGCAGCACCTCGCCCGCCTCGTTGACGACCGTGGCCGCGGCCACGGGCCGCAGCCGGATCAGGAAGTGGTCCAGATGCCGGCCGTCCGGCAGCTCGACATCAGCGAGATTGACGCTGAACCAGCGATTTGCGTACACAGTTTGTTCGTTCTGTTTCGTCCACTGCACGGTTCTGCCACCTTCCGCCGAGTAAGTGGCAATATCGCAGCAGGGACGGAGTACCCACAGAGGGCCTGCACCGGGCCTACAGCGGTACGCGCAGTGCCCCGTCGATGAGTTCCGCGGCCTCGGCGGTACCGGCCGAGCCGCAACTCACCAGGTGCTCGCGTACCGCGCGGAGTCTGTCGCGCAGCCGCTGGGACTCCATTCCGCGGGCCTGCTCGGCCATCTGCACGGCGGTCGCCACCGCCTTGTCGGCCTGTCCCTGGCGCAGTTCGATCGTGCAGAGCATGGCGAGCCGGTGCACCCGCCCCCGGTCGTGGGCGGGGTTGTCGACGGCCGCCGCCGCGTGCTCCCCGGCGGCGGCGATCTCACCGAGGCTGAGCAGCGCCTCGGCCACCTGCACATTGACCAGGCCCGGCTGCACATAGCCGGTCTCGTCGGGCTCGTAGCCGCGCCGGATCCGCTCGGCGGCCGTCTCCGCGCGCCGGATGCACGCCAGCGCGCTGCCGGCGTCGCCGAGATGGGCGTACGCCTTGGCCTGCATCGCGTACAGGTCGGAGGCGAGCGCCGGCGTGATGTGCCGGCCGGCGGCCCGCAGCGCGGCCTCCGCGAAGGCGACGGCCTGCCGGTACTCCCGCATGAACAGCGACTGGTTGACCAGCAGCGCTATCACATAGGCGCCGAGTCCCCGGTCCCCACTGGCCTTTGCGAGCCTGAGCGCCTGGTGGAAGTAGCGCTGCGCGAGTCCGTGCGCGTCGGAGTCATAGGCGCAGATACCGGCGACGGCGACCAACCCGCCGGTCGCCCGGTGCAGTTGACGCCCGGTCGCATCGGTGTAGCCGCCCCGCAGCAGCGGCGCCGCCTCGGCGTTGAGGAAGCCGACGATCCGGGTGCGGGTCGCGATACCGCCGGCCTTGCGGTACATCTGCTCGTAGTGCGCCCGCGCGGCGCGCAGCATCTCGATGTCGGCCGTGGTCACCCGGTGCCGGCCGCCGCGTGACACGTCCACGTCCTCGGGCGGGTTCTCCCACTCCCACACCGGCATGACCGCCGGGGTCCCGGTGACGGCGGGGGCGCCCAGCACATGCGGCCGCTGCTGTTCGTCCGAGCGCCACAGGGCGGTGGCCCGCTCCACGAAGCCCGACAGCGACCCGGCGTGCGCGGTGCTCGGCTCGCCGGGTACGCCGAGACCGATGTCGTCGAGCGTGACAGGACGATGGAGGCGGTTGGCGAGCACCTCACAGATCAGGTCGGGCACCTGACCGCGTGGCCGCTGGCCCTTCAACCACCGTGCCACGGCGGTGTGTTCGTACCGGAGGGCGAGACCGCGTCTCCGGCCGGCCTGGTTGACATGGGCGGCGAGACCGGCGTGCGAGATGCCCGCCTCGTCCAGGATCGCGTCGAGCAGAGTGTTGGGCTGCATGGAATGCCCCCCGAGTGGCCTGGTGCGGTCAGCGTAGTGGCTCCGCCTTCACACGGGGTGTGAACGGAACACCTGCATCCGCACTGTGCACGCGGTGTTGCTCAGCGTGTTCTGCCGGTTGACTGGGGTCCCGGCCAAGCTTCCGGCTCCCCCTCGAAAAGCGGCGGCTTGGCCGGGGTGAGCAGCTTGCCCCTCGCTCGTTCGTTCCGCAGGACGAGCAGTGCCACGTCGTCCGTCGGACTGCCCGCCGTGTGGTGCAGGAGAGCCGAGAACAGGGCGCGCAGGAGCGACTGCGGCGAGACCGACTGATCGCCCACGGCCTCCCTGAGCGCCGTCGGCAGGGAGAAGAAGCGGCCCTTGGCGTCCCTGGCCTCCTCGGCGCCGTCCGTGAAAAGGACGAGGGAGTCGCCGGGGAAGAGCCGGCCACAGGCGTGGGCTTCCAGTTCCGTGGGCAAGGGGAAGGGGCCCAGCGGCGGGAGCGGGTCGACGCGGCTGAGCGGCTCCACACGCGTGCCGCTGATCCGGTACGGCCAGGGATGACCGCAGTTGAAGGCGTGCAGCTCGCCGTCGGGGCCGATCTCCAGGAGCAGGACGGTGACGAACTCCTCCGCGACCGGATGTTCGGTGCGGGCCCGCTCGCTCAGATGGCGGGCGAGGGCGCGGTCCAGCCGGCGGAGCACACGGCCGAGTTCGGGCTCGTCGTGAGCCGCCTCACGGAAGCTGCCGAGGACGGCGGCGACGGTGCCGAGGGCGGACAGACCGTGCCCTCGTACGTCGCCCATGACCACGCGCACCCCGTGCTCGGTGGCGATCGCCTCGTACAGGTCCCCGCCGACGCAGGCGCCCCGGTCCGCGGACAGCTGGGCGGCGGCGACGTGCAGCCCGTCGAGACGCGGCGGCAGCGGACGCAGTACGACGCTCTGCGCGGCCCGCGCCACCCGGCGGGCCTGCCGCAGCTCATGCAGCAGGGCGCGCCGGACATGGAATATGAGCCCGGTGCCGACGGCGAAGAAGACGGCGCTGGTGACGATGCGCGCCCCGAGCCCGGCCTGCTGGGCCAGCGGACAGCCGAACTTGTACCCGACCGCGACGCCGCCCCAGACCATGGGCAGTACGGCGCCCCGCGCGGTGGGTGCCCGTGCCTTGATACGGATCATGCCTCTGGTCCCCCATGGAGTCCCTGACCGAGCAGACGGACCGACCCCGAAAGGCCGGTCCGATTCTGTCGAGGGCACGGTCCGGGAGGACCAGATCGGCTCCGATTCCCACTCAAATGAGTGAGCCGACCCTGGCCGACTCGCATTTATGCAGCTGGCAGAGGGGTACAGCGCCCCCAAAGGGGCGTGGGGCTGTGCTCGATGTGCGGCTCCGCCGCGTGGGCGCGAGCGACCACGACGAACCCGCAGCCGCCGAACAAGCACAGCTCCCCGCCCCGTAGGCGAACTAGCCCCGCAGAACCGCACCCGTGCGCTCGCCCGCGAGGGCAACCGCGGCATCCCGGGCAGCAGACGCCTCATCCACGGTCAACGTACGGTCCCCGGCCCGGAAGCGGAGCGCATACGCCAGCGACTTCCGGCCTTCGCCCAACTGCTCCGCGTTCTCATACACGTCGAACAGCCGGATGGACTCAAGCAGCTCACCCGCACCCTCCCGCAGCGCCGCCTCGACCTCCGCGGCCGGGACGGGCAGGTCGACCACGAGGGCGACATCCTGCGTGGCGACCGGGAACGTGGAGATGCCCGGCGCCTGCGGGACACCGTCGCCGACGGCCTCCAGCGCGTCCAGGTCGAGTTCCATCGCGCAGGTGCGCTCCGGCAGCCCCAGGGCCTTCAGCACGCGCGGGTGCAGCTCGCCCGCGTGGCCCACGACCCGCTCCGCACCGTCGGCGACGATGAGCAGCTCGGCACAGCGGCCGGGGTGCCACGGGCCGTACTGGCCCTTGCGCACGACCAGCTCGGCACCGGCCTCACGGGCGACGGCACGCGCCGCCTCCACCGCGTCGGCCCAGTCCGCCGGACGGCCCTTGCCCCACCAGCCGGCCTGCTCGCGGGCCCCGCTCAGCACCGCGGCCACGTGCCGCGGCTGCTCGGGCAGCACCGCGTTGAGGGCGGCGATCTCCTCGTCGGTCGGACGCCGGTCGACGGGCAGGTGCGTGGCGACACCCTGCTCCTCGCGCGGGTGGAAGACCAGACCCGTCTCGAACAGCGCCAGGTCGTGGCTGCCCCGGCCGGCGTTGCGCCGCAGCGCGCCGAGCAGGCCCGGCAGCAGCGTCGTACGGAGCGCGGGCTCCTCGTCGCTCAGCGGGTTGACGAGCTTGACGACGCGGCGGGCCGGGTCGTCGGCCGCCAGGCCGAGCTGGTCGAAGACCTGCTCGCCGACGAACGGGTAGTTCGGTGCCTCGACGTAACCCGCGCCGGCCAGTACCCGGCCGACCCGGCGGTGCAGGCGCTGGCGGTGGGTCAGGCCGCGGCCCGAGGGGAGCTTGGGCAGCGTGGAGGGCAGGTTCTCGTAGCCCTCCAGGCGGATGACCTCCTCGGCGAGGTCGTTCGGGTCGACCAGGTCGGGCCGCCAGGACGGGACGGTGACGATCAGCTCGTCCTGCCCGTAGACGTCGCAGCCGACCTGCTGGAGACGGCGTACGACGGTCTCGCGGCCGTAGTCGACGCCCGCGACCTTGTCCGGGTGGTTCGCCGGGATGCTGATGGTGTGCGGGGCCGAGGGCGCGATGATCTCGGTGACGCCGGCCTCCGCCGTACCGCCGGCAAGGAGGACCAGCAGGTCCACCGTGCGCTGTGCGGCGGCCGCGGCGGCCTGCGGGTCGACGCCGCGCTCGAAGCGGCGGGACGCCTCGGACAGCAGCTTCTGCCGGCGGGACGTGCGGGCGATCGCGACGGCGTCGAAGTGCGCCGCCTCGATGACCACGTCGGTGGTGCCGTTCACGCCGTTCTCGGTGACCTCGTGGTCGGCGATCTCGGTGTTGGCACCGCCCATGACGCCCGCGAGGCCGATGGGGCCGCGGTCGTCGGTGATGACAAGGTCCTCGGCGTGCAGCTTCCGCTCGACACCGTCGAGCGTGACGAGCTTCTCGCCCTCCTGGGCGCGGCGCACGCCGATGGTGCCCTGGACCAGGGACCGGTCGTAGGCGTGCAGCGGCTGGCCCAGCTCCATCATCACGTAGTTCGTGACGTCGACGGCGAGGGAGATCGGGCGCATGCCGACCTTCTGCAGCCGGCGCTGGAGCCAGATCGGGGAGCGGGCCTCGGGGCGCAGGCCGGTGACCGTGCGCGCGGTGAAGCGGTCGCAGCCGAACGGGTCGGTGACCTGGACCGGGTAGCCGTAGGCGTTCGGCGCCGGTACGTCGATCAGGGCCGGGTCGCGCAGCGGCAGGCCGTAGGCGATGGCGGCCTCGCGGGCGACGCCGCGGATGGACAGGCAGTCGCCGCGGTTGGCGGTGACGGCGATGTCCAGGACCTCGTCGACCAGCTCCAGCAGCTCGATGGCGTCCTTGCCGACCTCGGTCTCCGGCGGCAGCACGATGATGCCGTGGGTGCCGTCGTCGCCCATGCCCAGCTCGTCGGTGGAGCAGATCATGCCGTGGGACGTCTTGCCGTAGGTCTGGCGGGCGGCGATGGAGAAGCCGCCGGGGAGGGTGGCGCCGGGGAGGACCACGACGACCTTGTCACCGACCTGGAAGTTGCGGGCGCCGCAGACGATCTCCTGGGGCTCGCCGGTGCCGTTGGCCTGGCCGACGTCGACGGTGCAGAAGCGGATCGGCTTCTTGAAGCCCTCCAGCTCCTCGATGGTCAGCACCTGGCCGACGACCAGCGGGCCCTTGAGGTCGGCGCCGAGCTGCTCGACGGTCTCGACCTCCAGGCCGGCCGAGACGAGCTTCTCCTGGACGTCGCGGCCGGTTTCCGTCGCCGGCAGGTCGACGTACTCCCGCAGCCAAGAAAGCGGGACCCGCATCAGATCTCCATCCCGAACGGCCGGGTGAACCGGACGTCACCCTCGACCATGTCTCGCATGTCTTCGACGTTGTGGCGGAACATCAGCATCCGCTCGATGCCGAACCCGAAGGCGAAGCCGCTGTACTTCTCCGGGTCGACGCCGCAGGCGGTGAGCACCCGCGGGTTGACCATGCCGCAGCCGCCGAGCTCGATCCAGCCCTCGCTGGAGCAGGTGCGGCAGGGCCGGTCGGGGTTGCCGACGGACTCGCCCTTGCAGACGTAGCAGAGCATGTCCATCTCGGCGCTCGGCTCGGTGAAGGGGAAGAAGTTCGGCCGCAGCCGGGTCTTCATGCCCTCGCCGAACAGCGACTGGACCATGTGGTCCAGGGTGCCCTTGAGGTCCGCCATGGTCAGGCCCTCGTCCACGGCGAGCAGCTCGACCTGGTGGAAGACGGGCGTGTGCGTGGCGTCCAGCTCGTCGGTGCGGTACACGCGGCCGGGGCAGATCACGTAGACCGGCAGCTCGCGGTCGAGCAGCGAGCGGATCTGGACCGGCGAGGTGTGGGTGCGCAGCACGACACCGGACTCCGTACCGCCGTCGGGGCCCTGCACGAAGAAGGTGTCCTGCTCGCCGCGGGCCGGGTGGTCCGGGCCGATGTTCAGGGCGTCGAAGTTGAACCACTCGGCCTCGACCTGCGGGCCCTCGGCGACCTCGTAGCCCATGGCCACGAAGATGTCCTCGATGCGCTCCGAGAGCGTGGTCAGCGGGTGCCGGGCGCCGGCCGGGACGCGGTCGTACGGCAGCGTGACGTCGACCGACTCCTCGACCAGGACGCGGGCGTCGCGCTCGGCCTCCAGCTCGGTCTGGCGACCGGCGAGGGCCTTGTTGACGGCGCCGCGGGCCATGCCGACGCGCTTGCCGGCCTCGGCCTTGGCGTGCGGGGGCAGGGCGCCGATCTCGCGGTTGGCGAGGGCCAGCGGGGAGGCCGGGCCGGTGTGGGCGACCTTGGCCTCGTGGAGCGCGTCGAGGGAGTCCGCGGCGGCGAAGGCGGCGAGCGCCTCGTCCCGCATGCGCTCGATCTCTTCCGGTTTCAACGTCTCGACCTCGACAGGGTCGTACGACTTATTGGGTGCCGACATCTCTTCCCGTGCTTCCGATTGGCTGGCGGATGGTCCCCGTCACCGACTCGCGAGGGCCGCGTGAAGGACACAAAGGTGCCAAAGGCCGAGTCTAACGGGGTGGAGGTGTACGAAGAGCCCGTGGGCCGCTCCGGCTCTCGTCAAGCGAGATACGCCGGGGCCGCCACGGGCAACGTAAATCGGAACTCGGCGCCGCCGACGGGGGCGCGGCCGACCGTGATGGTGCCGCCGTGGGCTTCGACGATGCCCTTGACGATGTACAGCCCGAGGCCCGTGCCACCGCGCTTGCTGCCCCGCCAGAAGCGGGTGAAGACGCGGTTCATGGATTCCTCCGGGATGCCGGGACCCTCGTCGCTCACCGTGACCGATGTGCCGGTGTCCTCGCCGTCGCGCGGGGATGCGCAGGGCGTGACGTCAATGGTGACGGTTCCCTCGCCGTGCCGCACGGCATTTTCGATGAGGTTGCTCAGCACCTGGTCGACCTTGTCGGGGTCGGCCCACAGGGCGGGCAGTGGCTGTTCGATGCGCAGCAGGAAGCGGTCGGCGGGCTGGCCCGCGGCGACGTAGGCCTGGATGTGCCGGGAGACGGCGGCCCCGATGTCGACGGGCTGGCGGCGCACCTCCAGGCGTCCGCTGTCGATCCGGGAGATGTCGAGCAGCTCGGCGATGAGCCGGGTGACCCGGTCGGCGTCGGCGTCGACGGTCTCCAGCATCAGCCGTTTCTGGTCGTCGGTGAAGCGCTCCCACTTGGCGAGCAGCGTGGCCGTGAAGCCCTTCACGGAGGTCAGCGGGGAGCGCAGCTCGTGGGCGACGGTGGCGATCAGCTCAGCGTGGCTGCGCTCGGTGCGGCGGCGGGCCTCGGTGTCGCGCAGGGACACGACGACACGCTGGACGGGCCCGAGAGGTTCGGCGCGAACGTACCGGGCGGAGACGAGCACCTCCCGCCCGCCGGGCAGCAGCAGATTCCGCTCGGGCTGCCGCACCCGGATGGCGAGCCCGCCGTAGGGATCGGTGAGCTGCCACCACCGGCGCCCCTCCAGATCCTCCAAGGGCAGCGCCTTCTCCAGCGGCTGCCCGAGGGCGTCGGCAGGGGGTACGGCGGTGATACGGCCGGCGGCGGCGTTGAAGCGGACGACCCGCCCGTGCTCATCGGCGATGACGAGGCCGTCGGGCAGCTCGTCGGGATCGAGGCCCGCACAGTCGCCGTGCCGGGGCGTGGGGGTGCGCCGCGCGTCCCGCCCCTCCGGTCCCCCCGGCGCGGTCCTTGTGCCGCCCACACTCATCCCCGTACCCCACCTCTCCGACGGCGCAGGGCCCCGAGGTCGTCACCCTACTAGCTCTCGGTGACGGAGCGGCACCCTCCGGAGGCGCGCTGTGCACGGGCCGACGCGTAGAGACATACGGCAGCGGCGGTGGCCAGGTTCAGACTCTCGGCCTTTCCGTGGATGGGGACGCGTACGACGGCGTCGGCGAGGGCGCGGGTCTCCTCGGGCAGGCCCCAGGCCTCGTTCCCGAACACCCAGGCGGTGGGTCCGCCCATGCTCCCCTTGTCCAGCTCCTCGTCGAGGTCACGGTCGCCGGCCCCGTCGGCGGCGAGGATGCGCACCCCTGCGTCCTTCAGCCCCTGCACGGCCCGCTCGACGGGCACGCCGACGGCGACGGGCAGATGGAAGTGGGAGCCGACGGAGGCGCGTACGGCCTTGGGGTTGTACAGGTCGACGGAGGCGTCGGTGAGGACGACCGCCTCGGCGCCGGCGGCGTCGGCGCACCGCAGCACGGTCCCGGCGTTCCCGGGATCCCGCACATGGGCGAGCACGGCGACCAGTTTCGGCCGGGCGGCGAGGATGTCCTCGAAGGAGGTGTCCAGGAACCGGCACACCCCGACCAGCCCCTGCGGGGTCACGGTGGTGGAGATGTCGGCGATGACGTCCTCGGCGGCCAGATGCACCCGGGCACCGGCGCTCCGGGCGGCCCCGACGATGTCGGCGTACCGCTCCGCGGCCTCGACGGTGGCGAACAGCTCGACGAGGGTGGGGGTGCCGTCCACCCGATGCCCGGCCGCCTCCCGGACGGCCTGCGGCCCCTCCGCGAGAAACAGCCGGTCCTTACCCCGGAAGTTCCGCTTGGCCAGCCGTCGGGCGGCACTTACCCGGGCGGACCGGGGAGAGATGAGCTCAGGAGAGACGGGGGGCATCCTTGTACCTTCGGAAACTTGTGGCGCACCCCGAAGGGGCGCGGGCCGTGTCGATATGCGGCTCCGCCGCGTGGGCGCGATCAACCACGACGCACCCGCAGCCGAACGATTCGCGCTGCACGCCCCAACAACAGGACCCGCAAGCCATACAGCCTGCGGGTCCTTCAGTGAACGTCGGCTAAAGCCGGCGCAGCGTCACGCGGCCTTGGGCGCGTTGACGTCGCTCGGCAGCGCCTTCTGCGCGACCTCGACGAGCGCCGCGAAGGCGTTCGCGTCGTTGACGGCCAGCTCGGCCAGGATCTTGCGGTCGACCTCGACGTTCGCGGCCTTCAGACCCTGGATGAAGCGGTTGTAGGTGATGCCGTTGGCGCGGGCAGCGGCGTTGATGCGCTGGATCCACAGCTGACGGAAGTCGCCCTTGCGCTTCTTGCGGTCGTTGTAGTTGTAGACCAGCGAGTGGGTGACCTGCTCCTTGGCCTTGCGGTACAGACGCGACCGCTGACCGCGGTAGCCGGAGGCCTGTTCGAGGATCGCCCGGCGCTTCTTGTGGGCGTTGACTGCCCGCTTGACGCGTGCCACTTGTTAACTCCTTGTAGCGGGGCCGTGGTGGTACTCACACGACCCGGAAACGGCTGGGTCCCGGTGTTGGCGTACGGCGCTCAGGGGTTGGCGAGCGCCGGGTACGTCACTTGCCGAGAAGCTTCTTGATCTTCGCGGCGTCGCCCGGGGCCATCTCGGCGTTGCCGGTGAGGCGACGCGTGACGCGGGACGACTTGTGCTCAAGCAGGTGGCGCTTGCCGGCGCGCTCGCGGAGCACCTTGCCGGAGCCGGTGACCTTGAAGCGCTTGCTGGCACCGCTGTGCGACTTGTTCTTCGGCATAGCGCCGTTATCTCCTCGTCGGTGGCGCTCCGGTGCCCGGTCGTGAAACCGGGCACGGTGGAGCGTCGCTCTACTTTCGGTTACATCCTCGGGGACATGGTGTCCCCCGGGATCACGCCTCGGCGGGCTCCTCGGCGGACGCCTCAGCCTCGGCAGGGTTCTGCGAACGACCGGGGTGGGCCTTCGCCTCCGCCTTGCGGGCTTCCTGCGCCTGACGGGCCTCGGCCATGGCCTCGGTCTTCTTCTTGTGCGGACCGAGGACCATGATCATGTTGCGGCCGTCCTGCTTCGGGTTCGACTCGACGAAACCGAGGTCCTGGACGTCCTCCGCGAGCCGCTGCAGCAGTCGGTAGCCCAGCTCGGGCCGGGACTGCTCGCGACCACGGAACATGATCGTGATCTTGACCTTGTCGCCCTGCTTGAGGAACCGGACGACGTGACCCTTCTTGGTGTCATAGTCGTGCGGGTCGATCTTCGGCCGGAGCTTCATCTCCTTGATGACCGTGTGCGCCTGGTTCTTGCGCGCCTCACGGGCCTTCATGGCCGACTCGTACTTGAACTTCCCGTAGTCCATGAGCTTGCACACGGGCGGACGGGCGTTCGCCGCGACCTCGACCAGGTCCAGGTCGTACTCCTGCGCAAGCTCCAGTGCCTTCGCCAGCGGGACGATGCCCACCTGCTCGCCACTGGGACCGACAAGTCGCACCTCGGGAACGCGAATCCGGTCGTTGATGCGGGGCTCGGCGCTGATGGATCCTCCTCGGTAGCACCACACGGTTGTCTGGCGGACAGCCGCGTATGTCTCTTTTCGTAAGACCTAACCGCGCCGAAGCAACAAAAATGCCCCGGACGATCACAGGCGGGGCTCCAAACGCACTACCGGAGCACCGCCGCGATGCCGCGGGGCGCACTTCGGGCGGCTCTCCATCGTCCGTACGGAACGATGGCGGCCGCCTGACCGGGGTGACCCGCCGTCCCGGAGGACGGTCAGGTGGGAGATCGGAGCCTCCACTTGTGGGCCGGACGCTCTGGTGTTGGCAGGGCATGTCCAGCCGGTCGTCCACCAGGTTAGCAGGATCGCTTGACAGGGCCTAATCGGGAACCCGTGATCCCCGTCATCAGCGACCGCTTATCGTGTGGGGCATGAGTGAGACCCCTCCTGAGAATCCCGACTTCGACGCGATGACCCGCGATATCGCCGAGGTTCCCGCCGTCGAGGTGATCGTGACGGTCGCCGTCAACCTGATGAGCGCCGCCGCCGTGAAGCTGGGGCTGAGCGAGGAGGGCGAGAAGTACAAGGACCTGGACGAGGCCCGCAAGCTGATCACCGGTCTCGCCGGTCTGCTGGACGCGAGCGCGACCGAGATCAGCTCCTTCCACGCGGCCCCGCTGCGCGACGGCCTGAAGTCGCTCCAGCTGGCCTTCCGCGAGGCGTCGATCGTCCCGGACGAGCCGGGCCAGGGACCGGGCGAGAAGTACACGGGCCCCATCTACGGCTAGTCGATCACCGTACGTACAAGGGCTCGCCCGGAGGCGTGGTCCCGGCCGGCAGCAGTGCCAGGTCGAGGCCGCGCACCAGGCGGGCCCTCAGTGTTTCGTCGGCGGCGAGGCGTTCGGCGACCGCGCGGGCGGCCTGGGCGGGCGCGGCGGCCGGGTCGAGGACGAGGGCGAGGGTGCCGTCGGCCTGTCCGGGGCCGAGGTGGGCGCGCAGCACGGCGGGCTCCGCCGCCACGGCCGTACGTACCGCTTCCCGCACGGCCGGGTCGGCCAGCGGGTCCGTGCTGGTGCGGCCCTCGGCGAGGGCGAGCAGTGCGGGTCCGGTCAGCTCGAAGGGCACCGGTCCGGCGAGGTCCAGCACGAGCGTGTCGGTCTTCTCGTGCGCGGCGGCCTGCAGCGCCTGGTGCAGGGGTACGGCGACGGGGCGGGCCGCGGGGTCCCAGCGGGCGAGCGAGTCGGTGGAGGTGAAGGCGGGCAGCGCGGTGCGCTCGCCGGCCTTCAGGGTGGGTACGGCCATGTCGCTGGTCTTCTCGCGGCGCAAGCCGTTCTCGTCCTCCTCGACCTCGCCGAGCACGGCGACGACCGGGACGAGCAGGCGGGCGCCCTTCAGGGCCTCCAGGACGGGGCCGAGCGCGCCGTGGTCCTCGGCCCAGGCGGCGAGCGCGGCGCTCAGCCGGGGGTCGGCGGAGCCGTCGTCGTCGGAGAAGCCGGGGTCGGGAATGTTCTTGTTCGCCACGGTCACCGACCCTATCGGGGCGAGACCCACCGGCCGCCTTGGGGGCGAGCGCCGGGCCTGCACGGGAATCTCAGGAATCGCTGACCTTCGTCTCACCTGCGTCCGACGGGGCGCACAGTCCGCGCGCCGAGCTTCGCGGCATGGAGTCCTCCGGAGCCCGCCGGGGCCGTCGCAGGCGCCCGTCCCGGCGGCGTCCGCTGCTGCGCACCGTGCTGGCTGTGGTCGCCGTCGCCGGGGTGACGGCCGGGGGCACGGTCTATGTCAAGGCGCGGGCGCACGCGGGGGCCGCGGCCGTATCGTCGGCGGCGACGCCCGCGGCCTCCCCCTCGGCCGGGGCGAGCGAGGAGGCGACCGTGACGAAGGCGGCGGTGGACCGGGACGCGCTGCTGAGCGAGGCGATGGCGGCGGTGAGCGTGCCGTCGGGCGCCGAGGTGTCGGCGGCCGTGCTGGCGGTGGGCTCCGGGGAGAGCGCCGGGTACGGCGAGGCGGCCTTCGACACGGCGAGCATCGTCAAGGTCGACATCCTGGCCGCGCTGCTGCTCCAGGCGCAGGACGCGGGCCGGCAACTGACGGCGACGGAGCAGGCGTACGCCACGAAGACGATCGAGAACAGCGACAACGCCTCCGCGACGCAGCTGTGGCACACGATCGGGCGCGCGGTCGGCCTGGACGCGGCCAACAAGCGCTTCGGGCTGACGTCGACCTCCGGCGGCGACGGCGAGCTGTGGGGGCTGACCCAGACCACGGCCGCCGACCAACTGGTGCTGCTCCAGCAGGTGTTCGGGGACGATGACACGCAGCTGAGTGCTGCCTCCCGGGCGTACGTCCAGGGCCTGATGGGGTCGGTCGAGACGGATCAGCAGTGGGGGGTGTCGGCCGCCGGTGACGCCGGCTCCTGGGCGCTGAAGAACGGTTGGCTGGCGCGCAGTACGACGAACCTGTGGGTCGTGAACAGCATCGGGCGGGTCACGGTGGACGGCACCGGCTATCTGGTGGCGGTGCTGTCGAAGGGCACCGGGACCCAGGCGGAGGGCATCGCGCTGGTGGAGGCGGCGGCGAAGGCGGCGGTGTCGGCGTTCACCGGCGAGTGATCTTCCTTCCGGGGTCAAGTGCCCTGGGATTCAAGGCACTTGACGCCCGAACGGAAGGTGATCTCCAGCTGCGCGGCCGGCCGGACACCGGGTATCTGCTGCGGGGCGCCTCGCCGCGCCACCCGGAGATCGAGTACATCGCCGGTCGGCGGCCCGGACGCCTCAGGCGCCTGCGTCCGTGCGCTGCCTGCGCCCACGCCACAGCACCACGCCCGCCACCAGCAGCACCCCGCCGGTGCCGCCGGCCAGGGGGCCCGCCCAGTCGGCGGTCGAGGAGGTGGCCTTGGGGGCGTCCGGGCCGGTGCCGAAGTACTTCTTGCCGTACGACGCCACGCGCAGGCTCTCCGGGCGGATCCGGCCGGCCGCCTGCAGTGCCGCCGCCGGGTCGATCATGCCGTAGCCGCGGGAGTCGTCCCGGCCGCCGACCGGTGCGTCCCGGGCGGTGTCCTCCAGGAGCTTCTTGATCTGGGCCGGGGTCAGACCCGGGTGGGCGGCCTTGATCAGGGCGGCCGCGCCGGAGACGAAGGCGGAGGCGGCCGACGTGCCCCAGCCCTCGTAGTACTTGTGGTCGGGGTCGGCGATGACCACGTCGACGCCGGGCGCGCTGACCGCGGCGTACCAGCGGCGGGTGGAGAAGGAGGCGCGGGTGCCGTAGCGGTCGACGGCGGTGGCGGCGATGACGCCGGGGTAGGCGGCCGGGTAGGAGATGTGGTCGCCCTTCTCACCGCCGTTGCCCGCGGAGGCGACGACGACCACACCCTTCTTCAGGGCGTACTGCACGGCCTCGTCCTCGCTCGGCTCGGGGTGCGCGGAGTTCGAGTCGTCGCCGAGGGAGAGGTTGATGACGTCGGCGCCGTGGTCGGCGGCCCAGCGGATGCCGTCGGCGAGGGCGTTGCCCCGGATCGTACGGGCCTTGGTGCGGGCGGGGTCGCCGTCCTCCAGGATCACCCGGACGGGCAGGATCTTCGCCTCGGGGGCGACGCCCATGACGCCGGCGGAGTTGCCCGGTCCGTGTCCGTGCCCGGCGATGATGCCGGCCATGGCGGTGCCGTGCCGGGCCCAGGTGCGCTCGCCCTGCCGGGCGCCGAAGCCGATCATGTCCTGGCCGGGCAGGACGTTGCCGGCGAGGTCGGGATGGCCGGCCTCGACGCCGGTGTCCAGGACGGCGACGGTGACGCCCCGGCCCTTGGTGGTCTGCCAGGCCTCGTCCAGGTGCAGGGCGTCGAGGCCCCACTGCTGGGCGCGGATGCCGTCGGCGTGGGCGGCGGCGGACGGCAGCAGGGTGAGGGCGCCGGCGAGCAGCAGGCTCACCGCGGCTCCGGCGGGAGCCGGGCGCCGGTGGCCGCTTATCGATCGCCTCGATCGCCTCGATCCGGTCATGAGGGTTTCTCCGTGGCCGTGCCGATGTGCTGGCGCAGGCGCCGTGCGACGCGGTCGGCCAGGCCCTGGGCCTCGTTGCCGAGGCCCGCCTGAGCGGGTGCGGTGGTGGCGCTGGGGCTGGCGGCGTCGGCGGCGGGCTGGGGCTCGTCGACGGTGCGGCCGTCGGCCCAGCCGGAGACGGCGTAGGCGACGACCGGGGCGTCGGTGAGGACGGAGACGGTCCAGGAGGCGCGCTGCTTGTCGCCGAAACCGGCCGCGAGGGTGCCCTCGGCGGCGTACGGCCGGGGCATCAGGTCGGTGCGGCGGTCCAGTCCCTCGGTGCGGAAGCGGGCGGCGAGCGCGGACATGGCGGCGGGGTCGGCGTTCGTGAACAGCAGGCCGACGGTGGTGACGTAGCTCTGGGTGGCGTCGGTGTAGGTGGCGCGCAACAGCCGCTGACAGCCGAGCGGGGTGAGGACCTTCTCCAGCAGCGGGTCGAAGGCGTGGGCGCAGCCGCTGTCCGGGGCCACGGCGATCCTCGTCCAGGTGCGGTCGGCGCCGCCGGGTCCGGCGCCGGTGCCCGCGACGGTGGGCGGGAACAGCTGGTCGACGGGCACGCTGTGCCAGAGCGTGGCGGCGGTGGTGAAGTGGTCCACGGCCGCGGTGTCCCCGCCGTCGCCGGTGAGCCAACTCCCGGTCACGGCGCCGCCGATGAGGCCGAGGCCGAGCACGAGGCAGGCGGCAGCGGCGGCGGTGCGGGGGCCCACCCGGTGCCGGGCGGGCTCCGCGAAGGTCTCGGGCTGCCCGAACGAGACGACGGGCCGCGCGGCCGCGCCGGCGCTCCAGGACAGCGCCGGGTCCGGACCGGCGGAGGGTGCGGGCGGGGTCGGGCCGACGGGGTGGGCGGGTGCCAGCGGACTCCAGGCGCGGGCCGAGGAGGCGGATGAGGAGGCGGGTACGGAACCGGTACGCGACTCGGCGCCGACTCCGGCGGACTCGGGAGTGGCACCGGGGCGCTGGGATTCGCGGGCCCCGGGAATCGGCCGGAGCCGGGCCGTGGTCTCCACGGCAGGTACCGGACGAAGCCGGGCGGTCGTCTCGGCGGGGGTCTCCGCGGGGCCTCCCGGCCGCCGTGACTCCTGCCCGGGCCGCGCCGCGGGACGTGCGGCGGAACCACCCGGACCGGAACCGTCGCGCCGCCCCGTCCGCCCCGCACGCGGCGGCGCGTCGGGGAACCGAGCCGAGGCAGGCGGCGGAGGCGGGCTCACCGCCTCGACCCCCTCAGGCACGACAGGCTTCGCCCCACCACCCCGGCCATCACGCGCCCCCTCCCCACCGGCCGGCCGGCCGGCACGCGGGGTGAAGACGGACGGCTCGTCATCAGGGTCATCGAACAGATCGGTGTCCGCCAGGTGCGTGGGGGCAGTGCCGACGGAACCATCGGGCGCGGTGCCGGCGGGGTGGCTCGGAGCGGTGCGGGCCTGGCGGCCGGGGGTGGCATCGGCGGAGTCGGCGGGCGCGGTGCCGGCGGGGTGGCGCGGAGCAGTGTCGGCCAGGCGGCCGGGCGCGGTGACGACGGAACCGCCGGGCACGGCGGAGGGGCGTGTCGGGGGCTGCGGGCGTACCGGACTCGACGGGTGGGCTGTGGTGGACGACGGCGTAGGGGTTGGCGGCACAGCCGGGTAGGGCGGCGCAGACGCACTCGCCGGGGACGACGGACCCGGCGAGGACGACGGGCGCGGCGGCACAGGCGGACGCGACGGACCAGGCAGCCCCGACCGCCCCGACGGCCCCGACACGCTCGGCGGAGACATCGGGCGCGGCGGCGCAGCCGGACTCTCGGGACTCGACGGCCCCGGCGCGTGCGACGGACGCGGGGCGGTCGGACTCGACGGGTGCACCGGAGCCGACGGACCCGGCGAAGTCGATGACCGCGGCGGAGTCGACTGCCCCTGCAAAGGAGCCGGGCCCTGCCCAGTAGCCGAACCCTGCCCAGTAGCCGGACCCTGCGCAGCAGACGGGCGCTGCGAAGTAGACGAGCGCTGCGAAGAAGACGCATCGTGTGCGGCGGACGGAGACGGTGGAGAAGACGGGCGTGGTGGGATCGGGGCGTGGCGGGCTTCCGTGCTCATGCACCCCCCGTTTCCTCGTGCCCGGGCCGTCGTCGCGTACGTGGGCCGCCGTGCTGCTCGGCCGCGCCCGGTGCGCAAAGCTCCGTCCGGGCACGCATACCCGTACGGCCGGACCGGCATCCCGGTTCAGGTGAAGCGGGCGGGCGCGTTCCGTCGTACGTGCGCGTCACTCTACGGGTTGTCCGTCGGAGAATCAGAACCAGTCCGCGCGGCCGGGGCATCTGCCCGGAACGTCCCCCTACCCTGCGGTAATTCTGTCTGGCAGGCTTCCGTCATGACTGCGCTCGCCGCTGACCGGGCCCGTTACGACCGGGCCACCGCCCATCTCGACGCCCCCCTCGCGATCGTGGACCTGGACGCCTTCGACGCCAACGCGGAGGATCTGGTCCGCCGGGCCGCCGGGAAGCCGGTCCGGGTCGCCAGCAAGTCGGTTCGCTGCCGGGCCCTGCTGGAACGGGTCCTGGCCAAGGACGGCTTCCAGGGCATCATGTCGTTCACCCTGGCCGAGTCGCTGTGGCTCGCGCGGTCCGGATTCGACGACATTCTGCTGGCGTATCCGTCCGCCGACCGGTCCGGCTTCGCGGAGCTGGCCGCCGATCCCAAGCTCGCCGGCGCGGTCACCGTGATGGTGGACGACGTCGCCCAGCTCGACCTCATCGACGCGGCCCGTGAGGGTGGACGTGAAGTCGTCCGTGTCTGCCTGGAGTTGGACACCGCGCTGAAGCTGCTCGGCGGCCGGGTGCGGGTCGGGGCCCGGCGCTCCCCGCTGCACTCCCCCGCCCAACTCGCCGACGTGGCACGCTCGGTGGCCCGGCGGCCGGGTTTCCGGCTGGTGGGGATCATGGGGTACGAGGGGCACATCGCGGGGGTCGGGGACGCGGTCGCCGGGCGGCCGCTGCGGTCCCGGGCGGTCCGGCTCATGCAGGCGGCGGCCCGCCGGGAGCTGGCCGAGCGGCGGTCGGCCGCGGTGCGCGCGGTGCGGGCCGTCGTCCCCGACCTGGAGTTCGTCAACGGCGGCGGCACGGGCAGTGTGCAGCACACCGCGGCCGAGGGGGCGGTGACGGAGATCGCGGCCGGTTCGGGGCTGTATGTACCGCGGCTGTTCGACAACTACACGTCCTTCACCGGGCGGCCCGCGGCCCTCTTCGCCCAGCCCGTCGTACGGCGCCCGGGGGTCGGGGTCGTCACGGTGCTCGGCGGCGGGTATCCGGCCTCCGGTGCCGCCGGTCCCGACCGGCTGCCGGTGCCGTATCTGCCGCAGGGCCTGGCGTACGACCCGCAGGAGGGCCCGGGTGAGGTGCAGACCCCGCTGCTCGGCTCGCCCGCCGACGACCTCCTCATCGGTGACAAGGTGTGGTTCCGGCACGCCAAGGCGGGCGAGCTGTGCGAGCGGTTCGAGGCCCTGCACCTGATCGAGGGGGACACGGTCACCGCGACCGTGCCCACCTACCGGGGTGAGGGGCAGACCTTCCTCTGACCGGCCGGCCTACAGGGGCGTGACGTACGCGCCCGCGATTCCCCCGTCCACCAGGAAGTCGGAGGCGTTGACGAAGGAGGAGTCGTCGCTGGCCAGGAAGGCGACGGCGGCGGCGATCTCCTCGGCCTCGGCGAACCGGCCGACCGGGATGTGCACCAGGCGGCGGGCGGCCCGCTCGGGGTCCTTGGCGAACAGCTCCTGCAGGAGAGGGGTGTTGACCGGGCCGGGGCACAGGGCGTTGACCCTGATCCCCTCCCGGGCGAACTGCACGCCCAGCTCGCGGGACATGGCGAGCACGCCGCCCTTGGAGGCGGTGTACGAGATCTGGCTCGTGGCCGCGCCCATCCTCGCCACGAAGGACGCGGTGTTGATGATGGAGCCCTTGCCCTGGCGGCGCATGTAGGGGATCACGGCCTTGCAGCACAGGTACACGGAGGTGAGGTTGACCTCCTGCACCCGCTTCCAGGCCTCCAGGCCGGTCTCCAGGATGGAGTCGTCGTCCGGCGGGGAGATGCCCGCGTTGTTGAAGGCGATGTCGACGCTGCCGTAGGTGTCGTGCGCCGTCTTGAACAGCGCTTCGACCTGCTCGGGGTCGGTGACGTCGACCTTCACGAAGAGTCCGCCGACCTCGTCGGCGACGGCCTTGCCGCGGGCCTCGTCGACGTCCGCGCAGACGACGTGGGCACCCTCGGAGGCGAGCCGGCGGGCGGTGGCGAGGCCGATGCCGCTGCCGGCTCCGGTGACGACGGCGGTGCGGCCGGCCAGGCGGCGGCAGATGATGTCTTCGGTCACTGTGCGGGGCCCTCCGTGCTGATGAAGACGTTCTTGGTCTCGGTGAAGGCGGTCAGGGCGTCGGGGCCGAGTTCACGGCCGAGGCCGGACTGCTTGAAGCCGCCGAACGGGGTCCAGTAGCGGACGCTGGAGTGGGAGTTGACGGACAGGTTGCCGGCCCGGACGGCCTGGGACACGCGCAGGGCGCGGCCGAGGTCCCGGGTCCAGATCGAGCCGGACAGGCCGTAGGGGGTGGCGCCCGCGAGGCGGATCGCGTCGGCCTCGTCGGTGAAGGGGAGGAGGACGGCGACCGGGCCGAAGATCTCCTCGCACGCCGCCGCGCTGTCGTGCCGCTCCCCGGTCAGGACCGTCGGCGGGAACCAGAAGCCGGGGCCGTCGGGGGCGCTGCCGCGCAGGGCGGGGGCGTCGTCGGGGACGTACGACCGTACGCGCTCCAGCTGCTGACGGGAGATCAACGGGCCCATCTGGGTCTTCTCGTCAGCGGGGTCGCCCACGACCACGGCGGCCAGTGCGTCGGCGAGGAAGTCCCGGGCCTCCTCCAGCACCGTCTCCTGGACCAGGACGCGGGTGCGGGCGCAGCAGTCCTGGCCGGAGTTGTCCAGGAAGGAGAACGGGTCGAGGGCGGTCTTCAGGTCGGCGTCGGCGAAGACGACGTTGGGGCTCTTGCCGCCGAGTTCCAGGGTGACCGGCTTCACGAGCTTCGCGCAGCGCTCCATGACCTCGCGGCCGGTGCGGGTGGAGCCGGTGAACACGATCTTGGCGACGTCCGGGTGGTCCACCAGGGCACGGCCGGCGGTGTGGCCGTGGCCGGGGAGGACCTGGAAGACATGCTCGGGCAGCCCTGCCTCCAGGGCGAGTTCGGCGAGGCGCAGAGCCGTCAGCGGGGTGGTCTCGGCGGGCTTGAGGACCACCGCGTTGCCGGCCGCGAGCGCCGGGAAGGAGCCCCAGGCGGCGATGGGCATCGGGAAGTTCCAGGGGGCGATCACGCCGACCACGCCGAGGGGTTCCTGGAAGGTGACGTCCCAGCCGCCCGGGACCGGGATCTGCTTGCCGAGGAGGCGTTCGGCGCCGCCCGCCGCGTACAGCAGCAGGTCACGGGCGTTGCCGGCCTCCCAGCGGGCGTTGCCGACGGTGTGGCCCGCCTCGCGGACCTCCAGCCGGGCCAGTTCCTCGATGTGGGCGTCGACGGTGTCGGCGAAGCGGCGCAGCAGCCGGGCCCGGTCGGCGGGGGCGAGGGCGGCCCACCGGGTCTGGGCGCGTACGGCGCGTACGACGGCGGCGGCCACGTCCTCCTCGCTCGCGGCGGGGACGGTGGCGACGACCTCTTCCGTGGCGGGGTTGAGGACCTTCAACTCGTCTGAGTCGGACACGAATCGACCTTTCACAGGCTGGTTCACAGGCGTTCGAAGGAGCGGCGCAGCTCCCAGTCGGTGACCGCGGCGTCGAAGGCCTCCAGCTCGACGCGCGCCATGTTGCGGTAGTGGGCCACGACCTCGTCGCCGAAGGCGGCCTTGGCGACGGGGCTGTTCTCCCACAACTCGGCGGCCTCGCGCAGGGTGGTCGGGACGTGCTCGAAGTCCGCGGTGTAGGCGTTGCCGGGGCAGGGTTCGGGGAGTTCCAGCTTCTGCTCGATGCCGTACAGGCCGGCCGCGACGAGACCGGCGACCGCGAGGTACGGGTTGACGTCGCCGCCGGGCAGGCGGTTCTCGAAGCGCAGGGAGCGGCCGTGGCCGACCACGCGCAGCGCACAGGTGCGGTTGTCGTGGCCCCAGGCGACGGCGGTGGGCGCGAAGGAGCCGGGCTGGAACCGCTTGTAGGAGTTGATGTTGGGGGCGTAGAGGAGGGAGAAGTCGCGCAGGGCGGCGAGCTGTCCGGCGAGGAAGTGCCGCATGACGTCGGACATGCCGTCGCCGTCGGCCATGGCGTTGTTGCCGTCGGCGTCGGCGAGCGAGAGGTGGATGTGGCAGGAGTTGCCCTCGCGCTCGTTGTACTTGGCCATGAAGGTGATCGAGACGCCCTCCTGGGCGGCGATCTCCTTGGCGCCCGTCTTGTACAGGGCGTGCTGGTCACAGGTGACGAGGGCCTCGTCGTAGCGGAAGGCGATCTCGTGCTGGCCGGGGTTGCACTCGCCCTTGGCGGACTCGACGGTGAGGCCGGCGCCGGCCATGTCGTTGCGCAGCCGGCGCAGCAGGGGCTCGATGCGGCCGGTGCCGAGGATGGAGTAGTCGATGTTGTACTGGTTGGCGGGCGTGAGTCCTTTGTAGCCCGCGTCCCAGGCCGCCTCGTAGCTGTCCTTGAAGACGATGAACTCCAGCTCGGTGCCGACCTGGGCGGTGTAGCCGAGCTCGGCGAGCCGCTCCAGCTGGCGGCGCAGGATCTGGCGGGGCGCGGCGACGACCGGGGTGCCGTCGTTCCAGGCGAGGTCGGCGACGAGCAGGGCGGTGCCGGGGTGCCAGGGGATACGGCGCAGGGTGCCGAGGTCGGGGTGCATGGCGAAGTCGCCGTAGCCGCGCTCCCAGGAGGACATCGCGTAGCCGTCGACGGTGTTCATCTCGGTGTCGACGGCGAGGAGGTAGTTGCAGCCCTCGGTGCCGTGGTGCAGGACCTCGTCGAGGAAGAAGCGGGCGGCGAACCGCTTGCCCTGGAGGCGCCCTTGCATGTCGGGGAAGGCCAGGACGACAGTGTCGATCTCACCGCTCGCGACAAGGGCGTGCAGTTCCTCGACGCCGAGCGGGGGTGTGCGGTCTGCCACGGGAGAGCCTCCTTCGGCGCCTTCGCGCTTTTTCGGCCGAGCCGGGAGCCATAAGGTATTACTCAGAACCATTGCTTGGGAAGGGGATACGGCCGGATGTCCCGGGAGAGTGACACTCAGGGGGTCGGTGACCGGCTCGCTCCGGTGCTGCGGCCGGTGCGTGCGGGCAACGGCTTCGAGGAGGCGCTGGAGCAGATCCTCCAGGTCGTGCGGCTCGGTCTGGTGCGGGGCGGGGAGCGGCTGCCGGCCGAGCGGGAGCTGGCGGAGCGGCTCGGCATCAGCCGGGTGACGCTGCGCGAGGTGCTGAAGGTGCTCCAGGACCAGGGGCTGGTGGAGGCGCGGCGCGGGCGGTACGGCGGAACGTTCGTGCTGCCGCGCGCGGACGCCGGCGGCGAGGACGAGCTGCGGCGGCGGATCGCCGAGGTGGACATCGAGGACGTGCTGCGCTTCCGCGAGGTGCTGGAGGTGGGCGCGGCCGGGCTGTGCGCGGCGCACGGGCTCGACGACGAGCAGGCGGGCCGGCTGCGCGAGGCGCTGGCCCGCACCCACGACGCCCCGCTCGCCGACTACCGGCGCCTGGACACGCTGTTGCACCTGACGCTGGCCGAGCTGTGCGGCTCGCCCTCCCTGACGGCGCAGTACGCGGCGGTCCGGGCCACGGTCAACGACCTGCTCGACTGCATCCCGCTGCTGGTGCGAAATCTGGAGCACTCCCAGCGGCAGCACACCGCGCTGGTGGAGGCCGTGCTGGACGGGGACGCGGACGGGGCGCGGGAGATGATGCGCGAGCACTGCGCGGGTACGGCGGCCCTGCTGCGGGGCTTCCTCGCCTGAGCGCGCTCTTGTAAAGGTATGGATATGAACCTTTGAATTCCGGGGAGGGTGGCATGACGACCGTTCGACCACTGATCGGCATCAGCACGTATCTGGAGTCCGGCACGCGCTGGGGCGTGTGGGAGCTGGACGCGGCGCTGCTGCCGGTCGGCTATCCACGACTGGTGCAGCGGGCCGGCGGACTGGCCGCGATGCTGCCGCCGGACGCGCCCGAGCGCGCGGCGCAGACGGTGGCCCGGCTGGACGGGCTGGTCGTCGCCGGCGGCCCGGACGTGGACCCGGCCCGGTACGGCGCCGAGCGCGAGCCCCGCACGGGTCCGCCCGCGCCGGACCGGGACGCCTGGGAGCTGGCGCTGATCGACGCGGCGCTGACGGCCGGGGTGCCGCTGCTGGGGATCTGCCGGGGCATGCAGCTGCTGAACGTCGCCCTCGGCGGCACGCTCGTCCAGCATCTCGACGGGCACGCGGAGGTGGTCGGGGTCTTCGGCCGCCATCCGGTCAAGCCGGTGCCGGGCACGCGGTACGCGGGCATCGTCCCGGAGGAGACCGCCGTACCGGCCTACCACCACCAGGCGGTCGACCGCCTCGGCCGGGGCCTGGTCCCCTCAGCGTACGCGTCGGACGGCACGGTCGAGGCGGTGGAACTGCCGCCGGCCGAGGGGTGGGTGCTCGGCGTGCAGTGGCATCCGGAGATGGGTGAGGACCTGCGGGTGATGCGGGCCCTCGTCGCTGCCGCGGGCTGAGCCGGGGCACTGCCCCGGGCCGGGCGGAGCGGCCCCGGCGCCGTGTCACAGCCGCTGTCGGAGCCAGGCCAGCGCCGCGTCTCCCTGGGCGCGCTGGAAGGGGCGCAGGGTGGGCAGGCCGGGCGGGGCCGGGTCCAGGGAGCTGCGCAGGAAGTAGCCGGTGAGGGCGGCCAGCGTGGCGGTCACCGCGTCCGGGTCGGCGTCCCGGCCCAGGGGGTGGCTGGTGAACACCTGCTCGGGGTCGGGTCCGCCCTGCGCCCGCACGCAGGGCAGCATGACGAGCAGGTCGAACCAGGGCGCGGCCCGCAGCGCGTGCGGCCAGTCCACGAAGACGACCCCGCCGTCGGCCGTGAGCAGGACGTTGTCCGCGCGCAGGTCGGCGTGGGCCAGCGTGTCCCCCGCGGCATCCTCGGGCCAGCGGGCCTCCAGGGCGGCGAGATCGGCCAGGTGGTCGGCGGTCCACGCGCCGAGCCGGTCGCGTACGTCGCCGGCCTCGCCGTCGAGGAGCCGGCGCCAGCCGCTGAAGCTCTCCGCCAGATCCTCGGCGACGGGCGGAACGTCGAGCGGGCACGGGGTGCCGGTGCGGGCGAGCACGGTCACGGCGTCGAGCACCCGGCGCAGCTCGTCGGGCTGCCAGGGCACATGGGGCTGGCGTCCGGCCACTTCCTCGAAGACCAGCGCCACCCAGGTGCCGTCGTCGTACGTCCCCAGCAGCCGGGGTGCGGGGACGGTGACCGGGAGCGCGGCGGCGTTGCGTGCCTCCCGGCGATGCAGGCCGGGGCTGTGCGGGTTGGCCTCGGCGCTCACCGCCTTGACGAACCCGGTGCCGCCCGCCGCGGTGCGCACGCGCGCGGCGACGCCGGGTGAGAAGCCGCCGCGCTGTGTCTGCCACCGCACGACCGGCGCACCGAGCGTCTCGCCCACGGCGTGCCGGACGGCGGGCGGGAGCGCTTCCCAGGGCGTGCGGACGCCTGCGGCGGGCGGGGCGGTGTGGGTCATGCGGGCCATGGTGCCGGGGTGGCGGGGTGGCCGGCGAGCGGATTTTCAGGGGGTTGCCATGCCCGTCACCCCCGCGTCAGCGACAACAACTCCCGTGCGGGCCCCGCCGGTCGATGCCCGGTGGGCCACACCGCCCTCAGATCGCGCCGCAGCGAAACACCCTCCACCGGGATGCTGACCAGCCGCCGCATCGCCAGTTCCTCCCCCACCGCCAGCTCGCTGAGGACGGAGGGGCCCGCTCCGCTGACCGCTGATGCCTTGACCGCTGTGGTCGAGGACAGTTCGATCAGGGGGCGGGCGAGGCCGCCGAGGGCCGCGTCCAGGACCTGGCGGGTACCGGAGCCGCGCTCGCGCAGGATCAGCGGGGTGGCCGCCAGCTCCTGCGCCGTGAGGGGGCGCCGGCGGCGGGCCCAGGGGTGGCCGGGGGCCGTGACGACGATCAGGCGGTCGCGGGCGATGACCGTGGAGTCCAGGCCGGTCGGCACGTTCAGGCCTTCCACGAAGCCGAGGTCCGCCTCGCCGGACAGCAGCAGTTCCGCAACCTTTGTCGAGTTGCCGGCGAGCAGGGACACCGCCGTGTCGGGTCGCTCGGCGTGCAGTGCGAGGAGCCAGCCGGGCAGCAGATACTCGGCGATGGTCATGCTCGCCGCGACCCTGAGGCGTGAGTCCCGCCGGTCCCGCAGCGCCCGCGCCCCCGCGTCGAAGGCGGCCGCCGCCTCCACCACCCGGCGCGCCCAGTCCGTCACCAGCGCCCCGGCGTCGGTGAGCCGGGAACCGCGCGGCGAGCGGTCGACCAGGGCCACCCCCAGCTGCCGTTCCATCGAGCGGATCCGGCTGCTGGCGGCGGGCTGGGTGATGCCGACCTCGCGTGCGGCCGCGCCGAGGCTCCCCAGCCGCGCCACCGCCAGCAGCAGCTCCAGTGCGGCCAGATCCGGCACCCGGTGCGCCAGGGATGCCGTGCGCTCGTACTGCCCCTCCACCTCACTCATAAGACCAGCTTATGCCCTGATAGAAACGAACTCCCTGGTCAGCCCCTGATCCTGGCGGGATCGTCAGGGCATGGTCATCGCAGCCCATCCCGCCCCCTCCCCCGCCCCCTCCCTCCGGCGCGCCGCCCGGGTACGGCACCTCGGTCCGAACTGGTACGCCGCAGTCATGGGCACCGCCATCGTCGGCTCGGCCGGTGTCGCGCTGCCCGGACACGGGGCGGTGCCGAGCGGTGTGCTCGCCGGGGTCTGGGCGCTGTCCCTGATCGCGCTGACGGCGCTGCTCACCGCCCGCACCCTGCACTGGGTCCACCACCGCGACCAGGCCCGTGCCCACCTCCTCGACCCGGCCATGGCGCCCTTCTACGGCTGTCTGTCCATGGCCCTGCTGGCGGTCGGAGCCGGTGCCATGACCGCCGGGCTGCCCCTGCTCGGCACGGGGACGGCGGTCGCGCTGGACACCGTGCTGTTCAGCGCCGGTACGGCGGTCGGGCTCACGGCCACCGTGGCCGTGCCGTACCTGATGGCCGTACGCCACCGCGCCGAGCCGGTGGCGGCGACCCCGGTGTGGCTGCTGCCGCTGGTCGCGCCGATGGTGTCGGCCGCGCTCGGTCCGCTGCTCGTGCCGCATCTGCCGGCGGGGCAGCCCCGCGAGACCTTGCTGCTGGCCTGCTTCGCGATGTTCGGACTGAGCCTGATCATGACGCTGCTGATGCTGGCGCTCGTCTTCGCCCGGCTGGTCACCCGCGGTCCGCTGCCGCTCGCGCTCACCCCGACCCTGTTCCTGGTCCTGGGCCCGCTCGGGCAGTCCACGACCGCGCTCGCCAAGATCGCGGACGCGGCTCCCGGCGTCGTACCGGCCCCGTACGACCGCGGTCTCGGTGTCCTCGCCGTGCTCTACGGGGTGCCGGTGATGGGTTTCGCGCTGCTGTGGCTGGCGCTCTCCGTCGCGCATGTGGTGCGGGCCCGGCGTCATGGAATGGGCTTCGCGATGACGTGGTGGGCGTTCACCTTCCCCGTGGGCACGTGTGTCACCGGCGCCGCGGCCCTCGCCCGGCACACGGGCCTCGGGTGCTACGACGCGCTGGCCGTCGCGCTGTACACCGTCCTGGTCGGCGCGTGGCTGGCGGCCGCCACCGGGACCGTACGCGGCCTGCTCAGCGGCGAGCTGCTCGCAGGGCCTCGCCCAGCGCCCTCGGCGCTTCGGTGAGCGAGGGGCCGTACCACGTCAGGTGCCGTCCGCTGACCAGCGCGCAGGGCAGCCCGGGGAAGGCCTCGGGGCCGTCGTCGGCGGTGAAGCGGTAGGGCTCGTCGGGCAGGACGACCAGGTCCGGGGCCGCCGCGCGCAGCTCCTCCAGGGGGATGCGGGGGTAGCGGTCGGGGTGGCCGGCGAAGACGTGGTCCACGCCGAGGCGGGCCAGCACGTCACCCGCGAAGGTGTCCCGGCCGAGCACCATCCAGGGCCGGCGCCAGATCGGTACGACCGCCCTCGTGCGGGCCGTCGGCTCCGGCAGGGCCGCCCAGGCCGCCTCCGCCTGCGCCAGCCAGCCCGGCCGCTCCGGCGCCCCGCACGCCCCGAGCACCCGCGCCAGCTCGGCGAAGGCCTGCGGCACGCCGCGCACCTCGGTGACCAGCACGTCGAGGCCCGCCGCGCGGAGGGCGTCGAGGTCGGGCGCGCGGTTCTCCTCCTCGTTGGCGATCACCAGGTCGGGGGCGAGGGCGAGGATGCGGTCGAGCCCGGGATTCTTCGTACCGCCGATCCGGGTGATCTCCAGGTCGGCCGGATGGGCGCACCAGTCGGTGGCGCCGACGAGGGCGCCGGGGAGGGTGCAGGCGACGGCTTCGGTGAGGGACGGGACGAGGGAGACGACCCTCTTCAACGAGACCTGTCCTGAACTGCCTCGATGTGCTCCGCCACCGCCACCACGACCACCCGGGTGTCCGGCACCGTCGCCCGCCAGCGATGCCGTACCCCACCGGTCAGATACAGGGTGTCGCCGCGGCCGAGGCGGTACGCGCGGCCCTCGGCCTCGATCTCCACCGCGCCGTCGGCGACGTACATCAACTCGTCGTTGCGGTGCTGGAACTCACGGCCGGCCTCGTGGTCGCCGGTGAACTCGGAGGCGTGCAGCTGATGGTGGCCGCGGACCAGGGAGCGGGTGCGCGGCTCGCCGCCGCCCTCGGCGCACGGGTCGGCACGGACGACGTCCACGCTGGCGGCCGGATCGGCGGCGGCGAGGAGCTCCACGGCCGTGGTGCACAGGGCGTCGGCCAGCTTCTCCAGGGACGCGCGGCTGGGGCGGGCCCGGTCGTTCTCGACCTGGCTGAGGAAGGGCACGGACAGGCCGCTGCGCTCGGCCACGACGGCGAGGGTCAGTTCCAGCGTGCGGCGGCGCCGGCGGACGGCCGCGCCCACCCGCACGGGCTGTTGCTCTTTGTGGTCGCCCATCGCTCCGGCTCCCTCCCTCGCTCGTCGTGCCTCGGTCGCTCCTGATGACTTCTCTGCACCCTACGCATGTTCGGCAAACCGTTTCACGCGCCTGCCACATCCCTGTCATGTCCCCGTGTCCCCACCCTCACGGTTCACGCCAGTATGCCGGGGTCGGGGAGCAGGTGGGAGGGGTGTCCGGGTCGGCCGCGAAGATGCCGACCACCTGGGCCGGGAACGCCGGTTCGGACCAAGGGAGATCACGTTCCGTGATTGGCCGGATCCTTGTCGTACGCGGATACGCGACAACGAGGTCGCCGAGCGGGGTGGGTGTCGGTGCCGTGCGGCATGATGCGAGCGTGACCGGACGACTCATGCTGCTCGACACCGCATCGCTGTACTTCCGCGCCTACTTCGGCGTCCCGGACTCCGTGAAGGCTCCCGACGGCACGCCGGTGAACGCCGTGCGCGGGCTGCTGGACTTCATCGACCGGCTGGTCAAGGACCACCGGCCGGAGCAGTTGGTGGCCTGCATGGACGCCGACTGGCGCCCGCAGTGGCGGGTGGACCTCATCCCGACGTACAAGGCGCACCGGGTCGCAGAGGAGCACGAGGTGGGGCCGGACGAGGAGGAGGTGCCGGACACTCTGGCCCCGCAGGTGCCGGTCATCGAGGACGTGCTGGACGCCATCGGGATCGCCCGGGTCGGGGTGGCGGAGTACGAGGCGGACGATGTGATCGGCACGTTCACCGCGCGGGCCCAGGGCCCGGTGGACATCGTCACCGGCGACCGCGATCTGTATCAGCTGGTGGACGACGCGCGCGGGATCCGGGTGCTGTACCCGCTGAAGGGCGTCGGCACCCTCCAGCTGACGGACGAGGCGGTGCTGCGCGAGAAGTACGGCGTCGACGGCCGGGGGTACGCGGATCTGGCACTGCTGCGCGGCGACCCGAGCGACGGCCTGCCGGGCGTGGCCGGGATCGGCGAGAAGACGGCCGCCAAGCTGCTCGCCGAGTTCGGTGATCTGGACGGGATCATGACGGCGCTGGACGACCCGCGGGCGAAGCTCACGCCGTCGCAGCGCAAGCGACTGGACGAGGCCCGGCCGTATGTGGCGGTCGCGCCGAAGGTGGTGCGGGTGGCCGCGGACGTGCCGCTGCCGGACGTCGACACGGCGCTGCCGCACGCCCCGCGCGACCCGGAGGCGCTGGAGCGGCTGGCCGGGCGCTGGGGGCTCGGCGGCTCGCTGCAACGGCTGCTGACCACGCTGGCCGCCTGACCCCGACCGGAATATTCCGGCAAAGCACGCCCACCGCGGCCCCGGAAGAGAGGTGTTGCACCGGAGCGAGGTGCTAACTTAGGTAAACCTAACCACTTCGCAGGAGGTCCGTGATGGCAGAGCGCCCGGGACGCAAGCCGCGCAAGACCCGTACCGCCCAGGTGGTGCGCACCGAGCGGCTGACCCCGCACATGCAGCGTGTGGTGCTCGGCGGCGAGGGCCTGGCCGACTTCGCGGCAAACACCTGCACCGACCACTATGTGAAGCTGCTGTTCGGCCCGGCGGGCGTGACCTATCCGGAGCCCTTCGACCTGGAGCGGATCCGCGAGGAGTTCCCCCGGGAGCAGTGGCCGGTGACCCGGACGTACACCGTGCGCGCCTGGGACCCCGAGCATCTGGAGATGACGCTGGACTTCGTCGTCCACGGCGACGAGGGTCTGGCCGGCCCGTGGGCCGCCCGGGTGCGGCCCGGCGAGACCGTGCGCTTCATGGGCCCCGGCGGCGCCTACGCCCCCGACGCGGAGGCCGACTGGCATCTGCTCGCCGGTGACGAGAGCGCGCTGCCCGCCATCGCCCGTGCCCTGGAGACGCTGCCCGCGGGGGCTGTGGCGCACGCCTTCGTGGAGGTGTCCGGGCCCGAGGAGGAGCAGAAGATCGACTCCGACGCGGCGGTCGTCTGGCTGCACCGCGGGGACCGGCCGGTCGGCGAGGCCCTGCTGGCGGCCGTACGGGGGCTGGAGTTCCCCGAGGGCCGGGTGCACGCGTTCGTGCACGGCGAGGCGGGCTTCGTGAAGGAGCTGCGCCGGCTGCTGCGGGTCGAGAAGCAGATCCCGCGCGAGGACCTGTCGATCTCCGGGTACTGGCGCCTGGGCCACAACGAGGACGGCTGGCAGGCCTCCAAGCGCGAGTGGAACGCCCGTATCGAGGCCGAGCAGGAGGACGGCGCGGCGGCTGCCTGAACGCCCCGCACCCTCAGGGTGCCGTCTCGTTGATCCTGCCGAACGGGACGTGGACGCTGGGCGTGGTCCGGGACGTGCTCTCCAGGTGGGTCACCTGGTCGTCGAAGAAGAGGTGCGGCCGGAGCACCGCCATGACCGCGCCCTTGTCTATGCCGCCGAGGAAGAAGGCGTCGTTGACCCGCACACCCCACTGCTTGAGGCTGTTCACGGCCCGCTCGTGGGCCGGGGCGTTGCGCGCGGTCACGATGGAGACGTGCACCCGGACCACGTAGTCCGGGTCGGCCTCGCGCCGTTCGGCCTCCCGGCGCTGGATCCGGTTCACCCCGGCGAGGAAGTCGCGCAGCGGCCCGGGGTCGTGCGGGGTCGCCGCGTTGCGGGCCTCGTGGGCGCGGAACTCCTCCAGGCCGCCGGACTGGTACACCCGCTCGGCGGCGTCACCGGCGAGCACCCCGTCGAAGTCGAACGCGATCCGCAGCTCCGGATCGGCGGGGTCGTCGGCATACGCCGAACCGAGCACATGCCCGGCCGGCAGGCCCGCGGCGACCGCCTCGCGCACGTCGGCGCCGTTCGCGGACAGGAACAGGGACATGTTCAGCGCCGTGACGAACGCGTACGGCGCTCTGCCCTGCATGAACACGGCCCGGCTGATGGGCAGTTCATGGGCCTGGATCGACCGCATGACCCGAAGGCCCGTGTCGGGGTCGTTGCGGGAGAGGATGATGACCTCGACGAGCGGATCGCCCGGCTCGCCGAGGTCGTTCAGCGACAGCAGCCTGCGGAGGAACGCGAACGCCACTCCGGGCCGCAGCGTGTCGTCCAGATGCGCTTCCTGGTAGGCCCGGTAGGCCTCCTCGCCCTGTTCCCGGAAGACGGCGTCCGACTCCCGCAGATCGAACAGAGCGCTGGAGGCGACACCGACGACGAGTCGGCCCGCGAGGTCGTAGGGCGGCATGCCCTCCATCTTCACACCGTCCGGCCCCTCGGACGTCCGGTCAGTCGCCTCGCACGCGTGCGTGCAGATGCACGTCGTGCCAGCCGTCGGGATGGAGCAGGGCACTGCGCTTGATGCCCTCCGGGGCGAAGCCGACCTTCCCGGCCACCCGGCAGGAGGCCTGGTTGGCGGTGGCGTGCGAGAGCTCCAGGCGGTGCAGGCCGACCTCCTCGAACGCCCACCGGGACAGGGCGGTGGTGGCCCGTACGGCGACACCCCGGCCGCGCGCCCGTGCCACCGTCCAGTAGGCGACCTCGGCGACGCCGTCACCGAGCACGATGTCGCGCAGCGCGACCCGGCCCAGCAGTTCATCGCCGTCCGCGGCCACGACGGCCCACTGGGCCTGCCGCTCGCCCCGCCATTCCTGCTGCCACTGGCCGATCCAGCCGGCGGCCTCCTCCTCTGAGTCGCAGGACCTGATGTGCCACTGATGCATCAACGGGTCCTGGAAGGCCGCGTGCACGGCGGGCGCGTCCTGCGGCTGCCAGGGGCGCAGCAGAAGGCCGTCACCGGTGGGAAGGGTGGGCTGGGGGGTGCGGGCGAGGGTTCCGGCCGGCACGACCGGTCGCGTGAGGTAGGGCATGATCCACATCCTGACGGCCGCTCGGCCGTCGGCCCACCCCTTTTCCCGGCGTCCCGCCGGCCTGGCACCTCGTACCCTTGACCTCGATGAGACGCCGTACCCCGCCCCCGCCCGCCCCGCTCCCCCAGCGCGACGGGGTGGATCCCGTACGGGTCCGGCTGCCCCGCGACGGGGCGTGGGCCACCGTCCGGGAGCATCTGGTGGAGCGGCTCACGGGGGCCGGGCCCGGGACGGTCGAGGGCATGTTCGCCGCCGGGCTGATCGTCGGCGCCGACGGGCGGGCGGTGGCGCCGGACGCGCCGTACGAGCCGGGCATGTACGTGTGGTTCCACCGCGAGCTGCCCCCCGAGGTGCCGGTGCCGTTCCCGGTGGAGGTGGTGTACCGGGACGCGCACATCGTCGTGGCCGACAAGCCGCACTTCCTCGCCACGACACCGCGCGGCGGGCATGTCACCGAGACCGCGCTGGCCCGGCTGCGCCGCGAGCTGGACCTCCCGGCCCTGAGCGCCGCGCACCGCCTGGACCGGCTGACGGCGGGGCTCGTGCTGTTCACCGTACGGCCCGAGGAGCGCGGCGCGTACCAGAACCTGTTCCGGGACCGGCGGGTACGCAAGGAGTACGAGGCCGTCGCGCCGTACGACCCCGCGCTGACCCTGCCCCGCACCGTGCGCAGCCGGATCGTGAAGGAGCGCGGGGTGCTGGCGGCCCGCGAGGTCGAGGGCGAGCCGAACGCCGAGACCTATGTGGAACTGGCCGGGCACCGGGGCGGGCTGGCCCGGTACCGGCTGGTGCCGGCGACCGGGCAGACCCATCAGCTCCGGGTGCACCTGAATGCGCTCGGCATACCCATCCTCGGCGATCCCCTGTACCCGGTGGTGACCGCCCCGGTACCGGCCGACGACTTCCGGCAACCGCTCCAACTGCTCGCGCGACGACTGGAGTTCACGGACCCGGTCACGAGGGTGGAGCACAGGTTCGTCAGTGGGCGTGAGCTCCGAAGCGCCCCGAAGGGGCGCGAGGCTGTGTCGCTCATGCGGCTACCGCCGCGATGGGGGGTCCCCCCGGGTTCGAGCGAAGCCGAGAACGTGGGGGAGCGAGCAGCACCGATGAACCCGCATCCGCCGGACGGACCCTGAGCGGCACCCCGGAACGCGCTACTCCTCCCCCCGCCACCACCGCATCAACCGCCGCCAAACCCCCCGCCCCCGAACCGGGTCAGGCGCCGCAGGCATCGGCACCGGCATGGGCGGCACTGCGGGCCGGGGTTCGGCCGCCGGAGTCGGGTCCGAACGCCGAGCACCAGTCGGCCAACCGGACTGCTGAACCGCCGGAGCCCCATGGTGCGGTGCGATGTCGACGTCCTGCTGCGGCTTCGGCTCGAAGCGCACCGGCAGCGACACCAGATGCCGGGAGGCGATGGAGGAGCGCCAGCGCAGGTCCTCCTCCGGGCAGTCGAGCTGGACGTCGGGCAGTCGCATCAGCAGCGCGTCGACACCGACGTCGGCGATGGCACGGCCGATGTCCTGGCCGGGGCACTCGTGCGGGCCGCCGCCGAAGGCGAGATGCGAGCGGTTGCCCTGCATGCTCGCCGACAGGTCGGGGCGGATCCGCGGGTCGAGGTTGCCCGGCGCGGGCGCGAAGAGCAGCCCGTCGCCCTTGCGGATGCGCTGCCCGCCCAGCTCGGTGTCCTGCTTGGCGTAGTAGGCGAAGACGGTGCTGAACGGCGGCTCGTCCCACAGGGACTGCTCGATCGCCTCCGGCACGGTCATCTGGCCGCCGCTGAGCTGGGCGCGGAAGCCCGGCTCGGTGAGGACCATGCGCAGCGCGTTGGCGAGGAGATTCGCGGTGGCCTCGTAGGCCGCGAAGAGAACGAGCCGCAGGTGTTCGCGGACCTCGTCGTCGGTGAGCCCGGCCGGGTGGGTGACGAGGTGACTGGTGAAGTCATCCTCGGGCCGGGCGCGGCGCCGGGTGGTGAGCCGGCTCAGCGCCTCCATCACATAGGTGTGGCTCTGGATGGCGGTCTCGGTGCCCTTGAGGGCGTCCCGGGCGGCCTGGACCATCCGGTCGTCGTACTCCTCGGGCATGCCGAGGATCTGGCACATGACGGCCATCGGCAGATGCTCGGCGAACTGGGAGACCAGATCGGCCCGGCCCCGTTCGCAGAACCGGTTGACCAGGCTCTGGGTGTAGCGGCCGATGTGCCGGCGCATGCTGCGGTGGTCGATGGTGTCCATGGCCGCGGTGACCGCCGCGCGCAGCCGCTGGTGCTCGTCGCCCTCGGCGTGCGAGCAGATCGGCTGCCAGGCGATGTGCGGCATGAGCGGGTGGTCGGGCTTGACGGTGCCGTCCAGCAGCGGGGTCCAGATCCGGCTGTCGCGGGTGTACACGGAGGAGCTGCGGACCATGTGGATGTTCTCGGCGTGCCCGAGGACCACCCACATGGGCACGTCGTCGTGGAGCAACGCGGGGGCCACGGAGCCGTGTTCCTCCCGCAGACGCTCGTAGAGGTCGCCCAGGTCCTCGGCATCGGGGCCGTAGAGCCGGCGCACTCCGCCGGGGCCGAGGCCGTGCGCGGGGCAGCCCGGCGGCGGGCCGGAGAGAGCGTCGGTGTCGGTGTCGGTCAGGGATCGGGGTTCAGACGTCACGGTGTCGCTCCGGAACGAAAAGATGCGGGGGTCGGTCGGTACGGGTCAGGTGCGGGCGCCGGACAGGGCGATGGAGTGCAGGAAGCGCATCAGGGTCAGCAGCACGTCCTTGCTGGACGCCCGGCGCCGTACGTCGCACTCGACGATCGGGATCTCCGGGGTCAGGTCCAGCGCGGTGCGCAGTTCCTCGACCGGGTAACGGGGCGCGTCCGGGAAGGTGTTGACGGCGACGACGAAGGGCACACCGCGCTCCTCCAGCCGGCCCATGACGTCGAAGCTGACCTCCAGCCGCCGGGTGTCGACGAGGACGACCGCGCCGAGCGCGCCTTCGAACAGGCCGTTCCACAGGAACCAGAAGCGTTCCTGGCCGGGGGTGCCGAACAGATAGAGCACCAGCTTGTCGGTGATGCTGATGCGGCCGAAGTCCATGGCCACGGTGGTGGCCGTCTTCGATTCGGAGCCGTAGTTGTCGTCCACGCCGATACCGGCCTGGGTCATGGTCTCCTCGGTGGTCAGCGGCCTGATGTCGCTGACGGAGCCGACCATGGTGGTCTTGCCGACACCGAAGCCGCCCACGATCACGATCTTGACCGCGGACTGCGCCGTCTGCGGCAGATGATCCTCCGTGCGCGGTCCGGGGATCGTGTCAGAGCCGTTGAAGTCCATGCATCACCGCTTCGAGGAGTGAACGGTCGGGGAGCGCCTGGCGGACGATCGGGGCGCGCGCCTGCACCAGTCCCGTCGTGATCATGTCGGTGATCAGTACGGTCATCGCGCTGAACGGCAGGCTCAGATAGGCCGACAGCTCGGCGACGGACAGGGGGGCGGCACACAGTCGCAGCACCGCCGAGTGCTCCGGCGAGGCGTCCGGCTGGGGTGCGGAGCGCGCCACGATTAACGTCACGAGGTCGAGTTCGGCGCGTGCGCCGTCCTTGGATTCGGCGAAGGCGTAGAGCCGTTCGGGGTTCTTGGGCTCGGCCTGGCCGTCCGCTGTCTTGGGCGCGGACGGCTTCGGCAGCGAGGGGGGCGGCGGGAGCGGCTGGCGCCGTTTGCGTCGTGGAGGAGTCATACGGTCTGCCCGTTCCGCCGGGGCGGACTGGTGAGGTGGGCACCGATCCGCACGACGAGGTCGCGCATCATGCCGCTCATCCGGCCGGGCTCGCAGGTCACGTCGGCCAGTACGGCGAGGAAGGCGTTGTCACCGGCGTTCATCAGGTAGAAGTAGCCGCCGTCGATCTCGAAGACGACGACCTGCATGTCACCGGCGCCCGGGAGCTCCTGGATGATGGCGCCGGCCAGGCTCTGCACGCCCGCGCAGGCGGCGGCCACCCGGTCGGCGGCGTCGGGGTCGCCGCCGTAGCGGGCGATGCGCAGTCCGTCGGCGGAGAGGACCACGATCATCTCGATGCCCGGCACGCCGTCGTTGAGTTGCTTGAGCATCCAGTCGATGTTGCCGCGCTGCTGGATCACTTGAGGTCCCCCTCGTCGTAGGCCTCGGTGGCGCCCTCGACGGGCTCGTCCGGGTAGTCTTTGAGCAGGTGCACGTACTTTTCCGGGTGCCTTGTGAAGTCGGTCAGTTCGGGCCCGGTGGCGCCCTCGGGCATGCCCTCGCGCAGGCCGTTCCAGAAGTCCTCGATCCCCTGGCCGATCGGCCGTTCCCGGAGCTTCTTGATCTCGGGGTCCAGCTCGGGCTCCGGTTCCGGCTTGTGCTGCGACCAGATTGTCGGCCTGCCCTCGCGCTCGGCGCGCTCGATCTCGGCCTGCTCCGCGTAGCGCTGGCTGAGCGGGGTCTTCACCTTGCTGCGGCGCTGCGGCAGACCGCCTGCCGTCCACTCGGTGACGATGGGGACGTCGTCCTCCATGGAGATGCCGGCGGGGATCTTGGGGCTGGTGGGGCGGCGCCTCTTGGGGCGGCGCTTCGGGCCCTCCACGGCGCCTAGTTCCTTCATGGGGATGCCGGTGGCGCCGATGCCGTGGGCGGCGCCCACGCCGGGCTCGGTGGTCGTCATGACGCGCGGCACGATGAGGATCGCGCGGACACCGCCGTACGCGGAGGCCCGCAGCGAGACCTCCATGTCGAACATCTTGCACAGGCGGCCCACGACAGCGAGGCCGAGGCGCGGGTTCTCGCCCAGGTTGTGGGCGTCGTCGCCGTTCTTGGCGTCCTCGATCATCCGCTCGACGCGGGCACGGGACTCCTCGTTGAGGCTGACGCCGGCGTCCTCGATCTCGATGACGATGCCGGTCTGCACCTCGGTGGCGGTGACGTGCACCTTGGTCGTGGGCGGCGAGTAGCGGGTGGCGTTGTCGAGGAGTTCGGCGGCGGCGTGGATGACCGGCTCGACCGCCGTGCCCTTGATGTTGATGTTGACGATGGAGTTCAGCTGGATGCGGCGGTACTCCAGGATGCGCGACATGGCGCCGCGCAGCGTGCTGTAGAGGGAGACCGGCAGGGGCCACTGGCGGCCCGGCCGGCCGCCGCCGAGGACGGAGATGGTGTCGGCGAGGCGGCCGATCAGCGAGGTGCCGTGGTCGATGCGCAGCAGGTCGTCGAAGACCTCGGGGCTGCGGCCGTGGTCCTCCTCCATCTCCCGGAGTTCCTTGGCCTGCTGGTGGACGATGGCCTGGACGCGGCGGGCGATGGTCACGAAGGAGCGCTCGGTGGCGTCACGCATCGAGATCTCACGGTCGGCGCCGCGCAGCGCGACATGGAACAGCTCGCGGTAGATGTCGGGCAGGGCCCGCAGTTCGGGATCGGCGTCGTAGACGTCGATCAGGACGTCCCTGATGTACTGGCCGGCGCGCAGTCGCAGCAGACCGGTGGGGATGATGTCCGTGGCGAACTTGTGGATCAGCTCGTCCTGGGCGGCGATCCGGTGTTCCAGATACGCGGCGTGACGGGCGTGCTCGGCCTGTTCCTCGCGGAGCCTGCGGCCGCGGCGGGCGGCCTCTCCGCCCATGGCGAGGACCAGGAGCAGGGCCAGGGCCCCGACCGCGCCGACGACGATCCGGGCGGAGGCCGGCGCCAGGGCGATGGCCCCGCCGGTCGCGGCTGCCATCAATATGGCCGGCGGCAACAGCACGCGCGCATAGGGACGTTCACGGCGACCGGGAGGCTTCTGAACACTCACCATGGATGCCTTCTGAGACGAATCGGCTGGGTGTCGGGGGTGCTTGTGGGGGGAAGGTTCATAGAACTGTCGGGATCTATCGCACGTTTGGGAACAGGCGCACGAATTCACCTCAACTCGGTGCGCCGCGGGCGAGCTTAGTCCGACCAGATCATCGCCGTGTCATATTCGGCAAGCACCTGAAATCGCCCCCGCAACAGGAGTACGCTCGACCCCATTTACACGCTGGGCTTCCGTTCGAACACATTACGTAGTCGCATGCGGGCATGCGAAAGCAACTCACCGTAATGAGTGAAGGGGCCGCGGATGCGACCCCTTCAGGCGACCCCTTCAGACAGCGGGCGGGACGGGTTCAGCCCACGGACGAGTAGGCGACGACACCCCGCAGCACCTGATCCACGGCCTTACGGGCGGCCTTGGCCACGGTCGAGCCCTCCACAGGAGCCGCCGCGGAGATCTGCCCCAGCACGTCGATCACCTGTTTGCACCACCGCACGAAGTCGCCGGCCGGCATCTCCGCCTCGCGCAGCACCTCGTCGAGCCCCTTCCCGGAGGCCCACATGTACGCGGCCCAGGCGAAGCCGAGATCCGGCTCGCGCTGGCCGACGCCCTCGGTCTGGCTGATCCGGAACTCCTCCTCCAGACCGTCGAGCCGGCCCCAGATCCGGACCATCTCGCCCAGCGCCGCCTTCGCCTTGCCGGAGGGCAGCTTGGGGGCGAGCGCGTCGTCGCCGACCCGGGCCTCGTACACCAACGCCGAGACGCACGCGGCGAGTTCGGCCGGGCCGAGACCCTCCCAGACACCCTCGCGCAGGCACTCGCTGGCCAGCAGGTCGAGTTCGCCGTACAGCCGGGCGAGCCGCTTGCCGTGCTCGGTGACCTCGTCGCCGCGCAGATAGTCCAGCTCGGTCAGCAGGGCCACGATCCGGTCGAAGGTCCGCGCGATGGTGTTCGTACGTCCCTCGATCCGCCGTTCCAGCTGCGAGGTGTCACGCAGCAGCCGGTGGTACCGCTCGGCCCAACGGGCGTGGTCCTCACGGTCGTTGCAGCCGTGGCAGGGGTGCGCGCGGATCGCTGTGCGCAGCCGGGCGATCTCGCGGTCGTCGGCGGCCTGCGAGCGCTTCTTGCGGGCCCGCTCCGGCGGGATGTGTCCGGCCTTGGTGCGCAGCGCGGAGGCGAGGTCCCGGCGCGACTGCGGCGAGCGCGGGTTGAAGCTCTTCGGGATCCGCATCCGGTCCAGCGCCTCGACCGGCACCGGGAAGTCCATCGACGCCAGCCGCTTGACCTGCCGTTCGGCGGTCAGCACCAGCGGGCGTGGGCCGTCGTGGTGGTCGAAGCCGCGGTGCCCGGTGGCGCGGCCGGCCGGCAGACCCGGGTCCAGCACGAGCGCCAGGCCGGCGTACTTGCCCGTGGGTACGTGGATGACGTCGCCCGGCTTGAGCTTCTCCAGCGCACTGGCGGCCTCGGCACGGCGCTGGTTGACGCCCTGCCGGGCCAGCTCGGTCTCGCGGTCCTTCAGCTCACGACGCAGCCGCGCGTACTCCTCGAAGTCGCCGAGGTGGCAGGTCATCGACTCCTTGTAGCCCGCGAGCCCCTCTTCGTTGCGCTGCACCTGGCGGGAGATCCCGACGACCGACTTGTCGGCCTGGAACTGCGCGAAGGAGGTCTCCAGCAGCTCGCGCGAGCGGTGCCGGCCGAACTGCTCCACCAGGTTGACCGCCATGTTGTACGACGGCTTGAAGCTGGAACGCAGCGGGTACGTACGCGTGCCCGCGAGGCCGGCCAGGTGCTCGGGGCTCATCCCGCGCTGCCACAGCACGACGGCGTGGCCCTCGATGTCGATCCCACGGCGGCCGGCGCGCCCGGTGAGCTGGGTGTACTCGCCCGGGGTGATGTCGGCGTGCTGCTCGCCGTTCCACTTGACGAGCTTCTCCAGCACCACCGAGCGGGCGGGCATGTTGATGCCGAGGGCGAGGGTCTCGGTCGCGAACACGGCCTTGACCAGGCCGCGCACGAACAGCTCCTCGACGACCTCCTTGAAGGTCGGCAGCATGCCCGCGTGGTGCGCGGCGATGCCCCGCTCCAGGCCCTCCAGCCACTCGTAGTACCCGAGGACGTGCAGGTCCTCCGTCGGGATGGAGGCGGTGCGCTCCTCGACCAGGGCACGGACCCGCTCCCGGGCCTCCTCGTCGTTGAGCCGCAGACCCGCGTACAGGCACTGCTGGACGGCGGCCTCGCAGGCGGCGCGGCTGAAGATGAAGGTGATGGCCGGAAGCAGCCCCTCGGAGTCCAGCCGCTCGATGACCTCGGGGCGGCCCGGCGTCCACACCCGCGAGCGCTGTCTGCGCTCCCGCTCCCGGTCGGCCTCACGCATCGCCCGGCCGCGGCGGCGGTCCTGGTACGACGGTCTGGTGGCCTCCATGCGGGCCAGGCGGGCCAGGTCGGGGTTGACGGCCTTCTTGTGGCCCTCGCCCTCCTCGAACAGGTCGTACATCCGGCGCCCGGCGAGCACGTGCTGGAACAGCGGCACGGGCCGGTGCTCGGAGACGATCACCTCGGTGTCGCCGCGGACGGTGTCCAGCCAGTCACCGAACTCCTCGGCGTTGGACACGGTCGCGGACAGTGACACCAGGGTCACCGACTCAGGGAGGTGGATGATCACCTCTTCCCAGACGGCGCCGCGGAAGCGGTCGGAGAGGTAGTGCACCTCGTCCATGACCACGTAGCCGAGGCCGAGCAGGGTCTGGGAGCCGGCGTACAGCATGTTCCGCAGGACCTCGGTGGTCATCACGACCACCGGGGCGTCCGAGTTGATGCTGTTGTCGCCGGTGAGAAGGCCGACCATGCCGTCCCCGTAGCGGCGGCACAGATCGGCGTACTTCTGGTTCGACAGCGCCTTGATGGGTGTCGTGTAGAAGCACTTCTTGCCCTGCCGGAGGGCGAGGTGGACGGCGAACTCGCCCACGATCGTCTTGCCCGAGCCGGTGGGGGCGGCCACCAGCACGCCCTTCCCCGCCTCAAGCGCCTCGCAGGCCTCGATCTGGAAGGGGTCGAGGCCGAAGTCGTACATCTCGCGGAAGGACGCGAGCGCGGTGGCCTGCTCGGCTGCCCGCCTGCGGGCTGCCGCGTACCGCTCGGCCGGTGAGAGGTCCTCTGTCATCGTGCTTTCGAGCGTACCGGGCCCCACTGACAACCGGACGATCATTATCCCGATCGTGTGCTCCGTGACACCACGACACCGACACCACGACGCCGGCACGACGCTGCCCCCGTCCGGCCGGACGGGGGCAGCGTGCGCGATGCGTTGAGGACGGGGGCGGGATCAGGTCACGTCGTCGTAGCCGTTGACCCGGTCCGTGCCCGGCAGCTCGGGAGCGCCACTGGCGCTCACGGCCTCCACGTCGCCGATCTCTTCCGGTGTGAGGTCGAGCTGGGAGGCTTCGTCGTCCCCGGGGCCGGCGGCCTCCCGACGCGCCCTGCGCCGGTCGTTGAACATCGAGATCCCGACCGCGATGAAGTAGAGGACCCAGATCGGTGCGGCCAGCGCCAGCATCGTCAGCGGGTCCGTGCTGGGCGTGGCGACGGCCGCGAACACCGTGATGCCGACGATCATGCCGCGCCACCAGCCGAGCATCCGCCGGCCGGTCAGGATGCCCGTGAGGTTGAGCATGACGAGCAGCAGCGGCATCTCGAAGGCGAGGCCGAAGACCACCACCATGCGTGTGACCAGGTTGAGCAGATCGTCCAGCGGAAGCAGGTTGTCCACCCCGGAGGGCGTGAAGTCGATGAGGACCTTCGCCGTGGTGGGCAGCACGTTGTAGGCGAGGTAGCCGCCGCCGAGGAAGAGGGGGAAGCCGAAGCCGACGAACGCGTAGGCGTACTTCTTCTCGTGACGGTGCAGGCCCGGCGCGACGAACGCCCACAGTTGGTAGAGCCAGACCGGGGCGGCCATCACGATGCCGGCCATGAGGGACACCTTCAGCGCGAGCGTGAAGGGCGCCAGCAGACCGTTGATCGTGATCCGGGCGCACGTCTGGTGTTGCTTCGACTTCGCCAGTTCCTCGAAGGACTGCGAACACCCCACCGAGTGCAGCACCGGCTTGGTGAGGAGATTGATGATGTCCTTGTAGAAGAAGGCGGCCACGACCGTGACAACCAAGATCGCCAGGACACCCTTGGCGAGCCGGTTGCGCAGCTCACGCAAGTGATCCGCGAGAGGCATCCGCCCCTCGGGATCCGTCTCCTTCTTGCGGGCAGACTTGAGCAACCCACATCCTCATCTCGTGCAGCGGACCGGATGCACCGGTCCTCGCGTCAGCGCTGGGTGGTCGTGTCCGTCGGCTCGTTGACCGGCCGGGAGCTGGTCACGTCGCCGGGCGCGGCCTGGATCGTGCGCTGAGCCGGGGACTGCTCCTCGGCGGGCTGGGCGGAGGCGGTGGACTGCTTGCCGTCGTCCTTCATCGCCTTGGCCTCGCTCTTCAGGATGCGCGCGGACTTGCCGAGCGAGCGAGCCATGTCCGGAAGCTTCTTGGAACCGAACACGAGGACGATCACGAGAACCAGGAGCACCAGGTGCCACGGCTCAAGTGCGTTGCGGAACATAAGTCTTCACCTTCTCACTGAGGCGGGCGGCTGGGCATGTCCGACGGGTCGGACAAGTGTCTGACCATCGTGCTGGCAGCGATCGTAACGCCCAGGGGTGAACGTAGAACAATCCCCGTGCGTACTCCCGCTCTCTGCGGACCGCGCCTCGTTTCCGGGCCGCGACCAGCAGCGTACCTGGCCGGACCGGCAAGGTGACAGGTCGAAGTGACCCAAAGCGCACGGCCTGCGGTGATCAGAGCGCATCGACAGCACGGGCCGTGCTGACGGCCGCCCGCTCCAGATCCTCCGCCGCCCTGTTGATACGGCGCGCGGAATCGGCGACCTGCTGCCCGAGGCGCCGCGCCTCCAGGAAGACCCGGACGGCGAGCACCCCCAGGACAGCGAGACCCAGGAAACCCACGGCTACCGCGAACATCGGCCAGAACATGACGTCGAGACTAGACGGTGGAGTGCAGGCGCAGCGTCCTGACCCCACCGCCGGTGAGCAGCTCGACGATCCGCTCCCCGGCGGGCTTGCGGACGGCGGCACCGCAGTCGGGGCAGGTGAAGGAGTAGAACGTCGTACGGCTGGACGCGCCGATGGCGAGGCGCAGTGCGCTCGCGGCCAGCTCGAAGCGGCCTCGGCAGTCCGGGCAGCCCGCTTTGAACATCACGGGGACGACTCTCCTCATCCCCGCGAAGGCGGTCGCCACCGTCATCTCACCCGCACGCTCGCTCACAGGCCTCGCTCCTCCTTGTGGTCGTTCGCCAAGCACGCCGCTGGATGTGCCGCACGTCGGACACGGCCCCGCGCCCCTCTGGAGCGCCTCACCGACCGGAGCTTGCCGGCTGCCCCGTGTCGTACGCCGCCAAGGCCTCGGCCGCCGCCGTCCGAGCACTTTCGGCCAGCTCCGGCGGGGAGACGATCCGGCCGTCGGCGCCGAGGCGCAGGGCCAGTCGGCGCAGGGAGGCCGGGTCGGGGGTGCGCAGAGTGATACGCAGGCCGCCGTCGGGAAGCTCATCGGCGCTGTCGTGCGGGTAGTACTCGGCGACCCAGCGGCCGCCGGGGCCCACCTCGACCACGACCTCCGGGTCCTCGGCGGCCGGCTGCACCAGGGCCTCGGAGAGGTCCCGCAGCTCTATCTCGGGCGGCGCGGACGGCTCGTCCAGGATTCTGATCTCGGCCACCCGGTCGAGCCGGAAGGTGCGCCGTGCCTCGGAGCGGCGGCACCAGGCCTCGACATAGGTGTGTCCCACGCTGACCAGGCGGATGGGATCGATCTCGCGCTCGGTGACCTCGTCGCGGGCCGGGGAGTAGTAGCGGATCCACAGCCGGCGGCGCTCGGAGATGGCCCGGTCGACGTCGGCGAAGACACCGCCCTCGGACTCGAAGGTCACCGACAGCCGGGCGCTGGCCCCGGCGGCCTCGCCGGCCGCGGCCTCCACCTTGGCGGTGGCGCGCAGCAGGGCCTGGCGGTCGCTCTCGCGCAGGCCGGGCAGGGTGGAGACCGCGCGGGCGGCCACGAGCAGCGCGGTGGCCTCGTCGGCGGCGAGCCGGAGCGGCTCGGCGGCCTCCTCGCCGAGCGCGGCCGGGTTGTGCCACCAGATGCGCTCGCCGTCGGTGTCGATGTCCAGCAGGTCGCCGCCGCGGAAGCTGGTGCCGCACATGGGCAGCAGATCGAGGTCGGCGACCAGCTCGTCCTCGGTGATGCCGAAGGCGCGGGCGACGTCCGCGATCCGGGCGCCGGGGCGCTCCCTGAGATACGTGACCAGGGAGAGCATCCGCCGGGTCTGGTCGATGGCGTTCACGGGCCTGACCGGTTTGCCTGCCATGGTGGTACTCCCCCCTCAGCCCTTGGCCACGGCGCGCAGCCGGTCCACCACGTCCGCGCGCAGCTCGGCCGGCTCCAGGACCACCACGTCCGGTCCGAACTCGACCAGCCAGGCGTCCAGGCCGTGCCCGTACGGAATCTCCAACTCGTCCCAGCCGTCGCCGAGTTCCCGGACGCTGATGGCCTTCGCCCGAAGGGGGTAACCGGAGCCGGAGCGCAGCCGGATCAGCGCCGAGCGGTCGGTGATCTCCCCGGCCCAGCTCGCCACGGTCTCGCGCACGGTGACGACGTCCGGCACGGGGGCGGTGAAGCCGGTGCCGCGCGAGCGGACCCGGCCGGTGATCCGGGAGAGCCGGAAGACGCGCTCGGCGCCCCGGTCACGGTCGAATCCGGCCAGATACCAGTGCCCGCGCCAGCACTCCAGGGCCCAGGGCTCCACGTGCCGGGGCTCGGGGCGGGCGGCGGAGGCCTTGCGGTACTCGAAGACGACCGGGCGTCGGTCGCGGCAGGCCAGCATCAGGGGCTCGAAGGCGGTCTCGTGGACCGGGATGCGCGGTTCCAGGGCGCCGTGCGCCTCGTAGGGGTCGACGTCCTCGGGCAGTCCGGCGGCGCGCAGCTTCTGCAGGGCGCCGCTGGCGGCACCGGCGAGGCGGGCCTGCTGCCACACCTTGGCGGCGAGTCCGAGCGCCGCGGCCTCCTCGGCGTCCAGGGTGATGGGCGGCAGGCGGTTGCTGTCGCGGCGGGCGAGATAGCCGACCTCGCCGTCGAGGTTCTCCACGGTCTCGATGACCAGGCCCAGCTCGCGCAGGTCGTCCTTGTCCCGCTCGAACATGCGGTTGAAGGAGTCGTCGCTGCCCGCCCCACCGGTCTGCGGCCTGGCGGCCTCGACGTATGCCTCGATGGAGTCCCGCAGCTCACGCTTGCTGAGCGGCCGCCGTGCCCCGAGCAGGCACAGCGCGAGGTTCATCAGCCGCTCGGCCTTGGCAATGGCCATCGACGCCCTTCGCCTCCCCTTTTCATGCTTCCGACCGATGACCGTACCGCTCCTCGGTGCGGTGGCAAAAGCGAGGGCCCATGCCCGGGCAGGCATGGGCCCCGAGTGATCGGATCCGATCAGACGGCGATGAGGTCCACCACGAAGATCAGCGTCTCGCCGGGCTTGATCGCCGGGGTCGGGCTCTGGTCGCCGTAGGCGAGGTGGGCGGGGATGGTCAGCTGGCGGCGGCCGCCGACCTTCATGCCCTGGACGCCCTGGTCCCAGCCCTTGATGACGCGGCCCCCGCCGAGCGGGAAGCGGAACGGGGTGCCCCGGTTCCAGCTGGCGTCGAACTCCTCGCCGGTGCTGTAGGAGACGCCCACGTAGTGCACGGTGACGGTCTGGCCCGCCTGCGCGACCTCGCCGTCGCCCTCCCAGATGTCCTTGATCTCAAGGTCGGCCGGGGCCGGGCCCTCCGGGAAGTCGATCTCGGGCTTGTCGATGCTCACGTCAAAAGCTCCTGCTTGTGTACGACACGAATCGCGGACAGTCTTTCATCTCCACAGGCGTCCCGCCCGCCTCGGGCACCGGGCGCTACATCGCCGCGAGGATGTCCACCGTGAACACGAGGGTGGAGCCCTTCTTGATGTCACCGCCGCTCGGCGGGGTGTTGCCGTAACCCAGCTCCGGCGGGACGACGATCAGCACCCGGCTGCCGATCTTCTTGCCGGTCAGACCCAGTGCCAGGCCCTTGACCGTCTGCTGCATCTGCTGCAGCGAGAACTGGGCGAGCCGGCCCGAGCCGTACGTCCGCTCGAAGGTCTTGCCGCTGTCCCAGACCAGGCCCTGGAACTGGCACAGGACCGCCTGGTCGGCCTTGAGCTCGGCTCCGTCGCCCTCCAGGACATACTCGGACACGAGCTTCTTCGGCGGGGCGGTCTTGGGAATGGTGACCTTCGGGACGTTGCCGTCGGTGTCGGTGGCCACCTTGGGCAGGGCCGCGTCGGTCTGCGCGACGGCCTTGCCGTGCGCGGAGCTCTTGGAGTTGAAGGACCCGATCAGGTCGATCACGAAGACCAGCGTGTCCGTGCCCTTGATGCCCGCCTGCGCGTTGCCCGACGTGCCGTAGCCCCAGGTGGGCGGCACGGCGATCTGGATGCGGCTGCCGGTCTTCTTGCCCGTGAGCGCGTACCGCCAGCCGTCGATGATGCTGCCCTGGGCCAGCTGCATCACCAGCGGGCTCTTGCGGTCGTAGGAGTTGTCGAAGACCTTGGCGGTGTCCCAGATCTGGCCCAGGTAGTTGGCCTGGATGAAGTCGTTCTCGGCGACCGTGCGGCCGCTGCCCGCGATCACGGTCTTGACCGCGAGGTTCTTCGACGGCTCCCCGGTGCCCTTCGCCACCGTCGGCTTCTCGCCGAACTTCGTGCCCGCCGTGATCGCCGGCAGCGGTCCCTCCACGATCTTCGGCGGGGGTGCCGTGGACACCGAGGGCGTCGGCGAGGCGCTCGCCTTGCTGGAGGCGGACTTGTTGTCACCGCACGCGGAGAGGGTGACCAGTCCCGCGGGTACGGCGGCGAGGAAGAGTGAGCGTCGGCGCACGGAAGGGCCTCGTAATCGGTCGATCTTGTGGATTGGCGTGCGCGCAACTCTACGACGCGAGAAGGGCGCCGTACGGGAAACGTACGACGCCCGTGTGGCGTTCCGGCAATTCGGTGCGGAAACGCTTGACTCGCTCGTCTTCGTCACATTCCGGCGATGAGCTTCTCCACCCGGTCGTCCACGGAACGGAACGGGTCCTTGCACAACACGGTGCGTTGTGCCTGGTCGTTGAGCTTGAGGTGGACCCAGTCGACCGTGAAGTCCCGGCGCTGTTCCTGGGCGCGGCGGATGAAGTCGCCGCGCAGCCTGGCCCGAGTGGTCTGCGGGGGAACCGACTTGCCCTCGAAGATCTTCAAGTCGTTGCAGACCCGCGCGGCTTGGCCCTTGCGCTCCAGCAGGTAGTACAGGCCGCGGCGGCGATGGATGTCGTGGTAGGCGAGGTCTATCTGCGCGACCCGCGGGTGCGACATGGTCATGTTGTGCTTGGCCCGGTACCGCTCGATGAGCTTGTACTTCATGACCCAGTCGATCTCGGTGGCGATGCGGTCCAGTTCCTCGGCCTCGATCGCGTCGAGGGTGCGGCCCCACAGCTCCAGGACCTGGGCGACGGTGCCGGTGCGGATGCCCCGGCGGTCGCAGAAGTCCACGGCCTTGTCGAAGTACTCGCGCTGCACCTCCAGCGCGGACGCCTCCCGGCCGCTGGCCAGGCGGACCTTGCGGCGGCCGGTGATGTCGTGGCTGACCTCGCGGATCGCCCGGATCGGGTTCTCCAGGGTCAGGTCGCGCATCACGGTGCCCGCCTCGATCATGCGCAGCACGAGGTCGGTCGCGCCGACCTTGAGCAGCATGGTCGTCTCGGACATGTTCGAGTCGCCCACGATGACGTGCAGCCGGCGGTAGCGCTCGGCGTCCGCGTGCGGTTCATCGCGCGTGTTGATGATGGGCCGCGAGCGGGTCGTGGCCGAGGAGACGCCCTCCCAGATGTGCTCGGCGCGCTGGCTGACGCAGTACACGGCGCCGCGCGGGGTCTGGAGCACCTTGCCGGCGCCGCACAGCAGCTGCCGGGTGACCAGGAAGGGGATGAGGATGTCCGCGAGCCGGGAGAACTCCCCGTGCCGGGCCACCAGATAGTTCTCGTGGCAGCCGTAGGAGTTGCCCGCCGAGTCGGTGTTGTTCTTGAACAGGTAGACGTCGCCTGCGATTCCCTCCTCGTGCAGGCGTCGTTCCGCGTCCACCAGGAGTCCTTCGAGAATGCGCTCGCCGGCCTTGTCGTGGGTGACCAGTTCGATCACGTTGTCACATTCGGGGGTCGCGTATTCCGGATGTGAGCCCACGTCGAGATAGAGCCGGGCGCCGTTTCGCAGAAAGACATTGCTGCTGCGGCCCCATGACACGACACGGCGGAAGAGGTACCGCGCCACCTCGTCAGGCGACAGGCGGCGCTGTCCCCTGAACGTGCACGTGACGCCGTACTCGTTCTCCAGCCCGAAAATGCGGCGGTCCATGACTGAACATTACGCCCGATCCCCTGAGCTGAAACGGGGTTCGACAGCACGATTTGGATCATTTTCCGATGAAGCCGCAACGACCTCGCCGCACGCGGGAGCTGCGAGGACCCGTGCGGTGGCGAGCAGGACCAGCAGGGACACGGCCCCCGCGACACCGGGCACGGCGAAGCCCCACACCGTGCCGCCGGCCTGGACGACGGGTCCCGCGAGGCCCGTGCCGACCGAGGCGCCCACGGTGAACGTCGTCACGAGCCAGGAGAACGCCTCGGTGACGGTCCCGCTGGGCGCATGCCGGTCGACGATGATGAACGCGCAGGCGATACAGGGTGCGAGGAACACTCCGGACAGGACCGTGAGCAGGACCATGGCCACCGCGCCCGGCACCAGCGTCAGCGGCAGGTAACACACCGCCAGAAGGGCCACCAGGAACCGCAGTCGCCGCTCGGGCGCACCGGCCCACCGGCGGGCGCCGTAGACCGTACCGCCGGCGAGCGCGCCGAGGCCGAGCCCGGCCATCATCCAGCCGTAGACCGCGTCGCCGCCGTGTCCGTCGGCGTACGACACCGACGCGACCGTGATGGAGCCCAGCGCGATGCCGATGAACAGGAAGGCGCCGAGCAGGGCGAGCAGGCCGGGCGAGCGCAGGGCGCCGAGCCAGTGCGCCTCGCGCGGGGCCGAGCGCCACGCGCGCGAGGGCGGCGAGACGACCACGGAGAGCGCGCCGAGGACGCCCAGGAGGTTCAGCACGAGCAGGGCGGCACGCTCGTCCCACAGGGACACGCACAGGGTCACCAGCAGCGGCCCCACGGTGAACATGACCTCCTGCGCGATCGCGTCCATGGCGTACGCGGTGTGCACCTGCTCCTCGCGGCGCAGCACCGACGGCCACAGGGCGCGCAGGCCGCCTTCCAGGGGCGGGGCGAACAGCCCGGCCACGGCGACGGACGCGTAGGCGAGCGGCAGCGGGTCGGTGCCGGACAGGGCGAAGACGGTCATGGAGAGGGCGGCGAGGAGGGCGGCGGGCAGCTGGACGCGCGGCTGGCCGTGCAGGTCCACGAGCCGGCCCAGCACCGGCTGGCCGACCGCGTTGGCGACGCCGTAGACGGCCGCGAGGGCGCCGGCGAGGCTGTACGTGCCGCCCTCGGCGCGGACGAACAGCACCAGGGCGATCGCGGCGGTGGCGTTGGGCAGCCGGCCCACCAGGGTGCCGGTGAGCAGCCGCAGCGCGTGCCGCGCCCGGAGTATCTCCAGGTATCCGGTGGCCATGTACCGCCTCCAACGGCTCCCCCCGGGACGCCTCGACGACCCGACGTGTTACGTATAACTTCCGTCTTCATACGTACCATGTGCGCTGTTCGGACGTCCAGACGACGGGAGTGAGCCGGAGGGCGCGCCGGTGTCGGGGGGCGCGAGCGCGCGGAGGCCCGAAGGGCTGAGCACGGTCGCGCTCTCGAACACCGGCTGAGAGCGCCCGGAGGCGAACGACCCAAAAAGAAGGGAGCGCACCCGCGGTGGCACGCAGCAGTACGCGCCCGACCAGCCGTGACGTCGCCCAGGCGGCCGGGGTCTCGCAGGCCGCCGTCTCCCTCGTGCTGGGCGACAAGTGGCGCGGCCGTGTCTCCGAGGCCACCGCCGAGCGGGTCCGCGAGGCCGCGCGCGACCTCGGCTACCGCCCCAACCTTGCCGCCCGCAACCTCCGGCTCGGCCGCACCCGCACGGTCCTGCTGGTCGTGCCCGCGCTGACGACGGAGTTCTTCGCGGGCGTCTACACGGGCGCCGCGCGCGTGGCGGCCGAGAACGGCTTCGGGGTCGTCCTGTACCCCTCCCCCGAGGGCGTCGGCCCGGCCCGCGACCCCTTCGCCTCCGCGCAGGCCGCGCTGGACGGTGTCATCGCCTCCTCCATGGCCGCCGACGCGCTCACCGCGATCCGCGGCGACCAGCTGCCGCTGGTCATGCTCGACAGCGACCCGGAGGGCAGCCTGGGCGCGGCCACCGTGAACCTGGACATCGCCGACGGCGTCCGCCAGGTCACCGACCATCTGCTGGGCCTCGGCCACCGCCGGGTGCTGCATCTCGCCGCGGACGTGCCCTCCTGGACCTTCGACATCCGCGCGCGCGAGCTCGCGGCACGCATGGCGGCCGTGCCGGGCACACAGGTCCGTACGGCCAGGGCCCCGATCTCCATCGAGGACGCCCTGGCCGCGACGGAGGCCGCGCTCCGGCTGCCCGGCCCCCGGCCGACGGCGGTGGTCTGCGACGACGACAAGCTCGCCGCCGGCGCCTACAAGGCCGCCCGCCGGCTCGGCCTGCGCATCCCGGACGACATCTCGGTCACCGGCCTCGACGACCTCGCCCTGGCCACCGCCATCGACCCCGAGCTGACGACGGTACGACTGGACGCCGAGCTCTTCGGCGAACGGGGCATGCGGGCCCTGCTGGCGGTCCTGGAGGGCGAGGAGCCCGACGGCGGGGACATCCCGGTCCAGCTGGTCGTCCGTGCCTCCACGGCCCCTCCACCGGGCGCCTAGGCCCGGCTTTCCAGCACCTCGGCGGACGGCTCGAAGCCGGAGCGGCGGCAGAGCGGGACGCTGCGTTCCGACGGCCGCACGATCAGGACCTCCAGACCCTGCTCGCGGGCGTGCGCGCGCAGGGCGGCCGGCAGACGGGCGCCCAGGCCGCGGCCGCGGTGGTCCGCGGTGACGTAGAGGTTCGTCACGTACCCGAAGGGTGTGTTGTCCTCGTACGGCTCGGGGACGCGCTCCACGAGGTGCAGGAAGACATGACCGTGCAGGGTGCCCGCGTGCTCCGCGACCCACGCCTGCCGGCGGCCGTCGGCCGGCCGCTCGGCGATCCACCGGTCGGCCTCGGCCACCGGACCCGGTTCCCACCGGACCCGGTTCCCGCCGCGGCCCCTCGTGGTCCTCCTGCTTGAAGGCCCAGCGCAGCCGGGCCGGTTCGGGTGCGCCCGAGGGGGACCGCACGGCGCGCCTGGAAGTCGGTCGTCATGCCGGGAGTCTCGCGGACGCGCCGGGCCGACGGCATCCGGGTCTTCCGTGCCCGGACACCGCTGTGCCCCGGCCGGGACTGCGGCCGGGGCACACCTGAGCGGCAGGGGGTGGCGGGCTACTCCTCCCCGGACTCCTCGGGCTCCTCGGCGGTCTCCGCCTCGGTGGCCCCGCCGTCCGCCTCCAGCAGACGGGCGAGCTGGCGGCCGACGATGCGCTTGAACTTGCGCTTCTGCGGACGTGTGCGGTCCAGCACCGCGACCTCCAGGCGATCGGCGGGGATCTCCCGCTGGGTGCCGTTGGGGTCGCGGGACAGGGCCTTCACAGCGAGCTGCAGCGCCTCGGCCAGGGTCATGCCGTCGCGGTGCTCGCGGTCCAGATAGGTGCTGATCTGCTCCGGGTTGCCACCGACCGCGACCGAGCCGTGCTCGTCCACGATGGAGCCGTCATGCGGCAGCCGGTAGATCTGGTCGCCCTCGGCGGTCTCCCCCACCTCGGCGACGATCAGCTCCACCTCGTACGGCTTCTCGGCGGCCGAGGAGAAGATCGTGCCCAGCGTCTGGGCGTAGACGTTGGCGAGGCCACGGGCGGTGACGTCGTCGCGGTCGTAGGTGTAGCCGCGCAGGTCGGCGTAGCGGACGCCGCCGATGCGCAGGTTCTCGTACTCGTTGTACTTGCCGGCGGCGGCGAAGCCGATCCGGTCGTAGATCTCGCTGAACTTGTGCAGCGCGCGGGACGGGTTCTCGCCGACGAACACGATGCCGTCGGCGTACTGCAGCACGACGAGGCTGCGGCCGCGGGCGATGCCCTTGCGGGCGTACTCGGCCCGGTCGGCCATGGCCTGCTGGGGTGAGACATAGAACGGCGTCGACACCGGTTATCCGTCCCTTTCTGTCATGGTCACTGGATCACCTTGATAAGAACCGGGGCCGCTGCCTCAGAGCAGGGCGGCCTTGGGGCCGTCGGGCTCCTCCAGGCGGCGCTGGAGCACCGCGCGGGAGAGCTCCGAGGACTCGTCCTCGGTGAGCCGGCGGAAGCCGTCCTCGGTGATCACGGTGATGATCGGGTAGATCCGGCGGGCGACATCGGGACCACCGGTCGCCGAGTCGTCGTCTGCCGCGTCGTAGAGGGCCTGGACCACCAGCGTGGTGGCCTGCTCCTCGGTCAGGTCGTCACGGAACAGCTTCTTCATCGCACCGCGCGCGAAGATCGAGCCGGAGCCCGTCGCCGCGAAGTTGTGCTCCTCGCTGCGGCCGCCCGTGACGTCGTAGGAGAAGATGCGCCCCTTCTCGCGGTCCAGGTCGTACCCCGCGAAGAGGGGGACCACGGCGAGGCCCTGCATGGCCATGCCGAGGTTGGAGCGGATCATCGTCGACAGCCGGTTCGCCTTGCCCTCCAGAGACAGCTGGGCGCCCTCGACCTTCTCGAAGTGCTCCAGCTCCAGCTGGAAGAGCTTGACCATCTCCACGGCGAGACCCGCGGTGCCGGCGATGCCGACCGCCGAGTACTCGTCCGCCGGGAACACCTTCTCGATGTCCCGCTGGGCGATGACGTTGCCCATCGTCGCCCGCCGGTCACCGGCGAGCACCACGCCTCCGGGGAACGTCACGCCCACGATGGTCGTGCCGTGCGGCGCCTCGATCACGCCCTGGGTGGGCGGCAGCTGCCGGTTGCCGGGCAGCAGCTCGGGCTGGTGCTCGGAGAGGAAGTCCATGAACGAAGAAGAGCCTGGCGTCAGGAAGGCAGCTGGTAGACGCCCGGTGCCACGAGTATTGGCTTCCACAAGTTTCCTTCCACGTAAGCGATATGCCACGGACCCTACCCGGGTCGGGGCGGTGATCCACATGCCCGGCGGACCCTGTGCCGGGAACGAAGACTGCTCGCGGACCGGACTCCTCCGGCCGCGAGCAGCGCTTCGTCGTCCGCTCATCGGCCACTCACGACTCCCCCACCCTCGAACCTTTGATTCGAAGGCAAGGACGGGCTACTGTCCGCCCTTTTGTACGAAGGAGCGCACGAAGTCCTCGGCGTTCTCCTCCAGGACGTCATCGATCTCGTCCAGGACGGAGTCCACGTCGTCGGACAGCTTCTCGTGGCGCTCCTTGAGGTCTCCCTGGGCCTGCGCGTCCTGCGCCTGCTCCTCGACCTCTTCGGTGGAGCGTGTGGCCTTCTGCTGGCCGCCGCCGGTGTCCTTGGTTGACATAACCCTCACCCCGCTCAGTTCGCCTGCCGATCGGTGATGATCAGACCCTACAAGCCGGGTCCGACATCGTCCCCGCAGTTTCCACAACGTGCGGGGACCACCTCGATGATTCCCGGGCGGTGGGATTTCCACCCTGTCCGCCCGGGCTGGAACGGGTACCCCGCCGGCCGCTCTCAGCCGCCCGACAGCACCCTGACCAGGTCTTCCGCCGTGCGGCAGCGGTCCAGCAGCTCCTTGACGTGATTTCGCGTTCCGCGTAGCGGTTCCAGGGTTGGGACGCGCTGGAGGGAGTCGCGGCCGGGGAGGTCGAAGATGACCGAGTCCCAGCTCGCGGCGGCCACGTCGTCCGCGTACTGCTCCAAGCAGCGGCCGCGGAAGTACGCGCGCGTGTCCTCCGGCGGCCTCGTACGGGCCCGGTCGACCTCGGACTCGTCCAGCAGCCGCTTCATGCGTCCGCGGGCCGCCAGACGGTTGTAGAGGCCCTTCTCGGCCCGTACGTCGGCGTACTGGAGGTCGAGGAGGTGGAGCTTGGCGGCGTCCCAGTCGAGGCCGTCGCGGCGCCGGTAGCCCTCCATCAGCTCCCGCTTGGCGACCCAGTCCAGCTCGCCGGCCAGACTCATCGGGTCGTTCTCCAGCCGGTTGAGCGTGTCCTCCCAGCGGCTCAGAACGTCCTTGGTCTGCTCGTCCGCGTCCGCGCCGTAGCGCTCCTCGACGTACTTGCGGGACAGCTCGAAGTACTCCATCTGCAACTGGACCGCGGTGAGTGTGCGGCCGCTGCGGAGCGTGACCAGGCGCTTGAGGCCGGGGTCGTGGGAGACCTGGTGGAGGGTGCGCACGGGCTGGTCGACCGCCAGGTCCACCGCGATGAAACCGTCCTCGATCATGGAGAGCACCAGGGCGGTCGTGCCCAGCTTCAGGTACGTCGAGATCTCGGACAGGTTCGCGTCGCCGATGATCACGTGCAGCCGGCGGTACTTCTCGGCGTCGGCGTGCGGCTCGTCGCGGGTGTTGATGATCGGGCGCTTCAGCGTCGTCTCCAGGCCGACCTCGACCTCGAAGTAGTCCGCGCGCTGGCTGAGCTGGAAGCCGTGCTCGTGCCCGTCCTGGCCGATGCCGACGCGGCCCGCTCCGGCGAAGACCTGACGGGAGACGAAGAACGGCGTCAGGTGGCGCACGATGTCCGAGAAGGGGGTCTCCCGCTTCATCAGGTAGTTCTCGTGCGTCCCGTAGGAGGCGCCCTTGTTGTCGGTGTTGTTCTTGTAAAGGTGGATCGGCTGGGCGCCGGGGAGCTGCGCAGCCCGCTCGGCGGCCTCGGCCATGATGCGCTCGCCGGCCTTGTCCCACAGCACGGCGTCGCGCGGGTTGGTCACCTCGGGGGCGCTGTACTCGGGGTGGGCGTGGTCGACGTACAGCCGCGCGCCGTTGGTGAGGATCACATTGGCGAGGCCGATGTCCTCGTCGGTGAGCTGGCTGGCGTCGGCGGCCTCCCTGGCGAGGTCGAAGCCCCGCGCGTCCCGGAGCGGATTCTCCTCCTCGAAGTCCCAGCGGGCCCGGCGGGCCCGGTGCATCGCCGCCGCGTAGGCGTTGACGATCTGGGACGAGGTGAGCATGGCATTGGCGTTGGGGTGGCCGGGGACGGAGATCCCGTACTCCGTCTCGATGCCCATTACTCGCCGTACGGTCATGCGGCCCTCCTTGCCCGGCGGCACCCTCGGTCGTGGGCGCCGCTCACGTACCGCTGGCGCTCCGGTGCGTGTGCGGTGCCCGTCCCCGCACTGCGCGACTCGGCGGTAGGAACGAGCCTAGAACGCCTTTGCGCTGGTGGGGAGATCATTTGCGTCATTGCCTGCTCCGGTCGTGGCCCGTGTCGGCCAGAAAAACAGAGGGCTGCGGGTACCCGGTGAGGGCACCCGCAGCCGCCCTGCTTCTACAGGTACTGACCGGTGTTCGCCACCGTGTCGATGGAGCGTCCGGTGTCCGCGCCCTGCTTTCCGGTGATGAGCGTACGGATGTACACGATCCGTTCGCCCTTCTTTCCGGAGATCCGGGCCCAGTCGTCCGGGTTGGTGGTGTTGGGCAGGTCCTCGTTCTCCTTGAACTCGTCCACGCAGGCCTGGAGCAGGTGGGAGACGCGGAGACCCTTCTGGCTCTTTTCGAGGAAGTCCTTGATCGCCATCTTCTTGGCGCGTCCGACGATGTTCTCGATCATGGCGCCGGAGTTGAAGTCCTTGAAGTAGAGGACTTCCTTGTCGCCGTTGGCGTAGGTGACCTCCAGGAAGCGGTTCTCCTCGGACTCGGCGTACATGTGCTCGACCGCCGTCTGGATCATGCTCTGGACGGTGGTGGCCTTGTCGCCGCCGTGCTCGCCGAGGTCATCGGAGTGCAGCGGGAGGCGCTCGGTGAGGTACTTGCCGAAGATGTCCTTGGCCGCCTCGGCGTCCGGCCGCTCGATCTTGATCTTCACGTCGAGCCGGCCGGGGCGCAGGATGGCCGGGTCGATCATGTCCTCGCGGTTGGAGGCGCCGATCACGACCACGTTCTGCAGGCCCTCGACACCGTCGATCTCGGCGAGCAGCTGCGGGACGATGGTGTTCTCCACGTCCGAGCTGACGCCGGAGCCACGGGTGCGGAAGAGGGACTCCATCTCGTCGAAGAAGACGATGACGGGGGTGCCCTCGCTGGCCTTCTCCCGTGCCCGCTGGAAGACGAGACGGATCTGCCGCTCGGTCTCGCCGACGTACTTGTTGAGCAGCTCGGGACCCTTGATGTTCAGGAAGAAGCTCTTGCCCGCGGCCTGGCCGGTGACCTCGGCGACCTTCTTGGCCAGCGAGTTCGCGACAGCCTTGGCGATGAGCGTCTTGCCGCAGCCGGGCGGCCCGTAGAGCAGCACGCCCTTGGGCGGCCGCAGCTCGTGCTCCTTGAACAGGTCGGGGTAGAGGTACGGCAGCTCGACCGCGTCGCGGATGGCCTCGATCTGGTTGCCGAGACCGCCGATCTGCTCGTAGCCGATGTCCGGGACCTCTTCGAGGACGAGCTCCTCGACCTCGCTCTTGGGCACGACCTCGTAGACGTAGCCGGAGCGGGGTTCGAGCAGCAGGGCGTCGCCGGCGCGGATGGTGGTGCCGAGCAGCGGCTCGGCGAGCCGCACCACCCGTTCCTCGTCGGTGTGCCCCAGCACGAGGGCGCGCTCGCCGTCCTCCAGGATCTCCTTGAGGGTGACGATGTCGCCGACGCTCTCGAACTCCATGGCCTCGACCACGTTGAGCGCCTCGTTGAGCATGACCTCCTGGCCGCGCCGCAGATCGTCCAGGTCGACACTCGGGCTGACGTTCACCCGGAGCTTGCGGCCGCCGGTGAAGATGTCGGCGGTGCCGTCCTCGTTCGCCTGCAGGAAGACTCCGAAGCCGGCCGGCGGCTGGGCGAGCCGGTCGACCTCCTCCTTGAGGGCCACGATCTGGTCGCGGGCCTCGCGGAGGGTGTTGGCCAGTCGTTCGTTCTGGGCGGACACGCCGGCCAGGTTGGTCTGCAGCTCGACGATCCGCTCTTCGAGAATCCTCGTGTGTCGCGGAGAGTCGGCGAGCTTGCGTCGCAGGACGGCGATCTCCTGCTCAAGGTAGGCGATCTGCCCGGCCGGGTCGTCGGACCCTCGTCCCGGGCGGATGCCGCGGTTCATGTCGTCGTCGTGGGCTGCCACGGTCCTCACCTCCTCCAAGGGGAGCTGGACGCTTCCAGACCCTACCTGGGTGGGTGTCGATTGAAACCCCTAGATCACCAAGACTGTCAAGGTGTGTCGTCGGTCACCCGGTGCGCTCTCCCTCGCACGGAGGGGATACCCACTCAACGTGATGTGGAAGCGGTTTGTTCCAGGCATCGCGTGGTCGAAACCCTTCAAGGATGGCCGGAGTTGACCGGTCCGGGCCGGTCGGCCCGCACGCGGGCAGCCCGCGGCACGCTCTTACGATCATCACGCAGAGCGACGGTCCGGGCGGACGGTGTCACCGCCGGTCCGGCCTGAAGTGGTCGTTCCTGTGGCCGGGACTCCCCCGTCCTGGCCGGGACTCCCCGATCCCGGTCGGGCGGTCGTACCCGAGCGGGATCGGGCGGAAACCCGGTCACCGGCGGAACAAGGCCCAAATGCGGCGGAGGTAGGGTCGAGGGACGTTCGACAGCCGCTGGAGCGGACCCGGCCGGCGCCAGGCCCCGGCCGCCCGGCGAACCGGAAGGGCAGGAGAAGTGACCGTGCAGCAGGAGGCCCCGGGCGGCGAGGCGCTGGAGGTCTGGATCGACCAGGACCTGTGTACCGGCGACGGGATCTGCGCCCAGTACGCCCCCGAGGTGTTCGAGCTGGACATCGACGGGCTGGCCTATGTGAAGGGCGCGGACGACGAGCTGCTCCAGTCCGCGGGGGCGACGACTCCCGTACCGCTGCCGCTGCTCACGGACGTGGTGGACTCGGCGAAGGAGTGTCCCGGCGAGTGCATCCATGTGCGCCGCGTTTCGGACAAGGTCGAGGTGTACGGGCCCGACGCGGAGTGAGTCCGGCCGGGCCCGGTGCCGGGCGTCCGGGTCAGACGCCGCGGGCCGCTCCGGGCGAGGAGCGTATGAACGCGCTGCCGTTCCACTGCCACTTGGCCGGGGTCTTCAGGTCCGGGCAGCAGTTGGGCACGGCGTCCGAGGAGTAGCCGAGCAGGGTCGCGCCGACCGCACGCGCGCGCAGCGAGAAGTCCGTGACGGTCAGCCGGTCCTGCGGCTTCACGAGCGTGGCGACCACGCGGGGCGTGCCGCCGTCGGACGGGCGGGTGATGACGTAGACCCCGTCCGGCGGGGTGCCCATGGAGGAGTCGCAGTGCACCACCGCGACCGTCTCCGGTCTGCCGTCGCCGTCCAGGTCCCCGCTGGCCTGCTTCGCCACCACCGCCTTCACCGGGCCGCAGTTCAGCGGGAACTCCACGCCGTTGGTGCCGGGCGGTGCGACGGCCACATGGACGGTCTTGGGCTGTGCGCCGGTGGCGGCCGTGGCCGAGCCGGGCTGCACGACGGAGGACAGGGCCACGACGCCGGCGACGGCCGTGGCGGTGGCGACCCAGTGGATGGGCCTGGTGTGGGTGTGGGCGAGCTCCGGAACGGCGGATTGCTGCACGAGGAGTGTCTCCTGTGAGGGCTGTGCCGGTGGGGGGGTGGCCAGCATGGTGCCACACGTCACAACCCGGGGGAACGGCGGGGTCCGAGGTTACGAACACGGGCCGCCGGGATTGCTCGGTTTGTGGCACCCCTGCCAACAGAAAGGCGCTGTGGCCGAGTTCCGGAGGCTTTCCGGGAACTCGGCCGCAGCGCCCGTACGTTGGCTGCGGTACGCGGCCGCGTCAGCGGCCGCCTCCGTCGGCGTTGGGACCGGCGTAGTCCTCGCCGTAGGCGCCCTTGGCGGGGCGGCGGCGGCGCATGGGCGGCTCGACGCCGTCCGCGAGGCGGCGGGCGGTGAGCAGGAAGCCGGTGTGGCCGATCATCCGGTGGTCCGGGCGGACGGCCAGGCCCTCGATGTGCCAGTTGCGGATCATGGTCTCCCAGGCGGTCGGCTCGTTGAAGCAGCCGATCTCCCGGATGGACTCCACGGTCCGGGCGAGCTGGGTGGTGGTGGCCACGTAGCAGCACAGGATGCCGCCGGGGACCAGCGCCTTGGAGACGGCCTCCAGGCACTCCCAGGGGGCGAGCATGTCGAGGATGACGCGGTCGACGTCGGTGTCGGACAGGTTGTCCTGGAGGTCGCCGACGGTGAGCTGCCAGGCGGGGTGCGGGCCGCCGAAGTAGCGCTCCACGTTCGCTTGCGCGATCTCCGCGAAGTCCTCGCGGCGCTCGTAGGAGTGCAGCATGCCCTGGTCGCCGATGGCGCGCAGCAGGAAACTGCTGAGCGAGCCGGAGCCGACGCCGGCCTCCACGACGCGCGCGCCGGGGAAGATGTCGGCGAAGGCGAGGATCTGCCCCGCGTCCTTCGGGTACACGACGGCTGCCCCGCGGGGCATGGACAGGACGTAGTCGGGGAGCAGGGGGCGCAGCGCGAGATAGGCCACGTTGCCGGTGGTGCGGACAACGCTGCCCTCGGGAGCACCGATCAGTTCGTCGTGCGGGAAGGAGCCCTTGTGGGTGTGGAAGTTCTTCCCGGCTTCGAGCGTGAACGTGTAGTGGCGGCCCTTGGGGTCGGTCAGCTGAACCTGGTCCCCGACCTTGAAGGGCCCGCGCCTGCGGGCGGCACCGGTCGGTTCGGACATGTGAACAGACTACCGGGGTTTGTGGGGGCCGCCGACCACTACGACGGCCTGGCCATGGCCTTCACGAAGGCGCGCTCCACGTCCGCCGCCGACAGCACGCCGTAGATCTCGCCGGTCTCCTCCACGACCAGGTACTCGGTCGCCGGGGTGGCCCGCAGGACGTCCAGGAGGTCCTCGCCGGCCAGCTCGGCGGAGACGCGCATGCCCTCGGTGAGGTCCTGGGCGAGGCCGCTGACCGCGACCCAGGGGCGGCGGTGTTCGGGTACGCCGACGATGGCGGCCTCGCGGACCAGGGAGATCGGGTTGCCGTGGGCGTCGACCACGACCAGGGCCCGGGCGCCGGCGGCGTTGGCCCGGCGCAGGGCCTCGGACAGCGGGGTGTCGGTCTGCACGGGTACGGCCCGCCGGGTGAGGGTGCGGGCGCGCAGCTCGGGGAGGTGCTCGCGGAGCCGGGCCATGCGCAGGCTGTTGCCGGCGCCGGTCCAGATGATCGCGGCGAGGATGGCGGCGAGCAGGGCGTCGGTGACGGTGTCCATGCCGCTGACCTGGGTGCCGTCGCCGCCGAGCGCGCCGGACCGGTTCATCAGCGGCAGGCCGATCAGGACCGCGACGGCGAGGGCGCGGCCGACCCAGGCGGCGGCGATGGTGCCGCTCATCGGCCTGCCGGTGATCTTCCAGACGACGGCGCGGAGCATACGGCCGCCGTCCAGAGGCAGGCCGGGCAGGAGGTTGAAGGCCGCCACGATCAGGTTGGAGATCATCAGCCCGGCGAGCAGGACACCGGGCACGGAGCGGGGCTCGACGGGCTTCAGGGCGAGGTAGAACAGGCCGGCGAGGACGAGGGAGAGCAGCGGCCCGACGAAGGCCAGCACGAACTCCCGGCCCGGGGTCTCGGCCTCCTTCTCGATCTCGGAGACACCGCCGAAGAACTGGAGCTGGATGCGGCGCACCGGGAGCTTGAAGCGGATCGCGGCGACCGTGTGGGCCAGCTCGTGGACCAGCACAGAGGCGTAGAACGCGACGGCGAAGAACAGGGAGACCAGATAGCGGGCGGCGCCCAGCTCGGGCAGCACGCGGTCGAGCTGGCCGCCGAACACCCAGGTGATCAGCACGGCGACGAGGAACCAGCTGGGCGCCACGTACACCGGCACCCCGAAGGGCCGCCCCATGAGAATGCCCCCGCCCGGCTCCTTGGGCCGCGGCTGCGGCGGCTCGCCCTTGGCGATACCGGAGTGAGCGAGGGAGCGGTGCTCGGAGGGGGACGCGTCCCGGTGCTTGTCGGCAGGGGTGGCCGTGTCGTCGGCGAGGGTGGTGTTCCGGCCGGGGGAATCCCCGTCCTTGGCGTCCTTGCCGGGGGAATCCCCGTCCCTCGCGTCCCCGCCCTGGGTGCTCCCGGCCTCGGTACTCCCGGCCTCGGTGTTCCCGCCCCGGGCAGCCTCGCCGCGGGCGTCCCCCTCGTCGTCCGGGGAGCGGCCCGTGCCGGGGGTGTCGGGCTGGTCGGCGGGGGCGGTCGTCGGGGCCGTAGGAACTGCGGGGTGCTCGGCCGGCTCGTCGTTGCCGGACCGCGGCTGCCCGCTCCCGCCGCTCACGTCCACGGTGTCCCCTCGTTCGAAGCGTCTTCCGCGCCTGCCGGGCGGAAGGGTCTGAGGTCGATGGTATGCGGCCGTCGCGGCACGTTTCGCCCCGGCACCCCCGGTGTTCGCCCCGCAGTTGCGCGGGCGGCGCGGGCGGGGAGTGGGTCACTGTCAGTGGTGGGCCGTAAGGTCTGTGGGCATGGACAGCAGCTTCGAGGACGCGGCGGCCGAACGCGTCGCCATGGCGCCCACCTCCCTGTCGCCCTCCCGGGCCGGCGACTTCATGCAGTGTCCGCTGCTGTACCGGTTCCGGGTGATCGACCGGCTGCCGGAGAAGCCGAGCGAGGCGGCGACCAGAGGCACGCTGGTGCACGCCGTGCTGGAGCGGCTGTTCGACGCGCCCGCCGCGGAGCGGACCGCGCCGAAAGCCAAGGCGCTGATCCCGGGGCAGTGGGACCGGCTGCGGGAGAGCCGGCCGGAGGTGACCGAGCTGTTCGCCGACGATCCGGAGGGCGAGCGGCTGGCGCGCTGGCTGGCCGAGGCCGAGCAGCTGGTGGAGCGCTGGTTCACGCTGGAGGACCCGACGCGGCTGGAGCCCGCCGAGCGGGAGCTGTTCGTCGAGACCGAGCTGGAGTCGGGGCTGCGACTGCGCGGGATCATCGACCGGGTCGATGTGGCGCCGACGGGTGAGGTGCGGATCGTCGACTACAAGACGGGCAAGGCACCCCGGCCCGAGTACGCCGAGGGCGCGCTGTTCCAGATGAAGTTCTACGCACTCGTGGTGTGGCGGCTGAAGCAGGTCGTGCCGCGCCGCCTCCAGCTCGTCTATCTGGGCAGCGGGGACGTGCTGACGTACGACCCGGTCCGCGCCGATCTGGAGCGGGTCGAGCGCAAGCTGCACGCGCTGTGGGACGCCATCCGGCAGGCCACGGAGACCGGCGAGTGGCGCCCCCGCCCGACCAAGCTGTGCGGCTGGTGCGACCACCAGGCGCACTGCCCGGAGTTCGGCGGCACTCCCCCGCCCTATCCGCTCCCGGTGAGGGCGCCCGAGTCCGAGGCGGGGTCGCAGGGCAGAATGGGCCCGGACTAGCGAAGGAGTGTCACGTGGCCATCCGCGTCCTACTGGTCGACGACCAGCCCCTGCTGCGTACGGGTTTCCGGATGATCCTGGAGGCCGAGCAGGACATCGCGGTCGTGGGCGAGGCCGGTGACGGCCTGCAGGCCCTCGATCAGGTACGGGCCCTGCAGCCGGACGTCGTCCTGATGGACATCCGTATGCCGCGGATGGACGGGGTGGAGGCGACCCGGCAGATCACCGGGCCCGACCGGTCCGGCCCGGCGAAGGTGCTCGTACTGACCACGTTCGATCTCGACGAGTACGTGGTGGAGGCGCTGCGCGCCGGGGCCAGCGGCTTCCTGTTGAAGGACGCCCCCGCCAACGAGCTGGTGCAGGCGATCCGCGTGGTCGCGGCCGGGGAGGCGATGCTGGCGCCGAGCATCACGCGCCGGCTGCTGGACAAGTACGCCACGCATCTGCCGTCCGGCGAGGAGCCGGTGCCGGACACCCTGCACACCCTCACCGACCGTGAGGTGGAGGTGCTGAAGCTGGTGGCGCGCGGCCTGTCCAACGCGGAGATCGCCGCCGACCTGTTCGTCAGCGAGACCACCGTGAAGACGCATGTGGGGCATGTGCTGACCAAGCTGGGCCTGCGGGACCGGGTGCAGGCGGCGGTGTACGCGTACGAGAGCGGGCTCGTCCGCCCCGGCGCACAGTAGGCACCAGGAGCGTACGACGGCGAAGGGCGCCCCTCTCCCGTGGAGAAGGGCGCCCGTGCCGTAGCCGGCGTCAGGTCAGCCGCTCACACCACGGCCGAGCTCCCACAGCTGAAGCGTCGAGGAGGAGTTGAGGGCGTACGCCACACCCGTGATGTCGTCCCGTGCGGCGACGTACTGCTTGCCCTGCCACAGCGGCAGGATCGGGACGTCGTCGGCGACGGTGTCCTGGATCGAGGTCAGGCTCTTGGTGGCGGCGGCCCGGTCGGCCTCGCGACGGGACGCCGGGATCAGCGTGTGCTCGATGGTGGGGTTGGAGTACGGCGAGCCGAGGGTGTTGTCCGCGTCGAGGAACGGCGCGAGGAAGTTGTCGGCGTCGGGGAAGTCGGGGAACCAGCCCATGCCGTAGACGTCGTACTGGCCCTTCTTCTCGGCGGGCCGGAACTGGTCCCAGGGGTGGCCCTGGATGGAGGCGTCGAACAGGCCGCTGTCGTTGAGCTGCTTCTGCAGGACCTCGAACTCCTGCTTGGTGGCCGAGCCGTAGTGGTCGGTGGTGTAGTGCAGCGTCAGCTTCACCGGGGTGGTGATGCCGGCCTTCGTCAGCAGGTCCTTCGCCTTGGCGACGCTGGGGTTGCCGTACTTGTTGAAGAACGAGTTGGAGTGACCGGTGATGGTCGCCGGGACCAGCGAGTACAGCGGCTCGGCCTGGGTGCCGTAGACCTTGGAGACCAGTTCGCCGCGGTTGATCAGCTGCGCCATGGCCTGGCGGACGGCCTTGGACTTCACGCTGGTCGCGTCGGTGTTGAAGGCCAGGTAGCGGATCTCCAGGCCCGGCATCTCCACCAGGTCGACCTTGTTGCCGGTGCCGGCGTCCAGCTTCTGGATCTGCGCGGGGTCCATGGTGCGGGTCATGACGTCGATGTCGCCCTTGTCGATCGCCGCGCCCATGGCGCCGGCGGAGTCGTAGGAGCGCATCACGACCTTGTTGTTGTTCACCGTCACCGCGCCCTTGTACGAAGGGTTCTTGGTGAAGGTGGCGCTGACGATCGCGTTGTCCTTGACGTCGGCCTGGAACGTGTAGGGACCGGAGCCGTCCAGCGAGAAGCCGTCGCGCAGCTTGCCCTGCTGGTAGTCCTTCGGGTTGACGATGCCCGCGACCGGGGTGGACAGCTTGTACGGGAAGGTGGCGTCGGCCGCGTTGAGGTGGAAGATGACCTCTTTGTCGCCCTGCGTCTCGATCGTGTCGATGGTGTTCAGCAGCGAGGAGACGCCGCTGTCGGCCTTGAGGTGCAGGGCACGCTCGATGGAGAACTTCACGTCCTGGGCGGTCACCGGGTCGCCGTTGGCGAACTTCAGTCCGTCGCGCAGCTTGCAGGCGTAGCGCTCGCTGCCGCTGTCGGTGAAGCCGCAGCTCTCGGCGGCGTCCGGGACCAGGTCGCCCTCGCCCTTGGGCAGGGTCATCAGCGTCTGCACGGTCTGCCGCAGGATGTTCCAGGTGCCGACGTCGTAGGCGTAGGCCGGGTCGAGGGGCGCAGGGGCATCGCTGGTGGCGGTGAACCGGTCCGTGGTGCCGACGACGATCGCGTCGCCGTTCTTGCCCCCGCTGCCGGATCCGCCGCACGCGGCGAGAACCGGGGTGAGCAGGCCGGCCACCGCCGGCAGCACCAAAGTCTTACGGTTCATGCGGGAGTTTCTCCAGAGCTGTTCGGGTCCGTGTATCCGGCACGCAGGGGGTGGAGGCGGCGGAAACGCGGGGGGTTACGGCGATGTTCTCGCGATGAGATTAGTCCGCGCCCGCAGGAGGGTTCACGGCCCCGCGAGTTGACCGGCCATCACGCAGTGAAACCGGCTGTGGACACACCGAAAACCCGACAGCGGCAGGATTAGTGCAGCTTCCCCCCAATCGGGACACAAGGACCGGCCCTCGCCCCCCGAACAGGGCCGACCAGCACACTCGCGCAGGGTTGTCGAGGCCCGCCGGGGTGGGGAACGTCACACTCCCAACTGTGCGGGCACTCAGTGGAATTCGGCCGCGCGCCCGGCCACGAATTCCACTCCGGTGTACTTCCCCGGAAATATGTCCAGCGCGATCATTGGGATACCCCCCGTGAACAGCTGACGCATTTCCGTCATCAGGGCGCCATCAGGCCCCGCAGAAATGCCAGGTCGACCTCTTCCAGAGAGGTCACCACGGTGCGTCCCGCGGCCGGGGCGATGGGGGCGACGGAGGGTACGGCGACCACCCGGCAGCCCGCGGCCTCGGCGGCGGCGACCCCGGTCGTGGTGTCCTCGACGACGGCGCAGCGGGCCGGGTCGGCGCCGAGCCCCGCCGCGGCGAGCAGATACGGGTCCGGGTAGGGCTTGGTGCGCGAGACCTCGTCGCCCGCGATCGACAGGGCGAAGTACTGGGGGCCGAGCATGCCCAGCACACGGTCGATGATGCGCCGGTGGGAGGCCGAGACCAGGGCCGTGGGAACGGCCTGCTCGTGCAGCTCGGCGAGCAGCCGGGCGGCGCCGGGCATGAGTGGCAGGGCGCGGCCGATGCGGTCCTCGAAGCCCTCGTTGAGCAGCGTCGTGAGCTCGGCGAGGGTGACGTCGGCACCCGTGGCCTCGATGAGGAACCCGGCGCTGCGGGTCATGGGCCCGCCGACGACGACATGCCGCCAGGACTCGTCCAGGGTGTGGCCGAGGGCGGCGAAGACCTCGACCTCGACGTCCCACCAGAAGCCCTCGGTGTCCACCAGGGTGCCGTCCATGTCCAGGAGCACCGCCTGCAGCGTCGAGCCTTCGGCCGTACGGGTTCCGAGCGCGGGGACCGTGGCTGTCATCCACGCACCTCCTTGGGGGACGAGCAGGCCGGTTCCCGTGCGGGAACCGGCCTGCGGTGGGCCGACAAGTGTACGTCGCGCGCGCCCGAAGCGCCTCGTTTATCACTGGAGCCAGGGGGTACCCCGTGAAACACGCGGGCGCAGGCCAGGGGGCTCTTCGGCATGCGCGCGGAGATCCCCCGGCGCCCCCTGCCGAGCCCCGGAGGGCTCAGCGGGCGTTGAAGTACTTCGCCTCCGGGTGGTGGATGACGATCGCGTCCGTGGACTGCTCGGGGTGCAGCTGGAACTCCTCGGACAGGTGGACCCCGATCCGCTCCGGCTGGAGCAGCTCGGCGATCTTCGCGCGGTCCTCCAGGTTCGGGCAGGCGCCGTAGCCGAGCGAGAAGCGGGCGCCCCGGTACTTCAGGGCGAACATGTCCTCGATCTCGGCCGGGTCCTCGCCGGCGAAGCCCAGCTCGCCGCGGACGCGGGCGTGCCAGTACTCGGCGAGCGCCTCCGCCAACTGCACGGACAGGCCGTGCAGTTCGAGGTAGTCACGGTAGGAGTTGGCCTCGAACAGCTTGGCCGTCTCCTCGCCGATGCGGGAGCCGACGGTGACGACCTGGAGGCCGACGACGTCCGTCTCCCCCGACTCCTCCGGGCGGAAGAAGTCGGCCAGGCACAGCCGGCGGCCCCGGCGCTGGCGCGGGAAGGTGAACCGGGTGCGTTCGTTGCCCCGCTCGTCCAGGATGATCAGGTCGTCGTCCTTGGAGACACAGGGGAAGTAGCCGTAGACGACGGCCGCTTCGAGGAGGTTCTCCGTCTGGAGCCGGTCCAGCAGACCGCGCAGCCGCGGGCGCCCCTCGCTCTCCACCAGGTCCTCGTACGACGGTCCCTCGCCGGTGCGGGCCTGCTTGAGCCCCCACTGGCCCTTGAACAGGGCGCCCTCGTCCAGCCAGCTCGCGTACTCCTTGAGCTGGATGCCCTTGACGATCCGGGTGTCCCAGAACGGCGGGGTCGGCACGGGGTTGTCGGTGGCGACGTCGGAGCGGACGTGGCCCTCCTCGGGCCGCTCCTCGACCTCGACTGCGGCCGCGGCCCGCACCCGGCGCTGCTTGAGCTCGGGCAGCTTGGCTCCGGGGACCCCGCGCTTGACGCCGATCAGGGCGTCCATCAGCCGCAGGCCCTCGAAGGCGTCACGGGCGTAGCGGACCTCGCCCTCGTAGAGCTCGTGCAGGTCCTGCTCGACATAGGCGCGGGTCAGGGCGGCGCCGCCGAGGATGACCGGGAAGCGTGCGGCCAGGCCGCGCTGGTTCAGCTCCTCCAGGTTCTCCTTCATGATCACCGTGGACTTCACCAGCAGACCGGACATGCCGATCACGTCGGCCCGGTGCTCCTCGGCCGCCTCCAGGATCGCGGAGACGGGCTGCTTGATGCCCAGGTTGACGACGTTGTAGCCGTTGTTGGACAGGATGATGTCGACCAGGTTCTTGCCGATGTCGTGCACGTCGCCGCGCACGGTCGCCAGCACGATGGTGCCCTTGCCGTCGGCGTCCGATTTCTCCATGTGCGGTTCGAGGTAGGCCACGGCAGCCTTCATCACCTCGGCGGACTGCAGCACGAACGGCAGCTGCATCTGGCCGGAGCCGAAGAGTTCGCCGACGACCTTCATGCCGTCCAGGAGGGTCTCGTTGACGATGTCCAGGGCCGGACGCTCGACGAGGGCCTCGTCCAGGTCGGCTTCCAGGCCGTTGCGTTCACCGTCGATGATCCTGCGCTTGAGGCGCTCCTCCAGCGGGAGGGCGGCCAGTTCCTCGGCCTTGCCGGCCTTCAGCGACTTGGCGGTGGCGCCCTCGAAGAGCTGCATGAGCTTCTGCAGGGGGTCGTAGCCCTCGCTGCGGCGGTCGTGGATCAGGTCGAGGGCCGTCTGCACCTCTTCCTCGCTGAACCTGGCGATCGGCAGGATCTTCGACGCGTGGACGATCGCCGAGTCCAGGCCCGCCTTGACGCACTCGTCCAGGAAGACGGAGTTGAGCAGGATGCGGGCGGCCGGGTTCAGGCCGAAGGAGATGTTCGACAGGCCGAGGGTGGTCTGGACCTCGGGGTGGCGGCGCTTGAGTTCCCGGATGGCCTCGATGGTGGCGATGCCGTCCTTGCGGGACTCCTCCTGACCGGTACAGATGGTGAAGGTCAGGGTGTCGATGAGGATGTCCGACTCATGGATGCCCCAGTTCCCGGTCAGGTCGGCGATCAGCCGCTCGGCGATCTCCACCTTCTTCTCGGGGGTGCGCGCCTGGCCCTCCTCGTCGATCGTGAGCGCGATCAGCGCGGCACCGTGCTCCTGCGCCAGCTTGGTCACGCGTGCGAAGCGGGACTCCGGGCCGTCGCCGTCCTCGTAGTTCACCGAGTTGATCACGGCGCGGCCGCCGAGCTTCTCCAGGCCGGCCTGGATGACGTCGACCTCGGTGGAGTCCAGCACGATCGGCAGCGTGGACGCGGTCGCGAAGCGCCCGGCCAGCTCCTCCATGTCGGCCACGCCGTCCCGGCCGACGTAGTCCACGCACAGGTCCAGCATGTGCGCGCCCTCGCGGATCTGCTCGCGCGCCATCTCCACGCAGTCGTCCCAGCGGGCCTCCAGCATGGCCTCACGGAACTTCTTCGACCCGTTCGCGTTCGTCCGCTCGCCGATCGCCAGGTAGGAGGTGTCCTGACGGAACGGGACGGTCTGGTAGAGCGAGGCCGCGCCCGGCTCGGGGCGCGGGTCGCGCGCGGGCGGGGTCACGCCCTGGACGCGCTCGACCACCTGACGCAGGTGCTCGGGGGTGGTGCCGCAGCAGCCGCCGATCAGGGAGAGCCCGTAGTCCCGTACGAAGTTCTCCTGGGCCTCGGCCAGCCCCTCGGGGCCGAGCGGGAAGTGGGCGCCGTCCTTGGTCAGCACCGGCAGGCCCGCGTTCGGCATGCACAGCAGGGGGATGCGGGAGTGCCGGGTGAGGTAGCGCAGGTGCTCGCTCATCTCGGCCGGGCCCGTCGAGCAGTTCAGGCCGATCATGTCGATACCCAGCGGCTCCAGCGCCGTCAGGGCCGCGCCGATCTCCGAGCCCAGCAGCATGGTGCCGGTGGTCTCGAAGGCCATGGACACCAGCAGCGGGACGTCCACGCCGAGGCGCTCCATCGCGCGCCGGGCGCCCAGCACGGAGGCCTTGGTCTGCAGGAGGTCCTGGGTGGTCTCCACGATCAGGGCGTCGGCGCCGCCCGTCAGCAGGCCCTCGGCGTTCGCCTGGAAGCCGTCCCGGAGGACGGTGTAGCCGATGTGGCCGAGGGTGGGCAGTTTGGTGCCGGGGCCGATGGAGCCGAGGACCCAGCGCCGGCGGCCGTCCCCGGCGAAGAACTCGTCGGCCACCTCGCGGGCGATGCGGGCGCCGGCCTCGGACAGTTCGTGGACGCGGTCGGCGATCTCGTACTCCGCCATCGCCGCGTGGTTGGCGCCGAAGGTGTTGGTCTCGACGCAGTCGACGCCCACCGAGAAGTACGCCTCGTGCACCGAGCGCACGATGTCGGGGCGGGTCAGGTTGAGAATCTCGTTGCAGCCCTCAAGCTGCTGGAAGTCGTCGAGCGTGGGTTCCTGGGCCTGGAGCATGGTGCCCATGGCTCCGTCGGCGACCACCACACGGGTGGCGAGTGCCTCTCGGAGCGCGGACACCCGGGTCCGGCTGTCGGCGGAAGGGGACGGCGGCAACGAGGCCATGAAGGGGCTCCCTAAGTGCGACGGCTGTCGGCTATGCGGTGTCCCGATGTACCGGCGGGATGCCGCACGGCGTCAGAGTAACCGGCAGTCGGCTTGGATGGGCAGCGCCGTCCACGAGGCGGACTCGGGTGGCGCTCGCGTCACACTCGGGCCACGTGTGATGTAACAGGTGTCGACCGACCATTAGCGGGAGGTCGGCATGGACCGGTAGTGTTCGACATTGCCGAACGCTGGGTAGCAGGACATGCAGACGGTGCCGACGCGGTCGGCACCGGCCGACGGCACGGCGGCGTTCGCCGGAGGTTCGTCGGCAGTCGAAGGGGACGGAGGCAGGACGGCGATGGCACGGAACATCCAGTCGCTCGAACGGGCGGCCGCGATGCTACGGCTGCTCGCGGGCGGCGAGCGCAGGCTGGGCCTGTCGGACATCGCCTCGTCGCTGGGCCTCGCCAAGGGCACGGCCCACGGCATCCTGCGCACCCTCCAGCAGGAGGGCTTCGTCGAGCAGGACGACACCTCCGGGCGCTATCAGCTGGGCGCGGAGCTGCTGCGCCTCGGCACGACCTATCTGGACGTGCACGAACTGCGGGCGCGGGCCCTGGTGTGGACCGACGACCTGGCCCGCTCCAGCGGGGAGAGCGTCTATCTGGGCGTCCTGCACCAGCAGGGCGTGCTGATCGTGCACCACGTCTTCCGGCCCGACGACAGCCGGCAGGTGCTGGAGATCGGCGCCATGCAGCCGCTGCACTCCACGGCGCTGGGCAAGGTGCTCTCGGCGTACGACCCGGTGGCGCACAGCGAGGCGCTGGAGACCGAGCGGAAGGCCTTCACGGACCGCACGGTGTCCGACTGGGACGACTTCGAGCATCTCCTCGACCTCACGCGCGCGCGTGGCTACGCGGCCGACGTGGAGGAGACCTGGGAGGGCGTGGCGTCCATCGCCGCGCCCATCCACGACCGGCGCCGGATGCCCGTGGGTGCGGTCGGTATCACCGGCGCCGTGGAGCGGCTGCGCCCGGACGGCGAGCTGCGGCCCGAGCTGATCGCGGCGGTGCGCGACTGCGCCCGCGCGGTCTCCAGGGACTTGGGCGCGGGACGGTTCTGAGCGCCCGTTCTCCCTACTGGGGGTTGACCGGAACGCCGGGCGGCGTTCCGGTTCTCGCCCTACCCTGAAGTGGACATATCGGACAAGAGCTCACGACTGCACTCGAAGAGTGATAGCTGGATGCGATCAATAACGATCCTGTTTTCGATAACAGAACCCTTGACGCATGCGTAAGGCCGAAGCAAGACTCCCGTCCATCGGTCGGCATTGTCGAACACCTACCGGCAATACGCGCTAGAGTGTGACAACGCCAAGGGCCGGCATCGCTCTCACCCCCGAGGGCGCCTGAACCCCCGGTGGGACCCGGGGTTCGGCCAACCCTGGACGAAGGACAAAGGAGTCGCGGGTGTCCAGCTCCGACATCTTCATCGGCGAGACCATCGGTACCGCCATACTCATCCTGCTCGGCGGCGGCGTCTGCGCGGCCGTCACGCTCAAGGCCTCCAAGGCCCGTAACGCCGGTTGGCTCGCCATCACCTTCGGGTGGGGCTTCGCCGTTCTGACGGCCGTGTACATCTCCGGACCCCTCTCCGGTGCGCACCTGAACCCCGCCGTCACCGTCGCCCTGGCCATCAAGAACAGCGACTGGAGCAACGTCCCGGTCTATCTCGCCGGCCAGCTGCTCGGCGCGATGATCGGTGCGGCCCTGGTGTGGGTCGCCTACTACGGCCAGTTCCACGCCCACCTGACCGACAAGGAGATCGTCGGCGGTCCGGGCGCGCAGGACACGGCGGCCAAGGCCGTCGAGGCCCAGGAGACGGGCGCCGGCCCGGTCCTCGGCATCTTCTCCACCGGCCCGGAGATCCGGAACGTGGCGCAGAACCTCGCCACGGAGATCATCGGCACCGTGGTGCTGGTCCTCGCGGTCCTCACGCAGGGCCTGAACGACAAGGGCAACGGCCTCGGTGTCCTCGGCGGTCTGGTCACCGCGCTCGTGGTGGTGTCGATCGGTCTGTCGCTCGGCGGTCCGACGGGCTACGCGATCAACCCGGCCCGTGACCTCGGCCCGCGCATCGTGCACGCCCTGCTGCCGCTGCCCAACAAGGGCGGTTCCGACTGGAGCTACGCCTGGATCCCGGTGGTCGGCCCGCTGATCGGCGCCGCTATCGCCGCAGGCATCTACAACGTCGCCTTCGCCTAGCACACGCCTCGCAGCACGCGCCGTACGTACCGCCCCTCACCACGGATCTTTCAGGAGCACACAGTGACCGACGCCCACACCGCAGGCCCCTTCATCGCCGCGATCGACCAGGGCACCACCTCCTCGCGCTGCATCGTCTTCGACCGGGACGGCCGGATCGTCTCCGTCGACCAGAAGGAGCACGAGCAGATCTTCCCCAAGCCGGGCTGGGTCGAGCACGACGCCAACGAGATCTGGACCAACGTCCAGGAAGTCGTCGCCGGGGCCATCCAGAAGGCCGGCATCACCCGTGACGACATCAAGGCCATCGGTATCACCAACCAGCGCGAGACGACCGTGCTGTGGGACAAGAACACCGGTGAGCCCGTCCACAACGCCCTTGTCTGGCAGGACACCCGCACCGACGCGCTCTGCCGGGAGCTGGGCCGCAACGTCGGCCAGGACCGCTTCCGCCGCGAGACCGGTCTGCCGCTCGCGTCGTACTTCTCCGGTCCGAAGGCCCGCTGGCTGCTCGACAACGTCGAGGGGCTGCGGGAGCGCGCCGAGGCGGGCGACATCCTCTTCGGCACCATGGACACCTGGGTCATCTGGAACCTGACCGGCGGCGTCAACGGCGGCAAGCACGTCACCGACGTCACCAACGCCTCCCGCACCCTTCTCATGAACCTGCACACGATGCAGTGGGACGAGAAGATCGCCGAGTCGATCGGCGTGCCGCTGCAGATCCTGCCCGAGATCCGCTCCTCCGCCGAGGTCTACGGCGAGATCAAGGGCGGCAAGCTCGGCGAGCTGCTCGGCGGCATCCCGGTCGCCTCCGCGCTCGGCGACCAGCAGGCGGCCCTGTTCGGCCAGTGCTGCTTCGCCGAGGGCGAGACCAAGTCGACCTACGGCACCGGCACCTTCATGGTGATGAACACCGGCGACAAGATCATCAACTCCTACGCCGGTCTGCTGACCACGGTCGGCTACAAGATCGGCGAGCAGCCGACGGTCTACGCCCTGGAGGGCTCGATCGCCGTCACCGGCTCGCTGGTGCAGTGGATGCGCGACCAGATGGGCCTCATCTCCACCGCCGCCGAGATCGAGACGCTCGCGCTCTCGGTCGAGGACAACGGCGGTGCCTACTTCGTGCCGGCCTTCTCGGGCCTGTTCGCCCCGCACTGGCGTTCCGACGCCCGCGGTGTGATCGCCGGTCTCACCCGGTACGTCACCAAGGCGCACCTCGCGCGCGCCGTCCTGGAGGCCACCGCGTGGCAGACCCGGGAGATCGCCGACGCCATGGTCAAGGACTCCGGCGATGAACTGGTGGCGCTCAAGGTGGACGGTGGCATGACCGCCAACAATCTGCTGATGCAGACGCTCGCCGACGTCCTGGACGCGCCCGTGGTGCGCCCGATGGTCGCGGAGACCACCTGCCTCGGCGCCGCCTACGCCGCCGGCCTGGCCGTCGGCTTCTGGTCCAGCACCGACGAACTGCGCGCCAACTGGCGCCGGGCCGCCGAATGGACCCCCCGCATGGACGCGGAGACCCGCGACCGTGAGTACAAGAACTGGCTCAAGGCCGTCGACCGGACCATGGGCTGGATCGAGGACGAGGACTGAGCTGCCCCCACGACAGCTCTGACGAGGAGTAAGTACCCGACATGACCAGTCAGTCCACCCTGAGTTCCGTGCCTGCCCTGGGGACGCACCCGGCCTCCGGTTCCAACCCGAGCCGGGCCGAGACCAGGGAGCAGCTCTCCAAGGCGTCGTACGACCTTCTGGTGATCGGCGGCGGCATCCTGGGCATCTCCACCGCCTGGCACGCCGCGCAGTCCGGCCTGAGGGTGGCGCTGGTCGACTCCGGCGACTTCGCCGGTGCCACCTCCTCCGCCTCCTCCAAGCTGCTCCACGGCGGCCTGCGCTACCTGCAGACCGGCGCGGTGAAGCTGGTGGCGGAGAACCACTTCGAGCGCCGTGCGGTCTCCCGTCAGGTGGCCCCCCACCTGGCGAACCCGCTCACCTTCTACCTCCCCGTGTACAAGGGCGGGCCGCACGGCGCGGCGAAGCTCGGCGCGGGCGTCTTCGCCTACTCCGCGCTCTCCGCGTTCGGCGACGGCGTGGGCCACCTGCTCTCCCCCGCCAAGGCGGCGCAGGACGTGCCCGAGCTGCGTACCGAGAACCTCAAGGCCGTGGCCGTGTACGGCGACGACCAGATGAACGACGCCCGCATGGCGCTGATGACGGTCCGCGCAGCCGTCGAGGCGGGGGCGGTCGTCCTCAACCACGCCGAGGTCACCGGGCTGCGCTTCACCCAGGGCCGGGTGACGGGCGCCGACCTGAAGGACCGCCTGTCCGGCGAGGAGTTCGGCGTGGGCGCCCGCCTGGTGCTGAACGCGACCGGCCCGTGGGTCGACCACCTGCGCAGGATGGAGGACCCGAACGCGGCGCCGTCCATCCGTCTGTCCAAGGGCGCGCACCTGGTCCTCAAGCGCACCTCCCCGTGGAAGGCCGCGCTCGCGACCCCGATCGACAAGTACCGGATCACCTTCGCCCTCCCCTGGGAGGACATGCTGCTGCTCGGCACCACCGACGAGGAGTACGAGGGCGACCCGGCGGACGTGTCCGTCAACGACAAGGACATAGCCCAGATCCTGGACGAGGCCGCGTTCTCCGTCCGGGACCAGCAGCTCCAGCGCGACCTGATCACCTACGCCTTCGCCGGCCTGCGGGTGCTGCCGGGCGGCCCCGGTGACACCGCCAAGGCCAAGCGCGAGACCGTGGTGACCGAGGGCAAGGGCGGCATGCTGTCCGTCGCCGGCGGCAAGTGGACCACCTTCCGGCACATCGGCCGTACGGTCATGCAGAAGCTGGAGGCGCTGCCGGGTCACCCGCTCGGCGACGACTTCGAGCCGATCTCGTCGCTGCCGAAGAAGCTCCCGCTGCCCGGCGTCGCCAACCCCCGCGCGGTCGCGCACCGGCTGCTGGTGGACCACCCGGCCCCGGGCCCGCGCATGGCGGCGGACACCGCGAAGCACCTGGCCACCCACTACGGCTCCCTGGCCTTCGACATCGCCCGCCTGGCGAACGAGAACCCGGAGCTCGCCGAGCGCGTCCACCCGGACGCCCCGGAGATCTGGGCGCAGGTCGTCTGGGCCCGCGACCACGAGTGGGCCGAGACGGCGGACGACGTGCTGCGCCGCCGTACGACGCTGACGATCCGGGGCCTGGCCACGGACGAGGTCCGCGCGAAGGTGCAGGACGTGCTCGACAAGAAGTGACCCCGGCAGGGCAGAGGGGCGGTGCCACTCCGGTGGGGCCGCCCCTGTCGCGTACTGTGCTGAGACATCCGATGTCCGGGGCAGGGCGCGGGCGACAGGAGGCCGGTCATGGCAGTCACCGACGAGGCGATCGAGAAGATCAAGGACATGATCGTCTCCGGTGCGCTGCGGCCCGGCGACCGGCTGCCCAAGGAGAGCGAACTCGCCGCCGCGCTGGGGCTGTCGCGCAACTCGCTGCGGGAGGCCGTACGGGCCCTGTCGCTGATCCGGATCCTGGACGTGCGCCAGGGCGACGGCACCTATGTCACCAGCCTGGACCCGCAGTTGCTGCTGGAGGCGATGAGCTTCGTCGTCGACTTCCACCGCGACGACACCGTGCTGGAGTTCCTCGCGGTGCGCCGCATCCTGGAGCCGGCCGCGACGGCGATGGCCGCGTCCCGGATCAGCGAGCAGCAACTCGACGCCCTGTCGGCCCGGTTGGACGCGCTGGGCGCCGAGCCCTCGGTGGAGGAACTGGTCGCCGCCGACCTGGAGTTCCACCGCGGCATCGCACGCGCCGCCGGCAACTCGGTGCTGTGCTCGCTGCTGGACAGCCTGTCCGGCCCGACCACCCGGGCCCGGATCTGGCGGGGTCTGACCCAGGAGGACGCCGTCGGCCGCACCCTGCGCGAGCACCGGGCGATCCTGGCCGCCCTGCGCGACCGCGACGCGGAGACGGCCCGCTCCTGGGCGACCGTGCACATCGCGAGTGTGGAGCAGTGGCTGCGCAGCACGCTGTGAGGTCCCGGCGAACCAGGGGTGTTCCGCACTGACGATCGGGGCAGTGATCCGTTCACTCCCCCGTGCAAGGGGGCTGCGGGCGCCCCCGCCGGACGCCGTAAGGTTGGTGAGTCAAGCGAGGGCACGTCGGAAGGAGGCACTGGGTGATCGAGCTGGAGGGGGTTCCCGAGCTGATCGACCCAGTCATGGTGGCCGCGTTCGAGGGCTGGAACGATGCCGGTGACGCCGCCTCCACGGCGGTCGCGCATCTGGAACGCGAGTTCAAGGGCGAGGTGTTCGCGGCGCTGGACGCCGAGGACTACTACGACTTCCAGGTGAACCGTCCCACGGTGTTCATGGACGGCGGCGTGCGCAAGATCACATGGCCGACGACCCGGCTGTCGGTGGTCCGCGTCGGCGGCGAGAAGCCGCGCGACCTGGTGCTGGTCCGCGGCATCGAACCGTCCATGCGCTGGCGCTCGTTCTGCAACGAACTGCTGGGCTTCGCGCACGAACTGGGCGTGGAGCTGGTGGTCATCCTGGGCGCCCTGCTCGGTGACACCCCACACACGCGTCCGGTGCCGGTCAGCGGGGTCACGTCCGACCCGGACCTGGCCCAGCGGATGGACCTGGAGGAGACCAAGTACGAGGGCCCGACGGGCATCGTCGGCGTCCTGCAGGAGGCGTGCACGCACGCGGGCGTCCCGGCGGTGTCGCTGTGGGCGGCCGTACCGCACTACGTCTCCCAGCCGCCCAACCCCAAGGCCACGCTGGCGCTGCTCAACCGGCTGGAGGACCTGCTGGACCTGCGCATCCCGCAGGGCGAGCTGCCCGAGGACGCGCGCGCCTGGCAGGTGGGCGTGGACCAGCTGGCCGCCGAGGACAGCGAGGTCGCCGAGTACGTGCAGACGCTGGAGGAGGCCCGCGACACCGCGGAGCTGCCGGAGGCGTCGGGTGAGGCGATCGCCCGCGAGTTCGAGCGGTACCTACGGCGCCGGGACGTGAACCCGCCGGGCGGCCACGCCACGGCGGACGGCACGGACACGGGCTCGTGGCTGCGGGACAGCCCCAGCGGGAAGAGCCGGCCGCCGAAGCCGCCGAAGCCGGATGCCGATGCCTCCGGCGGAGAGGCCGACGACGAGGGCGACTCGGAGGACTGAGCAGCACAAGGGGCGGTACGCGCGATGCGTACCGCCCCTTCGGCGTCCACCGGAGCCGAAGCTACAGCGCCACGCCCAGCAGCGCGTCCACCGCCCGCGTCACCAGGCCGGGGGCACCCGTGTCCGTGCCGCCCTCCCGCTCCTGCCGCTCCGCCCAACGGTCCACGGCGGCCAGTGCGGCCGGCGCGTCGAGGTCGTTCGCGAGGGCCTCGCGGATCTCCTCCACCAGGGCGTCGGCGGACGGGCCGTCGGGACGGGAGACCGCGGCGCGCCAGCGGCCGAGGCGGGCCACGGCGTCCTGGAGGACCTGGTCGGTCCACTCCCAGTCGGCGCGGTAGTGGTGGGACAGGAGGGCCAGCCGGATGGCGGCGGGGTCGACGCCGTCGCGGCGCAGCTGCGAGACGAAGACCAGGTTGCCCTTGGACTTGGACATCTTCTCGCCGTGCAGAGCGACCATGCCGGCGTGGACGTACGCCTTGGCCATGGGGAACTCGCCGGTGAGCACCTGGGCGTGCGAGGCGCCCATCTCGTGGTGCGGGAAGGCCAGGTCGGAGCCGCCGCCCTGGATGTCGAAGCCCATCCCCAGGTGGTCGAGGGCGATGGCCACGCACTCGATGTGCCAGCCGGGCCGGCCCCGGCCGAGGGAGCCGCCGTCCCAGCTGGGCTCGCCCTCGCGGGCCGCCATCCACAGCATCGGGTCGACCGGGTTCTTCTTGCCCGGACGGTCCGGGTCGCCGCCGCGCTCGGCGGACAGCAGCCGCATCGCGGCCGCGTCGAGGTTCGAGACCTTGCCGAAGTCCGGGTCGGACTCGACGGAGAAGTAGATGTCGCCGTCCAGCTCGTAGGCCGCGCCGAGTTCGCGCAGCCGCTCCACGAGCGGGACGATGCCGGGTATCGCCTCGACGGCGCCTATGTAGTGCCGGGGCGGGAGCAGCCGCAGGGCGGTCATGTCCTCGCGGAAGAGGGCCGTCTCCTTCTCGGCGAGGGCGACCCAGTCGATGCCGTCCCGCTCGGCCCGCTCCAGCAGCGGATCGTCGACGTCGGTGACGTTCTGGACGTAGTGGACCTGCCGCTTGGTGTCGAGCCACACGCGCTGGACGAGGTCGAACGCGTTGTAGGTCGCCGCGTGCCCCATGTGGGTCGCGTCGTACGGGGTGATGCCGCAGACGTAGATACGGGCGACGGGACCGGGGTCGAGGGTGACCAGACCGCCGGTCGCGGTGTCGTGGATCCTCAGGTCGCGGCCCTGACCAGGCAGGGCGGGGACCTCGGAAGCGGGCCAGGCATGCATGTACATGAGCCTAACCGGCCACGAGCTGCGTATACGAATGGGATCGCGTCAGATGGCCGGTTGGGCGGTCTTGTACATCGTCGCCGGATGTGCTTGCCGGAGCCCGGGGTGCCCGTCGTCGTCACACGGGCGGCCAGGGGATCGCGGGCCACTCCCCGCTCGGCTCCGGATGCACCCCCGTGGTGAGCAGATCCTCCACACGCGCGCGTGTGGCGTCGATCTCGGCCTCGGTGATCAGTCCGGTCAGCCGCTCGCCCAGCGGGCCCGCGAGGCCCTCCCGCAGGCCGCCCAGGACGTCGACGGCCTCGGGGGTCAGCGGTTCCCCGGCCCAGCCCCACAGCAGGGTGCGCAGCTTGTTCTCGACGTTGAAGGTGACGCCGTGGTCGATGCCGTAGAGCCGGCCGCCGGTGGTGGGCAGCAGATGGCCGCCCTTGCGGTCGGCGTTGTTGATCACCGCGTCGATGACGGCGAGCCGGCGCAGCCGCTCGTCGTCGGCGTGCACGAGCAGCGCCGTGCGCCCCTCGCCGACGTCGGCGAGGCCGATCGCCTTCCAGCCCGGCTCCGGCTCCTCGGCGTCGACCAGGGCCAGCAGCTCCGTCTCGGCCTGGACGTCGATCCACAGCTGGCACATGCCCTCGCCGTACGGCCCGTCGCGCAGCACGGTCGGCGGGACGAGCCCCCAGCCGGTGGCCTCGGAGACCTCGTAGGCGGCCACCTCGCGGCCCGCCAGGGTGCCGTCGGGGAAGTCCCACAGCGGGCGCTCGCCGGCCACCGGCTTGTACACGCAGGAGGCTTCCCGGCCGTCGAGGGCGACCGTGCAGAACAGCGCGGCGTTCGACGCCTCGCGGATCCGGCCGCGCACGGTCAGCTCACCGCTCGCGAGCAGCTCCGCGTCGGCCGTGCCGGAGGCCGTGCCGGGGGCCGTCACGCTCCCCGGCGGTATCCGTTCTGGCGCGGACATACGTGTCCTTCCGGGTCGAGCGGGAGGCTGCACAGCGGGCACGGCGGCCGCCCGGCGTTGACGACGTCGAGAGCGCGCTTGGCGAAGGCCCTGGCCTGCGCGCCGGTCAGCCGGACCCGCAGCATCGGGGGCCCGTTCTCCTCGTCCTGGAGCAGTCGCTCCTCGGCCTCGGCGAGGTCCTCCTCGGTGTCGGCGTCCAGCTCCACGAGAGCCTGCGCCTCGACGATCATGCGCTGTTCCTCGCCGTCCCAGGCCAGCGCCATGGTGCCGACGCGGAACTCCTCCTCGACGGGGGTGTCCAGCGGGCCGGTGTCGGCGATCTCGGCGGGCGCGACGGCGGGGACGGCCGCGCTGCCGCCGCTGCGTCGCACGACCTCGTCGAGCAGTTCGTCCATGCGCTCGGCGAGGGCGGCGACCTGGGTCTTCTCCAGTGCCACGCTGGTCACCCGGGAGCCTGCCGTGGCCTGGAGGAAGAACGTACGGCGCCCGGGCAGCCCGACCGTGCCGGCCACGAAGCGGTCCGGCGGGTCGTAGAGGAACACCTGACGGGACACGTCCTGTCTCCATTGGATTCGAGAGCTTCAGCGGTGCCGGCCACGCGGGTACGCGACTGCGGTGGATCCGACTGCGGTGGATCGCTTCACCCTACTGCGGCCGACGATCACGGTGCGCCCGCACCGCCCCCGACCGGTGCGTCGCCCTCGCCGGTGTCCCCGGCCGGTTCCTCGCGCGGGACGAGGGAGGCGAAGTCCCCGGTGTCGCCGAGCCGGATCAGGAAGGGCCTGAGACGGGTGTAGCGGATCGCGGTGACGGAACAGGGCTCCACGGAGATCCGCTGGAAGAGGTCGAGATGAAGTCCGAGGGCGTCGGCGACCAGCGACTTGATGATGTCACCGTGCGAGCACATCAGGTAGACGGCGTCGGCGCCGTGCTCGCGCTCCACGCGCGCGTTCCACTCGCGTACGGCCTCGGCGGCGCGGGTCTGCATGGCCCGCAGGGACTCGCCGCCGGGGAAGGCGGCGGCCGACGGGTGGGCCTGGACGACCTCCATCAGCGGCTCGTCCTTCAGCTCGGCGAGCTTGCGGCCGGACCAGTCGCCGTAGTGGCACTCCCCGATCCGCTCGTCGGTGTGGAGGCGCAGCTCAGGGCGGGCCTCCAGCAGCGGCCGCAGGGTCTCCTGGCAGCGTTGCAGGGGACTCGCGACGACCTCGGAGAGGGGCAGGCCCGCGAGCCGTGCGGGCAGTGCGGCGGCCTGCGCGGCACCCCGCTCGTCCAGGGCGACGCCCGGTGTCCAGCCGGCGAGCACGCCGGAGGTGTTGGCGGTGGACCGTCCGTGCCTTACGAGGATCAGCGTGGGCATGCGGCCCAGGGTAGGCGTAACCGCAGGTGCCCCGCTGAGCGGGCGGAGGTCACGCGAACTCGTGGGCCGGGGTGGCGGGCCCACCGAGGGCGTCACGGCGCTCGGGCGTGCGCAGATCGGCCATGCGGCGCCAGCCGGCGAGGCGTTCGTAGGCGTACACCGCGTGGATGCCTGCCGCGAGCAGCCCGGATTTGGCCCGGGACCAGCCCAGGATGCGGCCCATGTGGGCCATCACGGCGAGGCTGACGTCCCGGTGGACGGCGATCTCGGCGAGCGCGTACGCGCGCAGCGTCCGCTGGATCAGCCGGCCGTGCCCGGCGGCGGCGAACCGCAGCAGTTCCTCGTGGGTGTAGGCGAGGTGGTTGTCCTCGTCGTCGGAGATCATCCGGACGGCCCGGCCGACCTCCGGGTGGCTGGCGAAGTAGCGGAGGAGCAGCTCCATCTGTTCGGAGGCGCGCTGTTCGGTGACCCGGCTGTGCGCGAGGTACACGATGAGGTCCCGCTCACCGAGCGGCTCGTCGCGCCGGAGCCGGTCATGGGCGAGACCGATGCCGCGCCGCTCCAGGAGCATCGTGTAGTCGGTCTCGGGCGGTACGGCGACGGGGGTGAGCCCCCGCCTTCTCAGCAGGGCGTGGAAGATGCGTCCGTGCTTGTCCTCGTCAGCACCGTGGCGAGCGATCTTCGGGGCGAGCGCGTGTTCCCCCGGCGGTACGAGTGCGGCGATCCGGCCGTTCTCCCAGCCGCCCTGGGACTCGCCGCCGGCGGCGATGGAGCAGAAGAGCCGGAAGGACTCGTCGTGGTCGAGGATCTCCTGGAACAGACTCCTGGCCGAAAGCATCGACGCCACCTCTCCGCAAGATGCAAGATTCCGCAGCATTCGCGACATTCCGTAAAGGACGAGTCAAATACGGGCGGAGAGGGGGCGCAACACGGGCGCCCGACGACTCGGCCGAAAGAAGGAACGTCGGGGTCGTAACCGTGTGGCGCCTGGCGCGTTGTTCCCCGTGACGGCCGTGGCGGGGAAGACCCCCGAGCCCCCACCACGGCCGCAGAATCCTCTGCGAGAGCCTACGCCAGCCCGGCGCGCTCCAGGGCCTCGCTGCCGGCCCGCAGGGAGGCGAGCCGTTCCTCCAGGGTGAAGCCGGCCGGGGCGAGGCTGAGGGTGGTGACCCCGGCGTCCGCGTAGGCCTTCATCCGGTCGGCGATCCGGTCGACGGAGCCCAGCAGCGTCGTCTTGTCGATGAGGTCCTGCGGAACCGCCGCGGCGGCACCCGCCTTGTCCCCGGACAGGTACTTCTCCTGGATCTCGGCGGCCTCCTTCTCGTACCCCATGCGCCGCGCGAGCTGGTTGTAGAAGTTCTGCTTGGCGCTGCCCATGCCGCCCACGTACAGCGCGGTGTACGGCCGGAAGGTGTCGGCGAGCCGGGCCACGTCCTTGTCTTCGCCCACGGCCAGCGGCAGCGTCGGGCAGACGTCGAACCCCTCAAGGCTCTTGCCGGCCTTCTCACGCCCCGCGCGCAGGTGCGTGATCGTGGTCTCCTCCAGGTGCTCGGCGGAGGGGAAGATCAGCAGGGCGCCGTCGGCGATCTCGCCCGTCTGCTCCAGGTTCTTCGGGCCGATCGCGGCGATGTACAGCGGGATGTGCTCGCGCTGCGGGTGCACGGTCAGCTTGATCGGCTTGCCCGGGCCGCCCGGCAGCGGCAGCGTCCAGTGCTCGCCCTCGTACGTCAGCCGTTCCCGCGTCATCGCCCTGCGCACGATCTCCACGTACTCACGCGTGCGTGCCAGCGGCTTGTCGAACCTGACGCCGTACCAGCCCTCGGAGACCTGCGGGCCGGAGACGCCGAGCCCGAGCCGGAAGCGCCCGCCGGAGAGCGAGTCGAGCGTCGCGGCGGTCATCGCGGTCATCGCGGGCTGCCGGGCCGGGATCTGGAAGATGGCCGAGCCGACGTCGATGCGCTCGGTCTGGGCGGCGACCCAGCTGAGCACGGTGGCCGCGTCGGAGCCGTACGCCTCGGCGGCCCAGCACACGGAGAACCCCAGCCGGTCGGCCTCCTGGGCCACGGCCAGATTGTCCCCGTCCATTCCGGCACCCCAGTAGCCGAGGTTGATCCCGAGCTGCATGCCCGATCCCCTTACCCGTGAGTAACGTCCCTGTGGGGCGACCTTAGCGCGGGGGTGGGCCGCGTGTCCCCGAGCTGGTCCGTCGAGTTATCCACAGGCCACCCACGGCGCAGTTCTGGCCAGTAATCTCGCCCGCATGGAGCAGAGGCATCTCGGCCGTACGGGCCTGCGCGTGTCACGCATCGGTCTGGGCACCCTCACCTGGGGCAGGGACACCGACCAGCACGACGCCGCAGACATGCTGAAGGCGTTCTGGGAAGCCGGCGGATCGCTCGTCGACACCGCGGACGTGTACGGCGACGGGGAGGCCGAGTACCTGCTCGGACAGCTCATGGACGGGCTCGTCCCGCGCCGGGACCTCGTGATCTCGACCAAGGCCGGCAGCGTCCCCGACCCCGACCGCCGCTTCGACGGCTCCCGCGGCCATCTGCTCGCCGCGCTCGACGCCTCCCTCGCCCGCCTGGGCACGGACCACGTCGACGTGTGGCACGTGCACGCGTACGACCCCGACACCCCGTTGGAGGAGACCCTCCAGGCCCTCGACATCGCGGTGAGCAGCGGCCGCGCCCGCTACGCCGGAGTCTCCAACTTCTGCGGCTGGCAGCTCGCCAAGGCCGCCACCTGGCAGCTCGCGGCGCCCGGTACCCGGACCCGGCTGGCCAGCACGCAGCTGGAGTACTCGCTGCTCCAGCGCGGTGTCGAGCGCGAGGTGCTGCCCGCCGCGCTCGACCTCGGCGTCGGCCTGCTGCCTTCCTCCCCGCTCGGCCGGGGCGTGCTGACCGGCAAGTACCGGCACACCACTCCCCCGGACTCGCGCGGCGCCTCCGAGCATCTGGCGCCCTTCGTCGAGCCGTACTTGGACGACACCGCGACGCGCATCGTGGACGCGGTGACGACGGCCGCCGACGGGCTCGCCGTCACTCCGCTCCAGGTGGCCCTCGCCTGGGTCCGGGACCGGCCCGGCGTGGCCGCACCGATCGTCGGCGCACGCAACGCGCAGCAGCTCACGGCGGCATTGTCAGTGGAGGCCCTTAGTCTTCCTGACGAGATCTGCCGGGCGCTGGACGATGTGTCGGCGCCCGTGCACCGCTATCCCGATCACGACTGGAGCACGCTGTGAGCACGGAGCCGGAGACCACGGAGAAAGCCGGGCCGGGGACACCGGACACCCCCGAGGCCCCGGGTGAGGAAGCCGCGCCCGTGCCGGAGGGGAGCCGTGCGGGACGCACCGGTGCGGGCGGGGGCGAGGACGCCGGTGCGAGCGACGCCGAGGCCGGGGGCAGCGTGGGTGCGGGCGGAGCCCAGGGTGAGACCGGCTCGGGCGACGACGGGGGCGAGGACGCGGGCACGAGCGGGGCCGGGGGCGAGGCCGACGCGAACGGCAGCGCGGGGGCGAGCGGAGCCGAGGGCAGCACCGGCACGGACGCCGTCGAGGACGCCGGTGGCGACGGCGGGGCCGAAAACACGGGCACGAGCAGGGCCGAGGGCAACACCTCCACGGACGGCAGCGCCGGTGCGGCCGGCGACGACGCTGCTGGAGGCGCGAGCGCGGACGAAGGTGAGAGCGGCGCGGACGCCGGCGCAGGCGCGGACGGTGGCGGCGCCGAGGGCGACGGCGGCGGGGAGGGGACCCAGCTGTCCGAGGCGGAGGCCGAGTTGGCTGCGCAGCGGGTGGAGCGGGAGCGGATCGAGCGGCGCAAGGCCGAGAAGAGGGGTCCACTGGAGAGCGGCGCCAAGCTCAGCGGCAAGGCGGCCGACCTGCTCGCGGCGGTCCGGGCCGTGGAGAGTGGCGCGAAACCGACGGCAACGGCGTTCGCCGAGCCCGCGCCGGCTCCGCGCCGCCCGGCTCCGGAGCCGGTGCGCCGACCACAGCCCACCCCTGCCCCGGCCCTCGCATCCGTGGTGCCCGGCGCGCCCGCGCCGGAGACGGTCGATGCCGTCCGCCGGGTGCTGACGGAGGGCGGCGCGCCCGAGGCCCTCGCCCCCCGGGTGGCGGCGGCACTCGGCGAGGGCGCCGACCATGCCCTCCGGGAGGACCCCTGGCAGCTGCTGCGCATCGCGGGCGTACGGCCGGACCAGGCCGACGGCTTCGCGCGGGCGCTGCTCGGCTCCGGATGCCGGCCGGAAGACGAGCGGCGGGGCCGTGCGGTGACCGTCTGGCTGCTGGAGCAGGCCGCCCTGGCGGGGCACACCGCGCTGGAGCTGTCCACGCTCACCACGGCGCTGGGCCGGCAGGGCGTGCCCGACCCGGACACAGCGGTGCAGAACGCGCTCGCCGAGGGCGAGGCCCTGGCCTTCCAGGACGCCCTGGAGGACCCCGCGGGCGCTGCTCCCCGGGCGACGGAAGACGGCACCGAGGAAGACGACGAGGAGCGGCCGGTCCGCGTCCTCGTCGGCCTGGAGCGCTGGGCCCTGGCCGAGGAGAGCCTGGCCGACGGTCTGGCCCGGCTCGTCAACTCGCTGCCCACGGAGGCCGAGGAGGCGTGGCGGGCAGCCGCCGACGCGGTCTCCGGCGGTGCCGCCGAGCTGGCCCGCGCGGTCGCCGGGCACGGCCTGGTGCTGCACACCGGCGCGGAGGCGGCCCGCGCCGAACCGGCCGCGCTGCTCGACGCCGTCCGCGCCGCCGGCCTGCGGGCCTTCGCCGTCTGCCACACACCCGACGGCCGCCGTCGCCTGGCCACGCTGCAGGGCGCGAGCGTGGATGGGGAGGCGGCGGAGCGCGGCGTGGGTACCGTCGCCGGACTGCTGGTCGGTGCCGAAGGCCCCGGCCGGGATGCGGACGGGGCCCTGGCGCTGGATCTCCTGATCGTCATGGACGCGCCGCAGCTCGATGTGGAGAGCGCCGCGATGCTGGTGGAGTCGCTGCCGGACGGGGCCCGGCTGGTACTCAGCGGCGACCCCGCGGCGCTGTGGTCGGCCGGTCCGGGCCGGGTCTTCGCCGATCTGCTCGCCGCCCGCGCCTGCCCGCAGATCGCCTCCCGCATGCCCGACCCCGGCCCGATCGGCGAGCTGGTCTCGGGCATCGGCATCGGCGAGCTGAACCAGGTCCACGCCCCCGGCAAGGAGATCGTCATCGTCCCGGTGCGGGACGCGGGCGAGGCGGTGCACCGGACGGTCCAGCTGGTCGCGGACTCGGTGCCGCGCGCGATCGGGATCCCGGCCGACCAGACCGTGGTGATCACCCCGGGGCACGGCGGCGCCGCGGGCACCCGCGCGCTCAACGCCGTCCTGAAGGAGCGCCTCAACCCCGGCCCCGGCCGCTTCGGCGGCTTCGACCCCGGCGACCGGATCGCCTACGCCGCCGCTCCGGGTCGTACGGTGCCGGGCGTGGTGGTGAAGGCCGACGCCGACGGGCTGCACCTGTCCTGCGCCGGCGCCCCCGTGGTCGTACCCCGCGAGCGGGTGGAGGGGGCTGTACGGCACGGCTGGGCGCTGACCGCGCACCAGGCGGTGGGCACCCGCTGGCCGGCGGCGGTCGTGGTGCTGCCCGGCGACGCGGCGCAGGCGCTCAGCAGGCCGTGGGTGTACACGGCGTTCGGCCGGGCGGAGCGGCATCTGTCCGTGATCCACGGAGTGGAGCATGCCCTGCCGAAGGCAGTGGCGGAGACCCTGGCCAAGCCCCGCACGACCCGCTTGCAGACGCTGCTGCGGACGCAGGCGCCGAGCGAGTAGGTCTTTCTCTCCGCGTCAAGGAGAGAAAGCCACGACGGCGGATTCCGGCGGTGCCGTACCGGCCTCAGGCCCCTACGGCACCGCAGGCTCCGCTCACTTCCTGGTGTCCAGCGGCTCCAGATCCCCGTCCTCGTCCTCGACGAATTCGAGATCCTCGTCCTCGCCGTCTTCCTCGTCGTCGAACATCGCGCTGACGTCGAACCGGCACACCACCCCTTGCGGGTCGATGTGATCGAACGGTGTCTCCAGCCACTCCCCGGCCTCGGGGGGTTCCTCCGCGGCGGTGACCCAGAGCGTGGAGTCGCCCTCCTCCAGGCCGAACTCCTTGTGCCGGGAGGCGATCTCGTCCGGTTCGAACTCGCCGAAGAGGACGCCCAGCGCCCCGGGGACCGTAGCGGCGGCGCCCTCGGCCGAGCCGCCGGTCTCGTCGTACTCCGCCGCCTCGACCCGCTGGGCCTGCGCGAGCAGCCGCTGGGGTTCCGCGACGGCGTAGTCGCGGCGGATCAGCACGCTGATCGCGTTCGGTTCCTCGGGGCCCGCGTACGGCGGCAGCTCGTCCGCACCGGGGATCTCGAAGGGCGTGACCTCGTCGTAACGGTCGTAGAGCAACTCGTCGTACACCTCGGCGGCCGCGGCCAGCTGGTTGAACGCCTCGGAGACGGCCGGGTCGTCGTCCCCCGACCTGCGTTCGACCGCCGCCAGATGACGGTCGAGCGCGGTCTTGACCGCCTCGGCGGCCGCACGTACCTCGGCAGCGGTGGGCTGCGCAGCATCAGACATAGTGCAGACGCTATCCGTACCGGGCCCCAGCCCGCACAATAGATGCGATGCCGGAATACGAATTTGTCGACGTGTACGTACCTCGCGGGATCTCTCGCAAGGAGGCCACACGTCTGCTGACGGACCATGCCGAGTACGGACACTGGGAGTTGGACCGACTGAGCCTGATGCGCGATGGCAGCCGCAGGGTGCGGTTGCGCCGGCGGATCATCCGCCAGGTGCGAGCCACGTGGTGAGGCGGGAAAGATGAACGGAGCGGGCCCGGCCGGCATGGCAGGGCCCGCTCCGTTTACCAGGCCGTACGGCCTACAGTGCCGTACGGGCCGGTCCGTACCCGTCGTCGGCCCCTAGGCCGCGGCCCGCGCCTTGCGGTACAGCACCGCGCCCGCGATGAGCGCGCCCGCGCCGACCGGGAGCACGAGGCCGAGCGGCACATCGCTACCGGTGTGGGCGAGCTGGGCCGTGGTCGGCAGCTGGGCGTCATGGCCGCCCTGCGGGCCGACCTGCGTGGACCCGTGGGGCCCGTGGGTTCCCTGGGTCCCCTGCGGCCCGTGTCCGCCCTTGCCGGGCGGGGTGGTCGGACCTCCCGGGTGACCCGGCTGCCCGGGGTGACCCGGATGTCCGGGCTGCCCCGGCGGGTTGCCGTGGCCGCCACCGCCAGGCGGGTTTCCAGAGCCCCCACCGGGCGGGGTGCCCTGGCCGCCCCCGGGCGGGTTCCCGTTCCCGCCCCCCGGCGGCTGGGTCTGGTGCCCGCCCCCGCCGTTGGCGCAGTCGTTGCCCGTGGCGGTGTTGCCCACGCCGATGACGTTGACGCTGTTTCCGCAGACGTTCACCGGGGCGTCGATCGGCACCTGCACGGTGTTGCCGGAGCCGACGCCCGGCGAGCCGCCGGTGTGACCGCCCGCGTGTGAGCCACCAGAGCCACCGGAGCCCCCTGAACCGCCGGAGCCGCCGTAGCCGCCCTGGTCCCCGGACGCACCGCCGTGGTTGGCGCATTTGTTGCCCACCGCCGGGTTGAGCAGTCCGACGACGTTCACGGTGTTGCCGCAGATGTTCACCGGCGCGTGCACCGGCGCCTGCACCGTGTTGCCGGACAGTACGCCGGGTGAGCCGGCGGCGGTGCCGGTCGCGCCGGCGTCCGCGTGGGCGTAGCCGCTCGCGGCGGCGATCACCCCGGTCGCGGCGGCCATCGTCATCAGGCCTTTGCGTGTGCTCTGTCGCATGCTGATTCCCCCTGCCTTCGCTTCTCTTCGCTGCTTTTCGCTTCGTTTTCGGAACGAAAAGGCCGGTCGGGCCCCG
>NZ_JAIQYY010000011.1:211702-243661 GCF_020181035.1 Streptomyces sp. CoH27
TCAGGAGCCCGATCACGTTGATCGTGTTGCCGCACACGTTCACCGGGACGTGGACGGGCACCTGGACGACGTTGCCGGAGATGACTCCCGGGGAGTGCACGGCGGCACCCTGAGCACCGGAGTCGGCGACAGCCAGGCCCGCGCCCGCGAGAACCAGCCCACCGGTGGCAGCCGCAGCAGCGACGACCTTCTTGATCATTACTTCCTCCTAGTTGGCAATGCGATCCCAAGGTGCGGGGATCACGTCAGCTGTAACGAGGAGGGAGTAATGGAGCTACGAGCTTATGGTCCGATTCACTCTTCTCATTCGGTCTCGTACGCGCGCCCGATTACTCCAGGGCAAAGCCTCACGACGCGTCGATGAACCGGTCCAGCACCCGCACGCCGAACTGCAGGCCGTCGACCGGCACCCGCTCGTCCACGCCGTGGAACATGCCGGCGAAGTCCAGCTCCGGCGGCAGCTTCAGCGGGGCGAAGCCGAAGCCGCGGATGCCGAGGTCGTCGAAGGACTTGGCGTCGGTGCCGCCGGAGAGCATGTAGGGGATGGCCTTGGCGGTGGGGTCCTCGGCGAGCAGCGCGGACTGCATGGCCGCCACGAGCGCCCCGTCGAAGCCGGTCTCGACCGCCTTGTCCGCGTGGACGTCCTCGCGCCGGACGTTCGGGCCGAGCAGCCGGTCGAGGTCGCCGAGGAACTCCTCCTCGTATCCCGGCAGGAACCGTCCGTCGATGTGTGCGGTGGCCTCGCCCGGGATGACGTTGACCTTGTAACCGGCGTTCAGCTGCGTGGGGTTGGCCGTGTTGCTCAGGGTCGCGCCGATCAGCTTGGCGATGCCGCCGAGCTTGGCAAGGGTGGCCTCCATGTTCTCCGGGTCCAGCTCGGTGCCGAGCGCGTCGCCCAGCTCGTCCAGGAAGGCCCGGGTGGTCTTGGTGACCCGCACGGGGAACGTGTGCCGGCCGACCCGGGCCACGGCCTCGGACAGCTCGGTGATGGCGTTGTCCCGGTGGATCATGGACCCGTGCCCGGCGGTGCCGGCCACGGTCAGCTTCATCCAGTGCATGCCCTTCTCGGCCGTCTGGATCAGATAGAGCCGCCGCTGCTCGTTCACGGTGAAGGAGAAGCCGCCGACCTCGCTGATGGCCTCGGTGACGCCCTCGAACAGCTCGGGGTGGTGGTCGACGAGGTACCGGGCGCCGTACGTGCCGCCCGCCTCCTCGTCGGCGAGGAACGCGACCACGATGTCCCGCGGCGGCCGCCGTCCGCTCCTGAGCCGGTCCCGTACGACGGCGAGGGTCATCGCGTCCATGTCCTTCATGTCCACGGCCCCGCGCCCCCACACGCACCCGTCGGCGACCTCGCCGGAGAACGGGTGGTGGGTCCAGTCGACGGCGTTGGCCGGTACGACGTCCAGGTGGCCGTGGATCAGCAGCGCAGGGCGGGACGGGTCCTCGCCCTCGATGCGGGCCACCGTCGAGGCGCGGCCCGGGTGCGACTCGTAGATCTTCGGCTCCAGCCCGACCTCGGCGAGCTTCCCGGCGACCCACTCGGCGGCCTGGCGCTCGCCGGGACCGGAGTGGTCACCGTAGTTGCTGGTGTCGAACCGGATCAGCTCGCGGCAGAGGTCCACGACCTCGTCCTCGCCGGTGACGCTCCTGGCCGTGTCCGTCTCGCTCACGTGCTTCCTCCCGCTGTCACTGCTGGTGGTTGCCCTCATCCTCTCTCCGCCCCCACCCGCGGCCCAAGACCGGTCCCGGCCCGTCACACGCCGTTCACGCGCCACCGACCCGGGGCCGGGGGGTGATCAGCCACCCCCGAAAGCCTGGTAATGTTTCCTTCGTCGCCGCGAGGGAAGCCCACCGCAAGGGAATCCTCCGCACGACAGACACCTTGTCCGGGTGGCGGAATGGCAGACGCGCTAGCTTGAGGTGCTAGTGCCCTTTATCGGGCGTGGGGGTTCAAGTCCCCCCTCGGACACCAGTGAGGGCCCCTGCTCAGCAGGGGCCCTCTCGCGTTTGCCGCGAGCGTACCAACTGCCCCTGAATGTCCGCTCCTTGGCTTCTGTGTGGGGCATGTCTCGTCCGGCTCGAAGATCGGCAGGTCAGCGACCCCGGTCCGGTCCCCGGCACCAGCCCGGACAGCCCTCCCGAGTGGCCGGACAAAGGGCCGGCACCTAGCGTCGTACTAAAATTTCCGGCTTGTGACTTCAGCCGGACCGACGTGAGGACCCGATGGCAGCCATAGACGAGAGCAGCGCTCTCGGCCTGCTCGACGAAGAGATCCGCACGCAGTTCGGCGACCGGGCCCGTTTCTCCGCGCGTTCCGCCGCCTCCCCGCGCACCCTGGTCGACGTCTTCGAGGCGACCGTGCGGTCCCATCCGGACGAGCCCGCCCTGGACGACGGCACGGCCTGTCTCACCTATCGTGCGCTGGCCGCCGAGGTGGAGCGGCTGCGGCGCAGCCTGGCCGGTGCCGGGGTCGGGCTCGGGGACCGGGTCGGGGTGCGGGTGCCGTCGGGGACCAATGAGCTGTACGTCGCGATTCTCGCCGTCCTCGCCGCCGGTGCCGCCTACGTCCCCGTCGACGCCGAGGACCCGGACGAGCGGGCCGAGCTGGTGTTCGGCGAGGCGGAGGTACGGGCCGTCATCGGCGCCGGGCACGCCATCAGCGTGCAGGGCGACGCCGGCTCCCCTGCCGCGCGGCCCGGCATCGAGCACGACGCGTGGATCATCTTCACCTCCGGGTCCACCGGGAAGCCCAAGGGCGTCGCCGTCACCCATCGCAGCGCCGCCGCCTTCGTGGACGCGGAGGCCGCGCTGTTCCTCACGGAGGAGCCGATCGGGCCCGGTGACCGGGTCATGGCCGGGTTGTCGGTCGCCTTCGACGCGTCCTGCGAAGAGATGTGGCTGGCCTGGCGGTACGGCGCCTGTCTGGTGCCGGTGCCCCGGTCGCAGGTCAGGAGCGGTGCCGATCTCGGGCCCTGGCTGGTCGAGCAGGAGATCACGGTCGTGTCCACCGTGCCGACGCTGGCCGCGCTGTGGGAGCCCGAGGCGCTGAGCGACGTACGGCTGCTGATCTTCGGCGGCGAGGCCTGTCCGCCCGAGCTGGCGCAGCGGCTGGTCACCGAGGGGCGCGAGGTGTGGAACACCTACGGGCCGACCGAGGCGACGGTCGTGGCCTGCGCCGCCCTGCTCACCGGCGCGGAGCCCATCCGGATCGGGCTGCCGCTGAACGGCTGGGAGCTCGCCGTCGTCGACGAGCGCGGGGAGCCCGTGGCCATGGGCGGCAGCGGGCAGCTCGTGATCGGCGGGGTCGGGCTCGCGCGGTATCTCGACGCCGAGAAGGACGCGGAGAAGTACGCGCCGCTGGACTCCCTCGGGTGGGAGCGGGCGTACCGCAGCGGTGACCTCGTCAAGGCCGAACCCGAGGGGCTGGTCTTCCTCGGGCGGGCCGACGAGCAGATCAAGCTCGGCGGGCGGCGGATCGAGCTGGGTGAGGTGGATGCCGCGCTGCAGGCCCTGCCCGGCGTCGCGGGGGCCGCCGCCGCCGTGCGCACCGCCCGCAGCGGAAACCAGCTGCTCGTCGGCTACGTCGTCACCCAGGACGGCTGGGACCACGCGGCCGCGGTCGAGAAGCTGCGCGCCGAGCTGCCCGCCGCGCTGGTGCCGCTGCTCGCGCCCGTCGCCGAGCTGCCGACCCGGACGTCCGGGAAGGTGGACCGCAGCGCCCTGCCCTGGCCGCTGGAGGGCGTCGAGACGCCGAAGGCCGAGCTGTACGGCACCGAGGCCTGGCTCGCCGAGCAGTGGGCGGAGGTCCTCGGCATCCCGGTGAGCGGCGCCGGCGACGACTTCTTCGCGATCGGCGGCGGGAGCCTGGCCGCCGCCCAGCTCACGACCCGGCTGCGCACCCGATACCCGAGCGCCGCCGTCCTCGACATCTACCAGCAGCCCACCCTGCGCAAGCTGGCCCGGCGGCTGGAGGAGTCGGCGCAGGACGACGGCGGCACGCGTACCGTCGCGCCGGTGCCGGTCCGCGCCCAGGCCGTCCAGCTCCTGCTGCTCCTTGCGCTGTTCACCCTGCTCGGGCTGCGCTGGACGCTGGTCCTGGCCGCCGCCGGGAATCTGCTGCCCGGGTTCTCCTGGCTGCCGACCGCCCCGTGGTGGCTGCTCGCGGCCGGCGCGCTGGTGTTCTTCAGCCCGCCCGGCCGGATCGCGCTCGCGGCGGGCGGGGCACGGCTGCTGCTGCGGGGGCTCGAACCGGGGCGGTATCCGCGCGGCGGCAGCGTGCACCTGCGGCTGTGGACGGCCGAGCGGCTGGCCGAGTTCAGCGGGGCCACCACGCTGACCGGTTCCTGGCTGGAGCGGTACGCACGGGCGCTGGGCGCGAAGGTCGGGCCCGAGGTGGACCTGCACTCGCTGCCACCGGTGACCGGCATGCTCAAGCTGGGCCGGGGCGCGGCGGTGGAGTCCGAGGTCGACCTGTCCGGGTACTGGCTGGACGGCGACCGGCTGGAGGTCGGCCCGGTCAAGGTCGGCGCGCACGCCACCGTCGGCACCCGCAGCATGCTCTTCCCGGGCGCCCGGGTCGGCAAGCGGGCCGAGGTGGCCCCCGGCTCGGCGGTCACCGGGCAGATCCCGACCGGTCAGCGGTGGGCGGGCGCGCCCGCGGTCAAGCTCGGCAAGGCCAAGCGGAACTGGCCGAAGGAACGCCCGCAGCGGGGCCGGTACTGGCGGGTCATGTACGGCCTCACCGGTCTCGCGCTGAGCGCCCTGCCGCTGGTCGCGGGCGTGGCCGCGCTGCTGGTCGCCCTGCTGTTCGTGACGCCGGGCGGCTCCGCCGGCGAGGCCCTGCGCGGGGCCGCGCTCGGACTGGTGCCGGCCACGCTGGCGTACGGGTTGGCGTACGCGCTGCTGATCCTGGTCGCCGTGCGCGGCTTGAGCGTGGGGCTGCGCGAGGGCACGCATCCGACGCACAGCCGGGTCGGCTGGCAGGCGTGGACGGTGACGCAGCTGATGGACCGCTCGCGCGAGACGCTGTTCCCGCTGTACGCCGGGCTGGTCACGCCGGTGTGGCTGCGGCTGCTGGGGATGCGGATCGGGCGGGGCGCCGAGGTGTCGACCGTACTCGCGCTGCCGAGCCTGACCACGGTCGGCGACGGGGCGTTCCTGGCGGACGACACGCTGACGGCGCCGTACGAGCTGGGCGGCGGCTGGGTGCGGATCGGGCGGGCGCAGATCGGGCGGCGGGCCTTCCTCGGGAACTCCGGGATGACCGCGCCGGGGCGCAGCGTGCCGGACGGCGGCCTGGTCGGGGTGCTGTCGGCGACGCCGAAGAAGGCGAAGAAGGGCACCTCGTATCTGGGGCTGCCGCCGGTGAAGCTGCCGCGCAGTGCCACGGGCGGGGACCAGAGCCGTACGTTCGACCCGCCGGCCCGACTGCTGTGGGCGCGCGGGCTGGTGGAGCTGTGCCGGATCGTGCCGGTGCTGTGCTCGGCGGCGCTGGCCGTGGCGACGGTGGCGGCGCTGTGTGCGCTGGGGGCGTGGGCGCCTCTGCTGTCGGGGCTGGTGCTGTTCGCGGCCGGTGCCACGGCGGCCGTGGTCTCGATCGTCGCCAAGTGGGCGCTCGTGGGGCGGCACCGGGCCGGTGAGCATCCGCTGTGGAGCGGCTTCGTGTGGCGCAACGAGCTGGCGGACACGTTCGTCGAGGTGCTGGCGGTGCCGTGGCTGGCCGGATCCGTGCCGGGAACGCCGGTGCTGACGGCGTGGCTGCGCGGGCTCGGCGCGCGCATCGGGCGGGGCGTGTGGGTGGAGAGCTACTGGCTGCCGGAGACGGACCTGGTGACCCTGGAGGACGCCGCCACCGTCAACCGCGGCTGTGTGCTGCAGACCCACCTCTTCCACGACCGGATCTTGCGGACGGATACTGTGGTCCTCCGTGAGGGCGCCACCCTGGGCCCTGGCGGGATCGTGCTGCCCGGCAGCACGGTCGGGGCCCGTACGACCCTGGGTCCCGCGTCGCTCGTCATGGCCGCGGAGTCCGTCCCGGACGACACCCGCTGGCTCGGCAACCCGATCGAGGCGTGGCGCCCCTGAGCGCAGGCCTCTCGGCGTCCCCTGCCGAAGGGGCGCGCCGGGGTCGGGAGGGCTGAGGGCACCCCCTCTGGGGGAGCGCGGAGGCCCGAAGGGTTGAGCACGATCGCCCTCCCGGCGCCGGCTGTGCCGGCCCGGAGGCGAATGATGTGACGAGCGGTGCACCGGCGGAGCGGAGTCGTGGCACAGCGCAGGGAGCGGACACAGCAGTGGCAGTTCAGCAGTCGGCCGGCCCGGACCCGTACTTTCCGGACCATGGTGACCCGCAGTACCGGGTGCATCGCTACGAGCTCGCGCTGGACTACCGGCCCGGCCCCAACCGGCTGTCCGGCACCGCCCGGATCAACGCCATCGCCGGCCGGGCGCCGCTCACCGAGTTCCAGCTCAACCTGTCCGACTTCAGGATCGGCCGGCTCCGGGTGGACGGCCGGCAGCCGCACTACACGCACCGGGGCGGCAGGCTGCGGGTGAAGCCGGCCAAGCCGCTGCGGGCCGGGGCCGCCTTCACCGTCGAGGTGCACTGGTCCGGCAATCCGAAGCCGGTGCCCAGCCCCTGGGGCGGGATCGGCTGGGAGGAGCTGGCGGACGGGGCGCTGGTGGCGAGCCAGCCGGTCGGGGCGCCGTCCTGGTACCCGTGCAACGACCGGCCGGCCGACAAGGCGTCGTATCTGATCTCGGTCACCACGCCGTCGGCGTACGCGGTGGTCTCGGGCGGGCGGCTGCTGACCCGGACGACGAAGGCGTCCACGACCACCTGGGTGTACGAGCAGTCCGCGCCCACCTCCAGCTATCTCGTCGGCCTCGCGATCGGCAGGTTCCAGACGGTGCTGCTGGGTGATCCGGGGCCGGGCGGGGTGCCGCAGCACGGGCACATCCCGGCGCATCTGCTCCCGCAGTTCTCCCGGGACTTCGCGCGGCAGCCCGCGATGATGGAGCTGTTCCAGGAGCTGTTCGGGCCCTACCCGTTCGAGGAGTACGCGGTCGCGGTGACCGAGGAGGAACTCGATGTGCCGGTCGAGGCACAGGGGTTGTCGTTGTTCGGCGCCAACCACGTGGACGGCGCCCGGGGTTCGGAGCGGCTGGTGGCGCACGAGCTGGCGCACCAGTGGTTCGGCAACTGTGTGTCCATCGCCGACTGGCGGCACATCTGGCTGAACGAGGGCTTCGCCAAGTACGCGGAGTGGCTGTGGTCCGAGCGTTCGGGCGGCCGTAGCGCCCAGCAACTGGCCGCCGCCGCACACCGGTTGCTGTCGACGCTGCCGCAGGATCTGCGGCTGGCCGATCCGGGCCGCCGGCAGATGTTCGACGACCGGCTCTACGAGCGGGGCGGTCTGACTCTGCACGCGGTGCGCTGCGCGCTGGGCGACGACGCGTTCTTCCGTATGCTGCGCGGCTGGGTGCGGCTGCACCGGAACGGGTCGGTGACCACGTCGGCGTTCACCGAGCACGTGGCCCGGTTCGCGGACGAGCCGGTGGACGGGCTGTTCCAGGCGTGGGTGCACGGGGCGAAGCTGCCGCCGCTGCCGGTCCTGAAGGACATTCCTTAGACTTGAGGGGTGGCCCGGCCCAACGAGGAGGTCGAGGCGCTCCTGCGGGAGTACGCGGACCTCATCGCGATCACGGGAGGCGACGCCTTCAAGGCGCGCGCCTACGAGAAGGCCGCGCGTGCCATCGGCGGGTTCCCGGCGGACGTCTCGAAGCTGGACGAGGACGGGCTCAGGGAGATCCCGAACGTGGGCCGGTCGATCGCCGACAAGGTGATCGAGTACCTGCGCACGGGGAAGGTGGCGGTGGTCGAGGAGCGGCGGGCGAAGATCCCCGCCGGGGTCCGGGAGCTGATCGCGATCCCCGGCCTGGGTCCGAAGAAGGCCCTGCGGCTCTACGAGGACCTGCACATCGCGTCGGTGAGCGAGCTGGCCTCGGCGATCGAGGCGGACGCCCTGGCCGATCTGCGGGGCTTCGGCGAGAAGACGCAGGAGAACATCCGGCACGGCATCGAGCTGCTCCAGCAGGCGAGGGCCCGGGTGCCGCTGTCGCTGGCTCTGGAGACAGCCGAGGAGATCGTCGCCGAGCTGTCCGAGGTGACCGGGTGCAAGCGCTGCGCGTACGCCGGTTCGCTGCGCCGGATGCGCGAGACCGTGGGTGACCTGGACGTCCTGGTCGCGGCGAAGCGGTCGGAGCCGTTCATGGCGGCGCTGTGCGAGCTGCCGGGCACGGCCGAGGTGATCGCGCGGGGCTCGAAGAAGACGTCGGTGCGCACCGGCAAGGGGCTCCAGGTGGACCTGCGGGTGGTGCCGCCGGAGTCGTGGGGCGCCGCGATGCAGTACTTCACCGGTTCCAAGGCGCACAACATCCGCACCCGGACCATCGCCGTGCACCAGGGGCTGAAGCTGTCCGAGTACGGCCTGTTCGACGCCGAGAGCGGGGACTCGCTGGCCTCCCGCACCGAGGAGGAGGTGTACGCCCGGCTCGGGCTGGCGTGGATTCCGCCGACGCTGCGGGAGGACCGGGGCGAGGTCGAGGCGGCCCTGCACGGCGAGCTGCCGGAGGTGGTGACCGAGAAGGACATCCGGGGCGACCTGCACACCCACACCGACCTCACCGACGGCCTGGCCCCGCTGGAGGAGATGGTCGCGGCGGCCGCCGAGCGCGGTCACCGGTACTACGCGGTCACGGACCACGCGCCCAACCTGTACATGCAGCGCATGACCGACGCGAAGATCCTCGCCCAGCGGGAGCGGGTGCGCGAGCTGGACGGCGCCCACCGCCGGATGCGGCTGCTGCACGGCACGGAGCTCAACATCGGCCCGGACGGCGCGGTGGACTGGCCGGACGACTTCCTGGCGGGCTTCGACCTGTGCGTGGCCTCGCTGCACTCGCACTTCGACCTGGGGCGGGCGGCGATGACCAAGCGGCTGGTGCGGGCCTGCGAGAACCCGTACGTGAACATCATCGGGCACCCCACGACCCGGCTGATCGGCAAGCGGCCGGGCGTCGACGCCGACTGGGACGAGGTGTTCGCGGCCTGCGCCCGCACGGGTACCGCGCTGGAGGTCAACGCCCAGCCGGACCGGCTGGACCTGTGCGACGAGGACATCCTGCGCGCCAGGGAGCACGGGGTGCGGTTCGCCGTGGACTCCGACGCCCACGCCGTCCCGCATCTCGCCCAGCTGCGCTACGGCGTCGGCACCGCGCAGCGCGGCTGGCTCACCCCGGAGGACGTGATCAACACGTGGCCGCTGACCCGGCTGCGCACTTTCTTGCGCAAGGGCCGCAAGGGGCGGTGAGGGTTGGTGGGGTCCTCACTCGCGGTCCGTCCACAGCGGTGACAGGTCCTCCTCCGCCTCGTCCGCTCCCACCGCCTTGATGTCACCGTCGGCGGCGCGGAGCAGTATGCGGCCCATGGCGATCAGCGCCCGCCCGGCCGCGAGTTCGTCGCCGATCTCCGGTACGTCGGGGTCGTACGGGTTCCGGCGTGCCTCCGCGCAGCTCTCCAGGACGTTGTCGCCGGTGTCCAGCACGATCCGGGCGGTGGTGTCCGGGTCGTGCTCGGAGAGGTACAGGTTCAGCCGCCACTCCTTGACGGCCGGAAGACGGCTGCGCATGGGATCGGTCATCGTCCGTCTCGCCTCCCTGAACTGCTGCACTGCCCTTCCACTGTGCACCCGGCCCGAGCCGGACGCCTCCCCCGGCCCGGGCAGAATGTGCCCCATGACCTCGCGTACCTGCCCCTGCGGCCTCCCCCAGTCCTACGACGCCTGCTGCGGCCGCTTCCACCGGGGGGCCGCCGCCGCGCCGAGCGCCGAGTCGCTGATGCGCTCGCGGTACAGCGCGTTCGTCAAGGGGGACGCGGGGTATCTGCTGCGCACCTGGCATCCGCGGACGCGGCCGGAGCGGCTGGAGCTCGATCCGCGGATGCGGTGGACGGGGCTGGAGATCCTGGACCGCACCGACGGGTCCGCCTTCCACTCGGCCGGCACCGTGACGTTCCGCGCCTCCTACCGGGGCGGTTCACTGCACGAGCGCAGCCGGTTCGAGCGGGTCGACGGGGCGTGGGTCTACGTGGACGGGGACTTTCTGGACTGACCCTGACTAGGGCGCCAGGATGTCCAGTTCGTGGAGGGCGCCCACGGTGATCTGCCGGGTCAGTTCCTCGGCGCGGACCGCGTCGGCCTCGCGGACCGCCTCCGCGACCTGGACGTGCAGGGTGACCGCCGCCGGGTCGGGGTCCTCGAACATGACCTCGTGATGGGTGCGCCCGGCCAGCACCTCCGCGACGACATCGCCGAGGCGGGCGAACATCTCGTTGCCGGACGCGGTGAGGATGACGCGGTGGAAGGCCATGTCGTGGATCAGGTACTCCTCCAGTTTGTGGCCGCGTGAGTTGGCCACCATGCCGAGCGCGCACCGGGTGAGTTCGGCGCACTGCTCGGCCGTCGCGTTGCGCGCGGCGAGGCCCGCGGCGACCGGCTCGATCGCGGAGCGCAGCACGGTCAGCGAGCGCAGCTGGTGCGGGCGGTCGGCGCCGGCCAGGCGCCAGCGGATGACCTGGGGGTCGTAGACGTTCCACTCGCACTTCGGGCGGACGGTCACGCCCACCCGGCGGCGGGACTCGACCAGGTGCATGGATTCGAGCACGCGGACCGCCTCACGCATCACGGAGCGTGAGACCTCGAAGTGCTGGGCGAGCTCGTCCGTACGCAGCACACTGCCCGGCGGGTACTCGCCCGCGGTGATGGCGGGGCCGAGGGTGTCCAGTACATGGCCGTGCAGCCCCCGGCCCGGTGTGGTCATGCACTCAGCGTACGACTTGGATCACCGAGCCAAAAAGTCAGACTTATATGTCACAGACTCTTGAATTCGTCGTACCTAATGGGTTTCAGTGTGGCGACGCCGATGTGGCGTCGGATGTCGAGGAAGACAGCGAGGCAGTAATGCGTACCCCCCAGGTCGTCGTCGTGATGGGCGTCGCGGGGACGGGCAAGACCACGATCGGTCCCTTGCTCGCCGCGCGGCTGGGCGTCCCGTACGCCGAGGGCGACGACTTCCATCCGCCGGCCAACATCGCCAAGATGTCGGCCGGGACCCCGCTGGACGACGCCGACCGGTGGCCGTGGCTGGACGCCATCGGGCACTGGGCGCACGGGCGGGCCGGGCTGGGCGGGGTGGTCAGCAGCTCGGCGCTGAAGCGGTCGTACCGCGACCGGCTCAGGGCCGCCGCTCCCGGGATCGTGTTCGTGCACCTCACGGGCGACCGGAAGCTGATCGAGGACCGGATGGGCCACCGGCAGGGGCATTTCATGCCGACCGCGCTGCTGGACTCCCAGTTCGCCACGCTGCAACCGCTGGAGCCGGACGAGGCGGGAGTCGCCGTCGACGTCAGCGGCAGCCCGGAGGAGATCACCGAGCGCGCCGTACAGGCGCTGACCGCGCTTCCGACGGCATCCGCGTGACAGCCGCATCCGCGTTATCCCCCCGTTCCGCGGCCACCCCCGAAGCAGTCCCCCTTGTCCGCGGACACCCCCGAAAAGTCCCCATAACCGCAAGGGAACCCCCGTGACCAGACTCAGTGTCGAGATGCTGGCAGCGGACGCGCCTCCGCCGATCACCTCCGCCGGACACGCCCAGCTGGGCATCGCCGTCCTGGTGGGCATCGCGGTGATCGTCCTGCTCATCACCAAGTTCAAGCTCCATGCCTTCCTGGCGCTGACCATCGGGTCACTGGCGCTCGGGGCGGCCGCCGGGGCACCGCTCGACAAGGCCATCACCAGCTTCACCACCGGGCTCGGCGCCACGGTGGCCGGCGTCGGCGTCCTGATCGCGCTCGGGGCGATCCTGGGCAAGCTGCTCGCCGACTCCGGCGGCGCCGACCAGATCGTCGACACGATCCTCGCCAAATGGGGAGGTGTAGGGCCGGAGGCCCTTCCGCAGAAGGGTGGCGGCGGGCGACGGGCGGGAGGCCGTGCGATGCCGTGGGCGATGGTGCTCATCGCCTCCGTGATCGGCCTGCCGCTGTTCTTCGAGGTCGGCATCGTGCTGCTGATCCCGGTCGTGCTCATGGTCGCCAAGCGCGGCAACTACTCCCTGATGCGCATCGGCATCCCGGCCCTCGCGGGTCTGTCCGTGATGCACGGCCTGATCCCGCCGCACCCCGGCCCGCTGGTCGCGATCGACGCGGTCAAGGCCAACCTGGGTGTGACCCTGGCGCTCGGCATCCTGGTCGCCATACCGACCGTGATCATCGCCGGTCCGCTGTTCTCGAAGGTCGCCGCCCGCTGGGTGGACGTCCAGGCGCCCGAGCGGATGCTGCCGCAGCGCGCCTCGGACGAGCTGGAGCGCCGCCCCGGCTTCGGCGCGACGCTCGCCACCATGCTGCTGCCCGTGGTGCTGATGCTGGCCAAGGCGCTGGTGGACATCGTCGTGGACAACCCGGCGAACCACACCCAGCGGGTCTTCGACGTCATCGGCTCCCCGCTGATCGCGCTGCTCGCCGCCGTCATCGTCGGCTTCTTCACGCTCGGCCGGGCCGCCGGGTTCACCAAGGACCAGCTCCAGCAGACGGTCGACAAGGGCCTGATGCCGATCGCCGGCATCCTGCTGATCGTCGGCGCGGGCGGCGGCTTCAAGCAGACGCTGATCGACTCCGGCGTGGGCCGGATGATCCTGGACATCTCCAAGAACTGGTCGATCCCGGCGCTGCTGCTGGCCTGGCTGATCGCGGTCGTGATCCGGCTGGCCACGGGCTCGGCGACGGTGGCGACGGTCTCGGCGGCCGGCCTGGTCGCACCGCTCGCGGCGGACATGTCGACCACCCACGCCGCCCTGCTGGTCCTCGCCATCGGCGCCGGCTCGCTCTTCTTCAGCCATGTCAACGACGCCGGCTTCTGGCTGGTGAAGGAGTACTTCGGGCTGAGCGTCGGGCAGACCGTCAAGACCTGGTCGGTGATGGAGACGATCATCTCGGTGGTCGCCGGCGGTCTGGTCCTGCTGCTGTCCCTGGTCATATAGGTCCCTGGTCATCCAGGAGGGGTACGACGATGACGGCTCACCCGCTCTTCGACATCAGCGGCCGCACAGCCCTGGTCACCGGCTCCAGCCGGGGCATCGGGCTCGCGCTGGCCCGCGGTCTGGCCGAGGCCGGCTGCACGGTGGTCCTCAACGGACGCGACGGCGACCGGCTGGCCAAGGCGGCGGCCGGGCTGCCCGGGGACCGGATCCACACGGCGGTGTTCGACGTGACCGACGGCGCCTCGGTGGCCGCCGGGATCGCGGACGTCGAGGAGCGGGTGGGCCCGCTGGACATCCTGGTGAACAACGCGGGCATGCAACTGCGCGCCCCGCTGCTGGAGTTCACCGACGCCGACTGGCATCGGATCCTGGACACCAACCTCACCAGCGCTTTCCTGGTCGGCCGGGAGGCGGCCCGCCGGATGACCGAGCGCGGCCACGGCAAGATCGTCAACATCTGCTCGCTGCAGAGCGAGGTCGTCCGGCCCGGCATCGCGCCCTACGCCGCCACCAAGGGCGCCCTGAAGATGCTCACCAAGGGCATGTGCGCGGACTGGGGGCCGTACGGCGTCCAGGTCAACGGGCTCGGGCCCGGCTACATCGAGACCGAGCTGACCCGGCCCCTGGTCGAGGACGGGGAGTTCAGCGCCTGGGTGCGCCGGCGCACTCCGGCCGGCCGCTGGGGCCGTACCGAGGACCTGGTCGGCGGTGTGCTCTTCCTGGCCTCGCCGGCCGCCGACTTCGTGAGCGGTCAGATCCTGTACGTCGACGGCGGCATGACGAGCGTCCTGTGACATCCGATCCGACATCCGATCTGAAAGGGCCCACGGGAATGCTGGGTTGTGTGATCCACGGCGCGGGCGATCTGCGGGTCGCGGAGCTGCCGGTGCCCGAACCCGGGCCCGGCGAGGCCCTGGTAGCCGTCCGCTACGGCGGGGTGTGCGGCTCGGATCTGCACTACTGGCGGCACGGCGGGGTCGGCGACTTCCGGCTCCGCGAGCCGATGCTGCTCGGGCACGAGGTGGTGGGCACGGTGGTGTCCTACGGCGCCGGGGCCACGGGTCCCGCGCCGGGTACGGCGGTCGCCGTGCACCCCGCCACCCCGTGCGGGCGCTGCCCGGAGTGCGCCGACGGGCGGGCCAACGTCTGCCGGGACACCCGGTATCTGGGCAGCGCGGCCCGCTTCCCGCATGTGCAGGGCGGGTTCGCGGCGCAAGTGGCCGTTCCCGCCGATCAGGTGAGGGAACTTCCGGACGGGCTCGGGCTGCGCCGGGCCGCGCTCGCGGAGCCGTTGTCGGTGGCGCTGCACGCGGTGCGGCGGGCCGGGGACGTCTCCGGCCGGCATGTGCTGGTGACCGGGGCCGGGCCGATCGGGTGCCTGGTGGTCGCGGCGGCGAAGGCGGCCGGCGCGGCTCGGGTGACGGCGAGCGATCTCGTGCCCCGGGCACGGGAGTTCGCGGCCGTCGCCGGGGCCGACACCCTCGTCCGGGCCGACGATCCGGCGGACGCCGGGTGGCCCGAGGAGGTGGACGTGGCCGTCGAGGCGTCGGGGGTCGCGGCCGGGCTCGACACGTGTCTGCGGCTGGTACGGCGCGGGGGCGTGGTCGTCCAGCTCGGCATGCTGCCGCCGGGACAGAGCCCGTTCGCCGGGAACCTGCTGGTCAGCCGGGAGATCGAGCTGCGGGGCGCGTTCCGCTTCGGCGCCGAGTTCGACGACGCCCTCCATCTGCTCGCTGAGCGGCCGCGGTTCGACGAGCTGATCAGTGCCGTGGTGCCCGTGCGCTCGGCCGAGGACGCGTTCGGACTGGCCGCCGACCGGAGCCGGTCCTGCAAGGTGCTGCTGGACTTCGCCGGCTGAACGGCGGCCGCCGGCGGCCCTAGTGGACGATGCGCGCCACGGCTCCGTCCTCGGGCTTCCCGTACGTCGCGATCAGCTGCGCGTCGGTCATGCGGTCGACTTCCTCGCTCCGCTCGACGGGAAAGATCACGTGGGTGTCCTGGTCCGTCCAGTACTCGACGACGCGGTGCGTGGCGGTGGCTCGGCTCATCCTGTGCTCCTCGTGGTGCGTGCGGTTCAGGGTGCGTCTGCGCACGTCCGAGGGTCAACAGGAATCGGGGCTTCCATTTTGGCCGGCACCGGCGTAGGTTCCGCATACCCCGCGTCGGCGCCCTTCGAGGCGTCGGCCCGCCGGTCCCGGGACGGCGGGCCACGCGGGGGCCAACTCCATCGGGGCATCGCTCAGGGGCGCCACAACGGGTGCTCCCGCTTCGCCCACTCCCTGCTGACCGTCCCCGTGCGCAGCCCCCTGCGCGCCTCCGGGTCGCCCAGGGCCATGCCGATGTGTCCCGCGAGGACCACGCCGATCGTCAGGGCCAGCCAGTCGTGGACGAAGGTCGCCGAGGTGCGCCACATCAGCGGGGCGAGATGGGTGAACCACATCAGCAGGCCAGTGCCCAGCATGACCAGCGTGGCACCGGCGATCCAGGCGGCGTAGATCTTCTGGCCGGCGTTGAACTTGCCCGCTGGACGGGAGCTGTGGCGCTTGTCGCGGACAAACGCGGCACGCAGCCAGACCTTGTCGTGCGGGCCGAAGCGGTTGAGGAAGCGCAGGTCCGCGCGGAAGCCACGGGAGGCGAGGCCCAGCAGGACCGGCACCGGCAGGGCCAGGCCCGCGCACTCATGGATGCGGACGACCAGTTCGCGGCGGCCGACCATGATCGCCAGCTGCGGGATGTAGAGGATCGCCGCCGTCACCACGCACACGCCCATCAGCAGGGCCGTCGTACGGTGCACCCACCGCTGGGTCCGTCCGAAGCGGCGGATCCGGGCGCTCGGCGGGGCCGGCGTGTCAGCTCGTAGGGACATCGGTCCGTCCGTTCGACTTGCCGACCCAGGCGTCGACGTCGTAGCCGAGGTGCTCCCAGTAGCCGGGCTCGACCCGGTCGGTGACCGTGATCCCGGAGAGCCACTTGGCGGACTTGTAGAAGTACATGGGGGCGACGTAGAGGCGGACCGGGCCGCCGTGGTCGTGGCCGATGTCCTTGTCCTGCATGCGCAGCGCGACCAGGATGTCCGGGCGGCGGGCCTGGTCGAGGGTGAGGCTCTCGGTGTAGGTGCCGTCGAAGCAGGTGAAGCGGATCGCCTTCGCCGTACCGTGGACCCCCGCCGCGTCCAGCAAGCGGGAGAGGCGGACGCCCTCGAAGGGGGTGCCGGGCACCCGCCAGCCAGTGACGCACTGGACGTCCTTGACCAGCCGGGTCTGCGGCTGGGCGCGCAGGTCGTCCAGGGTGTAGGTGCGTGGGTGGTCGACCAGTCCGTCGATCCTCAGCCGGTAGTCGGCGGCGGTTTTGTGCGGCACCGACGCGGCGACGGAGTAGTAGCGGAAGCCTCCGCCATTGGGCAGAAGACCGGTCAGGCCGGTGGGGTCCTTGCCGGCGACGCTGCCGAGGAAGCCCTCCAGACCGCGTTGCAGCGTGGGCGCGGCGGCCACGCCGAGCGCGCCCAGGCCGAGCGTGCCGAGGAAGACGCGGCGGCCGATGGGCCGGCCGTCGGGCTCCTCGGATTGTTCAGAGTTCACGTATCCATTCGAGCACTCGGGGCTGTGCGGAGCCAGGGAACGGGGTCAGCGGTCAGACTTCCGTAATCACTTCTTACGTACGTCTCAGAGAGCCGTATGGCTCAGCGGACCGTGCCGTTCAGCGGACCGTGCCGTTCAGCGCGCGGGCGCGGGCCTCGCGGAAGGAGGCGCGCGGGTCGCGGTGCGCGTAGGACCAGGGGGCCGGGGTGGCGTGCCGGCCGATGCGCTGGAACAGGGCCGCCGCCTCGGCCGGGCGGCCGGCGCAGGACAGCGCGAACGCCAGGTGGTTGAGGTCGATGTGGCGGCGGGGGTGCTCGTCGTGCTCCCACTCCAGCCACCAGTCGAAGCAGGCGCGCAGGATCCGGCGGGCCCGGGGGCCGGACCAGTGCCCGGAGGCGGCCGGGTCGGCCGGGGCCAGGCCGGTGGCGGCCAGCACCCGGTAGCGCTCGGCGTACGCGACGACCGGCAGCACGGCGAGCGGGGAGTCGGCGGGGGCTTCGGCGGCGGCCAGCTCGGCCACGTCGTACACCTCGTGCGCCTCGGCGCCCCGGCCGCCCGCGGGCCGTTCGGCGAGCCGGGCGAGCAGCAGATGGTGGGCATGGTGGTGCTCGGGGTGGCGGCGGCGCAGCTCGGCGAAGGCACCGAGCAGCTCACGCTCCGGGCCGAGGGTCCGGGCCAGCTGGAGCAGGCCGAGCCAGGGGGTGGGGTCGGCGGGGGCGAGCGCGGCGGCCGCGGCACAGGCCTCGCGGGCCCGGTCGGGGTCCTCCTTGCCGCGCAGGGCACGGTCGACCAGGGCGAGGGCGGCCAGGGCGGCGGCGTCGGCGGAACCGGGCTCGGCGAGCTGCCAGTCCCGGGCCCAGGCGACGGCGTACGGCTCCCGGGCGAGCACGGTGAGGCGGTGGCCGCGGCGGTCCCAGTCGTCGCCGGTGTGCAGCAGCAGGGAGCGGGCGGCCTGGCGCCGGCCCTGCGCCAACGCGGCGCGCGCGGTGCGCAGTTCGGCGTCGTCCAGGGCGTCATCGAAGGCGCCGGAGTCGTCCGGGGCGGAGTCGTCCGGGGCGGTGTCGCCGGACTGGTCCGTGGGGGCCCGGCCCGCGCCGAGCAGGGGTGGGAGAGGTGGGGGCACCGCGGAACTTCCTGTATCTCGGGCTGCCATCGACCGATCACGCACAGCAAACCCCCAGCCAAGGTTTGCGTCAAGCGGAACGCGACCTGTTGACAGGTTCAACTTCCGGTTCTTAAGCGGAACTTGAGAGTCCCTGTGCAGGTGGGCCCGGCCGCGTGCGGGATTCCGGCCCGTCGCTGTGGCGTACGCCATGGCGCGAGACGGCTCAGCCACGGAGCATGGCGAGCCGGCTGCCCGCCGCCCCCGATTGCGGGCACTTCCGGGTCTATACCGCCCCGGGGACGCTACAGTCGGCCCTTACACGCCCGTGGTCCGGCCGGATGATCGAGGTACGCAGCGTGTCCGTTCTGGTTCTCCTGCTCGCCGTGAGTGCCGCCTGCTGTCTGGGTTTCGGGTTCGTGCTCCAGCAGGACGCGGCGCAGAAGGCACCGCTCAGCGACTTCCTGTCCTTCCGGCTGCTGCTCGACCTGATGCGGGTGCCGAGCTGGCTGGGCGGGCTCGCCCTGATGGTGGCCGGCATGGTGCTGGGCGCGATCGCCCTCGGCAAGGGCGAGATCTCCCTGGTGGAACCGCTGCTCGCGACCAACCTGCTGTTCGCGCTCGCCCTCTCCCGGTACCGGACCGGACAGCCACTGGGCCGCCAGGGCTGGGCGGGGCTGCTGCTGCTCGCGGGCGGGGTGAGCGCGTTCATCACGGCGGGCGAGCCGCGGGCCGGCCACGCCGTCTCCGATCCGCTGCGGCACTGGCTGATCATCGGCGCGATGGTGGGCGTGGCCCTGGTGCTCACGATGTACGGCAAGCGCTCCCGGCTCAGCTGGGGACCGGTGCTGCTGGCCACCGCGGCCGGGCTGCTGTACGGCGTGCAGGACGCGCTGACCCGGGTGAGCGGCATCCGCTTCGCCGAGGGCGGCTTCGCCGAGCTGGTCACCGGCTGGCAGCCGTACGGGGTGCTGGTGTGCGGGGTCACCGGGCTGATCCTGGTGCAGAGCGCCTTCGAGACCGCCCCGCTGCGCATGTCGCTGCCCGCGCTGACCGCGGCCGAGCCGCTCGCCGGCATCCTGTGCGGGGTGGGCTTCCTCGGCGACCGGCTGCGCACCGACACCGGCGCGCTGGCCTGGGAGGCGGCGGGGCTCGCGGCCGTGGTGGCGGGCATCGTGCTGCTCGGGCTGCACCCGGCGATGCCGTGCGGCACGGCGGAGGCGGAACCCCCGGCCCGCGACCTCCAGCGTCGCTGAGCCTCCTGCTTGGATGGAGGCATGAACCCTGCTGAGGAGATCCTCGACATCGTCGACGAGCACGACCAGGTCGTCGGCCGGTCCCCGCGCGGCGAGGCGTACGCCCGGGGCCTGCGCCACCGCTGTGCGTTCATCGAGGTCCGGGACGCGTCCGGCCGGCTCTTCGTGCACCGCCGCACGGCCACCAAGCTGGTCTTCCCCTCGCTGTACGACATGTTCGTCGGCGGGGTCGTGGGGGCGGGCGAGTCCTACGACGAGGCGGCGCTGCGGGAGGCCGAGGAAGAGCTGGGGGTGAGCGGGCTGCCGCGGCCGGAGTTCCTCTTCAAGTTCCTGTACGACAACGGGGCCGGGGCGAGCTGGTGGTCGGCGGTGTACCAGGTGCGCTGCGAGCTGCCGGTGCGGCCCCAGGTGGAGGAGGTCCAGTGGCACGGCTTCCTGCCCGAGGAGGAGGTCGAGCGGCGCCTCGCCGAGTGGGAGTGGGTGCCGGACGGGCGGGCGGCGTACGAGAGGCTGCGGGCGTTCCGTTCGGGCAGGTGAGATGCCGGCGGAGTCGGCGGCGTGACCGAATTCGTCGAGAACGTCCGGCTGTGGTTCGCACCGGAGCGGGTACGGGACACGGGCGCCACGACCCGGGGTTGCAGCCGGAGCGCACCCGGCCGGCCTGGTGTCGTACGACGCCGCCGGCCGCCGTACTCGCCGTCAGGACCGCCTTGCACGGCGGCGCCTCGGCCACCGGCCTGGCCAACGGGACCCTGGGCGCTCCCCGCCATGTGACGGCGGCGGTGCGGTACGGTCGCCCACCCCGCGCCGCGTGTGCCCGATTTGACGAGATATACACCGATCGGGCGTAGCCTGTGCGTCGTCAGAACCCCGATCCGAAGGTGAGCACCATGGCCACCCCTCACCAGGAACACACCGATCACAGCACCCACCGCCACGGTCCGGACTGCGGGCACACCGCCGTGCACCACGGCGACCACCTGGACTACGCGCACGACGGGCATCTGCACCGGGAACACGCGGGCCACTGGGACGAGTGCGAGCCGGCCTCGCACGCCCCGCACAAGGGCCATGAGCACGTGCACCACGACGAGTGCGGGCACGCGCAGGTGCGGCACGGCGACCATGTCGACTATCTGCACGACGGACACCGGCACGCCGAGCACGGGGACCACTGGGACGACCACTGACCCTGGTCGGCCTATCGTGGCTCCGGTCACGTTTGGCCTCCTCTTCGGCCTGCGCACTGGACGGCATACCGACCGGTCGGCATCATGAACGGGTCCTGTTCACCCGTTCGTAGGAGTGCCGTATGAGCACCGACCACCCGCCCGGACTCGACCTGGACCGGCTGCGCGCCCTGCTCGACCGCGAGCGCCCCGGTCTCGTCGGCGGCCCGCTGACCGGCCGGCTGATCGAGGGCGGACGGTCGAACCTCACCTACGCGCTCTCCGACGGCACCGCGAAGTGGGTCGTGCGGCGGCCCCCGCTCGGCCATGTGCTGGCCACCGCGCACGACATGAAGCGCGAGCACCGCGTGATCAGCGCCCTGCACCCGACCCAGGTGCCGGTCCCGCGCCCGGTGCTGCTGTGCGAGGACGAGGAGGTGCTCGGGGCGCCGTTCTACGTCATGGAGTTCGTCGAGGGCACCCCGTACCGCACCGCGGACCAGCTCGCCCCGCTCGGCGCCGAGCGCACCCGGAACGCGGTGCTGTCCCTCGTGGACACGCTGGTCGAGCTGCACGCGGTGGACCCCGCCGAGGTGGGCCTCGCCGACTTCGGCCGGCCCGAGGGATTCCTGGACCGCCAGCTGCGCCGCTGGGGCAAGCAGCTGGACGCCTCCCGCAACCGCGACCTGCCCGGCATCGACGAGCTGCACGCGGCCCTGGGCCGGGAGCTGCCCGTCTCCCCCGCGCCCGCCGTCGTGCACGGCGACTACCGCCTGGACAACGTCCTCATCGGGGACGACGACCGGATCAAGGCCATCCTCGACTGGGAGATGTCCACCCTCGGCGACCCGCTCACCGACCTGGGCCTGCTGGTGATGTACAGCCGGCCGCTGGAACTGCCCGACTCCCCCATCTCCACGACCGCCACGGCCGCCGGGCACCCCTCCCCGCAGGAGCTGATCGAGCGGTACGCCGCGCGCTCGGGACGGGACGTGTCGGCCGTCTCCTGGTACACGGCGTTCGCCTGGTTCAAGCTCGCCGTGATCCTGGAGGGCATCCACTACCGGTACACCCTCGGCCAGACGGTCGGGCGCGGCTTCGACCGGATCGGCGACCTCGTACCCGTCTTCATCGACCACGGACTGACCACTCTCCAGGAAGGCTGATCCAGAAATGGACTTCGCGTTCGACGCGCGCACCGAGGAACTGCGCGCCAAGCTGCTCGCTTTCATGGACGAGTTCGTGTACCCGGCCGAGCCGGTCGCCGAGGAGCAGCGGGCGCGGCTCGCCTCGCCCTGGGACACCCCCGCGGTGGTCGGGGAGCTGAAGGCCGAGGCCCGCAAGCAGGGGCTGTGGAACCTCTTCCTGCCCGACGCCGAGTACGGCGCGGGACTGACCAACCTGCAGTACGCGCCGCTCGCCGAGATCACCGGCCGCTCCCCGCATCTGGCGCCCACCGCGACGAACTGCGCCGCGCCCGACACCGGGAACATGGAGGTGCTGGCGCAGTTCGGCAACGAGCAGCAGAAGAAGCAGTGGCTGGAGCCGCTGCTGGCCGGTGAGATCCGCTCGGCGTTCGCGATGACCGAGCCGGAGGTCGCCTCCTCCGACGCCACGAACATCACCACGCACATCGAGCGGGACGGCGACGAGTACGTCATCACCGGCCGCAAGTGGTACATCTCCGGGGCGATGAACCCGGACTGCGCGATCTTCATCGTGATGGGCAAGACGGACCCCGACGGCGCCGACATCCGCCGCCAGCAGTCCATGGTCCTGGTCCCGCGCGACACCCCGGGCGTCACCGTCAAGCGCGCGATGCAGGTCTTCGGCTACGAGGACCACTCGCACGGCGGCCACGCCGAGGTGATCTTCGACCACGCGCGCGTGCCGGTCACCAACCTGATCGGCGAGGAGGGCGGCGGCTTCGCCATCGCCCAGGCCCGGCTCGGCCCCGGCCGGATCCACCACTGCATGCGGCTGATCGGCATGGCCGAGCGGGCGATCGAGCTGATGTGCCGCCGGGCGGTGTCCCGCACCGCGTTCGGCAAGGCACTGGCCCAGCAGGGAGTGGTCCAGAACTGGATCGCCGATGCGCGGGTCACCGTCGAGCAGCTGCGGCTGCTGGTGCTGAAGACCGCCTGGCTGATGGACACCGTCGGCAACAAGGGTGCCCACACGGAGATCCAGGCCATCAAGATCGCCACCCCGCGCGCGGTGGTCGGCATCCTGGACCGGGCCATCCAGCTGCACGGCGCCGGCGGGGTGAGCCAGGACTTCCCGCTGGCCGAGCTGTACGCGAGCGCCCGCACCCTGATGCTCGCCGACGGCCCGGACGAGGTGCACCAGCGGTCGCTGGCGCGGCGGGAGCTGAAGAAGTACCTGTAAGAGAACGACGGTAAGGGGCGCTCGCCCAGGCAAGCGCCCCTTACCCGTACAGCCGGCCGGAGCTACGGCCGCAGCGCCCGCAGCAGCAGGTCGGCGAGGTGGTCGGCGACCTGCTGCGGGGTGAGCGGGCCGTCCGGGCGGTACCAGGTCGACAGATGGTGGACGGAGCCGAAGTGGTAGTCCACGACCAGGTCGGCCGGGGTCGCCGTGGAGAAGACGCCCTCCTTCTGGCCCTCCTCGATCAGCGCGCGGAACCGCTCGTGGTAGCGCCGGCGCTCGGCGCGGACCTGCTTGCTCTTCTCCGGGCTCAGGTGGTGCATCGAGCGGAAGAAGATCATCGCGTCGTCGAGGTTCTCGATCGTCGTGACGACCACGTCCGCCGCCGCGCCCCGCAGGCGCTGCTCGACCGGCGCGTCCATGTCGGCGAAATGGTCGAGCCGCTCCTGCTGGAGGCGCAGCACGCGCGCGTACACCTCGTGCAGGAGGTCGTCCTTGGAGCCGAAGTAGTGGTACAGCGCCCCCTTGGTGACGCCTGCCGCCTCCACGATCTCCTGCACCGAGGTGCGGTCGTAGCCCCGCTCCGCGAAGAGCCGGGTGGCGGCGGCCAGCAGCCGCTGCGGGACGGGTGTCCCGTCCCCGTCCGTCGTCCTGGGCACTGCCGCCACCTGCCTTTCCGTGATGCTCAATCGTTGTCGCGCGCGCGGGAACGCAGTTCCCGACGGAGGATCTTGCCACTCGCCGTCTTGGGCAGGTCGGGCAGGATCTCCACCTGGCGCGGGTACTTATAAGCCGCAAGTCTCTCCTTGCAGTACACCGCGAGTTCATCCGGGTCCGTCTCGGCACCCGGACGCAGGCTGATGTACGCCTTGACGGTCTCGCCACGATAGCCGTCGGGAACACCGACGACGGCCGCCTCGCGCACCGCTGGGTGGGTGTACAGCACGTCCTCGACCTCACGCGGCCACACCTTGAAGCCGGACGCGTTGATCATGTCCTTCTTGCGGTCGACGACGTACAGCCAGCCCTGGGCGTCCATGAAGCCGATGTCGCCGGTGCGCAGCTCGCCGCCGGGGAAGGTCTCGGCGGTGGCGTCCGGGCGCCGCCAGTAGCCGGGGATCACCTGCGGACCCCGTACGGCGATCTCGCCCTGCTCCCCGAACGGCACCTCCTCGCCCTGCTCGTCCACGATCCGCACGAGCGTGTCGGCGCCGGGCAGGCCCACCGACAGTGTCCCGGAGACGGGGTCCACGGGCGCCTCCAGGCCGGGCGGGACGGAGGCGCAGGGAGCGGTGCACTCGGTGAGGCCGTAGCCGACCCTGATGTACGGCCCGAAGCGCTCCCGGAACCCCTCCACCAGGGCCGGCGGCACGGGGGCGCCGCCCGAGGAGATGTTCACGAAGGAGGCGAAGTGCCCGGGGGTGACGTCCGGGTGGGCGGCCAGCGCCATGAAGGCGGTGGCGGGACCGACCGTGTAGTGCGGCCGGTGCTCGGCGAACGCCTCCAGGACGAGTCCGGGTTCGAAGCGGTAGGTGAGCACCAGGGTGCCCGCGCTGTTCAGGCAGGCGCCGAACTGGCAGACCATGCCGGTGATGTGGAACAGCGGCGCGAGCGCGTAGTAGACGGGCGCCTCGGGCAGCCCGAGCCCGGTGCTCTGCCGCTCGGCGTTGTGCATGATGTTGGCGTGCGTGTTGGTGGCGCCCTTGGGCGTGCCGCTGGTGCCGGAGGTGTAGCTGATCAGGGCGATGTCCTCGGGGCGCGGGTCGCGGCCCTCGGGCGCCGTACCGCCCTGCCGCGCCACGGCGACCAGGTCGTCGGCGTCCGCCGCCTGAGGCAGCCGCTCGAACCCGAGCACGCGCGCGTCGTCGCGTGTCTGGAAGTCCAGCTCGCACCCGGTGAGCACGATCCGCACCGGCGACCCCTCGGCGGTCTCGCGCAGATACGACTCCCAGGCCCGGTCGGAGCAGACCAGCGCGGTCACCTCGCCGTCCCGCAGGACGTGCCCCACCTCGGCCGACTTGTACATGGGGTTGACCGGGACGACGGTCGCGCCCGCCTTCCAGGCACCGAGCAGGGCGAGCACGAAGTGCGGGGAGTTCTGCAGCAGCACGGCCACCCGGTCCCCGCGCTCCAGCCCGCGCGCCGCGAGGTGGGCGGCGACGGAGTCGCTCAGCCGATCCACCTCGCGGTAGCTCAGCCGGGCGTCGAAGTAGGCGAGGAAGGTGCGGTCGGGGGCCTCGGCGACGGCGGTGCGCAGCGCGTGCACCAGGGAGTCGGCGGGATCGATGGGGCCGCGCTGGACGTCGTCGAGGAGCGCCAGCCAGGGCCGGTCGGCGTAGCGGAGGGTGCTCACCGGGCCTCCTCCCACTTCTGCTGGATGTGGTTCATGCCGGCCAGCCAGCGGTCGGGGGTGGCGGCGCGCGCCTGGTAGTACCCGGCCACCTCGGGGTGCGGCAGGATCAGGAAGCGGTCCTCCTCGATGCCCTGGAACAGGGCGTCGGCGACGGTGTCCGGCTCGATCGCGGTCGGCTGGAGCACCAGCTCCCCGGCGCTGCCGGTCGCGGCCAGCATGTCCGTGCGCACGCCCTGCGGACAGATCGCGTGCACCTTCAGGCCCCGGTGGCGGTACGTCAGCGACAGCCACTCGGCGAAGGCGTAGGCGCCGTGCTTGGTGACGCTGTAGGAGGGGGCGCCGATCATGGTGAGCAGCCCGGCGGCCGACACGGTGGCCACGAACCGGCCGCTCCCGCGCTCCAGCCAGTCCGGCAGCAGTTCATGGGCCGCGCGGACGTGCGCCATCACATTGACGTCCCAGGACACGGCCCACGACTTCTCGTCGAGCGGCCCGCCCGCACCGCCGTCCTCGAAGGCGACCCCGGCGTTCGCGCAGTAGACGTCGACGGTGCCACCGAGCGCGTCCCGGGCGTCGCCGACGATCGCGGAGGCGTCACCGGGCACGGCGATCCCGCCGATCTCCTCGGCGACCGCCTTCGCCCTCTCGGCGTCCAGGTCGTTGACCACGACCCGCGCCCCCTCGGCGGCGAACCGCCGGGCCAACGCGGCCCCGATCCCCCCGCCCGCCCCCGTGACGACCACTCCCGCATCCTGCACGGCTTCCACCATCGGTCTCCTTCGACACGACTTCGCGCGGCGCGCATCGGCTCTGATCGGCCCAGACTAACCAGTCGGTATGTATGAGGGAAGAGCAACCGTCCCCACCTCATCCGGTGAAGCGCGGTGTATGGCCAACGTTGTCCCGGAGCAGGACGATGCGTCCGTGACACATATCGTCACGCGCCGTTTCCGGGGAGACGAGGGAGCCTGGCATGGCGGATCCTGGGATGAGTGTGACTCCCTACTGGGAGCTGACCTTCGACGCGGACGGGGACGTGGACGCCCCCGAGCGCGACCAGTTGGTGGCGCAGGTCACGGAGCAAGGCGTCCGTGACCTGATCGTCTTCGCCCACGGCTGGAACAACGACCGTTCGGGCGCGACCGCGCTGTACCGCCGGTTCTTCGCCCCGATCCCGGGGCTCGCGCCGAAGGCCCGTATCGGGTACGTGGGCGTGATCTGGCCGTCGATGCGCTTCAGCGACGAGCCGATCCCGGACTTCCCGAAGTCGACCGCCACCGTGGCGGCGGGGGCGCTGGACGAGGACACCCGGCGTGCACTGCGGGCGGTGTTCCCGGACCGGGCGGCCCTGCTCGATCAGTTGGCCGGGATGCTCGACCAACAGCCGGACGGCGCCCAGGGGTTGGCACAGTTCGGGCGGCTGGTGCGGCAGCTGATCGACGGGGAGCGGCCCGCCGGTGTGGCCGACACGGAGGAGGAGGGTGAGCCGGGTGTGTTCACCGAGGACCCGGCGACGGCGTGCCAGGAGTTCGCGGAGGCGCTCGCGTCGGTCCAGGGGCCCGAGGGGTCCGAGGGGTTCAGCATCCCGAATCCCTGGGAGGGCGCCAAGGAGCTGCTGCGGCAGGCGACGTACTACACGATGAAGCGGCGCGCCGGGACCGTCGGCGAGCAGGGGCTCGGGCCGGCGCTCGGGAAGCTGGCCGGGGCGGCGCCCGGGGTGCGGGTGCATCTGGCGGGGCACAGCTTCGGCGGCCGGCTCGTGTCGTTCGCGCTGCGCGGGCTGCCCGACGGGGTGCGTACGGTGAAGTCGGTGACGCTGCTGCAGGGCGCCTTCTCGCACTACGCGTTCGCGGAGCAGGTGCCGCAGGCCCCGGACAAGGCGGGCGCGCTGAAGGACCAGCAGCGGCGGATCGACGGGCCGCTGGTGTGCTGCCACTCGCACTTCGACCAGGCGCTCGGCACGTTCTATCCGCTGGCCTCCAGGCTGTCCGGGGACGACCGCTCGTGCGTGGGCGGCGAGATCGCGGCCGTGCTGGGGCCGGAGTGGGGCGCCATGGGGCACGACGGGGTGCAGGCGGTGCCGGGGACGGCGCGGCTGGACCTCGCGGCGGCGCTGAACGGCTCCCTGCCCGCCTCGGGGTGCGTGAACGTGGACGCGGCCTCGGTCGTGTGCCGGGGCGGCCCGCCGACCGGGGCGCACAGCGACATCGTGCACCCCGAACTGGCGAGGGTGATCCTGACGGCGGGCCGTATCACCTGAACCCGGCCCGCCGCCGGTGCCGGTTCACCGATGCGAGGTGTACTCCACCACCTGCTGGAAGGTCGGCCGGTTCTGCCAGCTGATGTTGCCGTGCTTGATGCCGCCCAGGGTGCGCTGGACGATCGAGTCGGCGCACCACTGGTCGCCCGCCGAGCACAGGGAGTCGCCGGGGTAGACCGTGGACGCGCCGGTGCCGGCCGCCTGCTTCAAGGTGCTGATCAGGATGTCCCGGCAGGAGCCGAGGTCACCTCCGCCGCAGTACTTCTCGGCGAGCCCACCCTGCACGTTCTCCCCGAGCACCGCCCGGATGTCCTTGTCGACATAGCTCCACCAGCCGTACTGGAAGGAGCTACCTGCGTGCGAGCCGGTCGGGCCGTGTCCGGCGGACGGAGCCTCGTCGACGGACAGGTTGCTGGTGAGATCGGTGTACAGATCGTTGCCGAGGCCCGGTTCGAACTCCGCCTTGACCAACAGCGGCCACCAGGCGTCCAGGATGCGGATCGCATCGGCGTCGGCGTACGTCTTCGAACCCGCCGAGGTCTCCGTGCGCTTGGCGCCCGCGGTGACCCAGGCCTGGAGCTTGTTCACCGCGTCGGCGGCGGTGGAGTCGGTCACCGGCGAGGAGTTGATCACCTTGAGCAGCTTCGGCAGCACGTCCTCGGCGCGCAGGTCGGCGAGGGCCGCGTCCGCCATGGCCTGCACCAGCTTGGTCCGGGTCACCCCGCCGGCCGCGACCAGCTTCTTCACCCGGTCGTCCAGCAGATTGCCGCGGTGCACCGAGCCGTCGCCCCAGGACGCGGTCGTGTAGTCCTTGGCCTGCTTGTTGTTCCAGGAGACGTAGTAGTCCTGGTCGACGGAGTTGGGGTGGGCGGAGGCCGGGGTGTATTCGGCCGTGTTGGTGGCCGGGTCCCAGTTCTGCCACTCGTACGCGGCCTGCGCCCAGACCGGGAACTCGGCGTCGACGCCGGCGGCCCGGACCGGGTTGTCACCGCTGTTGTAGTAGGCGGTGTGCTGGGAGTCGGCGTAGAACCAGTTGAAGGTGTAGTTGATGTGCTGGGCCGCGCTCTGGAAGTCCTGCGGGCCCTTGACGTAGCCGGGGTCGTTCAGCATCTGGAAGCCGATGATCGAGTCGGCCTCGTGCAGATACGACGAGCGCAGCGTGGTGTAGGCGACCTTCTTGCCGCCGACGGTCGCGCGGTACTCCACCGGTCCGTACTTCGTGCGCCACACGCGCATGGTGTACGACCCCGCCGGGGTGCTGTCGGCCGTGGTCGGTGACCAGGAGTTCTTCTGCTCGACCTCGTCCATGGCGGTACAGGTGCCGTGGTACAGGTAGTGGTAGTCGTCCTGGCACAGCTCGACGGCGTAGGTGTCGATGATGTCCTGGCCGGAGGTGGTCGCGGACCACGAGTAGTCCTGGCCCCGGCCGAGTTCGACGTACATGCTCAGGCCCGCGAAGGAGGCGCCGCGCGCGCTGATGCCCGGGCCCTGGATCTCCTGGAGCATGAGCAGCTGCGGGGCGAAGTACCCGGTCTGCGGTCCGAAGACGGCGATCGGATGCCCGCTCGCGGTGTACTTGCCGCTCACCACAAGGGCGTTGGACATGCCGCGGTGGGCGGAGCTGAGCGTGGTCTTCGCGGCGCCGGCGGAGGTGCTCTTGGCGGCGGCGGTGGTCGCGCTGCCCGTGCGGTCGTAGACGAGCGGTTCCTGGGTGACCGAGCCGGCGTCGGGCAGGGCCTCGCCCCTGGCGGTGTCCGGCTTGCCGCCGTACGGGAAGCTCTGGCCGTCGTGGACGGTCAGCACGGCCTCGGGGTCGTTGCGCTCGCGGAAGGACTCCCAGACCTTGGTGCCCTCCTCGACGCCGTACTTGGCCTGCGCGGCGATCAGTGAGATGGCGTTGTTGACCTCGCCGCCCCCGCCGGAGCCGAAGAGCGAGCCGATGACGGAGGCCAGCGCGACCAGGTCGGTGATCTTGAAGTGGTTTATGGTGCCGGCGTTGGTGATCGCGTCCTTGTGACCGGTCAGGTCGTACTCGCCGGGGAAGTAGCGGCCGCTGTCGGAGGCGTCGATGTACGCGTTGATGCCGTCGAGGTAGGCATTGGCGTCGGCGAGGGCCTGCTGACCGCGGGCACCGTTCTTCGCGACGGCGTTGTCGATCTGCGCCTGGAGGTCGGCCTCGGTGTACGGCGCGTTGCGGTAGAACTCCTGCTCCAGGCCCTGGTTGGCGGCCGCGCCGCCGGCGAAGGAGGTCAGCTGGCCCCGGCCGACGTGCCGGAAGACGTCCATCAGCCACAGCCGGTCCTCGGCCGCGGCGAATCCGGCGCCGTACTCGGTGCCGTACCGGGTCGTACCTGTGATGTGCGGCACACCGGTCTTCTTGTCCCGGACGATCGTCACGTCGCTGCGCCCGCCCGGATTCTCCGTGGAGGCGACCTGGTCGGACGGGACGCCGAACGAGGAGTCGTTGAAGAAGTTGTTGATCGTGGAGTCGGTCAGGCCCTTGTGACCGGTGGCCAGGCCCGCATACGGGCCGAGCTGGTCCTCGGCGTGCGAAGGCTGGGTGCCGAAGGCCTGGTTGAGCAGGATCTGCGCCAGGGTCGCGTTGCCGTTCTCGCCGGGCGGCAGGATGTCCGAGCACTGGCCGCCGCAGTAGTCGTTCGAGGCGGCGGCCGTGGCGGCGGACACCGTCTGGGTGAGGGGAGAGAGCAAGCCGCCGACGAGGACGCAGATCGAGGCGGTCTTCAGGAACCTGGTGAAGGGGCGGGACGTTCTCAGTCTGTCAAGGGCGGTACGTGGGGTACGCCGTGGCATGGCAGCTCCTAGCGCCGGGGGTGCGCGAACGTTACCGCCGGTATCCCCGAGTTTGAAGATGAACATGCGTCACTTTTTGGAGCCGCCGCCAACGGCCAAGAGGCGCACGCGAGAAGAGCACGCGAAGAGATGGAGCCGAATCGCCTGTCGATACGTCTACTCGACGACGTCCGTGCGACGACGCCGAAGTGACCGAAGTACAGGTGCAGGTGTGACGGAGGTGCAGGGCGATGGCCGGTTTCCGGAGTCTGGCGAGACAGGTACGCGATCCGGACTGCGATCTGGCACTGCGGCGGTACTCGCTGCGCAAGTGCCTTGAGAAGTTCGCCCCTTACGGGCATCGGGCGACCTGGGACCATCTGTGCTCCCGGGCGGGCTTCGGCCCGGAGGACCGCTCCCCCGACCCGGCGCGGCTCGTGGCCGCACTGGAGGAGCTGGAGGAGGCCCGTTCCGTCTGGCTCGCCTACGAGACCGACTTCACCGAGCGGCGCAGGAAGGAGAAGCACGACGGGCTCCGCCGGCCGGGCAGCGTGGACGACTGGCACCGGCTGACCTGGGGCGGCTTCGGGGTCGCCTGGTGCGACGACCCACGACTGCACCCGCACGAGCCCCTGGCGGACGTACTGCGCCGCCTGATCAGCGCCCTGGAGCGCACACCGGGCACGTGCTGCCCCGTGTGCGGCGCGGACCGTCTGATCTGGCGCCACGACCTGGACCACGAGCCGTCCTCCGGCCCGGTCTGCACGGACTGCGGAATCCTCGTCCCGCGCCCCGTGCTGACCCCGCAGGCGCTGGAGTATGCCCGCCGGGGGGCGCTGCTGATGTCGGCCTGAGCAGTGCGATGCAACGGGGGCCGGTCCGGGGGGTGCGCTGGGGGGATGCCGCACCCCCGCGGTTGGCTGTGTGTGACATGTGACGGACCTGGCGGTCCCCCCTGTTCGAGCGAAGGCGAGAACTTGGGGAAGGTCGGGCACCTCCTTGAGGTACATGTCCACCACGCTCAGGGGCACACGCACGTACGGCGTGCGCAGGTACGCGGGGTCTCCTCGGGGAGGTGGCAGCGGCCGCGGCCGGTCTCGTGCGGGCTCGCAAACCCGTTGAACACGGTCTCGATGTCCGCGAGCGCGGCGGCAAGGGTGGGCGTCGGCAGGGGAGTTGCTCCCGTCGGTACTCTGCGCACGACGTCGCCGCCGGCCGAAGATCACGACGCTACCAGTCACCAATCCGCTGGTTCCACCGGTTTCCGGCGTGGAGAGTAGAGCCCGATGAAACACGCCTGAGGGCCGTCAACGTGCCCAGCTTTCCGAGGAGTTGCGATGTCGACGCTGCGCGTCACCGCCGAAGTGCTGACCGTCCACGAGCATCCGAACGCCGACGCGCTCGAACTGGCCCAGGTGGGCTTGTACCGGGCGGTCGTCGCCAAGGGCGCGTACCGCACCGGTGAGGCCGCCGTCTACATCCCCGAGCAGGCGGTGCTGCCGTCCGGCCTGATCGACGAGCTGGGGCTGACCGGACGGCTGGCGGGCGGCGAGGCCAACCGGGTCAAGGCGGTGCGGCTGCGCGGCGAGCTGTCGCAGGGCATCGTGTGCCGGCCGAAGGCACTGGCCGACGTCGATCTGGCGCGCGCGGCGGCCCAGGGCACGGACTTCGCCGAGCGGCTCGGCATCACCAAGTGGGTGCCGCCGGTTCCGCCGACCATGAACGGCGAGGCCGAGTCCGCCGCCGCGTTGCTGCCGTGGGTCGACATCGAGAACATCCAGCGCTACCCGGACATGTTCACACCGGGCGAGCCGGTCGTCCTGACGGAGAAGCTGCACGGTTCCGCGTGCCTGCTGACGTATGTCGCCGACGAGGGACGGGTCTACGTGTCCTCCAAGGGCTTCGGTGCCAAGTCCCTGGCGCTGAAGGAGGATCCACGGAACCTGTACTGGCGGGCGGTGCGCGGCCACGGCG
>NZ_JAIQYY010000011.1:243761-253871 GCF_020181035.1 Streptomyces sp. CoH27
GGCGGGGGTGCAGGATCTGACCTACGGCGCGGACGGCCGGCGGGACACGCTCGGGTACGCGGCGTTCGACGTGTCGGCCGAGATCGACGGCACAGTGCGCTGGCTGGACGCGGCCGAGCTGCTGGAGGGGGAGCTGCCGGTGGTGCCCCGGCTGTACGCGGGGCCGTACGACATCGAGCGGGTCCGGGAGTTCGCAAGTGGCCGGGAAACCGTGTCCGGGCGGGGGCTGCATCTGCGCGAGGGCGTGGTGATACGGCCTGCGGTGGAGCGGTACAGCGCGGTGACGGGGGGTCGGTGCATCGCCAAGGCGGTGAGCCCGGCGTATCTGACGAGGAAGGGCGGCACCGAGTACGAGTAGGTCAGCAGTGGTGCAGTTCCCTCAGGGGCGCGGGGCTGCATCCCTATGCGGCTCCGCCGCGTGGGCGGGACCAGCCACAACTGCGCCGCACCCGGCGACGCACCGGACCATCGACGGTCGAAGCCGCGCAGCGGTCATCGCCCTTCCACGAACAGCCGCGACCCCACCCGCCGTTCCCCGAACCTGTCGTCCGGGTTGGACAGCACGCACGAGTCCAGGGACAGGCACCCGCACCCGATGCAGTCGGTCAGGTGATCGCGCAGCCGGTTCAGCTGCTTGATGCGTTCGTCCAGCTCCGAGCGCCACTTCTCCGACAGCCGCGCCCAGTCCGCACGGGTCGGCGTCCGTTCCTCGGGCAGCTCGGCCAGGGCGTCGCGGATCGTGGCCAGCGGTATGCCCACCCGCTGGGCCGCACGGACGAAGGCGACCCGGCGCAGGGTGTCACGGCTGTAGCGGCGCTGGTTGCCGGCGGTGCGGCGGCTGCTGATCAGGCCCTTGGCCTCGTAGAAGTGGAGGGCGGAGACCGCGGCGCCGCTGCGCGCGGACAGCTGGCCGACGGTGAGCTCGTGGATCTTCTCCGGAATCTGGGGCACTCCTCAGAGACTACCCACCCGATCCCCGGCGGCCCGTCGTTGACAGGTGCCGCGCACCCGACCATGCTAAGCAGTTGCTTAGACAAGCGAGCGAGAGGCCGGGAACATGGCAGAACCGAGGACCTTCACCTCCCCCGACGAGCTGAAGGCGGCCGTGGGCGAGCAGCTGGGGTACACCGACTGGCTGGAGGTCGACCAGAAGCGGATCGACCTGTTCGCCGACGCCACGGGCGACCACCAGTGGATCCACGTGGACCCGGAGAAGGCCGCCGCCGGACCGTTCGGGACCACCATCGCCCACGGCTATCTGACCCTGTCGCTGCTGCCGCTCTTCGGCCCGCAGCTGATCCAGGTCGAGGGTGTGAAGATGGGCGTGAACTACGGCACGAACAAGGTCCGCTTCCCGGCCCCCGTCCCCGTCGGCTCCCGGCTGCGCGCCACCGCGAAGATCACCGGGGTCGAGGACGTCACCGGCGGCGTACAGGTGACGGTCGCCTTCAGCGTGGAGCGCGAGGGCGGCGACAAGCCGGTGTGCGTCGCGGAGTCGGTGTCCCGGTACTACCTGTGACCTGACCGGACAGGCGCCCTACTTCGCGCCCACCATCCGGAGCACGAGGTCGGCGTAGAGCGCGCCGACCTCCTCGGGGGTGAACGGACCGTCCACGGTGAACCAGCGGGCCACGTCGATGCACAGCGACAGCACGGCGAGCGTGGTGCCCTTGACGTCCAGCACCTCGAACTCGCCCGCGGCCACACCGTCCTCGATGATCCCGCGCACCTCGGCGTCGACCTGGCGACGCAGCGCGACGATCTCGGCGCGGGCCTCGGGGCCGAGGGCGTCGAGTTCGTACTGCACGACCCGCGCGGTGGTGCGCCGCCCGGCGTGCCAGCGGACGAAGGAGCTGACCGCGTCGGCCAGCCGCTCGGCCGCACTGCCCTCACGCCGGGCCGCCGTGCGCAGGATGTCGAGGGCCTTGTCGTGGCCGATGCGGCTGATCCGGTGGAGCAGCTCTTCCTTGGTCTTGTAGTGGATGTAGAGCGCGGCCGGGCTCATGCCGGCGCGGCCGGCGATGTCGCGGGTCGTCGTCGCGTGGTAGCCGCGCTCGGCGAAGGCCTCCACGGCGGCGACGAGCAGCCGCCGGGCCGCGTCAGGGGTGACCTCTTCCCACGGCTCCATCTCGCCGCCGGTCGTCTCCTCCGCCGTACTCATCGCTTGCTCGCCCCTCTCGGTACAGGAGCACCACCATACCGCCGAAGGTGAGCGAGCGCTTAGCGTGCCTGCTCAGATCTTTGCGCCCGCTCAGATCTTCTCGAAGGGGTCGTGCTCGGCGAGGAGCTTCTCCAGGCGGGCCTGGTCGACCCGGCTGACGATCTGCCCGGCCTCCTGCCGGTCCCGGATCACCTTGGCCAGGGTGAAGGCGGAGGTGACGAGGTACAGGACCGCGATCGCGAGGAAGGCCCGGACCCAGGCGTTGGTGTCGAGCTGGTAGATGCCGATGGCCGTGGCCGCCATGGCGATGGCGAACGAGGCGACGGACTGGCCGTAGAACGCGGCCGTGCTCTGCTGCTTGACCGGTGTGTCACTCATGGGGAAGAGCATCGGCGGACAGGGCCCGCGCCACATCCGCACACATACTCAGATCGGCTACTCAGAACCTCTCAGAACGCCGAAACCCCGGTCAGGGAACGGCCGATGAGCAGCTTCTGGATCTGACTGGTGCCCTCGTAGAGCGTCATCACGCGGGCGTCGCGCAGGAGTTTGCCGGCCGGGTACTCGTCGATGTAGCCGTAGCCGCCGAAGACCTGCAGGGCGTTGCTGGCGGCGCGGACGGCGGCCTCGGAGGCGAACAGCTTGGCCTTGGAGGACTCGACGGCGAACGGCTGCCCCCGGTCGATCAGGTCGGCGACCCGCCAGGTCAGCAGCCGGGCCGCGTCCACATCGACGGCGATGTCGCTGATCAGCTCCTGCACCAGCTGGTGGTGGGCGATGGACTTGCCGAACTGCTCGCGCTCACCGGCGTAACCGACGGCCGCGTCCAGCGCGGCCTGCGCGATGCCGACACACCCGGCCGCCACCGACATCCGCCCCTTGGCCAGCGCCGACATGGCCACGGAGAAGCCCTTGCCCTCCTCCCCCAGCAGCGCGGAGGCGGGCACGCGGACGTCCTGAAGGACCAGCTCGGCGGTGGCCTGGCCGCGCAGGCCGAGCTTGCCGTGGATGGTGCGGCGGGTCAGGCCGGGCGTGTCGGTCGGCACGAGGAAGGCGCTGACGCCCTTGTGGCCGGGGGCGTCGGTGGAGCGGGCGAAGAGCAGCACGACGTCCGCCCAGGTCCCGTTCGTGATGAACATCTTCGCGCCGTTGATGACGTAGTCGTCGCCGTCGCGTACGGCGCGGGTGGTGAGGTTGCCCGCGTCGGAGCCGGTGCCGGGCTCGGTGAGGCCGAAGCAGCCGATGTACTCCCCCGAGGTCAGTCCCGGCAGCCAGCGGCGCTTCTGCTCCTCGTCCCCCCAGGCGGCGATCGTCTTGGCGACGAGCCCGAGGGAGACGGAGACGATCCCGCGGACGGAGGAGTCGCCGCGGCCCAGCTCCTCGGTGACCAGGCAGTACGACAGATGGTCGCCGCCCGAGCCGCCGTACTCCTCGGCGACGGTCAGCCCGAGGAAGCCGACCTCGCCGAGCTTCTTCACGATCCCCCGGTCGACCTCCTCGGCCCGGTCCCACGCCACGACATGCGGGGCGATCTCGCGCGCCACGAAGTCCCGGGCGAGCTGCCGTACAGCCTCCTGCTCCTCGCTGAGCCCCAGGTTCACCATGAGATCACCCCACACAGACAGATCTTGAAAGCCGTACATTTAAATTAGCACTGCTAGTTTCCAGGCGCAGCCCTACTATGTGCGCCATGGCCCGACCGCGCAAGCCCCTCCTCAGCACCGACCGGATCGTCGAGACGGCCCGGGAACTCGTGGACCGGGAGGGCCTGGCGGCGGTCTCCACCCGCCGGCTCGCCGCCGAGCTGGGGGTGAGCGGGCCCTCGCTCTACAACCATTTCCGCACCAAGGACGAGATCCTGGAGGCGGTCGCGGACTCGGTGAGCGGGCTGGTGGACCTGGCGATGTTCGAGGACGGCCGCGACTGGCGCACCGCACTGCACGACTGGGCCGTCTCCTACCGGGCGGCCCTGCGCGACCACCCGAACATCGTCCCGGTGCTGGCCAGGGGGCCGGGCCGGCGGCCGGCCGCGCTGCGCCTGGCCGACGCGGTCTACGGCGCGATGGTCGACGCCGGCTGGCCGCCCGCCCAGGCCACCTCCATCGGCGCGCTGATGCGGTACTTCATCATGGGCTCCGCGCTCGGTTCGTTCGCCGGGGGCTTCGTGGACGACGCAAGCGCGTACGACCCCGCCGACTATCCCCACCTCGGCCAGGCCCACCTGCTCGCCGAGCAGCAGGAGAAGATCGACGAGCGGGCCTTCGAGACGGGGCTGACGGCGCTGCTGGACGGGCTGGCGCAGCAGTACGAGCAGGTGCGGCAGGGCGCGCAGCGGTAGTTCGGCGGGCGCCGAAGTGTCCGTGCCGCATGCTGGGAGGCATGACCGCCAAGGATCCGCAGGCCGCCGGGCTGGCCTCGCTCGCCTCGCTGATCGCCGACGAGACCCGGGCCACGTGTCTGCTGGCGCTGCTCGACGGGCGGGCCTGGACGGCCGGTGAGCTGGCCCGGCACGCCGGGGTCGCCGCGTCCACGCTCAGCGAGCATCTGGGCAAGCTGGTGGCCGGCGGCCTGCTCACCGAGGAACGGCAGGGGCGGCACCGGTACGTCAGGCTCGCCGACGCGCGAGTGGCACAGCTGGTCGAGGATCTCGCCGCGCAGGTTCCCCCGGCGGCGGCGCGGCGGACTCCGCACAGCCTGCGCGAGTCGAGCGCGGGCTCGGCCATGGCCCGGGGCCGTACCTGTTACGACCATCTCGCCGGGCGGCTGGGGATCGCCGTCACGGACGCGCTGACCCGCCGGGGACTGCTGCGGCAGGACACGGGGTTCGCGCTCACGGACGCGGGGTTGGAGTGGTTCGGGTCGGCGGGCATTCCTCTCGACCCCTCCACCCGGCGTCCGCTGGCCCGCGCGTGCCTGGACTGGACCGAACGGCGCCCGCATCTCGCGGGGGCGGCGGGGGCCGCGCTGTGCCGCCATGCGCTGGACGCGGGGTGGTGCGTGCGGATCGGGTCGGAGCGGGCCGTGCGGGTGACTCCGTCGGGGGAGCGGGAGCTGTCGGCCCTGTTGGGGATCGCTTCGGAGGCGTTGCGCTGAACCCGGCCACGGGGCGGGGTCCACCGCTCCGTGGCCGGGTACGGCCCGCGCCCCGTCGGGGCGTGTCCCCGTCGGGGCGTGTCCCCGTCGGGGCGTCAGAACACCACCAGTGCCCGGCCGCCCTTCCCCGCGAGCATGTTCTCGAAGGCGGCCGGGATGCCCTCCAGGGCGATGCGTTCGGTGACCAGGGCGGACAGGTCCAGGCGGCCTTCGCGTACGTGCTCGGCGAGGACCGGCAGGTCGCGGGCCGGGTCGGTGTTGCCGTAGACGCAGCCGGACAGGGTGCGGCCCCAGTGGAAGATCTCCAGGGCGTTGAAGGTGACCTCCTGGTCCTTGCCGCCGATGCCGACGACCGTCGTACGGCCGCCCCGGCGGGTGGAGTCCCAGGCGGCGCGGATGGAGACGGCCCGGCCGACGCACTCCACCGCGACGTCCACGCCCTGCTTGCCGGTGAGGGCGCGGATCTCGCGCGGGGTGGTGTCGGACGCGAGAACGTAGTCCGTGGCGCCTGCCGCCCGGGCCAGTTCCTCCTTCTCCGCCGATACGTCCACGGCGATGATCCTGGACGCGCCCGCGATCCTCGCCGACTGGAGGGTGGCCAGGCCGACCCCGCCCACCCCGAACACCGCGACGGTCTCGCCGGGCCGGACCTTCGCCGCATGGTGGACGGCGCCGTAGCCGGTGAGGACGGCGCAGCCGAGGAGAGCGGCATCGGTCAGGGGGACACCCTCCGGGAGCGGCAGGACGCAGGACGCCGGGACCACCGTCTCCTCGGCGAACGCGGCCACGTTCAGGCCGGGGTGCAGGTCGGTGCCGTCGGCGGTGCGGGCGTAGACGTCGGCGGCGCCGTTCAGGGCGTTGGCGCACAGCCAGACCTCGCCGAGCGCACAGGCGTGGCAACTGCCACAGGAGGGGGCCCAGTTGAGGACCACGGGGGCGCCCGGTGAGACGTGGGTGACACCCTCGCCCACCGACACGACCGTGCCCGCGCCCTCGTGGCCGAGAACGGCCGGGACGGGCACCCGCATGGTGCCGTTGGACAGGGACAGGTCGGAGTGGCAGACGCCGGCGGCGGCGAGGCGGACGCGGACCTGTCCGGGGCCCGGGTCGGGCAGGTCGATGGCGGTGATCTCCAACTGCGCGCCGACGGCGGGCAGGACGGCGGCTCGTACGGCCATGGGTCGCGTACTTCCTTAGAACTGGAGGGACTTGGTCTGGAGGTACTCGGCGAGTCCGTGCGGGCCGAGTTCCCGGCCGACTCCGGACTGCTTGTAACCGCCGAAGGGGGCGAGCGGGTTGAACCGGCCGCCGTTGATGTCCACCTGGCCGGTCTCCAGCCGGCGGGCGAAGGCGACCGCCTCGGCCTCGTCACCGGCCCACACGGCGCCCGCGAGGCCGTACACCGTGCCGTTGGCGATGCGCAGGGCGTCCTCCTCGTCGTCGTAGGGCAGGATCGTGAGGACCGGGCCGAAGATCTCCTCCTGCGCGACGGTCATCTCCGGGGTCACGTCCGCGAAGACGGTGGGACTGACGAAGTAGCCCTTCTCGCGCGGGGATTCGGGACCGCCGACGATCAGGCGGGCACCTTCGGCGACGCCCTTCTCGATGTAACCGCGCACCCGTGCCTGCTGCTTGGCGCTGACCAGCGGGCCGATCCGGTCGCCGTACTTGGCGGCGGCCGTGCGGGCCAGCTCGACGGCCTCGTCGTACCGGTCGCGGTGGACCAGCATGCGGGTCCAGGCGCTGCACGTCTGGCCGGAGTTGGACATCACGTTGGCCACGCCGACGTTCACCGCCTTGGCGAGGTCGGCGCTCGGCAGGATCACGTTGGCGGACTTGCCGCCGAGTTCGAGGGCCACCTTCTTCACGGCGGCCCCGGCCGTGGCGCCGATCTGCTTGCCGACGGCGGTGGAGCCGGTGAAGGAGACCAGGTCGACGCCCGGGTGCTCGGCGAGGGCCTGACCGGCGACCGGGCCGAGGCCGGTGACCAGGTTGAACACACCGGCCGGCACGCCCGCCTCATGGACGGCCTCGGCGAAGAGCTGGGCGGTGAGCGGGGTGTCCTCGGCAGGCTTGAGGACGACCGTGCAGCCGGCGGCGAGCGCCGGGGCGACCTTGGCGACGATCTGGTGCAGCGGGTAGTTCCAGGGGGTGATCGCGCCGACCACACCGACCGGCTCGTGCAGGACCGTGGAGTTGCCGATCCGCTCCTCGAAGGAGTGCTGCGCGGCCAGCTCGGCGTAGGACCCGGCGACCGCGATGGGCAGGCCGGCGTGCACCGCCTGCGCGAACTGCTCCGGCGCGCCCAGTTCGGCGGTGACCGTCTCGGCGATCTCGTCCTTGCGGGCCACGAGGGCGTCCCGCAGGGCGGCGAGGCGCGCGGCCCGCTCGGCCGGGGGCGTGGCGGCCCAGCCGGGCAGCGCGGCGCGGGCCGCCCGGACGGCGGTGTCGACGTCCAGCGCGCCACCGGCCGGGACGCGCCCGATGACCTGTTCGTCGGCCGGGTTCACGACCTCGATCGTGTCTGTGCTCTCGGCGGGGCGCCAGGCGCCGTCGATGTACAGGCCGTCATGTGCCTTCATGCTGTTTCCTCCCGGCGGATCCGCGTCGTCCGGCACACAAACTAGCGGCGTTAGTTTTGCTGCGCCACAGATTGCCGGCCGTCGCCGGACATCATCGCCGGGCGGGCCGGTGCTCACGCGTCCAGGTCGGGCAGCCGGTCGGGGGACGGGCAGATGCGGTCGCCGTCCTGGTCGAAGACGAAGACGCGGTCGAGGTCGACGAGCAGCGGGACCTGCATGCCGTGGTGCAGCCGGACGTGCGGTGTGGTGCGCACCACCAGGTCACCGGGAAGGCGCACACCGGACGTCGCGGTGTCGGACGCCGGGCTCCCCGGCGGGTCCTCCGGGACCTCCGGGTCCTCCAGGACGACGACCGGTCCGGCCCGCAGGGCCGCCCCCGCCCGCCCCCGCAGCCGGTCCAGCATGCCCGGCCCCTCCCGCCTGCGCCGGCGCGGGGGCCGGGCGGCCGGGCGCGGGGCCTCCAGTTCGGGTACGACGGCGGGCCGCGAACCGGTGTTGAAGTGGACGAGGATCTCGTGCCCCTGGAACTCGACATGCTCGACCAGCCCGGTGATCAGCGCCTCCCCCGGCCGGGCCGAGTCCCGGTCGGCGATGCGGACCACCTCCGAGCGCAGCCCGACGATGACCTCGCGGCCCTGCTGCACCCGCAGCAGCCGGTGGTCCAGGGAGAGCGGTTCGGGCAGCCGCAGGGCCTGCTTGCCCAGGCCGATGGTCATGGCGCCGTCCAGCGGGGCGCGGACCACGCCCTGGAGCAGATTGATGCGCGGGACGCCGATGAAGGCGGCGACGAAGACGTTGCGGGGCAGCGCGTAGACCTCGCGCGGGGTGCCGACCTGCTGGAGCACCCCGCCACGCAGCACGGCGACCCGGTCGCCGAGGGACATCGCCTCGGCCTGGTCATGGGTGACGTACACCGTGGTGACTCCCAACTCCCGGGTGAGCTGGGCTATCTCGGCGCGCAGCCGGTTACGGAGCTTGGCGTCCAGGTTGGACAGCGGCTCGTCCATCAGGAACGCCGAGGCGTGCCGGGCGATGGCCCGGCCCATGGCGATCCGCTGCCGCTCACCGCCGGAGAGCTGGCTCGGATAACGGTCGAGGAGGTCTTCCACGCCCAGCATGCGGGCGGTGGCGGTGACGCGCGGGCCGGGGTCGGCGCCGCGGTCCTCGATGCGCAGCGGGAAGCCGATGTTGTCGCGGCTGGTCATGCTCGGGTAGAGGGCGAAGTTCTGGAACACCATGGCGATGTCCCGGGCGGCGGGCTGCCAGTCGTTGGCGCGCTCCCCGTCGAGCAGCAGCTCGCCCTCGTCGATCTCCTCCAGACCGGCGATCATCCGCAGCACGGTGGACTTGCCGCAGCCGGAGGGGCCGAGCAGGACCAGGAACTCCCCCGGTGCGATGTCCAGCGAGAGCCCGTCGACCACACGCGTGCCGCGGGTGTAGGACTTGCTCACGTCGTGCAGTGAGATGGCGCGTGTCATGCCTGCCGCCCCCGGGGGCTGTCCGGAGCGCCGCTGCTCCGTGGTCCGAACGCCCCGCGGTCGTACGGGGCCTGTGGGTCACGGAAGTTAACGGAATGTGCCCGGCCGGGGGAAGACACCCGGGGACGGCGGGAACGGCGGGGCAGGTGGGGAGCGGAAGCGGACGCGCGGATTCAGCCGACGGCCGCCGCAGTGCCCACATCGCGGACGGGGAACTCAGGCTCTGCCCGGTTCGCGGACGGCGGTGAGGTGAGCGAAGACGACCACGTTGCCGGCGTAGCCGGTCCGCCGGTGATAGGCGCCGCCGCAGGTGATCAGCCGGAGTTCGGGACGGCCCCGGTCGCCGTAGACCTCGCGGTCGGGGAAGTGCGCCTTCTCGAAGGTGCGGACGGCGTCGACGCGGTACACGGCGGTACGGCCGTCCGCCCGCCGCACCTCGATCAGGCGCCCGGCGGTCAGCTGGGACAGCCCCGAGAAGACAGCGGGTCCGCTGTCCGTGTCCAGATGCCCGACGGCCACAGCGGTCCCCGCCCCACCCGGCGCGGGTCCGCCCTGGTACCAGCCCACCAGCTTGGGGTTGTCGTCGGGCGGCGCGGTCATCCGGTGGTCACGGTCCAGGTCCAGGCCCATCACGGGGGCGTGCACGCTCAGGTAGGGGATGGCGAGTGAGGTGGCGCGGGAGGGGGGCAGGGGGGCGGGGGCGACCGAGGAAGGGGAGGGTGCGGCCGGGGCGCGGCTCGCCTGCCCGGCGGGGGTGGCGGGCCCGGCGGGGGTGGCGGGCCCGGCGGGGGTGGCG
>NZ_JAIQYY010000011.1:253991-254553 GCF_020181035.1 Streptomyces sp. CoH27
GAGTTGGCCACCCCGGGCATCCGCACCGATGCCACCGGCGCCGGGAGCGGCCTGGTCGACGGCAGGTCCACCGCCGCCGCCCGCACACCGGGCACCGCCGATCAGCAGGACCACGGCCACGGCGACCGTACGCAGCAACCGGTAGCCCCGGCTCCGACGCCACGGCCGCCGGGCGGTCCGTACCCGGGGCGGGACGGTACGCCCGGCGCCACGACCGCGCTGCGGCAGGGAGCCGAACCCCGGGCCCGAGCCGGTGCGCCCCCCGAACCCGGCCCCGGGGACCGGCCTCCGTGCAGCAACGGCACCACGGCCGGCAGACGCGCCACGCCGGGCACCGGCACCCCGGCCACTCCCTGCCGCACGCCCGGAAACCCCACGACGCCCGGCCCCGGCACCCCGACCGGCCACAGCACCGCGCCCGGCCACGACGCCACGCCCGGACTCGGCACCCCGCGCGGGCGCCTCGCCCCTACCAGCTGCGTCAGCCCGGACGGCCGCGCCGTCACGGACGGCCGCGCCGTCACGGACGGCCGCGCCGTCACGGACGGCCGCGCCGTCACGG